>NZ_LBJA01000003.1:0-303 GCF_028128695.1 Bradyrhizobium sp. CCBAU 25360
CCCCCCCCGGCGTGCCCCTGTCCGTCTCTTGCTTCTCGCCGCTCTCAAGAACGCCGGCTCGCAGCCACAGCCCGATGAGCTGCAAGATGCGAGGATCGGGGATCCTGTGCGCCACCATCCGCAACAGCCACTCGTGGTCGACCGAGTCGAAGAAGCTGCGTATGTCGGCATCGAGCACCCAGTTCACGTGCTGGCTCATGATCACCGTATGCAGAGCATCAAGCGCCATGTGAGGATTCCGCCCCGGCCGGAAGCCGTAGGAGAACCCGACGAAGTCGGCCTCGTAGAGGCGCTCAGCACCTC
>NZ_LBJA01000004.1:0-351 GCF_028128695.1 Bradyrhizobium sp. CCBAU 25360
CAGCGGCGAGGCACTGCCAGAGCCGTTGTTCGAGCTGAGGTCGGGAGTCGGACTGGTCCATACTACCTGTGAAGTCGTCGAAGGTAACGAGACGCATGGAAGGAAGGGACCAGCCCGAGGGGAGCCTGCGCGCGCGGAGGCCAGGGGCCGGACACAGAGCCGGGTTAGCTTGCCGCCGAACCTCAAGCGGGTGAACGCGGCAGCCAAGCAGGCTGCCCAAACCCGGTTCACGGCCCTGCTGCACCATGTCGATGACGACGCTCTTCTTTGGGCGTTTCGACGACAAAAGCGGCAGGCCAGCGCGGGGGTCGATGGGGTGACGGTGGCGAAGTACGAAGAGAGGCTGACGGA
>NZ_LBJA01000005.1:0-357 GCF_028128695.1 Bradyrhizobium sp. CCBAU 25360
TGCATGAGCCGCCAAGCCTCATGGGCCAACGCCGTCAGCTTGCGCGTCAGGCGTTTCCCTTCCGTCTTGTGCTTCACGATGAACCGGCCATCTCGGGTCCGCCCGCAGTAGTGGGTAAAGCCGAGGAAGGCGAAGGTCTCTGGCCGCCGCTCGCCCCGACGCTGACGCGAGAAGGCCGCGAACCGGCCAAACTCGATCAGCCGCGTCTTGTCCTCATGAAGCATTAGGCCGAAGCCGGCCAGCCGCGCCTTGGGGGCCAAGAGCATTTCCCGTGCATCTGCCTTGTTCTCGAAGCCCATGACGAAGTCGCCCGCGTAGCGCACGATCACGATACGACCGCGTGCGTGGCGATGACGC
>NZ_LBJA01000006.1:0-429 GCF_028128695.1 Bradyrhizobium sp. CCBAU 25360
CGGCATCTCGCGTCCGATGATCGCGATGTGCAAGGCGATGCGTGAGCTGGCCTCGGGCAATTTCGACGTGGTGCTGCCGGGTCTCGGCCGCAAGGACGAGATCGGCGAGATGGCCGGTGCGGTCGAGGAGTTCAAGGTTCAAGCCGTGGCAAAAGCCGAGCGCGATGCCGCCGCCAGCGAAGCCCAGAACAGGGAGGCGAGCGCTGCCCGCCGCTCCGAGCTGATCCGCTTCGCCGACGATTTCGAGAGCGCGGTCGGCGCCATCGTCTCCAACGTCTCGGCCTCGGCCGTGCAGCTGGAATCGGCGGCCTCCACGCTGACCCGCACCGCCGAGACCACCCAGAGCCTGTCGAGCCAGGTCGCCGGCGTCTCCGAGCAGGCGTCCTCCAACATGCAGTCGGTTGCCACCGCGACGGAAGAGCTCTCGGC
>NZ_LBJA01000007.1:0-445 GCF_028128695.1 Bradyrhizobium sp. CCBAU 25360
ATCCACAATCGTCAGCTGGCCGCTCGTGTTCAGCGCCGCCGCGGTGTCGCCCTCGGTGACGGACTTCGAGTCCGATGAGAGTGTCGCCACGTCGTTGCTGCCGGTGATGGTCACCGTCACGATGCCGGTGGCGGTGCCGTCCTGGCTAGTGACCGTGAACTGGTCCTGCACCTGCTGGCCGGCGATGAGCTCATTGTGGGCACCGTTGCCGGTGTAGCTCCAGGCGCCGTTGGCATCGATGCTGAAGTCGCCGTAGGTGCCGTGGACGTTTGATTGCGCCACGACATGGGCTTCGCCCGTATCCGGGTCGGTGACGGTGAGCTGGCCGCTGGTGTTCAGCGCCGCCGCGGTATCACCCTCGGTGACGGGCTTCGAGTCGGAAGAGACCGTGGCCGCGTCGTTGCTGCCGGTGATGGTCACCGTCACGGTACCGGTGGCGGTGCCA
>NZ_LBJA01000008.1:0-607 GCF_028128695.1 Bradyrhizobium sp. CCBAU 25360
CTCCGTTGTCGTCCCGGACAAGCGGAGCTCTTGGCAACGCGTAGCGTTGCCGGGAGCGGAGCGCTGATCCGGGACCCATAACCACAGGGAGTGGTTTGGCGAAGACTCGGAGTTGCCCGCTCGCTCCATATCCGCTCCCTGTGGTTATGGTTCCCCGCTTTCGCGGGGACGACAGCGGAGAGTGGGGTGACAGCCGATCGTCTAACTCAGCACGAACCCAAGCAACTTACGCCGCCCTGATATTCCCCATGAAGCGATCGAGCTCGGCGCGCAGGCGGGTGCTTTCGGATGACAGTGTCTTGGCCGAGTGCAGCACTTCCTCGGAGGCCGAGCCGGTCTCGGCGGCGCCGCGGTTGACCTCGCCGATGTCGGTGGCTGCGGTCTGGGTGCCCTGCGCGACGGTCTGGACGCTGCGCGCGATCTCCTGCGTCGCGGCACCCTGCTGCTCGACCGCGCTGGCGATCGAGGTCGAGATCGACGAGATCTGGCCGATGGTCGCACCGATCTCCTTGATCGCGGCTACCGATTCGGCCGTGGCGCCCTGCATGCCCGTGATGTGCGAGGAGATCTCGTCCGTGGCCTTCGCGGTCTGGCTCGCCAGCGACTT
>NZ_LBJA01000009.1:0-654 GCF_028128695.1 Bradyrhizobium sp. CCBAU 25360
AGTTGCGCCGATGTCCAGCCGGACAAGATCTCCTTCTTGCATGATGCGGTTTCGGGCGTACGCATCGACACGAGACGAGCGCTCCCCCGAGGTCACGACCACGAAACGGCATATGCCACCACCAACCGCGATTGTCCGCGTGATCTCCGCGGCAACTTCCAATTCGTTGACGCCAGAGCGTATTAAATCCGTGACTCCCTCGATAGCTTTGTCGGTAAGGCGGGAGACATAGCGCAGCAACTCCAATTCGCCAGGGAGCTTGACAGCGCGAGATCGCTGAAACGCCTCGGCTGCGGATATCAAGCGAGCTTGCGGGACCACACTCTCAAGAGCTGCCCGAAGTTCCGACCGACGAAGATCGCAACCAATATTTTTGACGCCGCGTATCATCGTCGTTATCGCGGCTGCCACGGCCTCTGCCGGGGTCTTTGTGGCCGCGGGCATTCCCTCATAAGACGGCATGTCGCCAGAGCTGAACACGAAGAACGTTCCGTAACGCCAGATTGCTCGAGGATCGTTCAAGACCTCCAAAGCGGCTGCACCATCACTGGCGCCGGTAATCAGCGCGATTTTTTCTCGCGTCACGATCAAGGCCTGCGGGTAAGCCCCGCTGTCCTGAAGAATGGAGCGGTATCCTGACAGGTAGCCAATATG
>NZ_LBJA01000010.1:0-897 GCF_028128695.1 Bradyrhizobium sp. CCBAU 25360
ACTCATGCAGCCTTCGTGGTTAGGGACACACTCGGCCTCCGCGAACATCCACCTTTCGAGGCTCATTCCCGCACCCCGTACGACTGCTGTCTACACTTCGGACCCAGCGTTGCCGCGACGCCCGCAAGACTCGGTCCCGGCTTGCCTGCTACGGCTTTGGCCGGATGGGACTTGCACCCACAAGCAATCGTCAGCTTGGCATGACGTACTCCCATAGTGTGGTGTAGCTGACGGGCAGGTCACCGCCAATTTTCCGGCGGGCCGGAAGGCGGGCTACCGTGACCGGACCAGGGAGACGCGCCGGCGCGGTCGAGCTGCGCCTTCCCAAGCTGCGCAAAGGAAGCTGCTTCGCCGGCTTCCTGGAGCCGCGTCGGATGGCCGAAAAGGCGCTCACCGCGGTGGTGCAGGAAGTCTATGTGCAGGGCATCTCGACCCGATCCGTCGATGATCTGGTCCAGGCCATGGGCATGACTGGCATCTCCAAGAGCCAGGTGAGCCGACCGTAGGCCTTCCTCGCCCGCCCGATCGAGGGTGACTGGCTGTATCTGTGGATCGACGCTACCTACGTCAAGGTGCGCCAGAATGGCCGGATCGTCTCGGTCGCGATCATCATCGCGGTCGGCGTCAATAGCGACGGCCGGCGTGAAGTTCTCGGCATGGACATCGGCCCTTCTGAGGCCGAGACGTTCTGGACCGCGTTCTTGCGCAAGCTCGCTCGGCGCGGGCTTCGTGGCGTCAAGCTCGTGATCTCCGATGCGCATGAGGGCATCAAGGCCGCCGTCAGCAAGGTGCTCAACACCGCCCGGCAGCGCTGCCGCGTCCAGTTCATGCGCAACGTCCTGGCCCATGCCGGCAAGAGCGGAAGACGCGTCGTCTCCGCCTTCATCGCCACCGCCT
>NZ_LBJA01000011.1:0-980 GCF_028128695.1 Bradyrhizobium sp. CCBAU 25360
AGCAACCATTAAAGCACGCCCGATTTCCGCGAGCATGACGCCGTGCTTGCGGCCGTCAAGGCGTGGCCTGGCGGCAGTCGACGTGAGGTGAGACGAGCGCGACGGCCATCCTTGACGGCCGCGGCGCGCGGCGTCGTCTTGACGGCAGGTCGGGACGAAGAAACGGTCGCCTGATCGAACAAAGAAACGAGATCAGGTGACGGACACACTCGCGGTTCTGGGCGGTTCGGCGACCCACGGTGTTCCGCGGGCGACGACGGCGTTGATGATGACGATCAGCTTCCTGGCACAGGCGACCAGCGCGCGCTTGTGGCCCTTGCCGGCGGCGATCAGCCGGCTGTACAGGGCCATGAGCTGCGGATTCCAGCGGAAGGATGCCGGAAGAGCTGCGGTGTAGAGCGCCTGACGCAAGCGCTGGCGTCCGCCGTCAATCCTGCGGGCGCCGACATGCTTGCCGCTGTCGTCATCGTACGGCGCAAGCCCGGTGAGGGCTGCGGCTTGCTCGCGGGTGATCTGACCGATCTCGGGCATCCTGATCAAGATGGCAACCGCGGTCGGCAAGCCGCTGCCGCCAACGCTGTAGATCAGATCGAGCCGTGCGGCGAGATCGCGATGCTTGCGGATCGCTGCCACCAGGGCCTTGAACTCGGCTCGTCTGTGCTTGGCCAACAGAGCGATCTGCTCCTTCCAGAACTTCTGGATACGTTCGTCAGGGCAGCTCTCCAGCCGATTCTTGAGCTTTGCGATGTCCTCCTTGATCTGGTCGATCATCGTCAGATGCACGGCAAAAGGCTGCAGCCGGGGGTCTGGAGCGGGATGGATCTTCTTGACCGCGGCGGTGCAGGCCGCAATCAATGCGGCATCCATTTTGTCGTTCTTGGCCCGTTGCAAATGGAACGTGGCATAGGCGCGGACCTGGATCGGCTGAAACACGATGACGACAAACCGCTGGCGTCGCAGTTCGGCGACCGCCGCCTGCT
>NZ_LBJA01000012.1:0-1227 GCF_028128695.1 Bradyrhizobium sp. CCBAU 25360
CTTGCCCGACAGGTCGGAGGTCTGGAAGCTCCACTTGCCGTCGGCTCCCGTGGTCACCGAACCGACCGAGGTCGTGCCGTCCGACAGCTTGATCTCGCTGTTGGGATCGGCCGTGCCCTTGATCGTTGCCGTGTGATCCCAGTGCTGGCGCACATTGGTGACTTCGACGGTCGCAGCGTCCTTGGTGCCGCCATGACCAATCGGCGGATCGATCGGCTGCGACAAGGCGCTGGTGTTGCCGGCGGCATCGGTTGCCGTCGCGGTGAAGGTGTGGGACCCGTGCTTGAGATTCGGGGTCGTCACGCTCCAGTCGCCATCACTCGCGACGGTCGCGGTGCCAAGCAGGGTCGTGCCCTCATAGAGCTTGATCGAGCTCCCCGCTTCCGCCGTACCGGATACCGTTGCGCGGTTATGCGTGGTGGGATCGCTCAACAGGATCGGAGCATCGGGGGCAGCGCTATCCACCGTGACATCCAGCGCAGCCGATGCCTTGCTGGTGGCGCCGGAGACCGTGTCGGTCGCGGTGAAGCTGTGCTTGCCGTCAGGCAGTGCGACGGTGGTGTAGTGCCATGCTCCGTTCGCATCCGCCGTGACGGTGCCGAGCTGGGTCGTGCCGTCGAGCACCTTGACCGTGCTGTTGGCAACCGCAGTCCCCGCCAGGGTCACCGTTTTGTCGCTCGTGATGTGATCACCGGCGGTGCCGGTATCGTTGGAGAACGAGGCGATCTTCGGCGCGGCCGGCGCAGTGGTGCCGGTGCCTGATGTGCCCGTGCCGGTGGTACCCGTACCCGAGGTACCCGAACCGGACGTGCCCGAACCGGTGGAGCCCGTCGTCGTTCCAGAACCGACGACCGCATCCACAGCAGCCGACGCAGCACTGACGTTGCCAGCAACGTCGGTCGCCTTTGCCGTCAGGGCGTGCGAACCGGCCGACAGTGCGGACGTCGTGACGCTCCACGCACCGCTCGCGTTGGTCGTCGCGGTGCCGACCTGGGTCGTTCCGTCGAACACCTTGATCGCGCTGTTCACTTCAGCGGTCCCCGACATCACGACCTGATTGGCAGTGTTGACGGTGTCACTCGCGATCGCCGGTGCAGCTGGCGCCTTGGTATCGACGGTGACCGCCACCGCAGTCGATGCCACGCTGGTTTGCCCCGACGAGTTGGTCGCGGTCGCCGTCAGCGTATGCTTCGCATCGGTCAAGACCTTGGTGATGTAGTCCCAGCT
>NZ_LBJA01000013.1:0-1257 GCF_028128695.1 Bradyrhizobium sp. CCBAU 25360
AGCACCACGTCGAAATTGCCCGAGGCCAGCTCACGCATCGCCTTGCACATCGCGATCATCGGACGCGAGATGCCGTTGCCGAGCCACAGGGCCAGCACGGCACCGATGGCAAGGCCGCCGAGCGCCATCATCAACATCAGTTGCTCGGTCTCTCCGATCGTCGCGTTGGCGCTCGCCTCGATGCGCTGCTGGTCAGCAGTCAAATCCGAACGCAGCTCGGCCGAGAGCTTGAGGATGGTCGCCGCCGTCTTGGTCATCTCACCGTTCGACTTGACGATGATCTTCACGTTCTCGGTCAGCCTTGAGAAGGAGGTGCGGTACTGCTTCAGCAGATTGCCGATCTCGGTGACGCGGTCGGTGATCTTCTGGTCGCTGGCATAGATCGAGACCAGCAGGGTCTCCAGGAATTTGATGCGGGCGATCACGCCGTCGGCGGTCTTCGGCTCCGGCTTGGCGACGAAGGCGCTGACCGAGGTGGAGACAGCCAGATATTGCGAGGTGATGTCCTTGGCCGTGGTCTGGACCGATGCCAGCCCCGCCAGCGCGGCGGTATCGGCGAGGTCGTCGAACTTGAAGCGGATCTTGTTGCCGACGCTGTTGAGCTCATCGGCCGCGATCTTGTTGTTCTCGCGCGTCAGGACGATGATCTCCCCGAACACCTTCGTGAAGCGCTGAAACTCGGCCTCCAGCTTGCCGACCTGCTCGCGGCGGGCGGCGCCTGTCGTGGCGGACATCGACTTGGCGATCGCGCTCTTCAGATTGTCTTCGGCGGCCTTGGCTGCGGTCTCGTCATCCACCGCCCCCGTCAGGGTATAGGCCCGAGCCAGTCCCTGATAGGCGATCAGCTCGCGATCGACCGTCCGGGCGAGGTCGGCTTCCGACACGCTGGTGCGGTAGGAAGCCACGGCGGCCTGGATCCGCTCGAAGCCGAAATAGGCGAAAGCCATGCTGACGGCGAGGATGGCTAGCACCGCCACGAAGCCGAGGATGATTTTTGCGCGAAAACGCAAGCTTGGCAGCTTCGATTGGTTCGACTTCGACTTGACCGACATTCCCCCACCCCATTCCATTCGCGGAAAACCAGGCGCAGCCCGGAAGCAGCCCGCTTCCTGACTCGCCCGCACGGTAATCGGCAAAGGATAAGCTGTGGTAAATTTGTGGCGCCGCAACTCGCGGTTAGGTGACGCGGGGATTTGTTAAGGCGCGCTTTTCCGCGCCGTTACAAATGCCGTCATAAATTAAGTGCGGGCACCAAAT
>NZ_LBJA01000014.1:0-1339 GCF_028128695.1 Bradyrhizobium sp. CCBAU 25360
GGCCGTCGTCACCGGCATCAGCCGCGCCGAGGTCGCTTCCGTCTCGGTCCAGACATAGACGGGGACCTCGACGCCCTGATGCGCGAGGCGGATGCCGTTCGGGATCGGCCGCGCCTGCACCGCGACGAAGTGGCCGTCGATGCTGCCCTGCCAGACCGGATCGCCCGGCTTCCACGGCGAGGCCAGCAGATGCGAATTGCCGGCCTTGCCCTCGGCGTCGATGAAGCGCACGGCGATCGCCTCGCCTTCGCGTCCGACCTCGAGCTGGATCTCCTGGCGGTCGAGCCAGACCGCGCGGCGCCGCTCGCGCTGCACGACGCGGCCGCCCATCTGCCCCGAGATCTGGCGCTTGCGCTCCCCCAACACGTGATCGATGGCGGCGCCGACCGCGGCGATGCGCCGGGCGACCTCGCCTTCCGGCACGCGCACCGCAAAGCCTTTGGGGAATTCCTCGGCGATGAAGCCGGTCGAGAGCCGCCCCTCGCGCCAGCGCGGATGATGCATCAGCGCCGACAGGAACGGGATGTTGTGCCTGATGCCGTCGACATAGAACGAGTCGAGCGCGGTCGCCTGCGCCTCGATCGCGGCCGCGCGCGAGGGCGCATGGGTGACGAGCTTGGCGATCATCGGATCGTAATGGATCGAGATCTCGCCGCCCTCCTGGACGCCGGTATCGTTGCGGATGGTGATGCCGTCCTTGCTGGCTTCCGCCGGCGGACGATACTTCACGAGCCGCCCGATCGAGGGCAGGAAGTTGCGGAACGGGTCTTCGGCGTAGAGGCGCGATTCCACCGCCCAGCCCGTCAGCGTGACGTCCTTCTGCGCGATGGCGAGCTTCTCGCCGGCGGCAACGCGGATCATCTGCTCGACGAGGTCGATGCCGGTGACGAGCTCGGTGACGGGATGCTCAACCTGGAGGCGCGTGTTCATCTCCAGGAAGTAGAAGCTCTTGTCCTGCCCCGCGACGAACTCGACGGTGCCGGCGGAGTCGTAATTCACGGCCTTGGCCAGCGCGACGGCCTGCTCGCCCATCTTGCGGCGCGTGGCCTCGTCGAGCAGCGGCGACGGCGCCTCCTCGATGACCTTCTGGTTGCGGCGCTGGATCGAGCACTCGCGCTCGCCGAGATAGACGACATTGCCGTGCTTGTCGCCCAGCACCTGGATCTCGATGTGGCGGGGATCGACGATGAACTTTTCGACGAAGACGCGATCGTCGCCGAACGAGGCCTTGGCCTCGGCCTTGGCGAGGTTGAAACCTTCCGCAACCTCGGAGGTCGAATGCGCGATGCGCATGCCCTTGCCGCCGCCGCCGGCGGACGCCTTGATCATCACGGGATAG
>NZ_LBJA01000015.1:0-1345 GCF_028128695.1 Bradyrhizobium sp. CCBAU 25360
CGCACTAGGGCATGCACATATCTCTGAGGCTCCATCCTGCTGCGACGGCGTTGAAGTATTCGAGGCCGTTTTTGAAGGTGATCGGGCCCGGCGGCTTGGACGATGGGTAGCCATCCCACCCGCCGAGACGGCCGATGATCCAGGCGGCCCAAGCGAGACTATCGGGCGGATGTGGGTTCTTTAGTCGCTTGCTCGCGGCTTCGAGTTGCTGGTTGAGGGCTGTGAGCGCGCCAATTTGGCCGTTGTCGAAGGCCGCGAGAATGGGCTGGCGACCACCATTGCGGGCCTGCAGAAGCTGGATGGTGATGACGGCCGCCTTGGCGGCGATCGCAACCAGCTTGAGAAGCCGATCGGCGGATCCGATCTGACTGTCTTCGAGCTTGAGGCCTTGTGTCTTCAGGATGCGGAAGAACTGCTCGATGATCCAGCGCTGCTTGTACCATTGGACGATGCGCCAGGCGTCCTCGATGCTGGTGACCTCGTGAGAGGTGAGAAGCCGCCAGTGCAGCGGCTCTATGCCGGTTTCGGCGTTAATCTCGCGCACATCGACCACCGCCAGCGGCAAGCTTTTCGGCAGATGGTGCAATAACTTATTCTGCGGGCGGGCGAGCTCGATTGCGCCAAAGCGAAGTTCGAGGTGGGCCAGGCGAGCCGGCCGCGCGGCGCGCGCAGGCAGTTGGATCATACGCTGGTCCACCGCGGCCATGGCATCGCTGGCCTCATACAGGCTGCTGCGGTCGGCAAGCTTGCGATCATGCATGCTGCGCGCGATGACGTGGAAATGTTGCTTGGCCGAGCTGGCATAAAGGGCAAAAATATCGCTCTCGCGGTCACCCAGCACCGTCACCGCCGCGGCCTTGGTGAGCAGCGGCCTTGCCGCCACGGCAGTCGATATCCAGCGTTGCGATTCCTTGTCCGATAATTCCCGATCATCATGCGAGGTCGTGCGGCGACCTGCGCGCGTCCATATCTGCCCGCTCAAAAGCCCAAGACAGCTGCCGTCGTCGGCGTCCACAGCCAGCAGCGGGTGCAGCAGCACGCCGTGGTTATTGCCTTTGCCGATTTCTCCGAGCCCGCGCCGGCGTTGCGGCGTGGTGTTGAAGTGGATCTCGCTGGTGTCCTGGATGGCCAGCACGTGGCGGCCTTCCACGGCAGGGCCCGTGCTATTGCTCCAGCTTTCGATGATCCGATCCACCGTCACCTTGTCATGGCCAAGAAAGCGGTTGAACCGCACTTCCAGCGCGCGGTTCCCCCTGGAGAGCTGCCGAAGGCAGACAGTTTTGCCCGCAACCATGCGTTCAGCGAGCGCCGCCCCCCTTTATCGAGACGACGATCCCCGAACCGG
>NZ_LBJA01000016.1:0-1514 GCF_028128695.1 Bradyrhizobium sp. CCBAU 25360
GATTTCGAGGGTGCGCGCAGCGTCGCCGGTGCGCTGACACCAGTCCCGGGCGGAGTGGGTCCCATGACCATCGCGCGCCTGCTCAGGAACACGGTCGAGGCCGCCTGCCGCCGACGCGGTGTTTCTTCGCCGCTTGGCAATGGCGCGGACTAATCGCCGCAGCGCAGGGGTCCGTTCGGGCTCAAACGCTTGCCCTTCCAATGCTGATTCAAGACAACTTTCAACGAGGTGCCGGAGCTGGATTAGCTGGAGGGCTGACGGTCCACTGCGGCTGCCGGTCATTCATGCACAGTCTACGAAACTGCAATTCTGCTTATTCGCCTTGCCGCGGCCGTAATTACTGCCCCAGCTTCTTCGATATCAATATCCTTGGAGAAATATGGAGAAAATGAAAGGCTGATAGCACTGCGCGGACCGGCCGTCGGCTGTTTGATCAATGCACCAACCGAAATGATGCCGTCGATATTCTCGTCCTGAACTACGGCAAAACCACGCTCCTTTGTCAGGTGGATTTCGTTTAGAACGAGGTAAGGATCTGTAATGGTCTTGCTTGTGATCCGGCGCAGGGGGCCCGGTCCCAGAATTTCGAGGACCTCTTCATCGCGAAAAGAGGACAGAATGCATCTTCCGATTGCTGTGGAGTGCAGGGAAAGTTCGTCTCCAGGTTCGGCGCGAACGGAGACGGGAGCGTCGCCGGCCAGCCACATCAGGTATATCGCTCGTCGCCCTTGCAGCGTCGCCATATAAGAATCGACACGCAGCTTCCTTGTGACTTCCTCAAGTTCTTTGCGCGCTTCGACCAATAGATTGTCCCGGCGCATTAGTGATGCACCAAAGATCAGAGTCTGATAACCAATGGTGTAGCGCTTCGTATCGGGATCGCGCCGGAGATAATGCCGCTCCGCGAGCGTGTTGACCAGTCTCTGAACGATTGCAGGGCTCAGTTCGAGAAGGCGGGCCAATTCTCGCGTGCCGATGGGCCTTTCAGCTTGGTTTACGGCTTCCAGAATTTCGAGGCCACGTTCGAGCGATTGGCTCTTAGACATACGGTTGTCGAGCGTACTCGACGACATCCGATCTGTTTCGATGGCCATGTTTCAATGGGACCGGCAGAGTTCCCGGGACGACTCAGTCAGCAACTCACAGCCTGTATCGGTCACTATCACGGTGTCTTCAACCATCATCCCGCCCCAGCCGATCTCATAATACGGGGTTTCGACACAGAGCACCATACCAGGTTTCAGAATTGTCTCACTGCTTGGCCCGATCAACGGAAATTCATGGGACCGCAATCCGATTCCGTGGCCGCAGTGGTTGCGCTGATACTCGGGCAAGGCGCCAGATCTCACTTCCTTCATTGCTGCCGCGAAGATGGCACTGGCAGCGATGCCGGGACGCACCAACCCCAATTCGATGCGCTCGCCTCTCAAGAGTGCGCTGTACCGGTCTCTTGCAAGGGCGCCAGGATCTCCGATTGCATAGGTCCGCGCCATATCTGAGTAGTAACCGTTAAC
>NZ_LBJA01000017.1:0-2204 GCF_028128695.1 Bradyrhizobium sp. CCBAU 25360
GCAGATCTCCGGCATCCAGGCGGCGACCAACGACTCGGTCGGCGCCATCAAGGAAATCTCCTCGACCATCGAGCGCCTGTCGGAAATCTCGTCGGCGATTGCGGCGGCGGTGGAAGAGCAGGGCGCGGCGACCCAGGAGATCGCCCGCAACGTGCAGCAGGCCGCGCAAGGTACCCAGCAGGTCTCCTCCAACATCACCGACGTGCAGCGCGGGGCGACCGAGACCGGCACGGCCTCCTCGCAGGTGCTGTCGGCGGCGCAAATGCTGTCGAACGATTCGGGCCGGCTGAAGAATGAGGTCAGCAAGTTCCTGACCAACGTGCGCGCGGCCTGATCCTTCGGGACAGGTATCAAACTACGCAAGAGCGGCGTCATCGGCGCCGCTCTTTGCTTTTGGCGCACCGCCCGGCCCCGGACTTATTTTTCACGTGGGTCATACGGTTCCAAATCTTTACGGGTTCCGAACGCGGGGAACTTTAAGTCCTCGCAGCATTTCGGAGGCCCATCGTGAAGCTGTTTTCGTTTTCTGCCATTCGCTCCATCCAGTTGAAGATTGCCCTGATCGCCGGCCTCTGCCTCGCGGTCACCTGCGTCGTGCTGATCGGCTACGGCCTCTTCTCCACGCAGAGCATGAACCAGTACGTGACCCACGAGGTCATGCAGCTGGTCGACAATCAGACCAAGGAAAGCCTGACGAACCGCGCTGCCACCGAAGCCAGCGCCATCAAGGCCGAGCTGGAGGTCGGATTTGATGCCGCGCGCACCATCGCGCATGCGTTCGCGACGCTGGCAGACGAGAAGACCGGCACCCCCATCGCAGCCCGGCGCGCCCAGTTCAACGCGCTGCTCCGCCACGTGCTCGAGCTCAATCCTGCTTTCAACGGTACCTATTCTGCCTGGGAGCCCGGCGCGCTGGATGGCGATGACGCGGCGTTCAAGGGCCGCAAGGAGGTTGGATCGGACAATACCGGCCGGTTCCTGCCCTATTGGACGCGCAATGCCAACGGCGACATCGCCGTTCAGCCGCTGGTCGAGTACGACAGCAGCGAGCGGCATCCCAACGGTCTGGTGAAGGGCGCCTGGTACATCAATCCGAACACGACGGGTAAGGAGAACATCCTCGGTCCGCTGCCCTACATCGTGCAGGGCAAGGCCGTCTTCCTGGCGACCATGTCGGTGCCGGTCATGATCGGCGGCAAGTTCCGCGGCGTTGCCGGCGCCGACTACGATCTCGACTTCGTGCAGAAGCTGGCCCTCAAGATCAATGCCTCGCTGTTCGAGGGCAAGGGCAAGGTCGCGATCCTCAACGATACCGGCCTGATCGTGGCCAACAGCGCCAATCAGGACGTGATCGGCAAGAACGCTTCGGCAGCCGATCCGCGCTGGAGCGAGAGCCTCGCCATCGTCAAGGCCGGCAAAAGCGCAGTGCAGGACGATCCGAAGTTCGCCAACATCGATATCTATGCGCCGATCCGCTTCGGGCTCACCGAGAATGCGTGGTCGTGATCTCGGTCCCGCGCGAGGTCGTGCTGGCGTCCGCACGGCAGCTGGATGCCTCGCTCAGTGCCCGCGCGACGTCGAGCACGTTCTGGCAGCTCGGTGTCGGCCTCGTCATCGTGCTGGCGGCGATCTTCTTGATCTCGTTCGCTGCACGCAAGATCGCGCGGCCGATCCAGGACTGCGCCAATTTCGCCGACGGCATCGCCAAGGGCGACTTCAACCAGCAGCTCAAGATCGATCAGGCCGACGAGGTCGGCAGGCTCGCGACGTCGCTGAGCTCGATGCAGGACGACATCAAGCGCAGGATCGAGCAGCGTGCCCAGGACCAGGCCGCTGCCGATCGCGAACGCAAGCGCACCATGAACGAGCTGGCCGACAGCTTCGAAGCGCAGGTGGGCGGTATCGTGGAAACGGTGTCCGCCGCATCCGGCGCGCTGGAAAGCTCGGCCGGATCGCTGAGCTCGACCGCCGAGCGGGCGCAAGAGCTCGCCTCCGTCGTCGCCACCGCATCCGACCAGGCATCTGGTAACGTGCAGTCGGTAGCCTCGGCGACCGAGGAGATGGCTTCGTCGGTCGGCGAGATCAGCCGTCAGGTGCAGGAATCGGCGCGGATGGCGGGCGATGCCGTCGGCCAGGCCCGTGCCACCACCGAGCGGGTCAGCGAGCTTTCCAAGGCGGCGTCCCGCATCGGCGACGTGGTCGAA
>NZ_LBJA01000018.1:0-2604 GCF_028128695.1 Bradyrhizobium sp. CCBAU 25360
CTGAAGCCAAGGCCGAGCCCGCGCCGGCCGCTGAAGCGCCCGCGCCTGTTGTTAAGGAAGTGGCCAAGGAAGCAAAGCCCGCCAAGGAGAAGGCCGCGCCGAAGAAGTCGATGGCCGACGAGGGCGCCAGCGAAGGCGACCGCATCGCCAACCAGTCGATCCGCGTCAACGTGGATACGCTGGAGCATCTGATGACCATGGTTTCCGAGCTGGTGCTGACCCGCAACCAGCTGCTGGAGATCTCCCGCCGCAACGAGGACACCGAGTTCAAGGTGCCGTTGCAGCGCCTGTCCAACGTCACCGCCGAGCTGCAGGAAGGCGTCATGAAGACGCGCATGCAGCCGATCGGCAATGCCTGGCAGAAGCTGCCCCGCATCGTCCGCGACCTGTCGAGCGAACTCGGCAAGCAGATCGAATTGGAGATGCACGGCGCCGACACCGAGCTCGACCGCCAGGTGCTCGATTTGATCAAGGACCCGCTCACCCACATGGTGCGCAACTCCGCCGATCATGGCCTGGAGACCCCCGCCGAGCGTCTCGCATCCGGCAAGGGCGAGCAGGGCACCATCCGCCTGTCCGCCTATCACGAGGGCGGCCACATCATCATCTGCATCGCCGACAACGGCCGTGGCCTCAACACCGAGAAGATCAAGGCCAAGGCGATCTCCTCAGGGTTGGTCACCGAGGCCGAGCTCGAGAAGATGAGCGAAGCCCAGATCCACAAGTTCATCTTCGCGCCCGGCTTCTCCACCGCAGCCGCCATCACCTCGGTCTCCGGCCGCGGCGTCGGCATGGACGTGGTGCGCACCAATATCGACCAGATCGGCGGCACCATCGACATCAAGTCGGTGGCCGGCGAGGGAAGCTCCGTCACCATCAAGATCCCGCTGACGCTGGCCATCGTCTCCGCCCTGATCGTCGAAGCCGCCGGCGACCGCTTTGCGATCCCGCAGCTCTCGGTGGTCGAGCTGGTGCGGGCCCGCGCCAACTCAGAGCACCGCATCGAGCGCATCAAGGACACCGCGGTCCTCCGCTTGCGCAACAAGCTGCTGCCGCTGATCCATCTGAAGAAGCTGCTCAAGATCGACGACGGCGCCGCGTCCGATCCCGAGAACGGCTTCATCGTGGTCACGCAAGTCGGCAGCCAGACCTTCGGCATCGTCGTCGACGGCGTGTTCCACACCGAAGAGATCGTCGTGAAGCCGATGTCGACCAAGCTGCGTCACATCGACATGTTCTCCGGCAACACCATCCTGGGCGATGGCGCGGTGATCATGATCATCGACCCCAACGGCATTGCCAAGGCGCTCGGCGCCGCCGGCTCCTCGGCCCATGACATGGGCGACGAGAACGGCGCGCATCACATCGGAAGCGGCGAGCAGACCACTTCGCTGCTGGTGTTCCGCGCCGGCTCGTCGCAGCCCAAGGCGGTCCCGCTTGGCCTCGTCACCCGCCTGGAAGAGCTGCCCGCCGACAAGATCGAGTTCTCGAACGGCCGCTACATGGTGCAATACCGCGAGCAGCTGATGCCGCTCGTCGCCATGGAAGGCGTCACCATTGCCAGCCAGGGCGCCCAGCCGATCCTGGTGTTCGCCGATGACGGCCGCTCCATGGGCCTCGTCGTCGACGAGATCATCGACATCGTCGAGGAACGGCTCAACATCGAGGTCGGCGGCTCCGCCTCCGGCATCCTCGGCTCGGCCGTGATCAAGGGCCAGGCCACCGAGGTGATCGACGTCGGCCACTTCCTCCCGATGGCGTTCGCCGACTGGTTCACCCGCAAGGAGATGAAGCCGTCGATGCACTCGCAGTCGGTGCTGCTGGTCGACGACAGCGCCTTCTTCCGCAACATGCTGGCGCCCGTGCTCAAGGCCGCCGGCTACCGCGTCCGCACCGCGCCGACCGCGCAGGAGGGCCTCGCGGCGCTCCGTGCCCAGAGCTTCGACGTGGTCCTGACCGACATCGAGATGCCCGACATGAACGGGTTCGAGTTCGCGGAAGTTATCCGCTCCGACAACAATCTGGGCTCGATGCCGATCATCGGCCTGTCCGCGCTGGTGTCGCCGGCGGCGATCGAGCGCGGCCGTCAGGCCGGCTTCCACGACTATGTCGCCAAGTTCGACCGTCCCGGTCTGATCGCGGCGCTGAAGGAGCAGACCGCGGGTGCCGCCGGCGCCTCCGAGCTGAACAGGGCAGCGGCGTAAGGGCAGGACAGGGATCAGGAGAAGCAGATGAACAAGAAGACGCAAGTGGGCGAAGGCGCCATGGTCGAATACGTCACCGCGATGATCGGCGGCCAGCTGTTCGGCCTGCCGATCTCCCGCGTCCAGGACGTGTTCATGCCCGAGCGCGTCACCCGCGTGCCCTTGTCCTCGCGCGAGATCGCGGGCGTGCTCAATCTGCGCGGCCGCATCGTCACCGTGGTCGACATGCGCGCCCGCCTCGGCCTGCCGCAGCCCGAGGACGGCAAGGTGCCGATGGCGGTCGGCGTTGACCTCCGCGGCGAATCCTATGGCCTCCTGATCGACCAGATCGGCGAGGTGCTGCGCCTGCCGGAAGCCGGCATGGAGGAAAATCCCGTCAACCTCGACCCCCGCATGGCCA
>NZ_LBJA01000019.1:0-3118 GCF_028128695.1 Bradyrhizobium sp. CCBAU 25360
CGACCAATCCGATCGAGCGCCTCAACGGCGAGATCAAGCGGCGGACTGAGGTGGTTGGCATCTCCCAAATGAAGACGCCATCGTTCTGATGCCTTCCGACCCGCCGGAAAATTGGCGGTGACCTCCCGGTCAGCTACACCACTATGGGAGTACGCCGTGCCAAGCTGATGATTGCAAGTCTCGGTCGCGGCTTGCCTGCTACGGCTTTGGCCGGATGGGACTTCGGACGTGTATGGGACGCCCATTGGTCAAGCCGAAGCAAGGTTGCAGAAAACGCGAGCGGCCTCCCTCGGCTAGTGACTAGAGGTTATGGCTCATCTCCGGGCGCTGGGACATTCTTGCTTGAACAACTACGAGGCTTCTGCGCGCCACTTCGCCTGCTTGCTCGTCAGGGTAAGGTTCGCAGTAGGCAAGGTCGAAAGGAGCACGGGTTCCTTTTGCGCGGCATCGCTGCCGCCGTCCCGGCATTCGCCGAGTGAAGGCTCATCCGAGAAATACGTGAGGCGAACGCGCAGGTTTGTCGATGTTTGGTTGAGCGCGGCGTCGTGCCACACGTGAGGAGTACGTCGCTAGGTTTCGACGGGGATGTGATCGAGGTTCCAGCAGCGGCTGAGGCGCCACGTCCATCGCGTGCCAGATGCTCAAAGAATGCCAGCATTAGCGGCGCATCGAGCTGCTCGAGTCTGACCTTGGCCGGCGTTGTCTTGAGCCGGCCAGATAGAAGACGAGCGGGGGTTGGAAGATCTGCGCATGCGCCTCGCAGGTGCGCCGGCCTGCCCAGCTCTATTTGAGAGATCCTGAGGACTCGAATGCTTGAACCGAGCCGAGCAGTAACCTTGCACGGCTCGCCTTCGCTGACGCTTCTTACTATCGGCACTGAAAGTGTAGGCCTCAGACGCGCATAATCGTTGGTTTCAATCGGTTCTCAATACTTTGGCGTGCAGAGTTCCCGTCCGCATGAATGGACGAATTGCTCAGCGCACATATCCCGGCAATCCCTGCGACATTGAAATCGAGCGTCTCTGAAGTCTTGTTAGGTTTGCGACCTACTGTCAGCTCCGCTACACATGGCTGGAGCAAAAGCCTTAGAAGGCGAGCCCTCGCAGTTGGCACGAGCCTTGAAGGGGAGATGTGCTCCAGATCTCATGCTTACGGACGTCGCAGTGACGTACTATATGATTTTAGCCCTTGAGCTCAGGGATGCGTCGCGAGAGAATTCGACGGTGCCGATGTCGATATGCCATAATCGATCAGACCGTAGTCCAGCTCGCGCCGCCCCCTATCGTGCAGTGCCGGAATGGACCGTTTGGCCTGTCGGTGGTGCCTGCTGTGCGCAACGCACGAGAAAAGGTCCGTTCGCTCCGGCGAAGCGCTGTCAACGGGACGGAGCTGCTCTTATTCAGTCGGCGAAAGGCTGAATGGAGAGCTGGTCCAAGCCGACTGCACGCTTGCCTCACGCGCAGTTACGCTAGCCTGCGCGGCACTGCGCATCTGAAGAGGATACTCCCGATGAGACATGAGATCGTTGGGCGAGGCAAACAATGCAGCACGACGTCGATGAACAAAATCACCGAGGCAAAGCCGTCGCGCCCTCGCGGCACGGACTGGCGAGACGGCCGATCTGCTCATCACCTTGCTGTCGAGCTCAGAGAAACCGCGAAACTCGCGTGGCCGATGGTGCTGACGCAGGTTGGACAGGTAACCATGATGACGACCCATCTTGCTTTCATAGGACGAATCGGCGCGGAGGCGCTGGCTGCGGCAGCGCTGGCCAGCAGGGTCTATCTCGTTAGTTTCACCCTCGGCGCGACTCTGCTGGCGGCCATCGCACCTTTGTCCGCGCAGGCCTTTGGCGCGGACAATCTAAGAATTGTACGGCGCTCGCTGCGCATGGGGCTCTGGGCCGCGCCCCTCCTATCGCTGCCAATCATGGCGTTTGCGCTGCGAGGAGAGCAGCTACTTCTCGCTTTTGGCCAGGAGGCGGACACGGCGCGGCTAGCCCAGCAATATCTGTTCGGGCTCACGTGGGGCGCGGCACCGGCCCTGTGGTTTCAGGCAATCCGCAGCTTTATGGGCGCGGTTAACAGGCCTGAGCCGATTTTCTGGATTACGCTCGCGGCCACCCCCATCAACGCATTGCTGGCTTATCTGTTGATTTACGGCAAGCTCGGCCTGCCCCGACTAGAGTTGTTCGGGGCTGGTCTTGCGACTACGCTGGTGAACTGTGGGACGTGTTTGGCCAGCTTGTATTTCGCCAAAATGCGCCACCCGTTCCGTGACTACCATGTACTTGCTCATCTCTGGCGCTTCGATTGGCCCTCAATGCGACAGCTGTTGGTTATCGGCGCGCCGATTTCAATCGCCTCCTTGATCATGTACGGCCTATTTTTGGCCATAGCGCTCCTCGCGGGCCTGATCAGCATCCGCGCTCTCGCCGCTCATCAGATCGCGGCCCAGGTCGCCGCCATCCTGTTCATGATCTCTTTCGGCATCAGCATGGCCGCGGCTGTGCGCGTTAGCCATGCGGTTGGCCGCAAGGACGCTCCAGGCATCAAGCGGGCAGGTCTGGCCGCGATGCTCCTTGGCATCGCCATCGCCGCGATGCTGACTCTTGCAGTTGTCGTCGCGCGTTTCGGGATAGCCAAGTTGTTTCTGGGCGAATCGGCCGGCGATGCTGACGCGACGACTGAACTAGCTGCAAAGCTCCTCTTGGTGGGCGCGAGCGTTTTTGTCGCCGATGCTGCCCAGAGCATTGCGGCGGGCGGGCTACGTGGACTCAGAGATACGCGGACGCCGCTTCTGCTAGGCTGCATTGCTTACTGGCTTATCGGCTTCTCGCTTAGCTACGTGCTGAGTTTTACAATTGGACTTGGCGCCATTGGTATCTGGATTGGCCTATCAATCGGGACGACCGTCTACGCGGGACTCCTCATCATGCGTTTCCAGCTGCTGGCAAACAGGGTTGCTCTCGAAGCCAGTTCTTTGACCGCTAAACTACGGTCATGACAGGCCAACGCGTGAGAATTCCAGCAACTCTCTTGCTGAGCTATCCGATGCATATGAACAAATGTCGAAACAAAGGCGGGACTTCATGTTCTATTCCGCAAATCAGGCGAAG
>NZ_LBJA01000020.1:0-4205 GCF_028128695.1 Bradyrhizobium sp. CCBAU 25360
TGGAGCTTAGATATGACGGATCTTCCAAAGTCGGCTCAAGTCGTCATTGTCGGCGGCGGTATCATGGGTTGCAGTCTGGCCTACCATCTGACTCTTCGCGGTTGGACCGATGTGGTCCTGCTTGAACGTAAGCAACTCACCTCCGGAACGACATGGCATGCGGCTGGCTTGGTCGGCCAGCTCGGTGCAACGCACAATCTAACGCGGTTGGCCCAATATACGACCGAGCTTTATGGACAACTCGAACGAGAGTCGGGGCAAAACACTGGCTACCGCCAGATCGGGTCGTTGGCAATTGCCACTCATCAGGAGCGCTTCGAAGAGTTGAAGCGCGGAGCGTCAATGGCTCGTTGTTTTGGGCTGGAAGTAAACGTCCTCACCGCCAAGGAGGCGGGAGATCTTTGGCCATTAATGGCGACCGAAGATCTTGTGGGTGCGGTTCATCTTCCGAAGGATGGTCAGACCAATCCAGTGGACACGACGCATGCGCTGGCGAGGGGCGCCAGGCTTCGTGGGGCGAAGATATTCGAGGGCACTGCTGTAACCGAGATCGTAATCGAAAATGGCCGCGCGGTCGGTGTTCGCAGCAAGGACCACGAAATCGCCGCCGAGTTTGTGGTCAATTGCGCAGGCATGTGGGCGCGGGACCTCGGTGCAAGCGCGGGTACGACCGTGCCGCTTCACGCAGCCGAACACTTCTATATCGTCACCGAGCCGCTGCCAGACATAAAAAAACATCTTCCTGTGCTGCGTGATGCCGATGCTTGCACGTATTTCAAGGAAGATGCCGGCAAGTTGCTGGTCGGCTGGTTTGAGCCGGTTGCAAAGCCTTGGGGTATGGAGGGGATTCCCGAGAGTTTCGAATTCGATACGTTGCCTGACGATTTCGAGCACATCGAGCCGCTGCTTGAGGGGGCGATCCGTCGCGTTCCGATACTGGCGAAAACGGGAATCCAGTTGTTCTTCAACGGACCGGAGAGTTTCACTCCGGACGATCGCTATATGCTTGGCGAGACGCCGGAGGTACGAAATCTGTTCGTGGCGGCAGGCTTCAATTCCATTGGCATACGTTCCGCGGGTGGAGCAGGCAAGGTGCTTGCCGATTGGATCGTCGATGGTCACCCTCCGATGGACCTGTGGGACGTCGATATACGACGCGTGATGCCATTCCAGTCGAACCGTCGCTATCTCCGGGATCGAACGGTCGAGTCGCTTGGCTTGCTGTACGCGATGCATTGGCCGTTCCGGCAGGCGGAGACAGCGAGAGGTGTCCGACGTTCGGCGCTCCACGATCGCTTGCTCTCTCGGGGGGCCTGCTTCGGTGAGGTCGCGGGCTTCGAGCGACCCAATTGGTACGCGCCAAAGGGCTGCGAGGCCAAGTACGAGTATAGTTTCGGGCGACAAAACTGGTTCGACTATTCCGCCGAGGAGCATCTCGCGGTGCGTGAGAACGTCGGGCTGTTCGACCAGTCGTCCTTCGCCAAATTCGTGTTCGAGGGCGAGGACGCCGAGCACATTCTCAATCGGATCAGTGCGAATAACGTCTCGGTTCCCGTCGGGCGCATCGTCTATACTCAGTGGCTCAATGAGCGTGGTGGCATCGAGGCGGATCTGACGATCACCCGAGAAGGCGAAAAGCGCTTCCTCATCGTAACCGCTGTCGCCACGCAGGTCAGAGACTTGGCCTGCTTGAGGCGCAACATTCCGGAAGGTGCGCGGGCGCTGGCGGTCGACGTCACTTCGGCCTACTCCGTCCTTGGCGTGATGGGTCCGAAGTCCAGGAGTTTGTTGAGCAAGCTGACGGATGCCGATCTGTCGAACAGTGCGTTTCCATTCGCGACCTCGAAGGTTATCGATCTTGGTTATGCCAAGGTGCGGGCAAGCCGCATTACCTATGTCGGCGAACTGGGATGGGAATTGTACATCCCGACGGAGTTCGTCCAGGGCGTATTCGACGTTCTTTTCGAAGAGGGTGCTTCATTCGGCATGCGCCTTGCCGGGTACCACGCGATGAATTCATTGCGGATGGAGAAGGGATACCGGCACTGGGGCCACGACATCACGGACGAAGATACCCCGCTGGAGGCCGGGCTCGGCTTCGCGGTCGCTTGGTCGAAGCCGCAAGGCTTTGTTGGGCGCGATGCCTTGCTGCGTCAGAAGGAAGCCGGGCCCAAGCGCAAGATGGTCCATCTTGCGCTCGAGGATCCCGCGCTGCTGCTCTACCACAATGAACCGGTTTGGCACGATGGTCGTCTCGTAGGGCGAGTCACGTCCGGCATGTACGGTCATAGCATTGGAGCCTCTCTTGGTCTGGGCTATGTCGAGAACCCCGACGGCGGTGGAGTCGATGCGGCTTATTTGCAGGATGGCAAATTGGAGGTCGAGGTCGCAGGCGTGCGTGTGCCCGCCCGAGCTTCGCTACGTGCGTTCTATGATCCCGCCAACAATCGGGTGAAGGACGTCGAAGGTGCCGTTGCCGTTTCTGCGGCGGCTTCCTGAGCGGTAGGGTCTCATGTCTGAAATTAGCGTCGTATCTGCCAGCCCCCTTGCACAGAATTCGCCTGGCCCTGGATCGTCGATTAAACGAATCAATCGGCCCGACTTCGTCTTGACATTTTCCTGTCCGGACCGGATCGGCATTGTTCACGCTGTCTCTGGCTTCCTCGCGACCCATGGATGCAATATCCGAGACAGCGCTCAATTCTCCGATCGCAGCGTCGGCAAACTGTTCATGCGCATTTCGTTCGACGCGCTGGACAACATCGCAATCTCGCGCTTGCAGTCGGAGTTTTCAGAAGTCGGAAAGTCATTTGATATGACGTGGCAATTGCATGATTCCAGTTCGAAGCTACGGGTCATGATTATGGTCTCCCGCGCCGGACACTGCCTAAACGACCTTCTGTTTAAATATTCCACGGGAATGCTCGATGTCGAGATTCCATTAATCGTTTCGAATCATAAGGACTTCTATCGCCTCGCGGCCTCCTACGACATTCCTTTCCATCATCTACCGATCACTCCCGAGACAAAGCTGGCTCAGGAAGCAAAGCTAATGGAGCGGGTCGAGCAGGATCGCATCGATTTGATTGTGTTGGCCAGATACATGCAGGTTTTGTCGGATGGGCTCTGTCAGAAGATGTCGGGACGGGTCATCAATATCCATCACTCTTTCCTGCCAAGCTTCAAGGGAGCGCGCCCGTATCATCAAGCCCAGTCAAGGGGTGTCAAGTTGATCGGCGCGACAGCCCACTATGTCACTGCGGACCTGGATGAGGGGCCGATCATCGAGCAAGACGTCTTACGCGTTGATCACTCCCTCACGCCCGAGGAACTCTCAGCGGTCGGACGAGATGTGGAGGCCGCAGTATTGACGCGAGCCGTCAGGTTTCACGCGGAGAACCGCGTCCTGTTGAACGGCGATCGCACGGTGGTCTTTCGATGAGCATCACGATACAGGCGAACGGTACATGAGTGCAGTGATGATCAACGGCGTTGCCGCGGCGAGGCAGCTTCACGATGAGGTGCGCGGTGCCGTCGAAACTCTCGTGGATCGGGGGGCGACCCCTGGTCTTGCTGTTGTGCTTGTTGGCGATGATCCTGCAAGCTCGGTTTACGTTCGCAACAAGGTGCGCAGGTCGGTCGAAGCGGGATTGCGCTCGTTCCATCATGAGTTGCCCGCCTCAACCAGCGAGAGTGATCTTCTGGCGTTGATCAAGCGCCTGAACGCCGCCGAAGACGTTGACGGCATTCTCGTTCAACTGCCGCTACCCTCTCACATCGATGCCCAGAAAGTGACTGCCGCCATCGATCCGGCAAAGGACGTAGACGGTTTCCATCCTATTAATGTGGGCAACCTGTCGCTCGGCGCCCCCGCTTTGGTCGCCTGCACGCCACTCGGGTGTATGCTTTTGATCAAGAGCGTCCGTAAGGATCTTGCCGGGCTTTCGGCAGTCATCATCGGCCGTTCAAACATAGTCGGGAAGCCGATGGCACAACTCCTTTTGCGAGAAAACTGTACGGTTACCATCGCGCACTCCAGGACCGAGGATCTTCCTTCGGTCTGTTGTGGTGCGGACATTCTGGTTGCCGCGGCCGGACGGGCGGGGTTCATTCGTGGCGATTGGATCAAGCCTGGTGCAATCGTCATCGACGTCGGCATCAATCGCATCGAACGCAACGGCAAGCAGCAATTGGTCGGCGATGTG
>NZ_LBJA01000021.1:0-8716 GCF_028128695.1 Bradyrhizobium sp. CCBAU 25360
ACTGCAACCCATGATACCGCCGCCGACAATGACGACTTGAGCCGACTTTGGAAGATCCGTCATATCTAAGCTCCAATAACCATGCGTGGAATTATGTAGTATTTTTTCATGAATGTGAATGTCATTTTCATATTTGCTGGTTTTTTTCCAAAATTGTCCCATATAAAATATCGGCGCAGTTCAGGCGGTCGTGTTGCTTGCGTTCCAACGATCAAGCCGCGGCTGACGGTCAGAAGTGGCTTGCTTGACGAAGTTGCAGGGGCGCCTTGTCGTGAGAGGAACGCGCCCCGCTTGAGGGACCATAGACGATGGCGACTAGATCGATGCGCGCAGCTGATGAATGGGTGACCTCTGAAGTGAAAGGTGACCTGGAGGCCGCGGTCGGAGGACAGATTCGCGAGTTACGCAAGACCAAGAAGCTGACACTGGCCGAGCTCGCTCGAGCCGCCGGCATTCGGTCGGCTACTTGAGTCTGCTCGAACGAAACCGATCGAAGCTGCCAATCGGGGTATTAAAAAAGCTGAGCGACGTTCTCGGCGTGCACATGAACTGGTTCTTCAACGGCAATATGCAGGCCACGGCCGGCGCCGGCCCGCTAGAACTGCTCATGAGTACAATTGAGCCGGGCGCCAACAGCGGGGAATACAGCCATGATGGCAATGACGCGGGGGTGCTAGTCGCGGGGCAACTGCAGCTCGAGGAAGGAGACAGCTTCTCCTTTAGCAGCACTTCGCAACATCGCTGCGCGGTAGCAAATATCGGAAAGACCGACGGAGTTCTCGCGCGTTGGGGCCAGGCGCTCCTCAAATTTCCATGGTATTCTCGTCGTAGCGCCATGATCTGATCCGGACCAATGACGTTTCCGGCGCGGCTTCGACGAGTGGTCGCAGATGTATGCAAAGGAGCGCATGCGGCCAAGTCATTGGTGGATCGCAGCCGCGACCACGCCCTTGCTGTTCGGCTAACAGTCCCATCCCCAGGGTCTGTAGAGCACTCCCACCCTCGATCCACCGGACACCACGCCAGTCAAATCGCGCCCCTCCCGGCGCTCGGCGCTCGGCGCCATGCTTGGCGCACCAAAAAAGGGCTATTCCGAGGAGTAGCCCCAAGTCTGCGAAGAAACGTCCAGGTGTAAGAGTATGACCTTATTGCTATCAGACCTTATTGCTATCAGTTGTGTAAGATGCCTGCTGCGTAGCCGGCTTGTAGCGCAAGCGAGAAGGCCCTCGTCCCCGATCGCTAGACTAGCGTCTGTCTCTGAATGCTCAGGTTGCCAGCAGTCACCTTCCAGCTGGCCGACGCCGATCACGCGGCTCGAGGATCTGCTTCCGTGGAACGACCGCGGCAGCTAACTCTGCCTGATCGGGCGTTCGCATCACCACGGCGGCCGAACTTGCTGGCCGGGGAAGCCCAACTCCTCGCAGCTGCTTCGCGCCAGCAAGCAGCCCGCCAGCGAACCGTCGAACGAGAGCCTTGCTTCGGGACAAGGCGATGCATGCCCGACATGCTGCCAGTGATCGGCTGCGCCGCTAAGAGTGATGCCGTCACTCGCTGTCTGATTACATGGCAGCCTCCTCCAGCGGAAAACGCATCGAACCCTCTGTAGTAGCGGACGCAGGTGTGATCTGTCGCTCGTCCTCAACCCTGCTTGCGGGGACTGGGTGTATTAGATCACCGCCTCGATCAGGAAGGGTCCGTTAGCGGCCAAGCCTCCCTCGAGAAGGTGTTTGAATTCGAGAGCCGTCTCTGCCCGTCCAGCTTCCACGCCCATTCCTCGAGCGAGCGAACACCAGTCGATGTGCGGTTGGTCAAGCTCGAGCATGCGTCTCGCATTGCGGCCGTAAGCATTCACGCCGACGTTTGTCATTTCGCCCTGCAGAATGCGGTAGGCTCTGTTTGCGTAGACTACCGTCAATATGTTGAGTTTCTCACGCGCCTGTGTCCACAGGCCTTGCACCGTGTACATACCGCTCCCGTCGGCTTGAAGCGCCACGACCTTTCGGTCGGGCGCAGCAATCGCCGCGCCACTAGCAAGCGGAATGCCGATACCGATCGCTCCTCCCGTGAGAGGGAGAAGGTCGTGAGGCGGAAGCATGTCCGCCAGTACCAAGAACTGACCGCCCGACGTTATGGCTTCATTTATAACGATCGCGTGTTCTGGAAGTCGGCGAGCAATCATGAGATTGATCGCGTCCGCCGTCAGAGCATTGATTGTAGGATCCGCAATTTCGTCTTGACGCAAGATGTTTGCGGCGTAGGGCGCTTGGGCATTCAGTCCAAGCGCCTCCGCCAGGCTCCTCAGCGCTTGCGCTAGGTCATATTCGTGCCCCGCGAGCTGAATAATTTGGCAGCCTTTCGGCAACAGAGTCCCGGGCTTGCCGGGATACGCAAAGAACCCCACCGGTTGGCCGGACCCGACACAAATCGCCACCTGAATTTCCCTCAGGACGTTCAATGCAAGATCGATAGCGTATGGGACCGATGTCACTGCAATCCGACCGGCACCTCGTTGATATCGCCCTGAGACAGTTGAAAAAAGTTTCGCGCCTGTCGCTCTGGATATCTGTGCCGCCGAAATGAGAGCCTCCTCCCTCAAGGCCTGACCAGATAGAAAAATCGCGGTATTCAGGCCACTACGCAATGCGTGTACACAGGCTGCAACCGAATTGGCGGTTACAGCCGGTGGGACGGGAAGCTTAATCGGCGAGGTGTGTTCCGGTGTCACCTCGCCCCATGCAGCGTCACTTGGTAAAATCAAAGTCGATGGACCACGCGTTGCGTACGCTGCTGACAGTGCTGCCTCGGTGCACTTTTGAATATCGCACACGTCACCGGCGCGTCCAACCCAGTGCGACATCGGCCGCGCCAGGGCTTCGATATCCGTCGTCAGAGGTGCATCGTTTTGGAGATGGTGGGTTGCGTGATCGCCGACGATGTTCAGCATTGGGGTGCGGGCTCGCCTGGCATTGTGAATATTGGACAGACCGTTAGCTAATCCCGGGCCGCAATGCAGGAGCGTTGCTGCCGGCTTGTCGGCCATGCGCGCGTAGCCATCGGCAGCTCCCGTCACCACGGCTTCCGAAAGGCTCAGAACGCAGCGCATCTCGGTCCTTCGATCAAGAGCCGCGACGAAGTGCATTTCCGATGTGCCGGGGTTTGCGAAACAGACGTTCACGCCATTTACCAAGAGTGTGTCGCACAGCAAATCTGCGCCCGTCATTGTGAGCCTTTCCTATTCTTCGAAGCTATGGTCCATTGAATCGTTGGCTTGACGCTTCCTGCAGAGCGCGGCTCGTATGAGTGGGCTCTTTCCAGACAGGTCGGAGGGTGGATTCCTCCCGAACCGGAATGGATATTGATGCCGATCTGCTCACCTCGCGCGACCGGCCACGAAAGTCACTCAGAACCCGGCGCGGCTGGAGCACTTGCGAGATGCCGGAGGTTGTTCGCTGCGCGGAGATGCTGCGAGCATGGTGCAATACCGCCGCCACCATCTTCATCGTCACCGCGGTGTTCGCACGGTAATTTGCAGAATTGCGACGTCTTGATGAGCCGCTATTTTTCATCTCTCACCACTGCCGGCGCGTTCGCGTCGGAGGGCTCATTCAGGAGGCCGCTCGATGCCGGTCGACCCGCTCCGCGTAGCGGGCGAGGCGTAGAGCCGCTTCGTCGATCTCCGCGTCGGCGACGCCGAGGTTGATGCGCAAGTAACCGGTCGCGCTTTCGCCAAAACAATCCGCAGGCAAGGTCGCCACGCCTTCCTCGACGACGAGCCCCATGGCAAAGTCATAGGCCGACAGACCGGTGGCGCGTGTATCCAGCATGACAAACATTCCGCCTTCCGGTGGGAGGCAGGACAAGAGGGGCACGGCCTTCATTCGCTCGCAAAACCGGTCACGTCGGCGCCGATACGTCGCTCGCAGCTCCGGCAGGCCGTCCGGAAATTGCTCCAGCGCAACGACAGCTGCATCCTGCAGAAACGTGGGAATGCCGTATGTTGAGCAGTAGGCTACTTCGCCGGCGTAATGCGCTAGTTCCGGCGGACCGATCATCCAGCCGAGCCGCCAGCCGGCCATCGCATGAGATTTGGAAAGGCTGCTGATCGTGATCGTGCGTGCTGCCATCCCCGGAAGAACAGAGGGGGAGACATGCCGCCCCTCATAGATGAGATCGCCATAAACTTCGTCCGAGACCAGCCAAAGATCGTGCTTTTGACACAGGGCTGCTATCGCGGTGAGTTCCTCCTGGGTGTAGATTGCGCCTGTTGGATTGTTGGGGGTTGCCAGAAAAATTGCGCGGGTGCGGGGACCGATGGCCGCTTCCAATTCTTTGATCAGCGGATGGAAGCGGTTATTACCCGGCGAGCGCACGCTGACCGTTACGCCACCGGCTGCGGCGATGGTGCCAGGATAAGTGAGGTACATGGGTTCGGGCACCAACACCTGATCGCCAGGCTCGATGAGGCAAAGGGCGGCAGTGAGCAACGCATTCTGCGCCCCGACAGTGACAACGATCTGATCGGCGTCGATCACCTGACCCGTCTGGTGAGCATGACGCCGAGCAATTGCCTCCCGCATCGGACGGCCGCCCGCACTCGGCGTGTAATAGGTCCGCCCGGCCGCGAGGCTCTCATGCACAGCGGCGATGGTCGGGGCGGGGCTGGCGAAATCGGTGTCCCCAACCGTCATCAAGATCGCAGGTTCTCCTCGGGCACGTTTCTCCTTGGCAATGATGTGCATGTCCCAGGCATTCGATCTCCTGCCGGCCATCTGCTGAATTCTGGATGCGTAGCGCATGGCGGATTCCTGTGAGTGGATATTGCGAATGGAAGCGAGCTGTGAGTCATCGGGTGGAAAGACGAGCGGTTCGGTCCAGCCACGTCAGCGGCGTGAAACGAGCGTACGCAGTTCTTCATCGCTGGCTTTCGCTACAGACGGACGACCGCTCAATCGCGCCTGAGTAAGAGCAGCGCGCAGCCCTGCGACGTGCGGAAATGGGCACCGCCATTGGCGCAGAATGAGACAAGTTACGAGCCGGCCCGTCGAGATAGACCCGGGCGTGTCTTGATGGCGGATTGCGAGCGCCGGGAAGTGGGCGCGCACCTCGTCTTCGTTCCAGAAGGCCATCATTATCGCCCCTTGATTGGGTTGTGTGGTTGCAGCATCTATTGCATCTGCAATGTGTTTAGCAGGCCCTCAAGATCTGCCCACAGATGATCGATGTTCTCCAAGCCGATGCTAATTCGCAGATACGTTGTTTCTGGGCTTGAAGGCATAACATCGCGGTCATTGACGATGGCCATTGGAGCGACAAGGCTCCGCGTTCCGCCCCAGGACGCTCCGATCGCGAACGTCTTCAGGCCATCCAAAGCGCGATCGACGGTCTCCGAGCAAACTCCGTTCACTTGGAGACTGAAGACTCCGGAGCTACCTTTGAAATCACGCTGCCAAATGCTGTGATTGGGGAAACCAGGAAGGCATGGGTGCAGCACCGGATAACTGCAGTTCTGAGTCAATCGGTGAGCGAATTCCTCCGATAGTTCGCCAACGTGCCGCAGGCGAAGGCTCATTGTCTGCATGCCGCGCAAGGCGAGGGAACATTCGTCAGGCGAAACGCCGACGCCGAGAGAACTCAATGTGCGTCGTGTCCGTTGGTAGAGGTCCATGTCACGGAAAATAACTGCCCCTAACAGGATGTCGGAGTGGCCACCAACATACTTCGTCAAAGCTTCCGCAACTATATCAACGCCCAGATCCAGCGGCTTGCACAGAAGTCCTGTCGCCCAGGTGTTGTCACATCCAAGGAGTGCGCCCTTTGCCTTGCTCAAGCGGGAAATGGCGGGGATGTCACAGACTTCCATCGTAGTCGATCCGGGCGACTCGACCCAGACGAGCCGCGTGCGTCCGGGTCGAAGCCGCGCCTCGAAGTCTGTCAGCTGAGTAGGATCAAAGAACTCTGTTTCGACACCTAAATCGCCGAGGATCTTGCGCGTAAAGTGTTTTACAGGCGGATAGACGTTATCCGTTACAAGCAGATGATCGCCTTTCTTGACCACACTTAGCATGGCTACTGAAATTGCGGCCTGACCAGATGGCACAATGATCGCTCGTTCAGCATTGTGCACGGCAGACAGCTGACGTTCCAAAGTCCGGGTGGTCGGCGTCCCGGAAAGTCCATAGGTGTAGCCATCCGGCGCACGAACAGCCCGGCTGCGATACGAGGCTGCGTCCGGAAATACAATTGTCGAGCCGCGATAGACGGGAACGGCAAGGCTTGCGAAGCCTTCAAGCGGTGTTTCTGGAGGAATAACGCAAAGCGTCTCATCCAAATGGGTGTTCTTGCGCATCTTGTCGTCTCATAAAACTTTCGACAGAAATTCCTGCGTCCGCTGTTCGCGGGGAGCTTCGAAGATCTGGTCGGGCGGACCAATTTCGTGAATCATTCCGGAGTGCATAAAGGCAACCCGATCGGCAATCTCGCGCGCAAACCCCATTTCATGAGTGACGATCACCATCGTCATGCCATCGCGGGCTAGCTTGCGAATGACGTCCAGAACTTCGCGCACCATTTCGGGATCCAGCGCGGAGGTGGGCTCGTCGAACAACATAGCTTCAGGCTTCATGGCGAGCGCCCGTGCAATCGCCGCCCGTTGCTTCTGGCCGCCGGACAGCATACGAGGCATGGCGTCAGCGCGGTCGGTGAGCCCCACAAGAGCCATGAGTCTCCAAGCTTCAGCCTCAGCCTCTGCCTTGGACATCCCCTTGAGGCGGATCGGCCCCAGCGTGACATTGTCCAGCGCGGACAGGTGATTAAACAGGTTGAACTGCTGGAAGACCATGCCAAGGCGCTGCCGTAGCTTGTCGATATCAGTCTCTGGCGCCATTAGGGGCGTATCGCCGATCAAGATCTCGCCGCTATTTGCCCTCTCAAGTCCATTGAGGCAGCGGAGGAAGGTCGACTTTCCGGATCCAGATGCACCGATCAGGCACACGACCTCCCCCGTCTCCACCGTGAGATCGACCCCCTTCAGGACTTCAAGCGGGCCGAAAGATTTGTGAACGCCGCGCGCTGAGATCATCGGGGGATCCTCAGTTCGAGCCATGCCGCGAAGCGTTCTGCGATGAGATAAATGAACAAGTAGATGATGCCGACCATGGCAAGCACACGAATGGTGTCGAAGTTCTGGGAGTAAATGGTCTCTCCGGCCATGGTGAGTTCCACGATGCCGATGACCGACAGCAATGACGTGTCCTTGAGGGTAATGCTGAATTGGTTGGCGACGTTCGGCAACATCACCCAGAACGCTTGAGGCCAAATGATGAGGCGCATTGTCTCCCAATGACCAAAGCCGATCGAGCGGCCAGCTTCCATCTGTCCGCGATCCACCGACTGGATGCCTGAACGGATGATTTCCGCCATGAACGCACCTGTGAAAAGGATCATCGCAATCGTCCCTGCGACAATGGCTGGCATACGGATGCCGGTAAAGACCGGGAGAGCGAAGTAAACGAGCAGGATCTGCACAAGAAGGGGCAGACCCCGCACGAGGGTACCGTAAATGGCTGCAGATCCCTGCAACGTTCTGGAAGTCGAAATTTTCATCATGGCCAAGATGATGCCAATCACAGTACCGCCAACCATTGCGATGAACGTCACCAAGAGGGTGAGAGCCATGCCTTGGAGAAGTGAAGGAAGATATGCCGTCCAAGACTGATCAGACATGGAAGCGCGCTGTCCTTTTTAATCAAGCTGGTACTTCTGCTTGATTTTGTCGAGCTCACCGCTGTCCTTCATTTTCGCCATGCCGGCGTTGATGACAGAGGTCAGATTGCTTCCCCTCGGGAAGGCGAAGGCGACGCCCGTCGGATCAATGACGTCACCGATGATCTTGACCTTCGCCGGGTTACCCCGCGTCCGGATCATATAAGCCAGGAGCCCTGAATCGCCGATCATTGCGTCAACATCTCCGATTTTCATGGCGAGCTGTATCTTCGATACGTCTTGAATCACGCGAACAGTGATGCCCCATTCTGCGGCATGTTTATTGGCCACGGCGAGCGCTGCAGACCCCTGCTCTGCAGCGACTGTCTTTCCTTTCAGGCTGGCAACATCAGTAATCTTGCTGTTTTCAGGCGCGACGAGAAGCGCGCCCTGCGTGTAATAGGGAGTGGAGAAATCAACCACCCTCTTCCGCTCTTCTGTAACGAAAATTCCGCTGACAGCCATTTCAATCTGACCGGCCTGCAAGGCAGGAATAAGCGCCGCGAACTTCATCGGTTGATAGTTAAGCTTGAGATTTTCCAGCTCAGCGACGCGATGGAGAATGTCATTGCTGAGCCCGGTATATGTGCCGTTCTCGTCGAGAACCGACATCGGCGGCGCGTTGGTTACCACGCCGATCGCGACGTCACGCGGCTTGTCCTCCGCAACAGCTGCTGCCGGCAGCCCGATCAGCAATGCAACAACGCTCGATACCAGCAAGCTTCGCCTGACCATGATCGTCTCCTCTGATCGTTCCTATAATTGGAACGAGATAATTAAGAACGGAACAGCAAAAAAGTCAAGTGGGAAACTTTGGCAATCCAGCTCTACTTTCTGACGGGTTCCTTGCGCTGAAGAGATTGACAACGGTCAATCGCTCCTAAATTATCGGATCAGTGTTGATATTATAGGAACATTCAAAGCTATGCATATATCTGCTGCTGACCAAGCAAGA
>NZ_LBJA01000022.1:0-12134 GCF_028128695.1 Bradyrhizobium sp. CCBAU 25360
CGACCAATCCGATCGAGCGCCTCAACGGCGAGATCAAGCGGCGGACTGAGGTGGTTGGCATCTCCCAAATGAAGATGCCATCGTCCACCTCGTCGGGGCAATCCTGCTCGAGCAGAACGACGAGTGGACGGTCCAGCGCGGCCGCTACATGACAGTGGAAACGATCGCCCCGTTGGGCGATGATCCCGCCGTCACCTTCCCGGCAATCGCCAGCTGACCGATCCGGCCCATGCCGGCGAATGCGGTGACCCGCACTCAGCTACACCACGCCAGGGGACATGATCCCCAACGACAGAGGCGGGTGACAATTCGGTTGTCAGGCGCATTGGGCGTAGCGACCGAGAAGATGGCGATGAATTTCTTGAAGGAGTGAAACAGAGCGGTTCTACGGGATCATCGCCATCCAATACGTATGATAAAGAGAATTGATGCGGTAAGATTTCCGACAACCTGTGCCGAGCCGAACGCGCCAGTCCCGGTTCCTACTCACGTGCATCCCCGGCGCCTAAAATGTATTACGAAGGTCACGAAGGGGGAGGTTCGCGTAACGCGCAGCGCCTTGCGATCAGCGCCCTCAGGATTACTTACTTTGGCACGATACCTGCTCATACTCTCGTCAGAGCTTTTTCGCACATCGCTTGTGTTATACAAGCGCACGGCGGCGGAGTGAAGATGGGAGACGGTTGCTTAAATGGACGACGCTGGATCGAACTACTCCATAATCAAAGTGCCAGTCACGCGGCTGAGGCCCACCGAAGAAATTGATATTGAACGAGCTAGACTGCTCGCAGAGGCAATCGAGGAGGAGGGTAGGTGGACGGAGCCGATCTTACTTGAAAGCAGCCATTCTGTGATCATGGACGGTCACCATCGCCATTTCTGTGCGATCAGACTCTGTTTGGCCGTCGTTCCATGCGTCCTGCTTTCCTATGACGACCCCAACTTGGAAGTAACGTATTGGGCCACCGGGGCACCGGTTAGGGTGGGGCGTATTCTCAAAGCTGGCCTTTCAGGTGATCTGATGAAATACAAGACCACACGACATCGGCTACATGTCCGACTGCCATCTTGCTCGGTCAACCTCGAAGAGTTGAGACGACGATCACTGAATCAGCTGATGGCTCAAAATGGATTGAAATGATTGGCCTTAGTTGCTCAAGAAATTAGTGAATCTACATCGCGCATCGAGCGAAGTTAGCGCTGACTGACTGGCAAATAGCTGCTTCGCAGAGGGGATCGACCTGTCTCACGCCGGGTGGTGGTGGTGGATCCTCAGTTAGTAGCCGATGTCCTTCTGATGGCCGCCTGGCGAGGCGGCAAGCCGCAGGCACTGTTGCACCACTCCGACCACGGCAGTCAGTACACCACGAGCAGTTCCAGCGGTTGATGGCCGACCATGTAGCGAACCGGAGACGATGCAAGGGCCGATGGGTTCGACTACATCGAAAGATTTTACAACACGATCCGCAGGCACTCAACCATCCGCTACCTCAGCCCGATTGAGTTCGAGCGCGAGGTGGGGCTAGCTTAAGCTGGTGTCCATCAAACTGGCAGCAGCTCATCTCGCGTCACGCGGTCAAAAAGCGTCCTCCAATGAAGAGCCCTTGCATAGCATTTGGCTCTCGAAATCGCGCCATCGACCACGAGTTCTGCGCTCTCGGCAGCACCGGCGTTGATGTAGGTCTCGTCCTCGCTTTCGTGCTCGGAGGGGTGCCCGCAACTTTGTCATGGTTGGCAATTTGTGATGCGCGCCTTCGCTAGTGCACCGCTACGTTCACACCTTGCTGCGTTCGGAATGTTGGCGGCGCAGGCAGAACTAGACCTGGCACGTTGAAATTGAACGGGAGAATGGGCGACAAGCTCTCACCTGGCGAGGCACGAGGAATACCCATCGTGGGAAAATGCCAGACAATCATTTGTTGGGTTTGTCGACTCCGCGACATAGTGCGATCAGCCTCGCGTTTTGCGACCACTCAGGCAAGCCGTTGAAATTGGTAAGTATAAATGGACTTTCAATGCTATTGGGCAATTGGCACGAGTTTTGAGAGTCTCCCGTCAGAATGCCCAGGAGCTACCAACGATCTTCAGGTCGTGCGCGAAATATCATTTTCTCTCTTTTCCCCAAAGGGCTGGAACGGTGGCTGATAGGAGACTTAGTATGCACGCGGCGCTGAAAAGCTTGTCACATTTTGATTACGCGGAGGTCGCCCATCTTAAGGTAGAGCCCGAGCAAGAAGACTTTGTGGACTCTCTGGATTCTGTTTTTTCAGAACTTCGAAATAGCCCACGGCCCGGCCTTGAGCACGCCTTCTCAATCGTCGCCAGCGATGAGATCGTCGGCTTTTTTGTTCTCCGTGAAGGGGCGGCCTTGCCAGAATGGGCTCCCGTAAACGTCATGACTTTGCACACCCTTTGCGTGGACCGAGCACACCAGGGCAATGGATACGGTAGAGCAGCGATTAAACTTGCTGCTCGATGGGTCTCTACAAACCGTCCAAATGTTAACAGTCTCATGCTTGGCGTCAATGTACGCAATGTGACAGCCAGAGCTGTTTATCTGAAGTCCGGGTTTCGGGATACGGGCGCGACTCACTACGGCCCAAGCGGCACACAAAACATTCTTGAACATAAGATTGGTTTGGGAGCATAAGTGTGATCTTTGTGTTCTTTTTGGCCCTGGTGGTGGTGCCTTCGCGGCACCGAAATCTGAACGAGCCTACGTTGCTGTCGCCCCTGGCGGACATTGACTGCTTGGATGAGGACGTTCTCAGCAGCAGATTGCGGATCTTCGCGCGCGACGGAAGCTACTGACTAGAACTCGCCAATCGCAGTCGCAGTTGAGTCATCTCGAAACAACCACCCCCGGTCCGCTGCCGTGGAGCCGCAAAGGGGGCCGCTCATTACGGAAGCAGAGGCATGCTATGCTGCACAAGACCATAACCCAATTGATCGGGCAGACGCCGGTAATGTCGATTGACATTCCGAACCGGGCCACGCGTTTGATGCTAAAAATCGAAAAAAACAATCCCGGCGGCTCGATGAAGGACCGCATGGCGCGAAGCATGGTTGTGGCTGCGCTCAAGGATGGGCGCCTCGCTCCAGGCGGCACCATCGTGGAATCCTCTTCTGGCAATACCGGTGTAGGCTTGGCTCTCTCCGCGTTGGACTTTGGCCTCCACTTGATCGCCGTGGTCGACCACCATGCGGCACCCGACAAAGTCCGGATGATGCAGGCGCTCGGCGCCGAGATCCGCTACGTTAAAGGTGAGTTTGCGGACAACGAAGTGGCCGTTGTCGAGAGGCAGCGCCTAGCGGCAGAGCTCGCCGCAGATCTTAGCGGCGCGCTATTCATGAACCAATCTGACAATCCCGCAAATCCGGAAGGCTATGCCGCTCTCGTCGAAGAACTGATCTCGCAACTTCCCAATGGCATCGACGCGTTTGTCGGATGCGTTGGGACCGGCGGGTCCATGACCGGTATTGCGCAAAGGCTCAAGCGCCATAATGCGACCGTGCGCACGATCGCCGTCGAGCCGGCGGGATCCATCATTTTTGGAAAACCCGCGCATCCCTATTACCAGTCGGGCACTGGCATGCCGGCGGGTGACGCGGTCGGCAAAGTCCTTGACTATGGATGCATCGATCAGGGCGTACAGGTGACCGATACTCAAGCTTTCGAGACCGCGCGTTACATCGCTCGGCGCAAAGGACTTTTAGTCGGTGGGTCTTCCGGCGGAGCTATCTACAAAGCGCTGGAATTCATCGCCGCCGGCAAGCTCACCGGTACGGTCGTAACAGTGGTCGCCGATGGGGGTGAGAGATACTTGAGTACGATTTTCGACGAGGACTGGATGGCTAAGCGCAGCTTGCTCGATCCAACGATTGCAGCCCAGCTGGACAAGTGGCTCTCCGGAGAGGAGATCGCGACCTGTGGCTGAAGATGGTGACCGCCTGCATCACTTCACTTTTTCGCCCGTTCGCCGACGGCCGACACCGAGGAGATCGGCCGAGAATTGACGGGTTTTCCGTTAGGCGCAACCATCATCAGGTATGACTGATCTTCGTCGCTGTTGATACGGCTAGCTACTTACGGAAACTACTGATGGACGAGAGCCGTGGCATCAATCGTCCTGCTTCCATTCTCGTCGAAACTGTTCGAAGGAAAGGTGGTACGAATGCAGCTGGCAAGGTTGCAATCAACTCAGGCTACAGCAAAAGCGTATCGCTGCGCTTTGCATAATTGACCGAGGTCCAGATGGGCTGTGGTCGCACTGGCGACGTCTTTAGCTTCGAGTTCGCAGGACAGTCACCGAAGACTATCGTATTGTAGAGCTCGCTCGGTGGGTAACGCCTGCTAATGTACAAAAGTTATCCGCCAGCGTTGCTCGCCAGATTGTAAGCGTAGCGCCGAGGCACTTCAAATTGTTTGTGCGGACTCTTGTGAGCACCGTGCATCTTCCGCAACGGTGCTCACAAGGGAGTCTCCCTTGGGTGAGGGGCCCCCTTGTCAAGTTAGTACGAGTGCTGTGTACAGCGCTTATGGACAGCAATAAGTTCAGTGCTCACATTGAACAGTTCGAGGGTCGAGACTAGCCGTCGCCGTCGCTGTACCGCTGATCAGACACTAACATCGTTCTGGAGAGTTTGCAGGCACCGCGCGCGGTCTCGCCGACAGCACGTCGATACGGCATCTCGCGCTCACTCCTGTTGACTTGGCGACGATCGTTTGGGACGCGGACGAGCAATACTGAACGACCTCAGCCAACCTTTGTGCCCGCGATGGTTATGCCGAACAAACCGCCTTGCCGCGGCTAAGACAACGAAGGTGGCCTCGTTCACGCGCAAGGGGCCATCGCTGCAGCCGTTCCGGGGCCATCTGCGGCGCGATTGGGTGCTCGTGCCCGGACATGTGGCGTGTGCCTGCTGCGGCGGAGCGAGATTATCCAAGCTCTGCAGGACATCACCAACACGCTGGAGGTGATGCCGAAATCTTGCAAGGTGATCCAGCACGTGCGGGAAAAGTTCAGCTGCCGTATTGCGAGAAGATCAGCCACGTGCCGGCGCCGTTCCACGTCATCGCCCGTGGCTGGGCCGGCCCCAGCTTGCTGCGATGGTGCTGTTCGAGAAGTTCGGCCAGCACCAGCCGCTGAACCGGCAGGCCGAACGTTATGCCGGCATAGCCCGCCAGATACGCCTGGGGATGCTCGCCCCTACGGTCGCGGGAGTAGTAGAACATCGCCGCCGGCGGCCGGGCGCCGCTAAACGGCCGATCGTCACGACGTAGATCCAGCACCGTGCCGTATCGGTCTTGTCCTTAGCCAGCACCGGCCCCGTCGGGTGAGTAGGCCGGAAGGATTTCACCTCGAGCCTCTCGCAGAACCGGGCGTGAGACTCTCGCCTCACACGGCTCCCATCAGGCAAGCTTGCCGCCATCGCCAAGTTGCCAATGCACAAAGAGCCTGCGGCTCTCACGCGCGATCTTCTCCAGGAAGAGACGCGCGCGTCCTAAGCGGTGATGGAAGCGCTTGTATTTTCGTTTCAATCAGATAGCCAACGTCTGGTTGATATAGCGCGCCAAAGGATAGAGCGCCGAACGCGTGTATTGCCCATAATGAAGATCCTCCCTAACATCGGGTTTAGTTCGCGGGCAATATCGTCCAACGTCACCTCGGTTCGGTTGCGAAATTTCAAGCCGCGGATCTCGCTCGGATGGCGTTCAGCGCTGTTTTTCTGACCGCCGGAGTGAACCCGCAGAACATCCTCTGCGAACGCGGCCCCAGGACCGATCGCGGTCGGAAGCAATAACCGAGAAAGTTATAACCGTCTCGCTTTTGCTCCGGCGTCGGTTGTCCTTGCAGTAGACGATCCTCATCTTCGTAGGATGCAGTTCCAGGCGGCACTCCGCCAACGCTGCCTGGAGCGCTTCGTGAACGCTTTGCGCCTCCATCTCATTCCGACAATGTACCAACCCGTCATCTCATACCGACACCACCTGAGATCGGGGAACATCCGTGCCATCCAGAGATCAAATGATAGTGCATGAAGGGGTTGGCGAGGATCGGGCTCACCACGCCCCTTGTGGCGTACCGCGGCTTTGCTCGATATCATTCCATCCTCTTGCACCATCGGCACTGTCCACCATCTTTCAATGTAGAGCAGTGCCCATGCCCACGTCACATGCTTCCGGACGGCCCGCAGCAGAAGCTCGTGGTCGATATTGTCGAACAGTCCCTTGATGTCGAACTCCAGAACCCAATCGTACTTCAGCACCGCTGTCGCGTTACGCCTACGGCATCGAGAGCCGATTTACCGGGTCTGTAGCCGTAAGAATCCGCCAGAAAGATTACCTCGAGAGCCGGCTCAATTAGTTGTTTGACAGCCGTCTGTGCCACGCGGTCTGCCACAGTGGGCACCCCAGGATCCTTTGGCCCCCACTCTTCTTTGGAATGGATACGGCGCGAACAGGCGGCGGTAAGTAAGCGCCTGAGCTCATGCGATTCCAAATCTTGTAGAGATTGCTCTTCAAGTCGGACTCGAACTGCTCAATCCTCACTCCGTCGACACCGGCTGCGCCACCATTGGATCTCACCTGCAGATATGCTTCGTACACCTCTCTGTTGTCGATATTGAACGGTTTGCTCGGCTGGTTCACCGTTGTCCTCCTGTTGTCAGTTGCGCCAGTGGCCAGCCCTCCTGATCCGATCGCTTTGCTCCGGCCCCATTACGAGCCTTCGTCGCGAATACGGATCGGTCCGTCCCAGTGCTCCGCGTCGGTAATCTCGCCTCGCGGTCTTCTCCGCTTGCGCTTCTCCCTTTCCATCGGAGCGACTGGTTCCTGCAGTTCCTCGGCAGCGCCTGCATCCGATTCACGCCCCCTCAACGCCGCTCGCCGCCCGCCCGGTCATCAGGCTTCCGGCGGGCTCATTCCAGAGGGACGACACACCTCTGGTTTTGACGACGATTTCCACGTTACGACGGTTCATCGGCGGGTTCATTTTCATTCGTCTCTCGGACGCCTATCCGTTCGGGTATTCCCGACCGTTAGCTTCGACACTCACGACCGCGCCTCTTAAGCGAAGCCGCTTGAAGTGATTTGGGACCTACTCCTGAAAGTCGATCCCGAGGGGCCTACCCTCATCGCTGCCACAGCTTGTGCACACAGATTTTCAGATCATCTCGATCATCCTTTCCGTGTGCTTCTGCAGCACACTGTCATCCGCGTGGATGCGTTCGGCCGCGAAGACGTGGCTCCGGATCGCGTCAACCAGCGGCATCAGGGTTGCGGCGGAGGCGCCCACCCAATCTGTCAGCGTCGAGACATCGAGGTTGATGCCTTTCACGCTGGTAGTCGTCGCTCTGGCGATGAAGCGGCAGGTGCACGCCGTACTTGGCAAACAGAACATGGGCCAGCAACTTGCGCCCTGCACGACCGCGCGCAATCGGATGCGAGGGAGCCGGCGCCTGGTTGATCGCTTCGCAGGCCCGGCAGACGAGCTTCTCGCGCACGTGCTGGATCACCTTCCACCGGCGCGGAACGAGCTCCAGCGTCTCGGTCACGTCCTCGCCAATCTTGCCCAATCGGCTCCTGCCACAGCATGGGCAGATGGCAGGTACTGGATAGAGAATGCGCTCCCGCGGCAAATGCTCCGGCAGGGGCCGGCGGGCTCTCGCGACGCTCGAACGATGGCACCGCGATCTTCTCCTTGCCATTTGCGCCGCGGTCTCAGCTTGCAAGACGTTCTCTTCCAGATCGGCGAGCTTTAGCTCGAGCTGGTCCAGCAATGGGCCTCGCTCGGAGGATTGTCCTGCTCGTGCCGGAGCTTCTTGATCGTGAGTTTGAGCTTCTCGATCAGCAAGGTCCCCGCCTGGGCCTCGGCTTCCGCGGCCAACCGGGCCGCTCGCTCAGCACGTAGCATCACCTGCAGCCTGGTCACATCGTCGGGAAGAGAATCATCGGCGCCCATCGCCAACCAGAGAATCACAGACTCGGTCCCTCTCCGAACCGCTGATCCTGCTATCGATTCAAATCCCAGCGATCAGCCGGCCGCCTGCGGACGCAACGTGTGTTGCGGCATCCGCCAGTCGATGCCCCTCCAGCAGGTATCCAAGCGGGGCCGGGCTAATTGTCACCACACCATCAGCCGATGACGGCCACAGGAAGCGCCCGCGCTCCAGCCGCTTGGTGTAGAGCGAAATGACCAGTCCATCACGCCAAAGGATCTTGATCAGCTTGCCGCTTTTGCCACGGAACACATAGAGGTCGCCACCGTGCGGGTCTCGCGTGAACGCTTCCTGCACCAGCGAAGCCGGCGAGTTCATGCCGCGACGCATATCGGTATGGTCGGCCGCAAATCCACATCCGTACGCCCGAGGCAAGGGGATCACCGCAGGCATCCATCTGCCAGCGCCGCCACGGCGGCCTTCAGCGTGGCCGCCTCGACCGTACCCGTGATCCGCATCCGAGCCCCGGCAGCAAACTCGATCTCGATCGACCCGCCGCTGCTGGCCGCCGCGAATGGACAAGGCGTCGGCCCTGATTCCGCCACCACCATCGCCGGTACGAAGCCAGGTTGGGCGGCATCCTTCGGCTCAGGCTGAAACGACCGTCGGCATCGCAGCAACAATGAGCGCGAAAAGCCATACCGCTGCGCTGTTGCCGCAACCTGGCGTGGCGCCTGGACGATCTTCAGCTTCTCATCCTCGGACCAGCGCCGCCGCCGGCCCGTGTCCACACCTTAAGCCGTTCGACTTGGGCACTGCGCCTATCACTGTCCGTAAGGGCAGTACTCAACAACACGCCTCATTCGGCAAGGCGGCCTTCGCCGGCTTTCAATTACCCATAACTTTGACCACTCGGGCTGATCTGCTGATCGGCGAAAACTTGAATCGAAAGAATCACTTGTGATTCCTTTCTGAGCACCTGATTCGCGAGGGGTGATCTATGGGGCTGACATTAAGGGAATGATCGGCAAAAGGCTGTTTGCCGTCCTTGGAAGGTGAATGTTGGATTGATCGAGAGAGTAGTGGATGCGAGTTTAGGGACGCACGGCTCGGCGATAGATTCCGCAAACTGCTCACGCAGATTGGAAGCGCCGTGGGACAAAGCATTTCGCTCGTCTGCCAGGATTGGGCGAATACCAAGGCGGCCTACCGCTTCTTCTCTAACGACCGGGTCAGCGAAGTGGACATTCTGGCCGGACATTTCCGATCGACACGTGATCGTGCCGCCGCCACTAAAGGTCTCGTTCTTGTGCTGCACGATACAACCGAGTTCAGCTATCAACGGGAGAAGTCAGAAGCGATCGGCATCACCAAGAGCATAACAGTGGACGGATAAGGCAGGTCGCCTCAAATCGCACACGGTTTTCGGCATCCTGATGGATTCCAACCTCGCGGTTACTATCGAGGAGGTACCGCTGGAGTTGGTGGCCGTTAAGTTCTGGACCCGGAAGAAATTCAAAGGGACGGCAGCGCTTAAAAAGAGGATCAATCCGACCCGGATTCCCATCGAGAACAAGGAAAGCGTCCGGTGGTTGGAAAATCTCAAGCAGTCTACGCAACTCTTGGATCATCCGGGACGATGCATCCATAATGGTGATCGCGAGAGTGAGATCTACGAGCTCTTCTGCGCAGCACAGGAGATCGGAACTCATTTCCTGATCAGGACCTGCGTCGATCGCTTGGCTGGAGACGGGGATCACACGATCGCCGACGAATGGACGAGGTCGCCGTCAAAGGAGGGCTCCATCGCATAAGTCAGAGACAGCGACGGCGGTCCCGACCAGGCATTCTTGAGATCAGGTATCGCAAGATTCGCGTCCTATCGCCTATTGGAAAGCAGAAGCGCTATCCCGCTCTGACCCTGACGGTGATCCATGCCGAAGAGCGCGGGACGCCGAAAAACAGGAAGAAGATCGATTGGAAGCTGATCACCGACCTGCCTGTTGGTTCCCGCACCGACGCCATTGAGAAGCTGGAATGGTATGTTTTGAGATGGAAGATCGAGGTGTTCCACAAGATCCTCAAATCGGGCTGCAAAGCTGAGGAGCCGAAGCTCAGGACCGCCCAGCGCCTCACCATCTGATCTCGCTCTTTTGCATCCTGAGTTGGCGGGTCTTCTGGATAACGATGCTCAACCGTTCCGCCCCAGACGCGCCGCCAACCCTCGCGTTGACTGCGACTGAAATCGGCGTGCTCGATCGCCTCGTCAACGATAAACCAAAAGCAAGATGCAAAACGCTCTCGCACTATCTGATCAAGATTGCGCGGCTCGGCGGTTAGCTCATTACCTCGCCCGCGCCAGCGATCCGCCGCACGGCAATACGGTCATCGGCGCGGGCTGGCACGCATCACCGACATCGCGCTGGGCGTCATGGTCGGAGGAGAATTTGTGGGTAATTGAAAGCTTCACCGGAAGGATACCACGACTGTGCCGGTCCTGGCCAAAGGCGAGACCGATACTGGCCGCACCTCGGTCCATGTGCGCGACAACAAGCCTTTGGCGGGCGAGGCCCCACCGGGGCAGTATTTTATTACCTGCGCCATCGCGCCGATGCGGCCATGATGCGGCGCGCTCTGGACAAAGCTACCCTCCTCAGTCACGGCAGATTTGGCCGCTGCGATTCGATCCCAACTTAGTGCGCCTCCAGGAAGCGTGCGACTTCAGCCTTCCTGCTAAAGTCCGCCGGTGCAAGATGCGTGATTCGTCGGCCGAACGGCAGATGATCCTACATCAAATTTTGTATTTTGCATTGGTTCGTCAGAGTGGATGAACCTCGCGATTGATTGACATACCATTGGTTCGAACTGAACCGGTTTCGACAATCAACTGAGCACTCGCATCCGCGTCAACGAGACTCAATGGGGATGGCAAAGCCCGTCTTTACGCGGTCCATTACAACCATCGTTTTGAACCCCTTGATGTCCGAGCTCTCGTAGAAGAATCGACGCGTGAACTGTTCATAGTCCTCCATGGTACGGGCAGTAATGTAGAGAACAAAATCGGCGTCACCGGTAACGTAAAATCCGTTGACGACCTCAGATGACGATTTGATGGCCTTTTTGAATCTGTCAATGATGTCTGAACGCTCTCGCTCTAGGCTCACCAGCACAACCATCTGAATAGGCCTTCCAACCGCTCTAGCCGAAACGATGGAGACATCGGCTTCGATTATTCCGTCTGAACGGAGTCTTTTCAGTCGCCGCTGACACGCGGTAGCAGAAAGCCCGGCCAATTCGCCGATGACCTCCGAAGTCAGGCGGTTGTTCTTCTGGACGATCTCGAGGATGCGGGCGTCAATCCGGTCGTACTGCATGGTTAGCCTCCAGCCTTTATGTGCATTCCGTCGCAAAACGCTCATGCGTTACAGGAAATCATCCGAGCGACGCGATATGCGACGCAAACCTGTATCGGTTAACGAGTATCCTGAATGCATGAGCAACTTCAATAATGACCGTGTGGGACCCGGCAAATGGCGCTTCAAACTATCCCGCAAAAAGGTCCGCATTCAATCGCCCTGGCACTACGTAGCATCGACGATCCGGTCGTAGGGGTTAAAGGCGAGGACCTTCGAGTTCCGGTCAGTACCCGCATTGTGCAAACTGGAGAGGATGATCTGGCCCCATAGCTGACATGTGCGTTCAATCGCATCATGAACGACGCATTAGCGCGAGGCGGGGTGGCAGCGAGGCGTCACCGCTGACATCTCCGCATTCATAACCCGCGGCCGAGGTGGGGCGCATCCATCCCAAACCGCGACCCAAGAGGCCGTGACAAAACCTGGCGGTGCGCCTTCGCTTGCTGACCGCCCGACGTTGCTGGTGGCATTCAGGCCTTTATCGGCCTTCTTCGACAGGACGCAAGTGAGATTCATGGACTCCGACTCCTCGTTAGCGGCCACTTTCGTAGAAGTAGAGCGCACAGCGAGAATGACCGGCGTCCGCAATGGACCGTCAGCCCTCCAGCTAATCCAGCTCCAGCACCTCGTTGGAAGTTGTCTTCAATCAGCATTGGAAGGGCAAGCGGTTGAGCCCGAACGGACCCTGCGCTCCGGCGATTAGCCCGCGCCATTGCCAAGCGGCGAAGAAACACCGCGTCGGCGGCAGGCGGCCTCGACCGTGTTCCTGAGCAGGCA
>NZ_LBJA01000023.1:0-13398 GCF_028128695.1 Bradyrhizobium sp. CCBAU 25360
CCAGGCCACGCCTTGACGGCCGCAAGCACGGCGTCATGCTCGCGGAAATCGGGCGTGCTTTAATGGTTGCTACGGAAGATCGTAGGGCGGATTAGCGAAGCGTAATCCGCCGACTTTCGCGTGACGAAGATGGCGGATTACGCCTGCGGCTAATCCGCCCTACGCAGTGGACTCGCGGAGAGTGAGCACCGCCTACGTCGCCGCCTCGACCTTGTCCTGCGTCTTCGTCTCGAAATCGCTCGCATCGTGCCGCTCGTGCAGCTGGCTGGCGGGATCGCCCGAGACGCGGTTGACCATGCGGCCGCGCTTCACGGCGGGGCGCTGCGCGATCTGGTCGGTCCAGCGCTGCACGTTCTTGTAGTCCTGCACCGAGAGGAATTCGCCGGCGCCATAGACCAGCCCCTTGGCAAGCGCGCCGTACCAGGGCCACACCGCCATGTCGGCGATCGTATACTCCTTGCCCGCGAGATATTCGTTGTCGGCAAGGCGCCGGTCGAGCACGTCGAGCTGGCGCTTGGTCTCCATCGCGAAACGGTCGATGGCGTATTCGATCTTGGTCGGCGCATAGGCGTAGAAATGGCCAAAACCGCCGCCGAGATAGGGCGCGCTGCCCATCTGCCAGAACAGCCAGGACATCGCCTCGGTGCGGCTCTTGATGTCCTTCGGCAGGAAGGCGCCGAACTTCTCGGCGAGATAAAGCAGGATCGAGCCGGACTCGAACACCCGGATCGGCTCCGGACCGGAGCGGTCCATCAGCGCGGGGATCTTGGAGTTCGGGTTGATGTCGACGAAGCCGCTGCCGAACTGGTCGCCGTTGCCAATTCTGATCAGCCAGGCGTCGTATTCGGCCCCCTTGTGGCCGAGCGCCAGAAGTTCCTCCAGCATCACCGTGACCTTCACCCCGTTCGGCGTCGCCAGCGAATAGAGCTGGAAGGGATGCTTGCCGACCGGCAGCTCCTTGTCGTGGGTGGGACCGGCGATCGGGCGGTTGATGCTGGCGAACTGCCCGCCATTTTCCTTGTTCCAGGTCCAGACCTTGGGCGGCACGTAGGCGGGGGTGTCGGTCATGCGAGGGGCTCCGGCGGAAAGATGCGCCTGCATTAATTAGCCCGCGAATGGCCGATGACAAGCCCTCCGAGTTGCATTGCCGGGCGGGGCGTCTCACCGTTTCGTCATGGCAAGCTTCCTCCCCGTCGTGCCGGGGCCGCAGGGGCGAGCCCGAAAATCCATCGCGCCGCCGGGAATGCTCTGAAAAATGGATTCCGGGTTCTCGCTGGCGCGAGCCCCGGAATGACGGCGTCACCCAGGACGCCGCGGCCTGCGGGTGGAGCGCGACGTCTACACACAAGATGCCTCGCCGAATCCGGCCTGTCATCGTGAGTGACGATCAGCTAGCGTCACCTTGCTTCGCGCACGAAAGCAACGAGAACGCGAAGGCCGCCGGGAGAGAGAGCCATGAAATCGCCGATCTGCGACATGCTGGGCATAGAATTCCCACTGCTGGCCTTCAGCCATTGCCGCGATGTCGTCGCCGCCGTCAGCCGCGCCGGCGGCTTCGGCGTGCTCGGCGCCACCGTGCACACGCCCGATACGCTCGAACGCGAGCTGAAGTGGATCGACGATCACGTCGACGGCAAGCCCTACGGCATCGACGTGCTGATCCCTGAGAACATCTCGACCGCGGGCGAGAAGGACGTCACCTGGAAGAGCCTGGAAGCGCGCGTGCCGCAGGAGCACCGAACCTACACGCGCGAGCTCCTGAAGAAGTACAATATCGAGCTGACGACCACGGAGGTCGCAGCCGATCAGCCGCAGCCGTTCGACGGAAAGACAGCGCTGCAGCTGCTCGAGGTGTCCTTCAATCATCCGATCCGCCTGATCGCCAATGCGCTGGGCGTGCCGCCGAAGGCCATGATCGAGATGGGCAAGAAGCACGGCGTCCCCGTTGCGGCGCTGGTCGGTGCCAAGGAGCACGCGCTGCGTCAGGTCGCGGCCGGCGTCGACATTCTCGTGGTGCAGGGCACCGAGGCCGGCGGCCATTGCGGCGAGGTCTCGACCATGGTGCTGGTGCCCGAGGTGATCAAGGCGATCAAGCCCATCCGCGACGTGCCGGTGCTGGCGGCCGGCGGCATCATGACGGGGCGGCAGATGGCGGCGTGCATGGCGATGGGCGCGGCCGGCGCCTGGACCGGTTCGGTGTGGCTTGCGACGGTCGAAGCCGAGACCACGGAGATCTTTCGCGAGAAGATGATTGCGGCCTCTTCCCGTGATGCAGTCCGCTCGAAAGGCCGCACCGGCAAGCCGGCGCGCCAGCTCCGCTCGGTCTGGACCGATGCCTGGGATCGCGCGCCGGACAGCCCCGGCGCACTGCCGATGCCGTTGCAAAGCGTCATCAGCCGCGACGCCTTCAACTCGATCGACCGCGCGGCGGCGAGCGGTAACGCCAAGGCGCGCGACCTCGTCAGCTATTTCGTCGGCCAGGGCGTCGGGCTGGTCGACAGCGTGAAGTCGGCGGGCGCGGTGGTGCAGGAGTTCAAGGAAGATTTCGCCGAAGCCGTCGAGCACATGAATGCGCTGGTGGCGGAGTAGGTGTAGACCCTCATGGTGAGAAGGCGCAAGTGCCGTCTCGAACCATGAGAGCCCGCGGCCCATCCTTCGAGACACCTGCTTCGCAGGCTCCTCAGGATGAGGTCTGAGATGTCTGAGAGAGTGAAGAAGCAAGAACAATGGCGACCGTTTCCCCTGACCGCATCCCCGTCATCGTCGGCATCGGCGAGATCGTTGACCGTCCCAAGGAGATCACCGACGGCCTCGAGCCGCTCGACCTGCTGGAGCAGGCGCTGCGGCGCGCGGAAACAGATGCCGGCGCAAAGCTGCTGGGCGAGGTGCAGTCGCTCGATGTCGTCAACTTCCTGAGCTGGCGCTACCGCGATCCGGAGCAGCTGTTGGCGCAGCGCCTCGGCATCACGCCTTCGCATTGCTATTACGGCCCGGTCGGCGGCGAGAGCCCGATCCGCTACCTCCACGAGGCGGCCAAGCGCATCGCACGCGGCGAATGCACCGTGGCCGCGGTCTGCGGTGCCGAGGCGCAGTCGACTGCAACCAAGGCCGAGCGCACTGGGGCAAAGCTGCCGTGGACGCCGTTCGCCCATGATGTCGAGGAGCCCAAGCGCGGTGCGGCGTTCCAGAAGCCGCTGGCGGTGAAGCTCGGCGTGTTCCGCCCCGTCACGGTCTATCCGTTCTACGAGGCCGCCTCCTCCGCGCATTGGGGCCAGACGCCGCGCGAGGCGATGGCCGAATCAGGCACGCTGTGGTCGCGCTATTCGGAAGCCGCCGCGCAAAATCCCAATGCCTGGCTGAAGCGACGTTATGCGCCGGAGGAGATCACGACGCCGACGGCGGACAACCGGCTGATCGCCTGGCCCTATAACAAGCTGATGGTCGCCAACCCCAGCGTCAACATGGGCGGTGCGCTGCTGGTCACCAGCCTCGCCAAGGCGCGTGCGCTCGGTATCGCGGAGAGCAAGCTGGTCTATCCGCTCGGCGGCGCCTCGGCGGAAGAGCCGCGCGACTATCTCCTGCGCGACCAGTTCTACGAGAGCCATCCGCAGAACGCGGTGCTGAAAGCGGTGATGGACCTTGCCGGCGGCGATGGCAAAAACTTCGACGCCATCGAGCTCTATAGCTGCTTCCCCTGCGTGCCCAAGATGGCGCGGCGGACGCTTGGTCTCGGCGCCGACGTGCAGCCGACCGTGACCGGCGGCCTCACCTTCTTCGGCGCGCCGCTCAACACCTACATGACGCATGCGGCCTGCGCGATGGTGCGGCGTGTGCGTGACGGCGCAAAGCTTGGCCTGCTCTATGGCCAGGGCGGCTTCGTCACCAAGCATCACGCACTGGTGGTGGCGAAGGCGCCGCCGCGCGAGGCGCTGGCGCAGGAGACGAGCGTGCAGACCGAAGCCGACCGCAACAAGCGCGCGGTGCCGGAGTTCATCACGGAGGCCTCGGGCAAGGGCAAGGTCGAGAGCTTTACGGTGCTCTACGGCCGCGGCGGCGATGCCGAGCACGGCGTGGTGATGCTGCGGACGGAAGATGATAGGCGCACGCTGGCGCGGATCCCGGCGAGCGATAGCGCGACGTTGGCGCATCTGCTGAACATGGATCGCACGCCGGTGGGATCGCTCGGGGAGATCGCCATGGCTGCGGACGGCGTGCCGGAGTGGCGCGTGGCGTGATCTCTCGTGTCCCGGACGCGGTGCGGCGCGAAGTGCCGCTCCGCAGAGCCGGGACCCAGAAAGCGACACTGTACTTTGAGAAGAGATGGGCCCCGGCTCTGCAGCGCATCACTGCGTGCTGCGCTGCGTCCGGGGCACGAGACCGCCCTACCCCTTCGGCGCCTGCTTTTCCGACGCGGTCGCCGGCTTGGCCTTGGCGCCGACCACGCGCACCGCATCGCCATCCGAGAGGCCGTCCGGCGGCGCGGTGATGACGCGGTCGTCCGCTGTTATGCCCGAGGCGAGCTCGATCTCGCGGCCGAGGTCGCGGGCGATGGTCACGGGCTTGAACAGAACCTTGTCGTCCGCACCGACGGTGGCGACGCGCAGCCCGTTGCTGTTGAAGATCAGCGCGCTGGCGGGGATGCTGAGCGGCGCGGAATCGCGCTGGAGGTTGAGCTTCACGCTGGCATAGCCGCCGGGCATCAGCTCTCCGTTCGAATTGTCGAGCCCGAGCTGCATGCGCGTGGTGCCGGAGGCGACGTCGACGGCCTGCGAGGACGCCTCCACCGTCGCCTGGAAAGTCCGGTTCGGATACTCGGGCAGCGTGATCGTCGCCTTGGCGCCTATCTTGATCGCCGGCACGTAGTTCTGGGGCACGTTGACATAGACGCGCAGCTTGGTGATGTCGGAGATCACGAACATCGCCGGGCCCGAGCCGCCACCGGCATTGATCAACGCGCCGACATCGGTGTCGCGCGCGGTGACGACGCCGTCGAACGGCGCGGTGATCTTCTTGTAGCCGGCCAGCGCTTCCAGCCGCTCGACATTGGCCTTGCCCGAATTGACGGCCGCGTTCTTGTTAGAGAGATCGGCGGTGCGCTCGTCGATCTCCTGCGCCGAGACGAAGTTGGAGGCGACCAGCGTCTTGCGCCGGTTCAGCGTTGCTTCCGACAGCCTGGCGCTGGCCTGCTGGCTGGCGAGGTCGGCTCTAGCCTGAAGCAGTTGCTGATCGAGGTCCGGCGCCTCGATCTCGGCGATCACCTGACCGGCCTTGACGCGGGCGCCGATATCGGCGCTCCAGCTCTTCAGATAGCCCGACACGCGGGCGAAGATCGGGGCGCGATAATAGGCCTCCAGCCGGCCCGGCAGATCGATGGTGGCATTAAGCGCCTTGGCGCTGGGCTGGGTCACCGCCACGCTGGGAACGGCCTGATCGTCGGTCCATTCCTTCAATTGGGAGCTCTGCTCCTCGCGGGCACGGATGCCGGTGCCGACGACGAGGCCCGCCGCGATCAGCGCCACCACGCCGAAGATGCCCAGTTTCCGGTGCGACACCGGCGAGCGGGGTTCAGTGGGCGACATGCGGGGTCTCCAACGGGGCGGCGGCTTTGGCGCCTTGTTTCTTGTGGACCATGCTGAACACCACAGGAACAAACATCAGCGTGGCGAAGGTTGCAAAGATCAGGCCGCCGATCACGGCGCGGCCGAGCGGCGCATTCTGCTCGCCGCCCTCGCCCAGCCCCAGCGCCATCGGCGCCATGCCGATGATCATGGCGAGCGCGGTCATCAGTACCGGGCGGAACCGGACGAAGCCGGCTTCCAGCGCGGCGGCAATGGGATCACCGAGCTCCTCGTAGCGTTCGCGCGCGAAGGAGATCACGAGCACGCTGTTGGCGGTGGCAACGCCCATGCACATGATGGCGCCGGTGAGCGCGGGGACCGACAGCGTCGTCCCTGTCGCGAACAGCATCCAGACGATGCCGGCGAGCGCGGCCGGCAGCGCCGTGATGATCACGAACGGATCGGACCAGGACTGGAAGTTCACGACGATCAGGAAATAGATCAGCACGACGGCACCGAGCAGACCGAACAACAGGCCGGTGAAGGCGCTGTTCATGGTCTGCACCTGCCCGAGCAGCACTACCGAAGAGCCCTTCGGCACTTCCTTGGCAGTGTCGGCGATCACCTTGCGGATATCGGCGGCGACTGCGCCGAGATCGCGGCCCGAGGTGGTCGCAAAGATCTGCACCATCGACTGGATGTCGTATTGCGAGACAACCGCGCTCGAGCTCGAACGCCTGATGTCGGCGATGCCGCCGAGGATCGGCGACTGCGCATTGCCGGCCGCGGTGATCGGCAGCGTCTGCAGCGCGCTGAGCGAATCGATCTGGTACTGCGGCGTCTGCATCACGATCGAGTAGGACACGCCGTTCTCGGGGTTGAGATAGTAGGTCGGCGCCACCTGCGAGGAGCCGGCGAGATTGACCACGAGGCTGTTGGTGACGTCGCGCTCGGTCAGGCCGACATATTGCGCGCGGGTGCGGTCGACATCGATGTTGAAGGTCGGCGCGTTCGGCGATTGCTGGATGCGCGCATCTGCAACGCCGGGGATCCTGCGGACTTTTGCCAGCAGATTGTTGGCGTAAGCGAAATTGGCACTGAGATTGGCGCCGCGGATCTGCAGGTCGATCGGCGCCGGCGCGCCGAAATTCAGGATCTGGCTGACGATGTCGGCGGGTAGGAACGCGAAGCTGACGCCGGGGAACAGTCGCGGCAGCTGCTCGCGCAGCACGCGTACGTGTTCCTCGGTCGGCTTGTGGCCTTCTCTCAGCTTGATCTGGATGTCGCCGTCCTGCGGGCCGATCACGCCGGTGTTGTTGTAGGTCATGTTGATGCCGGAGATCGGCATGCCGATGTTGTCGGTCATGGTCTCGATCTCGCCTGGGATCAGCTTGCGGACCGCTTTCTGCACGTCGGCGAGCTGGTTGGCGGTCTCCTCGACGCGGGTGCCGACCTGGGTGCGGACATGCATCAGGATGTTGCCGGCATCGACCGCGGGAAAGAAGTTGCGGCCGAGGAACGGCACCAGCGCGAAGGATGCGCCGACCACACAGAGGAAGCCGATCACGAACACCGCGCGGTGCGCCAGCGCCAGCCCGAGGAAGCCATGGTAGCCGCCGCGGATGCGCTCGAACCGTGCCTCGAAGCCACGCTGGAACCAGACGAGCGGATTGCGCGATTTCGGCGGCCCGCCCTCGTGATGGACATGCGCCTGCAACAGATAGTTCGCCATGGTCGGCACCAGCGTGCGCGACAGGATGAACGACCAGATCATCGCGAACATCACGGCTTCCGCCATCGGCACGAACAGGAAGCGCGCGACGCCCGAGAGGAAGAACATCGGCACGAACACGATGCAGATGCACAGCAGCGACACGAAGGCCGGCGTCACGATCTGGTTGGCGCCGTCGAGGATCGACTGCTCGACCGGCTTGCCCTGCTCCAGGTGGTAGTTGATGTTCTCGATCGTGACGGTGGCGTCGTCGACGAGGATGCCGACCGCGAGCGCGAGCCCGCCGAGCGTCATGATGTTGAGCGTTTCGCCGATCGCCGACAGCATGATGATGGCGCCCAGCACCGACAGCGGGATCGAGACCGCGATGATGATGGTCGAGCGCCAGCTGCCGAGGAACAACAGGATCATGACGCTGGTGAGCAGGGCCGCGATCACGCCTTCGACGGCGACGCCTTGAATCGCGCCGCGGACGAACACCGACTGGTCACCGATGAAGCCGATCTTGAGCGCGTCGGGGAGCTGGTCCTTGACGTCGATGACCTTCTGCTTGATGCCGGCGATGATGTCGAGCGTCGAGGTCGCGCCCGCCTTCAGCACCATCATCAGCACCGAGCGGTTCCCGTCGACATGGACGATGTTGGTCTGCGGCGGATTGCCGTCGCGCACGGTGGCGACGTCGCGCACATAGACCATGGCGCCGTTGACGGTCTTGATCGGGAGGTTACCGAGCTCGTCGATCCGAAGCGGCGAGTTGTTGAGCTGGATGTTGTACTCGAACTGCCCGATCTTCTGGGTGCCGACCGGCGTGATCAGGTTTTGCGCGGCGAGCGCATTGGCGACGTCCTGGCCGGACAGGCCGCGAGCCTGCAGCGCGGTGGGATCGAGGTCGATCTGGACCTGGCGCTGCTTGCCGCCGAATGGATAGGGGATCGCCGCGCCGGGCACGGTGACCAGCGGCGTGCGCAGATTGTTGATGCCGATATCGGCGAGGTTCTGCTCGGTCAGGCCGTCGCCCGACAGCGCCACCTGGATGATCGGCACGGTGGAGGCCGAGTAGTTCAGGATCAAGGGCGGCGTCGCGCCGGGCGGCATCTGCTTGATCAGCGTCTGCGAGATCGCGGTGACCTGGGCGTTGGCGGTACGGATGTCGACGTTGGGCTGGAAGAAGATCTTGATGATGCCAAAGCCGTTGTAGGAATTGGCCGTGATGTGCTCGATGTCGTTGACCGTCGTCGTCAGCGCGCGTTGGAACGGCGTGGTGATGCGGCCCGACATCTGGTCCGGCGGCAGGCCGGTGTACTGCCAGACCACGCCGATCACGGGAATGCGGATGTCCGGAAAGATGTCGGTCGGGGTCCGCAGCGCCGCGAGCGGTCCGATGATCAGCAGCAAGAGTGCCAGCACGACGAACGTATAGGGCCGGCTCAGGGCAATACGGACCAGAGCAATCATGCGCCAGGCAAATCCGGGTCAGATGAGAATACGGAATCTGCCCCCACGGCGATCCCCATTCCCCTTTACCCGAGCACCGCCGGAAACGCTAATAAGCAGAACTATCCTGCATTCACTTCCCTGCTACCGCACTGCGAAATCGACATCGCAGCTATGCGGCGGCCTGTCTCAGGCGGCGCGGACCGCGTTCAGGAACTTGCCGACCTCGAGCTTGAGGCGATTGGAGTCGCGGGACAGCATCTGCGCCGCCGACAGCACCTGCGAGGACGACGCGCCGGTCTCGGCGGCCCCCCGCTCGACCTCGCCGACATTGGACGAGGCCTGCTGGGCGCCCTTGGCCGCCTGCTGCACGTTTCGTGTGATCTCCTGCGTCGCCGCCCCCTGTTCCTCCACCGCCGCGGCAATGGCCGCAGCGATTTCGGACAGCCGCGCGATGGTGCCGCCGATGTCGCGGATCGCCGCGACGGATTCCTGGGTCGCCGACTGAATGCCGGTGATCTGCTGCGCGATCTCACCGGTCGCCTTCGCGGTCTGCGCGGCAAGGGCCTTGACCTCGGAAGCCACCACCGCGAAGCCGCGACCGGACTCGCCGGCCCTCGCCGCCTCGATCGTTGCGTTGAGCGCGAGGAGATTGGTCTGCCCCGCGATCTGGTCGATCAGTTCGACGACGTCGCCAATCTTCGCGACCGCTCTCGACAATCCGTCGATATGCCCGTCGGTCAGCCGGACCTGATCAACGGCTTCGTTGGCCATTCGCGCCGAATCCTGCACCCGGCGGCTGATCTCGTTGACGGACGACGACAGCTGCTCGGTCGCCGACGCGACCGACTGGACGTTTGCGGAGGCTTCCTCCGAACCGTCGGCGACGGTGACGGCGAGCTTCTGCGCCCGCGCGGCCGTCACGTTCATCGCGCCGGCAGAGGCTTCCAGCTCGGTCGACGCCGAACTCACCGCGTCCACGATCTCGCCGACTGCAGTCTCGAATTGACCGGCAAGCCGGTGCATGTCGGCACGGCGCTGTTCGGCCGCGATCTGGTCCTGCCTGATCTTGGCGTCCGCGCCCTCGTGCGCCTTCTGCTCGGCCTTGACCTTGAACGTCTCCACCGCGTGAGCCATGTCGCCTACCTCGTCCTTGCGGCCAAGCCCGGGGAGAACCACTGCGAAATTGCCGCCGGCCAATTCGTCCATCGCGGCCGTCAGTGCCGAGAGCGGACGCACGATCCTGGAAACCGCGACCCAGAAGCTCAGCAATGTGAGGCCGAGGCTCGCAAGCAGGATTGCAACGCTGATGATCAGGTTGGAGGCGCTCGCCTTCGCCTGTTCGGCGGCCTCCGTACCCGCCGCCGCGCCGATTGCATCCGCGAGCCCAAGAATGGAATTGATGGCCGTCGTCGCGCGGCTCACATAATCGCGGCTGCCGATCTTGTACTCGCCGCTCGGACCTGCGGCGAGGATTTCGGCACGCAGTGCGCCATAGGTCTGAAAGTAATCCTCATTCACCGACTTGATGGCTCGCGCGAGTGCTGCCGGAACGTCGGTGCGGTCGGCGATCGGGGCAACCGTCTCCCAGGCGAGCTCCACGTGGCCGCGGAAGGTCGCGATCCGGCCGATGCCGTCCGCGGCGAGCTTCGCGTGCGAACTGATCAACCCGCCGAGAAGCGCACGTTCGCGCCCGGCGTTTTCTGCCATCTCCGCTGTCAGGTGCCGGAGGCCGACGAGGCGTGCCATGGCCGCCGAAGGCGAACTGGTCAGCGTTTCCTGCGTCAGGCGCAGTCTGTTGGCGGCGACCTCGATCAAGTCGGTGATCGCCGGGGCAAAGGCCTTGACCACCTCGGCGTCCCGCTCCGACCCAGGCTTGGCCAGATTCGCATCGACCCTGCGGCGCAGGCTCTCGAAGCTTTGGAATGCCCGTTCGGCTTCCGAGATGCGTTGTTCGGCGCCCTTCATGGCCGTGACGCCACGCAAGCGCTGCACGGCATCGCGGAAGGCCCGATCCGACGTCGCGCGCACAGCATCGATTTCAGAGCGGCGATCGGCCGGAAGCACCTCGGGCGAATTCAGCGCCGCATTGGTCATGCCCCGCTCCTTCGCCCACTGCCCTGCGCTGTGCAGCAACGATTGCGAAATGCCGTTGAGGCCGACGAAGATCTCGGCCTCCTGACGGTCGTGGTAGGCGTGAATGGCCGTGTAGCCGGTGGCCGCCACTCCCATCAAGGCAAGCGCCGAAATGATGACCGGTAGGACCGTGCCAATTCTGAGATGCACCGCTGGCTTCCTTCTCCCGAGTGCCGCTTCCTCTGGACGAAGGAATCGACCCTCACGAGAGATACAAGAAGCCCGCAACGCGATGTTGTCTCACGTCAAAGTGCGGCCGCGCTGCCGGGGGCGCCACCGCATATGCTTATCAAAACGTTGCCCGCGATAACGCGCGCGTGCAACGCTGGTACGTCGTGCTGTCCTCAGGCGGCGCGGACGGAGTTGAGGAACTTGCCGACCTCGAGCTTGAGACGATTGGAATCGCGGGACAGCATCTGCGCCGCCGACAGCACCTGCGAGGACGCCGAGCCGGTTTCGGAGGCGCCGCGCTGGACGTCGCCGACATTGGACGAGACCTGCTGGGTACCCTGGGCGGCCTGCTGAACGTTACGGGCAATTTCCTGGGTGGCCGCGCCCTGTTGCTCCACGGCCGCGGCGATCGTTGCGGCAATCTCCGACAAACGCGCGATGGTGCCGCTGATCTCGCCGATGGCACTGACCGAATCCTGCGTCGCCGCCTGAATGCCGCCGACCTGCTGGCCGATCTCTCCGGTGGCCTTCGCCGTCTGCTCGGCGAGCGCCTTGACCTCGGAGGCCACGACGGCGAAGCCGCGACCCGCCTCGCCGGCCCGCGCCGCCTCGATCGTGGCATTGAGCGCCAGCAAATTGGTCTGGCCGGCGATCGCATTGATGAGCTCGACGACGTCGCCGATCCGCGATGCGGCCCGCGACAATTCGCTGACACGTTCGGTGGTGGCATGCGCCTGGCTGACCGCCTCGCTCGCGATCCGGGAGGAGTCCTGCACCTGGCGGCCGATCTCGCGCACCGAGGACGACATCTCTTCGGCGGCCGACGCCACCGAGTGGACATTGGTGGACGCTGCTTCCGAGCCAGATGCGACCACCGTGGCCAGCTCCTGCGCCCGGCCCGCGGTCGAGGACAGCGTCGAGGCTGACGCCTCGAGCTCGGTTGCGGCCGACGACACCGTCTCGACGATCTCGCCGATCGCGGCCTCGAAGCCGTCGGCAAGCTTGGTCATGTCGGCCTTGCGCTGCGTCTCGGCACGGCGCTGCACCGCCTGCACCTCGTCGCGGCTGAACCGGATGATGGTCTGCACGGTCTGAAGGTTGCGCAGTGCCTCGCCGATCTCGTCGTCGCGCTCGATCACGATGCGGTTGTCGAGCTTGTCCTGCACGAGGTTGACCAGGGTGTCGTTGAGCTGTTGCATCGGCCCCTGGATCGCACGCATGGTTGCAAGGCCCGCGAAACCGACGACGACGGCACCGACGACGGCCAGCGCCGACAGGATCAGGCTGGCCGAACCACCGGAAGCGAGCGCGCCGCCGATGCCGAGCCCGAGCATGAACAGCGCCTGGAGCGCCATGGTCGTGACGAGACGCGCCTTCAACGTCCTCGTGAAGACGCTGAAACGGTCGAGCCACGAGCGGCGGCGGATGATGCCGGCGTCGACGCGATAACCATGCGCCGTCTTCTCGCGGATCGCGGCGTAGACCTCCTCGGCGAGCTTGCGCTGATCGGCCGGCAGTTTTGTGCGGATCGAGGTGTAACCCTTGAGCTGGCCGTTCTCCCGGATCGGAGAGGCCGTCGCCAGCACCCAGTAGAAGTCGCCGTTCTTGCGGCGGTTCTTCACCGCGCCGAGCCAGGGCTTGCCGGCCTTCAGCGTGTTCCAGAGATTGTCGAACGCCTCCGACGGCATGTCGGGGTGGCGAACGATATTGTGCGGCTGGCCCATCAGCTCCTCGGACGTGAACCCGGCGGCCGCGATGAAGTCCTCGTTGAAGTAAGTCAGCTTGCCCTTGAGATCGGTGCGCGAAACGATCAGCGTCTCGTCGCTGACCGGATATTCGACATCGGTGACGGGAAAATTCTTGCGCATTGGGGCCCCCAAATGAATTGACTATTCGTTCATTCCAATTCGGACGGCCGCTGTTCGAGTCGTCTTGGCGTCATTCTCATAAAGCGAGTTTAACCAACGATGAAACGGAACCACCGTGCGTCTACGGGTGCTTCCCCTTGATGCTACCTGTAGGCAACATCATGCTACCGGCCGCAAAAAAGGAAACGAGCGGCGCTTTTGACGCCGCTCGTTCCTGGAGCGATAGCTGTGCGCGCGAACTTATGCCGCGCGCACGTTGGTCAGGAACTTGCTGACCTCATTCTTCAGCCGGCCCGAGTCGTTCGACAGCATTTGCGCCGCCGACAGCACCTGCGAGGACGCCGTGCCGGTCTCGGTCGCTCCGCGCTGCACGTCGGTGATATTGGAGGAGACCTGTTGGGTACCTTGCGCGGCCTGCTGCACGTTGCGGGCGATCTCCTGCGTCGCCGCGCCCTGCTCTTCCACCGCCGCCGCAATCGCCGACGAGATCTCCGAGAGA
>NZ_LBJA01000024.1:0-31221 GCF_028128695.1 Bradyrhizobium sp. CCBAU 25360
ACTGCAACCCATGATACCGCCGCCGACAATGACGACTTGAGCCGACTTTGGAAGATCCGTCATATCTAAGCTCCATAACCACCGTGAAATTATTTCATGATTTTTCACATATGTGAAGATAAATTTCATGCCTGTTGGTATTGTTTCGAAAGCTGTGAGTCCTATAAAGAATCGGGCACTTTGGCACTCGGGCTACGCTCAACGATTAAAGCCCTCCGAGTGATTGACTGCTGAAAGTGCCTTGCTTGACTAGGTTCAGAGGGGCTTGTCATGGCAGCAACACGCGCCGCTTGAAGAGACGAGAGAGTTCATGGCGATCAGATCGATACGCGCAGCTGATGAATGGGCGTCCTCTGAACCAAAGGGGGACTTGGATCTGCAGGCTGCCGTCGGTGAACAGATTCGCGAGCTGCGCAAGATCAAGAAGCTGACGCTGAGCCAGCTGGCCCACGCAGCCGGTATTTCGGTCGGCTATTTGAGTCAGCTCGAACGAAACCAATCCAAGCTGCCGATCGGGGTTTTGAAAAAGCTAAGCGACGTTCTCGGCGTGCACATGAACTGGTTCTTCAACGGCAACATGCAGGCTACGCCTGACGAACGTGACGTCGTCGTTCGCAAGGCGCACCGCCGCCGATTGACCTTCACCGGCCTCGGCATCGTCGAGGAACTTCTCTCTCCCAATCTCGCCGGCCCGCTAGAACTGCTCATGAGTACAATTGAGCCGGGGGCCGACAGCGGGGAATACAGCCATGACGGCAATGAGGCGGGGGTTCTGATCGCGGGGCAACTGGACCTGTGGGTCGACGGGAAGCTCTTTCAGCTCGAGGAAGGAGACAGTTTCTCCTTTAGCAGCACTTCGCAACATCGCTGTGCGAACCCTGGAAAGGAGCCTGCTAAGGTCGTGTGGGTGATCACTCCCCCGCACTACTAGCAAGGCACAGCGTTCACGAGCAGTCCACCTGGGAATCGCTTAAACCGTAGTACGACACAACCAATACGTAACATGATCGAACAGGAAGCGCAGGCTCCTCTATGGCCGCCGGCCTCTAACAACCGGGCAATAGAAACGGCGAACCGGCGGCTCGTTTGACTGTAATCACCTGGCTTCCTTCGAACGGTGGTGGCGCAACCATCCCGAGCGACGGGGGCCACTCGGCAAAGGCCCAAGCTAGTCGGGCCAGTTCTTAACAGAAATGTACGCTCAAAGACGTCGGCGATCGGCACTATTAAGAAGCGCATGTCAGATAGAGCGCCGACCTCGCCGGCGCAGCCAGCCTCTCCGCTCCCAGCCTGCCTTCGTTAATCGCAGCGACGGCCCTTTGATTGGCGAGGTTGCAGGTGCCTATCTCACGTAGTTGTTTGGCTGCGTTCCGCGGAACGCCCCAGTGGCATGTCAACCCGCCGGCGTTGGCGATGCCCCCGAATGTCATTGTCTAGCTTACAACGGGGCCGGCTTTTTCTGCCGGACGCCCGATACGATCATGTATATGAAATTATTTTGTAAAAATTCACATTGACAGAATTGATGCAGCAATTTATTTGAATCTCGGTTCGTCGCTGCGAATTTCAGTGGTTCTCCAGCCACGCGCACTTCGTACAGGGAACGGTGTGATGGGCAGCGGACGCGTCTAAACCGCTGCTGCAGGCACCGAGGATATGCCGCGATGCTGCATTTCGCCCGGGAGCAGCCATTACCAGTTACGATCGTGTCCGGATTTCTCGGTGCCGGTAAGACGACTCTTCTGAACAACATACTGCAGCAGACTCGGCAGCGACTGGCCGTTCTCGTCAACGATTTTGCCGCGCTCAACATCGATGTGAAGCTGGTTGCATCGCAGAGCGACACCATCATTTCTCTTACAAATGGATGTGTGTGCTGCAGCATCAAAGATGACCTCTTAACTTCAATTCTGGCTATCGCGTCTTCAGAGCCGAGGTTCGACGGAGTTTTGCTTGAGACGAGTGGCGTATCTAATCCGATGGCTATCGCGGATGCATTTATGCAGCCGGCGGTGTCTCGCCGACTAAAGGTCGATCGTACGATTTGCGTTGTCGATGCCGAGAACTTTCCGGACCTCAACTTCGAAAACACTGAGCTGGCGATCGATCAGGCTGCGGTCGCGGACTATGTGTTACTCAACAAGTCCGACCTGGTGACGCCGGCAGTCGCCGAAAAAGTCATCGCGACGCTCCGCGGCGCGCTGCCTATGATGAGAATTATAAGAACGTACAATGCCGTCCTTCCCGCGTTCATGTTGCTCTCTGATAGCGACATAGAGGCGCGCCACCAGCTTCCTTCGAGTTGGAACACAACAACATTTCGGTGTGACCAGCCCGAAAGCCCATGCCGCGATCGAGCCTGTGTCGCCTGCAGGGGTGCTTACACGACTCGTGATCACTCCGGCGCGTTTGAGAGCTGGTCCTGGTCAGGCAATGTCGGCAAGCAGGCCAACTTCGCTGCGATCGTAAAGGCACTTCCTGCGTCGATTCTGCGCGCTAAGGGCATCCTTCGATTTTCGGATTTGCCAGGTCAGAGCGGCGTTTTCCAGCTGATCGGCAAGCGCTCGACGATCGATCTACGCCTTTCATCTTCCGGCGATCAGAGCAGCGAACTCGTATTCATAGGAATGCGCGGCGAACTGCCGATCGGCCGACTCACGGAAATGTTTGAACGGCAGACCACCGGCGCTTGAAGCCCGGAAGCAGGAGAGGGGAGCACAGATGGGTGCAGACGCGATTTTTCACGGGGGTCCGATCGTCACGATGGATCGCGACCAGATGCAAGTTGAAGCAGTCGCGATATCCAAGGGGAAAATACTAGCCGTTGGATCTTTGGAAGCCGTAAGCAGCTATCGTGATTCCGAAACGACCATGGTCGATCTCGAGGGGCGCACGATGTTACCTGGTTTCGTCGAAGCACACGGCCATCCTCTGCTTAGCGCTCTATGTTGGGGCGACCCGGTCGTCGATATTCGATCAGTGCACACGCCTACCTACGAGGCCGCTCTCGCCAAGATCAGAAGAAGGGTTAGCAAGGCAAGGGAGGGGGATTTCCTCTGGTTCCTGGGCCTTGACGCCCAGCTCCACGTGGGTGCCAAAGAGCCCACCAAAGCAGAGCTCGACGAACTCTCACCGACGATTCCGATCGCCGTGCAGGTGTCAAACATGCACGGAATATTTCTGAACACGGCGGCACTTAAAGCACTTAAAATCACACGCGAGACCCCCGTCGTTCCTGGCGGGCATGTTCGTTACGACGAGAATGGTGAACCATGGAAATTTGAGGAGCGCTCACGCGAATACATCGTCGAGAGTTTCTATGCGATCTGTGGCGAGCAGCGGGGTATCGACTCGCTACGGGATTGGCTGTGGAAGTTCTCAAAGTCTGGATATACAACCAGCTCGGAAATGGGACTGACGCCAATGACCAGTGTCTTCTACAAGAAGACTCTGGAGCGCGAGCAAATGCCCATTCGGGTGTTTTGCTATCAGAGAGCTGTTCCCGAAGGAATCGAGACGATTCCCTTTGACGGAGGAAACGATCGGTTTGCGATGGCCGGTATCAAGATGTGGGGTGATGGGTCCGTCCTCATGGGAAACGTGTGGCTGACGAAGCCATACCTCAACAACGAAATCACCCTTACAAGCATGGGTCTTCCGCGCGATAGCGTCGGTCATATGAACTACAAGCCCGAAGAGCTGAAGCGAATAATAAACGCTTACGCGCTCCGTGGGCATCAAATGTCGGTTCATACACATGGCGATCGCACGATCGACGCGGTTCTGGATGCGTATGAGGCGGCGCTCAATGAGTTTCCCGAAGCAAAGCGTCCATTTCGGCTCGAGCATTGCGGAACGTTGCGCGAAGACCAAATCGACCGCTGCAATAAGCTCGGGGTCGTCTGCAGCTTCTTCTTGCCTTACCTGTACTATTGGGGCGAAGCACTCCGCGACGCGCTCCTTGGGCCGGAAGCGGCCGCAAAGTTTGTGCCAGCAGGGAGCGCCGTCCGAAAGGGGATGCGGAGTTCGCTCCACTGCGATCCGCCAATGACTTGGCCGCATGCGCTCCTTTGCCTACATCTTGCCACTACTCGTCGAAGCCGCGCAGGAAACGTTATTGGTCCGGATCAAATCATGGATATGGATTCGGCCTTGCGCTCCGTAACAATTGACGCGGCATTCCACCTTAGAAAGCACAACGAGATCGGAAGCATTGAGGTTGGCAAATATGCGGATTTTGTCCTCCTCGATAAGAACCCACGCGCAGTCGATCCCGAGCACGTGCTCGATCTCAAGGTCCTCGGCACGTACGTCGAGGGAGAACCAATTTGGGAGTGCTCGGCACATGAAGCGCCGACCGGACGGGAAGCGGCATAGCGAGTCCTGAACCGGCGCCAAGTCGCGGCTTTCGCCGGCGATCACCACGCCCGCGTTCGTGTCAAACTTTGCCCAAAAGCCCTGCGCCCCCAAACATATCTTGTCGCGCGCTCCTCTGGCGTCCGGGTTGCTAAGCCCGAGCGAGGTGGAGAGTGGGCCAATGATGGTTCTAACGAGGGATTTTCCGGTAGGGCTGACGTCTGTAGAGCGGGATTGTCATGAATTCGAAAACGGGAAACTGAGGCATGGCGCATAATTTCGTGATCGCGATGATGATGCACGAGACGAACACGGTCTCGCCGCTGCCCAGGCCAATCGAGGCCCTTTTGCGCGTGGTGCTCCTGTGATAGGCGGAGACGATCTGGCACGGGTCACCGAGGCGGCGAGGACAGGCCCGAAAGGGGCGATTCTGCCGGTCATCGACGAGATCGCCCAACGGCTACTGGGCCATCGGCTCCTGACCGTGATGCGTCTGCACGAAGCGGCGGTAGAGCTCGAGCGCCTCTACAGCAGCCACGCGGAGGCCTACCCCCCTGGAGGCAGGAAGTCGAAACGCGGCGCCGGGATGATAGCGGCCGGGCTCGTGCAGAAGGTTCAGGGCGACGAGGCGATCACAAGCCGCTGGCCTATCTCCTGACCCCACTGCTGCTCGCCGCATGACCACGCTCGTCACCGCGCCCCTCCCCCCGTCTGCGGCCCGACTCGTTCACCGCCGCCATTCCGGCGGCTCTGGTGTTGGGGCTCCTCGGCGCGGTGGAGGTCGACAGCCTTTTGGGCGCGGGCTTCCGTGGGTGACCTGATCATGGTCGGAGTCCTCAGTGGCATGCTGCTAGCCGTCACCACGATCTGGGGCGCCCGCCGCCTCGGCTTTTCCCGGGAGGACGAGATGGCTATCGCCTTGTGCGGCTCCAAGAAGAGCCTGACGCCCGGCGTGCCGATCGCAGGCGCGCTCGTTCCAACTGCGGCGGTCCGCGGCGTGATCCTGCCGCTCATGGTCTTCCACCAGATCCAGCTCGCCGTCGGCGCCGTGCTGGCTCGGCGCTTCGCGGTTCGCGCGGCGAATATCAGAGGAGAGGTTGCGCCATGAGTATCGATTCCCTGTCGGGACTGGGCACGGCCCACGGCCTGACCTCGTTGCGTCCGACCATCGCCGGGACGAGCCATGTCGTCTCCGCGGGCCACTATCTCGCGGCTCAGTCCGCGCTGCAGATACTCGAAAGCGGTGGCAACGCCATCGACGCTGGCGTTGCAGGAGGCCTGGTGTTGGGCGTCGTGCAGAGCGAACTCGTTAACGTCGCCGGCGTCGCACCGATCATTCTCTACCTGGCCGAACGCGACGAGGTAATCACCATCAGCGGACTGGGCTGCTGGCCTCGCGCGCTCGATCCGAATATTTTTATGCGCGAGCACGGTGGCGCGATCCCGGAGGGCGTCTTGCGGACCGTCGTTCCAGCCGCGCCGGACGCCTGGATCACGGCACTGGCTCGCTACGGCACAATGAGCTTTTCGGAGGTGGCGCAGAGCGCCATCGGTTTCGCACGCGACGGCTTTGTCATGTATCCGCTGATGGCGGAACTGCTGCACACCTACGCCGAGGGCTATGCGAGATGGCCCAGCTCCGCGGCGATCTATCTGCCCGGGGGACGTCCGCCTAAAGTCGGTGATGTGTTCGTCCAGTCCGATCTTGGCCGCACTCTGCAGTACATGGCCGACTGCGAGGCAGCGGCGCGGGGCCGGAGCCGTGTGGAAGGCCTGAAGGCCGCTCGGGACGCCTTCTATCGCGGCGACATCGCGCGAACAATCGTGGCTTTCCACGAGCAAAATGGCGGCTTGCTGTCGATGCAGGACCTGGCGAACTTCCAGGTCGGCATAGAGCCGGCGGTCAGCGCCAGCTTCCGCGGATCGACGATGTACGCCTGCGGCCCCTGGTGCCAGGGCCCGGTGCTGCTGCAGATGCTGACGATGCTGGCGGGCGTCGATTTGGCGGGCGTCGATTTGGCGGGCCTCGGCCACAACAGCAGCGCCTACGTTCACACCCTGGTCGAGACCATTAAGCTCGCTTTCGCCGACCGGCATCGCTACTTCGGCGACCCGCGCTTCACCGATGTTCCTTTGGGCTCGCTGCTCGACCCGGCGTACGCCGCCCGCCGGCGGGAGCTCATTGACCCGCATCGGGCTTGGCCCGAGATGTCACCGGCTGGTGACCTGGGCGGCGGTGCGAGGATGGAAGGCGCTGCCCTCGCGGCGCCTAAGCTCGCCCCGCTCGACACCTCCTACCTCGCGGTTATCGACCGTCAGGGCAACGTATTCTCCGCGACTCCTAGCGACGTGTCCTACGACACACCGGTGGTCACCGGAACTGGGCTGTGCCCATCCTCCAGGGGCAGCCAGTCGTGGGCCGACCCCCAGCATCCTTCAGGTGTCGCGCCCGGCAAGCGGCCGCGCCTGACACCCGCGCCGTTCCTTGCCCGAGCGGCGGATGGCGCCTTCACCGCCATGGGGACCCCGGGCGGCGATGTGCAACTCCAGGCCCTGCTCCAGGTCTGGCTGAACCTGGAAGTCTTCGGAATGCCGCCGCAAGCCGCGGTCGAGGCGGCTCGGTTCGCGAGTTACAGCTTCCCAGACTCGTTCGAACCGCACGCTGCGCATCCGGGCCGCCTCAACATTGAAGAACGCCTTGGCCCCCGACAGATTTCCGATCTCCGGATGCTGGGTCACGATGTTGCGGTCTGGCCGGACTGGGCATGGCGCGCGGGTGCGGTATGCATCGCCCGCCAACGGCCTGAGGGAACACTCGAAGGGGCCGCGGATCCCCGTCGCCCGGCCTATGCGCTTGGCCGATAGAAAGTCACGGATGCATCGCTATTCGCTCCGACTTGCTTCTCGCTGAAGCCTTGAATCCGCATGGGCCTAGTCGCGCCATCGGCGTGCGCGGATCGGCGCGCCTTAGAAAGCAAACAATAAATAATTTTCAAGTCGCGGGCGGCGAGTTTCAGCTAACTCCGGCCAATCCGTTGGCCGCGTACCATGAGAGTGTCCTGGTGTTTGTCCCGAGCGGTCACAATACGAACCTGCAAAAGACTATTGAGGCGGTTCTTTCCAAGCACGCCTTTGGACCACTTCCGTTATCGGCTAGATTGTTTCGCGGCAGGGGCATGACAAAATCTCTCTCGATCCAGCCGATCCGCACGCAGCCGATGCCCCCCGAGTCCTTAGTGCTCTCGATTGCGATGTGACGCGGTCTCGTCGGCTAAGCGGGTGCCAGTTTGGAGAACCCGTTCGATGCTTCCGCCTCTGCTTCGCGCCGCCTCAGTCCGATACGAACGAGGCCCTCGCGGCCTTGACGGATCCCGAGATGAATCGATGAACCTCTTGGACCCGGCGTGTCTCGTGCGTATCGGGATGAGAGGTGATCCAATAGTTGCGCACGAACCGGACCTCGGGCAACAAGCGCTTCAGCTCTGAATATCGTTGCGCTGCGTAGTCGTGGAGGATTCCGACTCCATGACCGGCGCGAACCGCTTCCATTTGCGCGACCACGCTGCCGCATTCGTATCGACGCGACATAAGGCGGCCCAGTACAGAAGCATAGTCCAGGGCGCGGCTGTAAGCCATATCTTCGACATGCGTCACGAACAAGCGGCCGGCGAGTTCATCCTGGCTGGTGATGGGACCCTCACGCCCAAGGTATTGCTCCGCCGCATAGACGCTGAGTGTGTAGTCGGTCAGCTTCGACAGGATTAGTCGCCCCTGTTTGGGGCGGTCCAACGTAATAGCGATATCGGCCTCTCGCCGCGACAGCGAAAATGTTCGTGGTAACGGCACCAGCTGAACGACGAGCCCCGAATGTTTCGCGGCGAGCATGCCGAGCCGATTTGCAAGAAAATAGTTGCCAAGGCCATCAGGTGCACCGACCCGCACCGTACCTGTGATGGCTTGGCTCGCACCGCCGATGCTGGAGCCTACTCTAAGGAATTCGCTCTCTGCGCGCTCCGCTGCGGCGAGCAACGACTCGCCTGCTGCAGTTAGAATGCAGCCGGACGTATGTCGTTCGAGCAGCTTGGTGCTCAAGCTTCGCTCAAGCGCCGTAAGTTGCCGCGCTACTGTGGCATGATTCAACCGAAGGCTCTTCGAGGCCTTCAGGATTTGTCCTGCTCGCGCGACCTCAAGGAATATCCGAACCCGTTCCCAATCCATCGACTACAATTTCTGCACAACGGGTCCGCACATTCGCTCGTTGATACACGACTTTATGCGCTGCATACGAGCGGCGATCAAGTTCTGTTCGGAAGGAAATGTTCGATGCCTACGGCGATTCAGCACTTCATCAATGGCGAGTTGGTGGCAAGCCGCGGTGCCCGTACTACGGCTGTGTACAATCCTGCGACCGGCGAACAAACGGGAAGGGTTGGATTGGCTTCGGCCCAGGACGTCCGTGCGGCGTCGGCAGCAGCTCGAAAGGCGTTTCCGGCCTGGTCGAACACCCCTCCCTTGCGCCGCGCGCGAATTCTCAACCGCTTCTTGCGAATTCTGGAGGATCGGATCGACGAACTCGCCCAAGTGATCACGGCCGAGCACGGCAAGGTGCTCTCGGACGCGAGGGGCGAGATTCAACGCGGCATGGAGGTCGTCGAGTTTGCCACCGGCGCACCCCAACTTCTCAAAGGAGAGGTCACGGAAAACGTCGGAACTGGCGTCGACAGCCACTCTCTACGTCAACCGCTTGGCGTCGTTGCCGGGATTACACCATTCAATTTTCCGGCGATGGTACCCATGTGGATGTTTCCGATCGCCCTCGCGTGCGGCAACGCATTCATTCTCAAGCCGTCCGAACGCGATCCTTCCGCTTCGCTCATACTGGCAAACTGGCTGAAGGAGGCTGGATTGCCCGACGGCGTCTTCAATGTCGTACATGGTGATAAGGAAGCGGTCGACGCCATTTTGTCCGATCCCGACATAGTGGCCGTGAGCTTCGTCGGGTCCACTCCTATTGCCCGTTACATCTACGAAACGGCCACACGAAATGGAAAGCGGTGTCAGGCCTTGGGCGGCGCCAAGAACCACATGATCATCATGCCGGACGCTGATATCGATCAGGCGGTTGACGCTCTGATGGGCGCCGCCTACGGCGCTGCAGGCGAGCGTTGCATGGCGATCTCAGTCGCAGTCCCGATCGGAGACGCGACGGCCGACAGGCTGATCGAAAAATTGGCGCCCAAGGTTCGCGCTCTGAAGATCGGCCCGGGAACGGACCCCGATGCAGAGATGGGGCCACTTGTGACAAGGCAGCATCTCGACAAGATCCATGGCTATATCGACATCGGTGTAGACGAGGGAGCAAAACTGATTGTCGACGGCCGTGACTTCCGCCGCCAAGGTTACGATAAAGGATACTTCATCGGCGGAACGCTTTTCGACCACGTCATGAGCGATATGAAGATCTACAAAGAGGAGATATTCGGGCCGGTGCTCGCCGTCGCACGGGCCAAGTCGTACGAGGAGGCCGCCCGCATGATCAACGCGCACGAGTTCGGTAACGGCACCGCCATCTTCACGAGGGACGGAGATGCGGCGCGCGAATTTGCGCATCAAATTCAAGTCGGCATGGTTGGTATTAACGTGCCGATCCCGGTTCCGATGGCATTCCACTCATTCGGCGGATGGAAGGCGTCCCTTTTTGGTGATCACCACATGCACGGGCCCGAGGGAGTACGATTCTACACCAAGCTTAAGACGATCACGACAAGGTGGCCTACTGGCATTCGCTCTGGAGCTGAGTTCGTTCTGCCGACGATGAGCTGATGGCGGGGGCGAAGATCGCGGGCTCCGCGATCGTTACCCCGCGTGTCCCGGCGTTCGCATCCGATATCCGAGCATTAGAGCCGAAATGGTAGAGTCCTAGAAACGGCTTCGCACATCGAGAAGGCCGTCGTGCAGCGGGGTTCCGATTCCTCCAAGATCGGCGCGAGCCCACAACACCCCGCTTCTCGTTCCCCGGGCGTCCTTGCACAGAGCTTGCTTATGGCGCGGCTGGAGCGGACGACAGCCACCTCGCCGCTGAGATCGAACGGGGCATTTTCCATTGTTGTTGCCCTCCTGATTCCGCCTGCTGCGCGCATCTAGCGGACCTGATGACGCCATCCCGCAGGACCTTCGACAAACCGACCACTCTTTACCAACGAACTGTTCGAGGACCTCGCACCACAGGCCCCATCAGGCCTCGGCAGTACAAATTCCAAGCCCTTTGCCGCAACAAGACTACCGCGATCCAATTAGCGAATTAATGAGCATGCAGAGGAATGACGATGTACCACGAGAACCCGGGCTCATCGCTTCGCGATGTCCCGGGATGACGGTCATGGCGTGGCGTCAGATCAACCCGCCCGCGTCCGCGACGCGGCGCTGGTGGTAGTCGGTGTCACCAAAGGTGTTCTCGATCATGGTGAGGCGCTTGAAGTAATGGCCGATCTTCGCCTCCATGGTCATGCCGATGCCGCCGTGGAGCTGGATCGACTGCTGGCCGACAAATTTCAGCGACTTGCCGATCTGCGCCTTGGCCGCGGCGATCGCGTTGCTGCGCTCCTTGGCGTCCTCGAAATCACCAGCCATGGTCGCGAAGATCGACATCGAGCGCGCCTGCTCGGCGGCCACGAACATGTCGGAGGCGCGGTGCTGCAGCGACTGGAACGAGCCGATTGCGACGCCGAACTGCTTGCGCGTTTTGATGTACTCGACCGTGGTCTTGAGCGATTCGTCCATCAGGCCGACCGCCTCGGCGCAGAGCGCGACACGGGCTTCGTCCACCACGCGCTCGATCAGCGCCAGCGAATCCTCGGGGTTGCCGAGCACGGCATCAGTGCCGACCTCGACACCGGTGAAGGTGATGTCGGCGGCGTGCAGGCCGTCTTGCGTGGGATAGGACTTCTTGGCGACGCCCTTGGCGTTGGCCGGGACCAGGAACACACCGATGGCGCTTCTGTCGCGGCGGTCGCCCTTGGTGCGCGCGGTGACTAGAAGCGTGTCGGCGTTTTCGCCATTGAGCACGACGAACTTCTCGCCGTCGATGATCCAGCCGTCGCCCCTCTTCTTCGCGGTGGTGGTGACGTCGAACAGATCGTAGCGCGAGTTCTTCTCGAGCTGCGCGAAGGCGAGCGTCTTGCTGCCGTCGATGATCCCCGGCACGTGCGCGGCCTTCTGCGCATCGGTGCCGGCATGGCGCAGGAAGCCGCCGCCGATCACGACCGTGGCGAGATAAGGCTCCAGCACCAGCGCCTTGCCGAGCGCCTCCATCACGATCATGGTCTCGACGCCGCCGCCGCCGAAGCCGCCGTCGGCCTCGCTGAAGGGCAGGCCCAAGAGGCCCTGCTCGGCGAGCTTGAGCCAGACCGTTTTGCTCCAGCCGCCCTTCTCCGCCATGTACTTCTTGCGCTGCTCGAAATCGTAGGAATTGGTCAGCAGGCCGTCGATGCTTTCCTTGAGAAGCCGCTGCTCCTCCGACAGATCAAAATCCATGTTTCTCTCCATATCGGCGGGAACTGCCCGGCCGTCGCTTTACTCTTAGACGTCAGCCCTCGCGAAAGCGGGGATCTCGCCTGCCGTGCTCACGCCGTGGCGTGCTGGGTGCCCGCCCGACTGCGCAATTGCGTACAAGGGGTACGGCACCGTTTGCTAAGCTGCTTCGCGGGTCAAAGTCCCAGCACCGCTTTGGCAATGATGTTGCGCTGGATCTCGTCGGAGCCGCCGTAGATCGAGACCTTGCGGTTGTTGAAGTAGCTCGGCGCGATCTGGGCGGTCCACTCCATGGCTTCATTCGTGTCATCATGGCCGTGCACATCGTAGGGCGCGGCGAACGGCCCGATGACCTCCATCAAGAGCTCGGTGGTGGTCTGCTGGATCTGGGAGCCTTTGATCTTGAGCACGGAAGACGCTGGGCTGGGCTTGCCCTTGCCGTGCTTGCTCTCGTCGGCGACGACGCGCAGCTGCGTGAGCTCGAGTGCCTTAAGCTCGATCTCGCAGGCCGCGAGCTTATCGCGGAACGCGGAATCCTCGATGATTGGCTTGCCGCCGGACTCGATTTTTGAGGCCAAGTCGCGGATGCGGCGCAGCCGCTCCTTGGAGAGGCCGACTCGAGCCAGGCCGGTCCGCTCATGGCCGAGCAGGAACTTTGCGTAGTCCCAGCCCTTGTTCTCCTCGCCGATCAGGTTCTCGTAGGGAACCTCGACGTCGTCGAAGAAGACCTCGTTGACCTCACGGCCGCCGTCGATGGTCTGGATCGGGCGCACGGTGACGCCCTTCGACTTCATCGAGAACACGATGAAGGAGATGCCCATCTGCTTCTTGGCGGAGGGATCGGTGCGGCAGAGGCAGAAGATCATGTCGGCGTGCTGGGCGAGCGTGGTCCAGGTCTTCTGGCCGTTGATGATCCACTTGTCGCCCTTGCGCTCGGCCTTGGTCTTGAGCGAAGCAAGGTCGGAGCCGGAGCCGGGCTCCGAAAAACCCTGGCACCACCAATCGTCGACATTGGCGATGCGCGGCAGGTATTTTTTCTTCTGCTCCTCGTTGCCGAAGGTGTAGATGACAGGGCCGACCATGCTGACGCCAAAGGCGAGAGGCGGCTGCGCCGGATAGGACTGCAGCTCTTCTGTGAAGATGTAGTGCTGCACGCTGGTCCAGCCGGTGCCGCCGTATTGCTTGGGCCAGTGGCTGACACCCCAGCCTTTCTTGTTGAGTATGCGCCACCACGTCACCATCTCCTCCTTGGAAAGGTGGCGGCCCTCGACCAGTTTGCGCCTAGTATCCGACGGCACATTATCACGGAGGAACTGCCGCACCTCCTCGCGAAACGCCTGCTCTTCCTTCGTGAATGCGAGATCCATGCGATTCTCCTGTGAGATTCCTTCGTCGTCCCGAGCCCGGGACCCAAAACGCGGCTTCGTTGTTACGGAAACCGCTTTCGTCCCGCCCCAAACTCCGGCTGCGAAGTATGGGTCCTGGCCCGCGTGGGCAGTTGCGCAACTAGCCGAGGCGATCTGAATTACAGTAAGATCTCGAACAAACCGGCTGCGCCCATGCCGCCACCCACACACATGGTGACAACCGCGTATTTGGCTTTGCGTCGGCGGCCCTCGATTAAGGCGTGGCCCGTCAGTCGCGCGCCAGACATGCCGTAAGGATGGCCGATCGAGATGGCGCCGCCGTTGACGTTGATCTTGTCGGGATCGATGCCGAGCTTGTCGCGGCAATACAGCACCTGCACAGCGAAGGCTTCATTCAGCTCCCAGAGATCGATGTCCTCGACCTTGAGGCCATGCCGCTTGAGCAGGCGGGGTACGGCGAAAGCCGGGCCGATGCCCATCTCATCCGGCTCGCAGCCGGCGGTGACGAAACCGCGAAAGATGCCGAGCGGGGCGAGCCCGCGTTTCGACGCTTCCTTGTCGCTCATGATGACGGAGGCGCTGGCGCCGTCCGAAAGTTGGCTGGCATTCCCAGCCGTGATGGTGAAACCCTCGCCGCGCACCGGCTTGAGGCCGGCGAGGCCCTCTGCCGTGGTCTCGGGACGCGGACCTTCGTCCTGCGACAGCGTGATTTCCTTCATCGTGACGGCACTGGTCGCCTTGTCGGTGACGGCCATCATGGTCTTGATTGGCGCGATCTCCTCCCTCAACTTGCCGCCCTGCTGGGCGGCCGCGGTGCGGCGCTGGCTCTCCAGCGAATATTCGTCCTGCTTCTCGCGCGAGATGCGGTATCGCTTGGCCACAACCTCGGCCGTGTCGATCATGGACATGTAGGCATCGCCCTTGATCTTGAGCAACGCCGGATCTCGCATGTGGAACGAATTCATCTTGTCGTTCTGCACGAGGCTGATCGACTCGCCACCGCCGCCGACCGCGATCTCTACTCCATCAAAGATCACCGAACGCGCCGCGAGCGCGATGGCCTGAAGTCCCGAGGCGCATTGTCGGTCAACCGTGGTGCCGGAAACGGTGACGGGCAGGCCAGCGCGCAGCAGCGCCTTGCGGGCGATGTTGCTGCCGGTTGAACCCTGCTGAAGCGCCACCCCCATCACGACGTCCTCGACCTCCTTGGGGTCGATCTTAGCGCGGGCGACGGCCTCGCCGATGGCGTGGCCGAGCAGGGTCGCGCCCTCCGTGGCGTTGAGCGCACCGCGATAGGCCTTGCCGATTGGGGTGCGGGCGGTGGAAACGATGACGGCTTCGGTCAAGAACGACTCCTGATGCGAGTTGGGTGGATTGTGACTATTTCTGCTGCCGTGCCCTCGGCCATTACCGCGAGTTCGGTACGGCTGATCGGGCGGTCGCAAAACTCCAGTGCGTGCGCGGGCGGCAGTCAGCGGCGGCTTTTGAGAAGAGGCTGGGCATCGCGGCTTGGACAATGGCGTCGTCCCAACGCGCGCCCTCAGGATAAAACTGTTCGCCGGTATAGGTCATCTTCCGCAACACATCACTCGTCATTCCCGGGGTGCGATCACCGGGGCCGCGGAAAGTGCGGCTCGACGACAGTCGCGAGCTATGATGCGCGATTGCGCAACGTGAAATAACGGCAAAGAGGTAGCGATCATCAGGCCGCTTTCGACTGCGCCGCCAGCGAGGCGAACGTCTTGCCTTCCGCGGCGAGCTTCTTCAGCAAGGGCGCGGGCTCGAGGCTCGGGTCGTTGGTCTCCTTGGCGTAGAAGGCGAGGCGATCGGCGATGTGCTTGAGGCCGACGCTGTCGGCCCAGAACATCGGGCCGCCGCAGTAAATCGGCCAGCCATAGCCGTAGAGCCAGACCACGTCGATGTCGCTGGGACGCGCCGCGATGCCCTCTTCGAGGATCTTCGCGCCCTCATTGATCATCGGGTACATCATGCGCTCGAGGATCTCCTCGTCGCTGACGACGCGCTTCTTGCGGCCGAGACGCAGGAAGGTCTCGTCGATCAGCTTCTCGACCTCAGGATCGGGCAGCGGCGAACGCGAGCCGGCTTCGTACTTGTAGTAGCCCCTGCCGGTCTTCTGGCCGAAGCGGCCGGCTTCGCAGAGCGCGTCCGCGATCTCCGACTTGATGCCGCGGTCCTTGCGCGAGCGCCAGCCGATGTCGAGGCCGGCGAGGTCGCCCATCGCGAACGGGCCCATCGGCATGCCGAATTTGGTCACCACGGCGTCGACTTGCTGTGGCAAGGCACCTTCAAACAGGAGCTTTTCCGCCTGCTTGCCGCGCTGGGCCAGCATGCGATTGCCGACAAAGCCGTCGCAGACGCCGACCACGGCCGGCACCTTTGCGATCTTGCGCGCGATGCTCACCGCCGTCACCAGCGCGTCAGGCGCGGTCTTGTCGGCGCGCACGATCTCACACAGCTTCATGACGTTGGCCGGCGAGAAGAAGTGCATGCCGAGCACGTCCTGCGGACGCTTGGTTGCCTTCGCGATCTCGTCGATGTTCAGATAGGAGGTGTTGGAGGCGAGCACCGCGCCCGGCTTGGCGTACTGGTCGAGCTTACCGAACACTTCCTTCTTCACCGCCATGGTCTCGAACACGGCTTCGATGACGAGGTCGGCATCGCCGACATTCTCGATGCCGACGACGCCGTTGATCAGCGCCATGCGCTTGGCCGGCGCATCCGCCGGGATGCCACCGCGCGCGGCGGTCGCTTCCCAGTTCTTCTGCATGATGCCCATGCCGCGCTTCAGCTGCTCCTCGCCCGTCTCGATCAGGGTGACGGGAACGCCCGCGTTCGCAAACGACATCGCGATGCCGCCGCCCATGGTGCCGGCGCCCAAAATGGCAACACGGTTAACGGGACGCGACTTGGTGCCCTCAGGCACGCCCGCGATCTTGTTGGCCTCGCGCTCGGCGAAGAAGGCGTAACGCTGCGCCTTGGACTGATCGCTGGCGACGAGCTTGAGAAAACCCTCGCGCTCCTTCTTCAGACCTTCCTCGAACGGCAGGTCGATGGCGTAGCCGACGGCATCGGCCGCGGCGAACGGCGCTTCCAGGCCCCGCGACTTCTTGGTCATGGCCGCGACCGCATTGGTGAAGATCGAGCGGTCGGCCTTGGCCGCCGCCATCTTGGAATCGTCGTCGCGCAGGCGCCGCAGCGGACGCTTCTCGGCGATGAGCTTGCGGACGAAGGCTTCGCCGCCGGAGGCCGGACCTTCGACGATCTCCTCGATCAGACCGTTCTTCAGCGCCTCCGCCGTCCCGATCGGGTCGCCGCCGACGATCATCTTGACAGCGAGTTCGGGCCCGACCGCGCGGGGCAGGCGCTGGGTGCCGCCGGCGCCCGGCAGGAGTCCGAGCTTCACCTCGGGCAGGCCGAGCTTGGCTTCCTTGGCCGCGACGCGGAAATGACAGGCGAGCGCGACCTCGAGGCCGCCGCCGAGCGCGGTGCCGTGGATCGCGGCGACAACGAGTTTTGGCGAATTCTCGATCTCGGCGAGCACGTCGTTGAGCGCGGGCGGCTTCGGCGGCTTGCCGAATTCGGTGATGTCGGCGCCGGCGATGAAGGTGCGGCCGGTGCAGGTCAGCACGATGCCCTTGATGGCGGGATCGGCGATTGCGGCCTTGATGCACTCGAGAATCCCACCGCGGACCGCGGCACTCAGCGCATTGACCGGCGGGCTGTTGACCGTGACGAGCCCGACTTCGTCATGACGCTCAAGCTTGACCACTTCGCTCACGCTGGCTCCTTGGTGAAAGTAAATCGGTTAGCAGCGGTCGACCGCGTGCCATCTCGTTCAGACGTGAGCCGCTTTCGTTTGAGCAGGACAACGACTCTCCGAACGCGAAGACTCAGGTGGGCGCCGCCAGCCACATCGATCTCCTATCGAACCGTGAGATTATTTCAAACTTTTTCACGATTGTGAATGAGATTTTTCACGATCGTGATTTTTTTTGCCATTCTTCATATACTAGGAGCTCGTCTGGCGAACGAGGGCCAGCGCGGGCTGAATGGTGAGGTGATGCGCCATTTCAGTCGCCTGTTGTCCGGGCTCAGGGTCATGGCGCGTGCCCCGACCTGCCGCGCTTTTCCGGAGATCGAATCGTTCTCGTCGGACTTGATCACCACTCGCCAGCCACCGTGGCGCGGGCACGGGCGCACCACCGCAGACCTCTTGGGCCCTGGGCGTTCGAACCCCAACGTCACGCCCGCCCCTAAGCCCGCGAAGACGAGCGTCACAGACCGAACGGCAACACGGGTTTAGGCTCCCAGTTTGCGGAGGCGCGCCATCAACTCCGCAGAGACCTCGATCTGTGTCGCGCTCCTTTGAGCCCGGCTGGCCTTGTCGCCGGGGATACGGATCGGCGCCTCCGGATCGATTGGCGGACCGGCCAAAATCTCATCGAAGAGCGCCTGCGCGTCGCGGTTCAGATCCGCGGCTGGCCGGCTCGCGTCGCTCCTTACCAGGATGCCCATGAAGCCATCTTCGCGCGGGGCGGCGCTGGCGCCAAGGAAGGGGCCGCACAGGAGTTGGATCGCTAGCCCAAGCGCGTACCCCTTATGCCCCGCGAACGGCAGCATGCTGCCGTTGTGGGCGTCCTCTGGATCCGTTGACGTCTCGCCCGCCCGCGTCTGTACAACGCCCTCGGGTAACGGTCGTCCGGCATCGGCAGCAACCCGAATGGCGCCGTAGGACCACGCGGAGGTCGCGAGATCGGCGCAGAACGTGGTCGGGCGCCCCGGTACTGTGATCGCGATTGGGTTGGTGCCCAGGACGGCACGGGTCGAACCATGCGGCGCAACCGCGGCCTGGGAACTGCACATCAGGATCGAAACCACTCCGCGGGCCGCAAGCGCCTCCCCAATGATGGCTAGGGAGCCAGTGGTCCCCACATAGCCGACTACGCCGAAAACGATTGCGGAGGAATTGGCTAGCCGGGCGGCGGCACTGAGAGCGGCCTCGCTGACGGCGGGGATGCCGAGGCGTCCTTGCGCATCAAAGACCACGAAACCCGGGGCCTCCGTCTTCACCTTGTTGCCGGCGCATTGACTCAGCTGCTCTGCAAGAAGCGCAATCGCGGGAATCCGCCGCAGCCCGTGTCCTGGATAGCCACGCGCCTCGGCCGCGACGAGGTGTTCTGCGCACAGTCGGGCGTCGGACTTCGACAGCCCATTCTTGCTCAGGATTTCCACCACCAGATTTGTGGCCCCTTCGATGTCCAAATGCTCTCTTTTCATTTCCATTCCTATCAAAGGGGCTGACGCCGCGCGACTATGGCCGCTGCCCGGAGCTGATTTTCGGCGTGCGGATGCGACACAGCGCGTAAACTTCAATTGGCGGGGCCTTATCGCGAAGAAATACGCGCGCCGGCGCCCCCAACCTCACACTTTCCGCCCTTGAGAAAGGACGTGTCGCCAAATGCCGTCTGAGTTGTCAGTGAAGCCCAATCCAAGCAGCCGACAGTGTGTCCGCACATGCCGACGTGATGCGGCACAATGCCGTCCGTCATCTCAAATCGGCTCACTGTGGTATATCAACTTCGGATCGTTCACGCGATGTGTGGACCCTTGTTCCGCGCATCGTTCTGGCGCAGCGCTGTTTCGATCTCGGCACCGCAAAGCCGAAACCTGGAGTGCTCTGTGCGCGAAACGCTTTCTGAAGGCTTCAGACCCGCTTACAATGCCATTATTAGTGACCAGCACCCCTCTCTGACTCATTCCGCAATACGACAAGTGCATCAACTGCGAGGCCAATCTTGTCGGTGACAAGAAATGGGTTGACGTCGATTGAGGCGATCCGACCGTCCGCATCGGCGATCAGGTTGGAGAGCCCAACCAGCGCTTTGATCACAGCAGTTTCGTTCAAGCCTGGTTTGCCGCGATAGCCCTTGATCTTCACGCCGGCCTTAGTGCGGCTTATCAGTCTACTCGCCTCGGTCGCGTCAATCGGCGCGCCGGCGAGTGCCACGTCTTTCATCAACTCGACGTCCACGCCTCCCGTTCCAAACAGCACGACCGGTCCCATCTCAGCATCAAGTGAAGCGCCTATCACGAGTTCGAGATCGGCTTTGACCTGCTGGGCAATCAAGATACCTTCGAGCTTCGGGTTGCTCTTCAGCTTCCTGACGCGCGTAGCGATATCGTTGAACGCCTTTTTGACCTCCGCTGCGCTATTGAGATCGATTACCACGCCACCGATGTCCGATTTATGCAAGATGTCCGGACTGACCACTTTCGCCACGACGGGAAAGCCGATCTTCTTCGCGATCGCTACGGCCTCTTCGGCCGTCTGCGCTATCGCTTCCTTCGAGATTGGGATGCCATAAGCCTTTAGCAGCTTTTTCGAGACGATCTCGTCGAGCGCGGCGCCGCCAGTTCTCTTCAACGTCTTTTCCAGCAACGCGCGCGCCTCGGGTCTTGAAGAGGAAGCAATATCCGGCACATCTTTGTTGAGCATGGTATAGTCAATGAGCGCCTTAATGGCGCCGGCCGCGCGGTCCAGACCCTGCATGACAGTGATGTTAGGCAAGGATTTACGCAAGGCTTTTGTGTAGTCGGTAAAGCCGCTGGACATAGGGTTGATATAGATCACAGGCTTCGACGTGGCGCTCGCCATGTCGTTGACGAGGCGCAAGTTGCGCTCGCGCAACTCATGCGTCGCCTTGGGCAGGTCTGCGTCAATAATGACAATGTCAGTGTCGGGATCTTCGATCATGATCTCGATCGATTTGATATAAACAGAAGGATCGACCACCGCGGCAAAGCCAGCATCCAGCGGATTGCCAATCATCGAGCCCGGCCCGAGCATTGTCGTCAGCCTCTCCCTGACACCCTTGCCAAGCGCCGGAAAATTGAGCCCCGCCGAGTGAAATGCGTCGATCAAAAGCCCCCGCTTGCCACCCGACAGTGTCACTGCGGCTAGACGGCTGCCTCTGGGCAATCGAGTATGAACGAAACATTCGGTGGTTTCGATCAGTTCATCAAGCCCGCGCACCCGGATCACGCCCTCGCGGCTCGAGATTGCGTCGAAGGACTCGATGGAGCCTGCCAGGGCGCCGGTATGTGCCATAGCGGCGGCACGGCCGCCCTCTGAGGCCCCCAGCTTCAACGCGATGACAGGTTTGCCGGCGGCACGTGCTGCCCTGCAAGCACTCCGAAACGCCTTGGTATTGCGCACGCCCTCGAGATAAACCACGATCACTCGGATCGACGGATCAGCGGCGAAATAGGTCATCAGATCCGGCGTCTCCAGCCCAGCCTCGTTGCCGGTAGAGACCATATAACCAACACCGACGCCGCGCTCCTCAAGCGCCTGACGGATCATCATCACGATGGCGCCCGATTGGCCGGCGATCGCGACCGTACCCTGCTCCATGGTGACGGCCCGGTCATCGAGATTGGTGAAGAGTTTTTCGCCTGCACTTAAATTGCCAAGGCAGTTCGGTCCCGTTACAACAATTCCCGTCTCGCGCACCGCGGCCTTAAGTTCAGCGGCGAGCCGCTGGCTTTTATCGTCCTGCAACTCGCTGAATCCCGACGTGACGATGGTTGCCGACCGCGCACCTGCGGCGGCAGCCTCCCTCAGCACCTGAACGACGAAACGCGCCGGCACCAGCACCAGCACATGGTCGGGTTTTTCGGGAAGTGAGACGAAATCCTTGTAGCAGGTTACCCCCCAGACCGTGTCGCGCCTGGCGTTTATAGGATAAAGCGCGCCTTCGTACTTGTATTTGACCAGATTATTCCAGATCCGCTCGGCATAATTACCCGGCTTGTCGGTTGCGCCGACTAGAACGATGTTGCGCGGATGCAGCATCGCATGAACGCCACTAATGATGTGACTCGCACCGGGCGCGGGTGACCAACTATTCGATGAAACGGCGGCAGTCGACACGTGCGCTTCCATAGTTCTAGTTCTTCCCTTTAGTTCTTCCGCCGAGAGTCTGTGCTCCATGGTCTCAGCTTTACGCCTCTCATCTGCCGGCATCAGAGTCTCTTCGACGGCATCGGACCTGTCGCACTTTGCACGACCGTAGTTTCGAGCGATATCTTGCCTTCGGCTAGATTTTTGGAGGATGCACGCAAGTGTGTTGTCTTGCCCGCTCCCAGGAATCCCGAGATGATAGTCACTGGCACCATGGTTGAGCTCGTTCGTGCGCTCTGGAAGGAAGCGGGTTTTCGGTGGCCGGCAGATCGTGGAGGTGGCAGGCTGCTTCCTGGCCAGGCGCGACGCTACGTAGTTTCGGCTCCTCGGTTCGACAGCGCTCGAACGTGAAGGGACAGCGCGTGTGAAAGCGGCAACCTTTGGGCGGATTCATCGGGCTCGGGACGTCCCCCTTCAACACGATGCGCGTGCGAGCCCGGCCGGGCTCCGGCACGGGAACCGCCGAAAGCAGCGCGTAGGTATAAGGGTGTTTGGGAGACATGAAGGCTCGTTCGCGAGTTGCGACCTCGACGATTTTGCCGAGATACATCACCGCGATCCGATGGGTCATGTGCTCGACGATGGCAAGGTCGTGGCTAATGAAGAGCAGCGCAAGACCGAGTTCCCGTTGCAGGTCCTGCAGGAGGTTCACGATCTGCGCCTTGACCGAGACGTCGAGTGCCGAGACCGCCTCATCGCATATGATCACACTTGGCTCTGCCGCGAGTGCGCGAGCGATACCGATTCGCTGGCGTTGTCCGCCCGAGAATTCGTGCGGAAGGCGGCCCGACGCGTCCTTCGGCAGACTGACGGTGTCGAGAAGACGGGCTATCCGCGCTTCGAGATCGGCCGCGTCCTCGGCAAGGCCAAAATTCCTAATCGGCTCGGCAAGAATGTCCCCGACCCGCATGCGCGGATTGAGACTTGAGAAGGGGTCCTGAAAGACCACCTGCATGCGCTGCCGAATGGGCCTTAGGGCAGTAGTCGACAGCCGATCGATACGCTGGCCGTCCAACACGACCTCGCCGCCAGTCAGATCTACAAGGCGAAGGATCGCTCGGCCGACCGTTGACTTTCCGCAGCCGGACTCGCCGACCAAGGACAAGGTCTCTCCCGGCATGACGTGAAGCGAGATTCCATCCACGGCCTTCACCGCGTTCCCTTGTATTACAAAGTGCTTCTTGAGATCTTTGACTTCGAGAATCGGTGTCGCGCTCATGCTGCCAATGCCCCTCGGTCTGCGTGATGACAGGCAGCGATATGGTTGGGGGCTTTGAGTTCGAGTGCCGGAGCGGTCTCACGACAGAGCTCGGTGACCTTGGAGCAACGCCCCGCAAATGGACATCCGACGATTTTCAGCTTCAGGCTCGGCACAAGCCCCGGAATCTCAGACAGGCGCGTGTAAGTTCCTTGGAGCGAGGAGCCAAGCTTCGGCACCGCGCCGATCAGCCCCTGCGTATACGGATGTTTGGGGTTCGCGAAAAGCTCGGAGACGGCCGCCTCCTCGACCTTACGGCCCGCGTACATGACGATAACGCGGGTAGCGACTTCCGCCACAACGCCGAGGTCGTGTGTGATGATGACGACCGCCGCCCCGACCCGCTTCTTCAGGTCGCGCATTAGATCGAGAATTTGTGCCTGGATGGTGACATCCAGTGCCGTTGTCGGCTCGTCGGCAATCAGGAGCTTCGGCGAGCAGGCGAGAGCCATGGCGATCATGACACGCTGCCGCATACCACCCGAAAGCTGATGCGGGTATTGGCGCACGCGCTTCGCCGGTTCAGGAATGCCGACCAGCGCCAGCATCTCAATTGATCGCGCCAGCGCTTGCGTCGAGTCGAGCCCCTGATGCAGGCGCAAAATTTCGCCGAGCTGACGACCGATCGTGAGGACCGGATTGAGACTTGTCATGGGCTCTTGGAAGATCATCGAGATCTCATTGCCGCGAATGCGTCGCATGGCTTGGTCGGGCAAGCTTAGGAGATCGCGGCCATCGAACATGATCCGGCCCGCGATCTTCCCTGGCGGCTCTGGAATGAGCCGCAGAATCGAATTTGCGGTCACGGATTTGCCGCAGCCCGATTCCCCGACGATTGCGACCGTCTCACCAGCTTCGACGGTAAAGTTCACTCCGTCCACGGCTCGAAGAATGCCGTCTGGGGTTCGGAAATGCGTCTGGAGATTCTCAACCGACAGAAGGGGCATGGTGCTCAAATCCTTTTCGCCATGCGGGGGTCGAGGGCGTCACGCAGGCCATCTCCTAAAAGGTTTACGGCGAGGACGGTCAGCGACAAGAAGATGGCGGGGAAAAAGATAATGTAGGGTTTGACCTGCCAGACAGCCCGGTCGTCGGACATGATATTGCCCCAGGACGGAATGGTAGGTGGCGTGCCAGCTCCGATGAAGGACAGGATCGCCTCGAGGATCATCGCCGAGGCGCAGACGTAGGTGGCCTGAACAATGAGGGGGGCCAGCGTGTTGGGCAAGATGTGTCGCCAGACGATCATTGGCGTCGTCGTTCCGGCCGCGACGGCGCCATCGACGTAGGGCTGCTCGCGTAGCGACAGTACGACGCTGCGCACGAGACGGGCAACGCGGGGGATCTCCGCGATAGCGATCGCAACGATGACGTTACTTACGGATCCCCGCGTCAGAGCCATCAGGGCAATCGCCAACAGTATCGAGGGAATGGACATGAGGCCATCCATCATTCGCATGATGATCCCATCCGACGAGCGGACAAAGCCGGAGATCAGACCGAGAGCGAGTCCAACGAGTGATGCCAGCACCGCTACCGAAAATCCAACCATCAACGAGACCCGCGCGCCATAGAGGACGCGAGAATAAACATCGCGCCCGAACATATCCGTTCCGAACCAATAGAGCCCCGAGGGCACACGCGTCCTCCGCGCGGGGGAAAGGGCGGCGGGATCCACGGTTCCGAGATACGGCGCAAGGACGGCGATGAGGAAGATCGCAAGGAGTGGAAATCCCCCAAGCGCGATCGTCGGATGCCGCCATGCAAAACCGCGAATGCCGCGCAGTCGACGGACCGGAGGAAAAAGGTCGCGCAGCTCGGAAATAGCTCCGAAATCGGATTTGGCTGTCGATATCATGATCAATAGCGAATCCTGGGATCAACGAGGGTGTAGACAACGTCTACTCCCAAATTGATCAATACGTAGCTGAAGGAGAACAGCAGAACGACACCTTGGATCACCGGATAGTCGCGCTGCAAGATTGCATCGACCGTCAAACGGCCGATTCCGGGAATGACAAAAACACTCTCCGTCACGACGGCCCCGCCGATCAGGAGGCCAATACCGATACCGATAACCGTTACAATAGGAACGGCCGCGTTTTTCAGTGCGTGCACGAAGAGCACCTCTCCCTCACTGAGGCCCTTCGACCGTGCCGTCTTGACATAGTCCTGGCCTAGGACCTCTAGCATCGTCGCCCGTGTGATCCGCGCAATCAACGCCACATAGACGAAACCGAGGGCGAGAGAAGGCAGGATCAAACTACGCAGCCAAAGCCAGAAGCCCTGAGCGATCGGCGTGTAGCCTTGAACGGGGAACCATTCGTTCTCAAGGGCGAAGAAGTAGGCCAGCAGATAACCGACCACGAAGACCGGCAGCGAAAAGCCCGCGACGGCCACGACCATGACCAGGCGGTCCACCCACTTGCCCGCCTGCCAGGCGGCGATGACACCGAGCGGAACCGCGATCATGATCGAGAACACAAGCGTCACAAGCATCAGGGATAGCGTCGGCTCTACCCGTTGCCAGATGAGTTGGGTCACCGGAAGATTTGTGTAGATTGACGTACCCAAGTCACCGCGCACAATCCTCCACAGCCACTCCGCAAAGCGGATCAGGAAGGGTCGATCGAGACCTAGGCTCGCTCGGATTTTCTCGACCGCCTCGGCAGTTGCTTGGTCGCCCGCGATGATCGCGGCAGGATCGCCAGGCGCAAGATAGAGTAGGCTGAATACGAACAACGCGACGACCAGCATCACCGGGATGGCTGATGCGAACCGTCGAGCAGCATATGCCAGCATGCCGTGCCTGCCTAAGCTCATTGCGGGAATCCGGTATGTCAGGTCATCTGGACATTGTAGAAGATGGGAATATAACGCGAGACGCCAGTCAGGCCTTTCCGATATGCAGTCGGCGTCACCCAGCGACCTGATGGCACGTAAGGCATGCCGTGGAGCGCCTGGAGCTGCATCTGGCGGCAGATGTCTTTTCGATCATCCTCCGTTGCAGCGCTGAGCCAAGTATCGCGCAACTCCTCGAGCTTGGGGCTATCCGGCCAGCCAGACCACGCGCCAAGCTTGTTTCCACGGAGCGCAAGATGCGCTGTCGGGTCCCACAGTTCCTGGCCAGGAAGAAACGTAGTCAGCAAGTTCCAGCCGCCGTTGTCGCGCGCTTCCCGATTGTTTCGCCTTTGCAGCCAATTCCCGAAATCGAGAGAGGCTAACTCGACGTTCATCCCGGCACGTTTGAGTTGGTCCTCGAGAACCACCGCCTGAACATGGATGTTTTGGCTCTGAGGAGCGTCCAGAAGCACGACCTTCTCGCCTTCATAACCCGCGCTCGCAAGTTCGCGCCTGATACTACTGAAATCAGGAGCCCGCGCGGCGATCGGAAGTCCGATCTTCGACGCCATCGGCGAATCAGGTGTAAAGAATCCGACGTCGTCGCTCCATTTCTTGGCTCCAACCGCCTGCATCATTTCATTCTGCGAGATCGCCTTCGCGGTGACGCGGCGGATGGCGGGATTGTCGAAGGGCGCGCGCAGATGATTGAAGCGGATGATGCCCATGTTGCCGAGCACGCTGATCAATTCGATTGTAATTTTTGGATCCTTGCGCAGCGTCGGCAAGAGGTCGGCGATCGGCTCCTCAAACCAATCGATTTCTCCTGTTCGCAGCGCGGCGGCAGCGGTCGCCTGGTCGGGGATCACGCGCCATTCTATTCGATCGATGTAAGGCACCTTTGGACCCGAGGCATACTCAGGCCTGCCCTCGGGGCGAGGCACGTAATCGGCAAACTTTTCGTAGACAGTGACCTGTCCGACCACGCGATCCTTCGCAATGTAGCGATAGGGACCGCTCCCGATGGCGTCCGTGACAGGCTTGGACACATCGCTCAGCGCAAGGCGCTCGGGCATGATCACCGGCACGAAAGTCGAACTCTTGCCGAGCGCCGCGGGAAGCAGCGGAAAAGGTCGCTTGAGGCGGAACACGATCTCCTTGTCTGACGGAGCGGTGAGCTCGTCAGTTGCGGCCATAAGGGCCTGCCCGAACGCATCTACCTTCGCCCAGCGGCGAATGCTCGCCACCGCGTCACGCGCGAGAACGGGCTCGCCGTCATGAAATTTGAGGCCATCGCGAAGCTTCAGTCGCCACAGGCGACCGCCATCTTCGACGACGTGACCTTCGACCATCTGCGGATGAGGATTGAAATCATTGTCCTGACCGTAGAGCGTGTCAAAGACAAGATGAGCATGATAGCGAACAACAAAGACCGACGAGAACACCGGATCGAGGACCGTAAGGTCGTTGTTGGGCCTGAAGCGCAGCAATTTGTTCGCTCGCGCTGAAACGACGCGAGGCATAGCAAGCGTCGCAGCGCCTGCAACCGCACTACGCAAGACGTCGCGACGACGCATCCCCCCTCCCTTTGTTAATGATCAAGTTAGCCATCGATCTAAAGTCAGCGGGGTTATTTCACGTACGCAATAATTTGCAACTATTTTTTCATGTCCGAGAAGTTTTCTGCCCTTTCGTGATTGTTGCTCGGCCAGACATCGAAGACACTTGCTGCTACGGAAGGTAACGATCGAGATCCCTCTGACCCGGGGCGATAAGGTGCGAATGCTCTCCTAGGTTGGGGAAGCAAAGACCAATTGTCGTCGACCGCTGCCGCCTTCGCAGATCTGGTGGCCAATTTAGCGCCCGGCCATGATGGTCATGTGGTTCTTGCCGCCACCAAGCGCCTGGCGAGGCCCATCGGTTGCTCCTCCGGCAGCAACACTTTTGGATCGACCAAAAGCGCAGCGCATTGCCGCCGCGGGAGAGCGTTCCAGCAAATTGCGAGCGACGTGCTAAGAGACGCAGGAACAGTCCCTTCACTAGGGTCCGTAGAGGACTCTCCACCTCTAAGTCATCGACCGGACAGCACGCCGGTCAAATCGCGCCGCTCTCCCCGCTCCGCGCCATGCTTGGCGCACCAAAAAAAAGGGCTACTCCGAGGAGTAGCCCCAAGTCTGGGAAGAAATGTCCACGTGGGACCTCTGAAATTCATGAATCCTTTTTTGACCGCAGGAACGGCAGCCACATTCCGTCGTCGTTGCCGCCGTGATAGCCGTCGGTGGATGATGGTTGTTGACGGAATACAAATTAGGGGAGTCCCACACGGGGCGATATTCGCTGTTGTTACGAACGCAGGGTCGTCCCTTATACAAACGTATGACTATATTGCTGTCAGTTGTGTAAAATGCCTGCTGCGTAGCCGGCTTGTAGCGCAAGCCAGAAGGCCGTCGTCCCCGACATCGAAGCCGGTTTCAGCCCCGTCAATTGCTCGCTCATACGTAACCGGTAGACTAGCGTCTGCCTGTGAATGCTCAAGTTGCCAGCAGTCACCTTCCAGCTGGCGTCGTTGGCAAGGAACGTAGCGAGCGTACGCAGCAGCGAGGAGTCGTGGTTGCGGTCGTAAGTGATGAGTGGGCCTAAGTATCGATGGACCAACTCTCGCGCTTCGGCGAGCGTCTTGGGCGCCAAGGCCGAGGAGGTTCCGGTTGCCCCGTATCTGATTAGCTGGACTTGACTTTCGCGCGCGCGGGCGAGGGAGAGCCGGGCTTGATGCACGCTTTCCAAAAAGTCAGCGCAAATGATCGGCCGACTGACCCCCGCTTTCGACTCAGTCCCCAGAGAGTTCACCATATTCAATATAAGGTCTTCCCGATCGGGCATGACCGCAATCATGATGTCGTCTTGCAGCAGTAGTGGTTTGATCGGGCGCAAGTCCGATGCATGGTGGATCTGTCGCGGTTCCCACGCTGCCTCTCCTGACGGGTCGATGGCGATACTGACCAGCGGACCTTGCAGCCCCGCCATTCAAGGACTGCTCGAGCGGCGGCAAAATCGACCACTCCCTTGAGGAAATCGCGCAAGAGGACTTCTCCTTCAGAGCGGCGATGGTCTCGTTCGATCGCCTGCTGCTCAAGCTCGACCACCACCAAACCGGCCAGATAGTGGACCAGCAGTGGATCAATTATCTTGTGCTCCTTGCGGTGCCGCACCATCAGCGCTGCGCGCCCGCGTCCCGGGATATCCGCAATTTCTTGCCGCCCGCCGTTCGCCGGTGGTTCGCCGGACGAGACAATGGTGCGGCCGCTCGCCAAGTCCTTGATCTCGACGTGCCACCCCTCTCGTCTGCCAAGGCTAGCCAATCGGCTTTCGAAGTCCGTCGCCTCACGTAGCGCTGAAGTATACGACTGAAATAGCTGTCGGCTCGCCTCCACCCGGATCACCCTTCGTGCGAGCTTGACGAACTCAAGCTCGAAACTCGCCTCTATAACGGGGAATTTGCGTGCTTCTGCGGCGGCCAGCATTTTGTGTTGGATTTTGGGAGCATCGGCCCGTGCAGCCACGACCAGCGCACTTACGTTTATGTCCGCCAGGCGATTAAGCCAATCGACCTGCTTATCCGCGTCCTCGGGGATACCGACTCCTGTCGTCATTACTAGATCGCCGGCCGCTACCCACCGCCACGGATCGGTCAGGTCGCAAGCGTGCGCCCAGGTAACAAGTCGATGGCCACCTGCAGCGCCAGCCCGGAAAGTCAGTCCAAGGGCATCGATGGCGACAAGTCCGTTCACGGTGATCATCTGCAGTCGACACCCCCGGATAGTTCTCGATGTTGCTCAGACAATTGTACAACAGCTTTACCCGCAGCTGTAGAAGTGCGGCATGGACGCACCGGGGTCGGCGCCTTTACTGACCACAAAAAGTGTTGAACCCCGAGACATTTGGACATCTAATATGTCGGTTGGCCAAGCCCTTAGTGGCCTTTCCAACGTTCCCGTCTGGTATGAAGATGCCAAGCGTCGGAAGGCACTTGCCTCTGATATTGACGCCGACGTCGCGATTATCGGAGCGGGTTACACAGGTTTGTGGACTGCATACTACCTGTTGAAGGCTGAACCGACCCTCCGTGTAGTGGTCATCGAGCGCGAGCATGCTGGGTACGGCGCCTCGGGGCGGAACGGGGGTTGGGCGTCCGCAATCTTCCCGCTCTTGCTACAGCACGTCGCCAAATCCTCCTCGCACGCAGCCGCACTCGCGCTTCAGGCGGCCATGAACGACACGGTCGACGAGATCGGACGCGTTCTTCGCGACGAGGGCATTAATGCCAACTATGCCAAGCAGGGGTTCCTGTCGTTGGCCAGGTCGTCTGCCCAGCTAAGCCGCGCTCGCGCTGCCGTCCAAGCATCCGAGACGTTCGGGCTGCCGCATCAGTGGCGACTTTTGGATGCCCCAGAGGCCTCAGCTATGATAGCTGCCGAGGGGGGCGTCGGCGGGTTGTACACCGAGCACTGCGCAGTGATCCATCCCGGCCTCCTCGTTCGCGGCCTCACCCGCAGTATCGAGGCTCTCGGTGCTTGCATTTACGAGAAAACTTCGGCAACTGATTTTCGCAGAGGCAGCGTCATCACCTCCGGCGGCACGGTTCGCGCACGCGTCATCGTTCGTGCAACAGAGGGATTCACGACGCAATTCAGGGAGTATCGTCGCTCCCTTATCCCGCTGTACTCGCTGGTGTTCGCCACTGAGCCTCTGCCGCACTCCCTGCGAATCAAGTTGAAGCTTGACCATCGCATCGCCTTCAACGATATGCGCCATCTACGGACCTATGCCCAGGTGACGGCCGACGGTCGGCTGGTTTCGGAGGCAGGGGCGCGCCTTATCATTTCGGCTCAAAGGTTTCCTCGGAATACGACACTGTAGATGCCGTACACGCGAAGATTCGGGCCACGATGAGAGTTCTTCCCCGCTCTGAGCGGCGTCCGGATCACGCATCGCTGGGGCGGTGCGCTGGGCGTTCCGCGAGACTGGCATCCATCCGTCGGACTGGACCGCGCCTCGGGCGTAGCGTGGGCAGGTCAGTATGTTGGAGACGGAGTCGCGACAAGCAATCTTGCAGGACGCATCCTCCGTAACCTCATCCTGGAGCGGGATGACGAGATCAACCGCCTGCCTATCGTCAATCTCCGGTCGCCACAGTGGGAGCCTGAGCCCTTTCGCTGGCTTGGCGTAAACCTCGGACTCTACGCCGCAGCCGTCGGAGACGCTGAGGAGCCCCTCGCAAAGCGCCCCTCCCGAGTCGCCTACGTGCTGGAATGGCTGACGGGCGCACATTGACAACATTGGCCACAGATATCTCAAAGGAGATTCGAATGACCGCCATGACTGTTATTAGCTGCACTGAGGTTATCTCGGGCCGTCTTCCATCCGCCGGTCAGCGGCCCGGCGCGGACAAAGGCGACCCCCAGATCAGCCTCTTGAAGGTCGCTCCGAAGGCCGGCGGCAACATAGGGATATGGGAATGCCAGCCGGGAGGCTGGCCCGTAAACAATCGCCCCGACACCGAGGTGGCGTTTATCCTGTCGGGCAGCGCAACCATCACTGACGCAACCACCGGCACGGCTCACAACGTCAAGGCAGGTGACCTAGTCGTGCTGCCTCCTGCTTGGACCGGTCGTTGGGATGTGACCGAAACCGTCCGCAAGATCTACGCGATCTACTGAGCGCTGCGCCTGGCTGCGCTCCAGGGACCGCCAACACATGATCGCGGAGCGACGGAGGTGCGCGGTCGACCATCACGACGCCGCGACCAAAATAGCTCCGCGCAGGCTCCCCTCGGGCTGGTCCCTTCCTTCCATGCGTCTCGTTACCTTCGACGACTTCACAGGTAA
>NZ_LBJA01000001.1:0-604155 GCF_028128695.1 Bradyrhizobium sp. CCBAU 25360
AATGGCGCAGCGGCTGGAGGCAGCCTTGCGTCGCCCGGCCGGCGAGACGGTCGCGCCTCCGGTTGCGCCCGAACCGCCTGCGCCGCCGCCACCCCGCGCCGCCCGCAGCGAGCCGCCGGCACCACCGGCCCCGCCCGCAAAGCCTGCCGCGGAAAAGACCAGCTTTGAGAATCTCGAAGACGAGATGGCCTCTCTGCTCGGCCGTCCGAAGCCGTCTTCGTGAGGCTGCCGTCCCTCCCGCGTAGAGTTGTTTTCCTTTCTGTCCTGATCGGCGCGGCATCGGCAGCGATGCCGGCGCATGCGCAGGACATCAGCATCAATCTCGGCGGCGGCGCTGGCGGCGGCGGCGTCACCGAGCGCGCGATCCAGCTGATCGCGCTGCTCACCGTGCTGTCGATCGCGCCGTCGATCCTGATCATGATGACGTCGTTCACGCGCATCGTGGTGGTGCTGTCGCTGCTGCGCACCGCGTTGGGCACGGCGACCGCGCCGCCGAACTCGGTGATCATCGCGCTGGCGATGTTCCTCACCTTCTTCGTGATGGGGCCGGTCCTGCAAAAATCCTACGACGACGGCATCCGCCCGCTGGTCGCCAACCAGATCGGCGTCGAGGACGCGCTGCAGCGCGCCTCCGTTCCCTTGCGCGGCTTCATGCAGAAGAACGTGCGCGAGAAGGACCTCAAGCTGTTCCTGGATCTCTCGGGCGAGGCGCCGCCGGCCACCCCCGACGACCTCGCACTGCGCATCCTCGTCCCCGCCTTCATGATCTCCGAGCTGAAGCGCGCCTTCGAGATCGGCTTCCTGCTGTTCCTGCCCTTCCTGATCATCGACCTCGTCGTTGCCTCGGTGCTGATGTCGATGGGCATGATGATGCTGCCCCCGGCAACGATCTCGCTGCCGTTCAAGCTGATCTTCTTCGTGCTGGTCGACGGCTGGTCGCTGGTGGCGGGGAGCCTGGTGCAGAGTTACGGAGGGTGAGGCAGGCATCGGGCGATGCGCCCCCTCCGCCCTCAGCGACCGCCTCCGCTCCCTCTCGTCATCGACGAGAACGTGGAGCCGTCGCGGGCCGCGCTTGGCGCGGCAGCCTTCCTACCGCGTCATCTTGATCTGACGCACGACGGGGATCGTCGGCAGCGAGCCGGTGTGGTCGACTTGTTCCTTGGCCTGCGGTGAGCCAGGGGCGCGGGCGGTGGCGTCGGGGAAGCGCTGCTTCATCTCGCGCAGGAAGCCGTCGAGCGTGTCGACGCTGGCAGCCAGCTTGGCGATCTCGGCGAATTCGGCACTGGAGGCCGCGGCCGGCTTGCTGGCGATGTCGAAGGCGAGACGGTCGGCGCTTTCGCTCATCAGCGGCGCGTATTTCTCGCGGAAGCGCGACAGGCCGATCGAGTCGTCGGCGAGCGCATAGCCGACGGCGGCGCGGATGATGTCGCTCTTCTCCACCGCGTTGAGCGGCTTGAAGTCGCGGAAGCGCTCGCCGTAATAGAGCTCGATCTGCTCGGCGGACTCGCGCCAGCGCCGTGCCGCCCAGAAGATGTCGGAACGCAGGCGCAGCACCTCGCGCCCGGAGACGTTGGAGACGATGTCGAGCGCGAGATCGTGACGGCCGACGTCGCTCTGCGCGCGCGCCTCCAGCAGCAGGCGCTGCTGCCTGAGCTCGCCGGAGAGGTCGCTGATGCGGCTCGCGCGCAGCGCGGTGATCGCCATGTCGGGCTTGCGGTTGGCGAGATAGATCATGGACAGGCGCGCGGCGACCTGGGCGCGCGCAGCGCCTTCGAGGCGGTGATCGACCTGGTACTGCAGCAGCTCGGCGGCCTGGTCGAGCAGGTCGATCGAGGCGAGACGGTCGGCGAGACGGCGGATCAGCTCGTCGCCGCGCCGGCCGATCGGCGTCAGCTCGCGGAATTCGTAGAACATCCCGAGCGCCTCGACCGGCGGCAGCTCGTCGCCCTTCGGTCCCAGGAAGATCTTGGTGAACAGGTCCGAGGCGAGATCCTGCGCCTGGCGCGAGGCTTCGGCGTTCGGCTGCAGCCTGGTCGCGGTGCGCGCCGCGGTGAGCGCATCGCGGTAGCGCCCGTTCTCGGCAAACATCTGCGACAGCATCTGCAGCGTCTTGACCTCGATCGCGTCGCCGCGCCAGGTCATGGACAGCGTCTCGAGCTCGCGCAGCGCGTCTTCCTTGCTGATCTCGTCGCGCTTCTGCCGCAGCGCGACCTCGAGCTGCTTGGCCTCGGCCGCAGCCGGCCGATCGGCCGAGGCGGCCGCGAACCTGTAGTCGTCGAGCGCGTCCTTGTCGTGGCCGAGCGCCTCGGCGAGCCGGCCGCGCAGCACGGCGAAGCCGGGCGCGGCCTCGGGCGAGACGCCGACCACCTCGAGCTCGCTGCGGCGCTTGGAGGCGCCGGCGTAGTCCTTCACCTCGAGTGAGGCGCGCATCGCGTCCATCGTCACGATGCGCTGGATGTCGAGCGGCAGCGAGGCAATGGCGAATTCGACGTTCTTGAATTTTTCGCGCGCGTCAGCCCATTTGCCCTGGCGAGCATAGGCGAGCGCCTTCCAGAGCTGGGAATCGTGGCTGTTGCCGATCACGGGATTGGCGAGGTCCTTCAGGCCCTGCGCCGGCCGGCCGATCAGGATGCTGGCGATCGCATGCATGATCAGCGCGCCGCTCTCCTCCTTGTTGAGCGGGTCGCTCAGCATCAGCTCGGTCACGGCCTTGGCCTCGTGATACATCGCGCGCGACATGTAGAACTGCGCGAGATCGAGCCGCGGCAGGGAACGCAGCGCCGGTTCGACGGCCGAGATCGCCGTCATCAGCTCGGCCTGGCGCGCCATGAAGTTGTCCGACTGGCCCTTGCGCCAGCCTTCGGGGCTGAAGATCGGGCGCACCGCGGTCGGCGCGCGCTCGGCCGAGATGTCGACCGGCGACAGCGTCAGTCCGCCCTTCTTGCCGAGGATCACCTTGTCGGCGCCGACCTCGACGCCGACCTCGTCGGAGTTCGGCCGGATCGCGATGCCGTGCGCGGATTCCAGCAGCGAGAGATCGACGAGATCCTGCCGCTTGATGAAGCCGCGCACCGGCCGCTGCGCGGTGACGACATAGAGCGCGTCGCCGGCATCGGGGTCGGTGAGCTTGTGCAGCAGGCCGGGATTGGCGAAGGGGATGGCGATGTTGGCGAACGCGGGGTCGGTGATGTTGCGCGACATCATCAGCGGCAGCGGCGTCGACTGGATCTTGTCGGCGAGCGTCAGCAGCCAGTTGGTCTCCTTGCCGACCTCCTCGCTCGCCAGCGAGTAGACCAGCGGGCGGGTGAGACGGATCCGCACCGCCTGCCCCTTGTCGAGCGGGATGCGGCCGACCTCGCCGATCATCGCCCCGCCCCTGGCGCGGATCGCCTCGACGTCGATCGGCTTCGGCGTATCGAACACCAGCCACACCGTGTCGCCGCGGCGGAACGCGGCCGCCGGTGTTGCGACCTGAATTGGGAACGTCACGCGCAGGCCGTCGCTGTCGCGGCGCGCATCGACGCTGGCGATCGTGGGCTGCGGCGCGGCCGGCGCCTCAACGGGCGCAGCCTTGGCGGCTTCCTTGGCGGCTTCCTTGACGGCCTCTTTGGGCGCTTCGGCAGGCGCCGGCTTGGCAGGCGCGGCCGCCGCTTCGGAAACCGGCGGCGCGGGCTTCGCAGTTTCCTTCGCAGTTTCCTTGGCAGTTTCCTTGGGCGCTTCCGGAGCGTGCACAGCCTCAGTCGCGGCAGCCGGCGCCGGTTTCGGCGCTTCAGCGGGCGGCATCGCGGCGGGCGCTTCGGGCTTCACCTCGGGCTTGACCTCGATCTTGGCTTCGCGCGCGATCGTCTCGGAGGTCGGCGGCGCGATCTCGCGATGGGCGTCCTTCGGCTTCTCGGCCGCGGGCTTGTCGGGGGCCGGTCCGTGACCGACAGGCTTCATCTGCGCGATCGCCGCCTCGGGCGTCGCGGCAGTCTTGCCCTTGTCGGGCTGAAAAGAGACGTCGACGACGTAGTTCTTCTCGTCGCGGAACGAATGCACGTCGGAATCGCCGATCAGCGCGATCTCGACATTGGTCTGATCGATGTCGGCCTTCTGCTTGATCGAGGCGACGTTCGGCGGCGCCGCGACGACCGCGTCCGCCAGATCGAAGTTGAGGTTGGCGTTGAAAGCGAGCGTGAGCTTCTGCTCGTTGAGCACGGAGGAGACGCCGACGCCGTCGGGCATCTCGAACACGAAGCGCACGAAGGTCGGCTGCACCGAGGCCCGCACGCGGATCTGCGGACGCTTCTTGGTCTCCGCCGCGGCGCGCTGCGCGCGCAACGCGCGCTCGGCCACGCGGGCGCGCTCGGCGAGCTCCTTGACCACGTCCATCGGCAGGCTCGGCGGCGGTCCCTTCCAGCCCTCCGGCAACAGGTCGACGAAAGTGCGCTCGCCGGCATTCATGGTGTTGACGGTGACGCGCCGCGCCAGCGACAGGCGGATGGCACCGCCGTCAGGATCGCGGCGCGCGGAGTTGACGTAATCGGGCGCGCCTTCGGGAACGCGGTCGACGGGAACGTCGACCGCCCGGTCGAACCGGATGATGAGGATGGAGCCTGCGGTCGTCACCTCGGAGGGAACGTCCTCGCCGAGCTTGATGACGAGACGGGCAAAGCCGCCACCGGCCGAAAAGCTCGCCTCGCCCCTGATCGGATCGGCCGCCCGGGCAGGCGCACCGAGACCGGTCAGCAGGCAGGCCGCCAGCACGCCCGCTGTTCGGACATGACGCAACAGCCCCGACGCCAAGGCGCGGGCTCGCGTCACAAATCCAGCGGCAGCCTTTCGCGCCATTGGCGGCATTTCTTCCGGTTCGGCGGTCCATGCCGGCATTAAGGCCGGCCCATGCCGTCGACTGTAGGTCTCGCCAATTAAGGACTTGTTAATGCTATATCTTGATTTGCTTTGGAGGCAGCACGCCGTGCCGCATCGAGCGTGGGCGGATCCGCCGCGTCTGAATTTGAGACGCCGATGGTTAAGGCCTCGTTAACACCTGCAAAACGGTGCCGTCGCGGTTGACCTGTCCCTTCACGGGCACCCCATAGCGGTCAAAGGCTTGGTCGATTCCAGCGTCGATTTTTCTGGCCGCCGAGATATCGCTATGGCTACCATCTGTGTCGCCGAGCTTGAATTTGGCAATCCCTCGGCCGTAGAGCGCGCTCGCAAGCTTGGGCGCGAACCGCAGCGCTGAGTTGTAGTCATGCATCGCCGCGGAGAATTGCCCCATTTTCAGATTTATGAGAGCGCGCGAATCGTATGTTGCCGCGTTGTTTGCTCCCGATCGAAGCGCAATATCGCAGTCTTCCAGCGCAGCCTGCAAAGCGCCAAGGACGGCTCGGGTCCAACAGCGTCCGCTCCGCACCGCCTCCAGCTTCGGATCAAGGCGAATTGCCTCGTCATAGTCCCGCGCTGCGCGGTCGTACGCGTTCCCTTGCAGGTGGGCCGCCGCACGGTTGGCAAAAGCGGAGCCGTAGTTCGGGTTGAGCCTGAGCGCCTCGTCAAACGCGCCGATCGCCAGATCGCGCGCCCCCGTTCTCAGATAGGCCACGCCGAGGTTGTTGAACGCTTTCGCATAATTCGGGTCAAGCCTGGTCGCTTCAACGAAATCCTTGATCGCGCGTTCGTAGTCGGCTTTGGCGCTATAGGCATTCCCCCTGTTGTTGTAGGCGACAACGAAGCCGTTCACCGCTCCCTCGCCCGCATCGATAAACGCCGTGCAGCCATCGATCCGAGCTTCGGGTGACACGCGGTCTGAGCCGTTACACAGTTCAACATTCTTGAGGGAGCTGCCCTTCTTCTGCGCCCAGCCCGACGAACTGGACAGCACAAGGACAAGAATGAGCATCACGGCCTTGATGAAACTGGCTCTTGCAATCATTTCCACACCAAGTGTCCGGCTCCGACAGCGAACGAAGCGCCAATCCTGGTCTCCCTGCCCGGCCGGCACTGCGGCATCACGGCGGCTTCGGGCCTAGCAAGTTTCTCAGCATCCCCGGCAGATGTTGAGCCTCCGATTGCTGGTTCGATCGGGCTCCGGCGCCGCCGATGTCGGCGGTTTCTTCAAGAGCTTACTCTTGCCCTCTTCGATCAGGGTCGAAATTTTGACCGACCCATCGTCCGAAATCTCGACATGCGGCGTCGTGCCTCGGATCCCCAGCGTGGCGACGGGAGTATCGACCTTCATGTCGCCGGTCTTCGCGACACCGCCCGCAACAAAAGTGAACGTTCCCCTGGCGAGATTGAATAGGGTCGCATTGGACTTGCCGGCCGGCTCATACACATAGTGATCCAACACCATGCGGGCGTTGCTCGATAAATTGAACGAGCTGCCGTCGGTAAAATTGATGCCGACGCGGCCGTCGGCCCCCGTCTGCACCACGTCACCAAGATATACGGGATCACCCGTGTTGGCCCGGCCAGGGTCACTCGAGACATTCGCCTGAACGACCACGGCGCCCGCATGTTCGATCGTGACCGAGCCTGTGGCCACCACCACCTTCCCAATCGGTTTCGATGACGAGGCAGCGACGGCGGGCTTGGCGGAATCGATTTGCGCTCGAGCCTCACTCGGCAAGAAATTGGCAAGGGCCAAAACCAGGCCGGTCGTCAAAGCGGCTATCGCAGGTCTGCACATGATCCCCCCTTTCTGAGAAGATCTCGTCGCTATCGGCGGCCCATTCTTGAACCGCGCAGCGCTGCCAGAATAACTATAATTGTTGTTTAATTTTATTAACTAGCCTAATTTATCTCCAGCGCTACACGAGCGCCACAAATTAAATACGTCTCGTTTGTCAATTTAATCACATTGGCGGGAGGGGGCACGGCGGGAATGGCGGTACGCGTCGCTCTCTCCCGCGCAATGCATCTCTCTCGATCGACTTGATTTTTTCGGCGGGCAAGCCTTCGGGGCTGCCAGCGCCCAGGAAATTTTGTCCCTTGGCGAGGGCCCCAGCAAGGTTTTGGCAGCACGCCGAGCCTGAATCGATCACCCGGGCGAGGTCTAGCCATGTTAGTTGCATCCGGCATCCAGGTTGACAGCGGGGCCGCCATGGCCCTGCCCGTCGAACTCATCGGCCATATTCAAAGAGTGATCGGTTGCTGTGCGCTTACGCGAGCGAGCTGCGTCGCCACACAGGCCGTAGCTGGTGCGCCCATCTACCGGGGCGACGTGCTGGAGACCGACGCCGACGGGCAGATCACAATCTGCTTCATCGACGGTACTTTCTTCAACATCGCCTGCAGCACTCACGTTGTGCTGAGCGAGTTTGTCTTCGACGTCGAAGGCATGCCACCTGCAGCCTTGTTCGACGTGACCCGAGGGAGCTTCAGTTTCGTACCGGGCCGGCTGGCGGAAACCGGGGCGCTCCAGCTGAATACGCCCATTGCAGGCATTCGCGCCCGGGGCCACGCGGGCGGTTTCGGGATGCTGACACTTGCAGCATTGACCTTCTCGGCCGCGCAGCATGCCGAGGCCGCGGACCCGGATGTCACATTCCTGGATGACGACTCCATTACCTACAAGGACCTTGCGCACGGCGCATTTGAGCTCGTGACCAAGGAGCGGGTCCCGCGACGCATCATCGTCGAAGATCCCGGCGAGACGATCGTCATCAAGAAGGTGGGATCCACCATCAGCGTCAATCACGTCGCGAACACGGCGGCTCGCATGGAGGAGTTGCGCGCCGCCCAACAGGATGTGCTCGCCAATCTAGGAGAACAAGGGCCCCGTGGCTCGAGCACGCCTTTCTTCGTCAAACCCCAGCCACTGCAGCCGATCAATTTCATTCAGCCGGATGCGCCCACGCTGCAGATCTTGCCGACGACGTTGCCACTCATCACTTTCGCGCTGGTGGACCCTGTACCGCCGACTCTCAGCACCGGGGCTGGGCCAATCGAGCTCGATACGGTCGTGTTTGACACATTCACGGCGACGACGGGAACCTTCAGTGCCAGTAGCACCAGCGGCGGCGGCAATCTGACCTTCGGCATCATCGGGGCCAGCGCCGGCAGTACGGTTCTGGATGGAGTGACGTACGATCTGTCGAAGACAAGTTCCTACGGGATTCTCTACGTCAACAGCACGAGCGGCGCTTATACGTTCGTGCCCGACAATGCCGCAATCAACGCGCTGAAGGCGCCTACGACCGACGGTTTCGTTATCACCGTCTCCGACGGACTCACCTCCGTCACCCAGACCTTCACGATCACCATCAACGGTGTCAATGACGCTGCAATCATCTCCGGCACCACGACCGGTTCGATCATCGAGGCTGGCGGCATCGCCAACGGAACGCCCGGCACGCCGCTTGCGACCGGCACCCTCACCGACATCGATGTCGACGATCCGCCCAATACGTTCACCGCCGTGAGTTCGCCAACCGCGAGCGCCGGTGGCTATGGCACCTTCACGATGACGGCGGCCGGCGTGTGGACCTACACCTTGGACAATGCCAACCTCGCAGTGCAGGCACTCAATGCCGGCGAGACGCTGACCGACAGCTTTACGGTGACCTCGATCGGAGGCACCCCACAGGTGGTGACGATCACCATCCACGGGACCAGTGACGCTGCGATCATTTCCGGCGCGACGACCGGCGACGTGATCGAGGCCGGCGACGTCGCCAACGCAAACCCCGGCACACCCACCGCGACCGGCACCCTCACCGACGCCGACGTCGACACGACCGCCAATGCTTTCACGGCCGTCGGATCGCCGACGGTGAGCGCCGCCGGCTATGGCACCTTCACCATGACGGCAGCGGGCGTGTGGACCTACACGCTCGACAATGCCAACGGCGCGGTGCAGGGGCTCAATACCGGCGAGACACTGACCGACACGTTCACAGTGACCACTCTGGACGGAACGGCCCAAGTGGTAACGATCACCATCCATGGCGCCAACGATGCAGCCGTCGTTTCCGGCACCACGACCGCCTCGGTGACCGAGGCCGGAGGCGTTGCCAACGCGACACCCGGCAGCCCGAGCACAACGGGCACGCTCTTTGCCTCCGACGTCGACAATCCGTCCAATACCTTCAGCGCGGTGAGTTCGCCCAAGGCAAGCACGAATGGTTATGGCACCTTTACGATAACCGCCGCCGGCGTGTGGACCTACACCTTGGACAACGCCAGCGGCGCGGTGCAGGCGCTCAATGTCGGCGGCACGCTCACCGACAGTTTCACCGTCAACGCCCTCGACGGTACGCCGCAGGTGGTGACGATCACCATTCAGGGCAGCAACGACGCCGCCCTTATTTCCGGCACCACGACCGGCTCAGTGACAGAGGCAGGAACTTTCTCGCCCGGCATTCCCGTCACGACCGGCACGCTCACCGATACGGACGTCGACAACGCTCCGAACACGTTCACCGCAGTCTCTTCGCCGGCTGCTAGCGACGGCGGATACGGCACCTTCACGATGACCGCAGCCGGCGTATGGACTTACACCCTCGATAACAACAACACCGTGGTTCAGGCGCTCGAGGCCGGCGAAACCCTGACGGACACCTTCTCGATAACTGCCATCGACGGTACGACGCAGACGGTGACCGTCGCCATTCATGGTGCCAGCGACGCAGACCCGAACGATTTCGATAACCTGGCCACCGGATCTGCCGTGATCTCAGATCCCCCCAACGTGTATGGAACGCCGGGGAGCGAAACGATTGCCGGTGGCGGCAACACAGGTCAGATCATCTACGCGGGGGCCAGCAGCGACACGGTCAATGGGACCGGAAAGGCCGACGTTCTCTATGGCGGCTCGGGCAATGACACGATCAAAGGCAATGATGGGGATGACACCATCTACGGCGGCTCGGGCAGCGATACCATCAACGGCAACAACGGCGCCGACACCATAACGGGCGGATTTGGTGCGGACCAGCTCACCGGCAGCAATGGGAACGACCGTTTCGCTTACTTGTTCGTAGCCGACTCCAACGCAAGCCAGTTCGACACCATCACCGACTTTGCATCGGGAGCGGACAAGATCGACTTGACTGCCATGGGCGCGCTTGGGTTCGCCATATTGGCCTTGAGCTCGACCAGCACGGCCGTGCCGGCACATACGATCGCCTGGCTCTATGACAGCGCGGCGAATGAAACGATCGTGTACGTCAATTCAACGGACCAGACCCTGCACGTCGGCGATTCCAGTCTGCTCGAAATCCATTTGCAGGGCATCGCAACCATCGACGCGTCGGACTTCATCACGGCGCCGGCAGCGGCACCTGTGACGGCGGCTGCCGGCGAGCTGCTCGACCCCATCGCAACCTCGCAGGGTGACGCGACCGCCGTGATGACGATCACTTCCGAAGGCTTGTCCGAGTCCGGCAGCGGCGACGGCACGCTTCTCGCTGCGGGAAGTTCGACAATCCAATCGACCGAGGCGACCACCAGCCTCGATTCGAACTGGGACCAGATCGGACAGACCGGATATTCCAGCTTGTCCAGTTCAGACGAAGTGCAAACGCTCGCGACCGAAACGCCCCGCGGCGACGCGGCAACTCCCTCAGCCGGCGGACTGTCTGTGATCGTGCAACACGTGGTCCCGCTCACCGAGGCCAGCTTTGTCTTCACCAACCCGGCCGGGCTCGACGCAGCCTCATTGGCTGGCAAGAATGGCGCGATTGCCGCAAGCGGCCAGGTGCCCGACATCGCCATGCTGAATTTTGCCCATGGCGCTGCCGGACAGCACGCCGGTAGCGGGCTTGCGCTCGGAAGCGACGCTGGGAATGACGGCGTCTCATCACCAAGAGGCGCCGCCCAGGCGGCTCATTCCCACGAAGCGGCAGACACTTCGCTCAACCCCAGCCTTCTGAAGTCATCGACCGGCGGTGCCAACCATTCGCTCTCAAGCGGGGCGGACCAGCACAACCCGTCCGGGGGAGCGTCTGGATCAAAGCCTGCCGATCCGCAGCAGCTCGGCGACTCGTTCCAGTTCCGGGATGACGCGTCGCAGGGCTCGCTGCATAGCGCGATGCTGGATCAGCTCTCGGACTTCGTCGGTCATCACGGGCACGCTGGGGAATTCCATGGATCCGAGCCGGCATTCATGCCTGAAACATCGCCGTCCGATGTCGATCCACCTTTCTCGGCAGGTACCGTTCACGGCCATGTGTCGCACGATCTGATCGTGTGACGGCCTTAAGCCGATTGCGGCTTCAATGTTGCTTGCCGGCACCTTCCGGTGCCGAGGAGCTGTCTTCGTCGAGAGAAGATTCATCATCGTTGCCGTCGTCGCCTTCTGGCGGCTCTGCATGCTGATGGCTGAGGGCGGATGTCCACGCCGATGTCATCGCCGCTATGAGCAGCCGGTTGAGGGCCTCGATGACGCGTTCTGCTGCGGACGAGTAGTTCATGGCCTCCTCCTGCGCTGCCGATTGCGACTGGCCAAAGCGTAGGACCGGGCCTTGGGCGCCACTGTACGCCACTTCACACCTGCGCGCGTCAACTCATCGCAGTCTCAGAAGATGCCGCCAGCTTCGACTGCATCCGCCGCGGGAGCTTGATCTGCCGCCTTGAGGAGTTGCTGAGCGCGCGCACTCACAACCTTCGGAGCGTTGCGGTTCGCGCGCGACTCTGAATCAGATGTGACCTCGGCGATGCGAATCGCATTGGTTAGCTTTGGGGGTAATCAATGAGCGGAGAAGCCGGTTGCATTGTGTGTAGCAGGGCAAGAGCGGTCGTAGCGATCGTTCCGATCGCCAGAGGATATGCCCTGAAAATATATGAGTGCTCCTGTTGCCATAGCACCCTGCAGCTCGTGACTCGCGTCACGAAGGCAGCGCTAATCAAGCAGCAGGTCGATACTCTTCCTCGGCTGGAGAAGCAGGCGCCTGTTCGCAGGGTGCAACAGGTCTTCGCGAACTAGACCCGCAAGGCCTCTCGCTGGGCGCCGGTCGAACTGGCCACGCGACAACGCGCCAGGTCGCGATAGCCCTCTTCGCCTCGCGCCCTCAATTCGGCTTTTGCGTCGGCTTGCCGTCGATCTTGGGCAGCTCGCCGGCCGAGGCCGACTGATCGCCGCCGCCATTGGCACGGCGGGCCATCTCGACCGTCAGCTTCTCGGCGGCCTCCGGCGACATCAGTCCCATGATGTCCGACATCTTCCGCGGCGCGATCGCCGAGGCGATCTCGATCAGCACGCCCATCTCCAGCCGGTCGAACACCCGTGCGGCGTCCTTGGGCTTCATGCCCTCGTACATGGTCACGAGGCCCTTCATGCGCTGGGCTTCGGCGGCCTTCTGCTCGGCCTGCGTCGCGGAGATGCGGGTTTCCACCGCCTTCATCTCCTCAACCTTGCCTTCGATGCGCTTCTCGGCCGACTTGAGCAGGCTCTCGCGGATGTCGATCTCGCGCTGGCGGGCCTCGATCTCCTGGCGGCGCGCCTGCAACCGCTCGAGGATCGCGCGCTCGGAGGCCGAGACCTGCGGCTGGGCTTCGTCGACCTTGACCACGGTGCCTTCCGGCTTGGTCTCCGGCGCGGCTGGCTTGGGCGCCTCCTTCGGCGCGCCATGGGTCGAGCCGGTGATGATCTCCGGCTCCTCGCGGCCGGTCGGGAAGTTCAGATTCTCCTGCGCCCAGGATTTCCTGGTCTGGTTCGGCTTGTAGTCGAACACATAGCCGCCATTGATCACGAGACCCGCCACCTTCAGCGTGGCGAGGCCTGCGACGGCAACCAGGACGACCGGGATGACGCGGATGTTACGAAAGGACTTCATACCCCTGACTTCATGCGGCAAGGCCGTTGGATCGTCGGCGCTCGGAGAAGGCTTCGGCCGCAGCCGCCACCGCCTTCGCCGTCGATGGCTTGGCTGCGGGGGCGACGACCGTTTCCGGACCGGTCATGGGGCGCGCGGCGATCGCGATCTTGGACAGCCGGCGCACCACGTTGTCGGCCTCGCCGAGCTGCTTGTAGAGCTGGTCCGACATCTGCGTCGCCGCGGCGAGCTGGCTGCCGAGATTCTCGTTGACGTCGCGCACCGCCAGCTTCAGCCCGCCGATCGCGCGCTCGGCGATCTCGGTCGCGGTGATCAGCTCGCCGATCACCGCCTTCAGCGAATGCTCGTCCGCCTTCAGCCGCGTCAGCCGCTTGTTGAGCATGACGCAATAAACGATCGTCAGCATCAGCAGGATAGCCACCAGCGTCTCGATCGCCATTCCCAGGGAGTGGTTCATGGGGCCTCCATCATCTTGTTCTGCTCGTCCACCTTCTCGAACATCGCAAGTGTCGTACTTGGCTTGCGCAAGGGTTTCGTCACGCGAATCGCGACGCGGTCGCCGACCCGGCCCATCCTCCCCTCGGTCAGCGTGACGTCGCCGCAGCGCACGGTGACGTTGGCGTCGGCGCGCATGTCCAGCGGCAGGGTGTCGCCGACCTTGAGCCGCATCAGCTGCTTGAGCGGGATGTCGGCCTCGTAGAGCACGGCATCGACGGCGATCTCGGCCTGCACGATCTCGGTGGCGAAATGGCCTTCCCAGACCGGGTCGCGGCCGAACTTTTCGCCCATGAACATCTGGAGCAGGACGCCCCGGATCGGCTCGATGGTCGCATAAGGCAGCAGCAGCTCGATGTTGCCGCCGCGGTCTTCCATGTCGATGCGCAGGCGCACCAGGATCGCGGCATTGGCGGGACGGCTGATCGCGGCGAAACGCGGGTTGGTCTCGAGCCGGTCGATCGTGAAGGTCACCGGCGACAGCGGCCGGAACGCCTGCTCGGCGTCGGCGAGCACCACCTCGACCAGCCGCTTGACCAGCTCGGTCTCGATCGTGGTGTAGGGCCGGCCCTCGATGCGGAGCTGGCTGGTGCCGCGGCGGCCACCGAGCAGCACGTCGATCATCGAATAGATCAGGTTGGAATCGACCGTCGCCATGCCGAAGTTTTCCCATTCCTCGGCCTTGAAGACGGTGAGGACGGCGGGCAGCGGGATCGAGTTCATGTAGTCGCCGAAACGCACCGAGGTGATGCGGTCGAGCGAGACTTCGACGTTGTCGGAGGTGAAATTGCGCAGGGACGTCGTCATCAGCCGCACCAGGCGGTCGAAGACGATTTCGAGCATCGGCAGACGCTCGTAGGAGACCATCGCCGAATCGATGATCGCGCGGATGCCGGAATGGTCGTCGAGGGTGACGTCGCCGACGGTGAAGCCGAGGAGATTGTCGATCTCCTCCTGCGACAGCACCCGCTCGCCGGAATTCTTGCCGCTGCCGAGATCGCGGCTGCCGTCCTCGACCATGGCGGCCCATTGCAGGGCCATGGTCTCCGACAGCTCGTTCTCGGCCGCAGCCTTCGCGGCCTCGGCGGGATCCTCCGAATCGAGCGATGCCTCCCATTGGGCGGCAATCGCATCCTGGTCCATTTGCTCGTTGCCGGCCATGACGCTAGCCCATCACCTTCCGCAGCGTCCTCACTGGATCACGACTTCCTTGAACAGCACCGCGCTGACCTGGACCGGAGCGACCGCCGCGTTGACGCGCTTGGTCAGCTCCTCCTTGAGGCGGAAGATGCCGGCGGAACCGTTGAGGTCGGAGGGGCGCAGCTCGCGCACATAGGTCTGGAAGATGTCGGTGACGCGCGGCATCGTCGGCTTGATCGCCTCGATCTGCTTCTCTTCCTTCAGCTCCAGCACGATCTTCAGCCGCAGATATTGCACGCGCTCGCCGGGCGCACCGGCGAGGTTGACCATGATGTCGGGAACGTCGACGAAGGACGGCGGCTTCGGCGGAGGCGCGGCCTCGGCATGATGCTCGTCGTCGCCGTGCCGGAAGAAGAAGAACCAGGTCGCAGCACCGCCGCCGAGAACGGCGAGCAGGCCGACGGCCATGATGATGAGCTTCAGCTTGTTCTTCGGCGGAGCGGCTTCCGCGCCCTCAGTGGCTGCGCCGCCTTCCGCTTCATTCTCTGCCATGGTCGCCGCGCCCGGATCTCTCAAAGGGGTCGAAAGAGCGAAGCCTTAAGACAAGGACGCGATACAAATGCCCCGGCGCAATGCGCTCCTCTTCATGGCAAACGCTACGGTAATAATGGTTAACGGAATCTTTCGATTGGGCCTCCACTAGGAAAAATCTGCCGGGCAGACATGGCTAACAGAACCTTTCTGCCGCCCTCCAGCGCCCCTTCAAAATCAGCAAACCACTGAAATTACGAAGTTTTCCAGGTTGGCACGGCTTTCGCTGAGAAAGGACCGAGACCCGACGGTTTGGGAGAACCCGACGGTCTCGTTCACGGGGTCCGCCAAGGCGCTTGGGAGAGCGAAATGGCAGATCCGCTCAGGGGAGATTTCCGATGCAGAACGCGCTTCTGATCGGCTTGTCACGGCAGATGACGTTGGAACGGCAGATGGATGTCATCGCCAACAACGTCGCCAATGCCAACACCAACGGCTTCAAGGCCGACCATTCGCTGTTCGAGGAGTACCTCAATTCGAACGCGCGTGAGGACAATTTCATCGGCGCGGACCGCCGGGTCTCCTATGTGCAGGACCGCGGCACCTACCGCGACATCGGCCAGGGCCCGATGGAGCCGACCAACAACCCGCTCGACATGGCGATCGACGGCAACGCCTATTTCGCGGTGCAGGCCAATGGCGGCGAGATGTTCACCCGCGACGGCAAGTTCTCGCTCAACGCCACTGGCCAGCTCGTCACCCCCGACGGCAATCTGGTGCTCGGCACCGGCGGCCCGATCACCTTCCAGCCGACCGATCACGACATCAACGTCGCGCCCGACGGCACCATCACGGTGCTCGAGGGCACCGCCAAGACCGACTCGATCCGCGGCAAGATCCGCATGGCCTCGTTCGACGATCCGACCAAGCTGACCAAGCTCGGCGCCAATCTCTATGCCGCCGGCTCCGCCACCCTGCAACCCGATGCCAAATCCAGCAGCGTGCGCCAGGGCTATGTCGAGAAGTCGAACGTGAATTCGGTCGGCGAGATGACCCGCATGGTCGAAGTCATGCGCAGCTACACCGCCATCGCCAATCTGCTCCAGCAGCAGAGCGACCTCCACAAATCGGCGATCGAGAAGCTCGCCGACGTTCCGGCCTGATTGAGGGAGAACTGACATGCAGGCGCTTCACACCGCAGCGACCGGAATGGCGGCACAGGAACTCAACGTTCAGGTGATCTCCAACAACATCGCCAACCTGCGCACCACCGGCTTCAAGAAGCAGACCGCGGCGTTCCAGGACCTGATCTACGAGCACGTCCGCCGCGTCGGCGCGCAGGCCTCGGACCAGGGCACCATCCTGCCCGTCGGCGTCGACATCGGCGGCGGCGTCAAGACCGTCGGCACGCCGCGCAGCATGACGCAGGGCACGCTGTCGCAGACCGGCAACGATCTCGACCTCGCGATGTCCGGCGAGGGCTTCTTCAAGATCCTGATGCCCGACGGCACCTACCAGTACACCCGCGACGGCACCTTCCAGATGGACAATCAGGGCCGCGTCGTCACCGCCCAGGGCAACCCGGTGCAGCCGAGCATCACGATCCCGCAAAACGCGTCCGGCATCAGCGTGAGCGAGCAGGGCCAGGTCTCGGTGACGCTGCCGGGCTCGTCGACCTCTTCGATCGTCGGCCAGATCGGCGTGACCCGCTTCATCAACAAGGCGGGCCTGCAGCCGGTCGGCAGCAACCAGTTCACCGAGACCCCGTCGTCCGGCCCGCCGCAGGACGGCACCGCGAACTCCGAGGGCTACGGCAAGATCACCCAGGGCAGCCTCGAGCAGGCCAATGTCGACGTCGTCTCGGAGATGAGCGACCTGATCGCCGCCCAGCGCGCCTACGAGATGAACGCCAAGGTGATCAGCGCCGCCGATCAGATGATGCAATCGACCACAGCGCTGTTCCGCTGAGGCAATGACGATGATCCGCGCCACCCTCGCCACCATCTCCGCCCTGCTCGCGCTGGCCCTGCCGGCAGCGGCCGCGGACGATTTCATCGCCTCGCCGACACTGCGCGCGAGCGTCACCGTGACCTCGGACGTGGTGCGGGTCGGCGATCTCATCGACAATGCCGGATCGGCCGCGCTGATCCCGGTCTACCGCTCGCCCGATCTCGGCACCACCGGCACGCTGACGGTCGCGCAGGTGCTGTCAGTGCTCCGCGCAAAGCAGGTGATCGGCGTGATGACCGGCGACCTCAAGGAGGTCCAGGTCACCCGCCTTGCCCGCACGCTCGCGAACAAGGATCTCGAAACCGCCGTCGCCTCGGCGCTCGAGCGCCGCTTCGGCCTCGGGGACGCCGCCAACATCACCGTCACCTTCGACCGCGGCGTCGCCGAGATGCGGCTGGATGCCTCCAATTCCGGCGCGCTCCAGCCGGTCGCAACCCGCTACGACGCCCGCAGCGGCCGGTTCGACATCGCCTTCGAGATCGCCAACGACAGCAATCCGACCGCGACCAAGCTGCGCTTCACCGGGACCGCGATCGAGACGGTGGAAGTGGCCGTGCTGACGCGCGACATCGATCGTGCCGATACGCTGAAGTCCTCCGACGTCGCGCTGGAGCGCCGGCCGAAGGCCGAGGTCACCGGCGAGCCGGCCTCGCGCGAGCGCAGCGTCGGCATGCAGCTGCGCCGCGCGATGCGGGCGGGCACGCCGCTTCGGGCCGCCGACATCGTCAAGCCCGACTTCGTGGTGCGCGACCAGGCCGTGACCGTCATCTTCCAGGCGCCCGGCCTCTATCTCACCACGCGCGGCAAGGCGGTCGAGAGCGGCGCCGAGGGCGACACCGTCAGCGTGCTCAATCTGCAATCCAAGCGCACGCTGACCGGGGTGGTCACCGGCCGCGGCCAGGTGACGATCCAGGGCGCGAGCCAGTCCGTGCCGATGGCGCCCGCGGTCGAGCAGACCTCCTCGCTCAAGCGCGATGAAGCGCCGGCCCCTGTCGACGCCGCAGCCCTCCTCCGGAACCTGGTGCAGGCCCCCGCGTCGCCGGCCCAGATCGCACAAGCCCAGATCCCGCAAGCTCGCGTCTCGCAAGCTCAAGCCAAGTAAGAGTTCGTCATGTCCGCTTTCAGTTCGGCTTTCCGCCTTCGTCGCATCGCGATCTCTGCCCTCCTGCTGGCCTCTTGCGCGCTGGGCGGTTGCTCCTCGATCGACCGCCTGTCGCAGATCGGCGAGCAGCCGAAATTGTCCGCGATCGACAATCCGACGGCGCAGCCGGGCTACAAGCCGGTGCAGATGCCGATGCCGAAGCCGGAAGTCGCCTCCTACAATCCGAACTCGCTGTGGCGCAACGGCAGCCGCGCGTTCTTCAAGGACCAGCGCGCCCGCCAGGTCGGCGACCTCCTCACCGTGGCCGTCAACATCACCGACAAGGCCAACATCGCCAACGAGACCCAGCGCAGCCGCACCAATTCGGAAGACTCAGGCATCACCGATTTCATCGGCGCGAAGACGCTCGGCGCGCAGGCCCAGAAGGTGCTGCCCGGCCGCATCCTCACCGCCGACTCCACCGCGTCCAGCGACGGCAAGGGCTCGGTCAACCGCACGGAAGCCTTGCAGACCAACGTCGCCGCGGTCGTCACCCAGGTGCTGCCGAACGGCAACCTCGTGGTTGAGGGCAAGCAGGAGATCCGCGTCAACTTCGAGATCCGCGAGCTCGTGGTCGCGGGCATCGTCCGCCCCGAAGACATCCAGAGCGACAACACCATCGATTCCACCAAGATCGCCCAGGCCCGCATCGCCTATGGCGGCCGCGGCCAGATCATGGACGTGCAACAGCCGCGCTACGGCCAGCAGGTGATGGACGTTCTGCTGCCCTTCTAACCCTCTTCAAGAGCTCCCACATCGTGTTCGCGAACCTAGGCGCGAACGACGATGTACTACGCGGCCTCCGGTAGCTCCCCTGCCGGAGGCCGCATGTATTTTGGGGATGGAAGCAGCTGCGCGTCGGATGGTCCCATAAGAGCGATGTCCCATCCACGTCATTGCGAGGAGCCCTTCGCGACGAAGCAATCCAGACTGCCTCCGTGGAAAGACTCTGGATTGCTTCCGCCTTCGCTCAGGCTTCGGCGGACAAGTCGCTGCGCTCGCAACAATGGCGGTGAACGCTAGCGTCACCTCACGCCGCATCGGCGACGGCGCGTATTTCCAGATGCACACCGGTCTCCTTCTGGAGCGCGTGGATCACCGCCATCAGGTTCTCGGCCGTAGGATTGCCGCGCGGCCCAACCATCCGCATCAGGCTCTTTTGCGGACGGTCGAGCACCTCGCTGAGCCGCTCGAAACCGATGGTGGCATTGATGTAGGTCCGCAGCGCGGTGCGGCCATAGTCGACATCCCCCTGCAACAGGCCCTGCATCGCCTCCAGGAACAGCGCCTCGCGAAAGGCGGGATCGCGCTCGGCCATCGCGCGGACGGTGTCACGAAAACTCCGGGTCAATGGCATCACCTATTCCCCTGTCCTGCTCTTGACTTGTAATCCCGCCATCGTCGCAGCGCCGCATCGATGTCGTTTTGCTGTCTCTGCTTGGTGCCGCCTCCCAACAGAATGACCAGCAAATTGCCATTCCAGCCGAAATACACCCGATAGCCAGGGCCGCGATTGATCTTCAGCTCGGCGGCCCCCTCCCCAATGGACTTGACGTTCGATGTGTTGCCGTCGGCCAACCGCTCGATCGCGACCGCAATCATCACACGTGCCTGCGGATCAAGTCGTTCGAGCCAATCGCGGAACGGGCTACGATCGTTGACGATATATTCTTCGATCCTGATCATTTGGTACCACACACGTTACCAATTTTCAATTTCAGAATTTTCGGATTTTAGAAATTCTTGTTGACACGCTCCGACCACCTCATTATGTTCCCGTTTCGTTCCATTCCACAAGAGGGCGTATCGCGATCGTCACGAAGCGCGGGATGGAATGCGGTGGCCGCGACGGCGTCGGCGCGCGATGTTCGCTGCAGGGCGGGAAACCGTGAGCAGCGACAGGCGCGGTACGACACGGCGCTGACAACGTCTTACGCTTGGTCTCGATGGCGAGCGCACGCCAGCCATCGAGGGGCCGGCGAAGATGTGCGCGGACGGAGAAGTCGTGTGGTCCTGACGCCCGGGGTCTGTGCGTCAAGCCTTGCGGTGATGTGGCGGCCAACCGGTGCGCGCATCGATCATCCCGCAAGGCGACGGGGGCAATAGTGCATCGCTCCCCGAGGAGAGCACGAAGGACACCGTTCAAACCATCGCGCAGGGAAGGCTGGGATGTCCCGGCGTCACCTGTGATCCACCCGTGCGCGTTTGATCCGCACACGGGATTGCGGGTGCCAGCCGGCGCCCGGCCTTCCCTGCGCCTTCTTGATCTTCAGGAGGGCAAGCCGACAACAAAGCTCGGGCCGAAGATGCCGCGAGGATGCGGAGGCGTGTCCGCGATTGCGATCTTAATGGAAAAGCCGAGATTGTTGCCGGACACTCATCCCTCGCCTGTCCGGACAAGACGCAGCGCGTCAGCGATGCGGCGCAGAGCCGGGACCCAGATAGCCGCGCAACACGCTGCTGCATAGGCCCCGGCTCTGCCGCGCACCGCTCCCTGGACGATGCTTCGCATCGCCAGGGCTGCGCTGCGCTGCGTCCGGGCACGGAGATCGCAACGCACCCTCAGGTAAACTTCACCTCTACCGCCCCCAGCCCGTCCAGTTCCATCCGCACCTTGTCGCCGGCCTTCAGCCACAGCGTCTTGACCAGGCTACCGGTGAGCACGAACTGTCCCGCGTGTAGACCCTTGCCTTCGGCGGCGAGATGGTTGGCGAGCCAGGCGAGCGCGTTGTGGGGATGACCGAGCACGTCGGCGCCGGTGCCGTGGCTGACCTCCTCGCCATTGAGGATGGCGCGACCCTTGACCGCCTTCAGGTCCGGCACCGACGAGCGCGGAACCGCCGGGGCCAGCACGCAGCCGGCCGCGAAGAAATCGTCGGCGATCAGCGTCGGGGCACCCATCGCCTCCCACTTCACGTAGCGGTCGTCGACGATCTCGATGGCGGGATGATAGGCCTCGACCGCTTCGCCGACCCATTCGGCCGTAAACGGCGCCTCGCCGGCGGCAAGGTCGCGCTTCAACCGCACCGCGATCTCGCATTCGACCCCGACCCGGACATAGTTGGAGGCGGCGAGCTTGGCGCCGGTGTCGTGCACGCCCTTCTGGAACACGCCCCCGCCGCAGGGATGCGGGATGCCGATATAGTCCTGCATCACCTGGCTGGTGCAGCCGATCTTGTAGCCGACGAGCGGCCCGAGATGCGGCAGCAGCAGATCGTGCAGCGCGCGCTGGACCTGGTAGCCCTCGGCCTCATCCATGGGGGGACGTTCCAGCGCCGCGAGCGGCGCATGGTTGCGGCGCGCCAGCGCGATCGCCTTTGCGGCTTCGAGAATCTTATCCATCGGCGCCGCCTCCCACGCTACGCAACATTGCCGCTCAGTTCAGCATCCCCGTCCGCGCCTGACAAGCGCTGGTCGGCGCTCAGCCGGGCCGAATACGGGGGGCTCCCGCCGCTTAAGGAAATATTGAGTTGGTCCGGTCTTTATGGAGCCACGCGCCAAGCCCACCCGGCCCGCGCGGAACGAGACCCTGATTGCAGCGATGCGTGAAGCCGCTGCGCCGTCGTCTCAAGATGCCGGTCGATCTCCTTGATGCGACTCGCAAAACTTCCCGCACCTGAAGTGAAGGCTTTTTCTCATGCGAACTCACGTGAGCATGCAGGATTCGACTCTAGCCCATTGATCGCGATTCACTTTTCGCGATCGCGGCAATTGGCATCGGACGACAGCGGCGTTGTGGCGGAGGAACCCGCCACAACGCTGCGTGCAATGACAACGCTTCCGTCAAATGCGTCCAAGCGCGAGGCGAATGGCGACCTCGACCGGCGAGTAGTCGCCCTCGCTCCGCTCCAGCCGGTACGGCTCGGCGAGATGCAGCGGTGGTTGCGCCAGGAAGCGCGGTCGCGTTCCCCGATGCTTCTGCGCGGCATGAACCAGGAAGGGATGACAGAGATAGACAGTGCCGGCCGCACCGGTCGCGAGCGCCACCGGACAATCGGCCCCCATCTGCTCCAGCAGCATATGCGCCCGGCCCGCATCGCCGGCTGGCGCCAGGTAGCGCGCCATCGGCAGATGCGAGCCGACCCGGATCCGCGTCGGCGCATCGTCGTCACCGACATCGGAGAACAGGAACAGCAGCAGCAGCGCTCGCCCCCGCGAGGTGATGTTGACGCGCCAGGCCGAGAAATCCTGCGTCTCGTTCGGGTTGCTGGCCTCGCCGGGAAAGCTGAGATCGACATGCCAGCCGTCGTCGCCCGGATCGTCCGGATGCGGAAACCGCACCGGAAAGGTGCCGATATCGCGTCGCGGCCGCCATCGCCCCTGCCCGACGATCTGGTCGAAGGCGGCATGGAGCACTCCGGTGTTGATGGCATCCCGGAACGGCGGGCCGCCATAATAGGGCAGCCGCACCACGGGCCGGGTCCAGCTCGCGGGATCGTGCTCGCTGCATGGCAGATCGCGCCAGATGATGACGCGGGCCGCCTCGGCGAGCTCACGGGGGAAAGCATTGTCGATCCGGACAAAGCCGTCGCGGATGAATTTAGCTATTTGCGCGTCGTCGAACGCGCGCGGATTGGCAGTCATGATGATCTCTCGAAGGCTCGCCAGCCCTCATCGTCCGCTCGCTGCGGAACCGGCTGGCTCAATCGGTTGGGAGGCCGCAAGTCGAACTTGCGGGACGCAATGCCTCCGCGACGGAGGCGCCTGCTCTCAGCCCAGGAAGAAGACCGATGCGATGTTGAGAGTGCAAATCATCATGACGGCGCGAATCTACGCGCCGGACCAGCGGCGTTCAAGCGACGCCGTGAGCCAAAAACAAAAGAGCCGCACGCGGCGGCTCGGGCTCTATTCGTCGCGATAGACCTTCTCGCGCTTCTCGTGGCGCTCCTGCGCTTCCACCGAGAGCGTCGCGATGGGCCGGGCCTCGAGCCGCTTCAACGAGATCGGCTCGCCGGTGTCCTCGCAATAGCCGTAGGTGTTGTCCTCGATACGCTGGAGCGCGGCGTCGATCTTGGCGATCAACTTGCGCTGGCGGTCGCGGGCGCGGAGCTCGATGGCACGGTCGGTTTCGGACGATGCCCGATCGGCGAGATCGGGGTGGTTGACGTTCTCCTCCTGCAGGGCTTGCAGGGTGAGCTTGGACTCTTTGAGGATCTCATCCTTCCAGGCGAGGAGCTTCAAGCGGAAGTACTCCTTCTGCCGGTCGTTCATGAAAGGCTCTTTTTCGGTCGGTCGGTAGTTTTTCAACTTTTCCAAGGGCGGCCTATCTGTCTAATCAACGACTCGCAAACGGAACGGGGTCCGTTGAGCGGGGCCTTATATAGCGGCCACCTGTGACAGACAATGTTTCCCTGAGCAACCGGTTAGCGCCCCCAAGCCCTTGCACAGGAAGGTTTATCCTGGAGGGCCCGGGGGCGGCCGAAGGCCTAGTAGCCGACCGTGAAACGCTGCCTCAGATAGGCCGGCTTTTCGATCTCATCGGCGAGCGCAACGGCGTAGTCGGCGAAGGTGATCCAGCTCTTCCCGTTCGCATCTGCGAGAAGCTGATCGGTGCCAAGCCGGAACTTCCCCGTGCGCTCCCCCTCGATGAACAGCGCCGACGGCGAAATGAAGGTCCAGTTCAGATCCTTTTCCTGCCGCAGCAGGTCGAGGAAGACCGAGCCCGCTTCCGCTTCCGCCTTGTATTGGGCCGGAAAATTGGGAGTCGTGACCAGTTTCACGCCCGGCGCGACTTCGAGGCTGCCGGCGCCGCCGACGACGAGGTAGCGACCAACCTTGGCGTCCTTCGCCGCGCCGATCAGCTTGCGCGCATCGCTGGCCAGGAAGTGCACGGAACTCACGGCGACGTCATGCCCGGTCCACAGCTTGGCAAGCCCCGCCTGGTCGAGCACGTCGCCCTTGGTCGGCGTGACGTTGGGCAGGGCCGCGATCTTCTCGGGGTTCCGGGCGATGGCCGTGACCGCATGGCCGCGGCGGGACAGTTCCTTGGTGATTTCCGACCCGGCCCGACCCGAGGCGCCGGCAACTGCGATTTTCATGGAAGGCTCCTTTGCTTCTGTGGTAACTAACAGTGACTAGATATCGCAAAGAATGCTGGTGTTAAGAGAGCACGTTGTGCTTACCTGATTACGCAAGGGTAACCGCCACGCACCGCGAGCGACGAAAACGGATTCCGAGGACCGACGATGAAACCCGACGTCTATGCAGCGAACTGCCCCACCCGCCAGATTCTCGATCGCATCGGCGACAAATGGGCGGTGCTGATCCTGCTGCTGCTGCGCGAGGAGCCGATGCGCTTCAATCAGTTGCGCCGCACGATCGAAGGCATTTCGCAGAAGATGCTGAGCCAGGTTCTCAAATCGCTCGAACGTGACGGCCTGATCAGGCGCCATGCGATCGCGACCGTTCCCGTCACGGTGGAGTATTCGATCACGCAGCTCGGGCTGACGCTCGCCGGCGCAGTCGATCCGCTGCGCGATTGGGCCGAGCAGAATCTGAAAGACGTTCTCGCCGCCCAGCGCCGCTACGACGCGCAGCAGAAGGAGGAAGCGGCGTAAGGGGCGCTTTCTTGGTAGTGCCGCACGCTCATTCTAAATTCCGCTGTCATGCCCCGGCTCGACCGGGGCATCGAGTACGCTGCGGCTTCTCGATTCGAAAACGACTGTCGCCCGGTCAAGCCAGGGCGACGACAGCCTGCTAGGCCCGTCCGGCCTTGGCGAGCTCAACCTCGACGCGCAGCTCGATCTCGGAGAGCACCGCATCGAGACCAGGGTCGCCGGAGGATGATTTCAGGTTCGCCGCAGCATCGCGCAGGCGCATCACGGTCGAGGCGTCGAGATTGCCGGCCAAGAGCCCCATCTTGAGATCGTCGAGCACGTCGAGCGCGGTCCTGCCGCGGGTGACCGAGCGCTTGCGGCGCTCGACCGGGTCCTCCTCGACGCCCTGCAGCGCCAGCAACCCGTCGATGTTGGTGGCGGCCTTCGGTGCGGCAGCGCTCCGGGTCTCCTGCGCCGACGAGGTGTCAGGCAACACGAAGGTGCCGGAGCCGGTCCGCCTGGCCTGGTTGGCCGGCGTTCCAAGCGTCGTGCCGTTCGGTCCGTAGATGCGCATCGGAGGGAATCCGGGTGATCGATGCGGTCACCTTCGCCGTCTTATGGTTAACGGCGCGTAAACGGCCCGGCAAAATCTGCCGACGGGCGGCAGTTTCGCTCCTCAGGGACAACGCCGGCTGACACCGGTCGAAACAGATTTATTCAACCTATTCAGCGGCCTATCCCCGCCGCCCCGGGTTGGCACAGCCCTCGCAAGGACAGCGCCGGACCAGCTCGTCATGGGAGTGTCGTGCAGGTCCTTCCGATTTGAGGAGCCTTTTGAGGATCCTTGGGGAGCAGAGGATGCCAAGCGTTCGTTGGGTGAGGATTGTTGGGGTGGCCTGCGCGGCGCTGTCGGCGCTGGTGCTGTCGTTCGCGCCGGCGGCTGCGACCTCGCGCATCAAGGATCTCGCCAATATCGAAGGCGTGCGGCAGAACCAGCTGATCGGCTACGGCCTCGTCGTCGGCCTCAACGGCACCGGCGACACGCTCAACAACATCCCCTTCACCAAGCAGTCGCTGCAGGCGATGCTCGAGCGCATGGGCGTCAACATCCGCGGCGCCACCATCCGCACCGGCAACGTCGCAGCCGTCATGGTGACCGGCAATCTGCCGGCCTTCGCCACGCAAGGCACGCGCATGGACGTCACCGTCTCCGCGCTCGGCGATGCCAAGAACCTCCAGGGCGGCACCCTGCTCGTCACCCCCCTGTTGGGTGCCGACGGCAATGTCTACGCGGTGGCGCAAGGCTCGCTCGCGATCTCCGGATTCCAGGCCGAGGGCGAGGCGGCCAAGATCGTGCGCGGCGTTCCCACCGTGGGACGCATCGCCAACGGCGCCATCATCGAGCGCGAGATCGAGTTCGCGCTCAATCGGTTGCCGAACGTGCGCCTGGCGCTGCGCAACGCCGATTTCACCACGGCCAAACGGATCGCGGCCGCGGTCAATGACTATCTCGGCGTCAAGACCGCCGAACCGATCGATCCCTCCACGGTGCAGCTTTCGGTCCCGCCCGAGTTCAAGGGCAACGTCGTCGCCTTCCTTACCGAGATCGAGCAGCTCCAGGTCGACCCCGATCTCGCCGCAAAGATCGTCATCGACGAACGCAGCGGCATCATCGTGATGGGGCGCGACGTCCGCGTCGCCACCGTCGCGGTCGCGCAGGGCAACCTCACCGTCACCATCTCCGAGAGCCCGCAGGTGAGCCAGCCCAACCCGCTGTCGCGCGGCCGCACCGTGGTCGCGCCGCGCAGCAGCGTCACCGTCACCGAGGACGGCAAGAAGCTGGCCGTCGTCAAGGACGGCGTCTCGCTCCAGCAGCTCGTCGACGGCCTCAACGGCCTCGGCATCGGTCCGCGCGACATGATCAGCATCCTCCAGGCGATCAAGGCCGCCGGTGCCATCGAAGCCGACATCGAGGTGATGTGATGCAGACCGGCACGATCAACACACCGCGCCTTGCCACCTCGTCGGCCTTCTCGGTCGAGAGCCGCAACGGCCGGCCCGATTTCGAGCTCGCCGCCGCCCTACAAAAGGTCTCGCCGAAGCAGCAGGCCAGGGCGCAGAAGACCGCCACCGACTTCGAGGCGATGTTCCTCAACAGCATGTTCTCGCAGATGACCTCGGGCCTGAAGGGCGAAGGCCCGTTCGGCGACACGCCCGGCACCGGCGTGTGGCGCTCGATGCTGACCGAGCAATATTCCAAGAACTTCGCCAAGGCCGGCGGCGTCGGCGTCGCCACCGAAGTCTACCGCACCCTCATCATGCAGCAGGCGAAAACGATCCGCACGGCATAAGGTCAAACGAGATGAACCATTTCAACGCCTCACGTCAGCAGCTGCAACAGCGCCCGAACACCGCGCCCGGCAGCGCCGAGGCGCGCAAGCTCGCCGAAGACCTGATGGACGCGATGAGCGCCCTGCTCGGACTGATCGAGCGCGAGACCGAGCTCGTTCGCGCCGGCAAGGTCCGCGAGGCGATGACGCTCGAGAGCAAGAAGCAGGAGCTGTCGCGAAACTATGTCGGCGCCGTCAGCCAGTTGAAGGCGAACCAGGCACAGCTCGCGAAATCCGCGCCGGAGCTGCTCTCGACGCTGCACCGGCATCACGATGCGTTCCGCGCGATGCTGCAGGTCAATCTCACCGTGCTCGCGACCGCGCACGCCGTCTCCGAAAGCGTCGTGCGCGGCGTCAATGCCGAGATCCAGAAGCGCAACGTGCCGAACACCTATACTGCCGCAGGTCGCCGCGCAGCTCCTGGTCCGCGTCACATCACGCCGCTCGCGGTCAGCCGCTCGCTCTGAGCTGGGCGCGCACAAAAACAACCGACAATTTTACGAAAAACCGCGCGGCGAAATCGTCGCGCGGTTAGTCACGTTTCCTTACCGGGTCTTCAGTCCTGGTGTTCCATGGTTGCGTTATTAGAGGGGTTGGGATTTGACTCACGTTAGGCAACCAGGAGGCTGCCATGAGTACAGATTTCAGCATCAGGCCGGTGGGGATCCCGGCACCCGTGCAGATCGTAACGACGTCCAATGCGGCGGCGAACGAGGCTGTGCAAACCGATCTTCCGGTGAACCAGACGGTCGCCGCGACGGATACGAGCGCACCCGTGCGCAACGATCTGCCGAACCACGAGAACGTCTCGCGCCAGGTCGTATTCGACCAGGCGTCGGCATCCATGGTCTTCCAGGTCGTCAACGACAAGACCGAAGCGGTGGTCAACCAGTTCCCTGACGAAGCGATGCTGCGCCGGCGGGCCTATTTCCATGCATTGGATATGAAGTCCGAGCCCTCGCGTCCGCTCAGCACGGACGTCAGCGCCTGACGATCGGGAGATCGGCAACGACGCTCTGCGTCTGACGGCACCGGTCAGCGCGAAATTCGTGTTTCCGAAGGACAGTTAGTCTGGGATTCTCGTGATGCGGCCATCACGAGTCGCCGTCACGGTCGCCCGGACAGGCCCGCGGCGATATTGCGGTTGATCTCGATCAGCGGACGGAAGTGATCGAACTGCGGGCTCATCTGCAGCGCGGCGGTCTGGCTCAGCACGAACACGCTGATGTTGGCGATCTTCTGCCGGACGTCGATCGGCTGCGGATTGTTGTCGCGCATCGCCTCGCTCAGGAAGATGGTCCAGAGCTTGCGGTTGAACATCAGCGCCTGCATGGTCTGCTCGCTGAGCGGATCGGCGTTGTTCACCGCATCCTGGAGCTTGTTCGCGGCCTTGAGCAGGGTCTGCGCCTCGATGTCGCGAGGAGATGCAGTGGTCGTTGCAACGCGCGCGTAAGCCGAGGCAGCGGAATTCGACATCAATCACACCCTGGAGGTTACCTAGCGCGTTGGACGCGCTTAAGGATTTCTTTCCCAACCCTAGGCAGCACCGCTTAAGATTTGCTTACATGTGTGCTTGGAAGCACTCCGGATAATTACGGGTCGCGGAGCTCTTCGTCAGCGCAACGCTAGATCCACGCACGCACGATGTAAACTCGCTCGCGTGATGCGTGTCGATCTCAGCTAATCTTGTCCTAGCGATCTCCCTCAAAAGAACGGCGGAGCGTTAGCCCCGCCGCGATATATCGTGTGGCGATCTTGCGCTGCGAGATTAGCGGAGCAGCTGCAGCACGCTCTGTTGCGACTGGTTGGCCAGCGACAGCGCGGACACCGCGATCGACTGGCGGGTCGACAGCGCCTGGCTGTTGGCCGCTTCCTCGTTGGTGTCGGCGAGGGTCAGATTCGACGAGCCGGTCTGCAGCACGTTGATCAGGTTCTTGGAGAAGTCCTGACGCACCTGCACGATCGAGAGGTTCGAACCGAGCGAAGATCCTTCCGAGCGCAGCCTGCTCGAGGCGGCATTCAGGCTGGCCAGCACCTTGTTGGTGGCGCCGTTGTCGATGAAGTCCGTGCCGGGAACGAGATTGCTGAGGCCGAGGCCGGCCGCGTTGAACACGACGCCGTTGATGCCGAGCGTGGAGCTGCCGGTTTCGTTGAAGACCAGCTTCAGCGTGTCGCCGTTGAGCAGGTTGATGCCGTTGAAGGACGAGTCCTGCGACGTCGTGTCGATCTGCGCCAGGATGTTGTTGAACTGGCTGACCAGGCTCGAACGCGCCGTCTGCGCGACGGGATCCTGAACCGGCGGCTGTGCAGTGGTAAAGGCGAGCACGCCGGTGAGCGTACCACCGACCGCGCCGCCCGCGGCAGTCGAGCCAAGGGTCGAGGAGGCGTATTCGTTGACGGTGGTGACCGTCAGCACGCCGTTGGCGTCGATCGTCGCCGTCAGGTGGTTGGCCTGCAGCTGCACATTGAGCTGGTCGAGCGTCTTGACCGTACCGTTGGTGCCGTCGCCGAAGGTGACGTTCACCGGCGTACCGCCGTTGAAGGAGGAGAAGGTCAGAGTCTTGCCGCTGACACCGCCAACACCGGAGGTCCGCGCAGCGGTGAAGGCGGTCGCCGTTCCCGTGTTGCCGCTGAGACCGAACGCGCTGAGCGCGTTGCCCGTGCCGGTGATCGAGAGATCGGCGTTGATGCCGGTGGAGAGCGCAAGTTGACCGCTGCTGTTGACCGACGACGGGATCTGGCCCGCGGTGGTCGACAGCGCCGCCGCGCCGTTGAAGATGCTCGCGGTCTTGACGCCAGTGGCAAGGTCGACCGCGTTGAGCAGGTCGGTCAGCGTCGCGCTCTGGATATAGACCGTCGAGTTGCCGTTGCCGTCGGTGACGATGTTGCCGCTGACGCCACCCGACGTGACGCTCGCCGCCGATTGCGGCGTCTGCGCGTTCTTGAACGTGATGGTGTGACCGTCGATATTGAGCGTCGAGCCGTCCTGAACGAGAGAGCCGAGCGAGCCGGCGGTCGTCGACCGGTTCGCGGTCACGCTCGCATTGCCTGCGCCGGTCGCCGCGGTCAGACCGAGCTTGTTGAGGAAGTCGGCCTTGCCCGTCACGCTCAGATCGGCGCCGGTCGAGCTCTTCAATGTAACAGCGCCCGCCGTGATGGACGATGCCACCTGAAGCGTACCGACGGGACCCGCCGAACCGCTGACCGCGATGGTCGCCGCGCTCGCGCTGATCGTGGCGGTCTTGACGCCGCTGGCGAGGTCGATCGCGCTGAGGACGTCGTTGATGGTCGCACCGGGCGCAGCCGCCGTTCCCTCATAGACGATCGAATTGCCGTTGCCGTCGGTGGCGATATGCCCGCTGGCGTCGAGGCCCCAGCCGGTCGGTTGCGTGCTCGGAGCGATGCCGGTGCGGAAGGTGATGGTCTTGCCGTTCACCGTGATGGTGTCGCCATCCGCAGGCGCACTCCCGAATGTGGTGGATGCGGTGGTGCCGACCAGTGTGGCGGTGCCGGAGAGTGCGGTGGTGCCGTCGGCCGCCGTCGCGGCGAACCCGACCACCGTACCCGCGCTTGAACCCAGCGACGCGCCGAGCGCCGCAGTCCCGGTGACCGGGGTCGTGCCACCGGCAGCACCGGTATAAAGCACGTTGCTCTTGGCGGTCGCGCTCGCATAGGAGGTCGTGCCGCGCAGGTCGGCCGGCGTCGCACCGGGAATGGTGGTGGAGACGTTCGACTTGGTGGAATAGCCGACCGTGGTCTGCAGCGCCTGGTTGGCGATCGATTTCGCGCTGTCGATCAGCTTCTGCAGCGAGGTGATGCCGGTGTTGGCGGCCTGCAGCACCTGGACACCGTTGTTGATGCCATCGAGCAGGTTGCTGATGTCGCTCGCCCGGTTGTCGAGCCCCTGCGCCGTGAAGAAGTTGGTGGGATTGTCGAGCGCGGTGTTGACCTTCTTGCCGGTCGACAGCCGCTCCTGCGTCGTGGCCAGCAAGTCGGCCGTCGACTGCAGCGACAACAGGTTCTGGCGAACGGACGCCGAGAGAACGATGTTGGACATTGGCGAGTCTTCCTCTTGAACCGGATACGAATCGGCCGCGCGGTCTGCAAAGCGGGCTTTTGTCCAGTCTTAGGGGGTCTCCTTTAAAGTATGGTTAACGCCGGTTTAAGGGATAGGGTTAATGGCCGATGAACGCCCCTGCCCGTCTCCGGACGCAAAAAAGAGCGGCGGGACAGATAGCCCCGCCGCCCAATTTACTTAGTGATTTCAGTCGCTTATTAGCGAAGCAGCTGGAGCACGCTCTGCTGCGAGGTGTTGGCCAGCGACAGCGCGGAGACCGCGATGGACTGGCGGGTCGACAGCGCCTGGCTGTTGGCCGCCTCGACGTTGGTGTCGGCCAGGGTCAGGTTGGACGAGCCGGTCTGCAGCACGTTGATCAGGTTCTTGTTGAAGTCCTGACGGATCTGCACGACCGAGAGGTTCGAACCGAGGCTCGAGGCTTCCGAGCGCAGCGTGCTCGACGCCGCGTTCAGATTGGTCAGCACCCGGTTGGACGCCGCGTTGTCGATGAAGTCGACACCGACGGTCAGCGCGGCGAGGCCCAGACCCTTGGAGTTGTAGGTCACGCCGGTGATGTTCAGGCTCGACTTGCCGGTCTCGTCGAACACCAGCTTGAGCTGGTCGCCGTTCAGGAGGTTGACGCCGTTGAACGAGGAGTCCTGCGAGGTCGTGTCGATCTGGTTCAGGATGTTGTTGTACTGAGACACCAGATTGGCACGCGCCGTCTGTGCGACCGCATCCTGCACGGGGGTGGAAGCCGTCGAGAACGTCAGCGCTGAAGTGAGCGTGCCGCCGATCGCACCGCCGGCGGCCGTGGAGCCGAGCGTGGATGAGGCGTAGTCATTGGACGCCGTGATCGTCAGCAGGCCGTTGGCGTCGATCGTCGCCGCGAGGTTGTTGGCCTGAAGCTTCGTGTTGAGCTGATCGAGCGTCTTGACCGTGCCGTTGGTACCGTCGCCGAAGGTGACGTTGACCGCCGTGCCACCATTGAAGGAGGAGAAGGTCAAGGTCTTGCCGCTGAGGCCGCCGATACCGGAGGTGCGGGCGGCGGAGAAGGCCGTTGCGTTTCCGGTGTTGCCGGCGAGGCCGAACACGTTCAGCGCGTTGCCGGTGCCGGTGATCGACAGGTCGGCGTTGATGCCGGTCGAGATCTTGAGCTGGCCGGACGTGTTGATCGTCGAGTTCGACTGGCCGGTGGCGGTCGAAAGCGCCGCGACGCCGCTGGCGTTGATCGTCGCGGTCTGCACGCCTGTGGCAAGGTCGATCGCCTTCAGCACGTCATTGACCGTACCGCCCTGCAGATAGACCGTCGAGTTGCCGTTGCCGTCCGTGACGACGTTGCCGTTCGCACCATACCCGCTCGGAACGCTCGGAGCTCCGGTCGTGCCCGGGGTCGGCGCGTTCTTGAAGATGATGACGTGGCCGTCGACGTTCAGCGTCGAACCATCCGCGATGGTCGCACCCAGCGAGCCCGCGGTCGTAGTCCGGTTGACGTTCAAGCTGGCATTGCCTGCACCCGAAGATGTGGTCAGGCCGAGAGACTTGAGCAGGTCGGCCTTGCCGGTGACGCTCAGATCCGCGCCCGTCGAGCTCTTCAGCGTGACGGCGCCGGCACCAACGCTCGAAGCGGTCTGGTTGAAGCTGGTGGCGAGCGTCGCAGCACCCGCGGTGATGGATGCCGTCTTGACGCCGCTGGCCAGATCGACCGCGGTCAACAGATCGCTGACGGTCGCAGCCGGCGTGCCCGCCGTGCCGAGATAGACCGTGGTGTTGCCGTTGCCGTCGGTGACGAGGTTGCCGCTGACGCCCGAGCCGGACGGAACGCCAGTCGACGCCGGAGCAGAGCCGGAGCGGAAGGTGATGGTCTTGCCGTTCACGGTCAGCGTGTCGCCGTCGGCGGGCTGGGCGTTGCCGAGCAGGCCGGTGGCGGTCGTGCCGTTGGTGGCGATCAGGGTGATGGCGCCGGTCAGGGCCGTGGTGCCGTCGCCGGCCGTTCCCGCAGTGCCCGTGAAGGTGCCGATGGTGGCGCCGAGGGTCGTGGTGCCGTTCGCCGCCGTGGTGCCGCCGGCCGTGCCGTTATACAGCACGTTGCTGCTCGCGGTCGCGCTGGCGAAGCTCGTCGTGCCGCGCAGGTCGGCCGCCGTCGCGCCGGCGATCGTGGTGGAGACGTTGGACTTGGTGGAGTAGCCGACCGTGGTCTGCAGCGCCTGATTGGCGATCGACTTGGCGCTGTCGATCAGCTTCTGCAGCGAGGTCAGGCCGGTGTTGGCGGCCTGAAGCACCTGCACGCCGTTGGCGATGCCGTCGAGCAGATTGTTGATGTCGCTGGCGCGGTTGTCGAGCGACTGTGCCGTGAAGAAGTTGGTGGGATTGTCCAGGGCCGAATTGACGCTCTTGCCGGTCGACAGACGGTTCTGTGTGGTGGCGAGGAGGTCGGCGGTGGACTGGAGAGAGAGGAGGTTCTGACGAACCGACGCAGAGAGAACAATACCTGACATGACTCTTACCCTTCTGGCTTACGCGTCTTCGTTCGATCGCTTCGGATCGAGTGACGGGGCCAGCGTGCCGCGACATGGCTAACAAAGGGTGAAACGAGCATCGCCTGCGTAAGCGCCGGTTCACCATGAGCGGGCGGGATGCGCGGAGCGAGATGGCAATCAGCCTGAAATCATTGGCAATTCTTTGCGCTTACGCTCCATTAACCATAACCGCTGGTTACTTTTCGGAGCGTCATCTGCCCTCTCAAAACCTCGGGCGATCAACAAAAAAGCGGCGGGGCCGAGGCCCCGCCGCCCTAACGTCTTGCGATGTCGTCCGCTTGTTAGCGGAGCAGCTGCAGCACGCTCTGCTGCGACTGGTTGGCCAGCGACAGCGCGGAGACCGCGATCGACTGGCGGGTCGACAGCGCCTGGCTGTTGGCCGCCTCGACGTTGGTGTCGGCCAGCGTGAGGTTGGACGAACCGGTCTGCAGCACGTTGATCAGGTTCTTGTTGAAGTCCTGACGAACCTGCACGATGGTCAGGTTCGAGCCCAGAGCCGAGGCTTCCGAACGGAGCGTGCTCGAGGCGGAGTTCAGGTTCGTGAGCACCTTGTTGGTGGCAGCGTTGTCGATGAAGTCGACACCGCTGGTCAACGCAGCGAGGCCCAGACCCTTGGAGTTGTAGGTCACGCCCGTGATGCTCAGGCTCGACTTGGCGGTCTCGTCGAACACCAGCTTGAGCTGGTCGCCGTTCAAGAGGTTGACACCGTTGAACGAGGAGTCCTGAGCAGTCGAATCGATCTGCTGGAGGATGTTGTTGTACTGGTTGACGAGATTCGCACGCGAGGTCTGCGCAACCGTATCCTGGACGGGGCTGGAAGCCGTCGAGAACGTCAGCGCCGTGGTCAGCGTGCCGCCGATCGCACCACCCGCGGCGTTCGAACCGATGGTCGAGGACGCGTAGTCGTTGGTGGTCGAGACCGTCAGCAGGCCGTTGGCGTCGATCGTCGCCGTCAGGTTGTTGGCCTGAAGCTTCGTGTTGAGCTGATCGAGCGTCTTGACCGTGCCGTTGGTGCCGTCGCCGAAGGTGGCGCTGACCGCCGTGCCGCCGTTGAAGGACGAGAAGGTCAAGGTCTTGCCGGTGATGCCGCCGACGCCCGAGGTGCGCGCCGCGGTGAAGGCGGTCGAGGTCCCGGTGTTGCCGGCGAAGCCAAGCGCATTTAACGCGTTGCCGGTGCCGGTGATCGACAGATCGGCATTGACACCGGTCGAGATCTTGAGCTGACCCGAAGCATTGATCAACGAGTTCGACTGGCCGGTGGCGGTCGCAAGCGTCGCGGTGCCGTTGGCATTGACCGTCGCGGTCTGCACGCCGGTGGCAAGGTCGATCGCCTTCAGCACGTCGTTGATCGTGCCGCCCTGCAGATAGACCGTCGAGTTGCCGGCGCCGTCAGTGAGAACGTTGCCGTTCGCACCATACCCGCTCGGAACGCTCGGAGCACCGGTCGAACCCGGGATCGGCGCGTTCTTGAAGGTGATGACGTGACCGTCGACGTTCAGCGTCGAACCGTCCGCGATCGTCGCACCGAGCGAGCCCGAGCTCGTGGTCCGGTTGACGCTCACGGTGGCGTTGCCGCCGCCCACAGACGTGGTCAGGCCGAGAGACTTGAGCAGGTCGGCCTTGCCGGTGACGCTCAGATCCGCACCCGTCGAGCTCTTCAGCGTGACGGCGCCGGCACCAACGCTCGAAGCGGTCTGGTTGAAGCTGGTGGCGAGCGTCGCAGCACCCGCGGTGATGGATGCCGTCTTGACGCCGCTGGCCAGATCGACCGCGGTCAACAGATCGCTGACGGTCGCAGCCGGCGTGCCCGCCGTGCCGAGATAGACAGTGGTGTTGCCGCTGCCGTCGGTGACGAGGTTGCCGCTGACGCCCGAGCCGGACGCAACGCCAGTCGAGGCCGGAGCAGAGCCGGAGCGGAAGGTGATGGTCTTGCCGTTCACGGTCAGCGTGTCGCCGTCGGCGGGCTGGGCGTTGCTGGCCAGGCCGGTGGCGGTCGTGCCGTTGGTGGCGATCAGGGTGATGGCGCCGGTCAGGGCCGTGGTGCCGTCGCCGGCCGTGCCCGCAGTGCCCGTGAAGGAACCGATGGTGGCGCCGAGGGTCGTGGTGCCGCTCGCCGCCGTGGTGCCGCCCGCCGCGCCGTTATACACCACGTTGCTGCTCGCCGTCGCGCTGGCGAACGAAGTCGTGCCACGCAGGTCGGCCGCCGTTGCGCCCGAGATGCTGGTGGAGACATTGGACTTGGTGGAGTAGCCGACCGTGGTCTGCAGCGCCTGATTGGCGATCGACTTGGCGCTGTCGATCAGCTTCTGCAGCGAGGTGATGCCGGTGTTGGCAGCCTGCAGCACTTGCACACCGTTGGCGATGCCGTCGAGCAGATTGTTGATGTCGCTGGCGCGGTTGTCGAGCGACTGTGCGGTGAAGAAGTTGGTGGGATTGTCCAGGGCCGAGTTGACGCTCTTGCCGGTCGACAGACGGCTCTGCGTGGTGGCGAGAAGATCAGCGGTGGACTGGAGGGAGAGCAGGTTCTGACGAACCGACGAAGAGAGGACGATACCGGACATTGAGTGTTACCCTTCTGGTACGCAACGCAACAAACAAACTTCGATTAGGATTAATCGATGCCGGGACGGTGAACGCAGACGGCTAACAAAGCATGAAGCGTGTCGCTCCAGTCCTTCCGCGGATTCACCATGTGCGCGATCGGAGCCGGACCGCGCTTCGTCGTATCATCATGATCACATGATGCTTTTTGGTGCAGCGGCGACGCGTTTGCCACTTGTCAACCATAACTCAGAGTGAGCAATTCGCTGGACTCGAACGCATCGTCCCGACTTGCCAAGCGGCGTTCTGATGCCGACCCAAAAAGAAAGCGGCGGGGCCGAAGCCCCGCCGCCGGATCTTGCTTGCGATGTCGTCCGCTTGTTAGCGGAGCAGCTGCAGCACGCTCTGCTGCGACTGGTTGGCCAGCGACAGCGCGGAGACCGCGATCGACTGGCGGGTCGACAGCGCCTGGCTGTTGGCCGCCTCGGTGTTGGTGTCGGCCAGCGTGAGGTTGGACGAACCGGTCTGCAGCACGTTGATCAGGCTCTTGTTGAAGTCCTGACGAACCTGCACCACCGAGAGGTTCGAACCGAGGCTCGAGGCTTCCGAGCGCAGCGTGCTCGACGCGGCGTTCAGGTTCGACAGCACCTTGTTGGTCGCGGAGTTGTCGATGAAGTCGACACCGCTGGTCAACGCGGCAAGACCCAGACCCTTGGAGTTGTAGGTCACGCCGGTGATGCTGAGGTTCGACTTGCCGGTCTCGTCGAACACCAGCTTGAGCTGGTCGCCGTTCAACAGGTTGACGCCGTTGAACGAGGAGTCCTGCGAGGTGGTGTCGATCTGGTTCAGGATGTTGTTGTACTGAGACACCAGATTGGCGCGCGAGGTCTGCGCAACCGTATCCTGGACGGGGGTGGAAGCCGTCGAGAACGTCAGCGACGAGGTCAGCGTGCCGCCGATCGCACCACCCGCGGCGCTCGAACCGATGGTCGAGGACGCATAGTCGTTGGTGGTCGAGACCGTCAGCAGGCCGTTGGCGTCGATCGTCGCCGTCAGGTTGTTGGCCTGAAGCTTCGTGTTGAGCTGATCGAGCGTCTTGACCGTGCCGTTGGTGCCGTCGCCGAAGGTGACGTTGACCGCCGTGCCGCCGTTGAAGGACGAGAAGGTCAAGGTCTTGCCGCTGATGCCGCCGACGCCCGAGGTGCGGGCCGCGGTGAAGGCGGTCGCAGTCCCGGTGTTGCCGGCGAGGCCGAGCGCGTTCAGCGCGTTGCCGGTGCCGGTGACGGACAGGTCAGCATTGACGCCGGTGGAGAGCTTGAGCTGGCCGGAGGCGTTGATCGACGAGTTGGTCTGGCCGGTGGCGGTCGCAAGCGTCGCGGTGCCGTTGGCATTGACCGTCGCGGTCTGCACGCCGGTGGCAAGGTCGATCGCCTTCAAGACGTCGTTGATCGTGCCGCCCTGCAGATAGACCGTCGAGTTGCCGGCGCCGTCAGTGAGAACGTTGCCGTTCGCACCATACCCGCTCGGAACGCTCGGAGCACCGGTCGAACCCGGGATCGGCGCGTTCTTGAAGGTGATGACGTGACCGTCGACGTTCAGCGTCGAGCCGTCCGTGATCGTCGCACCGAGCGAGCCCGAGCTCGTGGTCCGGTTGACGCTCACGGTGGCGTTGCCGCCGCCCACAGACGAGGTCAGGCCGAGAGACTTGAGCAGGTCAGCCTTGCCGGTGACGCTCAGATCCGCACCCGTCGAGCTCTTCAGCGTGACGGCGCCCGCACCAACGCTCGAAGCGGTCTGGTTGAAGCTGGTGGCGAGCGTCGCAGCACCCGCGGTGATGGATGCCGTCTTGACGCCGCTGGCCAGATCGACCGCGGTCAACAGATCGCTGACGGTCGCAGCCGGCGTGCCCGCCGTGCCGAGGTAGACAGTGGTGTTGCCGCTGCCGTCGGTGACGAGGTTGCCGCTGACGCCCGAGCCGGACGCAACGCCAGTCGAGGCCGGAGCAGAGCCCGAGCGGAAGGTGATGGTCTTGCCGTTCACGGTCAGCGTGTCGCCGTCGGCGGGCTGGGCGTTGCTGGCCAGGCCGGTGGCGGTGGTGCCGTTGGTCGCGATCAGGGTGATGGCGCCGGTCAGGGCCGTGGTGCCGTCGCCGGCCGTGCCCGCAGTGCCCGTGAAGGAACCGATGGTGGCGCCGAGGGTCGTGGTGCCGCTCGCCGCCGTGGTGCCGCCGGCCGCGCCGCTAAACACAACGTTGCTGCTTGCGGTCGCGCTGGCGAAGCTCGTCGTGCCGCGCAGGTCGGCCGCCGTCGCACCGGCGATGGTGGCGGAGACGTTCGACTTGGTGGAGTAGCCGACCGTGGTCTGCAGCGCCTGGTTGGCGATCGACTTCGCAGAGTCGATCAGCTTCTGCAGCGAGGTGATGCCAGTGTTGGCAGCCTGCAGCACCTGCACGCCGTTGGCGATGCCATCGAGCAGATTGTTGATGTCGCTGGCGCGGTTGTCGAGCGACTGGGCGGTGAAGAAGTTGGTGGGATTGTCCAGGGCCGAATTGACACTCTTGCCGGTCGACAGACGGTTCTGCGTGGTGGCGAGAAGATCAGCAGTGGACTGGAGGGAGAGGAGGTTCTGGCGAACCGACGCGGAGAGGACGATGCCTGACATAACTCTGTTACCTTTCTGGTAAACGACGCAACTGTTACTCGTCTGCTTGGATCGAGAGTGACCCAGCGACCGGCGGACCGTGGCGCCGAGACCTCTAACGAAACATGAAATGAAATCCGTGCCTTTGCCGGGTTTCGCGTGATTCGGCCGGGGACGCCGCGCAAGATCGCCGCGCAGCCGCAAGGGTACCACCTTGAAAATATTGCGGTTTCCCGCGTGAACGGCGGGAATTTACAGGTCGTTAACTAATTCCGAGCGAGAATCACGTCTTAATAGGCCGCAACGAGCGCTCGGTTACGAAAGCGTTGATGGAGAACAGGCAATGGCCCTCAAGGTCGAGCTCAGACCGCACGAACGCATCATCGTCGGCAACTGCGTGATTACCAACACGGACCAGCGCGCGCGCCTCCTGATCGACGGCGACAACGTGCCGATCCTGCGCGAGCGCGACATCCTCACGCCGGAGACCGCGGATTCGCCGGCGAAGCTCGTCTATCTGGCGGTCCAGCTCATGTACATCTCGCCGGATCCGCAGAGCCAGCACGGCACCTATTTCAACCTGGTGCGCGATATCGTCACCGCGGTGCCGAGCGCCTGGCCGATCATCGAGGGCATCAACAACAACATCCTGAACGGCGACCTCTACCGGGCGCTGAAGGATGCCCGCAAGCTGATCGCCTATGAAGAGAAGCTGCGGAGCCAATTCGAGGCCACCCATCCCCAGACGGAAGCGGCCAAGGACGTGAGCTCCGCCGCCTGACCGCGCGCGTTCGCGCGGCCGCCACGCGAACGACCCAGTCCGCAAACGACAACGGCCCCGGATCGTCTCCGGGGCCGTTGTCGTTTCAGCCATGCACCAGTGCTATTGCGCCGCGAGCGGCGGTGCCTCGACCTCGATCATCCCGTCGCCGCACCGCCGGCCGCCGAACTCCAGCACAGCCGCGACCAGCGCATCGATGTCCGCCTCCTCGGTGCGGTGATTGACGATCGCGGCGCGGATCGCAAACCTGCCGCCCAGCGTCGTGCTCGAGGGAGCTGCTATTCCGGACTCCTGGATGTCGGCGACAATCTCGCGATTGACCGCATCATCGGCACGATAGCGGAAGCAGACGATATTGAGGTTGACCTGCGCCAGCAATTCCAGCCGCGGTTCAGCCATTACGCGGGCCTCCAGATATTTCGCCAGCGCGCAGCTTCTCGTGATCGTCGCACCCAGCCGATCGGTGCCGAATGTCTTCAGCGTGAACCACGTCTTCAGCGCACGGAAGCCGCGCGACAGATCTGGGCCGAGATCGCAGGGCCAGACCGCGCCCGCCGCAAGCCCCCTCGCCTCGCGGCGCAGATAGGCCGCGGGCTGCGCGAAGGCCTGCCGATGCAGCTCGCCGTCGCGCACCAGCAGGAAGCCAGCGTCGTAGGGCACCTGCCCCCATTTGTGAAAGTCGAGTGCAATGGAATCTGCGAGCTCGATGCCGCCGAGCAGCGGCGCGAGCTCGGGCGAGAAGATCGCGAGCGCGCCGAAAGCGCCGTCGACGTGAAACCAGATTCCCTCCTCGCGGCACAGCTCCGCGATCGCCTTGAGGTCGTCGATCGCGCCGATGTCGACGGTGCCGGCAGAGGCAACGACCAGGAACGGCGTGAAACCGACCTCACGATCGATTGTGATCTGCGCGCGCAGCGCGGCTACGTCGATGCGATGATCGGCATCGACGCCGATCTTGCGCAGCGCGTCGGTGCCGAGCCCGGCGATGTCCATCGCCCTGGAGACGCAGCCATGCGCGGCCTGCGACGTATAGGCCGTCAGCAGCGTGCCGTCATTGCCGATGCCGTATTGCCGCGCCAGCGTGCCGAGCGCAGCGTTACGCGCCACCAGCACCGCCATCAGATTGGCCATCGACGTGCCCGTGACGAAGATGCCGCTCGCACTGTCCGGAAACGCGAACAGGCGGCGCATCCAGTCGACGATCTGGCGCTCGACCTCGATCGGCATGTGGTCGCGTCCGCCGAGATTGGCGTTGAGGCCGGCTGCGAGCATGTCCGCGATCATGCCGACCGCGGTGCCGCCGCCATGCACCCAGCCCATGAAGCCGGGATGGACGTTGCCGATCGCATACGGCGCGACGTGATCGGCGAATTCGCGGTAGACCTCGGCGAGGTCGCTCGCCTCGCGCGGCACGTCGGCCTTGAAGGCCGCGCGGGTCGCATCGGGAATCGGCTGCCAGACCGGACGCGCCCGAACGTTGGCGATGCCGTCGATCGCATCGTCGAGCATGCGATGGGCGAGCGCGCGAAATTCGCTCCAGTTCTGCGGGTCGAGCGAGGCGTGCGCGACGGAGCTTTGCGCGTTGCGGATGATCTCGTTCATGCTGCACTCCCCTCGCCGGCTCCTGCATGCCGCGACAGCATCGCCGAGAACGCCGCAAAGATCTTTCGCATCTGTGGCGGCTTGTAGGGAAACACGACCGGCGAATCCATGTTGTGCACGACGGCGGTGTTGTCGGCCTCGAACACCAGGAGCTCGCCGTCCTGGTTCTCGGCGCAATCGACGATGAAATAATCGAGGCCGACACGCCTGCTCATCTCGTCGAGCGCGCGTCCGTGGCGCGCGGCGAAGGCGTGATCGAAGTCGCGCATGAAGATCGCTTCTTCTGCCCGCTTCTCCTCGCTGAACGCCATGTAGGCGTTGAGATACCAGATGTCCCAGCGGTCGGCGATCGCCATGTGGCAGGCGTAGGGTTTGCCGTCGACCATCGCGAGACGATATTTGCGGTAGAGCCCGTCGGGATTCACATAGTCGACGAAGCGCGCGACGAAGAAATCCTGCTCATCACGCTCGGCAAGGTAGGCTGCGAGCGCGGCCGCATCGTGGAGCTTCGCGAGTCCGACGCCGGCATGCGATCCGCGCGGCCGCGCGATCATCGGAAAGCGCAGTTCGGCCGCGATGTCCCGGCAGGCGATCTGCCCTCGCGAAAGCTCGGACAATTGCGCGCGCGTCGCGTGGATGGTCGCGGGAATGTCGAGACCCGGCACGCCGGCCAGCAGCCGATGCAGCTTGTCGCGATCGAGATTGCCGATGCGATCGGGACGATTGAGCAGCGGCCGCGGCCAGTGCGGCGCGGCCTTCTCGATCGAGGCGAGCGCCTCTCGGCACTCCTCGGAATCGGAGGCGACCACGATGGCGACGTCGTGCTCGGGCAATTTCTCCGGCAGACCGACGCCCTTGACCACGTAGAGCGTCAACAGCTCGATGTCGGAGCCTTCGAGCAGAAAATCGATCGGCGTGTTGCCGCCCATGTCGATGTCGGCTGCCAGCGCGAGCACGCGCAAGCCCGGCTTCGGAGCAGCGCCCGGCGTGCGAAACAATTGGTGGAAGCTCAGCACCTCCGACTGGATCGCAAGCCCCTGATCCTTGTCACCGAGAAGCTGGGTGATCAACGACAGATCCAGCCCTTCGCCCGCCAGTGCGGTCCCCGCCGCGATCCGCGCCAGCAGCTGGTCGCGCAACGGATGCAGGTCGACGCCTTCGAAGGCCTGGCGCGTCAGCTGCGCAAAGCCGATGCGATCGGCGTAGTTCGCCGCCATCATGCGAAGCGGCGCGGAAACCGGATGCTGCATCTCACACCTCGAACGCGGAGTTTACCGGCACGGCCGCAACCGCGCCACGGTCGAGCAGTAGCTCGATCTTTACCAGGACATGGGCGATGCGATCGAGAATCTGCTGCACGTTGCGTTGCGCCTGCGCGACGTCGGGCGACCAGGCCTCGGTCACGAGCCGTGCGCCGACGCAGAGGCGCAGCACGGCCTGCGGTGCCTCGTCCTGCCGCTCCAGCCGGACCGGCTGGCCGATCAGGCAGCGCTGCACGGCGACCTGCCGGTCCGCCGCACTGCCGCCGATCGCCTCGTTCATGTCACGCGCCAGCGCCCGATGAACGGCCGCGGTCTCGGCGATCGAGACCGGCTTGCCGTCGCGCAGCAGGATGAACGGAAAGATCGTGGTTTGTGCAAATTCCTCATCATCCACGCCGGCGGTCCCGATCGCGGATGGGACGGGGCGAAGCGAGGGCGACAGCGCGATCATGCTGTCGATGCCGGCGGCGAGCTCGGCGAGCATCTCGGCGCGGAAAGCCCCTGATACGGCGTAGTAGCGGCCGATCTCGGCCAGCGCCGCTTCCCAGCGCAGCCATTGACCGAAATTCGGACGGCGTTCGAAGCGCGAACGCAGCGCCGTCCAGGCCACCGGCCAATCGCAACGGCCGGCATAGTCGAAGATACCAGGCGCAATCCCCTCGACCCGGTCGAGCGACCGCGAAAGGCCCTTCGGCACCAGCACCGCGCCGCTGAAGGCGGGCCCACCGAAGAATTTCGAGCCTGTCATCAGCACCATATAGCCGCGGTCGAGATAAGAGCGCAGCCGGCGGCGGCCGAGCCGGGCCTGGCAGGCGTCAACGACGATCTGGACCTTGCGCGGCCAGCGGCGCGCCATCTCGTCGAGACAGGCCGCGCTCGGTGCGCGCCAGCCGAGCTTCGATGCGTCCATGATGTGGAGCAGCACGGGCGCGCCTTGCGCGATCGTGGCCTCGATCGCATGCAGCACCGCGGCATCCGCGTCCGCGCGCATCGCAATCCCCGGCGCGGTCCCGAGCAGCGGCAATGCGAGACTGGCGCCGGCGAGCCCCGCAACCGCACCGTCCTTGCGAACCGCGAGGCCGCTCGCCGTCATGGAGCTGAAATGGTGCCCGCGGGCGGTGTGGATCGTCCCGCTTCCGGTCTGGTCGGCGCCGACCACGATCGTCACCGGCGGCGCGCCGAGCACCGCGCGCGCCAGGAACAGGGCGTGGAGCTGGGAGTCGGTGCCGGAGGGCGAGAACACGACGTCGACGCGCGGCGAGAGCTGGAGATGGCCGCGCAGCTCGTCCCGCATGTCCTCGCAGCGCGCGTCGAAGGCGACCTCGACCTCGTCGAACAGGCACTTGTGCATCAGCTCTTCGCGCGCCAGCGCGGCACGGTCGTAGGCCATTTGCGAGATCGTCGATGCGGTCGAGGAGGCGAAATTCCAGATCTCCGGCTCCGGCGAAGCCGCGCAGCCATAGCCGTTGACGCGATCGCTGGCGTCGAGCGCCAGCCGCGGATCACCGCCGGAGACGAGCAGCGTGTCCAGTGGCGTGAAGAGATCGCGCAGGCGATAACGCGAGCCGCCGTCGGGGGCGCGCTCCTGACCTGACAGACGGGATGCGCCGGCGCTCATCCCGGAAGGCTCACGCCGCATCGGCCGCCGCCGCGGGCGCCGGCGCGAATTGCGAGGCGATGTCGCCGTGGAATACCGACGGCCCGACGTGATCGAGCGAGCTCTGGATATCGGCCCAGATCTCGCCGCCGATATCGGTCCAGCGCTTGCAGAAGGCGAAGTCCTCGGAAAGATACGTGCCGGTCGCCGGATCGATCATGCATTCGAACAGCGCGAAACGGTTCTGGCTCGCCGCCAGCGTATCGTGCGAATGCTCGCGGAAGAACTGCAAGGCCGCATAGTCCGGATGGCGGCACATCGCCTCCAGCGCCTGGCGCCGGATCATCAGGAAGCCGGTGCCCGCATAACGCACCCGGGTGAAGCCGTTGACCACGACGATGCGATCGGGGTCCTCGATCTCGAGCACGTAATCGAGCGAGGCGGCCGGCACGTCGGTGCGGCCGGCGTCAATCGCACGCTTTGCCTTATCCCAATTGACCCGCTTGATCGGATAGCAGCCGGCGACGACGTCCGCGCCGCATTCGATCAGCCTGAACACCTGCTCCGGCTTGAAGCCGATATCGGCATCGATGAACAGGAAATGCGTCGCCCTGGGATCGTCCAGGAACATCGCGACCAGATTGGCCCGCGCGCGGGTGATCAGCGCATCGCCGTCGCGCAGCAGCACCTTGAGCTCGAGATTGGACATGCCGTGCACGGCCCGCTGCAGCGCGAAGATCGAGCTCGCATAGATGCTCGACACCTGCCCGCCGAAGCACGGCGTTGCCACTACCAATTGCATCCTGTCCGACATCGGCAGCTCCGCCCCGCTCCAATCCTCACCAAGAGGTAAAGAGGCATGGTTAACGGCGCCTTAACGCATCCTTACAGGAACTTGACGAGCGACAGCTGCGCGAGGTTCGAGGTCACCTGGTAGGACGCCTGGAGCGCGTTCTGCAGCGCCAGCAGCTGGCTCGCGACCTCGTCCGGCGAGGCCGATTCCGCCTGGTCGATGATGGTCTGGAGCTGCGCCTTGGCCTGGGTCTGGCGCGTGCTCGCGTCCTTCATCGTGTTCTGGGCCATCGCGATGTCGGTCTGGATGTCCTCGATGCGCTGCTGGCCGGGCTGCTGGGTCAGCGCCTGGGTGGTGCGCAGGCTCAGCGCGGCGACCTGCCCGCCCGAATACTGCCCGGTCGGCGAGGTCGAGAAGGTCCCGAACACCGCGATTGCCTGCAGCTGCCGGCGGATCGCGTCCTCGTTCGCCTGGGCGCCGTACTGCACCGTGACGGAATCGTCGACCCGCGCCATCGCGGTGGAGCGCGCCGGGCCGGGCCCGTCATTGCCGGTGTACCACTTCACGGTGTTGGCCGAGCCGTTGACCAGCGTCGTCGCCGAGCTCGCGGGCGAGGAGCCGACGCGCAGCGGCGGCTGCGTCGCGGTCACCGGCGTCGCGCTGAAACCGAGCGAACCGAGCGCGCCGGTATTCGAGCTCGTGATGTTCAGGCTCGCCGCATCGTCCGTGTTGATCGTGATCGAACCGCCATGGATTGTCGACGGCTTCGACGTCCCCGTGATCGCGTCGATCTTGCTCATCAGCGTCTGGACGCTGTCGCCGACGTTGAGCTGGTTGCCGGTCGCGCCCGAGGCCACGAAGGTCAGCGTGGTGCCGTTGACGGTGATGGTGTCGCCGGCGACGAAACCCGGCGAGATCGAGTCCGTGGGGCTCGCACCGGACAGCGCCGTCGCTCCGCTGATCGGTACGAGTGGGCCCGCCTGGCTGGTCTTGGGCGTGCCGATCGCAGAGCTGGCGGTGTTGAAGAAATTGTCGCCCGCCGTGACCGCGGATGCCGCCACCAGCGAGGTGCCCGCGAGCTTCTTGATCGCGGTGTTCAGCGCCGTGTTGAGATTCGTCGCGGTGTTGGCCGGGTTGACGGGGGTGCTTGCGTCGATCGCGAAGCTGCCCACCGGGGTCGGCGTAGCCGTCGAGGCGGTCAGGTCGATCTGCTCGGTCGAGCCGTCCGGCAAGGTGAACTGAACGCTGAGCTTGTCGCCGTTGTTCGGATTGAGGCCGTTGAGATTGACCGAGAACGACACCGGCGAGCCGCTCGGACCGGTGATGGTGGCGCCCGTCAGTGTCGAGGAGACCGCCGCGACCTTCAGACCGAACGGCGAACCGGCAACGTCCTCGGACACCTGTATCGCGCCCGACGGCAGCGTCGACTGCACCAGACGACCCATCCCGTCGCCGAGGTCGGCGGCCTGGCGCTCCGCCATCACGGTCTTGAACCCCGCCTGCGTCGTGGTGCCGTTGATGATGTCGCCGGCATCCGCGACCGACTGCGTGCTGACGGCGGTCCCCGAGAACAGATAGCGGTTGCCCGTCTGCGTGTTGAGCACGCCGACCATCGAGCCGAACTGGGCGGCGGCGGTGTTCTGCGCGATGGTCTGGCCGTTGACGTTGAGATCCTGCGCGGTGTTGGCCGCGCCCGTCTGCACCGTGCTGCGGATCTTGGTCAGCGACTGCAGCGCGGTGTTGGCGAGGTTGATGCTGACATTGACGTTGGTGATCGTGTCGGTATAGGCGGCGATGTTGGAGAGCTGCGCGCGCCCGGCGATCGCAAAGCCCTCGTTGGTGCCCATCCCGGAATAGTTCTGCGACAGCTTGCCGGTCGAGAGCTGCGTCGACAGGTCGGTGAGCTGCTGATTGATGTTGCGGATCTGCGAGCCGAGAATCGACGAAGAGTAGTTGATGCTGCTGATCGACATGTTTCAGAGCCCTGTTACTTGTTACACTTGAGCCTGGAGCAACGTATTCATCATGCTCTGCACCACCGACATGACGTGGGCGTTGGCGGCATAGGCATTCTGCAGCTGGATCAGGTTCGACATCTCCGAGTCCAGATTGACCTTGGAGGTCGAGTCGAACTTGGCCTGGAGCGTCGAGACCACGACGCTCTGGCCCTGCTGGAGCTGGGTGGCCTGGGTCGCGGAATTGGCCTGGACGCTCAGGAACTGCTGCAGATAATTCGAAACGCTGCCGGTGAAGGGCTGGCTCGCCGAGCCGAGACCGCTCGTTGGCGAATAGGAGAACACCGCCGAGGTGAGCTGCGAGTAGAGATAGTCCGAACGCGCGGTGTCACCCGAAGGCGTCACCGGCGAGGTGTTGTACACCGACATCCTGGTCGGGTCGTTGACCAGCTGCGTGTTCACGGCGATGCGTCCGGCAAGGCCGGTCATCTGCGAGCCCGAGGCGGTGATCGCGCCGGTGTAGAGCGCCTGTCCGCCGTCGGTGAACAGCGGCAGTTGTGGATTGCCCGAGGTCAGCGACGAGATCGTCTTGGTGATCGAGGACGAACTGACCTTGGCAAGGCCGCTGTTGTCGTCCGTGATCCGCAGCGTCGTGGCGCTCGCCGGCGGCAGCGCGGCGGAGAACGTCAAATGCGAGGTGGGGAGCGCCGTGTTGAGCGCCGAAGCGATCGCGCCCATGCCGCCGGAGAAGTTCACGCCGATCTGCATCGGATTGGCGTTGGTGGCGTTCTGCAGCGGCAGCGCCGCCGGATCGGTGACGTTGACAAGGGTGACCTGGCGCTTCGTGTTGGTCGCCGTATCGGTGTAGGTGAAGGTGGCGGTGTTGCCCGGCAGCGCCCCGGCAAGGTCGATGTCGAAGCCGGCCGGCGGGCCCGACACCGTGGTGCCGGCGGTGGTCTTGTCCGACAGCGCGCTCGACATCGTGGCAGCGAGCTGGTCGATCTGGTTCTGCGCCTGCACCAGCGTCTCGTCGCGCAGCTTCAGATCGGCTGCGATCTGGCCCGAGGAGACCACGTTGTTGGCGACCACGTCGACCTTCGAGCCGTTCGGCAGCACGATGTTGAGCGCGCCGACGCCGGACTTGGCCGGATCGATGTTGTAGAGCGAGGTCGCCGACAGCGCGCCGGCGGAAGCAAAGGTGAATTGCGAGGCGAGCCCGGCGCCGACGAGCTGGATGCCCGTCGTGGTGTAGATGTTGGCCTGGTTCGAACCGTCGGTGGTGACGCGGACGTCGACATATTTCGACAGCGTGTTGATGGCCTGGTCGCGCTGGTCCATCAGCGTCGCGGCCGAGGGATCGTTGGCCGACAGGCCCTGCAGCTTGGTGTTGATGTCGGCGATCTGCTGCATGGCGACGTTGGCCGCTTGCGCCGAGTTGCCGAGATCCTGCTCGACATTGGAGCGCAGCGACTGGATGCCCTTGGTGGTGACGTTGAGCTGCGTGGCCAGCGCCTGCGCCGCACCGAGCGCCACGGTTTGCGCCGATGAGGCGCCCGAGCTGGTCGACAGCGCCTGCAGCGCCGTGGTGAACTTGTTCAGCGCGGTTTCGAGCGTGCCGCTGTTGCCCGGCGTGCCATAGACATTCTGAAGCTGCTTCAGGATGTTGGCCATCTGATCGGCGTAGCCGCTGCCGCCGGTCTCGGTGCGCAGCTGGTTCAGCACATAGGTGTCGAGCTCCCGGCTGACGCCGGTCGTCATCGCCGTCGAGCCGAAATCGCCGGTGGTGACCTCGATCTGGTTCGGGGTCTGGACGACGTAACCCGGCGTCTGCGCATTGGCGACGTTCGAGGAAACGATCGAGAGCGCGGCCTGGTTGGCACGCAGACCGCTCATCGCACTGGCGAGGGCTGAACTCAAACCCATGTTACTTGCCGCCTTTGGTTACGTTACGCGCCGATCAGCGCAACACGTTCAAGAGGTCCTGCACCATCGAATTCGCAGTCGTGATCACCTTGGTGTTGGCCGAATAGGCCTGCTGGGTCACGATCAGCTTGGTGAATTCGTCGGCGATGTCGGTGTTGGATCCCTCCAGCGACGAGCCGCTAATGGTGCCCGAAGCGCCGTCGATCGCGTCACCCGACTGCTCGGTCGCGGCATAGGCACCGCCGTCCATCGCCTTCAGATAATTGGTGCCGTTGAAGTGCGACAGCTGAACCTGAGCGAGGTTGAGGTTCTGGCCGTTGGAGAAGGTGCCGACCACGATGCCGTTGTTGTTGACGGCGACCGAGCGAAGCTGACCGGCGGCATAGCCATTCTGCGTGATGGTGTTGATGGTCACCGCGCCGCTGGTGCTGGCATATTGCGTCAGTCCGCCCGAGGAGATGTTGAAGGCGACCGAGCCGAGCGACTGACCGCTGACGCTGACATTGTTGATGGTGATGCCCGAGCCGCTCGGCGAGGTCAGCGAGCCGTCGCTGGCAAAGGTGAACGTCTGGCCGGTATTGACCCAGCCGACGGTCGTGCCGGTGGCGTTCGGATCGGTCTGGTAGAACAGGTTCCAGCTATCCGAATGACCCGCGCCCAGCGAGGCGCTGTCGGTCTTGGCCCAACGCAATTGCAGGTTCACCGGCGTGCCGGCGGCGTTGTAGGCTGTCACCGCGCCGCCGCTGATCGATTCCTTGGTGAAGGTCGCGATGTCGTTGCCGATCACGCCACCGGTGCCGGCGGTGCCGCCGCCGTCGCGGTTCTTGGTGATGGTCGAGGTGAAGCCGAGCGCCGAGAAGGCAGCGCTGTTGGAGCTGGACACCGAGAGGTTGGAGACGGTGCCGGTGTTCAGCGTGATGACGCCGCCGCTGCTGACCGACGATCCCGAGGCGCCGGAGAGCGCGTCGATCTTGCCGAGCAGAGTCGTGACATTGTCGGTGGTGAGGATCTGAGCGGCGCTGGGAACCGTAGGCGGCGAGACGAAAGTCAGTGTCTGGCCGTTGACGGTGATGGTATCGCCGGCGGCGAAGCCGGACGAGAGCACCTGGGCGCCACCGGCGGTCGCGCTGCCGCTCAGCACCGTTGCACCCGAGATCGCGGGCGAGGACAGCACGTTGCCGCCGCGGGTTACGCTGCTGATGCCGAGCGCGGTGGCGGCCGTACCGCTGCCGACCGCCACGTCGGTGCCGGTGCCGCTGGAGATCACGATGTTGCCGCTGGCGGAGAGCGAGGCCGTGACGCCGGCGCCGCCCGCAGTCTGGATCCCGTTCAGGATGTCCGCGACCGTCGCCGTGGTGCCCGCGCCGAGACCGATCGTGGTGTTGTTGCCGACGGTCGAGACCGTCGTGCCGCCGTTGAACGTGATGGTGTTGCCATTGATGGTCAGCGTCTGGCCGCTCAAGGCGGTGAGGATGCTGGAGGCGAGATGCGTGCCGACCGCGTTATCGAGCGATGTGGTGGTCGAGGCCACCGCCGACGAATTGTTCTGGAGTGCGACCGTGCCCGTGCCCGTCGTCGACGAGTAGGCCGAACGGACGTTGCCGGTTGCAGCCGCGCCGGACACCAATGCGTTGGCATAGGGCGCGGGAGGTGTGCCGACCGGCAGCGGGTTGGCTGCGAAATCGGACGGGTTCAGCCCGCCGGCCGCCAGCAGCGTGCCGCTCGACGCGGTCGTTTTCGCCACCGTGTTCGGCTGGGTCGGCAGGTTCGCAGCGTACTGGATCGAGGTGGTCGCCTGCGCCGGAATGAAGTTGTTCTGGAATTGCAGCACGTTTGCCACGCTGCCGGTCGGGTTACCGGTCTTCGGATCGACCGTGACGCCCATCAGGTAATAACCGGCGCCGTTGACCAGATTGCCGTTGGCATTGAGCTGGAAGTCGCCGCGCCGCGTGTAATAGGTGACGCCGGTGAAGACCGGCACGTTGTCGACGACGCCGCTCGCCTTCTGGATCGAGAAGAAGCCGTCGCCGGTGATCGCCATGTTGGTGGCGACGGTGGAGCCCGAGATCGTGCCCTGCGTGGTGATGGTGGCCTTGGCGTTGGCCGTCACGCCGCCCGCGACCTGCTTGCTCGGGACCGAGGAGTCGGGGATGAGATCGACGAAGCTGGTGCCGATGCCCTTGTAACCGGTGGTGGATGAGTTCGCGATGTTGCCGGAGATGTTCTGCAGCGCGTAGGACTGCGCCTGCAGGCCACCCACCGAGGTGTTCATTGCATCGAAGATACCCATAACTTTGTCTCCAAATCCGATCTCGGCGGCGGGTCGACATGGCCGCAGTCGAAGGAGACAGTCGCAAGGGCTATGCCAATGCGGGTATCTTCAGAAAATCAATGACTTAACAAAAAAGCCCCGGCCTGATGACCGGGGCACATTTGCCGGGACCGGCAACAATTGCCGGGACCCATCGTCGTTCCGGTGCGAGCGTCAGCATCGAATTCTGGTGCGCAATTGCGTACCTGAGAACCTCGAGATTCTCAGGTGCGCAAGCGCGCACCATAGCTCGGTCCTGCGGACCGCCCCGGAATGACAAGGTGAACTCTACGTCGCTGACGCCGCCGCGGGGTGGAAAACCAGCCCGAAACCGTCGATGCAATAGCGCAATCCGGTCGGCTTCGGACCGTCGTCGAAGACGTGGCCGAGATGGCCGCCGCAGCGCCGGCAATGCACCTCGGTGCGAACCATGCCGTAGGCCCGGTCTTCGGTCTTGCCGACATTGCCCTCGATCGGCTGGTAGAAGCTCGGCCAGCCCGTACCGCTCTCGAACTTGGTCTCGGACGCGAACAGCGGCAGGTCGCAGCCGGCGCAGGCGAAGGTCCCCTTGCGGTGCTCCTTCAAGAGCGGACTGGAGCCGGGCCGCTCGGTGCCGTGGTTGCGCAGAATCTCATATTGCTGCGGCGTGAGCTGGGCGCGCCATTCAGCCTCCGTCTTCGTGATCTCGAACTTTTCCGCGGCTTTCTCGCCAGCCTCGGCGGGCGTTGCTCTCAGCCAGCGGAAGGCCCCAAGGCCGAACAGGCCGGCGGCAGTCGTCAACAGGATGCGGCGGTCAAACATCTCATTCTCCGTGCGCGGGCAATCCACGCCCTGAGATACGGGCTTCTGTCGGCCGAAGTTACACGTCCGGGCGGAATTTCTCTCAACTTATTGGGAGACGGCGCCATCATGCGAGGCCGGTTCCACAACCTGCTCTGCCTCCCGGGCCGGGCGTTTCGGCGGCGGGGCCGGTCGCGGCCTGACGCCGGACGGTGGGCGGCGCGGACCAGTGCCGGCGGCCCGGTTGGCCTCGGCAAGCCGCGCCTCGCGCTCCCTGTCCTTGACCCTGGCACGCTCGCGGTAGCGGGCGAGCGAGCCTGCGGCGGCGGAACTCGCCCTGCCCCAGATCCCGACCAGCTGGCCCGCGACCCGCCCCGTGGCGCCGCCCGCCCAGACCAGCTCGAACGGCGAGAACAGCTTCCAGCGCTCATCCCCCCACAGGATGCTGCGCGCGATCATCTGCCCGGCCATGGCGGAGGTGTTCATGCCCTGGCGGCCGAACCCGCTCGCCACCCACAGGCCTTTGCGCAACTGGCCGATCTGCGGCATGCCGTGCACGGTCTGGCCGGTGGCGCCACCGAACATATCAGTGACCTCGACATTGCCGAGCTCCGGAAAGATCGTACGTATCCGCCGCCTGACGCTGCCTGCAAAGCGCTGCGGACGCGCGGCCCAGGTGGTCTCCGGGCTCTCCCACATCAGCCGGTCGCCGTCGACGATGCGGAAATGGTCGACACCGTCGGAATCCATCACCGCTCCCTTGAAGGCGATGATCTCGTGCACGCGCTCGCCGAGCGGCGCGGTGATGCCGGCATAGCGCCAGACCGGCAGCAGCGTCTCCGACAGGCGCCGCAAGGGCGCGCCGAGATGGATGTTGCCGGCAAGCACGATGTGGGTCGCGCGCATACGCGCCGACGGCGTGACGATGCGTTTGCGGATGCCGGAATGATCGATGCTGACGACCGGCGTGTCCTCGAAGATGCGGGCGCCTGCCCGCCGCGCCAGCGCCGCAAGGCCGTGCACATATTTGCGGCCGTCGACCTGGAACGCTTTGGGATAATACACGCCGTGGAAATAGCGATCGGTCCTGAGCACCTCGCGGACGCGATCGACCTGCCAGCCTTCGACCTCGGTGTCGAAATCCTCGTTCAGCATCTGCAACCGGCTGATCAGACGGTCGCCGGCGTCGACGTTGGAGACCTCCAGCACGCCATTGCTCGGGGCGATCCCCGGCATGTTCTCTTCCGTGGCGTTGGCGCGGACGAACTCGGCCCCCTCCTTGGACAGCGTCCACAATTCACGCGCGTCCTCGAAGCCGATGCGCTCGATCAGGTCGGTGAGCGGCAGCGCAAAGCCCGGCAGCACAGTGCCGAGCTGGTTGCCGGAGGCGTTCCAGCCGATATGACGGCCTTCGAGCACCGCGACGCTGGCCCCGAGCCGGGCCGCCTCCAGCGCGATGGAGAGCCCGGCAAGCCCGGCACCGATGACGCAGATGTCGGCGTCGAGATCGAACGACAGCCGCACACGGTCGCGAAAGCCGGCTTCTTCCTGGGACACGCTTGTGAAAGTCTCGCTCATGCCGTTTTCTTAGAGGACTGAGCGGGCGCTTGTCACCTTGTCCTCACCCGCGTCTGTACATTATCAGCGACCGTAACGATTCGAGAATGCCATGCGCCGTTTGATGCTGCTGCGTCACGCCAAGACCGAGACCGACGCGCCGAGCGGCCGTGACCAGGACCGACGGCTCGATGATCGCGGCCACAAGGATGCCGCCCGGATCGGCGACTGGATCGCCGCCCACCCGCCCTTCCCCGAGACCGTGCTGGTGTCGCACGCCGTCCGGGCCCGGCAGACCTGGGACATCGCCTGGGAGGCGATGAAGGACCGCGTCCCGACGCCGCAGGTCGAGATCCTGCCGGAGCTCTACGGCGCCGATCCCGCGCAGATCCTGGAGTCCATTCGCACCGCAACCGCCCCGGCCGACCCGAAGCAATTGCTGCTGGTCGCCCACAATCCCGGCATGCACGAGGCCGCCTTGATGCTGATGGGCGGCGGCGATCCTGATGGCGCCAGGGCGCTCGCTGACAATCTGCCCACCGCGGGGCTTGCGATCTTCGATTTTGACGTCAAGGATTGGGGTGACGTGGCCTACCGCCGCGGCAAGCTGGTGCTGTTCACCAGCCCCAAGCTGCTTCGATCGGGATGATCGCGACGACCGGCAAAAGTTGCTGACTGGAAGATTTGGAGGCGCAGATGTTCAAGTCCATCCTCGTGCCCATCGACCTCGCCGACACCGACCTCGCCAAGCCGGCGATCGCGACCGCGGCAACGCTGTCGCAGACCTGGAGCGGCCAGGTGCGCCTGCTCAACGTGCTGCCGATGACGCCGGTGATGCTGGCCGAATACGTGCCGGCCGATTTCGACGAGCAGCAGCGCCAGACCTCGGAAGAAGCCCTCGCCATCGTCGCACGCGAATCCGGCATCGAGGCTTCCCGCATCTCCAGCGTGGTGCGCCAGGGCGGCATCTACCACGAGATCCTGGAGGAAGCCGTGCACATGAAGGCCGATCTGATCGTGATGACCTCGCACCGGCCGGCAATGCGCACCTACTTCCTCGGCTCCAACGCCGGACACGTCGTGCGCTACGCCAAGTGCTCGGTGCTGGTGGTGAGGCACTAGGCTCTGACCTATTCCCGTCATTGCGAGTGTGACGATGCTGGTGTGCGTCGGAAACTCCGCTCTCGTGCCCCGGACGCAGCGCAGCGCTACTTCAGCGGTGCGCTGCAGAGCCGGGGCCCATGCATCGGCGGATTGCGTGGCCTGCTAGGTCCCGGCTCTGCGCAGCAACGCGAAGGGCGTTGCAGCGCGTCCGGGACACGCGAGCTACCAGACCTTGCGTTGCCCGACGGGCAAAACACACCGTCTATCGGTCAACGTGCGGTGGCCAAAATATTCCACTTTACCGAAATTCGGAAATCACGTATGTGTCGCGACAACCCGGCCCAAGGAAGAGGGGCGTATCGCGATCGTCACGAACGCGGGCCGGGCGGCGGTGGACGTGGGTCACATCGGCGCGAAGGGTTTTGCAGGGCGGGTAACCGTGAGCGAAGACCTCGCGCACACGACCGGTGTGATCGGCGTACGGCAAAACCGTGTGGTCCTGACGCCCGGGGTCTGTGCGTCAAGTGTTGCGGTGATGGGTGTCGTCCAACCGGACGCATCCGTCAGCCATCCGCAAGGCGACGGGGGCAATAGTGCAACGCTCCCCGGGGAGAGCACGACATAAGCCGTAAAGCCACTGCGCAGGGAAGGCCGGGATGTCCTGGCTACACCTGTATGCCGCTGTGCAGATTTCCTTACTGCAACATCGCACAGTGGACCGCGGGTGCCAGCCGGCTCCCGGCCTTCCCTGCGCCCTCTTTCAATTATGAGGGTGAAGAGATGAAGCAAAGCTCGGGCGAGCTGCGCCGCGAGGATGACGAACCATGTCTATCGTTGAACAAAGGTCTCGTGCCCCGGACGCAGCGCAGCGCCTCTTCGGCGGTGCGCTGCAGAGCCGGGGCCCATGTGGCAGCACGCGTTGTGGCCCTCTGGGTCCCGGCTCTGCGCAGCAACGCTTACGCGTTGCAGCGCGTCCGGGACACGAGAGAGTTCGCCTCACAGATACCGCGTCAGTTCGGCCTTGACCTGCCCGTAGACGGCGTCCTCGATCTGGCTGCGCGTGATCCCGATGTCGCGCAGGGCGCGGTCGTCGAGTTCGTTCAATGTCTTCACCGCCGAGCGGCGCTCGAGGCGGTTGAACAGCGCATAGGCGCCTTGGGCGAGCGTTGCAAAAAATCCGCCCGTTGAGGATGGGCGTAAACTCCGCCCGGCAGTTTGCGAGATCGTGGTCATGTTTCTTCTCCGGCCTGTTGTCCCGCGCGGCGAAGCAGGTGCCGTTGGCGCCGACGCCGTCAGCGTCTGCACCTCATTTGCCGTCGGATTGCTCTCGCTCTCCTCGGCTCAATCGTGGAACTTGATGGAACTTAAATGCTCCAGTACACTGCTCGGAGCAAGTAAAACATTGCTCTCGGTGCAATAATGTCAAAGTTCGAGTACGTGAAGCTTGCCGATGCCATTGCCTCGGATATCTCTAACGGCACGTTAAGGCCCGGCGATCGGCTGCCGCCGCAGCGCAATTTTGCCTATGACCGTGGCATCGCGGTCTCGACCGCGAGCCGGGTTTATACGGAGCTGCTTCGTCGCGGGCTCGTCGTCGGCGAGGTCGGCCGCGGCACCTTCATCTCCGGCGACATCAGGCGCGAGGTCGAAGCATTGAGCGAGCCGCGCGATGCGCGGATCGATTTCGAGGTCAATTATCCGCTATTGCCGCAGCAATGGGCGATGATCGCCAAGAGCCTTGCGGGGCTCGAGCGCGTCGACGCGCTCGAATCCGCGCTGCGCGTCTCGACCAGCACCGGCACCAAGAGCGCGCGCAACGCGGCCGCCGCCTATCTCGCGCGCAAGGACTTCGCGCCGCAGGCCGAGCAGATCGTCTTCACCGCCAACGGCAAGCAATCGCTCGCCGCCGCGCTCGCGGCGCTCGTCCCCACCGGCGGCCGCTGCGGCGTCGAAGCGCTGACCTACCCTTACGTCAAGAGCATCGCGGCGCGGCTCGGCATCACGCTGGTCCCGATTCCCATGGACGAATTCGGCGCACGTCCCGATGCGATCCAGAAAGCGCATCGCGAGGCGCATCTGTCGGCGCTGTATCTGCAGCCCATCATTCAGAACCCGCTCGGCGTCACCATGAACGCGACGCGGCGCGCCGACATCATGCGCGTCGCCGAAAAGCTCGACCTCACCATCATCGAGGACACCGTCTACGGCTTCCTCGCCGACGACACGCCGCTCGCCGCGCTCGGCCCGGACCGCTGCATCGTGATCGACAGCCTGTCCAAGAAGGTCGCGCCGGGCCTTGCGCTCGGCATCCTCGTCGCGCCGCCTCACCTGCGCGAGAGCGTGATGAGCGCGGTGCGCACCGGCGGCTGGATCGCCTCCGGCCATGCGCTGGCGGCCGGGCAGCGGCTGATGGCCGACGGCACCGTCGCCGAGCTGACGCGGCTGAAGCGAATCGACGCCGCGCGGCGGCAGCAGACCGCCGCAAGGCTGCTGGCCGGCTACCAGCACGCGGCCGATCCGCGCTCCTATCATCTCTGGCTGACGCTGCCGCCGCACTGGCGCTCGCAGACCTTCGTCGGAGCAGCAGCGAGGCGCGGCATCGCGCTGACGCCCTCCTCCACCTTCGCGATCGCCCATGGCCATGCACCGAATGCGGTGCGCCTCGCCCTCGCGCCGCCCACCTTCGAGCAGCTCGATTCCGGCCTGCGCACGCTCGTCTCGCTGCTCGGCACCAAGGAAGAGGATTTCGACTCCACGGAGTAGCGATCGGTCTAAGGCAGCAGGGCCTTCGGCACCTGATCGAAGCTGTATCTCTGCGGCTGGTTGCGCCGGACGAAGCCGCCGACCTGCCAGGCGAACAGCGCGGCAAAGCCGAGGATGAACAGCGCGCCGGCGAACTCGCCGCTCACGAGGGCGCGGATCAACAGGCCCGCCATCGCCACCGTCAGCACCGCCAGGAACGCCAGCACCGCCGCATAGGCCGTGCGGCCGAGCCCCGCCGTCAGCACCGCGCGGCTGCCCGCCTTCGCCATCCGGGCGTGCAGCGCGAGGATGAACGCGCGAAAGCCGTTGTCCTGCGGCGCCATCAGTGCCGCGGTCTGCCAGCTCGTCGACAGGATCGCGATGCGGCGGCCGCTGCTGTGAGTGACATCGGCGCGAAAGCGGTGCTGTTGCATCGACACCGGGCGGAACGACAGCCGGATCGCGCTGATCTCGTCATAAGGCCACAACGAGGTGCGGCCGCCGATGTGCCAGGACAGCCCCTGCTCCGTCAGCTCGAAGCGATGCGCCGAGCCGATCAGCGACGCCTTATAGGCATAGCTCGTGACTGACGTGACCTCGGCTTCCAAGACCTGCATCTCGATTCATCAATCCCGCCCGCGATCCGCTTGCGCGATCGCCCTCGCCCATCCTACAAGCGAGGCATGGCTGAGACGACCTTTTTTCCGCGCCGCCTGATTCTCGGCGCCGCCGTGATATCGGGCGTGCTGCTCGCGCTCGCGGTGCACATGCTGGGCGCGCGCTATGGGCTCGACCTCGGCGGTCTCTGGCGCTCCGACACGCACGAGTTCATACCCGCGGGCGCGGCGATCGCGTGGTGGCTGATCGCGACGGTCGGCTTCTCCGGCGGCTATTTCACGGCGACATTGATGCAGAGCGCCGCCGACGGCCAGATCCCGCAACGGATGCGGCAGTTCCTGATCGCGGTCGGCGTGCTGCTGCTCGCCGGTGCGGGCCAGGTGGCCTCGGCGCCGAGCCCGGTCCCGACCGTCTCGGGCGTGCTGGCCGGGCTCGCCGCGCTGTGCCTCGGCGCCGTCATGGCATTCTGCGGCGCCCATTTCGCCCTGCGCCGCGGCTAGAGCATCATCCGGAAAAGTGCGAAGCGGTTTTCCGAATAGATCATGCTCAAACAATAGGGTCCTCAAGCCGATGCAAGCAGCCGCGGGCGACCCAGCATGATCGTCACGTCGGAGGCGGGCCGCGGCTTGCTGAACAGATAGCCCTGCGCCTGGGTGCAGCCCTCGCGCCTGAGCAGCTCGAGCTGCGCGTCGTTCTCGACGCCTTCCGCGGTGGTGACGATGCCGAGGCTGCGGCCGAGACCGGTCACGGCGCGGATGATCGCCATGGAATCCTCGCGCGTCGCCAGCTCCGACACGAAGGAGCGGTCGATCTTGATCTTGTCGAACGGGAAGCTGCGCAGATAGCTCAGCGACGAATAGCCGGTGCCGAAATCGTCCAGCGAGATGCGCACGCCCATGGCGCGCAGATCATGCAGCGTGGTCAGCGTCGCCTCGCTATTCTGCAGCAGCACGGATTCGGTGATCTCGAGCTCGAGGCGGCGCGCGTCAAGTCCCGAAGCTGCGAGCGCCGCGATCACGGATGCGATCAGGTTCGGATTCTTGAACTGCACCGGCGACAAATTGACGGCGAGGTCGACATCGTCCGGCCATGTGGCGGCATCGGTGCAGGCCGAGCGCAGCACGAATTCGCCGAGCTGGACGATCAGTCCGGTCTCCTCGGCCAGCGGAATGAAGTCGATGGGCGCGATCAGGCCACGCTGCGGATGGTTCCAGCGCAGCAGCGCCTCGAAGGCGACGACGCGGCCGCTGGCGACGTCGCGGATCGGCTGATAATACGCCTCGAACTCGTCGCGCTGCACCGCCGCGCGCAGGTCCATTTCCAGGAGGCGCCGCGCCTGCGCGCGGGCATCCATGCCGGTCTCGAAGAAGCGATAGGTGCCGCGGCCATCCGCCTTGGCGCGGTAGAGCGCGAGGTCGGCGTTCTTCAACAATTCGCTCGGATCGCTGCCGTCTTGCGGCGACAGCGAGATGCCGATCGAGACGCCGATCACGATCTGATGGTCGTCGATCTCGTAGGGCGCCGAGATGACCTCGACGAGGCGGCCGGCAAGCGATCTCGCAGCGGTTTCCTCGGAGCGGCCGATCTGGACCACGGCGAACTCGTCGCCGCCCAGTCGCGCCACCGTGTCGCTCTCGCCGACCGTCGCCTTCAGCCTGCGGCCGACCTCCCTCAACAGCGCGTCGCCGATGGGATGGCCGAGCGAGTCGTTGATGTCCTTGAAGTGGTCGAGATCGAGACACAGCACCGCGAGCTGATCGCCCGACCTGGTCCGGCGCAGTCCCTGCTCGAGCTGCTCGTGGAACAGCACGCGGTTCGGCAGGCTGGTCAGCGCGTCATGGCGCGCCATGTGCGAGATCTTGGCCTGCGCCTCCAGCCATTCGGTGATGTCCTCGAAGGTCGCGACCCAGCCGCCGCCCTGCATCGGCTGGTTGACGACCCGGATGGAGCGGCCGAACCGGCTGACGATGTCGGTCGTGGTGCGCCCCTCGCGCGCGTCGGCCACGAGGCGGGCGAAGAACTCATCCGCGTCGCCCTGCCACTGGCCCTTGGCCTGCTCGTCCCTGAGCACGTCGACCAGCAGGCGGCCAGTCAGCGCAATGTCGGTGCGGCGGAGCATGGCGGCATAGCGCTCGTTGAACAGCATGACCTTGCCGTCCGCGTCGAACATGCACAGACCCTGCGACATGTTCTCGAGCGCCGTATCCAGCACCATTTGCTGGGCGCCCAATTCACTCCTGGCGCGGCGGTCGAGCAGCGCGGCCACGAGCGCGATCGCGATGATCGCAACCGCCGCACTGGCCGTGAGGAAGGACAGCGACGCCGGCGGGATCGACAGACCGCCGATCGCGAGCGTCGGATCCGGCGTCAGCAGCACCGCGCCCATTGCGGTGAAATGATGCGCGACGATAGCGACGGTCAGCAGGACCGTCGCCGTCAGCGCATGGAAGAGGTCGTCGCGCCGCGCGGCCACGAACAGTGCAAGTGCCGCAAAGACAATTCCTGACAGCACCGAGGCGGCGACCGTGCTTCCGATCCAGTCCACGCGCGCCGGTATCTCCAGCGCCGCCATGCCGGTGTAATGCATCGCCGCGACACCGGTGCCGACGATGGCGCCGCCGAGAACGATCCCGACCGCCCGCGAGGACGACACGGCGATGCTCAGCCCCACGAAGGTCACGGAGATCGCAAAGACCAACGACAGGATCGTCACCGGGATGTTGTAGGCGCCCGCGCCTCCCGGTCCGTAGGCCAGCATCGCGATGAAATGCGTCGCCCAGATGCCGCAGCCGCTGACAGCGGCGTCGAGGCCGAGCCAGGCCAGACGGCCGACGCCTTGCGTCGCGCGCGCCCGGTGGAACAGGCTGATGGCCGCCGCGCTGGCGAGCAGGCACACCGCGCCGCCAAGCGCGACGAGCCGCCAATCGTGCTCTTCGGTGAGACAGTAGAGAATTTGATGCATCGCAGGCCTCTGATGGACCCGCACTTGACCCGATCAATATGGACAGGTGGTAACCGGCTACGCGCCTGTTGCGGCAATGGTGAACGGAAGATGTGTTCATTCACTCGGATTGTTCATCCTCGCGCCGGCGCACCGAGGCCGATCGCGATGGCGGCGAGCAGCAGGACGGACGCGGACACGACCAGCGCTAGATGCAGGCCCGCCATGAACGCCCCCTCCGCGGCCACCAGTGAGCCGAACAGCGCGACGCCGAGCACGCTGCCCGTCTGCCGCGTCGCGTTCAGAACGCCCGCCGCGATGCCGGAGCGCGCTTTGTCGACGCTGCCCAGCAAGGTCGAGGTCAGCGGCGGAACCAGCAGCCCAAGTCCGCCACTGATCGCGATCATCTGCGCGCAGATCGCCCAATAGCTGGTGTCGGCTTCGATCCACAGCAGGCCGAGACAGCCGACCGCCGACACGCTGGCACCGACGACGATGGTCGGGCACGGGCCAATGCGCTCGGCGAGGCGCGGCGCCAGCAGATTGACCGGCAGCACCGCCGCCATCATCGGCACGAAGGCGAGCCCGGTCCACCACGCCGACAGCCCGTTGATCCGCTGGAAGTACAGGCTGAGCACGAAGATCAGGCCGTAGATCGCGATGTTGACGAGCAGGCCGACCAGCGAGGTCAGCGCGAACAGCCGGTGGCCGAACAGCGACAGCGGCAGCATCGGCTGCGCCGCGCGGCTCTCGCGCCAGATGAAGAGCGCGACGAGACCGGCGGCCCCGACGAAGGCTGCGACCACGACCGGATGATCCCACCCGAGCGCACCGCCTTCGATGATCGCGCCGGCCAGCGCCCCCAATGCCCCGATCGCGGCCAGCTGGCCGGGCAGGTCGATCTCGCGCGAGCGGGCCCGCGTGGTCTCGCTGGCGTATCGCCAGCTCAGCCACAGGCCGGCGAGCCCGATCGGCAGATTGACCAGGAAGATCGCGCGCCAGCCGACCAGCGTGATCAGCGCGCCGCCGACGAAGGGGCCGGCGGTGAGCGCAAGGCTCGCGCCGGCAGCCCAGACCGCGACGGCACGGCCGCGCGCGCGGTCGTCCGGATAGGCATGATTGAGCAGCGCGAGGGAATTCGGCACCAGGATCGCCGCCGCCAGCCCCTGCACCAGCCGCGCGCCGATCAGCACGGTCGCATCGGGAGACAGCGCGCAGGCGAGCGAAGCCGCGGTGAAGATGGCGAACCCCGCCATGAAGACGCGCTTGGCGCCGATGCGGTCGCCGAGCGCGCCTGCCGTCAGGATGAAGGCGGCAAACGCGATGGTGTAGGCGCTGACCACCCATTGCAGCTCGGCAACGCCGCCGCCGAGCGTCCGGCCCATCGCATCAAGCGCGGTGTTGACGATGGTGACGTCGAGCTGCACCACGCCGTAGCCGAGGCTCATCGCGGCGAGCGTGAGCGAGGTCGCAAGACGCGAACCGGCACGCGACGCGCCGGCTCCGTGGTCGAAGGTCTCATATTTGATGGTGCTTGCGCGCATGATGCCACCTCGGTTGCAGCCCCATGCGGAATATACGCTTCTAGCCTGCCGCCATGCTTCGATAACGACCGAACGATGACGTAGTGCATGCATGCAAACGCCGCGCGGATCACCGCGCGGCGCCATGCTGGTCAAGCCTAAGCTTAGCTGGCCGCGCGCAGGTTCACCTTGCTCTCTGCGAGCTTGGTGAGCTTCTGGTCGGTCGCCTTCTCCTCCTCCAGCGTCTTGGCGAGCACGGTCGCGCAGTCGTTGCGGCCGAGCTGCTTGGCCCAGGCGATCAGGCTGCCGTAGCGTACGATCTCGTAATGTTCTGCGGCCTGCGCCGCGTTGATCAGGGCGGCGTCGAGCACCGCCTTGTCGGCGACTTCGCCGGCGGTCTCGTCGGCTTCCTCGATGATGCCGTCGATCGCCGGACAGTCGACCGCCTTCACGGGGACGCCGTGCATCTTGAACACTTCTTCGAGCCGCGCGACGTGCTGCTTGGTTTCTTCGAGGTGCGTCAAAAAGCCCTGCTTCAGCTGCGGATCGGTGGCCTTACTGGCCATCTTCGGCAGCGCCTTGGTCAGCTGCTGCTCGGCGTAATAGATGTCCTGGAGCTGATGCACGAACAGGTCGTTCATGGTTTTGATGTCTTTTGTGAACAGTCCCATCGTTCCGTCCTCTTCCGGTTTTGTGGAACACGAAGGCAGCGGCTTGCACGAAAAGCCGCTTATTCCACCATGTTCGGTTGCTGATGGGGCCCCAACGAGCACGCGGTATCGACGTTCCAAAAAAGACCCGGCTGGCTTGCGCTGGAACAATGCGGACGGCGCCGGCATCTGAAATCATGTCGGCATACGAAACGCGCGGGGCCGAGCCGGTTTCACGACTCATATGCTTAACGCGCCGCCGATGTGAACCGCGTATGACAAAAGTGACCGGTCCGACGCAGAACCAATTGTTGTCAAGGGCTGCACAAGCCGGTGTTTTTGCCTTAAATGAGCTGGATCATGCCCAGCGATCGATGCCTGCTTTTGGCCGTGATCGTACCCGACTGGCCAATGTCTGGCCGGGTCGGTCTTGCCCCCCGCCGGGAGGATGAATGCACGGACTGCTGCCCGCGCTGAAACGCGGCTTCAAGAGATGGATCGGCTGGCGACGGCTCGGAGTTGCCGCGAGCATCTTCATTATCGCCTTCGCGATCACCTCGCTGGTGCGGACCCTCAAGGGCATCGATACCGGGGTCATCCTGACTGCGTTAACCGAGATTCCCCGCGGCAGCATCGGGCTGGCGGCGATCTGCGTGTTCTTCGCGTTCTGTACGCTGACCTTCTACGATTTTTTTGCACTGCGAACGATCGGCAAGAAGCACGTTCCGTACCGCATTGCGGCGCTCTCCAGCTTCACGTCCTATTCGATCGGCCACAACATCGGCGCCACGGTCTTCACCGGCGGCGCAATCCGCTTCCGGATCTATTCGGATTACGGGCTGAACGCGATCGACGTCGCCAAGATCTGCTTCCTGTCGGGCCTGACCTTCTGGCTCGGTAACATCTTCGTGCTCTCGATCGGCATGGCGATCCATCCGGATGCGGCGTCCTCGATGGACCAGCTCCCCTCCTCGATCAATCGGCTGATCGCGCTCGGCGGCCTTGCCTCGATCGGTGCCTATCTGGTCTGGCTCTGCATGGGCGAAAAGCGGCGCGAACTCGGCCAGAAGGGCTGGAAGGTCGTGTTGCCGTCGGCGCCGCTGACGCTGGTCCAGATCCTGATCGGTGTGGTCGATCTCGGCTTCTGCGCCACGGCGATGTACCTGCTGATGCCGGCCAATCCGCCGATCGACTTCATGTCGCTGGCCGTGGTGTTCATCCTGGCGACGCTGCTCGGCTTCGCCAGCCATGCCCCCGGCTCGATCGGCGTGTTCGATGCCGCCATGCTGCTGGCGCTGCCCGAATTCGGGCGCGAGCAGCTTCTGGCGACGCTGCTGGTGTTCCGCATCCTCTATTTCGTGATCCCGTTCGGCCTCGCCATCTCCATCATGGGCACGCGCGAGCTCTGGATGAACGTGGTCGAGCCCTGGCAGGAGCGGCGGCGGCTGGCGGAGGCCTGCGCGCAGGCCAATCTGCCCAAGCAGGTGACGCCGATGGAGCGCGAGCGGATACTGCGCCAGGCCAACAAGCGGTAGGCCACGATCTGGACCCGGAGGGGTTGCGGGCGGCGGAGCAATGCTCTCTTATTTCCGCCTCAACTTTGCCGTTGAAGACGCGGGCCATGACCCCTGTATTCCTTCGTACCCTCTCCGCAGGCGCCCTGTTGCTTGCCGGGATTCTGACGGCCATGCCGCCCGAGCGCGCGAGCGCTCAGGACGCCGGCGCCCTGCAGATCAATTGGGAGGTGCGTAACCGCTTCCGGCTGTTCCGCGAGGAGCGCGACTTCCTGCTCCATGTCGAGAACGCGCGCAACCGCAGCATCCTGGCGGCCGAGCAATCGCTGGAGCTCCAGAGCGAAGGCCGCGGGTGGGCCCGCAACATGGTCAATCGGCTCTGCATCGACCTCCAGGGCCGGGTCAACCAGCCCTGCACCCGCGACAACACCAAGGAAAACTACCTCACCCCGATCGATCACCCCGTCACCGTCCGTCTCGTTGGCGCGGTGCCGGTCGGCGCCACCTGCGCCTGGTCGTTCGACGACGGCGACGGGCCGCAGCAATCGACCTTCGACTGCGCCGAGCCGATCAATTTGCGCGTCCGCTACGGCAAGCAGACGGTCGCGACCGTCGACGTCTCCTCCGGCTCCGATCCGACCCAGCGCGTCCAGACCGAGATCCAGGTGCGTGACATCTTCGTCGCCGGCCTCGGGGACAGCATCGCGTCCGGCGAAGGCAATCCGGACCGGCCACTGGCGCTGTCGGACGAAGGATTTTGCTTCCGCTCCTATCTGGGCACCGCCGGTGCGCAGTACTACCGGCCGAGCCGCCACGGCTTCAAAGGCGGCCGCGCCTGCGAGGCGCCGGACACGCTCGCCAACTGGCAGCGCTACAGCGCGCTCTGGTTCAACTCGCCCTGCCACCGCTCGCTCTACAGCTACCAGACGCGCACCGCCCTCGCACTCGCGGTGCGCTACACCCACATCGCAGTGACCTACCTGCCGCTCGCCTGCACCGGCGCCAGCATCGGTGACGGCCTGCTCGGCTCGCAGCGCGCCCGCGAATGCCCACCCGGCAAGACCGGTGTCTGCAACACCAGCGTGAACGCACAGGTCGCCGAGTTGCGCGAGGCGCTCACCGCGGCGAAGAAGCGCCAGCCCGATCGCACGCTCGACCTCGTGCTGCTCTCGGTCGGCGCCAACGACGTCTATTTCTCCGGCCTCGTCGCCGACGTGATCGTCGAGACCGCGACCGAGCGCGCGCTGTTCCGCCGCTCCGGCGTGATGGCGAGCGTCGACGATTCCCGCGATGCGCTGGCGCGCGAACTGCCGCAGAATTTCGTCAAGCTGCGCGAGGCGCTCAAGCCGCTGGTCGGCGGCGACCTTTCGCATGTCGTCTATGTCTCCTACGCCAACCCCGCGCTCGCCGACGGCGGCGTACCCTGCCGCGGCGGCCGGGCCGGCTTCGACATACATCCGGCCTTCAACGCCGATCCGCAGCGCCTTGCCCGCGTCTCGACCTTCGTCGATACCGAGTTCTTGCCGCAGCTGAAGGGGCTTGCCACCTGCAGCCGCGGCGCGCTGTGCCGCGATCCCGAAGCCGACCGCATGACCTTCGTCGATGCGCATCAGGCGGCGTTCGCCGATCACGGCTTCTGCGCCCATTCGGGCAACGACCCCGAATTCGACCGCAGCTGCTTTGCGGAGAACGGCCAGAGCTTCAATCCTGATATCGTGAGCGCGGCGAGCCAGCCGATGCTGTGCGGCCGCGGCGCCTCGGAATACCGCGCCTATTTGCCCCGCGCGCGCTGGATCCGTGACGCCAATGACAGCTATTTTGCCGCGATGACCTATCCGCAGGGATTGCCGGCGGCGAGCCAGCCGACCGACATTCACGACGCGACCTGGGGCGTGCTCTCCGCCGTCTATGGCGGCGCGGTGCATCCGAGCGCGGAAGGGCATGCGGCGATGGCGGATGCGGCGCTGCCGGCCGCGAGCGCGGTGCTCGGGCTCGATGCCGTGCCGCCGGGCGTCACGCGCGGATTTCTGCCGCAGCTGTTGCCGAGCGCAAAGCAGTAGAAGCGCGATCCAGTACGCCGTGACGGCAGTGATTGAATCGAGACGCCTCGACGTACTGGATTCCCCGCCTTCGCGGAGAATGACGGCGGAGTGCGTGGTGTAGCGCGCTGCCACAAACTGCACTCGCGCAATCTCACTCCCTTACCATCGTTCCCCGCTACCTGCCGTTTCATCAATCCAAAAACGGTATCGATCGATACCCCCTTGAACTTGGACACTTTGCCGCGCGCGCCTCTAGGAGTCGGATCGAGGAAACATTTCGACTTGAGGAGGCGCCTGATGAGCGCAGTGGTGTCCGCAGCGGACGTGAGGAGGTCTCGCGTCAGGCTGTTCATCGTGACCATGTTGTTCCTGGTCACCACCGTCAATTATGCCGACCGCGCCACGCTGTCGATCGCAGGCCCCGCGCTGTCCAAGGAGCTGCATCTCGATCCCGTCGCCATGGGCTGGATCTTCTCGGCGTTCGGCTGGTCCTATGTCGCGGCGCAGGTACCGGGCGGCTGGCTGCTCGACCGTTATGGCTCGCGTCTCGTCTATGCCTTCAGCATCATCATCTGGTCGCTATTCACGCTGATGCAGGGCTGGGTCGGCTTCCTCAGCGCCGGCACGGCTGTTGTCGTGCTGTTCGCGCTCCGCCTCCTGGTCGGCGTCGCGGAGGCGCCCTCCTTCCCCGCCAACGCCCGCATCGTCGCGGCGTGGTTTCCGGGCAGCGAGCGCGGCACCGCGTCGGCCTTCTTCAACTCGGGACAGTACTTCGCGACCGTGATCTTCGCGCCGCTGATGGGCTGGATCGCGCACGCCTATGGCTGGCGCTTCGTGTTCTTCGTGATGGGCGCGCTCGGCATCGTCATGGGCTTGGTCTGGCTCAAGACCATCTACGGCCCGAAGGAGCATCCTTCGATCAACGATGCCGAGTTCGACTACATCAAGGAAGGCGGCGCGCTGGTCGATCTCGACGCGCCCAAGGATGATCTGCCGCGCGCGCGTGCGCCCGAGGCCGGCTCCGGATGGGACCACATCCGCCAGCTGCTCTCCAACCGCATGATGCTCGGCGTCTATCTCGGCCAGTATTGCATCAACACGCTGACCTATTTCTTCCTGACCTGGTTCCCCGTCTATCTGGTCAAGGAGCGCGGCCTGTCGATCCTGCAGGCCGGTTTCGTCGCGACGCTGCCGGCATTGTGCGGCTTCATCGGCGGCGTGCTCGGCGGCATCATCTCGGATGCGATCCTGCGCCGGACCGGCTCGCTGACCATGGCGCGCAAGATCCCGATCGTCGGCGGCATGCTGCTGTCGATGTCGATCATCGCCTGCAACTATGTCGACGGACAGGCGCTGGTGGTCGGCTTCATGGCGCTCGCCTTCTTCGGCAAGGGCATCGGTGCGCTCGGCTGGGCGGTCGTCTCCGACACCTCGCCAAAGGAAGCCGGCGGCGTCTCCGGCGGCCTGTTCAACACCTTCGGCAATCTCTCCTCGATCACCACGCCGATCGTGATCGGCTACATCCTGGCCGCGACCGGCTCGTTCAACGGCGCGCTGGTGTTCGTGGGCCTCAACGCGCTGGTGGCGGCGTTCGCCTATCTCGTCATCGTCGGCAAGATCGAGCGGGTGACGCTCAAACGTTCCTCCTGAGGGCTCCCGATGGGAGCTTGACCAGGCAACTCAACGGCGGCCCAAAAGCCGCCGTCTTTGTTTTGGGGATGATCGATGCTAGAAGTACCGGGGAAACGCCTTATCCATCTAAGGCATGTATCGATGTTCGACCTCAACCAGCTCCGCTGTTTCGTCACGGTGGCGGAGGAACTGCATTTCGGCCGCGCCGCGACGCGGCTGAACATGACCCAGCCGCCGCTGTCCCGGCAGATCCAGGTGCTCGAGCACATCATCGATGCGCCGCTGCTGGAGCGCACCAGCCGCTCGGTGCGCCTCACCCCGGCGGGGCGCAGCTTTCTGCCGGAGGCGCGGCGCATCCTCAAGCTTGCCGAGAGCGCCTCGCAGGTCGCCCGCCGCATCGCGCTCGGCAAGACCGGCTCGCTGAAGATCGGCTTCACCGCGGCCGCGGCCTATGGCTTCCTGCCGGAACTGGTCGCGGCCTGCCGCGCAAAACTACCCGAGGTCGACTTCTCGCTGAAGGAGATGGTGTCGGGCGACCAGTTCGAGGCGCTGACCTCGGGCCAGATCGACGCCGGCCTGCTCAGGCCGCCGATCGCGCGCCCCGAGCTCACCAGCCGCCGCGTCGTCGCCGAGCCCCTGCTCGCCGCGATCCCGAAGAAGCATCCGCTCGCCAATGCCGACAGCATCACCATCAAGGATTTCGACGACCAGCCCTTCGTGATGTATTCGCCCTATGAGAGCCGCTACTTCCACGATCTCCTGGTGGCGCTGTTCACCCGTGCCGACGTGCTGCCGCGTTACGTCCAGCATCTGAGCCAGATCCACTCGATCCTCGCCATGGTGCGCGCCGGCCTCGGCCTTGCCATCGTGCCGGCGGCGGCTGCGAGCCTGAAGATTTCCGACGTGCGCCTGCGCCCGCTGAAGCTGCGCACGCGCGTCCCCGTCGAGTTGTTCATGGTCTGGCGCCGCGACGACGAGAATCCGCTGCTGTCGGCGCTCGTCAAAATCGCGGGCGAACTGGCCTCTGCGGAGCCCGCGGAAGATTGATGCTGATTTCGCATCGGTCGATATAGGCTTTGGCTTGGACCCGCATCGAACGGTCTCCTAAACCACGGCGCATGGACGCGCAGCCTTCTGCTTGCGTCCTCCACAACACGCAATGAGGGAGCCGCGCCCATGAGCAAGATGACCCCGCAGGAAATGGCCCAGAAGATCGGATCTGGCCTCCTGTCTTTCCCCGTCACGCCCTTCAAGGCTGACTACTCCTTCGACGAGGCGACCTATCGCGCCAACATGGACTGGCTGTGCGGCTATGATGTCGCAGGCCTGTTCGCCGCCGGCGGCACCGGCGAATTCTTCTCGCTGACGCCGACCGAGGTCCCTGAAGTCGTCAAGGTCGCCGTCGACGAGACCAAGGGTCGCGTGCCCGTGCTCGCCGGCACCGGCTATGGCACCGCGATCGCCCGCGAGATCGCAATCGGCGCGGAGAAGGCCGGCGCGGACGGCCTGCTGCTGCTGCCGCCCTACCTCACCCACTCCGAGCAGGAGGGCCTTGCCGCCCATGTCGAGGCAGTCTGCGCCGCCGTGAAAATCGGCGTCATCGTCTACAACCGCGACAACGCGATCCTGCAGCCCGACACGCTCGCGCGGCTTGCCGAGCGCTGCCCGAACCTCGTCGGCTACAAGGACGGCATCGGCGACATCGAGCTGATGACCCGCGTCTACACCAAGCTCGGCGATCGTCTCACCTATGTCGGCGGCCTGCCGACCGCCGAGACCTTCGCGCTGCCCTATCTCGACATGGGCGTGACGACCTATTCCTCGGCCGTGTTCAATTTCGTGCCGGAATTCGCCACCAACTTCTACGCCGCGGTGCGCAAGCGCGACCATGCCACGATCCAGGCCGGGCTGAAGGACTTCATCCTGCCGCTGATCGCGATCCGCAACCGCAAGAAGGGCTATGCCGTCTCGATCATCAAAGCCGGCATGAAGGTGATCGGCCGCGACTCCGGCCCGGTCCGCCCGCCGCTCACCGACCTCACCCAGCAGGAGATCGCCGAAGTGACCGCGCTGGTGAAGAACCTGCCCGCCATCCGATCGACACAACAGGCGGCAGAATAGGGCGACAACAGCGAGGAGCGAGCGATGGCCGTGACCGATATCTCTGGCGCCCCTGTCGTCACGGCGATGCAGGTGATTCCGGTCGCGGGCCGCGACAGCATGCTCCTCAATCTGAGCGGCGCGCATGCGCCATTCTTCACCCGCAACATCGTCATCCTCACCGACAATGCCGGCCACACCGGCGTCGGCGAGGTGCCGGGCGGGCAGAAGATCTGGCAGACGCTGCAGGACGCGCGCGATCTCGTGATCGGCAAGACCGTCGGCGCGCTCAACAACATCCTCGCCGACGTCCGCACCGCCTTCGCCGACCGCGACGCCGGCGGCCGCGGCAAGCAGACTTTCGATCTTCGCGTCATGATCCACGCGGTCACCGCGATCGAATCCGCACTGCTTGATCTGCTTGGCCAGCATCTCAACCTGCCCGTCGCCGCGCTGCTCGGCGAAGGCCAGCAACGCAACAGCGTCGAGACGCTCGGCTATCTCTTCTTCGTCGGCGACCGGCGCAAGTCGAAGCTGAACTACGTCCAGGGCGAGACCGGCAAGGCGGAATGGTTCAATCTCCGCCATCAGGAGGCGATGACCCCGGAGACCGTGGTGCGGCTCGCGGAAGCCACCCACGACCATTACGGCTTCGCCGACTTCAAGCTGAAAGGCGGCGTGCTGCGCGGCGAGCAGGAGATCGAGGCCGTCACCGCGATCGCAAAGCGCTTCCCGAACGCGCGCGTGACGCTCGATCCCAATGGCGCCTGGTCGCTCGACGAGGCGATCCGCCTCTGCAAGGACATGCACGGCATCCTCGCCTATGCCGAGGACCCCTGCGGCGCCGAGGCCGGCTTTTCCGGCCGCGAGATCATGGCCGAGTTCCGCCGCGCCACCGGCCTGCCGACCGCGACCAACATGATCGCCACCGACTGGCGGCAGCTCTCCCATGCGCTGCGTCTCGGCGCGGTGGACATTCCGCTCGCCGATCCCCATTTCTGGACCATGCAGGGCTCGGTGCGGGTGGCGCAGACCTGCCGTGACAACGGCCTGACCTGGGGCTCGCACTCCAACAACCATTTCGACATTTCGCTGGCCATGTTCACCCATGTCGGCGCCGCCGCCCCCGGCAAGGTCACTGCGATCGACACCCATTGGATCTGGCAGGACGGCCAGGCGCTCACCAAAGAGCCGCTCCAGATCAAGGGCGGCAAGATTGCCGTCCCTGATAGCCCGGGCCTGGGTATCGAAATCGACAGGGCCGCCATCGACGCGGCGCATGACCTCTACAAGCAGCATGGACTCGGTGCCCGCGATGACGCTATTGCCATGCAGGACCTGATCCCCGGCTGGACCTTTGACGACAAGCGTCCGTGCCTCGTGCGTTAGACAAACTTCAGGCATGATCCCGGAAAAGTGGGCACCGGTTTTCCGATAGGGATCATGCCCCTTAAACGACTTGGAGGAATGAGATGACTGCGATCCTGAAGAACTTCATCGGCGGCGAATGGGTCGACGGCTCCGGCGTCACCAGGAACATCAACCCCTCCAACACCAACGACGTCGTCGGCGAATACGCCAAGGCCGACAAGGCGCAGACCGAGAAGGCCATTGCAGCCGCCAAGGCCGCCTTCCCCGCCTGGGCGCAGTCGACGCCGCAGGTTCGCTATGACGCATTGAACAAGATTTCCCTCGAGATCCTCGCCCGCAAGGAAGAGCTCGGCCGCCTGCTCGCGCGCGAGGAGGGCAAGACGCTCCCCGAGGGCATCGGCGAGGTCGCGCGTGCCGGCCAGATCTTTGCGTTCTTCGCCGGCGAGGCGTTGCGCCTGATCGGCGAGAAGGGCGCCTCCGTGCGTCCCGGCCTCGACGTCGAGCTCACCCGTGAGCCGGTCGGCGTCGTCGGCATGATCACGCCCTGGAATTTCCCGATCGCGATCCCGGCCTGGAAGATCGCGCCCGCGCTCTGCTACGGCAACACCGTGGTATTCAAGCCGGCCGAGCTGGTGCCGGGCTCGGGTCACGCGCTGGCCGAAATCATCACCCGCTCCGGCATTCCCGCCGGCGTGTTCAACCTCGTGGTCGGCTCCGGCTCGGTGGTCGGCCAGACCCTGCTCGACCACCCCGACGTCGCGGCGATCTCCTTCACGGGCTCGGTGCAGACCGGACGCAAGATCGCGCAGGCCTGCGTGCTCTCGAACCCGATGAAGAAGTTCCAGCTGGAGATGGGCGGCAAGAATCCGCTGGTCGTGCTCGACGACGCCGACCTCAAGACCGCCGTCGAGGTCGCCGTCAACGGTGCCTATTTCTCCACCGGCCAGCGCTGCACCGCCTCCTCCCGCCTGATCGTCACCGAAGGCATTCACGACCGCTTCGTCGCGGCGGTGGCCGAGCGCCTGAACGGCCTGTCGGTCGACGACGCGCTCAAGGCCGGCGTGCATATCGGCCCCGTCGTGGACCAGAGCCAGCTCGACCAGGACCTGCGCTACATCAAGATCGGCCAGGACGAGGGTGCGAAGCTGTCGTTTGGCGGCGAGTTGCTCAAGCGCGAGAACCCCGGCCACTACCTGCAGCCGGCGCTGTTCACCGAAGCCAACAACAACATGCGCATCGCGCGTGAGGAGATCTTTGGCCCCGTCGCCGCCGTCATCCGCGCCAAGAACTACGAAGAGGCGCTGGCGATCTCCAACGACACCGAGTTCGGCCTCGCCTCCGGCATCTGCACCACCAGCCTGAAATACGCCTCGCACTACAAGCGCAACAGCGAGTCCGGCATGGTGATGGTCAACCTGCCGACCGCCGGCGTCGACTATCACGTGCCGTTCGGCGGCCGGAAGGGCTCGAGCTACGGCGCCCGCGAGCAGGGCTCCTACGCGCGCGAGTTCTACACGACGGTGAAGACGGCTTATACGTTCCCGGGCTGACCACCGGGAAGATATCGTAGGGTGGGCAAAGCGAAGCGTGCCCACCGCTTACGTTCGGTATGAAGCATGGTGGGCACGGCGCGTTGCGCCTTTGCCCACCCTACGGCTTCGGAGGCAAGCGCAGATGGACCAGGACGTCGCAGCGAAAGAGCAGCCCCGCTACATCAAGCTCAACGAGCGCGACAATGTCGCGATCGTGGTCAATGATTTCGGGCTTCCCGCCGGCTCCCGCTTTGCCAGCGGCCTGACACTGCGCGCCTTCGTGCCGCAGGGGCACAAGACGGCGCTGGTCGACATCGCGCAAGATCAGCCGATCGTCCGCTACGGCGAGATCATCGGCTACGCGCTGTCGCCGATCCTGGCCGGCGAATGGGTCGACGAGGCACGCATTCGCATGCCGGATGCCCCCGACCTCGACAAGCTCGAGATCTCCACCGCAGTCCCCGCGCCGCTGCCGCCGCTCGAAGGCTTTACGTTCGAGGGCTATCGCAATCCGGACGGCTCGGTCGGCACCAAGAACATCCTCGGCATCTCCTCTTCCGTGCAATGCGTCAAGGGCACGATGGAATATGCAGTCAAGCGCATCCGCGCCGAGCTGCTGCCGAAGTACCCGAATGTCGACGACGTCGTGCCGCTGACCCATGCCTATGGCTGCGGCGTCGCCATCACTGCGCCCGACGCGGTGATTCCGATCCGCACCCTGCAGAACATCGCGCTCAACCCGAATTTCGGCGGCGAGATCCTCGTCGTCGGCCTCGGCTGCGAGAAGCTCGCACCGGAGCGGCTGGTGCCGGAAGGCGTCAGCCATGCCATCGTGCGCATGCAGGACGAAGCCTTCGACGGCTTCGGCGCCATCGTCGATGCGATCATGACGCAGGCGGAGGCGCGGCTGAAAATTCTCAACAAGCGCACCCGAGAGACCTGCCCGGCCTCCGATCTCGTCATCGGCCTCCAATGCGGCGGCAGCGACGCCTTCTCCGGCGTCACCGCCAATCCCGCCGTCGGCTTTGCCGCCGACCTCCTGGTGCGCGCCGGCGCCACCATGATGTTCTCTGAAGTCACGGAAGTGCGCGACGCCATCCAGCTGCTCACGCGCCGCGCCATCAACGAGGACGTCGGCCGCGCGCTGGTGCGCGAGATGGCCTGGTACGATTCCTATCTTGCCCGCGGCGGCGCCGATCGCAGCGCCAACACCACGCCTGGCAACAAGAAAGGCGGCCTCGCCAACATCGTCGAGAAGTCACTGGGCTCGATCGTCAAGTCCGGCTCGAGCGCAATCACCGGCGTGCTCTCCCCCGGCGAGAAGGCGACGCAGAAGGGCATGCTGTTCGCGGCGACCCCCGCCTCCGACTTCATCTGCGGCACGCTTCAGCTCGCCTCCGGCATGACGTTGCAGGTGTTCACCACCGGCCGCGGCACTCCCTACGGCCTTGCGGCCGCGCCCGTCATCAAGGTCGCGACCCGCAGCGAGCTGGCGCGGCGCTGGAAAGACCTGATCGACTTCGACGCAGGCCGCATCGCCACCGGCGAGAAGACCATCGAGGAGACCGGTTGGGACCTGTTCCGCCTGATCCTCGATGTCGCCTCCGGCCGCACCAAGCCATGGTCGGACCGCTGGGGCATCCACAACGATCTGACGCTGTTCAATCCCGCGCCGGTGACCTGAGGCCGCCAGCCGGCTTCACTGACCACCGATCAGATGCATGTCGTCCAGCGTGACGGGCAGGCTGCGCGTGATGAGATCCGCAATCGCCGCGCGCAGCCGTTCGCTCGAAGCCGGACCGTCAAACGTCCCGTCCACCGGCCCGCTCGGGCCGGCGATCCCTATGGTCCCGGTGTTGTCGAGCGGCGCGGCCGCCCTCTTCTCGATCACGTCGAACGTCTTGCCGTCGATGACGCGGACCTCGTACAGCGCGTGGATCAGGCCGTAGTCCGCAAGCAGCGTCCGGTATTCGGCGATCCCGACCCCCTCGACGTTACGACCGTTTCCGAGTTTCGATTTCGCGCGGGTAATGACGATGTACGCATCCAGTCCCTGGGGCGTGACGTCGGTGCGAACCAGCTCCTTGAACGGATCGCTCCGCAGCAGATTGACGGGCGTGACCGCCGAAGCTCTGACAGCAGCGAAGGCGGCGCGGGTGTAGTTGACGGCCTGAACGCGATAGCGTCCGCCTAGCAGCCGGGTGACCTGCTGGACGATCAGCTCATCCAGCCCCCATGCACTGATCGAGGCGCTTTGCCCGGTGGAGCCGAGCTTGGTAAGGCCTGCCTGTGAAAGGCTCATCTCTTCGCCGATGGCGGAGACGATGCCCACCGTCTTGATCGCCTGGAGCCGGCTCGCCCGCGTCTCGAACGCCGCCGCGGCGCCGAGGGCGACGCAAGCGGCTGCGAGGCCAATCCATAGAAAAGCAGTGCGACGCATGGTGACCTATCGGATCCTGAAATCGAACGAATACGACGCGCCGAGACCGACGGTGGTCTGGTTCGACGATCCCCGCAGCTTCACCAGCGGACTGTCCGCGGCATCGCCCAGCAGCTTCTCGTACTCGACATAGGCATGGACCTCCCACTGCGGATTGATGCGATAGGAGACCTGGCTGCCGAAGCCGACCGAGTGCGCGCCGCCCCTGGCGTTGTATGACGGCAATCCCGACGCCAGCGCCTGCGCGGCGTCGACGCCGAAATAGGGAGCGGTCGCCTTGGTGCTTTTCCAGGTGAAGCGCGGGCCGGCCGAGATCGTCAACCTCTGAATCAGCGGCACGATGACGTCGGCAGAGATGTCGGCGACGGTGCCGGTATGGCCGCCCACGCCCCGGCGCAGTTCGCTGCGCAGGCGGAGCCAGTCGACCGGATAATATTCGACGAAGCCGCCAAGCTCGTAGGCGGCCTTGACGTCGCCAAGGCCGGTCAGCTCGGCATATTTGTCGGCCTTGCGCGAGGCGACGTATTTGAACGCAGGCCCTGCGCGAAAATTGCCGACGTCGAGCAGCGCGATGCTGGCGCTGTCGCGCGGCCCGCGAAACTGGTCGATCGATCCGGCGCGGCGAATGGAGAAGATCGGGATCGGCATGAACCTGCCGTTCTTCGATCCGACGAAGTCAGGCATGTACTCGCCGCCGATGCCGACCATGACCGTCCAGTTGCCGGAAGGCGAAGGCAGCATCGGCAGCTCGAAGGGCGGCGCCGGCAGCGTGAACGCGGTCTGCGCCGATGCGGATTGAGGGATCGCCATGATCGCGCCGAGTGCGGTGAGCAAGGTGGTCGTGAGCCGCACATTCACCGTGAGGCGAAGAGCGGCGTCGTCAAAATGCTTCATTACAGGGCCCCGGACCGGCCTTCCTGGCCTGGTCGACTCGTGTGGTTGGAGCTCCAGTATGTGGTCCGGCAAAATTGCCCCAAGATTGCAAGCCGAAAACCGCCGCCCCACCATGCTCCCGGCGCGCACCTGGCGACGGCCGCCGAACCAACATTGCCCGAACATTGCCGCGCGGCGCTCACGCCGCCAAACTTTGACCGCCGGTGCCGGCCAGCGCCGTCACCGCTGCCTTTTATTCGCCAAGCTCGCTGCCTTTATGGGAACCCTGCGCAGGAGCCGAAACGCCAGACTTCGGCCAGGGAGCGTCACGCTCGGGGTTTTGTTGCCCAGCAGAGTCAAGGACGACCCGCGTGCGTTCCCTCGTAATCGAAGACGAACCGCAGATCGGCGCCTATGTCAGCCGCCTGCTCGGGCAATTGCACGGGATCGTCGATCTCGTCGGCTCGATTGCCGATGCCCGCCAGGCGCTGGACAATTTCAAATATGATCTCGCGATCGTCGACCGCATGCTGCCCGACGGCGATGCGCTCCAGGTGGTCACGGCGCTGAGCCGATCGCCGGAACGCCCCGCCATCATCATGTTGACCTCCAAGGACGCCAAGGAGGATGTCGTCGACGGCCTCAACAGCGGCGCCGACGATTATCTCGGCAAGCCGTTCGAGCCGCAGGAGCTGATCGCGCGGGTGCGCGCGGTGCTGCGGCGACCCCGGCTGCTCGCCCCTTCGGTGCTGTCGCTCGGCAATGTGGAGCTGCATCTCGGCAGCAACGAGGCGGTGGTTGCCGACACCAAGATCCTACTGCGGCGGCGCGAGGCGCTGATCCTCGGAGCTCTCCTGATGCGGCGCGACCGCGTCATCACCCGCGCCGCCCTGATCGAGGAGATCTATGGCTTCGACGACGAGATCGAATCCAACACGCTGGAAGCTCAGGTCTCGCGGCTAAGGAAGAAATTGCTCGAACTCGGCGGCGATGTCGAGATCCGCAGCATGCGAGGCATCGGCTACATCCTGCGGCTGGCGCCGCCGCGATGACGTCGATCGCCCGAACGTTTGCGCTGTCGCTCGGCATCGCCGCGACAATGATCTTCCTGATCATGGTCGCGATCTTCGTCTCGAGGTACCCGCTGGAGGAACGCGAGTTCAGGGCCTGCCGGGTCGTCGCCGCTGTTCTCGATCGCGCTACCGAGATCGATGGACGAAACCTGACGATACGCCCGACTTCCGCACTCGCGGAGTTGAAGGCCGACAGCCCGAACCTCTGGTACGTCGTGTCCGCAGGCGACATGGTCAGCGAGTACGGCAGCGAACGCCGGCCGGCCCTCCCCTTCGCCTTTCCCTATCACGGGCCTGTCGGCTCATCGGTCTTCAACACACTCGACCAGAAGAGCACCTTCTGCCTCGCCGTCGCGCAAAGGGGCTCATTGCAGCTCGCGATGATGGTCGGCGAGCCTCAGGTCCGCTTCGGACGAATGGCCGGGAACTTCCTCGTCAACAGGATTTTTTCGATCATCCTAGTAGCGCTGGCCTTTGCGGCGACCGTCGCCATCGGCTCGGCGCTTGCTGCACGTTTCGTCTCGCGCGGGATCGAACGGGTGGCGCTTCGCGCGCTCGCGATCGACCCGTCGGCACCGCAAGGTCTGATCTCCCTGTCCGAGGTCCCTCGCGAATTGAAGCCGTTGGTCGAGGCGCTGAACCGCGCCTTCGGCGAGATCGACGCCTATATCAGGATGCAGCGCCGCTTCCTCGGCAACGCCGCCCATCAGCTGCGCACACCGCTGACGCTGCTGCGCGCGAAGGTCGAGGACGTGTCCGAGCCGGCCCTGAAGGTCGAGCTGGTGCGCGACATCAGGCGCCTGACGTCGCTGGTCTCCGCCATGCTGGACCTGGCGCGGCTGCAAAATCATGCGATCGAAAAACGGCCGATCGATCTCGCCCAGATCACGCTGGACGTGCTGGCCGATTTCGGCCCCTCGGCACTGGACGCCGGCATCGAGCTCGCGCTGGAACAGGCCGAGAAAGGTCCGCTCCTGGTGCAGGGCGTGGATGCCGCGGTTCGCAGCGCGCTTGCCAATCTCGTCGGAAACGCGCTCATCCACGCCCATGGCGCGCGACGCATCGTCGCCACGCTCCGCCGCGACGGCGTCTCGATCGACGACGACGGCGCGGGCCTGCCCGATGGCGCGGAACACAAACTGCTCGAGCCGTTTCAGACCGGCAACACCGCCGGCGACGGCGCGGGCCTCGGCTTGTCGATCGTCCGCGAGATCATGGCGGCCCACGGCGGCGAGCTGATCACCTCCTCCACGCCTGGCCGCGGCACGAGCATGAGCCTGCGCTTTCCCGTCGCCGCCGCGCCGACCATATCTGCGCAGCTGGAGTTGCAGACAAGCTAGCTGCGAGCTGCTTCGATCGATGCGGCGAAACCGTCCGGAAACATTGGCGCCAAAAACTTCTTCCTCGTTTCGTCGTTGCGCATCAAGCAATCAATATGTTCGTCGACGGCCACGGGAATGTTCTCTCACAAGCGAACCTGGCCCGGCATCGCCACGACCAAACCTCCGATTGACACCTTCAACGGAGATTTTCCAATGCGTGTTCTCACAATGATTGCCGTCGCCAGTGCCGCGATTGCGAGCTCGACCGGTGCTTTCGCCAGTGAGCTTCCCTCTTACGAACTGAAGTCGCTGCCGATCTCGGCGATGCAGGTGCAGGTGCTCGGCGGCGCCGGCGTCGAGGAGCAGTCGACCGCGCCGGCGATGACCGTCGCCGGCATGCCCGCCTCGCCCGCACAGGTCTCGGTGTTGTCGCCGCGCGTGAAGCAGCTTGCGAGCGCCGGCTCGGGAAGCGAAGCGCGCTAAGCCTCCCCTTCGCCTTCGGCGCCTGCATCTGATGCGGGCGCCGTCAGCGTTTCAGGTCATGCTGCCCGGCATGAAACAGCGTACCCGCGGATGGCCGTCGATATAGTGCTTCCACACCATGGTGCGACCGATCTTGTTCGGCACGGTGATGACGGCACCGTCGGGCACCACGACCCACTCGTTGTCGATGCGGACGCGGAAGCGGCCGTGATCGGACTCCCAATCGACGTCGGCAATGACGTAGCCGTCCGCATCCGTGCAGCATTGCCCGTATTCGCTGTACAGGCTCTCGAACCAGGGCTTCAACGGCGAGTTGGCATAGCGTCCGTCATCGCGCGCCTGCGCCGATGTCGTCACGAGCGCGGCCAGGCCCAGCAAGGGCGCCGCATACAATCTTGCAGGTCGCAATCTTGGAAGTCGCAATCTTGCAAGCCGCAATCTTAGAGGTCGCATATCGTCTCCGCGGGTCGACGTGATCGCCGCGTGGGACAACGCACGCCGCCCGCCTTCCGCAGCTTGCGCGAAAGGCGCGGAGGGCAGCGACTCATTCCCCCAGCAGCTCTGCGGATAGCTATGCAAATCCGGCGCCAGCATGCATTCCGGGCAACTACTGGAGCGGGCCCGCGGCGCATTGGTCTTTCGGCGGATATGGCCGCCGCCGACTCTCCGTCGTCCCGCCTGCGCGAGGAATGACGACGATGTGCGGAGCTACTGCCGATCAGGCGGCCCAGCGCGCGACGGACACCCTTACTGCTTGGGCGCCGGCGCCATCATCGTGCCGCCACTCTTCTTCGTCGGCGCCGGCGGCTTGGTGGCCGCAGCCTGCGCGGGCAGATATTTTGCGACGATGGCGGGATCGACCTGGGCGATATTGGTGTCAGGCAGGCGCGTCCAGGCCTCGTCCTTGCCGAGCAGCGCGATGCCGAGATAGCCGCGCAGGGTCAGGGTCTGGCCATCAGGACTGACCTTCATGTTGGCCTTCCAGATCTGGCCGTCGCGCGGATTGAGAACGTTGCCGCCTTCGTACTTCAATCCGTCGCGCTTCATGTTGCGGACGAAGGAGATGCCGAGCACCGGTGCGTTCTTGCGATCGTCGGTGCACTTGGCGCAGATCTCGTTCGGATCATCGCCGGGCCGCGGGAAGGTCTTTGCGATCACGCCTTCGAAGATGCCGTTATGGTCGATGAAGAGGAACCATCCGACCGTCTTGCCGTCCTCGACCTTCTGCCAGAGGCCCGCCGCCGTGGGCTCGGCGATTTGTGCCGCAGACGGCGTCACCGTCGCGAGCGACAATGCGAGCGCGAGGAAGGGGAGCAGCCGAGAGCTGGAAAAAATCCGCATTAGGTCACCTTGTTATTCCACGACCGGAATGGCCGCAGACTACGGCGATTTCGCGAACGGTTCCAGCGCCAGAAACATGGGGCATCCCCTCCCCACCCCGCCGCCGTCAGTTGACACCGAGCTTCTTTTGCAGGCTGGAGGACGAGGTCGTGTACTGGAACACGAGCCGCTTCTCCGGATAGACGTAGCGATGGGCTTTTTGCGACATCAGCGCGCCCTCGTGGAAGCCGCACAGGATCAGCTTGATCTTGCCGGGATAGGTGTTGATGTCGCCGATCGCGAAGATGCCGGGAACATTGGTCTCGAATGCGGACGTCTCGACCGGCACCAGATTGTTCTCCAGCGCAATGCCCCAGTTCGCGACCGGGCCGAGCTTCATGGTCAGCCCGAAGAACGGCAGCATGGTATCGCAGACGACTTCCGTGACGCTGTTGTCGTTGCCCTTGATGGTGGCGCCCGTGAGCTTGCCCTCGGTGCCTGAGAGAGCGGTGACCTGGCCGAGCCGGAGATCCATCTTGCCGCCGGCGACCAGCGCGCGCATCTGCTCGACGCTGTGGGGCGCGGCGCGAAATTCGTCACGCCGGTGCAACAGCGTGATGCGCTTCGCGATCGGATGCAGATTGAGCGTCCAGTCGAGCGCGGAATCGCCGCCGCCGACGACCAGCACGTTCTTGTCACGGAACGTCTCCATCTTGCGCACGGCGTAATGGACTGAAGTGCCTTCATAGGCCTCGATGCCCGGCACCGGCGGACGCTTGGGCTGGAACGAGCCGCCGCCGGCCGCGATCACCAGCACCTTGCATTCGAACACCTTGCCCGCGTCGGTGATGCAACGAAAGGCGGGATCGCCGATCTTCTCCACGGTCTCGACCATCTCGCCGAGATGGAAGGTCGGATGGAACGGCTTGATCTGCTCCATCAACGCGTCGGTGAGGCCCTGCCCCGAAACCTGCGGAATGCCCGGAATGTCGTAGATCGGCTTTTCCGGATAGAGCTCGGCGCACTGGCCGCCGACCTTGTCGAGGATGTCGACGAAATGCGTCTTCATGTCGAGAAGGCCAAGCTCGAAGGCGGCGAACAGACCGCACGGGCCGGCGCCAATAATCAGCACATCGGTTTTGATCACGTCGCTCATGTCGTCTCTTTATCGGTCGTTATCGGTTGGACGGCGCCCGGCGGGCAGAGGTGACCCTGCCTGTCTAGCCAACGGGGATGGATCAGGGAAGGCATAAAAGCGGGAGCGCCCCGCAGCCGCGCCCACTTGCCGGGTCAGGATAACTGGGTTGTAACGAGGATGGATATGACGGAGATCAATCGGTGAACGCACCAAGCCGCCTCGACACGACGCCGCGTCTGGAGGACTTCCCCTTCCGCCTCAGCGACAATGTCCGCTTTGGCGATCTCGACCCCAACCAGCACGTCAACAACGCTGTCTACGCCACCTATTTCGAGACCGGCCGCGTCACGCTGATGAAGCTTCCCCAGTACGGTCTGACCCCGCCGGGCCTCGCCTGGATCATGGTGCGGCTCGACATGCATTTCCGCGCCGAACTGCACTGGCCAAACACGATCGAGCTCGGCCTCGGCGTAGTGAAGCTCGGACGGACGTCAGTGACCTTCGAGCAGGTCGTGTTCTCGGAGGGAACATGCATCGCCTCGGCGATTTCGGTCGGCGTCTTGCTCGACGAGGCGACGCGCCGGCCGGCCCCGCTGACCGCGGAGGTGATCGAGAAATTCAGACCCTGGCACAAGCGCGGCATCGAAGTCGCGCCGCCGAGCGCTTCGTAAATCGCAAGAAGGAGCAGGCTTGAAAGATCAGGCCTGGCGTTCCGGTGTCGTCACGACGAGACCGTCGAGATCGTCGGAGACCTTGATCTGGCAGGACAGGCGCGAATTCGGGCGCACATCGAAGCCGAAATCGAGCATGTCCTCTTCCATCGGCGTCGGGCTGCCGACCTTCTCACGCCAGGCTTCGTCGACATAGACATGGCAGGTCGCGCAGGCGCAGGCGCCGCCGCATTCGGCCTCGACGCCGGGAATGCTGTTGCGGATCGCGGCTTCCATCACGGTTGCGCCGTTCTCGATTTCCACCGTGCGGGTTTCGCCCTTGTGGTCGACAAAGTGAATCTTGGCCATGTGTGCTCGTGCTGCCGCGGTGCTGGGAATGAAGGAGGGTCCGGGCTGTCCTATAACGGGTCGATCAGCCCGGCGCCATAGGGTTTTCAGCCGAAGTGAATCCCGCTTTGCGGGAAGAAAACGCGTCAAAACAAGAGACTAGAGTCCGGCTCGGCCGCGTGGCCTCAAGGCTTCAGCATCGCCTCGATGGCGGCGCGGGCCTCGGTCACTGCCTCCTTCAGCGCGGCGAGGGCGTGGCGCTGGTCATGGCCGGTCTGGACCGCGATCTCCAGGCTTGCTGCGGCATCAGCCACCGCAAAGGCGCCGACCCCGCGGGCCGAGCCCTTGAGCTTGTGGGCCAATGCGCCGGCCTCGGCCGGCAGCGCCGCCATCGCCGCGATCAGGCGGACAGCCTGCTCGGCGAACATGGCGAGCACTTCCTGTTGCAGATCCGCATCGCCGAGCGTCATCCGGGAGAGATGGTCGAGGTCGAGCGGGCTGTCGATGGGTGCAAGCGGCGGCGAGGGCATCCAGTCCATCCGTTGCAGTTCAGGCGTCATGGCGCAGGCCCCGGCATCGCGCGACGGTTCCGCCGGTTCGGCGGTGAGTTCGCCTCACCCAAGCATGGAAATGGTTAACGAAATGTTGGGGGTCTTGAACGCAGTTCCGCCGGATTATTGACGAAAAGTTGCCGCAATCGGCCGAGTCCAGTGGAGAATTGCATTTATTGCTAAGGCGTTACGGCGCGATCCTGTTAACGATGATTAAGATTGTCTTAATCGCGGGCATTTCATTCGCGACGCTCTGCCAATAGGATGTTGCGGAAATTGGCGGACAAGCCGTCCGGGTGGGGACGGCTCGGAGATCCGCGCAAGCGGCATGATCCGGTCTGTGGGCTTGCGTAGCGCGCAGGGCTCGCGGGGGGACGCGTACAAGTAACGAGGGCTCGGACTGAACATGGCGAACACTCCGAAAAAGGTCAAAGACCCCACAGAAGTTGCGCTTTCTGCGATCCAGGAAGCCCTGAACATCAGCGACACGGCTGCCGACACCAGCCGCAACGCCGCGATGCGCAACGAAACCGCGCCTTCGGTGGCCCCGCCGCCCCCGATCTTCGACGAGCCGAGCTTCGAACCGCGCCCTGCCGCCAACGAACGCTCGACCGTGTTCGACCCGGTCGAGGAGCCGCGCTCTTCGCGCCGCGCCGCCAATGACGACCGCGAAACCATCGGCCAGCTGCTCCAGGCGCTTCAGAAGGGCCGCCCTGCCCGCAGCGTCTACACCTTCGCCACCATCTTCGCCGGCGTCTGGCTCGCCGCCTGCGCCGCGCTGACGTTCGGCTTCCTGCCCTCGATCCAGGCCGCCATGGGCCAGAGCGGCGGCGTGCTCGTCATCGCCGGCCTGATCGCGATGTTCTTCGCGCCGATCATGCTGTTCTACTTCCTTGCGAGCCTCGTCTGGCGCGGCCAGGAAATGCGCATGATCGCGCAGGCGATGGCGCAGGTCGCGATCCGCTTCTCCGAGCCCGAGGGTTCGGCCTCCGATTCCATGGTCACCGTCGGCCAGGCCATCCGCCGCGAGGTCGCGGCGATGGGCGACGGCATCGAGCGCGCCATCGCGCGCGCCGGCGAGCTCGAGACGCTGGTCGCCAACGAGGTCGCCGCGCTCGAACGCGCCTATTCCGACAACGAAGTGCGCATCCGCGCCCTGCTCCAGGACATCGCGCATCAGCGCGACAATCTGGTCGGCCAGGCCGAGCAGGTCCGCAGCGCCATCTCCGGCGTGCAGATCGATTTGCGCCACGACATCGCGCTGATCTCTGATGCGATCGCCTCGCGCGTCGACGAGGTCGCCAAGTCCATCACCGGCGCGCTGGAAGAGCGCGGCGCCCACATCACCAGCGCGCTGAGCAATGCCGGCGACAACATGATCCTGGCGCTCGGCGAGCGCGGCGGCGACCTGCTCGACCGTCTCGAGGAAGCCAGCAACGAGACCACGCGCGCCGTGCTCGATGCCAGCGAGCGGCTGACCACCAGCCTCAACTTCAAGACCGGCCACGTCCACGACGAATTCGTCGACCTCGCCGACCGCGTCCACGAGATGCTGAACGAGCGCATCGACCGCATCACCGGCGAGTTCGAGCAGCGCTCCGCCGCGATCGTCGACGGCATCTCCGAGCGCACCGAGCAGGTGCACGACAGCCTGAAGAATTCCTCGGACTCGCTGCTGCTCGAGCTCGAGCTGCGCTCCAACGACCTCTCCGCCAAGATCGACGACGCCGGCAACCGCCTCGCCGGCCAAATCCTGACGAGCGGCGACAAGGCGAGCGAGGCGCTCGACGCCACCGTCAACACCCTCGTCGCCAAGGTCGTCAGCCAGACCGAGACCGCGCACGATTCGCTGTCGCTGCAGATGAGCGCGTTCGACGAGCTGGTCAGGAACCAGGGCACCGAACTGGTCGAGAAGTTCGCCCGCGACTCCGGCACGCTGGGCGCGCTGATCACGCGCCACATCTCCGAGTTCGACCGCACCGTGAAGACCTTCGGCGGCGAGATCGTCGAGCGCATGGGCCAGCGCACGCAGGACATCCACGAGTCGCTGAAGACCTATGTCGAGAATTTCGACACCCGCTTCACCGCGAACGGCGGCGAGATCACGGCCGTGCTCGACCAGCGCCTGGTGCAGTTCGAGACCACGGTCGGCGAACGCGTCAACCACCTCGACGCCTCGCTGAACAGCAAGATCGCCAGCCTCGACGGCACGATCGATGGTCACATCAAGACCTTCGACGAGCAGCTCGTCGGCCGCGTCGCCGCGCTCGAACAGTCGTTCGACACCCGCGCGCAATCAATGACCGAGACCATCGACGGGCGCATCAACACGCTCGCGACCTCGCTGACGGATGGCGCCGCGCAGGCGATCCAGTCGATCGACTCCCGCCTCACCCACCTCACGACGTCGCTGACCGGCGGCGCTACGCAGGCCATCGAAACCATCGATGCGCGCCTCAACCACCTCACGAGCTCGCTGACCGATGGCGCCTCGCAGACCATCCAGTCGATCGATACGCGGCTGACCCATCTCACCTCGACGCTCACCGGCGGCGCGACGCAGGCGCTCGAGTCCATCGACTCCCGCCTCACCTACCTGACCACCGCGGTCACCAACGGCGCCTCGCAGGCCGTGCAGTCGATCGACACGCGCCTGACGCTCCTGACCTCCACCCTCACGGACGGCACCGCGCAGGCAATCGAGGCGGTCGACCGCCGCATCACCGGCGTCACCGAGATCATCGACGGCCGCAGCACGCACCTGACCGATACGGTGACGGCGCGCTTCCAGGAGATCCATCAGGTCATCGAGACCCGGGTCGGCTCGGTCGCCAGCGACATCGACGTGCGCGTGGCGCAGTTCGAGGACCTGCTCGGCTCGCGCGTCGAGGCCGTCGCCGGCCGCATCGAAAGCAGCGGCCGCCAGGCCAGCGAGGACATGATGTCCCGCGCCGAGATGATCTCGACCGCGATCCGCTCGCATGTCGAGGACGCCGAGCGCTCGCTCACCAACCTCGTCGTCAACACCAGCGAGACGATCCAGACCGGTGCGCGCACCGCCCAGCAGTCGCTGATGACGGTCTCCTCCGACGTCAACGCCCAGCTCAAGATGACCTCTGCCGAGGTCGAGCGCGCGCTGACCGCGGTCGGCACCGGTTCGGCGAACTCGATCCTGAGCAGCGCCCGCGAGGCGCAGTCGACGCTGGTCGCAGCCTCGGGCGAGGCCTCCAACCAGATCAAGGGGCTTGCGGCCGACGTCGAGCGTACGCTGTCGGCGGCAGGTTCTGCCACCGCAGCCTCGATCCTGGCCGGCGCCCGCGAGGTGCAGACCACCCTCGTCACGGCGTCCTCGGACGCGGCCAACCACGTCAAGACGCTCACCGCCGACGTGCAGCGCTCGCTGTCGATGGCCGGCACCACCACGGCGGAATCGATCACCGCCGGCGCTCGCGATGCGCAGAGCGCGTTGATCGCGGCCTCGAGCGAGACCGCCAATCAGATCAAGGCGCTCTCCTCCGACGTGCAGCGTTCGCTCACGATGGCCGGCACCTCGACCGCCGAGATCCTCACCAGCGGCGCGCGCGAGGCGCAGAACACGCTGGTTGCCGGGTCCTCGGATGCGGCGGCCCAGGTCAAGTCGCTCACCGCCGATGTGCAGCGCTCGCTCTCGATGGCCGGCACCTCGACCGCCGAGACCATCACCGCCGGCGCGCGAGAGGCGCAGAACATGCTGGTCACGGCGTCTTCCGAGGCGGCCAGCCAGGTCAAGTCGCTCGCGGCCGAAGTGCATCGTTCGCTATCGCAGGTCGGCCAGTCCACCGCCGAGACGATCACCACCAGCGCCCGCGACGCTCAGACCACCCTGCTCTCAGTCTCGGCCGAGCAGACCAGCCAGGTCCGTTCGCTCGCGGCCGAGATGCAGCGCGCACTGGCAACCGCCGGCGGCGCCACCATCGAGGCGCTCACCAGCGGCGTGCGCGAGGCTCAGGGCTCGCTGATCTCCGCCTCGACCGATGCGGCCAGCCAGATCAAGTCGCTGACCACAGACATCGAGCGCACGCTGACCGCGGTCGGTGCCGACACCGCCTCGACCATCCTCAACAGCGCGCGTGAGGCCCAGACCTCGCTGACCTCGACCTCGGCAGACGCCGCGAGCCAGATCCGCACGATCTCGACCGAGATCGAACGGACGCTGAGCGCGGCCACCGCGAACGCGACCAACGACATCCAGACCAGCGCGCTCAACGCCCAGAACGCGCTGATCTCGGCCTCCAACGAGGCGAGCTCGCGGGTCAAGTCGAGCTCGTCCGACGTCGAGCGTTCGGTGCTCGCCGCCAGCTCCAGCTTCGGCCAGGCCATGACCGGCAAGACCGACGAGATCGTCACCTACGTGCAGCAGCAGGCCGACCGCCTGTCGAACATGATCGACGCCAAGCGCGGCGCCCTGGTCGACGCGATCGGCTCCAAGACCAGCCAGCTCACGCTCGACATCGACCGCGTCACCTCGGACGCGCTCAAGTCGATCGAGACGCGCGGCCAGGCGTTCTCGCAGACCATGATGGGCAACGGCTCGGAAGTCGCGCGCACCATCAACGCGGCGAGCGAGATCGCCACCGGCGCGGTCGGCAAGTCGCTCAAGGACCTCGAGCAGGCCTCGCGCGCGGCGATCGACCAGTCGCGCCAGGTCTCGATCGCGGCCGTCACGGAGATGCAGGAGACCAGCAAGATCCTGCGTACCGACACCGTGGCGCTGTTCGAGCGTCTGCGCGAAGGCAACATCCTGCTTCAGGAGGTGCTGACCGGTGCGCACGACAACCTCAACTCGCTCGAGCGGGCGCTGGTGACGCGCGTCGCCGACTTCGTCTCGGCGATGAACGACGTCACCTCGCGCAACGGCGCGGCGACGCAGAACCTGGAAGAGCAGCTCAACGTCTTCAACAGCAAGACCACGAAGGCGCTGCAGGATCTCGGCGAGCTGTCGACCCAGTTCGACGCGCACGGCAAGGCCCTGGTCGACGCCGCGCAGGTCGTCGAGCAGAGCAACAAGAACACCACCGCCTCGCTCGCCGAGCGCAAGCAGGCGCTGGAATCGCTCGTCACCACGATCGACCTGCGCACGGCCGATCTCGACCAGCGCCTGTCGCGCTTCACCGGCCTGCTCGATGAATCGCTGGCGGCCGCCGAAGAGCGCGCCCGCGACATCGCCCGCGTCGTCGCCGAGACCGCCGGCGCAGGCTCCGCGGCGATCACCCGCCAGTTCGAGGCGGTGCGCGTCGCATCCGAGGAAGAGCACCGGCAGACCATCGAGGCCATGCACGACATCTACCGCCAGACCACGGACGAGGCGGACACGATGTTCAAGCAGTCGACCGAGAAGTTCACCAACCTCGTCTCCAGCATGAAGCAGATGGCCTTCGAGATGCACAACGAGCTCGAAGCCACCCGCAACGAGCTGCGCCGCGGCGTGCTCGAGATGCCGCAGGAGGCCGCCGAGAGCACTGCGCAGATGCGCAAGGTGATCGTCGACCAGATCGAGGCCCTCGCCGAGCTCAACCGCATCGTGGCCCAGCATGGCCGCGGCCTCGACGTCACCACGACGGGCCGTGCGTCCGTCGCGGTCCAGCGCCAGGAGGAGCCGATCATGGCAGCTGCGGGCGGACGTAGCGCCGAGACCCGCATGCGCGACACCGGCAGCGCTTCCACGCTGCCGCCGCCGGACCTCGGCATGCCGGCCGCGCGCCGCACCGATGCACCGCCGGTCGCGCCCGCCGGTAACGACCAGGGCCGTGACGGCTGGCTGTCGGACCTCCTCAACCGCACGGACGCCAATCAGGGCGCCCCGACCGGCCGTGAGGCTCCGCGTGGCCGCGCCGCACCCGCGCCGCAGCCGCAGGCGCCGCAGGCAAGTGGCAATCCGCTGGAATCGCTGTCGCTCGACATCGGCCGGCTGATGGACCGCAACCTCGCCGCCGAAATGTGGGACCGCTACCAGCGCGGCGAGAACAAGGCCTTCACCAAGCGCCTCTACACGCCCGCCGGCCAGAAGGCCTTCGACGAGGTCGCCCGCAAGTACCGCGCCGACCGCAACTTCAAGGGCACGGTGGACCGCTACGTCGCCGAGTTCGAGCGCCTGCTCGACGAAGTCGCCCGCGACGGCCGCGGCCCGCAGGAACTGCGCAGCCACCTGACCTCGGAGACGGGGCTGGTGTACACGCTGCTGGCGCATGCGGCGGGACGGCTGGGGTAAGCGACAAGACTCGCCAATCGCACGACGAAAAACGGAGGCCTCGCGGCCTCTGTTTTGTTTTGCGGGAAGAGTTCAGGTCGCGTTGGGCTGGCCGAACGACAGCCGCTCGGCGAGGACGGCGGCCTGGGTGCGCGAGCCGACGCCGAGCTTGCGCAGGATCGTCGAGACGTGGCCCTTCACGGTCTGCTCGGCGATGTCGAGCTCGCCCGCGATCTGCTTGTTGAGCTTGCCCTCCACGATCATCGCGAGAATGCGCAGCTGCTGCGCCGACAGCGAGGCCATGCGCGCGGCGAGTTCGACATCGGCGCTCTGGATCGAGCCGCGGCCGCCGACATTGGGCGGCATCCAGATCTCGCCGGCGAGAATCCTGGTGATCGCCTCGGCCATCTCGGGCAGGCCGAGCGATTTCGGGATGTAGCCTGAGGCGCCATAGGCGATGGCGCGGCGGATCGTGGTGGCGTCCTGCCGAGCCGAGATGATCGCCACCGGCACAGTCGGGAATTGCGCCGACAGGATGAACAGCGCGGCAAATCCCTGGATGCCCGGCATGGTCAGGTCCCAGAGGATCAGGTCGATCTCGCCCGACTGGGCCGTCAGCACGCCGATCGCCTCGTCCAGTGACTGGCAGGCAATGACGTCGAGATCGGGCAGCACGGCCGACAGCGCGCTGCGCAAGGCGGCCTGCACCAGCGGATGATCATCGCCGATCAGGATGCGCATCGTCAGGAAGTCCTCTGTTTCGTCCCGAGCTGCCGACTCAAGGCTTCGCTGCCGAGGAAGCGCCGCAGCGCCGCCGGCTTGACCGGCTTTGACAGGATCTCGCAGCCGCGCGCCCTCGCTTCCTTGCGGACCGCTTCGCTGCGATCACCGGTGACGACCAGGGCGCGAACCTCGCGGCCCGCCTTCTGCCTGAGTTCGTCGAGAAAGTCCAAGCCGTTGCGGCCGCCATCGAGATGGTAATCGAGCAGCACGACGTCCGGCACGTCGGCCGCCGCCGCTTCCATCGCCCCGGCGGCGTCTGGTGCGACCAGCACGCGATGTCCCCAATCACCCAGCAGCGCCGTGAGGCCGTCGAGGATGGTCGCGTCATTGTCCAGGCACAGGATCGTCAGAGGCCGCTCCGCCGCCACCGGCGCGGCAATTGCCGGACCGCGCTGAAGCGGCTGGCCCGGTCCGCGCGCAAGCGGCACCGTGACGGCAAAGCACGAGCCATGTCCCGGACGCGAACGGACATCGACCGCATGGCCCAGCAGCCGCGACACGCGATCGACGATGGCGAGCCCGAGGCCCAATCCCTTCTCCGATCCGGGCGCGAGGCGCTGGAACTCCTCGAAGATGCGCTTCTGGTCCTCCGCCGCGATCCCGACACCGGTGTCCCAGATCTCGATGCGCAGCGCGCTGCCCCGCCTCCGGCAGCCGAGCAGGATGCGCCCCCTCGGCGTGTAGCGAAGCGCATTGGACAGCAGGTTCTGCAAGATCCGGCGCAACAGATGCGGATCGCTGCGCACGGCGAGGCCGCAATCGACGACGCGAAGGACGAGCCCGCGTTCACGTGCCATCGCCGAGAACTCGACGTTCAACTGCACGAAGAGATCGGCAATCGGGAAGTCGAAGACCTCGGCGCGAACGGCACCGGCATCGTAGGAGGAAATGTCGAGCAGCCTGTCGAGCACATGCTCGGTGGAGCGCAGCGCCGTGACCGCGCTGCTCGCCAGGGCGCGCTCCTTGTCGGCGTCAGCCGTGCGCGACGAAACACTCAGGCTCTCGTCGAGAGCTGACAGGAACAGACGGGCCGCGTTCAGCGGCTGCAGCAGATCGTGGCTGGCCGCGGCCAGGAAACGGGTCTTGCCGAGATTGGCCTGCTCGGCTTCTGCCTTGGCCTGTTCGAGCGCCTCGGTCCGCTCGCGGACGCGCAGCTCGAGCCCCTCATTGGCGCGTCGCAGGGCTTCGGCGGCCCGGTGGCGCTCGGTCACGTCGGTATAGGTCGAGACATAGCCGCCCTCGGCGGTGCGGTCATAGACGATTTCGAGCACCGTGCCGTCCGGCCGCTTGCGCTCGTAGAGATAGGGCCAGATCTGCGTGGCGACGTCACGGTTGACCAGGAGCGCTGCGAATTCGGAGGCGGCATACTCCCCCCGCTCGACGTTGAAGGCGATCAGCTCCGCCAGCGGAAGCCCCACGCGCACGAAATCCGGCGGCAGGTCCAAGAGCGCGATGAAACGGCCGTTCCAGGCCGTGATGTTGAAATCGGCGTCGAACGCGCAAATGCCCTGCGGCACGCTCTCGAGCGTGCTCTGCAAGAGGCTGCGGTTGAAACGCAGTGCCTCCGAGGCTTCGTCGAGCATCGCCATCGCCTCCCGCCGCGACAGCGAGTGCCCTTCGAGCGACGCCGCGATCACCACCCGCGCGGATGCCGCACCGATCGCGCCGGCGAGCAGGTTTTCGGTGAACCGGATCGAGTCGAGATCGACGAGCCCCGACGGATCGAGGCGCGGCCCGGTGCCGGAGACACGAGCGGCAAGATAGCCGTCAAAGGACGCCGCACCGCGCTCGGCGCCGACAAAACGCAGCGCCAGCGCCCGGAGATCGTCGAGACGGACCAGCACGCGCGAGGACAGCTTCGGGATCGTTTCGCGAACGACACCGTCGGCGAACGCGGCAGCCTGGTTGCGCTCGACGGTCGATTGCCGTCCGAACGCCGAAAACACCAGGAAGCAGACGAGATTGGCACCGAGACTCCAGAGCGTGGCGTGCGAGATCGGATCGATACCTTCGAGACCGAACAGCGCGTTCGGCTTGAGCCAGCCGAGTTGCCAGGGGCCGTTGCGAACGATCTCCGCGATCCCAGGCCAGAGCGGCGCGGCCGAGGGCAGCAGCAGCGTATAGGCCCAGATGCAGAAACCCGCCGCGATCCCGAGCGAGGCGCCGGCCTTGTTGGCCCGCGGCCAGAACAGCCCTCCGACGAATGCCGGGCCGAATTGCGCGACCGCGACGAACGACAGCAGACCGATCACGGTGAGCGGATAGGACTGGTTGACCAGACGATGCATCAGATAGGCGAGCAGCAGGATGCCGAGGATCGAGAACCGGCGCACCGCGACCAGGACCGAGGTCATCGGCCGGCTCCGCGCGCGCAGGCCGAAGACGCGCGAGCGCAGCAGCAGCGGCATGATGACGTCGTTGCAGAGCATGGTGCTGAGCGCGACGGATGTCATGATCACCATGCCGGTTGCGGCCGACAGCCCGCCGAGGAAGGCGATCAGGCTGACGGTGCTCGCATCCGCAGCGATCGGCAGCGAGATGACGTAGGTGTCGGGGTCCATCATTGCGCCGAACCGGGTCAGCCCGGTCGCAGCGATCGGCAGGATCAGCAGGCTGAACAGCGCGAGATAGGCCGGATAAAGCCACGCTGCGGTGCGCGTGTGGCTCGGGCTCTCGTTCTCGACGACGGCGACATGGAACGCCTGCGGCAGGCACAGAAAGGCGATGCCTGAGATGATGATCGTCGCTGGCCACACCGGCTGCGTCGGATCGAAGCTCAGAATCCCCGCCAGTTGCGGCTCGGATTGAAATTGCGACAGCAGTGCGGCCGGCCCGCCCGATAGTCCGAACAGCACGAACAGCGCGACGATCAGGAAGGCGAGCAGCTTGACGACGCTCTCGAAGGCGATCGCGAGCATCAGGCCGCGATGATGCTCGCTGGCATGGACGTGCCGGACGCCGAACACGATCGCAAACAACGCCATCGACGCCGCCACGCCGAACGCCGAATCCTGCCAGAACCGCAGGGCCTCGCCGCCTGCGCGCTCAGGCTGGAGGATCAGATAGTCGAAGCTCTTGCCGACGGCTTTGAGCTGGAGCGCGATATAGGGAAGCACGCCAAGCACCGATGCGAGCGTCACGAAGGCCGCCAGCACCTGGCTCTTGCCGTAGCGCGCGGCGATGAAGTCCGAGATCGAGGTGACGTTCTGCGCCTTGGCGATCGCGATCACCTTGGACAGGAGCCTCTGGCCGAACAGCAGCACCAGCGTCGGGCCGATATAGATCGTGGCGAAGTCCAGCCCGCTGGTGGCGGCACGCCCGACCGATCCGTAAAAGCTCCACGAGGTGTTATAGACCGCAAGCGTCAGACAATAGCTGATCGCGGCCGTCCTGGAGTTTGGCAAGACCAGTGGCCCACCGGCGCTCCGCCGGTCGCCCCACCAGGCCACCAGGAACAGCGTGGTCACATAGCCGGCAGCGACCGCAAGAACGAACCACGCCTGCAAGACATCCTCACCCGAGACCGTCAGATCCGCCCGCGACGAGCGGGGTCGGAGCAAGGGCAGATACTAAAACGTTTTCAATCGCATGAAAGACTGTTCATTCCGAACGAGAGCGGCGGCCGGAGGATCGCCGGCCGCCGCTCGCAGGTCACCTCAGGCCGCCTCGCGGGAGAGCCGCTCCTGCGGCGTGCGCTTGAGCACCAAATTGACCGCGACGGCCACCACGATGTTGAGCGCGAGCGCCAGCAGACCTGTGTAGATCGCAACCGGGCCAGCACCGAGGTCAATGCTGTGCAGCGGCTTCAAGCCGTCCGACCAGGCGAGCCAGGATCCGCCTGCAAGGCCGACGGCCCAGCCGGCCAGCAGCGCCGTGCTCGAGAACCAGTTCAGATAGAGACCGAACACCAGCGCCGGCAGCGTCTGCAGGATCCAGAGGCCTCCGAGCAGCTGCAGGTCGAGCGCGAACTGCGTCGGCATCAGGAGGATGGCGAGCAGCGCGCCGACCTTCACCAGCATGGAGGTGATCTTGGCGACCTTCGCCTCACCTGCCGGCGTCACCTTCGGATCGACCCACACCTTCCAGAAGTTGCGGGTGAACAGATTGGCCGCGCCGATGCTCATGACCGCGGCCGGCACCAGTGCGCCGATCGCAATCGCGGCGAAGGCAAAGCCCGCGAACCAGCTCGGGAACAGCATCTTGAACAGCTCGGGCACGACGTCGTTGTTGCTGGCGAGCTTGAGGCCCGCAGCATGGCCCATGTAGCCCAGCAGCGCGAGCAGGCCGAGCAGCAGCGTGTAGGCCGGCAACAACATCGCATTCTTGCGGATCGTGTTGCCGCCGGACGACGCGAAGATGCCGGTCAGCGTGTGCGGGTACATGAAGGCGGCGAGCGCCGAGCCCAGCGCCAGCGAGGCATAGGGCACGATCTGCGCCGGCGACAGCAGGATGCCACCCGAACCCTTCTTGGCGAAGGCCGCATCCGCCGCGGTGAAGATCGCACCGTAGCCGCCGAGCTTGGACGGCACGATCGCGATCGCGGCGATCACCACGATGTAGATCATGATATCCTTGACGAAGGCGATCAGCGCCGGCGCGCGCAGGCCCGACGAATAGGTGTAGAGCGCCAGCACCAGGAAGGCGAGAACGAGCGGCACTTCGCCGTGCAGGCCCAGCGCCTTGATCGCCACCTCCATGCCGATGAGCTGGAGCGCGATGTAGGGCATCGTCGCCAGCACGCCGGTGGCTGCAACGGCAAGCTCGAGCCCGCGCGATCCGTAGGCGCCGCGCACCACGTCGCCGGCTGTGACGTAGCCGCGCTCCTTGGCGACCTTCCACAGCACCGGCATCACCGCGAACACGAAGGGATAGACGATGATGGTGTAGGGAAGCGCGAAGAAGCCGTAGGCGCCGACCGCGTAGACCAGCGCGGGAACGGCGATCACGGTGTAGGCGGTGTAGAAGTCGCCGCCGACCAGGAACCAGGTGATCCAGGTCCCGAACTTGCGGCCGCCGAGGCCCCACTCGTCGAGATGGGCGAGCGTCTCCGGCTTGCGCCAGCGCGAGGCGACGAAGCCCATGCCGGTGACGAGGACGAACAGTGCGAGGAATACGGCGAATGCCGCGCTATCGACATTAGTCAGCACGGCGCGCGCTCCTGTAAACGATGTAGGTGAGGAGCGAGGTCAGCGGCACCCAGGCGAGCTGATACCAGTAGAAGAAGGGAAAGCCGAACAGATGCGGCTCCCCGATATTGTAGAACGGCACGATCATCAGGCCGATGAACGGCAACAACAGCAACAGGCGTACCACGCGCTCTCCTCCCCTGTGTGTGAAGTCGACGCGCTTTTTCGTGAGCGCGACTTGAGCGCGATATAGCGGACAATGACGGCCAGCCCCTCCCCCTACCTTGGCTCGGCCAGACCCCCATACTTTCGTATCGGCCCTGTCATTGCGAAGAGAGGTCTAACCCGTCACCCTGATTGAGGGATGACGGAATCGATAACGGGGCGGACACGCCAATCGTCGTTGCGAGGAGCGAAGCGACGAAGCAATCCAGATCGTCCCCGCAGAGACAGTCCGGATTGCTTCGCGGAGCCTGTCATCGGTCCGCGCTACGCGGACCCGTTGGCTCGCAATGACGAGTGGAGAGGTCCGTGGACGACGCGCTGCTACCGCCTGCGCTCCGGCGCGGCCGGCCTCGGCGGCTCGGGCGGCGGAGGCGGTGGGGCGCTGCTGTTGCTGGCGCCGAACAGCACGCGGGTGGGGTTGCGGTCGAAATTGTTCACGGCGCGGCTGATGTCGCCGAGGGTGCGGCGGCCGTCGCTCATCAACGCGCCGGAGCGCTTGTCGAAATCGTCGGCCAGCTCGCGGATCGACTTCACCGCCTGGAACAGCTCGCCGCCGTCCTTGCCGCCGGCGAGCGTGTTGAGGCCGAGCATGAGGTTGTCGGCCTTGAGCATGACGCCGTCGACCTTGGCCATGACGCCGTCGATCTTCTCGGAATTGCGCGCGAGCGAGTTGGTGAAGGTCTCCAGATTCTTCAGCGAGTTCTTCACCGATTCCTGATTGTCGGCGACGATCTTGTTGATGTTCTGCAGCGTGCCGCGGATCGCCTCGGTGACGTCCTGGAGCTTGTTGGGGTCGGCCGTCAGCGTCGGGATGCCGTCCTGGTCGAGCGGCGGCGGCGCCGCGGCCTCGTCTCCGCCCTTCAGCGAGATGGCGGCGACGCCGGTGAGGCCCTGGAATTCGAGGCCGACCAGGGTGTCCTTGCGGATCGGGGCGTTGTTCTCGATCATGGCGAGTGCGATAACCCGCCGCGGGTTGTCGAGCTTCACCGAGACCACCTCGCCCACCCGGATACCGTTGAAGTTGACGCTACCCCCGTTGCGCAGGCCCGCCGCCGGGCCCTCGAACACGACGCGCAGGGGGCTGCGCTGCTTGGTGGTGTGCAGCGACTGGAACCAGAGCACGAAGCCGATCGCCGCGGCGATCACCGCCAGCGTAAACGACCCGATCAAGACGTAGTTTGCCCGCGTTTCCATCAGGTGCTCCGGCTACTCATCACAGCTACTCAACCCCGCCACTCAACCCATGACCGCGCGGGCGCGCTTGCCATGGAAATATTGCCTCAGCCAGGGATGCTGCGAGGCCTGCATGTCGGCGATCGACCCTGCCGCTATGATCTTACCGTTCCCTAAAACGGCGATGCGGTCACACGCTGTGTAAAGGCTGTCGAGGTCGTGGGTTACCATGAAAACGGTGAGCCCCAAAGTGCGCTGGAGCGTCCTGACCAGCTCGTCGAAGTCGCCAGCGCCAATCGGATCGAGGCCCGAGGTCGGCTCGTCCAGGAAGACGAGGTCCGGATCGAGCGACAGCGCGCGCGCCAGCGCGACGCGCTTGATCATGCCGCCGGAGAGCTCGGACGGGAAGCGCTCGGCAACCTCGGGCTTGAGGCCGACCATGGTGAGCTTGGCCATGGTGATCTCGTCCATCAGCCGCTGCGAGACCCGAAGATATTCGCGCATCGGAAACTGGATGTTCTGCCGCACGGTCAGCGAGGAGAACAGCGCCCCCTGCTGAAACAAGACGCCCCAGCGCCGCTCCACGTTGCGGCGCTGCGACGTGTTGGAGGAATCCAGGTCGACGCCGAACACCTCGATGGAGCCCGCGACCTTCGGCACGAGACCGATGATGGTGCGCGTCAGCACCGACTTGCCCGCACCGGAAGGGCCGACGAAGCCCAAGATCTCGCCGCGCCTGACGTCGAGGTTGAGGCCGTCGAGCACGCGCGTGGAGCCGAACTGCACGGTGATGTCGCGCACGCGGATGATCGGATTTTGGATCTCGGGAGCCATCGTCACATCCCGATCGAGGCGAAGAAGATGGCGAACACGCCATCCATGACGATGACGAAGAAGATGCCCTTCACCACCGAGGCCGTGGTGTGCTGGCCCAGCGATTCCGCGCTGCCCTGCACGGCGAGGCCCTCGACACAGGCGACGATGCCGATCACGGCCGCCATGACCGGCGCCTTGACGATGCCGACGATGAAATGGTCGATCGAGATGGCGTCGCGCAAGCGGAGCAGGAAGGCCTCGGGCTCGACCCCGCCATAGAGCCAGGCGACGAGCCCGCCGCCATAGAGCGCGGCCATCGCGCCGAGGAAGGCCAGGATCGGCAACGCCAGCACCAGCGCCATCATGCGCGGCAGCACCAGCACCTCGATCGGGTCGAAGCCCATGGTGCGCAACGCGTCGATCTCCTCGCGCATCTTCATCGAGCCGAGTTCGGCGGTGTAGGCGCTGCCCGAGCGGCCCGCGACCATGATCGCGACCAGCAGCACGCCGATCTCGCGCAGCACCAGCACGCCCAGCATGTCGACCACGAAGATGTCGGCGCCGAAGCGGCGGAAATGAAAGATGCCCTGTTGGGCGATGATGCAGCCGATCAGGAAGGTGATCAGCACGATGATCGGCACCGCGCGCCAGCAGACCTGCTCCATGTGATGCACGGTCGAGGTCAGGCGAAACGAGCGCGGATGGATCAGGACGCGAAATCCTGCCGCGAGCACGGCGCCGAGCATGTCGACGAGACCCGCGACCGTGCCGCCCACGCCGGCCACGGCCCGGCCGATCTGCTCCAGCATGCCGGTGATGGTCACGGTGCCGCCGTCGACCACGGCCGTCGCCCTGACCCGCCGCACCTCGTCCACGAGGCTGGAATAATTGGCCGAGAGACCCGCGATCTGCGCCTCGACGGCGCCCTGGGTCAGGCTGCGGCGCAGCCGCTCAATCAGCCAGGCGCCGAACGTGTCGAGCTTGGCGAGTTCGGAGACGTCGATGAAGATGCTTTGCTGGCCGCCGGCGAGCTTCTCGGCGTCGGCCACCATCCGCTCCAGGACCGGCGCGAAGCTGGCCGTCCACGTCCCGGTGGCGCAGAGTGCCAGCGCGTTGCCCTTGGCAATCCGTTCCAGCTTCGGATCGCTATTCAAGATGTCCGCTCCCGTGCCGGGGCGGAGAAAATCAGATAGTTGCGCACGCGCCCTTACCCAGAGAAGGTATCCCCAAGTGGTTAATGTTAGTTGCTAGAGGTAACTAGCAGGTTCAGATTTCGCCAGAGTTCAAAATGACTTCCATGAAATTTGCTGCCCTGGCGGCGCGAATCGAGCGCTTCCCGATCGCGGGCAGCTTTACCATCAGCCGGGGCGCCAAGACCGAGGCCGTGACTATCGTAGCGGAGGTAAGCCGGGACGGGCTGACCGGCCGCGGCGAGTGCGTGCCCTATCCCCGCTATGGCGAGACGCCCGAGGCGACGCTGGCGGCCATCCAGGCCATGCAGCAGGCCGTCGCGGACGGGCTGACGCGGCAAGCCCTGCAGGCCGCCATGGCGCCCGGTGCGGCCCGCAATGCCCTGGACTGCGCCCTGATCGACCTGGAGGCCAAGGCGGCGGGCCTGCGGGCCTGGAACCTGCTCGACCGGCCGGTGCCGGGCGAGCGCACCACGGCGTACACGATCTCGTTAGGGACCCCCGAGGCCATGGAGGCCGCCACCGCCAAGGCGGCGCACCGGCCGCTGCTCAAGATCAAGCTCGGCGGCGACGGCGATCCCGAGCGGATCGCCGCGGTGCGCAAGGCGGCTCCCGAATCCGAGCTGATCGTCGATGCCAACGAGGCCTGGACCGAGGCCAATCTGGCGCACAATCTCGCCGCCTGCGATGCCGCCGGCGTCACCCTGGTGGAGCAGCCGCTGCCGGCCGGCCGGGACGAGGCGCTGGCACGGATCAAGCGCCCGCTCGCGGTCTGCGCCGACGAGAGCGTGCATGACCGCTCCTCGCTGGTCCCCTTGCGCGACCGCTACGACGCCGTGAACATCAAGCTCGACAAGACCGGCGGCCTCACCGAGGCCCTCGCGATGGCGGACGCCGCGCAGGCGCTCGGCTTCGAGATCATGATCGGCTGCATGGTCGCAACCTCGCTGTCGATGGCCCCCGCGATGCTGGTGACGCCACAGGCGCGCTTCGTCGATCTCGACGGCCCCTTGCTGCTGGCGCGCGACCGCGATCACGGCCTGCGTTACGATGACAGCCTCGTCTATCCGCCGGACGTTTCGCTCTGGGGCTGAGGCTTGAGCCGGTGCCGCGCCGACCAGATCAGAAGCGCGCCGGCCGCCGCCATCGCAGCCATCACGTAATACAATCCATCGCCGATGCGGGCGTAGATCGCACCTGACGCGATCGAGGTCGCGGCGCCGAGCAGTCCGTTGCACGCGGCGTAATAGCCCTGCCCCCGCGCGATCTGATGCGAGGGCACGCGCTGCACCAGGAGATTCATCGTGCCGACGATGGTCATGCCGAAGCTGAGGCCGTGGCCGAGCTGGACGATCGCCAACAGCGCGAGCGGCGGCTCATTGGCAGTGACGATCCAGCGCAGCACGGCGCTGAGACCCCCGATCGCGATCATGGTGGACGGATGCAGCGAGAAGCGCGGCGACAGCGCGAACACCACGATCTCCGCGATCACGCCCAACGTCCACAGGCCCGCGATCGTCAGCCCACTGATCCCATGGAGCTGCCAGTTGATGGCGGAGAAGGTGTAGTACGCGACGTGGCTGCCCTGAATCAGCGCGGCCGAGACGATGACGGCCCAGAAGCCGGCATCGCGCAGCAGCGCCTTGCCGGCATGCCTCTCCGTGGTTTTGCGCCTGACATCGTCCAGCGGCTGAAGCAGCAGGCCGGCGGCGACCGCAACGACGGCCCATGCGACGATGACCCAGATCAGGTCGCGCGCGGCGATGTGGTCTACGAGATAGCCGCAGGCGAGCGAGCCGGCGGCGAAGGCCGCCGAGCCCCACAGCCGCAAGGGTCCGTAATCGAGCCCGTAACGAGCGACGCCGCGCAACGCATAGGCATCGGTCAGCGGCATCGTCGGCGTCCACATCATGCAGGTCAGCGCGTAGATCAGGAACAGCGCCAGCGGCTGCTGCTGCAGGCCGACCGCCGTAAAACCGATCGCGGTCGCCAGCACCGACACCATCATGCCGGCGCGAATGGCATGTCGCTTTTCGGCGAAGGACGTCACTTGCGGCAGCGTGGTGAAGCGCGTGATCGCCGGCAGCGCGTTGATGAGGCCTATCCAGGCCGCGTCGATGCCGATCGCCTTCAGCCACACCGGAAAGAACGGCAGATGCGTGCCCGAGACCGCGAAGACGGCCGAATAGAACAGGGCGAGGCTGACGGCGAATCGCCGTTTCGCCGATGCTGGCGTGGGGATTTGTGATTCGGGTGCCATCAAACCAATTGCGATTCGGTCGATATCGTGGTGATCGTTACTGTAACGCGCGGTGATTTGCGCGACGAGATCGCAATGGCCAACGAAGCATTCGCCCTTTCGCCCATGTCTGCCCGCGCGGCCGAGCCGAACGAGCAGGATTACGACGCGATCCGCGAAGCCTTCATGGAGACGGCGCGCGGCCGCTGGTTCCTCGGCGAATACGCCAAGCGCAACCGCAACGCCGACACGAGCATGGTGCTCGACGCGGTCGCGAAAATCGAAGAAACCCTTGCGGCACAGCGGCAACCCGTCGTCGAGGACCGCCTGCCCGAAGCCCTGATCGAGATTCGCCGCGCGATCCGCGAGGCCGAGACGATCGCCATCGCCGCCTTCGATCCCGCCGCGATCGAGACGAGCCTCGCCGCGATTCCGCGCGGCGTGCGCATCATCAAGGAGATCTCCTGGCGCTGGCGCGAGATCGGTGCCGACGGGCGAATCTGCGACCTCATTGATTCGCAGCTCGCCTCGATCGAAGCCGCCTGCGGACAGATTTCGACCATCGACCCCCGCGTCGAGCTCAAAGCCGCATTCGATCTGCTCAGGGATCGGGTCGAGCAGACCGACGGCGACGCAACGCCGCAGGCGGCGGCTCCCGCGTCCGCTCCGGTGCAGGAGGCGCCGTCATTCGCCGCCGAAGCTCCGCCTGCCGAGACCGCGCCCGCTGCGATGGCGAGCGAAGCACCCGTGGCCTTTACGGAGCCACCGCAGGATCTCGCCGAGGCTGCCGAGCCCGAAGCAGCCGCTGACGCGACCGTCGCCACCGAAGCGTTCGCCGAGGCGGAACAGGCAATGGACGCGGCTGTTACGCCGGCGATTGCGGCCGAGAGCCAGATGGCTGTCGAGAGCACCGCGCTCGACCAAGTCGCGCCTGAAGACGTCGCGCACGAAGCCGTCTCGTTCGAAGAGCCGGCCCCTGAACCCGTCGGCTTCGCGGAAGTCGCTGACGCGTTCGCGCTCGATGCAGCCGCGCAAGCCGAGGACGACGCCGTGCTCGAGGCCATCGCGCTCGAGATGGCCGCGCCCGATCCTGATTTCGACGAGATCATCGCGCCGGTCGAGATGGAAGCGGCCATTGCGGAGTTGATGGTGGCGGAGGCCGCAGCGCCCGATGCCGCGGAGCTTTCCGAACCGATCGCGGAAGAGCCGGTCGTCGCAGCGGTGGCGGAGGAGCCCGCCGCCCACGCGCCGATCGCAATGGATTCGCTCGCGCGCCTCACCGACGCCATTGCGGAGGCCGCCGCCGAGGTGATGGAGCAGCAGGCCCCGGCCATGGCCGCGACGGCGAATTTCGCCGCAGCGCCGACAACGTCGCTGCCCACGCCCACGCCCTTGTCTGCTTCCTTGCCCGAGACCTCGCTCGGCGCCACCATCCTCGCCAGCGGCATCCTGCAAAAGCCCCGCGCGCCGGCCAACGATCCCCTCGCCCCGATCCGCCGCATGACCCAGGCCGAGAAGATCGCGTTCTTCTCGTAAGGGGGAGCATCGTGTCCCGGACAAGCTGCAACGCGCCAGCGTTGCAGCGCAGAGCCGGGACCCAGAGGCTATGCTCTCCGCTGCCACATGGGCCCCGGCTCAGCAGCGCACCGCTGAAGAAGCGCTGCGCTGCGTCCGGGGCACGAGTAAGCGAGAAGGCGCGCACACTTTCTCCGCATCGTCATTGCGAGCGCAGCGACGACGCGATCAGCTGGTCACCCGCAATTCCACACCGCCCCAATCGGCGTGCGCGTCCAGCACGGACCAAAACTGCCGCCATTGTAGCGGCCGCCGTTGAAGCCGGGGCGGCCGAAATAGTGCCACTCGCCGTCCCAGCGGTAATATTGCGGCACCGGATCGATGTACCAATGGCGCCGGTCGGCGCGCGACATTCGGCGCATCGCTTCCTTTTGCTTGTAGAGCGGAATGCTGTTGCTCAGCGGCTGACGATAGCCCGGCAGGAAGCCGTAGCCCTTCCAGACGGGCTTGGGACGCTTTTGAACGGGCTCAGCGGACGCCACAGTCGGCAGCAGCGATAGGATGATGGCAACGAATAGACACACAAAGCGGGACATGGAGAAACCATAGACAGTCAGTTCCCGCCGCGCCATTCAAATTCGAGTGCGGGACGTTTCGCCGCTTCTGCCGAGCGGCCGCTCTCGATAAGCTCGCAACGCGCAGCGTGAACGCGGCGCGGACCGCTTGCATGTGCCGGAGTGACCGAATGCCTGAGAGCCCGCGCGTCGGCGCCTTTGCGATCGTTCCCAGCAACGATCTTCCCGCCGCAATTCCGTTCTGGGAACGGCTCGGCTTTGCGCGCATCGGCGGCGATGCCGGCTATGTCATCATGAGCGGCTGGGGATGCGAGGTGCATCTCACGCAAGCCGGCGATGGCCCGTGGCGCGTGCCGGAGCACAATCCCTTTGGCATTTTCATTCGCACGCCCGAGGTCGAGGCCATTGCCGCGCGCGTGGACGATCTCATCATCCGGCCCGGCGGCGTGCTGCGCCACCGCGAATGGGGCATGTATGAAGTCGGCATCAACGGCCCCGACGGCCTTCTCGTCCGGGTTGGCTGGCCGTCGGAGCTGATGCGCCAATCCGGCTAGCCGATCACGCCCTTCCTGATCAGGAAGCAGCCGTAACCCCTGCTGTCCCCCACCTGCACGACACCAAACCCCGCCGCCGCCGCGCGGTAAAAATCCGGACGCGAGAGCTTGCCGGGAGCAACGGCGCGTCCGACCGCACGCTCGATCTCGGCCAGCACGGCGCGCTGCACGTCGGGCACGCGGTCGGGATCGTCGACCGGCGCCATCACGCGCACCGGGTCGGGATCGAAATCGTCGAGCGGATAGAGCGTCATGATGGCTCGGACGGCCGTCTCCATCGTCATGCCCGGCAGCTGGATCAGGCGCTGCGACGAGGTGCTGCGGGCGATGTGCGTGGCCGGGTGGTTGGCGTCGACGACCACGAGATCGTCGCCGTGGCCCATGGAGGCCAGCAGCCAGAGCAGGTCGGGCGTCAGGATCGGATCGATCGATTTCAGCATGTGACGGCAGTTCCCCTTATCGATCGCTCACCGTAGCAGGTTCCGAGCGTGATTCAGATCACGCAAGGCCAGCATGGTGAGGGGGATCACGGACCTCAAGCTCGAACGCGGCGAGGCTCCCCGGCAACCAATCTCGCATCGAGATCAGTGCCAAAGGAGCACGCCATGTTCCGCCTAAAGCCTTTCCTGATGACAGCCAGCCTTGTGGGAAGCCTGTTCGGCTTCGCCTGCGGCCCTGTTTCCGCGCAAGTTGCTCCGGTCGAGCCGGCCCCCACCGCGCTGCAGGGCCCAGAGCAGCGGGTGGCGCTGGTGATCGGGAATTCGAACTATAAGAACGCGCCGCAACTCGCCAATCCCGACAATGACGCCGAGTCGATGGCGAAGTTCCTGAACTCGGCGGGGTTCGAGGTGGTTGCCGCGACCGACCTGACCCAGAACGACATGCTCCGTGTGGTCCAGGACTTCTCCGCCAAGGTGTCCGCGCGCGGTCCGAACACGGTGGCGATGGTCTATTACGCCGGTCACGGCGTGCAACTCGCCGGCGAGAACTATCTCGTTCCCGTCGACGCCAAGGTGTCGAGCCAGACCGAGCTCGTCAATAATTCGGTGCGGCTGGTCGACGTGATGTCGACGCTGGAGACGATCCCGAGCCGCATGCGCATCGTCATCCTCGATGCCTGCCGCAACAACCCGTTCCCTGATGTCAATGACGCCGGCCGCGGCCTGGCCATCGTCGATGCGCCGAACGGCTCGATCGTCGGTTACTCGACCGCGCCGGGCGCCGAAGCGCTCGACGGCACCGGCGGTCACAGCCCTTACACGCAGGCGTTCCTGAACGTCGCGCGCGAACCCAACGTGCCGATCGAGCAGTTGTTCAAGCGCGTCCGCCTGCAGGTGAACCAGTCCACCAGCGGCGCGCAGATCCCGTGGGAGAGCTCCTCGCTGACCTCGGACTTCACCTTCTTCGGCGACACCGCGGTTGCCGCCAACCGCGCGCCCGTCAGGGCGCCGGTGGTGCAGATGGCCTCCAACCTGCCGAGCCGCTCGACGCGTCAGGCCTATGACTACGTCGTGTCCGAGGGCCGGCCGGAATATTATCAGGAGTTCATCCAGATGTATCCGCACGACCCGCTGTGCGACCACGTCCGTTGGCTGCTCAACAACATCCTGCTCTCGCAGGCTTGGCACAAGGCGGTGCTGGTGAATTCGCCGGTTGCCTACAAGAGCTTCTACGACAGCTACGGCAACAGCCCTTATGCGCAAATGGCGCTGAAGCTGCAGACGCAGCCGAAGCAGATCCCCTTGATGCAGGCGACCAAGTTCCTGGCTCCGCAGAACATTGCTCCGACCTTCAAGATCGGCAATCTCGGCCAGCCCAAATACATGCCGCTGCAGCAGGGTAATGGCAACCAGATCAACGGCAATCTGCCGATCGTGCAGAAGCCGGTCGACGGTAACGTGATCGGCAAGCTCGGCAATGGCGGCCAGATCGGCAATCTGCCCTCAAGCAACAACCAGCCGAACGGCACGCCGTCGCAGACCCCGGGCAAGATCGTCACCCTGCCTGCGCCGACCAACACGACCACCAGCAATGGCGGCATCGGCAAGATCGTGACCCTGCCCGCGACCAACAACAAGCCGGACGCCGGCAACGGCACCCCCGGCAAGATCGTCAGCGTGCCGGTGAATGTCGGCAAGGGCGGCCCGAAGATCGAGACGAAGCCGGTCAACGTCCAGACGCAGAACAACCCGATCCGCGTCAACAACGGTAACACCGGCATCGTGAAGCCCAACAACAACCCGGTGAACAAGGTGCAGGTCCAGAACAACAACCGTCCGCAGTTCAACGCCACGAACCGCAACGTCAACAACGGCGGCAACAACTTCCGCCAGTCGATGAACCAGGCCCCGAGCACGGGCGGCGGCAATAACCACCGCGGCTTCATGCGCTGATCGCAGCGAGCCACACAACGAAGAAGGGGCAGAGCGGAAACGCTCTGCCCCTTCTTCATGTCGACCCTCGACGATCGTCATTCCGGGATGCGCCGTGAGGCGCAGGCCCGGAATCCATTGTGCGGCAGAGACGGCGGAGAAGTGGATTCCGGGTTCTTGCTTCGCGAGCCCCGGAATGGCGGCTAGGCGACCAACTCCGCAAACAAATCCGCATCGACATTGCCGCCGGAGAGCACGATCACGACGTTCTTGCCGGCCACATCGAGACGCCCCGCCAGCAGCGCCGCAAGACCCACCGCACCGCCCGGCTCCACCACGAGCTTCAGCTCGCGATAGGCGAAGGCAACGGCGGCGCCGACTTCCTTGTCCGACGCGGTAACGCCGCGCGCCAGCAGCTTGCTGTTGATCGCAAACGTCATCTCGCCGGGAATCAGCGCCATCAGCGCATCGCAGATGGTGCGGCCCGCCGGCGGATGCGGCTCGCGATGGCCTGCGCTCAGCGAAATGCCGTGATCGTCGAACGCCTCGGGCTCGGCCACCACGATTTCGGCTAGCGGATAGCGCGCCTTCACGGCGGTTGCGACGCCCGCGATCAGGCCGCCGCCGGACGCCGGCGCCACCACGATGTCGGGGCTGAGACCGAGCGTTGCCATGTCCTCCGCGATCTCGCGGCCGGCAGTGCCCTGCCCTGCGATCACGAACGGATCGTCGTAAGGCCTGACCAGCGTCGCGCCGCGCTTCTCGGCGATGCCACGCGAGATCGCCTCACGGTCGTCCTTGTCGCGATCATAGAGCACGACCTCGGCGCCGTAGGATTTGGTGCGCTCGCGCTTCGACAGCGGCGCATCCGCCGGCATCACGATGGTCGCCTGCATGTCGAGAATCTTTGCCGCCGCCGCCACGCCCTGGGCGTGGTTGCCGGAGGAGAACGCGACGACACCGCCGGCGCGCTTGTCCTGCGGGATCGAGAACACCTTGTTGAAGGCGCCGCGGAACTTGAACGAGCCGGTGCGCTGGAGCATCTCCGGCTTCAGGAAGACCTTGGCGCCGACGCGCTCGTTGAGCACGGGAAAGGACAACAGCGGGGTGCGGATGGCGTAGGGCGCGATCACGCGCGCTGCGGCGTCGATATCGGCAGGGCCGATCGGGAGGAGCTGTTCGGTCATGTCAGATCTTATCGCGGCCACCGCAGCGCGGGCAAGACACCTCCGCGCGAGGATTTTTCTCTTCAGGCGACGAAGCGCGGCTGTTCCGCGGCGTTCCGGCCAGGCAGCACCGCGCCGACCGCCTCAATGCTGGCCACAAAGGCCCTCGCCGAGGCTTCCCAGGTGTAATTGGCGGCGAACGCGACGCAGTCCTGCCGGGAGATGTCCAGCGCCGCGAAGCAGGCGCTGCGCAGGTCGTGATCGAGTGCGCCGACCGGGGCATCGCCGATGACGTCGCGAGGACCCTTCACCGGGAAAGCGGCCACCGGCAGGCCGCTCGCGAGCGCTTCCAGCAGCACCAGGCCGAACGTGTCGGTCTTGCTCGGAAACACGAAGACGTCGGCGGCCGCATAGATATCCGCCAGTTCCTCGCCGTGCTTCTCGCCGAGGAAGATCGCGTCGGGATAGGCCTCTTCGAGCGAGGCGCGCGCGGGGCCGTCACCAACGATGACCTTGGTCCCGGGCAGCTCGAGATCGAGGAAGGCCTCGAGATTTTTCTCCACCGCGACGCGGCCGACCGATAGGAACACCGGTCCCGGCAGGCAAAGGTCGATGGCGCGGGGGTGGAACAGATGGGTGTCGACGCCGCGCGGCCACAGCACGACATTGTCGAAACCACGCTCGGTCAGCTCGCGGGCGAGCGCAGGCGTTGCCGCCATCACGGCGCGGCTGGGCGCGTGGAAGCGGCGCAGTGCCCGCCAGATCAGCGAGCCCGGCACCGGCACGCGGGCGCGGACATATTCGGGAAAGCGGGTGTGGAAGCTGGTCGTGAACGGCAGCTTGCGCTGGCGGCAATAGCGGCGGACCATCAGGCCGATCGGCCCTTCGGTCGCGATGTGGATGCTTTCGGGCCGCGCCCCCTCGATCAGCTTCGCAATCCGTGCGGGGCGGGGCATCGCCAGCCGCACGTCGCGATAGCTCGGCATTGCAAAGGTGCGGAAGGATTGCGGCGTCAGGAACGTGAATTCGACGCCGAGGCTTTTGCCGGCGTCGGCGAGCTTGGTCAGCGTCCGAACCACACCGTTGACTTGCGGGTGCCAGGCGTCGGTCGCGACCAGGATGCGCATCACGCGGCCTCTCCTACGCAGCTCTGGCTGCAACCTGCGGGACGGCTGCCGGCTTCTGCAAATGATCCGCCCAGGTGATGATCTCGAAATGACCGTCGTCGTGCTCGACCAGCGCCGTGCAGCTCTCGACCCAGTCGCCGCAATTCATGTAGCGAATGCCGCCCTCGTCGCGGATCACGGCGTAATGGATGTGGCCGCAGATCACGCCGTCGGCGTCGTGGCGCCGCGCCTCGGCGGCGAGCGCCTGCTCGAACGCGCCTATGTAATTGACGGCGTTCTTAACCTTCTGCTTGGCCCATTGCGACAGCGACCAATAGGGCACCTTGAACAAGCGGCGGAAGAAGTTGACGAAGCGATTCATCTGGATCGCGAAGTCGTAGGCCTTGTCGCCGAGATGGGCGAGCCAGCGCGCGTTTTGCACCACGAGGTCGAAGATGTCGCCATGGATGACGAGATAACGCTTGCCGTCCACGCCGGTGTGGACCGTGTTCTCGACGACGTCGATGCCGCCGAAATGCGTGCCGTAATAGTTGCGCAGGAACTCGTCGTGATTGCCGGGGATGTAGACGACCTTGGCGCCCTTGCGCGCCTTGCGCAGCAGCTTCTGCACGAGGTCGTTGTGGGATTGCGGCCAGTTCCAGCTCGATTTCAGCGCCCAGCCGTCGACGATGTCGCCGACGAGATAGATCGTGTCGGCATCATGGTAGCGTAGGAAGTCGAGCAGAAGATCGGCTTGAGAACCGCGGGCTCCGAGATGAACGTCGGAGATGAACAACGTGCGAAAGCGCCGCTCCGGGCTCTCGTCACTCACATCGTAACTTCCCATGCGCCAGCCTGTAACAATGTCCCGTGACAGGGGGATGACCAATTGAACTTTTGAGGCACCCTCAGATACGAATCACGCCATTGCCTCGCCTGCCTGCGAATATCAGCCGCATGCGACAATCAGGCGACATGGCGCCGCAGGAGGCGCCGGGACCCTACTCTTCCCTGAGGCCATCTCCCCCGCGGCACATCCTTCGAGACGCCCGCCGTTGGCGGGCCTTCAGGATGAGGGCGGAGTGCGCGGCTACAAATTCAAAGCGGACCGACGCAGTTCAGCCTCATCCTGACGAGACCGCGAAGCGGTCGTCTCGAAGGAGAGCCGCTTGCTCGATGTAGCCACAAGGCATTGGGGACGATGAAGCCAGCGCTCAACGGATCGATGGCCGCGCTCGCGCGGACGGCCCGCCTCAGTAGAACCTGTGGAAATGATGGACCGGGCCGTGGCCGTGCCCGACGCTGAAGCGGTCGGCGGCTGCGATGGCCGCGCTGATCCAGGACTTGGCGTTGCGCACGGCAAGCTCCAGATCTTCGCCCTTGGCCAGTCCAGCCGCGACCGCCGAGGACAGCGAGCAGCCGGTGCCATGGGTGTTGCGGGTCGCAACGCGCGGCGCGGCGAGCGCGATCGTGTTTTGGGCATCGACGAGATAATCGATGCTCTCGGCGCCCTCGCCGTGTCCGCCCTTGATCAGGACCGCACGGCAGCCGAGCGCCAGCAGGCGACGCCCCTGGCTTTCGATCTCGGCCTCGCTTGCCGCGACCGGCTCGTCGAGCAGAGCCGCGGCTTCCGGCAGATTGGGCGTGATCACCGACGCCAGCGATATCAGTTTTGTGCGGAGCGCGTCGACGGCCTCGGATGCCAGCAGGCGGTCGCCGGAGGTTGCCACCATCACGGGATCGAGCACGACATGCCGCGGCGACCAGCGCGACAGCGCGGCCGCGACCGCATCGATGCCGGCGACCTCAGCCACCATGCCGATCTTCACCGCGCCAATGTCGAGATCGGAGAACACCGCATCGATCTGCGCGGTGACGAATTCGGCCGGGACCGGATGAATGCCGGTAACGCCACGCGTGTTCTGCGCCGTCAGCGCCGTGATGGCGGAGGCACCATAGACGCCGAGCGCGGCAAAGGTCTTCAGGTCGGCCTGGATGCCGGCACCGCCGCTCGAATCGGAGCCGGCGATGGTGAGTGCGACCGGGGTCGTCATCGCCGGGCACCTTTGCTGGATAAGGACACCGCCATGGCCTGTCCTAGCGCGGCCGTGGAACACCGGCAAGCGCGCCGAGCCGTGTTCGACAGTGATTCGCGACGCCGTGTATTCCCTGCGAATCAGGCAAGCAGCGGGCCGGCACGCCCCGCAATCGTGCGGACTTGAAAATGCAACCGCGCCGGACCCTTGGTATAGTCTCGAACCTTACCTGCTTCGCCGGAGCGCGAGGTGAGAGTGGAACTGTCCAGCGACACCCATGTTGCGGGCTCCCGGCCCGCAAGCCGCCTGGAACGGAATCTTGGGGTGGAATGATGTGGGCCTTTTTTGAACGTCTCCTCGACTCGTCCATGCTGTCGCCGCACGGCATCTGCCTGTTGTGGGAGCCTGAGCTGATCTGGCTTCACGTCGTTTCCGACGCCTGCATCGCCGCCGCCTATTTTTCGATTCCGTTTGCCCTTGCGATTCTGGTCACCAAGCGGCGCGACCTCAAGTTCGGCTGGGTCTATTGGGCCTTCGCGATCTTCATCATGGCGTGCGGCCTGACCCACGTATTGTCGATCTACACGCTCTGGGTCCCGGTCTATGGCATCGAGGGCATGGTCAAGGCGGCGACCGCGGTGGCATCCGTGGTCACGGCGGGCGCGCTCTGGCCGCTGCTGCCGAAGATCCTGACGATCCCCTCGCCGTTCGAGCTGCGGCAGGTCCAGGCCGCGCTCGAGGAGGAGGAAATCAAGAGCCGGGACGCGACGCTCCTGCTCCAGCAGGTCAGCGACGCCCAGCGCGCGATGCGCGAGAGCGTGGCGCGCCTCACCGCGATCGTCGAGACCGCGGTCGACGGAGTCATCCTGCTCGACGCGCAGGACCATATTCTGCTGTTCAATCCGGCCTGCGAGCGCTTGTTCGGCTACTCTGCCGACGAGGTCATGGGCCGGAACGTCAGGATGCTGATGCCCGAGGCGGGCACCGCGCCCGACAGCCACGCAAGGCATTTCGCGACCGCCGGCGAGGCCATCGGCCTGCGCAAGGACGGATCGACCTTTTCGATGGACGTGTCGGTCGGCCGGACCCGGCAGGACGGCGAATTGATCTTCGTCGGCATCGTCCACGACCTGACCGCGCGCAAGCTGACTGAGCAGCAGCTCCAGCAGGCGCAGAAGATGGAGACGGTCGGTCAGCTCTCCGGCGGCATCGCCCACGACTTCAACAACCTGCTCACCGTCATCATCGGCAACGCCGAGCACCTGAGCGAGCAGCTCAAGGCGAGGCCCGATCTGCGCCGCTTTTCCGAGGACATCTGCCAGTCGGGCGAACGGGGTGCCGAGCTGACGCAGCGCCTGCTCGCATTCAGTCGCCGCCAGTTGCTGCAGCCCCAGACGATCGATTGCCGCGGCCTGCTCGAGTCCATGTTCAAGCTGCTCAAGCGCACCTTGCGCGAGGACATCGAGATCAGGACGGCCTCCAGGCCCGGCACGATCGTGGCCTTCGCGGATCGGGCCCAGCTCGAATCCGCCGTGCTCAACCTTGCGCTCAATGCGCAGGATGCCATGCCGGCCGGTGGCCACCTGAGCCTGAGCACGGAGTTGACGACACTCGACGACGACTATCGCGCCCTTCACCCCGAAGTCGCATCCGGCAGCTACGTGTTGATCTCGATCACCGACGACGGCGAAGGCATGATGCCCGAGGTCACCCGGCGCGCCTTCGAGCCGTTCTTCACCACCAAGGAGGTCGGCAAGGGCTCGGGCCTTGGGCTCAGCATGGTCTATGGCTTCGCCAAGCAATCCAATGGCCACGTCTCGATCTACAGCGAGCCGGGCCTTGGGACGACGGTCCGGATCTATTTGCCGCGCGCGGACATCGGATCATCGCACGCCGAGCTTTCCGATGGCGAGGACGCGGCGCCCCGAGGATACGAGACGATCCTGATCGCCGAGGACGATCCGTTCGTTCGCTCCTCCGCCATTCGCAGGGTGGAAGCTCTCGGATATCGCGTCGTTGCCGCGGTCAACGGCAAGGAGGCCTTGCAGCAGCTGCGCACCGAGCCCGGTATCGACATGCTGTTCACCGACATCGTGATGCCCGGCGGCATGAGCGGCTGGGAGCTCGCCGACCAGGCGCGGCGGATTCGCCCCGGTCTGCCGGTCCTGTTCACCTCGGGCTACGCGCTGGAGACCCTGGTCGAGCAGGGCCACGCGCATGCGCAGGCGATCGTGCTGACCAAGCCCTATCGCAAGGTCGAGCTTGCCCAGCGGCTCAGAGACGCATTCGCCGCGGCCGTGGTGACCTCCTAGGCGCCGGACCGACATCTGGTGGCCGGCAAGTCCGCTTGCTAAATGGTGCCGGGTTTGGCCTATTAGCCGCCAGATACGCTTTCGGAGTGCCCGCGATGGTTCCTTTTTTCGTCCAGATCAAATGCAAGCTCGGCCAGTCCTATACGGTCGCCAATGCGCTTGCCGAAGCCGAGATCGCTTCCGAGATCTACTCCACGGCCGGCCAATACGACCTCCTGGTGAAGTTCTACGTCGACAAGGACACCGACATCGGCCATTTCGTCAACGAGAAGGTGCAGGTGCTGCCGGGCATCCAGGACACCCTCACCATCATCACCTTCAAGGCGTTCGGCGCCAGCTGAGCTAACCCGCTTCCTTGCGCTTGGGCCGCGGCGGACCGTCGACCGGCGGCAGCGATTTGAGATAGTCCGCCATCGCCGCAATATCCGCGTCGGACAATTGCGAGGTGTTCTTGATCACTCGCTTCATCGCGCCGCCGACGCTGTCGCCGTCGGGCAAGTCGCCGGTCTTGAGGAAGTAGGCAAGATCCTTCGCGCTCCACTCGCCGAGGCGCTTCTGCGTGATATTCGGCACCCAGCCCTCGCCTTCCGGATTGGGCCCGCCGGCAAAGCGCTGGCCCTGGATGATGCCGCCAAGCGCGTTGCGCGGGCTGTGGCATTCGGCGCAATGGCCAAAACTATTGACGAGATAGGCGCCGCGATTGAATTGCGGCGACTTGGTGCCGTCGGCAACGAGCGGTTTGTCGTGCAGAAACAGGAATTTCCAGACGCCGATGTTGCGGCGGATGTTGAAGGGAAAGCCGACGTCGTGGTCGCGCACCTTGCCTGCAACGGGCGGCAGCGTCTTCAGATAGGCGAAGAGATCGAGCACGTCCTCGCGCCTTGCGTGCTGATAGGACGTATAGGGGAAGGCGGGAAAATAATGCTGCCCGCCTGGCGAAACCCCGTGCATCACCGCGGCGACGAAGTCGGCGTCGGTCCATTTGCCGATGCCGTCGTTCGGATCGGGGGAGATGTTCGGCGCGTAGAACGTTCCGAACGGCGACTTGATCGCGAGGCCGCCACCGAGCCTGACACGGTCGGGCTGGTTGGGCGTGGCATGGCACGAGGCGCAGCCCCCGGCGTTGAACATGGCCTCGCCGTTGGCGAGGTTTGCCACATGCGCCGGCGCGTTGCCCACAGCCGCCACCACCGGCGCGCTGAGCCACCAATAGACGACGCCGGCGGCGACGGCGGCGAGCAGCCCCCCGAGAATTGTTCGTTGCAACATGGGTATCCATTCACTCGACACGGCGAACCTAAGACCAATGTCGCCGCGGCTCCAGCCACGAAGAATTTAGCCCGCCTTGGCCGGAAACGGGAATAAACTGAAATGCCGGCTGTTGAAAGTTTGGCAGCCCGAACGGGTTCAGCAGGGAGAATGTCATGAACAAGACCGTCATTGCCGCCTTAGCACTCGGTGCCGTTGCTTTTGCAGGTCCGGCCAGCGCCGAAAAGCTGAAAGCAACGCTCGACGGCAAGTCCGAAGTGCCGGCAACGACCAGCAGCGGCACCGGAACCGCCGATCTGGACTATGATGCCGCCAGCAAGAAGCTGTCCTGGACCGTCACCTACTCCGGGCTCTCCGGTCCCGCCACCGCCGCCCATTTTCACGGCCCCGCGGAGGCCGGCAAGAACGCCGGCGTCGCGCTCGCAATCCCGAATGCGACCGCCAGCCCCGTGAAGGGCGAAGCGACGCTGACCGACGCGCAGGCCGCCGATCTGCTCGGCGGCAAGCTCTACGTCAACATCCACACCGCGGCCAACCCGGGCGGCGAGATCCGCGGTCAGGTGACGAAGTAAGCCGCGACGCTGCTTCGTTGCGTGAAGGCCGGGCGCAGGAGGGGCGTCCGGCCTTTTCGATTCCGGCCGCGCTTAAAGCGCGATGCGATCAGGATGAATCGTCATCGCGCTCTAGGTTGTTGTTCAAGCATGATCTTTTCGGAAAACCGCTGCGCACTTTTCCGGATCATGCTTTAAGCCGCGTTCAGCGCCTGCGTGAGGTCGGCAATCAGGTCGGAGGGATTCTCGATGCCGATGGACAGCCGGATCGTGGAATCGAGCACCCCGATTTTCCGGCGGATGTCGGCGGGAACGCCGGAATGGGTCATGGTCGCGGGCAGGCTCGCGAGCGACTCCGTGCCGCCGAGACTCACCGCCAGCTTGAGGATCTGCAGCGCGTTGAGGAATTTGACCGCAGCATCCTTGCCGCCGACGATGTCGAACGAGAAGGTGGATCCCGCCCCCAGGCATTGCCGCGCGAACACACGCCCGGCCGGCGAGTCCTCCTCGTGATGACCGAGGTAGTGGACCTTGGCGACCTTGGGGTGGTCGCGCAAATAATCCGCCACGAGGCGCGCATTGGCATCGGCTTTTTCCATGCGCAGGCTCAGCGTCTCGAGCGAGCGATTGATCATCCAGCAGGAATGCGGATCGAGCTGGGTCCCGATGGCGCCCCGGAGCGCCTTGATGCCTTTCATCAGCGCCTTCGAGCCGAGCGCGGCGCCCGCGATCAGGTCCGAATGACCGCCGACATATTTCGTGAGCGAGTATAGGGAAATGTCGGCGCCGTGCTCGATCGGCCGCTGAAACACCGGGCCGAGCAGCGTGTTGTCGCAGGCGATGATCGGCGTGTGTCCCTGGGCCTTTCCGATGGAATCGGCAATGCGGCGGATCATGGCGACATCGACCAGGCCGTTGGTCGGATTGGCCGGGGTTTCGATCAGGATCATCGAAACGCGGCCCTTGCCCATGGCCTCCTCCGAGGCCTGCTTGACCGCGGCTTCGTCGATGCCATCGGCGAAGCCGACGGCGCCGATCGACAGGCGGGCCAGCGTGTTCGTCAGCAGCGTTTCCGTCCCGCCATAGAGCGGCTGGGAGTGCAGGATGACGTCGCCCGGGCGAACGAAAGCCAGGATCGTGGTGGCGATCGCCGCCATGCCGGACGAGAACAGCGCGCAGCTCTCGGTGCGCTCGTAGATCGAGAGCCTGTCCTCGACGATCTCGCTGTTGGGATGATTGAAGCGCGAATAGACCAAGCCCGCGCCCATGCCTTCCGGCGGCTCGCGCCGGCCGGCGACGAAATCGAAAAAGTCCTGCCCGTCATCGGCGGTCCTGAACACGAAGGTGGAGGTCAGGAAGACCGGCGGCTTGATGGCGCCTTCCGACAATTGCGGATCATAGCCATAGGTCAGCATCAAGGTTTCGGGATGCAGCATATGGTTGCCGATGTGGGTCTTCGACGGAAACGGTTTTGCCATGGCCTGTCTCGCTGTTCTGCTTGAAGCCGCGCCATGGAACTCCTGATGAGGCCGTCGGGAGCGAGATGCGCCAATTTCCAACAGCTCACGTCAATTCCGCGGCGACTGCAGCCAAGATAGCTGCTCTCACAGCGATCCGTCAGGCCTTGCGGACATAAATTCCTGCCGCGCTTCGCGCCGGCGCAAAAAAGCGGCTGCTTTCGCAACCGCCTTTTCGATTCCTTATCGGCGCCGTAGCCCGGATGGAGCGAGAATTGCGCCTCGCTACTTCAGCTTGACCCGATACGTCTCGTGGCAATCGCTGCAGCGGTCATTGATTGCGGTATAGGCCGCCTTCAGGCTGGCGACATCCTTGATCTTGCCCTTGACATCGGCGATCGCCTTCTGCACCGGCGGGATCTTGGAGTCGAAATCGGCCTTGTTCTGCCAGACCTTTTGCGAGGCGCCATAGGTCGCGTCGACGACATCCTGCTTGGGATTGACCTCGAAGGTCTTGGCGATCTTGGCAACATCGGCCTCGATGCTGGCGATGGCCTGATCGGCAGCTTTCTTGTCGAAGGGGATGTCGCCCTTGGTCATCTTCTGGATCACGCCATACTGGTTCTTGGCGATCGCGCGCATCAGATTGTCCTGCTGAACGGCGATCTCCTGCTGCGCCATCACGGCGCCCGCACCCAGCAGGATGGTCCCCGCGACAATCATCGTTCGTTTCATTGAAAATGTCTCCGGCTCGCAGAGGTGAGGATGGGCCCATTCAAGGATAGAAACCCCGCAGCGAGCGTTTATTCCCGCCGCGGAAGAATCGCCGCCTAGAGGCTGTGACGGCGATGGTGCTCGTTGATGGCGATCCAAACCCGCTCAGGCGTTGCCGGCATGTCGATATGGTCGATCTTGTATTCGCGCCAGAGCGCATCGACGATGGCATTAACGACGGCCGGACAGGAGCCGATCGCGCCGGCCTCGCCCGCGCCCTTCACCCCCAGCGGATTGGTCTTGCAGGGAACGTTGGCAGTCTCGAACACGAAGGCCGGCCCGTCCGCTGCGCGCGGCAGCGCGTAGTCCATGAAGGTCGCGGTAATGAGCTGGCCGTCGCCCGCGCCATAGACCACCTGCTCCATCAGCGCCTGGCCGATGCCCTGCATGGCGCCGCCATGCACCTGGCCGGCCAAAAGCAGCGGATTGAGCGTCTTGCCGAAATCATCGACGATCACGTAGTTGACGATCTTGATGATGCCGGTGGCCGGATCGATCTCGACCTCCGCCAGATGCGTGCCGTTGGGATAGGTGCCGTCGGCACTGGCGAAGGTCGCGCTGCCGTTCAGCTTCGACGGGTCGGCGCCGGGTCGCTTGGCGAGGTCGGCAAAGGAGATCGAGCGGTCGGTGCCGGCGATCCGGATCATGCCGTCGGTGATCTCGAGGTCGCCCGCGCTCGCTTCCAGCGCTTGCGCGGCGAACTCCTTCAGCTTCTTGCCGAGATCGCCCGCAGCACGCTGCACGCAGACGCCGCCGGTGGGAATCGAGGCCGAGCCGCCGGTGCCGAGGCCGGTCGCGATCTCCTCGGTGTCGCCCTGGCGGATATGCACGCGCTCCGGCGGCAGGCCGAATTGCTCGGCGACGATCTGCGCGTAGGCGGTCTGATGGCCCTGCCCGCTCGATTGCGTGCCGATCAGCACGGTGACGTCGCCACTCGGATCGAGGCGGACATTGGCCGTCTCCTCACCCATCACGCCGCAAATCTCGACATAGCTCGCAAGGCCGATGCCGCGGATCAGGCCCTCCTTCTTGGCCGCCTTGGCGCGCTTTGCAAACTCCTTCCATTCCCCGATCTCCATCGCGCGCTTGAGATGCGCGGCGAAATCGCCGGAATCATAGACCTTGCCCGTGGCCGTCTTGTACGGCAGCGCCTTCGGCGGGATGAAGTTCTTGCGGCGGATCGCGTCCGGCGTCGTGTCGAGTTTTCGTGCGCAGGCGTCCACGAGGCGCTCGATGACATAGGCAGCTTCAGGCCGCCCGGCGCCGCGATAGGCATCGACCGGCACGCTGTGCGTGAAGATGGTGCGCACCCGGCAGTGGAAGGCCTGGATGTCGTAGAGGCCCGGCAGCATGCCGGCGCCGCCATGCGGGATGTAGGGGCCGAAGGTCGACAGATACGCGCCCATGTCACCCATCAGGTCGCAGTCCATCGCGAGGAATTTGCCGTCCTCGGCCAGCGCCATCTTCGCGGTGGTGACGTTGTCGCGGCCCTGCGCATCGCCCAGGAAATGCTCGGAGCGGTCGGCCGCCCACTTCACCGCCTTCTTCAGCTTGCGCGCGGCAACCGCCATCAGGGCGTATTCCCGGTACGGAAACAGCTTCGTGCCGAAGCCGCCGCCGACGTCGGGGCAGATCACCCGCATCTTGTCAGTCGGGATGTTGAGCACGTTCTGGCACAGGATGTCGCGCAGGCGGTGGCTGCCCTGGCTGCCGACCGTCAGCGTCAGATGGTCGCGCTTGGAATCGTACTCGCAGACCGCCGCACGCGTCTCCAGGAAGCTCGCGACCACACGCGGGTTGACGATCGAGATTTCGGCGACTGCATGCGCCTTGGCAAAGGCAGCTTCCGTCGCGGCCTTGTCGCCGATCGAGACGTCGAACAGCACGTTGCCGGCCTTGTCGGGCCAGACCTGCGGCGCGCCCTTCTTCACGGCATTGACGACGCCGGTCACCGCCGGCAGGGGCGACCATTTGACGTCGATCGCCTCGATCGCGTCGCGCGCCTGGTCGATGGTCTCGGCGACGACGAAGGCGACGGCATCGCCGACATGGCGTACCTCGTCCTTGGCCAGGATCGGGTATGGCGGGCCGGTGAACGGATCGGTCTCGAGGTTGAACAGGCAGGGCAGATTGCCGAGATCCTTGACGTCGTCGGCGGTCAGGATCAGCGCGACGCCGGGCAGCCCGCGGGCGCGGCTCACATCGATGGTGTATTTGGCATGCGCGTGCGGCGAGCGCAGCATCAGGCAGCGCAGCGCAGCCTGCGGCGCGTAATCGTCGGTATAGCGGCCCTTGCCGCGGATGAGCGCGTCATCCTCCTTGCGCAGCACGCTTTGGCCAACGCCGAACTTGATGGGAGCCGCCATTTTATCTTCCCGTTCTCATGGTTGTTTTGCCGGCATATTGCCGTGGAAAAACTGGCAAGGCAAACGGGTTTAGGCGGGCCGTTCCCCCATTGAGGCCGATGATTCGAAGCCACCCCCGACGGTTCTGGCGCGACCAGGCCGGACAGCCATGCGGGACGACCTTAGCGGCTGAATTTCCTGACCATAAAGTACTTGTCGTAGGTGGCCTCTCCTATGCGGACGGCAGCGGGATCGGTACCGTAGATTTCAAAGCCGTTACGCTTGTAGGTGTTGATTTTGATTGCAGCGGTCGATTCGAGCAGGACGGCGAGATGCACCTGCTCGACGCGTGCCTCGGCATGGGCAAGAAGCTCCTTGATGAGCCGATCTCCGACCCCTTTACCTCGGCCCTCCTCCCTCACGTAAACCGTGAAGATGTTGCCCCTGTGCTGCGATCGCCGATCTGGCGATACATAGAAGCCCGCGACGCCCATCAAGCTCCCGCATCGAAATGCGCCGAGGATCATTCCATCCAGCCAACGGCGATAAGCCGCCATCATCGGCTCCCCGCCCTCGTCCTCTTCAGGAGACCCAAACGTTTGAGGGTGCATCTGAAGCGCCTCCGCGCGAATGTCGCGAAAAAGATCGAGATCATCGACATTCAATCGCCGGATTTCCACGTCCGCCTGAGCACCCGCAGCATGCGATATCATGTTCGCCTCCTCTCCTTGTCGCAGTGAAGAACGGCAGGAATTGTGTCCGTCACATCCCACCGCGGCCCCACAGAGTCATCGTGCTGTCTCTCAATCTCTCGATGGCGCGTTCAGGCGCAATGCAATCGATATCGCCGCGCGTCAGACCGATGTCCATCAGCTCCCTGTCACTGAGGTCCTGCAAGGTGACCCCTGCGCGCGGCCGCCACTCCTGAAACGCACGCCAGTAGCGCCTGAGCAGGCTCAGGACGATGGAAAGGTCGAGGCCACGCCTTGCGGCATCGACCTCAATTTCGGGTGAGATGTTCGTCTGTTGGGGTGGCATCGCACGCTCCTGCTGTTGAGCCGGCAGGGAGCGTGGCCAAACAAAAGGCCCCGTCCGATGCCGGCGGGGCCTGGTGGAAAAGATGTCGTCGTCGAATTCCTAGCGCACGACTCCTTCCACGGCCCAGCCGAAGCGGGTCATGTGGTTGCGGTTGACGGTGCGCGAGCATTTAATCATGCAGCGCGTGTAGCACGCCAATCGCGCAAAATCAAGAGATGTGCCGATGTCCGTTGCACCCTGGGGGCGAGCACCTGCTTGCCTAGCCGCGCACGAGCGAGACAAGCCAGCTGCGGCCGAACAGGATGAGATCGCGAGAGCATGGACAATCGTGCCGCGGACGGCGAGCAGGACGAGCGTCAACTCGTCATGGAAATGCATCGAGGCGAAAGCTGAACCGCCGAAGCGCGCGATAGCCAGAACGCTGCGGCTATGATCACGGTCAGCAGGAATTTGCCGAGCGACATCAGCCAGGCACGGTCCAGCACGAGAAAGCCGCGCCGCGCGGCAAAGAAGAGCACCAGCAGCAAAATGGTCCAGCTTCCCGGCGTACACTCAGACGCCGTGCTGAGGCGATTGTCATGGCGAGCTACGGTTCTTCCGAGTGTTTCAGCATGTTGCCACTTTTAGGAGGACTTGTCGCGTGGGTTCAGATCGGCAACACTGCTCGGATTTCCAGTAATCGCTTTCATGGGTGTCCTCATGCCCGAAACATTGGAAACCTTGTTGTGGTGTGCCGCGCTCGCGACGTGGCTGATGCTTTCCTTCAGGATAATAAGCGAGCGCCTGAAGCCGCTCTCGAATCTCGTCAGCCATCTGCTCGAGGTTGCTTTCAGGCACAAGGCGAAGTGACGCAGTAAACGGCCGCAAAGGCACGGCTTGGCAGCTGCCGAGCTGGCAGAGCTGCGCGTCGCGTTGATGGCGTCAGACGAACGGACCAAACGGCACATCGTGCGGCTGCAACCTGTCGCAACTCTGCCGGGGCCGACGATGCTCACTCGAATCAAGTTATCGGCTATCAGGCCGAAGAAGCGGCTGAAACGAACAACGCTGCTAGCCTGCCAGCCTCCGATCGAGGGAGAACCGGCCCCCTCCGGTGACCAGGATCAACAGAGCGCCTCCTGATATCGAGATGTTCTTCAGGAAATTGTTGTACTGCCCGAACTGTTGCGGACCGGCGGGATATTCCCAGTAACGATGTGCGATTGCAGTAGCCGACAATACAAATAGAAACATCAAAATTGCGCAGTAGCGCGTACCAACGCCGAGTATCAAACCAACCGATATCAGTATTTCCAGGATGACGGTGGTCGTCGTGAACAGCTGCGGCACTGGAAGGTTGAGCGACCGAAAATAGCCCACTGAGCCACTGAAGTTGCCAAGTGCTCCATACGCGCTTCCAACAAACACCCATGCAAGCAGGATGCGGCCGATCAGGATCAGCAGGTCGGCATTGCCGGTGGCGAACTGGTCGATCCGAGATGTGGACCAGGAAGAGCGAAATGACATGGTCACTGCCTCATCGCGTTGCTGCCTGAGGACGGCACCTGAATGTCGAGATCGTATCACGATTGGCGAACCGCATGAAGGCCGCCCGGCGGGCATGACGCGCTGTAGACCCCTGGTGCCTCCGAGGCCCAACAAACGGTCCATCCGCTCACGGCGTTGTCCGCGTTCAAAGCGATTCTTCGGCGCGGTGAAGGCGGGGTAGGCGTGTTGGCTTTCGGCACGCGCCTAGCCGCGCACCAGCGAAACCAGCCAGCTGCGGCCGAACAGGATGAGGATCGCAAGCGCGTAGACGATTGTACCCCCGATCGCGAGCAGAACCAGCGTCAACTCGTCGTGGAAGCGCATCGAGGCGAGAGCTGAAGCGCTGAAGTGCGCGATCAGCCAGAACGCTGCGGCGAGGATCAAGCCGGTCAGCAGGAATTTGGCCAGCGACATCAGCCAGGCGCGGTCCAGCACGAGAAAGCCGCGCCGCACGGCGAAGAACAGCACCAGCAACAGATTGGTCCAGACACCGACGGCGGTTGCGAGCGCAAGGCCGACCTGGGCCAGCGATCCCATCAAGGCGACCTTCAGCGCGACATTGACCGCAATGCCGGTCAGCGACGCGCGAACCGGCGTTGCGGTGTCCTTGCGCGCATAGAAGGTCGCAACCGCGCTGCGGATCAGCACGAAGGGGATCAGGCCGATGGCGTAGGCCGCGAGCGTGCCGCCCGCGGCGACAGCGTCGGCCTTGGAGAACGCGCCGCGCGCGAACAGCGCGCGCATGATCTCGTCCGGCACGGTGAGGAAGGCCGCGACGAACGGGATTGAGAACAGCAGCGTGAAGTCGAAGGCGCGGCGCTGCGCCTTCATCGCGCCGTCATGGTCGTTGGCCGTGATCCGGCGCGACATCTCCGGCAGCAGCACGGTGCCGATGGCGATGCCGATCACGCCGATCGGGAGCTGGTTGAGCCGGTCGGCATAATAAAGCGCCGACAGCGCGCCGGCAGGCAGGAAGGTCGCGATGATGGTATCGGCGAACAGCGCCACCTGCGTGCCCATCGATCCCAGCGTCGCAGGCCCGAGTGCCTTGAAGAAACCGCGGACGTCTTCGTCGAGCTTCAGCGGCGCAAAGCGCGGCAGGCCGCCATGGCGGGCGAGATCGCCGGCCAGCAGGAAATATTGCAGGAAACCGGAGATCAGGACGCCCCAGGCAGCCGCATGGCCCGCGCTCGGAAACCAGACGGCGACCGCCAGCGTCATCATCATCGAAACGTTCAGGAAGATCGAGGCGGCCGCGGCGCTGGCAAAGCGCTGCATCACGTTGAGCATGCCGCCATAGAGCGTCACCAGCGTGATCAGCAGCAGATAGGGAAAGGTGATCCGGGTCAGCTCGATCGCGAGCTTGCGCTGCTCGGCATCGTCACTGAAGCCCGGCGCCAGGATGCGCATGGCCTGCGGCATGAACAGCCAGGCGACGATGAGCAACACCACCTGCGAGGCCAACAGCAGCGTGAAGATGCGGTCGGCGAACAGCTTTGCCGCCCCCTCCCCCTTCTCGCCATGGACATGCGCATAGGCCGGCACCCAGGCGGCGTTGAAGGCGCCCTCGGCGAAGATCGCGCGGAAATGATTGGGCAGCCGCAGCGCCACGAAAAAGGCATCGGCCACGGGGCCGGCACCGAGGATCGCCGCGAGCATGATGTCGCGGGCAAACCCCGTCAGCCGCGAGAGCAGCGTGTAACCACCGACCGTGAAGATGCGTCCGAGCATGTGGACTGTTCTAGAGACTAATCAGTCTAACGATAAGGCTTTGAAGTTTGACGTGATGAAAAAAGACGGCCGCTCGGCCTGCGATGCGCATTGCTGTGCCCTCTCCCCTTGTGGGAGAGGGCAGCGCCGCAAGTAGATATAAACTCAATCGGGTGAGGGGTTTCTCTCCTTGCATTCAGTGCGGAGAGAGACCCCTCACCCGTCTCGCCGCTTCGCGACGAGCCACCCTCTCCCACAAGGGGAGAGGGAAGAAAAGCGCAAGATCACCCCCCCAGCGCGCCGCGGACGGCGGCGATGATCCGCTCCTGGTCGGCTTCGGTCAAATAGGCGTGCATCGGCAGGCTGATGACATCCTGCGACAGGCTTTCGCAACCGGGCAGGCCGCCCCCGGCCACCGGATATTGCTTGTAGGCGGTCTGCTGATGCATCGACTTGCCGTAATAGATCGCGGTCGGCACGCCCTGGGCTTTTAGCGCGGCAGCGAAGCCGTCGCGGTCGGTGCCCTCAGGCAGGCGGATGGTGTATTGCGCCCAGACCGAGGTATTGCCCGGGCTGAGACGCGGCACGGTGACCACGTTGGACAGCCCACGCGCGTAGCGCTCCGCGACCTTGTTGCGGGCTGCGATCTCGTCGTCGAAGATCTTCAGCTTCTCGATCAGGATCGCAGCCTGCATGGTGTCGAGCCGGCCGGTCAGGCCGAGGCGGACGTTGTCGTATTTGTCGACGCCCTGCCCGTGCACGCGGATGCTGCGCAAGGTGGCCGCGAGCTCGTCGTCATCGGTGAAGATCGCGCCGCCGTCGCCGAAGCAGCCGAGCGGCTTTGCCGGGAAGAAGCTGGTCGTGGTGGCGAGCCCGAAGGTGCCGAGCTTGCGGCCCTTATAGCTTGCACCGAACCCTTGCGCGGCGTCGTCGATCACGAACAGGCCTTCGGCCCTGGCGATCTCGGCGATCGCATCGTGATCGGCGGGCTGACCGAACAGATCGACCGGAATGACCGCAACCGGCCTCAGGCCCGCCTTGCGAGCGGTCGCGATGCCGCGCTTCAGGGACTCAGGGCTCATGTTGAAGGTCGTCTCGTCGACATCGACGTAGACAGGGGTCGCGCCCATCCGTGCGGCCGGCGACGCGGTCGCGATGAAGGTGAAGGACGGACACAGCACGGCATCGCCGGGCCCGACGTTCTTTGCCATCAGCACCATCAGAAGCGCGTCGGTGCCGCTGGCGCAGCCGATGACATGCTTGGCACCACTGTAGGCCGCGAGCTGCTTCTCGAGCTCGGCGACTTCAGGGCCATTGACGAACTGGCAATGGTCGAGAACGCGCTTGACCGCGGCATCCAGCGAAGCGCCGAGCCGGCGGCGCTGCGAGCCGACGTCGATGAAGGGAATGGGTTCGGAACGCAGATGCTGGTTCATGACCTGGCTCTTGGCGCCTTCTTGAATGGTCGACATGGATGACGGGTTTAGCCGGCGACGCGGCGCGGGCCCTTGAGGGCGGGCGATTTGGCCGCGGGCCGCGACGGCGTCTCCAGGCACTGCGTCGCGATCTCGAGGCTGGCGACACCTTCGTCGCCGGTGACCGCCGGCGTCTCGCCGTTGCGCACCGCCTTGAGGAACGCGATCAGCTCGGCGCGGAGCGGCTCGTCATGTCCGACCGGCAGATGCCGCATCGAATAGCTGCCGTCGGGCTTGAAGCCGAAGCACTCGGTGACCTGGCGCGTGAGCAGATCGCCCATCACGTATTTGCCGCGGGTCGCGACCGTGACGCTGCGCGCCTTGAACGGCGTCAGCCAGTTGGTGTTGATGTGCGCGAGCACGCCGTTGGCGGTGCGGAACTGCAGCAGCGCGATGTCCTCGCGCTCGGCGACGGCGCTCGACAATTGCGGCTGCACCTCGACGATGTCGGATTCGGTAAACCAGCGGATCAGGTCAATGTCGTGCACGGCGAGGTCGATGACGACGCCGACATTGGACATGCGCGGCGGGAACGGGCCGACGCGCGTGATCGCGATGGAAAGAATGTCTTCGCCCGCGATCGCCTGCTTGACGGCGGCAACCGCCGGATTGAAGCGCTCGACATGGCCGACCATCAGCGTGACGCCGGCCTTTTGCGCGGCAGCGACGATCTCGCGGCCCTCCTCCACCGTGGATGCGATCGGCTTCTCGACCAGAACATGAATGTTCTTGGCGATGCAGGCGAGCGCGACCTCGTGATGCAGGTGGGTGGGAGCTGCGATGGTGACGGCGTCGATGCCTTCGGCGAAGAGCTGGTCGAGCGTCTCGAAACTCGCGCAATTGGCAAGTTCCGTCGCGCGTGTGCGATGTGCCGGCGAAGGATCGACGACGCCGACGAGGCTGACGCCGGGAAGACCCGCAAGCACGCGCGCATGGTTGCTGCCCATCACGCCGGCGCCAATGACGCCAACGCGCAAGCCGGCCTTTGCCGGTGCAGATCCTTTGGAACTCATTTGAGCAAACCCCGATTCAACGCAAATCCCCGGCGCGCTTCTAGCACGGACGCCACATTTGTGGCGAATGCCGCCTTGGCGGCCCGGACACGATTTGATTCAAAAAGTTACACGTTCCCCGGGCCTTAAGCCGAAAAATATCGCCTCTTTGGCCCGGGTCGCGTGATTCGGAGTTTGCTGGTTACGACCTTTGATAGTCGTCTTCAATCCGGATGATGTCGTCTTCCCCGAGATAGCTTCCAGTCTGGACCTCGATCAGTTCCAGCATGATTTTACCGGGGTTCTCCATCCGGTGCACGGCGCCCATCGGGATGTAGATCGACTCGTTCTCGTGCACCGTCTTCACGGCCTCGTTGACGGTGACGCGGGCGGCGCCGCGGACCACGATCCAGTGCTCGGCGCGATGATGGTGCTTCTGCAGCGATAGTCGCCCGCCCGGCTTCACCACGATGCGCTTGACCTGGTGGCGCTCGCCATTGTCGACCGACTGATAGCTGCCCCAGGGCCGGTGCACCTTGAGATGCTCCTCGGTGACCTTCGGCGCGACCGACTTCAGCTTCGTGACGAGACGTTTCAGGCCGTTGGCATCCTTCTGGCGCGAGACCAGAACCGCATCAGCAGTCGCGACCACGACGAGATCGTCGACGCCTTCGAGCGCGACCAGCGCGGAATCGGTGGTGACGTTGCAGTTGCGGGAATCCTCGAACACCGCAGCGCCGTGCGACGCATTGCCTTGTGCGTCCTTGTCGGAGAGCTCCCACACCGCGTGCCAGGAGCCGACGTCGGACCAGCCGCACGACACCGGCACGACCGCGGCGCGCGAAGTCTTCTCCATCACGGCATAGTCGATCGAGATCGCCTTGGCCGCGCCGAACGCCTCGGGCTCCAGCGTGACGAAGCCGAGATCGCGGCCGGCATTGTTGACCGCGTTGGTGACGGCCTCGACGCTTCCTGCATCGACCCTGCGATATTCGTCGAGCAGCACGCTCGCCGGGAACATGAAATTGCCGCTGTTCCAGAGATAGCCCGAATTGACGTAGTCGGATGCCTTCACCGCGTCCGGCTTCTCGACGAAGCGCGCGACCGCATGCACCTCACCGGAGATCACCTCGCCCGGGTTGATGTAGCCGTATTCGGTCGCCGGCCGCTCCGGCTTGACGCCGAAGGTGACGATGCGCCCGGTGCTCGCGGCGTTACGGCCCTCGCGGCAGGCGGCAACGAAAGCGGAATTGTCCTGCACGACGTGGTCGGCGGCGAGCGCAAGCACGATGGCTTCACTGGCGCGGTTCTGCGCGAACACCGCGCCGGCCGCGATCGCAGGTCCGGAATCGCGACGCATCGGCTCGAGGATCACGTCGGCCTCGATGCCGATCTCGGCGAGCTGCTCCAGCACCATGAAGCGATAGGACGCATTGGTGATGACGATCGGCCGGTCGAACAGGGAGGGATCGGAAACGCGCAGCAGCGTGTCCTGGAAGGTCGAGCGGGTGCCGAACAGCGGCAGGAACTGTTTTGGCCGCACCTCGCGCGAAGCCGGCCACAGCCGCGTGCCGGCGCCGCCGCACATGATCAGGGGGATAATGCGTTTGTCCATCGTCATCTCAAACCTTGAAGTAGTCCCGATACCAGGTGACAAAATTATGGACCCCATGCTCGATCGGCGTTGACGGTGCAAAGCCGGTGTCGCGCATCAGGTCCTCGACATCCGCGAACGTTTCCAGCACATCTCCCGGCTGCATCGGCAGCAATTCTTTGATCGCCGTCCGGCCCAGCTCCCGCTCCAGAAGCCCGACGACGTGCATCAGTTCCTCCGGATGGTGATTGCCGACATTGTAGAGCTTAAACGGCGCATTTGCGGCAGCCGGATCGTCCGCAGGCACAAGATTGATCAGCTTGGATACTACACGTGTGACATCATCAACATAGGTGAAGTCGCGACGCATTCGGCCATGGTTAAACAGCCGGATCGGCTTGCCCGCCATGATGGCGTTTACGAACAGAAACATGGCCATGTCGGGCCGTCCCCATGGCCCGTAAATGGTAAAGAAGCGCAGTCCCGTGACCGGCAGGCGATAGAGATGGCTGTAGGACTGCGCCATCACCTCGTTCGCCTTCTTGGTCGCGGCGTAGAAGCTCACGGGATGGTCGGTGCGGTCCGCAACCGCAAATGGCAATTTTGTGTTGGCGCCGTAAACGGAGGATGACGAGGCGTAGACGAGATGACGACAACCGCTGTTGCGGCAACCCTCGAGGACGTTGAGAAAGCCCACCAGATTGGAATCGGCGTAGGCGTGCGGCTGCTCGATCGAGTAGCGCACGCCGGCCTGCGCCGCGAGATGCACGACCTCCGTAAAACGATGTTGCGCAAACAGCGCCGCCATCGTCTCGCGGTCGGCAAGATCGGCCTCGACGAAGGAGAAGCGGCGGTGGCTCTGCAACAGCGCCAGGCGCGCCCGCTTCAGCGCCGGATCGTAATAGCTGTTGAAATTGTCGAGCCCGACGACGGTGCGGCCTTCGCCCAGGAGCTGCCGGGCGACGTGAAAGCCGATAAAGCCGGCGGCCCCGGTGACCAAAATCGCCTGATCCGTCATCCTGTTCCCCGGGGATCCCTAGCCCGATCCTGTTTAGCCGTCACCTCAAGGTGATCGCAATAGGCCCGCCGCGGCTCATGCGCTCCATAATGCCCCTCCACGAGAGCCCACGAGAGCTATTGCAAGATCGGCGCCAAAACCATACCAAAGCGGCCGAATTCGGCGCTCGCGTCGGGTTGCCTCAAATCTTCGCAAACCCTGTTCATGCGGGCGAGATGCGCCGAATCCTGCTGTCGACGGCCAAAATCCTGATTTCCGCGGCGCTGCTCTATCTGGCGCTGCGCAAGGTCGATCTGTCCGAATTGTTTTCGCGCTTCACCGTGACCAGCCTGTTCTGGATCGGCGCCGCGATCACGGTCACCTTCCTGCAGATCTTCGTCGGCGTGCTGCGCTGGCGCGAGATCAGCGCCGTCTGCGGCGCGCCGCTCGAGCTCGGCCGCGCCATGCGCTACAACGTGATCGGCTCCTTCTTCAACCAGACCCTGCCGTCGGCGATCGGCGGCGACGCGGTCCGGCTCTGGCTGGTCGCGCGCGCCGGTGCCGGCTGGCGTGCGGCGACCTACTCGATCTTCGTCGACCGCGCGATCGGCTTGATCGCGCTCGCGATTCTGATCGTCGCGAGCCTGCCCTGGAGCTACACCCTCATCACCGATCCGCACGGGCGCTCGGCGCTGCTGCTCATCGATTTCCTGGCGCTCGCCGGCGGCCTCGGCTTCCTGGTTTTCGGCGCGCTGAAATGGCGCTGGCTGAAGACCTGGTGGGCAACGCATCACATTCACGCCTGTGCGGTGATCGCGAACCGCGTGATCTTCAGCCGCAGCCGCGGACCGATCATCGCAATCCTGTCGGTGCTCGTTCACGTGCTCGCCGTCGTCATCGCCTGGTGCGTCGTGCAGTCGATTGCGGCCCCGGTTCGCTTCAGCGACGTGTTCCTGCTGGTGCCACCCGTGATGCTGATCACGATGATGCCGATCTCGATCGCCGGCTGGGGCGTGCGTGAAGCCACGATGAGCCTGGCGTTCGGCTTCGCCGGCCTGGCCGCCAACGAGGGCGTCAACGTCTCCCTGCTGTTCGGCGCCGTGTCCTTCATCGTCGGCGCGTTCGGCGGCCTGGTCTGGATCCTCAGCGCGGAGAAAGCCGCGCAGGGGTCGGCGCCGATCGGAGTGCCGGAGTGACAACCCTCGTCGCGGGTCCGGACCATGCGGCCGGGCTGGTGCTGTTTGCGCTTGCGCCGGCCGTGCTGGCTGCACTGATCTCCGCCTGCATCATCTGGTGCAGCATGCCGCTGCTGCAGCGTTATGCACTGGCGCGTCCGAACGCACGCTCGTCGCACAAGATACCGACCCCGCAAGGTGCGGGCATCGCGGTTGTCGCGGCCACGCTGCTGGTGGCTGCGTCCTGGGCGGCCTGGACGTACGGCGCGATTCCCTTGCCTCTGATCGGCTCCGCCGTCGTGATCGCGATGGTCGGACTTGTCGATGACATCAGGCCCCTGCCCGTGCTGCTCCGCCTCGTGCTTCAGGCTGGAGCCGTGGCCGCCGTCGTATTCACGACACCGGAGACCGCGCGCATCGTGCCGGCGCTGCCGCTCGCGCTCGAGCGCGGCCTCATCCTGCTCGCCGGCATCTGGTTCGTGAACCTCGTCAATTTCATGGACGGGCTCGACCTCATGACCGTGGCGGAGGTGGTGCCTGTCACGGCCGCGCTCGGATTGCTCGGATGGTATGGCGACCTCTCGCCGTCCGCGGCGCTGCTCGCCACGGCGCTGTGCGGGGCCATGCTTGGCTTTGCGCCGTTCAACCGCCCAGCCGCAAAGGTCTTCCTGGGCGATGTCGGCAGCCTGCCGATCGGCCTCTTGCTCGGCTGGTGCCTGCTGGAGCTCGCCTGGCACGGACAGCCCGCTGCGGCACTGCTGCTGCCTGCCTATTATCTTGCGGATTCCACCATCACGCTGTTTCGCCGCATCATCAGGCGCGAACCATTCTGGTCGGCACACCGCACGCACTTCTATCAGCGCGCCACCGACAACGGCTTTAAGGTCAAGCAGGTGATCGGCGAGCTGTTCGCGCTCAATCTCGTGCTGGCACTGCTTGCCATCGTCAGCGTTCGCGCCGGCTCGATGCCGGTCGCGATCGTCACCCTGTTCGCGGGCGCGGTCGCGGTCGCCTTCGTGCTGCGGCGCTTCTCCCGCCCTCAGGCATCCTGAGCCGACAGCGCCAGCCGCAACCCCTCGTCGAGGGACACCTGCGGCTGCCAGCCGGTCGCGAGCGCCTTGGAGATGTTGAGCTCGAGCGAGCCGATCAGGCTGTCATGCGTATCCTGCCGGCCCATGACGCTGAGCAGCGTGCTGAGCAGGCCCGGCGGCATGCCGAACAGCCGCAGGCTCTTGCCGGACGCTTCGGCCAGACGGGTGATGAATTCGGGTGTCGAGACCTGCTCCCTATCGGCGACGAGGAATATCTCGAAATTGCTGGCGGGATCGGGATGGCCGAGCCGGCGCAGGATGAACGACGACAGGTTCTGCACGGCAAGGAAGGCGCGCTGGTTGCGGATCGCGGCAACGGGCAGCGGCAACCCGAGCTGGACCGCGCGCGTCAGCAGCGCAAAATTGCCCTTGGCGCCCGCGCCATAGACCAGCGGCGGCCGGATCACCGAGATCTTCATGTCGTTGTCGCGCGCCAGCGTCCTCAAGCCCGCTTCGGCCGCAGCCTTGGACATGCCGTAGAGGCCGCGCGGCGTCAGGATATCGCTCTCGCTGAATGGGGCGCGGCCCTCGTTACTGCGGCCGTGCACCAGCACGGTACTGATGAAGACGAACTGGCGCACGCCGGCCGTCGCCGCGCAGCGCGCCAGATGCAGCGTGCCGGCGATGTTGACGTTCCGGTAGAGCTGGACCGCATGCTCCTCGTGCTTGTGATGCACGCGCGCGGCGAGATGGACGACGGCGTCGACGCCTTCCAGCGCGGCTTGCCAATCGGTCTCGGGACCAATCGTCTCGATCACCACCTCGTCGTCGGCACCTTCCGCGCGACGGACCGCGCGGCGGACCGACCATCCCTCGCGCTGGAGCGCCGGCACGACATGACGGCCGACGAAGCCGCTCGCTCCCGTCACCAGCACGACTGGTTTCTTCTCGCTCATCGTTGCTCCGAAAGGTTCGCGGTGTGCAACAATTCGTCGATCACACGGGCATAGGCGTTCATCGCCGTCGTCCGGTCGAATCGCAATGCCGTCCTCACCGCGCGCTCCGTCATCGCATCGTCGTTGGAACGGGACGCCGCGCGGATCGCCGCGGCGAGCCGGTCCGGGCGGCCCGGCGTCACGACCCAGCCGAGCCCGTTCTCCACCACCGTCAAGGCAGCCTCGGACTCCGGCTCGGACACCAGCACCACGGGACGGCCGACCGCCAGCAGATTGTAGAACCGGCTCGGCACCGACACCCCCGCAACGTCCTTCCGGTACGGAATGATCCAGAGATCGGCGGACGCCAGGAATGCCTCGAGCTCGGCATCCTCGACCCGCCCGACAAAGGAGACATTGCGCAGGTTCGCCGCCGCCTGCAACTGCTTCAGCCGTTCGAAGCCAATGCCCCAGCCGGACAGCAGGAAGTGAATGTCGGCCTCGTCCTTCAGAAGCCGCGCCGCCTCGAACACGATCTCCGGATCGTGGGTGAAACCGAGATTGCCCGACAGGCCGACGATGAAGCGCGCGGAAAGCACCTTACGGAACGGGTTGTCCGAATCGACCGGCCGCGGCGCGGGCACGAGCGTTGCCCAGTTCGGGATGAAGCGGATCTTGTTCCGCGTCATTCCGGCATAGCTCAGCAGCGGCCGCTCCGCGTCGCGGCCGATGGTGATGACGGCATTGAGCGCGCGGAACATCAGGCCGTTGGCGGCGCGCATCGTCCGCGTCACGAACGAGCCCGGCTTCAGCAGGCCCGCCATCACCAGCACGTCGGGAAAGAGGTCGTGCATGATCAGCGCCGAGCGTGCGCCCTTGAGCCTGGCTGCCGCCGCCACCGCGTAAGGCAGCATGAACGGGGCGGTGACCGTGAGCACGACGTCGCCTGCCTTGAGCTCGTGCAGCAAGGCGAAGAACGTGCGCGCCGCGAACAGCAGCTCCGAGACCCCGCGCCGCACCAGCGCCGCCTTGCCCGCCATGCGGTTCTTGATTGCGATGACGCGCGGCTCGCCCGGACCGGTCTGCAAGTCCGGCAACGCGCCCGGCCAGCCCGAGAGCACGACCACCTCGTGCTCGGCGGCGAGACGGCATGCGATCTCGGCCATGATCGCCGCCGTCGTGCTCGTATCCGGCGGATAATGCTGGCTCGCGACGACGATCTTGCCCCGAGGCTGCATGGTCAGGCCGCGGTCGACCCGAATTCGGGCACCGCATCCTTCAGGATGGTCCTGATGGTGGCGCGATCGTCGCGCGCGATCGCCTGCTCCAGCGCCGCAATCCATTTGCGCAACGTCTGCATCGGCGGCTCGTTCGGCTGCGCGGCCATGATGCCGGCAACGCCGATCTCGCGGGTCGGCTCCTCGGTGGCGAACAGGATCTCGTGCAGACGCTCGCCCGGCCGCATACCCGTGAACACGATCTCGATATCGTAGCCCGGCTGCAGCCCGGAAAGGCGGATCATGCGCTCGGCGAGATCGACGATCTTCACCGGCTGGCCCATGTTGAGCACGTAGACCGAGACGTCGGGACGGTGCGTTCCGAGCGCATGCGTGGCCGCGGTGATGACGAGATCGCAGGCCTCGCGGATGGTCATGAAGTAGCGGACCATGTCGGGATGCGTCACCGTCACCGGGCCGCCGGCCTCGATCTGGGCCTTGAATTTCGGAACCACCGAGCCGTTCGAAGCCAGCACGTTGCCGAACCGGACCGAGATCAGCCGCATCGGCGGCTTGGCGCCGTGCGCCCCGGCTGCGAGGTCGTGATCCAGCGCCTGGCAGTACATCTCCGCAAAGCGCTTGGTCAGGCCGAGCATCGACACCGGCTCGATCGCCTTGTCGGTCGAGATCATCACCATGGCTTCGGCGCCGGCGGCAACGGCGGCATCCGCAACGTTGATCGAGCCGAAGATGTTGGTCTTGACGCCCTCGCTCCAGTCGCGTTCGAGGATGGGCACGTGCTTGAGCGCGGCGGCGTGGAACACGATGTCCGGCTTGAACCCCGCCATCAAGCGCACGATGCGCTCGCGGTCGCGGATGTCGGCGATCCGCCCTTCGATCTCGGCGGCCGCGCCTCGCGCGGCGAGCGCTTCCGTGATGGCATAAAGCGCGGGTTCGGAGTTTTCCACGATCAGGAGCCGCGCGGCGCCGAAGGCCACGACACGCTCGCAGATCTCCGACCCGATCGAGCCGCCGCCGCCGGTGACGATCACCGCCTTGCCGTTGATCAGCGCCTCCAGGCGCGCATAGTCGATCGTCTCGCTCGGCCGCAGCAGAAGGTCCTCGACCGCGACGGCCGTGAGCCGCGGCGTATCGCCGCTCTCGAGCGAAGGCATCCGGTTGACGATCACACCCAGCTTGCGCGCCCGCATCAGGATCGATTCCGGACGCGCTTCCGGCTCGAATGCCGAGGGCGTCATGACGAGGCGCGCGATCGGCTTGTTGCGCTTGGCGAAATCGGCGACGACGTCCTCGACGTCGTCGATGCCGCCCAGCACCGGCACGTTGCGGATGAACTGGCCCCGATCCGAGCTCGACGGCGACAGCACGCCGACCGGCCAGATGCGCTTGATCGCCCCGCTCTCGATGCCGCGCAGGAGCACCTCGGCATCCGCGGCGCGGCCGATCAGCAGCGTCGGCGCAGCCTCCTCGCCCCTGGCATGACGCCGTACCCGCGTATAGCGGAAGTAGCGGTAGGTCATGCGCAGCGCGCTGAGGAAGGAGATCTCGAGGAACCAGTAGAGGACGATCGTCACCTTGCCGAGGAAGAAGGCGCCGCGGACGTTGGGGGCGACGAAGATGTAGTCGAGCACGAGCAGGGCGACCGTCAGCACGGTCGCGACGCGGATGATGTTCAACGCGTCAGGCAGTGAGATGAAGCGCCATTTCGTCGTAGTCAGGTTGAAGATGAAGAACACGACCACGCTGAAGGCGAGGAAGTAGGGCAGGATCTGGAACAGCAGCGGCAGGCGGTCGAAGAAGCCGTCGCCACCCTCGAATCGCAGATAGAAGGCGGCAAAAAGCGCCGCCGCGGTCGCCAGCAGGTCGTGGAGCGCGATCAGGAAATTGCGCAAGGTGAGATGCGAAAGACGCGTCATCCGCCGACCGATGAAAACCCAGTTAGATGCAACCTGACCGCGCTGATAGCCCATCTGGACCAGACTTGCCAGCCGCGCGGGCTTTCAGGAACCGGCTTCCCCCGTCTTCGCCTCGGCCTGTTGCCCCCGGATCACCATGCCGCCGGCAACGCCGACGCCGATGACGTACATCCAGCCCTCGTGGAAGTCGAACAGATGGGAGTTGAACAGCGAGGTGAAGACGTTCTGCACCACCACCAGGAGCCCGATCCAGTTGGCAAGGCCGTCGCCGCGAAACAAGCGCAGATGCAATATCCAGATCGCATAGAGAACGGCGATGCCGATCACGCCCCATTGCACGGCAACGTTCAGCGTCTGGTTATGCGGGTTGCCGATCACCTCGGCGGACGCCTGGTACTGACCGGCGGGCGTCGCGACGCGTTCGAACAATCCGCGCGTCGAGCCGGTGCCGTGCCCCTTGATCGGCGCCTCGGCGAAGAAGCCGAGCGACTTCCGCCAGAATTCGAGCCGCAGACCCGCCGAGGTCGGCTCGCCCTTTTCCATGTAACGCGTGTAGTCGTCGGAAAACCTCTCGGCGGTATGGCGCAAATATGGCGAGGCCTGCCAGGCGAGAATAGCGGCGACGAGCAACGTGGCGGAGATGAGCGCGATGCTGCGCCATTTGAGGTGAAGCAGCGCGAACACGCCGAACATGATTGGAACGGTGACGAGCGCGGTGCGCGACACCACGACGAAGGTCATGTTGACGAAGAAGCTCAGTGCCAGCGCCGTCAGCAGCCCGGCGAACCAGTATCGCTTCTCACGCAGCAGCATCACGATCGGATAGGCGAGCGCGACCGCGCAAAGCGCGAATTCCTGGCTCTGGTCGATGTAATTCTTGACGAAGATGCCGCGCTCGGCCGGATCGGTCTTGAGCGCGAGGTTCGGGTAGAAGGCGACCAGCCAGGACATCACCGACAATAGGGCGCAGGACACCAGGAAGGCGATGAAGATCCAGCGGCCGCGCGGCGAGCGCTCGAAATGATAGAGCAGGACCGGCAGCACCAGCAGCTTGATGGTCGGATTGACCGCATAGAAGCGGGCGCCCCAGCTCGCGTCCGACCACAGTGTCCCCACCAGCGCGAGCAGGACCAGCGCGATCGGGGCCGCGCAGATCGGACGCTTCAAGGATTGCAGGAACGCGCGGACGTCGAGAAACGGCACCATGCAGAGCAGCATCAGCGCGTTGAAGATCCCCGCCAGCGAGGTCGACCACGGCAGCGAGGCCGCGGTCAGGACCGCAAATATATCGACGGTCTCGCGCCAGGCCGCCGGGCTGCGCAGGCGGCGAAGCAACATCCCGCCGGTCGTCTCGCGTGCCAGTGCCGTCACTTGCCCCCTCCCCGGGCGCGATGGACCAGCGCCGTCGTGCTGAAGCCCTGGAGGATGTCGACCAGCACGACGGTGCCGCCCGCTTCCTCGACGACCTCGTGGCCGATTACCTGCTCGCGGGTGTAGTCGCCGCCCTTCACCAGCACGCCGGGCTTGATCCGGGTGATCAGGTCGATCGGCGTGTCCTCATCGAAGATGACGACGAGATCGACGGCTTCGAGCGCCGCGAGCACCTCGGCACGCGCGCGCTCGTCCTGGACCGGCCGCTCGGCGCCCTTGAGCCGCCGCACCGAGGCGTCGCTGTTGAGCCCCACGATCAGGCGGTCGCAGGCGGCGCGCGCCGCGGTCAGCACCTTGACGTGGCCGGGATGCAGGATGTCGAAGCAGCCATTGGTGAAGCCGACGCGCTGGCCTTGCGTTCTCCATTCGGCGAGCTGCGCATCGAGTGCGGCCGGCTCGAGCACGATCTTCTCCTCGGCCGCCAGAGTGGCATGCGGCAGGATCTTTCGGCGCAGCTCGGCCGCGCTCACACTGGCGGTGCCTTGCTTGCCGACGGCGACGGCGGCAGCGGCATTGGCCATGCGCAGCGCCGTGTCCCAGTCCGCGCCTGTAGCAAGCGACACCGCGAGCGCGGCGGCGACGGTGTCACCGGCGCCCGAGACGTCGCGCACCTTCACCGGAAAAGCCGGAACGTGAACCGCCGCGCCATTGCGCGGCACCAGCGTCATGCCGTGCTCGCCCTGGGTGACCAGGATCGCCTCGCAATCGGCGAGCCGCATCACGTCCTCGCTGGCCTCGACGATGCTCTGCACCGTCTCGGCGCGGCTTCGGGTCGCTTCAGAGAACTCCTTGCGATTGGGCGTCAGCAGCGTGGCGCCGCGATAGATCGCCCAGTTCAGGCTCTTGGGATCGACGATCACGGGCTTGCCGAGCTTTCGCGCGGCGTCGATGGTGTGGCGGATGACGCGCGCCGTCAGCACGCCCTTGGCGTAGTCCGAGAGCAGCACGATGTCGGCGCGCGCGATCTGCGGCAGGATCGCCTCGATCAGCTTCGTCTCGATGTCATCGGAAGCAGGCGCCGCCTGCTCCCAGTCCGCGCGCAGCATGTGCGTGGAAAAATGCTCGGAGACGAAGCGGACTTTTCGCGTGGTCGGGCGCGAGGGATCGCACACCAGCACGCTTTCGATGCCGGCGTGCTCGTCCAGCGCCGCCTTGAGCCGTGCACCGGCATCGTCCTCGCCGACGAGGCCGACGAAGATGCAGCGCGCGCCCAGCGAGGCGACATTGCGCGCGACATTGCCGGCGCCGCCGATATGGATCTCGCTGCGCTGGGCCGCGATGACAGGCGCCGGCGCTTCCGGCGAGATCCGCGACACCTCACCATAGACGAACTCGTCCAACATGATATCGCCGATGCACAGCACCGTGCGGCCTGAGATGGCCTTCGCGAGGGCGTCGAAATCGAGAATGGGCGTCGGCATGCTCAAATGGCCTCAGCGGAAGCGGTCGGGCCGGTCGAGGTAATCCCCGACATAGGCCTTCACCGCATCCTCGAGCGTCGTGAAGCCGCCGTTATAGCCGGCGCGGTGCAGGCGATCGACCTCGCTCTGGGTGAAATACTGGTAAGCCCCGCGGATCTGCTCGGGCATGTCGATATATTCGATGTTGGGCCTGGTGCCGAGCGCCGCATAGGCCGCCAACATCAGATCCCTGAAGCTGCGCGCCTTGCCGGTTCCGACGTTGAAGAGGCCGGACACCGACGGCGTCGCCAGCAGCCACATCACGACGCGCACGACGTCGTCGACATAGATGAAATCGCGGCGCTGATCGCCGTCGGCGATGCCCTCGCGATGCGACTTGAACAGCTGCACCACGCGGCCGGCCTTGACGTCGTCGAAACGGCGCGCCAGCACGCTCATCATCGAGCCCTTGTGATATTCGTTAGGGCCGAACACGTTGAAGAATTTCAGGCCCGCCCATTGCGGCGGGAGCGGATCGCCGTTCGCGACCCGCCCGGCGACCGCGAGATCGAACATGTGCTTGCTCCAGCCGTAGAGATTCATCGGCCGCAGTTTCTTCAGTGCCGGCAGCGAGGCGTCGTCGTCAAATCCCGTCTCACCGTCGCCATAGGTCGCCGCCGAGGAGGCGTAGATGAACGGCACCGCGCCCGCCGTGCACCAGTCGAGCAGGCGCGTCGACAGGCGGAAATTGGTCTCGAACACGAGGTCGCCGTCGGTCGCAGTGGTCGCGGAAATCGCCCCGAGATGGATCACGGCATCGAGCTTGCGACCCTTCAGCCAGTCCATCAGTTCGGCCGGCGGGACGATATCCACAAGCTGGCGCTTGGCGAGGTTCCGCCACTTGCCCTCGTTACCCAGGAAATCGCAGACCACGACGTCGCTGCGGCCCGCGTCATTGAGCGCGGCCACGACATTCGACCCGATAAAACCGGCCCCGCCGGTCACCAGCAACATTTCCGAAATCCCTGCCCGATCTTTGCGGCCCGGTCCTGCCGTAGCGCATGAGCCGCCAAAGTGTAAGCGGTTTTGGGATTGAGCGGTCTGCCGGCTTTACCTGCCGGCCTGGAGCGGCTACCGAACCGCCACATTCAGATCGCCTCGGCCCCATTAACGAATGAACCAAGATTCGACACTTAGCGGAGATGCAGATCGGAGCGACACCCGCCCGATTCTGATCATTCCCTACATGTGGATCGGCGATTTCGTTCGGAATCACACCGTCGTCCGGGTTCTGAAGGAGCGCTGGCCCAACCGGCCGGTCGATCTCCTCACCACATCCCTGTGCGCCCCGCTGGTCGATTACATGCCCGGCGTGCGCCAGGGGATCGTCTGGGACCTGCCGCGCAGCCGCCTCGCCGTCGCCCGCCAGTTCGCCCTGGGGAAGCTCCTGCGCGAGCGGAACTACGGCACGGCCCTGGTGCTGCCCCGGACCTGGAAGGCGGCCATCGCGCCCGCCCTGGCCGGTATTCCTGAACGGGTCGGCTTCGTCGGCGAGTTCCGGTTCGGCCTGCTCAACCGCTGGCGCTGGGGCGAGAAGAAGCTGCCGCGCTTCATCGACAAGAATGCCGCCCTGGCCCAGCCCGACGGAGCCCCGCTGCCGGCAGAATGGCCGGTGCCGCAATTGCGGGTCCCGGCTGAGGACATCGTCCGCTGGCGGCAGGCCAACGGCCTCAGCGCGGGCGCCGCAGTGGCGCTCGCCCCTGGCTCGGTCGGCGTCTCAAAGCGCTGGACCTACTATCCGGAGGCCGCCCGGCTGCTGGTCGAGCGCGGCCTCGAGGTCTGGGTGGTCGGCGGCCCCGCGGAAAAGGGGCTGGCTCAGGAGATCGTCGCGGCCGGCGGCCCGGGGGTCAGGGACCTCACCGGCAACGATCTGCGCAACGGCGTGCTGGCCATGGCCGCGGCCGGCGTCGCCATCTCCAACGATTCCGGCCTGATGCACATCGCAGCCGCGCTGGGCACGCCCACCATGGGCATCTTCGGCCCGACCAGCCCCTATCTCTGGGCCCCCCTCAACGGCCTTGCGGCGACCGTGGTGCAGGACAAGGAAGATCTGTCCTGCCAGCCCTGCCAGAGCACGGTCTGCAAAATGAACGACCACCGTTGCATGCGCGATATCGCAGCGCGCGAGGTGGTGGCGATCGCGCAGCGGGTGCTGGGTGAGGCCGGGGCGCGGACGGAGACGTGAGCGTCGGCAACGCCTGCGCCGCCGATGATAAGCGCCGGTGTTTTGCCCGACGCGTCAAACGCGCTTCGTGAAATCCGCAACGTATCGCGTCAGCCGCCAAGCCGTTGATTTTGCTGGCCGCGGCTACTGTGCATGGGGTTGTTTTCGCGGTTTTTGTTTGCCGGCGCGACACCGGCCGCTCAAAGCAGTGGCCGATAGACCTCGCCGATCCGCGCCGCTTCCGCATCGAGGCTGAACTTTGCGAGCACCCGCGTTCGGCCCCTCTCACCCATCGCCGTCGCGACATCGACATCGCGCATCAGCGGCTCCAGTGCCGCAGCCAACGCATCGGCATCGCCGGTCGGGACCAGCACGCCGCTCACGCCGTCCTCGACCACCAGCTCGGCCGCGCCGGCGCGTGCCGCGACGAGCGCGCTGCCGGCCGCCATCGCCTCGATCAGCGTCAGCCCAAAACCCTCATTGCGCGAGGTGAAGGCGTAGATCGTCAGCCGCTGATACCAGCGCTGCACCGCTTCGATCGGCAGCTCGCCGGTGATGACGATGCGCGATTGCAGGCCGGCCGCTTCGATCTGCTTTTTCAGCTCGTTCGCAAAGGGCGTCTGCTCGGCCGTGACCTGTCCGACAATCACGGCGGTGAAATCGGGATAGCGCGGCAACAGGCGGCACATCGCGTCGACGAACAAATCGGTGCCCTTCTGCGCGCGCACACGGCCGAAGCAGCCGATGGCGTAACGGCCGGGCAGCGCGGCCTCCGCGAACGCCGCAGCTCGGTCCTGCGGCGGCGCATAGATGTCGGTGTCGACGCCGTGCGGGATCACGGTCGCCTGCACTTTCAGGAACGAGGCCGAGAGATCTGACGTCGCGATGATCGCGTCCATGCGCCGGATCAGCCAGCGCGTGATCCAACTATGGTGCCGCTGCGCCGCCGAGGTGAACACGAGTTTCAACGGCCAGCCGAACGCGCGTAGCGCGACGCCCGCGATCATCTCGTTGTTGCGCCGCGCGTGCCAGATCAGCGGTGCCTTGCGGCGCCATAGCTTCAGAAAATCGGCAACGCTCAGCCGCGCAATCCCAGCCGGCGCGTGCGAGCCGAACCAGGCGGAGCGGTACAGTTTCGCCAGCCGCGGCGCCACCATCCGGTTGGTCGCAGTGACCCCGGAATAGCGCCTGTGCAGATTTGGCACGATCACTTCGAGATCGCCGGGGGAATTGACCACGTCATGCTCCGTTTCGCAAAGTCCCTATACGCAACATTAAGCATAGTGACCAGTTCAGCCGCGCCGAAACCCCCTCTTCACCGCGCAAACGTTAACTTGGCGCGTTGATCGAAGACGGGTGAGATCATGACTGTGCTAGTCACCGGCGGCGCCGGCTATATCGGAAGTCACACGGTCCTCGCGCTGGCGGAAGCCGGCGAGGACGTCGTCGTGATCGACGATCTCTCGACCGGTTTCTCCGCCTATCTGCCTGAGGGCGTGCCGCTGTTCATCGGCGATGCCGGCGACGAGAACCTGCTCGAAGGCGTGATCGCGCAGCACAACATCGAGAGCATCATCCATTTCGCGGGCTCCGTCGTCGTGCCGGATTCGATGCGCGATCCGCTCGGCTACTACCGCAACAATTTCACGACCGCGCGCAACCTGCTCAATGTCGCCGTCAAGCGCGGCATCGGCCGCTTCATCTTTTCCTCGACCGCCGCCGTCTACGGCAATCCGGACCAGGTGCCGGTGCCCGAGCATGCACCGACGCGGCCGCTATCGCCCTATGGCTCGTCCAAGCTGATGACCGAGATCATGCTGCACGACGTCGCCGCCGCCTACGGCATGCAGTACGTCACCCTGCGCTATTTCAACGTCGCCGGCGCCGATCCGCAGGCGCGCATCGGGCTTGCCACCGTCGGCGCCACGCATCTGCTCAAGATCGCGGTCGAGGCCGCGACCGGCCAGCGCGCCAAGATCGACGTGTTCGGCACCGACTATCCGACCCCCGACGGCAGCTGCATTCGCGACTTCATCCACGTCACGGACCTCTCGCAGGCGCATCGCTCGGCGCTCGCGTACCTGCGCAATGGCGGCGCCTCGACGACGCTCAATTGCGGCTATGGCCGCGGCTATTCGGTGCTGGAGACGATCGACGCGGTGCGCCGGGTCTCGGGCCGCAGCTTCGCCGTGCAGTACGCCCCGCGCCGGCCGGGCGACATCATGACCATGGTCGCCGACACCAGCCGGATCCGCGGCCTGCTCGACTGGAAGCCGCAATACGACGACCTCGAGACCATCGCGGCCCACGCTTTGGCGTGGGAGGACAAGCTGTTCCACGAGCGCCATGGCGAGCTTCGCCACGCCGCCTCGGCCTAGATTCCATCTGAGCGCAAGCCCTTAATTGGGCTTGAAAAACCCCGCTTGAGCGGGCACAGAGGCCCCTCGATCCCTGACGTGCGGGCAGGCGTTGTCCTGCGCCGTCAATGGACACCGGATGGCCCAGTTTCCAAAGAAAATCACCGACGATCCCTATGCGGCAGCGGTCCTGATTCGCCGCCTGGTCACGGAACAGGGCGTCGTCTATTGGCGGCGCTACCTCGTCGCCTTCGCGCTGATGGCGGTTGCCGCAGGCGCGACGGCAGGCGCGACCTATGTTCTCGGCCAGGTCATCAACCAGGCCTATGTCGACAAGAACATCCCGGGCATCGCGATGTTTTCCGGGATCACGGTGATCCTGCTGTTCATCAAGGGCGTGGCGACCTACGGCCACATGGTGATCCTGACCAAGATCAGTAACGCCATCCTCGCCACCAACCAGCGCCAGCTGTTCGCAAAACTGATGCGCGAAAGCGTCGGCTTCTTCTCCGAGCGGCATTCGTCAGAATTCCTGGCGCGGCTGACGGCCGGCGCCAAGTCGATCACCGACGTGCTCAACATGCTGGTCAACGCCGTCGGGCGCGACCTGTTGATGCTGCTCGCCATGATCGGCGTGATGGTGTGGCAGGACCCCGTGATGTCGTTCATCGGCCTCGTCGTGGTGCCGCCCGCGATGCTGGTGCTGCGCAAGCTGGTCAAGCGTATCAAGGGCCTCGCCTACAACCAGTTCACCGGCACCGCCGACATCATGGAGACCATGCAGGAATCGCTGCAAGGCATCCGCACGGTGAAGGCGTTCACGCTCGAAGACACGATGCAGAGCCGCATCGACCAGAACATCGCCATCGTCGAGCGCAACGCCAACAAGATGGCGCGCGTCGCCAACCGCTCCAACCCGCTGATGGAAATGCTCGGCGGCTTCGCGGTCGCCGGCTGCCTGCTCTATGGCGGCTACAGCGTGGTCGCGCTCAACGCCACGCCCGGCGCGTTCTTCTCCTTCATGACTGCGTTCCTGATGGCGACCGAACCGGCCAAGCGGCTGGCGCGGCTCAACATCGACTTGAACAGCCAGCTCGTCGGCGCGCGCATGCTGCTCGAAGTGGTCGACAGCCCGGCGAGCGAGCACTCCGACGACGACAAGCCGGCGCTGAAGCTCTCCGACGCCCGGATCGAGCTGCGCGATGTCAGCTTCTCCTATCGCGCCAATGAGACCGTGCTCAACCGCATGAGCTTCGTGGCCGAGCCCGGCAAGGTCACGGCGCTGGTCGGGCCCTCCGGCGGCGGCAAGTCGACCGTGCTGGCGCTGCTGCTGCGCTTCTATGAGGTGACACAAGGCGACATCGTGATCGACGGCCAGTCGATCGGCGCAATCTCTCGCAAATCGCTGCGGGCGCAGACTGCCTATGTCGGGCAGGACGTCTATCTGTTCCGCGACACCATCCGCAACAACATCGCTTTCGGCCGGCCCGGCGCGAGCGAGGACGAGATCACCGAGGCAGCGAAAGCGGCTTGCGCGCATGATTTCATCATGGGCTTCCCGCTTGGCTACGACACACCGGTCGGCGAGCACGGCACGCAGCTTTCGGGCGGCCAGCGTCAGCGCATCGCCGTGGCGCGCGCGCTGATCAAGAACGCATCGATCATCCTGCTGGACGAAGCCACCGCCGCGCTCGATTCCGAATCCGAGCGGCAGGTGCAGGAGGCGATCGAGCATCTCTGCCAGAACCGCACCACCATCGTGATCGCGCATCGCCTGCACACCATCATGCATGCCGACGCGATCCTGGTGATCGAGGGCGGCGAGATCGTCGAGCAGGGGCGGCATGACGAGTTGCTCCGCCGCGGCGGCCGCTATGCCTCGTTCTTCCGCCTGCAACACTACGATGCCGGCGCTCTGGCGCCGATCAGCGCAACCGCATAGAGTTCCACTTTACCTCAAGAGCAGCGAGACCCGCATGAACGCCGCCTCCTACGTCATCCCGCTTCCGCCCCAGGCTTCGCTTCCCGTCGTCGGCGAAAGCGGCCGTTATCCGGTGCGCCGCATCTGGTGCGTCGGCCGCAACTATCTCGAGCACATCCGCGAGATGGGCAATGACGAGCGCGCCCCGCCGTTCTTCTTCGCCAAGCACGCCGACATGCTGGTGCCCGACGGCGCCACCATTCCTTATCCGCCGCTGACCAAGGATTTGCATCACGAGGTCGAGCTGATCGTCGCGATGAAGAGCGGCGGCCTGAACATTCCCGCCGACAAGGCGCTGGATCACGTCTATGGTTACGCCGTCGGCATCGATCTCACCCGCCGCGACCTCCAGATCGCCTCGCGCAAGAAGGAGCGCCCCTGGGAGATCGGCAAGTCGTTCGACGGCTCCGCGCCGTGCTCCGCCATTCAGCCGGCCTCCAAGATCGGCCATCCCGCCAAGGGCAAGATCTGGCTGACGGTCAACGGCAAGGAGGCTCAGAAGGGCGACCTGACCGAGCTGATCTGGAACGTGCCCGAGATCATCTGGCAGCTCTCGCAGCAGGTGAAGCTCGCCGCCGGCGACATCATCATGACGGGCACCCCCGCCGGCGTGTCGCAGCTCCAGCCCGGCGACAAGCTCGAATGCGGCGTCGACGGCGTCGGCACGCTGAAGGTGAGCATCGGCCAGCCGGAATAGGCCCGATGCGTAGGACGGATTAGCGAAAGCGTAATCCGTCACCTTCGCGCGGCCATCACCAGTTGATTGCTGTTATTGCTGAACGGCGGATTACGCTTCGCTAATGCGCCCTAGGTATCCAAAATCAAGGCCCCGGTCGCATCCGGGGCCTTTCGCGTTTTCTACCAGGCCTTCACCGGCCGATTGGCGTGGCTCACCTGCGGGACACCGCGATTGAGCGACATGTGCGAATGCACGCACAGCCACCCGTCACCGTTCCACGTGAACACCATCGTCGCCCGGCCGGGGCGCGCAAACGCGCTGCCGTCGGGATGATATCCCGTGCTCGTCCACGGCGCGATCACCGTCGCCATCGTGCCGTCGCGGGATGCCAGGACCGAGGTCTGATCGAGCACGAAACGAAAGTCGGTCGTCTTCGGCCAGACGTTGTCCCATTGCGTCGTGACCCACTGATCGAGGCCGGGGATGACGTCGTTATGCGTGCCGAAGGCAAGCACATCTGGATGGAAGAGCGGCCGCGCCGCGGCGTAGTCGACCTCGCGGACGTAGCCCGCGAAGGTGTCCAGCCACGCCAGGAAGAACTGCTTCGTCGCGCTGTCGGCGGTCGGCAAGAGGGCCATCACCTGCTCCATCTTCGGCTACCTCGATCACGGCAAGCTTTGTTGCCATGGGACAGACCTTCCAGCAAGATATGGACTTCGAGAGCACCCCGGCGGAGATCGACCGGCCGGCCTGATTTCATGGAGCCAGACTCATGAGACGCCTTCTCCTGCTTGCGGCCACGCTTGTCGTCACCTGCAACGCTGCCAGCGCGCAGTCCAGCAAGCCCTATGCCGGCCTCGAGCAGCGTCCCATCAAGGCGCTGTCGCACCAGCAGGTCGACGATCTCCAGAGCGGACGCGGTATGGGTCTGGCGCTTGCCGCTGAACTGAATGGATATCCCGGCCCCAGTCACGTTCTCGAGCTCGGGGATCGGCTCGAGCTGACCGGCGATCAGCGCGCCGAAATTCAGCACCTCTTCGATTCGATGAAGCAAGAGACGGTCCCGCTGGGCAACAAGCTCGTGGAGCAAGAGAGGGAATTGGACAACCTGTTCTCTGCCCGTGCCGTGACGCCGGAGTCGCTTAAGGCGACCATCGTCGCCATTTCGGAAACGCAGGGCCGGCTCCGCGAGAGCCACCTCAAATATCACCTGTCGACCGCGGCCTTGCTCAATCAGAGCCAAATGCAAAGATACGCCGAGCTGCGAGGCTATCAGCATCCTGATAGCTCCGCAGGGCGCAAACACCATCACTAGACGCGCTCGGGATTACCGCAGAAGTCGTAGGGCGGATTAGCGTAGCGTAATCCGCCAACGCATCGTGCCACACTTGACGTAGTACCGAAAACACGATGAGGCCGAGGATCAGCGCCGCTACGCCGAAACCAGCCGGCTACGCCCGCGTCAGCGCCTGCAGACCCTTGAAGGTCAGGCGTTTGGGGTCGGTCACCCCGGCGAGATAGAGCTGGCGGATGAAGGCTACGACAGCGTTGCGGTCGCAATTGGTCAGCGCGACGACGGCGTCGACCGCGATCTTCTGGGCTTCCATTAGGCTCACCTCGGCCTTGCGAGTAACCCCGGCCGAGACAGGCTAGGAGTCCGCGGTTAATCCGGCGTTAACCGTTTGGACAGAGTGGCCGATTCACGCCGACGACCGAATACGCAAAACAACGCATTGGCGGCAGCGATGCTCAGGGTGCATCGACGCTCTTCTTGAGCTGCGCAAAGTGCTTTTTCAGCCGCGGCACGGCAAAGTCGGTGAAGGCCCGCACCTTCGGCACCGAGAGCCGGCCCTGCGGGCAGATCAGGTGCGCAGGCATCTCCGGATCCTTCTCGGCGGCCAGCACGATCTCGAGCTCGCCGCGCGCAACCTGCTCGGCCACCTGGTACGAATACATCCGCGCGACGCCGCGGCCGGCAACGGCGGAGGCTACGGCCGCGTAAGTGCTGTTGACGATGAAACGCGGCGTGAACTGGACCGTACGCGGCACCGACCCACCGGCCTGCGACGCGAAGGTCCAGGAATTGGGCAGATGGGCCATCGCCACGATCTGATACTTGGCGAGATCGCCGGGCTCGGTGATGCGGGGATGCTGCTTCAGATAGCGCGGGGCTGCCACGACCACGCGGCTGATCTCGCCGACCCGCATTGCCACCATCGCCGAATCCGCGAGGGGGCCGATGCGAAGCGCGATGTCGATGCCCTCCTCGATCAGATTGACCGCGCGATCGAACAGCAGCAGCTTGGCCGACACCGTCGGACAGGCATCGAGAAACGCGTCCAGGATCGGCCGCAGCACCATCTCGCCCGACACCACGGGAGCGGTGATCGTGAGCAGGCCGCGCGGCGCCGACCGCGGTCCGGCCGCGATGTCGTCGGCCTCCTCCAGCTCGGTGAGCACGCGGCGGCAGATCGCGACATAGCGCTCGCCCTCCTCACTGAGCTTGATCGAGCGCGTCGTCCGATGCAGCAGCTCGGCGCCGACCCGTTCCTCGAGAAAGGCGATGGCGCGGCTCACCGCCGCCGGCGAGCGGCCGAGCTTGCGGCCGGCGGCAGCCAGGCTGCCTTCGTCCACCGCAAGGACGAACACTTTCATCGCATCCAGACGATCCATGCCTTCCCCGCCGCCCCTCAGATTCCGGCCGCAGGCTAGGCGTTCCCCTCCGCGGCGACAACCGTCGGCAGGCGCCGACCCGGCATTCGTTCGCGCCGCGAAAGAGTGTCTGCCGGACGACGTGTATTCGCAGCCGGGCTGCCCCGGCGTAACTCACCACCCAAGCCAGCCGAGTGCTGGCGCAGGTTCTCAAGGCCAACAACAGGAGCCCGTTATGGGTATCGAGCAGAAAGTCGCCATCATCACCGGTGCTTCGCAGGGCATCGGCGCCGCCCTGGTCCAGGGTTTTCGGGACCGCAACTACCGCGTCGTCGCAACCGCACGCTCCATCAAGCCGTCAGGCGACGACGACGTCCTCGCCGTGGCCGGCGACATCGCCGACCGGAGCACCGCCGAGCGTGTGGTTTCGCAGGCCGTCGCCCGCTTCGGGCGCGTCGACACGCTGGTCAATAATGCCGGCATCTTCGTCGCAAAGCCGTTCACGCAGTACACGGCCGAGGATTACGCGGCGGTGATGGGCACCAACGTCGCGGGCTTCTTCCACATCACGCAGCTCGCCATCGCCGAGATGGAGAAGCAGGGTTCGGGTCACGTCGTCCAGATCACGACCACGCTGACCGATCAGGCCAATTCGAACGTCCCCTCGGTGCTGGCCTCGCTGAGCAAGGGCGGCCTCAACGCCGCGACCAAGTCGCTCGCGATCGAATATGCCAGGCGCGGCATTCGCGTGAACGCTGTCTCGCCAGGGATCATCAAGTCGCCGATGCACCCGGCCGCGACCCATGCCCAGCTCAGCGCGCTGCACCCGGTCGGTCACATGGGCGAGATGTCCGACATCGTCGGTGCCGTCCTTTACCTCGAGGGCGCCTCCTTCGTCACGGGCGAGATCCTGCATGTCGACGGCGGCCAGAGCGCCGGCCACTGAGCGTGGGAGGAGATCCACAATGCCCATCGTCACCATTCAAGTGACCCGCGAAGGAACGACGCCAGGGGCGGCGTCGCTCACCGCGGAGGAGAAAGCCGCACTGATCAAGGGGTCGAGCCAGCTGCTGCTCGACGTGCTCGGCAAGCCGTTCGATTCCACCTTCGTCGTGATCGAGGAAGTCGACACCGACAATTGGGGCTGGGGCGGCCTGCCCGTGCCGGAGTTCCGGCGGCGCCGCGCCGCCCAGACAGGATGATCCGCGCGCGATCGCGCGCGCACGAGGGTGACATGACCAACGCAGATCTGAAACCACACGCCGGGGCTCGGCCACATCCGAGGCCAGTATCGGCCTCACGAGAGACCTCGTCAAAGCAGCACTCTTCGCAGCGGACCTGGCGATATGCGGCGGCGGGATTGTCCGCTTCGCTGGTCGGACTCGGCCTCGCCCGCTTTTCCTACACGCCGCTGATCCCGGCCCTGATCGCGGCAAAATGGTTCAGCGCATCGGATGTCGTCTATCTCGGCGCTGCGAACCTCGCCGGTTATCTCGCGGGCGCGCTCGCGGCACGGAGTGTCGCCAGCCGCATCGGCGCGGTTCGCGCGTTGCGGGCGATGATGCTGCTTGCCACCCTCTCCTTTTTCGCCAGCTCATCGCCGGTGTCGTTCACGTGGTTCTTCGCCTGGCGCTTCCTCTCCGGCCTCACCGGCGGAATCATCATGGTGCTGGCGGCCTCCGTCATTCTGCCGCACACCTTAGCCGCAAGGCGTGGCATCGTCGGCGGCGTGATCTTTGCCGGCGTCGGCCTCGGCGTCGCCGCATCGGGCACGCTGGTGCCGCTGCTGCTGCAACAGGGCCTGCAGCAGAGCTGGTATGGGCTCGGCGTGCTCTCCGCCCTGCTCACGCTCGCGAGCTGGTGGAACTGGCCCGCCGAAGCGAAGAGCGACACTCCGCTTTCTCAAACCAAGCCCCGTCAAACCTCGGCCATCGCCGGCACGCTGCTGATCCAGTACGGCCTCAACGCGGTGGCGTTGGTACCGCACATGGTCTTCATCGTCGATTTCGTGGCGCGCGGCCTCGGCCAGGGCATTGCCGCGGGATCGCGCTATTGGGTGCTGTACGGTCTCGGCGCCATCGTCGGCCCGCTCGTCACCGGCCATCTCGGTGACCGCGCCGGGTTCGGTCCGGCGTTGCGCGCGGCCTTTCTGATCGAGGCGGCCGCGGTGCTGCTGCCGACCGTCAGCACCGCACCTCTTTCCCTGATCGTATCGAGCCTCGTGGTCGGCGGCTTCACGCCCGGCATCGTGCCACTGGTACTCGGACGTATCCATGAACTCGTGCCGCACTCTGCCGAGCAGCAGCGCGCGACCTGGAGCCATGCCACCACCAGCTTTGCACTGTTCCAGGCCGCGGCCGCTTACGGCTTCTCCTGGATCTACGCGCAGACCGGCGGCGATTATCTGGTGCTGTTCGCACTCGGCGGCGGCGCGGTGGGGCTGGCGCTCGCGATCGACCTTGCACTGGCACTTGCCACACGCAAGGCATAACTCCAGGCGGCGATGCGTTCAGGAATATCGCATCACGCCGTCGTCGATCCGGCCGAAGCGCAGGGAGACGATGTCGAGCGCGTAGTTCTGGTACAGCCGCCACGGCTGCTTCGAGCCCTGCTTCGGCATCTTGGCGACCGAGCGCTGCACATATCCCGAGGTGAAGTCCAGCGACGGCTGCGCGGTGATTTCGGGATCGTCGTTATGCGGCATGCACTGGCGGAAATTGTGCCGGTCCATGTAATTGATGAGACGGCAGACATATTCGCAGGTGAGATCGCATTTCAGCGTCCAGGACGCATTGGTGTAGCCGAAGGCCGAGGCCATGTTGGGCACGTCGGCATACATCATGCCCTTGTAGGTCAGCGTATTGGCGAAATCCACGGCACGGCCGTCGACACTGACGTCGAGACCGCCGACGACCTGGAGCACCAGCCCGGTCGCCGTCACGATGATGTCGGCGGCAAGCTCGCTGCCATCCTTCAGGCGAATCCCGTCCCGCGTGAACGTGTCGATCTCGCTGGTGACGACGGAGGCGCGCTGCTCGCGGATCGCCTTGAACAGGTCGCCGTCAGGCACCAGGCAGAGCCGCTGGTCCCAGGGATTGTAGCGCGGCGTGAAATGGGTGGCGACGTCGTAGTCCGGGCCAAGCGCCATCTGCACGCCCTTGAGGACGAGCTCCTTGACCTTCGCAGGCCGCCGCCGGCTGAGCTGGAAGAAGAACATCCCCCACATCACGTTGCGCCAGCGGATGACATGATAGGCAAGCCGCGTCGGCAGATTACGGCGGATCTTGTTGGCGACGGGATCCTGCGCAGGGCGCGACACCACGTAGGTCGGCGAGCGCTGCAGCATGGTGACCTGCGCCGCCTTCTTGGCGAGCTCCGGCACCAGCGTCACCGCGGTCGCGCCCGAGCCGATCACCACGACGCGCTTGCCCGCGTAGTCGATGTCCTCGGTCCATTTCTGCGGATGGACGATCCGGCCGGCGAAATCAGCGGCGCCCTTGAACTCCGGCGTGTAGCCCGCCTCGTATTTGTAATAGCCCGAGCACAGAAATAAGAAATTGCAGGTGAAGCACACCAGCTCGGTCGCGCCGTCGCCCGAGATGCGCTCGGCCTCAATGGTCCAGCGTGCGTCCGGCGTCGACCACGAAGCCCGTTTGACGCGATGGCGGAAGCGGATGTGCTTCTCGATGCCGTTCTCGGCCGCGGTCTCGCGCACATAGTTCAGGATCTGCGGCCCATCCGCGATCGCCTTCGGATCGGTCCACGGCTTGAACGAATAGCCGAGCGTGAACATGTCGCTGTCGGAGCGGATGCCGGGATAGCGGAACAGATCCCAGGTGCCGCCGATGCAGTCGCGCCCCTCCAGGATGAGGTAGCTCTTGGTGGGACACTTGGTCTGAAGATGATAGCCCGCGCCGATGCCTGACAGGCCGGCACCGACGATGATGACGTCGAGATGTTCTGCGGCTTCGGCCATGGCGCTCTCCCTGGGCACAGCATGGGCAGCGCCGCGCCGAATTGCAACCGTCAGGAGATGGTCACACTGTAGACCCAGGTGGTGTCGAAATCCTCGTGGAATTCACCGCCTTCCCGTCCTGAAAGCGCCAGAAATCGAACTTCGGCGTCTTCGCGACCTTTTTGGTCTTCTTGTTGGTCTACGCGCATTCCCAGCGCGCGCCAACGACGTCGCCCCGCGCACGGCTCCAAGGCATTGGCTCGCTCGGAACCGGCTCCAACCGCGGAGCGGCTGGAACGTGTATCCACGGCAAACGACAGACTAATCCGGCGATCGAGTCGGCCTTTTGCTAGTAGAACTACTTTATATTCCCTTCCATTGCGGGTAGTACTTCGACCGCTTGAACGACCTGCGCTGGGAGCACCGTGAAATGTCGGTCCAGGCCTATTCGCCGTTTCGCGCTAATCTGATCACGCCGTCAGACCTCAGACGGCTCAACGAGATAAGACCGTGGGTTCCCGTCTTGGCGACGGTGGTCCACTGGACATTGATCGTAGCGGCCTGGACGATGGTCGCGCTGTGGCCGAACTTTGCCACAGCCGTCCTCGCCTTCTTCGTCGTCGGTGTGAATTTCTATGGCCTCTACATCATTATGCATGATGGGCTCCATCGCAGACTCTTTCGATCGGTTACCCTCAATGATCTCTGGAATGACCTGACGATGACCGCCTCGATCGGCGCAATCACGCGGATCAATCGTCGCAACCACATGACGCACCATCATTCAACGTGCCTCGCGGACGACCCCGATCGTTTCAAATATGTGCACGAGGGCAAGGATGTGGTCATCCCCTTCATGGCATTCCTAAGTGGCGTCAGCCCGCTTGTGACGGCCGTCAGGAATGTGTTTTTCAAGCGATCGCCCCACTCCGTCGCTAGTCCCGTCGAACCCTCCGAGCCCTATCGGCTCCGAGACATCCTTCTTCTGGCCGCCTGGCAACTCGCTCTGATTGGTGGCCTGAGCTATTCGATCGGAGCCTGGGCTTATCCGTGCCTCTGGCTTGCGCCAACCTACGCCCTTGCCTACCGCGCCGATCTCGTGCGCGTATTCTGCGAGCATTCGATGATGATCGCCGATGAAGACGCAGACAGCTCGATGCGATTGATCACCTACGAGAGCAATTGGTTCGAGAAGCTGTTCTTCGCCCCTCACAACATGAACTATCATATGGCTCACCATCTTTGGCCGAGCATCCCGTACTACAACCTGCCCGAGGCTGATCGTCTGATACGCACCTCGGAGATCGCAAGGAAAGGCGACACGCGGCTTGTGTGGCGAAAATCGTATGTCGGCTACCTGATCTCGTATGCCAATTGGCGGCGGAGCAACGCCGCAATTGTCATGCCCGAGCAATCCCATGCTTGAGCGAGGCATTGGTCTTCCGCCGAACTACGATACGAACGCACCACTGATCGAGACGGTGCGCGTCAGTCATTGTCCCGTTTGCGGGTCCGATCATCGGCGCGAATATGCGCACGGATTCGATTATGAAATCGAGACGTGCCGCAATCTTTGGACCTTTTTCCAGTGCACCGAGTGTGAAGCGGTCTGGATCGATCCGCGACCGGCAAACGGTGAGCTGTCCACGATCTATCCGCCAACCTACTATGCCTACGATATGTCGGAAAAGCTGCCGGCCGTCATTCTCAAAGGCAAGGCGATGCTCGATCGCATCAAGCTTGCCGGGATCACCAAGCGGATGGAGAAAAAACCGACCAGCTATCTGGACGTCGGCTGCGGCGATGGCCGCTATCTCTACCAGTTCGCGGAACGGGGGATGTCGCGGGACCGCATCTATGGCATGGACTTGCCCTCGCCGGCGCTGCCCAAACTTCAGAGTGACGGGTTCAGGGTTTGGGCGGGACGCGTCGAGGACTGCACCGAGATCGAACCGGGCACGATCGATCTCATCACGATGTTTCACGTGATCGAACATGTGGAAGATCCGATCGCCGTGATGCGCAAGTTAACGGAGTGGCTATCTCCTGGCGGAGTCCTTGCGCTCGAGACTCCGAACACCGACTCGATCGATCGCCGGCTCTTCTCCAATGGCTGGTGGGGCGGACTTCATATTCCCCGGCATTGGACCCTCTTTAACAGCAAGAGCATCGGGCGGGCGGTCGAGAAGGCCGGACTGGAGCCAGCGGGCATTTTCTACCAGACCGGACATTCCTTCTGGCTTCACTCGTTCCGCCATGGCTTGCGCTACAACACGGTCCTGCCGATGCCGAAGCTTGCGGAATGGTTCAATCCGATGAAGTCACGCCTCCCGTTGATGGCGATCACAGGCTTTGAGTTGCTTCGTCGCACGCTTGGCGCAAGGACTTCGGCCATGCTGGTCCTTGCGCGCAAGCCTGGAGGTCCGCCGGTCGCGTGACCGACAACAGCGTGAGGCCGAAAAAAAGCCCCGGATTGCTCCGGGGCTTCGTGCGTTCTTGACGCGCGCTGCGCCTCAGTAGCGGTAGTGGTCCGACTTGTACGGGCCTTCCTGCTTCACGCCGATATAGTCGGCCTGGTCCTTGCGCAGCTCGGTGAGCTTGACGCCGATCTTGGCGAGGTGCAGGCGCGCGACCTTCTCGTCGAGCGACTTCGGCAGCACGTAGACTTCCTTCTTGTACTTGCCGTCCTTGTTATTGGCGAACAGCTCGATCTGCGCCAGGGTCTGGTTGGTGAAGGAGGCCGACATCACGAAGGACGGATGGCCCATCGCGTTGCCGAGGTTCACGAGGCGGCCTTCCGACAGCATGATGATGCGGTGCTTGTCCGGAAATTCGATCTCGTCGACCTGCGGCTTGATGTTGGTCCACTTCAGGTTACGCAGACCCGCGATCTGGATCTCGTTGTCGAAGTGACCGATGTTGCAGACGATGGCGCGATCCTTCATCGCGCGCATGTGTTCGATGGTGATGATGTCCTTGTTGCCGGTCGCGGTGACAAAGATGTCGGCGCGGGGAGCTGCGTCTTCCATGGTCACGACTTCGTAGCCTTCCATCGCGGCCTGCAGCGCGCAGATCGGATCGACTTCCGACACCATCACGCGGCAGCCGGCCTGGCGCAGCGAGGCGGCCGAACCCTTGCCGACGTCGCCGAAGCCGGCGACCATCGCAACCTTACCCGACATCATCACGTCGGTGCCGCGGCGGATGCCGTCGACCAGCGATTCACGGCAGCCATAGAGATTGTCGAACTTCGACTTGGTGACGCTGTCGTTGACGTTGATGGCGGGCCACAGCAGCGTGCCGGCCTTCTGCATGTCATAGAGACGATGCACGCCCGTGGTGGTCTCTTCGGACACGCCCTTGATGCTCTTGGCGATCTCGGCGAAGTAGCCCTTGGGCTTTTCCTTGAGCTGCTTCTTCAGCAGCGCGAAGAAGACTTCCTCTTCTTCCGAACCCGGCTTGTCCAGGAACGCAGCGTCGCCGTTCTCGGCGCGCAGACCGAGATGGACGTACATGGTGGCGTCACCACCGTCGTCGAGGATCATGTTCGGGTGACCGCCGCCGTGCCAGTCGAACAGTTTTGCGGTGTAGTCCCAGTACTCGGTCAGCGTCTCGCCCTTGACGGCGAAGACGGGAATGCCGGCGGCCGCGATCGCGGCCGCAGCGTGGTCCTGCGTCGAATAGATATTGCAGGAGACCCAGCGAATGTCGGCGCCGAGGGCGGCCAGCGTCTCGATCAGCACGCCGGTCTGGATCGTCATGTGCAAGGAGCCGGCGATGCGCGCGCCCTTCAGCGGCTGCTTCGGGCCGTACTCTTCGCGGGTGGCCATCAGACCGGGCATCTCGGTCTCGGCGAGCGAGAGCTCCTTGCGGCCGAAATCGGCGAGCGAAATGTCCTTGACGATGTAATCGGTGAAGCCGGGCTTCGCGTTCATTGGAGGTTCCTGTTTGTTTGGCTCGTCATTCCGGACCCGCTCGCGAAACGAGCGAACCCGGAATCAGGCAGTTCGAGATTCCGGGTTCGCCGCTATTGCGGCGCTCCGGAATGACGCAAATGAATCAGAGCGCGCGCTTGAGCTGCTCGACGAGGTCGGTCTTCTCCCAGGAGAAGCCGCCCTCGTTGTCGGGCGTGCGGCCGAAATGGCCGTAGGCCGAGGTGCGCGCGTAGATCGGGCGGTTGAGGTCGAGATGGCTGCGGATGCCGCGGGGCGTCAGATCCATCGCCTGCGCCGCCGCCTTCTCGAGTTGCTCCTCCGGCACCTTACCGGTGCCGTGGGTGTCGATGTAGATCGACAGCGGCCGCGCCACGCCGATGGCGTAGGCGAGCTGGAGCGTGCAGCGGTCGGCAAGGCCGGCGGCAACGATGTTCTTGGCGACGTAGCGCGCAGCATAAGCCGCCGAGCGGTCGACCTTGGTCGGATCCTTGCCGGAGAACGCGCCGCCGCCATGCGGGGCCGCGCCACCATAGGTGTCGACGATGATCTTACGGCCAGTCAGGCCGGAGTCACCATCGGGACCGCCGATGAAGAACTTGCCGGTCGGGTTGATGTGCCAGATCGTCTTCGGCGTGATCCAGTCCTTCGGCAGCGCCTCGCGCACATAGGGCTCGACGATGTCGCGAATCTGCTTGGACGAGATGTCCTCGACCAGGTGCTGATGCGAAACCACGATCTCGCGCACGCCGACCGGCTTGCCGTTCTCGTACTGCACGGTGACCTGGCTCTTGGAGTCCGGACCGAGCACCTTCTCCTTGCCGGAGTGACGGGCTTCGGAGATCAGGCGAAGGATCTTGTGGGCGTAGAAGATCGGCGCCGGCATCAGATCTGGCGTCTCGTTGGTGGCGTAACCGAACATGATGCCCTGGTCGCCCGCGCCCTCTTCCTTGACCTCGCCCGGCTGCAGCGCATCAACGCCCTGGGCGATGTCGGCCGACTGCGGATGCAGGAGGATCTCGATGTCGCAGGTCTTCCAGTGGAAGCCTTCCTGCTCGTAGCCGATGTCCTTGATCGCACCGCGGACGACGCCCTCGATCTGCTCGTTGGTCACCGACTTCGGACCGCGGGTCTCACCGGCGATCACCACCTTGTTGGTGGTCGCCAGGGTCTCGCAGGCGGCGCGGATCTGCCAGGGGTCGATGCCGGCCTTCGGCCCTTCGCGGTAGAACAGATCGACGATCTCGTCGGAGATCCGGTCGCACACCTTGTCCGGATGGCCCTCGGACACGGACTCGCTGGTGAAGAGATAGGACGCGCGCATCAGTAACCCCTTGTTCCGCCGCTAAACCGGCGGGCGTTTGCGATGTTTACCTGTGGATGATGTCAATCACGCCGGCGCGAGATGACGTAGGATTCGTCGAGAAACCAGAGCCCATTGTACTTCCGCAGAACGTCCCTGGCGGCATCCAGAGTGCGGCCGTTTTGAGTCATTTCTGTCAACCGGTCGTCCTCAATCTGAGCGACATACACCGCCGCATTCCACGCTGCAAAGGCTGTCGAGGTTCCGATGGTGCCGGTTACCTCGTTGGGCAGCGCTTCCATATCATACCTGAAGATCGAGCGGTTATCCGCATATGCATTAAAATTTAAGTCGCGGCCCAACGAGCCAAGTTCATACTTAACGGCGCGCAATAGCTCATGACGGCTCACGGCGAAAGGATTTTCTCCTGGCCAGATCGCCTGGATCATTTCCATGCCCGGATCCTGGCCGTGGGAGTGGATTCCGATCAGCCGGCCTCCCGGCCGAAGTGCCCGGGCCAGGGGCGCGATGATCCGCTTTGCCCGGAAATTGACCGAGGACAGGGCGCGGTAGGGCTGGGATGCGATGACGAGGTCGAAATTGGCCTCGGTCTGGCCCGGCCGCGGAATGGTCGAATCCAGCAAGAACCTGTGGTCCTCGCGATACAGCACCAGGACGACCGGCCGTTCGTACAGCGGCATGGCCGTGCGTGGGCTGATCGCGGCGCGCCAGTTCTGCTCCAGGAACGGTCTCAGCTCCGCGATCTGCTGCTCGAACTCACCTGAAGAGGCGCCCCGCAGCGGGACCTCGTGCCAGACGGTCGCAGCCGCCGCCGCCGGCGATGCCGGCGTCAGCCAGGGCGCCTCCGAGTAGAACATGTTGGTGAAGACGAAAACCGACGCGGGATGCTCGAAAATGCGGTCCGGCACCTTCTCCAGCGTCAGGCGCAGGTCTTCCAGGCTGAGCTCCTTGCCGGCGACGTAGAACGGCATGTGCGGGTAGCGCTGATGCGTCGCGCGCAGCACCCGCGCCAACACCGTGCCGTCGCCCACGCCGGCGTCGAACACGCGCAAGGCCGGTGGGCGCGGATGGATGGAGGAAAGCTCCAGTGCGACCCTGTCGGCGACCACCCGCTTCTCGCTGCAGGTGTGGACGAACAGCAGGTACTTCTGGCGATTCTCGAAGAAACGGAAATTGCCGCGTGGATCGCGCTTTTCGGGCGGCACCTGAAGCCCGCGCGGCGGCGGCACGCCGCCGGCCATCGATGCCGCCATATAGGCCTGGATCCGGTCCAGCGTATCGATGGTGATGCGCTTGCCCTCGCGCAGGCGATGCACCAGCTTCCCATCGTTCACCGCCCGCCGGCCGAACGTCGATTCCGCCATGTCCGCCTTGCGGCAGAACTCCGTGATCTGGCTCAGGATTTCGTCGTTTTTCATGGGTGGGACGCGGTGGGCAGAAAAGTTGGGCTTCGCCTCCTAGCAAAATCTGCCCACTAAGGGAATAGAGGATCAAGGCGTCTCCCCACCGTTCGCGCCGCCGCTAGCGTGAACCCATGCACCCCGCCGGGCAACAAACAGGCGCTTCTCTCCGATGGGGCCATCGCCATGCGCCGCCTGCTCGTCGCGCTCAGCCTGCTCGCCGTAACCCTGTGGTCCGCGCCCGCTGTCGCGCAGGCGCGCAGCCAGCTTGGGCCGCTCTGCACCACCGACACGACGCCAGCGGACAAGATGATCGACGCCTGCAACAAGATCATCGCCTTGAAGGTGTTTCGAGGCGAGCAGCTTGCGACGATCCATTTCTGGCGCGCGGTGGGCTGGAACAAGAAGGGCGACTACGCAAAAGTCATCACCGACGCCACCGAAGCGATCCGGCTCCAGCCGAGCCAGGCGGCCTATAATCTCAGGGGCTCGGCCTATTACGATAAGGGCGACTACGACATCGCGATCGCCGATTTCGACGACGCGCTGAAACTCGGACCGCCCAGCGGCATCATCTTCCACAATCGCGGCAACGCCTGGCGCGGCAAGCACGACTATGCCAAGGCCATTGCCGATTACGACATGTCGATCAAGGCCGATCCGAAATCGGCGTTCTCGTTCCAGAACCGCGGCATCTCGAAACAGGCGCTCGGCGATCTCGACGACGCTCTCGCCGACATCAACCAGGCGATCCGGTTAGACCCCTCGCTGCCGCAGCCGCTGTTCAACCGCACCGCGATCTGGCGCGCCAAGGGCGATCTCGATCGCGCCATCGCCGACGGCAGCGAGGCGATCCGGCTCGCCAGGGACAAACCGCCGGCCAACATCATGACGCCGCCGAACAGCGTGCTGATCTCCGGCTACACCCATCGCGCGCTGGCCTATGAAGCGAAGGGTGACTACGCAAGCGCGCGCGAGGACTACAAGGCGGCGCTCGCGGTCGTGGCGTCGGACGCCGGCAGCAAGGCCAATCAGGCCACCGCAAAGGTGCGGCTCTCGCTCGTCACCGAAGCGCCCGCACCGGTCCCGCGCGACGCGCCGATGTCGATCGCGCAGCAGCCCAGCACGCCGTCACAGCAGCAGGCGACCGCGACGCCGGCGCCCTCGCCATCTCCGCTCGCGAGCGGCCGCGGCAAGCGCATGGCGCTGATTATCGGCAACGGCGCCTATCAACACGTCAAGGCACTACCCAACCCGTCCAGCGATGCCCGTGCGGTCGCAAAGAGCCTGCGCGACATCGGCTTCACCGTGTCGGAGGGCGTCGATCTCGACCGTGCCGCGATGCAGAAGATGACGCGCGACTTCCTGCGCGAGGCCGCCCGGGCGCAGGTGGCGGTGGTCTATTATGCCGGCCATGGCGTCCAGGTCGACGGCCGCAACTACCTCATTCCCGTCGACGTCGAACTCAAGCCGGGCACGGGCATGACAGAAGCGATGATCGACATGGACACGATCATGGCCGGCCTCAACGACCAGGTTCGCACCAACATCCTGATCTTCGATGCCTGCCGCAACAATCCCATGGCGCAGCAGGTCGCATCCGCCGGCAGCAGTCGCGGCATCGAGGGCGCTTCGGGTCTCGCTGCACCGACGAGCCTCGGCAGCGGCGCGACGTTAGGGGCCGGCACGCTGATCGCATTCGCGACCGCGCCGGGCCAGGTCGCGCTCGACGGCGAAGGCGCGAATTCGCCGTTCTCCGCCGCGTTGTCTCGCCATCTCGGCACCCCGGGGTTGGAGGTGCAGCAGATGCTGACGCGGGTGCGGGCAGAGGTGGTTTCGAGCACCAAGAACAAGCAGGTGCCGTGGTCGAACTCGTCGCTGCTGGGCGAGGTCTATCTGGCGGAGAAGTGAGATGGTCTCGTGCCCCGGACGCAGCGCAGCGCTTTCCTGGCGATGCGTAGCATCGTCCAGTTCAGCGGTGCGCTGCAGAACCGGGGCCCATTTTCCCGCGGGGGCAGCTCGTTGCTTTCTGGGTCCCGGCTCTGCACCGCAACGCTAAGCGCGTTGCAGCGCGTCCGGGACAGGAGCGAGGCGAGCGCTGCCCGTCAGTTGCCCCACACTTCCTTCGCGATCTCGACCGCAAGGCTCAGCTTCGCCCACTGCTCTTCCTCGGAGAGGACGTTGCCCTCTTCCGTCGAGGCAAAGCCGCATTGCGGCGACAGCGCGAGTTGCTCCAGCGGGGCGAACTTGGCGGCTTCTTCCAGACGGCGCTTGATGTCGTCCTTCTTCTCGAGCTCTCCGAACTTCGAGGTGATGACGCCGACCACGACGACCTTGTTGCCCTTGGGCAGGAAGCGCAGCGGCTCGAAGCCGCCGGCGCGGTCGCTGTCATATTCGAGGAAATAGCCGTCGTAATTGGTGCCGGCGAGCATGGTCTCGGCAACCGGCTCATAGCCGCCCGAAGAAATCCAGGTCGAACGGAAATTGCCACGGCAGACATGCGTCGTCACGACCATGTCGGCGGGCTTCTCGGCCAGCGCGTAGTTGATGATGCGGGCATAGATCTGCTGGAGACCGTCCGGATTGTCGCCGCGCTCGCGCGCCTTCTGCAGTTCATCCTGCGAGCAGAGATAGGCCCACACGGTGTCGTCGAACTGGAGATAGCGGCAGCCGGCATCGTAGAACGCTTTGACGGCTTTCCGGTAGGTCTTGCCGAGGTCTTCGTAGAAGGCCTCAAGATCGGGATAGACGTCCTTGGAAATCGACTTGCGGCCGCCGCGGAAGTGCAGCACTGCCGGCGAAGGTATCGTCATCTTGGCGGTGACGTGGGCCTGGTCGGCGACCTTCTTCAGGAAGCGGAAGTGGTCCAGCATCGGGTGGTCGTCGGGAAAGTCGAGCTTGTCGATCACCCGCACCGCGTCGTGCCGGGTCTGCACGCCTGCGAACTGGATGCCGGTGTCGGGATGAAACAGCTCGCAGCCGGTGAGCTTGGCCAGGAAGTCGAAATGCCACCATGAGCGGCGGAACTCGCCGTCGGTCGCGAGCTTGAGCCCGATCGAGGCCTGCTTGTGCACGACCTTCTCGATCTCCATGTCCTCGATCTTGCGCAGATCGTCGGCCGAGATCTCGCCCTTCTCGAGCCGGCTACGGGCTTCCTTGATCTTGGTCGGACGCAGGAGGCTGCCGACCTCGTCGGCGCGGAAGGGGGCTTTGGTTCGCTGCATGTCTTACTCCCTGGACATTTTAGTTTAGTGAGCCGCCGCCCCGGCGACGCCGAGATGGCGTTCCAGGACCGAGGGGTCGGTTTTCAGCGCGGCGCTCGGAGCATCGTGGACGATCGTCCCGCGCTCCAATATCACAACGCGGTCGGCCAGCCCCAGAATCTTTTGGGCATTCTGTTCGACGATGATCGAGCAGATGCCGCCTGCCCGCGTGATGCTGCCAATCGCCTTCAAGAGCTCCTCGACAATGATGGGGGCAAGGCCCTCTGTCGGCTCGTCCAGCAACAGCACTTTCGGATTGAGGGTGAGCGCGCGGCCGATCGCCAGCATCTGCTGCTCGCCGCCGGAGAGCTGGTTGCCGAAATTGCTCCGCCGCTCCTTCAGCCGCGGGAACATCTCGTAGACCTTCTCGACCGACCAGGGACCGGGCTGCGCCACCGCGGTCATGTTCTCTTCCACAGTGAGCGAGCGAAAGATGTTGCGCTCCTGCGGCACCCAGCCGATGCCGGCGCGCGCCCGCTGGTCAGGCCGGAGCGAAGTGACATCGGTGCCGGCGAGCGCCACGCTGCCTGAGAAGCGGCGGGTGACGCCGACGATCGAATTGATCAGCGTGGTCTTGCCGGTGCCGTTGCGGCCCAGCAGCGCCAGCACCTGGCCCTCGGCGAGGCGCAGGGACATGTTGGGCAGCACCACCGCCTCGCCATAACCGGCGCGCAACGAATCGATCGCGAGCAGGTCAGACATTGACCGCCTCCTCGCCGAGATAGACGGCCTTGACCTGCGGATCGCGCGCGACCTGCTCGGGCGGGCCCTCGGTGAGCAGCGCGCCCGAAACCAGCACGGAGATGCGGTCGGCGAAGGAGAACACGAGGTCCATGTCGTGCTCGATCAACAGCACGGTGACGTCGCGCGGCAGGCTGCCGACGACCGCGAGAATGTCGTGGCGCTCGCTCTCGGGCACGCCGGCGGCGGGCTCATCGAGCAGCAGCACACGCGGCTTGGCGGCGATCGCGACCGCGATCTCGAGCAGGCGCTGCTTGCCGTAGGGCAGCGTCACGGTCTGTTCGTTCATGACGTCGAGCAGGTGGAAGCGCGTGAGCAGATCGGCGATCTCGCCGTTGACGTCGCTGCGCGTGCCCATCCGCCGCCACCAGTCGCCGCCATGCCCGAGCCGCTCGGAAACGGCAAGGCCAATGGTCTCGAGCGGCGTCAGGTCAGGATAGAGCTGGTTGATCTGGAAGGTGCGCGACAGGCCGCGCAGCACACGCTTGTGCACGGGAAGATCGGTGATGTCCTGGCCTTCGAGCAGGATGCGGCCCGAATTCGGCTTGAGCACGCCGGTGAGCTGGTTGATGACCGTGGTCTTGCCGGCGCCGTTCGGGCCAATCAGCGCGTGGCGAGCGCCCTGCTCGATCTTCAAGGACAGGTCGCGGGTGACGCGCAGGCCGCCGAATTGCTTTTCGAGATTTTGGGTTTCGAGCACGATGGTCATGCGTCGCTCTCCGGCACGGCGACGACGGCCTTGCGTCCCGCAATCTGCCTGATGACCAGATTGGGTACGTACAGCACCCAGCGGTGCAGGCGCTGACGGCCGACCAGCACGATCACGACCAGCACGAGACCGATCCAGAATTGCCAGTACTGCGGGGTGATGGTGGAGAACACTTCCTGGAGCATGCGGAAGATCACCGCGCCAACCAGTCCGCCGTAGAGGTAACCGGTGCCGCCGATGACGAGCACCAGCATCAGATCGGCGGAGCGTTCGAAGGCAAACACGTCGAGCGAGGCGATCGCCGTGGTCTGGGTGAACAGCGCGCCCGCGACGCCGGCATAGAACGCCGCGAGCGTGTAGATCGCGATCAGGCGGCGGTTGACGGGAATGCCGATCGCGGCGGCGCGCAGCGGATTGTTCTTGATCGCGCGCAGCGACAGGCCGAACGGCGAATGCACCACGCGGCGGGCGAACAGGAAGAGCAGGAACAGGACAGCCAGCGAATAGAAGAAACCGGCCTTGCCGAACATATCGAAGGGAATCTGGCCGAAGATCGGCTGCATCTCGATGCCCTGCAGGCCGTCGGTACCGCCGGTGATGTTGGAGAAGCGCTCGGCGAGCGCTTCCAGCAGCAGCGCGATGCCGAGTGTCACCATCAGGCGCGTCAGATCGACGCCGCGGATCACCAGGAAACTGGTGGCAAAGCCGAGCACCATCGCGGCCAGGCCAGCGACGATCAGCGCCAACACGGGCTCGTTCACGATACCATGAAGCGCGAGAAGCCCCGCGGCATAAGCGCCGACGCCGAAGAAGGCAGCATGCCCGAGCGAGACGATGCCGGCATAGCCGAGGATGAGATCCAGCGACATCGCAAACAGCGCCAGCCGCAGGATGTCGGTCATGATCAGATAGCGCGTGGGAAATGCAAAGCCGCAGGCCAGCACGATCAGCCAGAAGGCGACTTCGCCGTAGTGCCAGCGCGCCTGGCGCTGGGCGTGATGACCGACGTCGGAGGAAGCACTCATCGGCGAACTCAACGCGCGGCCGTGCGGCCGAACAGGCCGTTCGGACGCCAGATCAGGATCACGATCATCATGGTGTAGATCACGAAGGGGCCCATCTTCGGCACGTAATATTTGCCGGCGACGTCGCCGATACCGAGCAGGAGCGAGGCGAGGAACGGGCCGGTGATCGAGGACGAGCCGCCGACGGTGACCACGATCAGGAAGTAGATCATGAACTTCAGCGGGAAATACGGATCGAGGCCAAGGATCTCAGCGCTCAGTGCGCCGCCGAGGCCGGCAAGCCCGCAGCCAAAGGCAAAGGTGAAGGCGAACACCTGCGGCACGTTGATGCCGAGGCCGCTTGCGGCGCGCGGGTCATCGACGGCGGCGCGCAGGCGGCTGCCGAAGCGGGTCTTGGCCAGCACCATCTGCAGCGCGATGGTGAGCAGGCCGCAGATCACGATGATCATCAGCCGGTAGCGGCCGATGCCGACGCCGAACAGGTCGAACTGCCCCTGAAGTGCCGCCGGCAGGTTGATGAAGACGCGCGAGGAGCCCTGGATATAGTCGACGGCAGCAACCGACATGAAGGTCAGGCCGATGGTGAACAGCACCTGATCGAGATGGCTGCGCGTATAGAGGTGGCGGTACAGCGTCCGTTCGAGCGCGATGCCGATCGCGGCAGAGGAGACGAAAGCGAGCGGGAGCGCTGCGAAGAACGGCCAGCCCATCCGGTTGACCAGCACCATGCAGACATAGCCGCCGGCCATGGCGAAGGCGCCATGGGCGAGATTGACGAAGTTCATCAATCCAAGCGTGACCGCAAGCCCGCACGCGAGCACAAACAGCAGCATGCCGTAGGCAACGCCATCGAACAGGTTGGTGAGGATAGAGGTCATCGTCTCAGCTTAGAGTTATCGTCATGGCCGGGCTTGTCCCGGCCATCCACGTTCTTGTCCGGACTTTGTTTTCCTGGCTTCGCGTGGATGCCCGGGGCAAGCCCGGCCATGACGCGGAGCAAGGGGCATGATATCCCGGGTTCGCGCTAATGCGCGCCCCGGGATGCCCCGCTTTCGCGGGTCACTTCTTGGTCTTGCCGAGATCCTTGACGGCCTCGAAAGTCGCGAACTCGACGTTGTAGAGCTCGCCGTCGACCTTCTCGACCTTGCGGATGTAGATGTTCTGGACGATGTCGCGGGTCTCGGGGTCGATCGAGATCGGGCCGCGCGGGCTCTCCCACTTCTGGCCCTTCATGGCCTCGACCAGCTTGGTGCCGTCGGTGTCGCCATTCGTCTTCTTGAGCGCCTCATAAATCAGGTGGATGCCGTCATACCCGCTCACCGCCATGAAGCCCGGACGATTGCCGAACGCCTTCTTGTAGGCTGCCACGAAATCCTTGTTCATCTGCGAGGGGTGCGCCGCGGAGTAGAGATGCGCGGTGACCGTGCCGAGCACGGCGTCGCCCATGTTGTTGAGCAGGTCGTCGTCGGTGACGTCGCCCGGCCCGATCACCTTGATGCCGGCCTTGTCGAGGCCGCGCTCGGCATACTGCTTCATGAAGTTGCCACCCTGGCCGGCCGGCACGAACACGAAGATCGCGTCCGGCTTGGCGTCCTTCATGCGCTGCAGAAACGGCGCGAAGTCCGGGTTTTGCAGCGGCGTCTTGACTTCTTCGACCACCTCGCCGCCGCCTGCGGTGAAATTCTGCTTGAAGAAGTTGAGCGCGTCATTGCCCGGCGCGTAGTCGGAGGTGAGCGTCGCCACCTTCTTGATGCCGTTCTTCACCGCCCAGTCGCCGATGATGGTCGAGGACTGCGCCAGCGTGAAGCTGGTGCGCACGATATAGGGTGAGCGCTCGGTGATGATGGAGGTGCCGGCCGCCATCACGATTTCCGGGATCTTGGCTTGCGTCGCCAGCGGCGCGGCCGCCAGCGCGGCCGGCGTCACGCCGAAGCCGGCGATGAAGTTGACCTTGTCGTTGACGATCAGCTCCTGCGCGGCGGTCTTGGTCTTGTCCGGGATCGCGGCGTCGTCCTTGAGGATGATCTCGATCTTCTTGCCGGCGACGGTGTCGCCCTTCTGCTGCATGTAGAGCTTGATCGCGTTCTCGATCTGCTTGCCGGTCGAAGCCTGGCCGCCGGTCATCGGCAGGATCAGGCCGACCTTGACGGTGTCCTCGGCCTTGGCAGACGCAAGGCCTGCAACGCCCGCGATGGCGGCTGCTGCTACGGTGCGTGAAAAAATTCTGCGTTCGAACATCAGATGTCCCTCCCCTTCATTCCTGACCTGTTGTGCGCCAGACCGAGTACCCGGTCCTTGCCGCGCTCTAACCTACGGACAAGCCATGCCGCGCGGCCACATGGCGTCCTCTGCAACCCCGTTGTCAATCGGACGTTGGGCGACCATTCGGCGCAAGCCGCGCGATCGGATCGACGGCGGAGGAGATATTTGTACGATTGTACAAATAAAATGGCCCTGTCAACAAGAAAGCCTTTCGCTGTGCGAGCCGGGTCCCTCCGGGTCGATACTGCACGGTAAGAGCGCCCGGCGGCGACGTGGCTGGAGAAATCCGCCTCCGCTTTGCAGAATTCGAACATTCGCCGGACGACGAGATCGAAATTCCCAACTCCGATTGCCCCCGCCGAAAATACGGACTGTATACCGTACCACCTAAAGAGACCCAATCAACGCCTAAAATTGCGTATTATTTTACCATTATGTATACAAACAAATCCGTCGTCGAATAGGCCAATTTTACTTGTTGAGGACTAGAGTGCGCCGCTGGCGCCCATCGGGCGCCGGTCATCCGCGCCCGGTCCAGTTCGACCCAGAAGATGCTCATGCGTATCCGTTTGCCTTCAATCGCTGCCGTCGTTGCCTTGCTGGCTTCCAACCTTGCCGGCTGCGGCACCGTCAACGAAAGACTCTCCGCCGGCATGGGCGACTCAATCCCGCAATGGGCCGGCGGGCTGCCGGCCGATGCCCCGCCGCGAGCGGGCACGCCGCAATACGACGCCTACATGAAGGAGCGCGAACGCAAGCGGCTGCTGCCGGCGGCGGATCGCGAGAAGGAAGAGCAGGCGCAGAAGGGCGCGACCGGGACCGCGCCGGCTGGCGCGGTGCGCTAAGGGAGCGAATGGCGAATAGGGAGTGGCGAACATGGCCACCCCTTCTATTCGCTACTCGCCACTCACTATTCGCTAATCCACAAACACCACGGTCTTGCGGCCGTTGAGAATGACGCGGTCGTCGAGGTGGTAGCGGATCGCGCGGGCCAGCACGCGACGCTCGATATCGCGGCCCTTGCGAACGAGATCCTCAGGCGTGTCGCGATGGCTGATGCGCTCGACGTCCTGGTCGATGATCGGACCTTCGTCGAGATCGCGCGTGACGTAATGCGCGGTGGCGCCGATCAGCTTGACGCCGCGCTCATGGGCCTGGTGATAGGGCTTTGCGCCCTTGAAGCCCGGCAGGAACGAGTGATGGATGTTGATGCAGCGCCCCGAAAGCTGCGCCGACAGATCGTCCGACAGGATCTGCATGTAGCGGGCGAGCACGACCAGATCGGTCCTGGTCTTGGCGACGAGGTCGAGGATCTGTGCCTCCTGCTCGCGCTTGGTCTCCTTGGTCACCGGCAGATGGTGGAACGGAATGCCGCCGAAATCGAGCCCGCCATAGACCTCGCGCGGATGGTTGGAGACGATGGCGGCAAGCGTCATCGGCAGTTCGCCGGTGCGCCAGCGATAGAGGATGTCGACCAGGCAGTGGTCCGACTTCGACACCAGCAGCATCACCTTGCGATGCGCGGCCCGATCGCGCATCTGCCAGTCCATGCCGAAACGCTCGGCGATCGCGGCAAAGCCGGTCTGCAGCGCCGACAGTTCCACGGCGAGATCGGCCGCGGTGAACACCACGCGCATGAAGAACTGCTTGGTCTCGATGTCGTCGAACTGCTGAGCATCGAGAATGTTCTGTCCGTTGTGGGCGAGAAACGTCGACACCGCCGAGACGATGCCGGGACGATCCGGACAGGACAGGGTCAGGACATATTGATGATCGGGCATGTTGATGAACAGGCTTGGCTCTTGATGAAGGTTTGGGCAAATGATGCGGAACGACCCGCGATTTGCGCCCTGCTCTATCACCGACGTCCCCTTGCGCCAATCCCAAGACTTGCTTCGACCTGAAGCGCGGAGTCAGGATGAACGGACGACTGCTTTAACTGCCCGGAGTACGCCCATGGCCGAACGCTTGAACGGCTACCGCATCCTGATCCTGGAAACGCGCGAGGAGGCGCAGTTCTCGAAGCTTCTGGGCGAGCAAGGCGCCGAGGTCGTGCAATGCCCGATGTTTACCATCCAGGATGCACCGGACCCTGCTCCGGTCGAGGCCTGGATCCGCCGCGCCACCGACAAGCCCCTTGACGACCTTGTGCTGATGACCGGCGAAGGCCTTCGGCGGATCATGAAGCTCGCGCGGGCGCGTGGGCTCGACGGCGCGTTTGTCGCAGCCCTCGCCGGATCGCGAAAATTCACCCGCGGCCCGAAGCCCGGCAAGGCGCTGCGCGAGGTCGGCCTCGAAGCGCAGCAGACCACGGGCAAGCCGACCACCGAGGGCGTGATGGAGATGCTGGGCAAGCTCGACCTGAAGGGCCGGCGCCTTGGCCTTCAGCTCTATCCCGACAAGGACCATGGCGCGCTGATCGGCGCCCTTGCCGCGCAAGGCGCCGAGGTCGATGCCGTGCTGCCCTATGCCTACGATTCCAAGGCAGCGGATGCCAACATCGTCACCGCCATCGACGACATGGCCGCGGGGCGGATCGATGCCGTCGCGCTCACCAATCTCGGCCAGGTCCGCCGCCTGATCGAGGCCGCCAAGGCGCATGGCAGCGAGGCGAAGCTGCGCGCCGGCTTCGACCGGACGCTGATTGCGTCGGTGGGCCCGGCGGTTTCGGGTGAGCTTGCTGCCCATGGACTGCGCACGGACGTCTCGCCGGCCGATGAAGCCTATTTCATGCGGCCTCTGATCTCGGCGATGGCAGCCGCGCTCGCGGAGAAGCTGCCCCGGCAAGGAAGGTAAGGGTCCTACCCGGGCACGACACGATACACGCTGGCATTTCCTTCAACGCCGCGAAGAGGAGCTTCAAACACCGCGATTGCATGCCCGGAAAGGAGATCGCTCACTCCCGGCGCCGAATACAGCGCCTCCGAGATACAAATCTCGCCCGCATCCGCCAGCGACTGGACACGCGCGGCAACATTTACGGTCTGGCCGAAATAATCCAGATTGTCGTTCAGGGTCACGGCGATGGAGGGGCCGCAATGGGCTCCAATCTTCAGGATGATGCTCGGATCGCCGTGGTCGGAATTGTAGCGTTCGATTTCCCCCAATATGTGGAGCGCCGCCGAGATCGCGTCTGTCGGGCGAGAGAAGACCGCCATGACTGCATCGCCGATCGTCTTGACGATGGCACCGGAATGTTCCTGAACGGTCGCACCGAGCAAAGCAAAATGTTCGCGGACCAGCGCATAGGCATTGAGATCGCCGAGCCGTTCGTACATGGCGGTCGAACCTTTGAGATCCGTGAACAGCAGGGTCACCTGCCGGATTCCCAGGCCCTCCCTTTCGTCCACGCGTTCTGACCGGAACAGGCGGCGAAACGTCTGTCTCGCGAGCAACATCCCGCCGGACATGTAGGGCTCGAAATCAAGCGGCGGCTTGATCGCTTGAGCCAAAACCTCAGGCGGCCAGTTGATCAGGAGCAGGGAGCCTCGCGTGGATCCGCGGTTCTCCGCCTCGACAATGACGGGGCCGGGCGGCACGGCGGCCAGCGAGGGGGAAAAGCGCTGCCCATCGTATCCAACTCGCAAGATTGTCGGCGAGGTTGTCGGCTCGCCGGCCACCGCAACGGCGAACGCAGCCTGGGTTTGAATATTGACCCCCGCCAGAGCGCCGGGACCGAGTTCGCAACGAATGGTCGTGGCGGAGCCTGGCGGCAAGAACGAAAGGCCGCGAACGAACGCATGCAAATAGTCGAGAAATCGGATTTGTTGGCCAGGTATCCGCGCGTCATTCAGAAATCGAAGCTTCCAATGGAAATCCTCGACCGAGAGGGAGGCAGGATCGTGAAACGGAAGCCGCCGAAGCTGGGGCGACACCGTAAACGTGACCTCTATGAAGTCGTCGAGATCGGTTTCGCCAGTGACGTCGCACAAACCACAAACATAGTGGGTCTTGAGCGTGCGCAAGGCGCCGAAGCTATCGAGCACCATCCCGGATTGGGGACAAACAACATCCCAGCTCATCTCGAATAGCCCGCTTCTCGTCGCATAGAGAAACAGGTCAATGCTTTCCGGCTCTGCAATGGCGCGGTCGCGCGCGAATGCCAGCGGATTGACGCGGTAGAGCGATAGATCGTCACCGCTCCTGATGAGCGTTTCGAATTTGGAGATCACGCGGGGGCTCCAGGATCGGGCCCGCTCGATCTCGGTCATCTTGCTTTCGAGGAGCCTTTCCTGAATGTCGGTCATTGTGCGCTCGGATTAAGTGCGCTCGGATTAATCGTTCGTCACGCGCAGGCGTGGGCGCGAAAACGGCGGCACCACCTCGAGCGCACCGGCTCGTGCCTGCTGCGGTCGAGAGCACCACGCCAACCGCGCGACGATGTCTAGCCCGCCACCTGCGAAGCCGCCGACATCAACTCACCCGGGCTCGGCATCCCGAACATGCGCTGGCCGCCTTCCGGAACTTCTGTAAAGGCCCAGCGCACGACCCCTTCCCGATCGAGCAGGAACTGGCCGAATAGCTGGCCCTGGCCGGTTGCAGCCATGCGCTGATCGGCCTCCATCATCTCGTAGCCATCCTTGTTGTTGAGCTGCTCGGCGGCTGCCAAACGATTCATCGGCCCGGGCAATTCTCCGGGAATGTCAACTTGCATGCCCATGACCACATCCATGCCCACCTTGCGCGGCCACTCGGTTTCCTTCTCGGTGAACTCGAGATTGGGCAGGCCGAACGCGCGGTGCGAGACCCGCTCGGGATCGGACGCGGCAAGCAGATTGGGCAACGGGTGATAACGGAAGTAGAGCCGAGCGCGCTCGATCGGCGTATTGACGACCGTCAGACTTTCAACGCCCTTGTCGCGCAGGGCCGCGTCAAGCTGCGCCTGGGCCGCGATATGGCGGCGGCAGAACGGGCAGTGCAGGCCTCGAAACAGGCCGACCAATATCGGACTTTGCCCGCGAAAATCATCGAGCGCGATCTTCCCTTCGCGGGTGATGGCATCCAGCACGATGTTCGGTGCGCGATCACCCGGTTGCAGCGGTCCATCGACATGACGTTCTGGCATGGTTGAACTCCTTCACATGACCTAGTCAAGAAATGGCAGTACAATCAGTCCGGCGGGATCAAGCCCGTGCCTGGTGCAGACGTCATCGGCCAGCGCGAAATACCGCTCGGCCTCGGGCATGTCGCCGCGATCAAGGTTCAGCGTCGCGAGACCATCATAGCACGGAAAAAGCTGCTGCGGCTCGCCGGTTTCGCTCGCGACCTTGATCGCCTCATTGTAGCAGCGGGCGGCCTGATCGGGCCGGAAATGGCATTGATGGATTTGCCCGAGCACGATCAGGGGCACGGGGAGATGCTCGCGCTGATCGAGCGCACGGTCGATCTCGATTGCCTTTTCGGCAGCCGGCACCCCTTCCTCGGTGCATTTGTCCGTGAAGGTGCAACAGGCAACGGCGAAATTGGCGAGAAGACGCGCCTGGAACCCGAGATCGCCAATACGATGCGCGACATCCAGTCCGCGCCGACATACATCAATGGCTTGCGCCGGGTCGACAATCGTGTAGAGCACGCTGAGATTGGTGTAGCCGCGGCAGGCCACATTGAGAAGGCCGGCGGCCTCGGCCGCCGCGACACTTTGCTCCACTTCGCGCACCGCATCCTGGTGTCGTCCAAGCCGCGCCAGTGCAACCGCCTTGGTATTGAGAGCCTCGGCAATGGCGCGCGCCGCCTCGAGTCCGGCCTGCTCGTCCGCGTCCGCCGGGACGGATCGGGCGTAGCCAAGCGCCTCGTCCGCCCATGTCGCGGCGGCCACGTGATCGCCCATGCGAAACGCGAGACGGCCGCGCTCCTGCAAGAGGTGCGCCCGTTCGATCGGCGCATCGGTCCCTCCAAGCAGGTCAGCCGCCTCGGCGTAATGCCTCTCTGCGTTGATCCGCTTGCCGGCGTCCCACAACAACCTGCCAAGCTTGCGAAGGATTCGCGCTTCGCCAATGCGGTCCTTTGTGGCGCGATGCCCCTCCAGCGCGCTCTGGTAGTGCTCCTCGGCCGTGTTGCGGCGGCCCGCCGCGGCGCAGAGGTCCGCGATCCGCTCGTACAGAAGCAGGCGCTCCGGCACGCATTCGCCGCCGGTCAACAACATGGCGAGGGCCTGCTGATAGAGACGGATGGCATCGTCATTGGCATAGGTCGCGCGTGCGCGATCGCCGGCCGCGCGCAGATGGCGGGCGCCTTTCGACTTGTGCGCACTCAGGCTGAAATGATGGCCCAGCAGGATGAGGTCCTCGAGCCGTTCGGGCTCGCTGCCATAGAGCCGCTCCAGCGCGGCACCAATCCGTCCATGGAGCTCGATCCGCCGCTGCAAGAGCAGGTTTTGATAGATCACGTCCTGCAGCATGGTCTGCGTGAAACGGTAGGATCGCAGCGAGATCGAGTTTGCGCCCGCAACCTCCTCGACAATCTCGGCGTCGCACAGAAGTTCGAGGCCCACTTCGACCTTCGCCGGCCCGGTTGCCGTCGCACCGAGCAGAGCCGCGTCGAAGCGCGGGCCGATCACCGCGGCCTCCTGGGCCAGCCGGCGCACCTCATGCGGCAGCCGGTCCAGCCGCGCCAGCAATAGCGCCTGAATGCTTGCCGGGATGTCGGCGGCGGCCTCATCCGACTTTATCCGCCACTGCGGGCCGTCACGCTCCAAGGCGCCGGCCTCGATGAGACCGCGGATGATTTCCTCGAGGAAAAGCGGATTGCCGCTCGCGCGCTCCAGGATTCGACTGAACAGATTTCCCGGCGGCTCGCGCCAACCGTGACTGAAATAAGCCGCCAGCAGGTTCTGTCCGTCGGCGTCACCGAGCGGAAGCAATCGAAGGGTCGTGTGGCTGATCCGGCCCGAACCGAACTGATCCAGCTCCAGCATTGGCCGATGCGTAAACAACAGCATCAACCGCGTGCGCTCCAGCCGGTCCATCAGGAACCGCAGCGCCTCGAGGGAGACGGCATCGGCCCAGTGCAGATCCTCGACGATGATCAGAAGCGGTGACAAGGCCAGGCGCCGTTCGAAGACGGTCCGGATCGCAAAGAATATCTGCCGCCGGAGCTGTTCGGGCTCGACGTGCTGCAATGCGGCGTCCGGGCCGCCGAGGCCAAGGACATGGACATAGAGCGGCATCAGCCGCTCTGCCTCTTCGGCCGGAAGGCCAAGCTCCGACAGGGCCTCAGCCAGCCTGGCCTCAGCCGCCGCGGCGCTGGCCTTCTGCGCGATGCCATAGGCGCTGCGCAGCACCGCGGCGAGCGTGCCGTAGGATTGTTCGCCGAGGGGCGAGCAGGCGGCCTGCCGGATCGCCACACCTGCGAAGCGCTCCTCATCGCGGATGCGGGCGACGAATTCGTTCACCAGGCGCGTTTTGCCGATGCCCGCTTCGCCGACCAGCCGCACCAGTTGCGCCGCACCGCCGCACGCGCGATCGAGACTGCCGATCATGCGGGCAAGCTCGACGTCGCGGCCGATCAGCGGCGCACTGAGGCCCAGCGTGTCGAGGCCTCGCGCCGCACGCGGCGTGTCGAGCGGTCCCTTGAGACGATGGACCAGGACACTGCCCATCTTGCCCTTGAGCGAGACCTCGCCGAGCGATTCATACGAGAACGCATGCCGGGTCAGGCGGTAGGTCAAGGGCCCGACCAGCACTTCGTCCGGCGGCGCCATCGACTGCAATCGCTGCGCGGTATTCACCGTGTCGCCGGTTACCGAATAGGACTTGGCAACGCCCACACCCAGTCCGCCCGCAACCACGTGCCCGGTATTGATGCCGATGTGGAGCAGCAGCGGTGCGCCGGCATAGACCTTCGCGCGCTCGCTGAGCTGCTCCGTCCGCTTGATCATGTCGAGTGCAGCACGGACCGCCCGCTCCGGATCGTCCTCGTGCGCTGCTGGCGCGCCGAACAGCGCCAGCAGCGCATCGCCAATGAATTTGTCCACGAAGCCGCCAAAGCCTTGCACCGCTTCCGTCAGCTCCTCGAACAATTCGTTCTGAAGGGCCTGCATGACCTCGGGGTCGAGGCGCTCGCTCATCGCGGTGAAGCCGCTGAGATCGGCAAACAGCACGGTAATGGTGCGGCGGTTGGCTTCGTTGTCCATCCTGTCTGGCTGCGGTCGAAAAGCCTGGTGAGGGTCGACCGCCGGCGCCAGCGGCGGTGACGACGCTCTGACCGGCGCTGTCGACCGGCCCGGCTGCGCCTGTCCCCCGGCTTTGGGGGGTTCACTGACGAGGGCGCCGCATTTCGGGCAATACGTGAAATCCGGAGCGCATGCATAGCCGCAGCCGGGGCACGCGTTCGGCTGCTTCGTGCCGCACTTCGGGCAGAAGGCAAAGCCGCTCTGAACCTCGGAACCGCAGCAAGAGCAGTTCATGGGTCAAGACCCCGCGGAAGCCGCGATGACGCGGTCTACTGGACCTGTCGGATGGGCCCAGCGACCTGACAAGCATGGGCTCGTCGTGCAGGAAGAGCAAGCGGTGGTTGATTAACGGCCGCGAGCGCCGCTTCACTCATCCCCGCAAACAGCCGGTTCAGCGCGCGGCGGCGCGCTGAACCGCTAGATGGCGCCGCCCCCCACCAGCACGAAGGGCGCCCAAGTTGCGGGCTGCGCGCTCTCGCCGCCCTTGGTGATCAGTGCCGAGATCGAGCGACGCAGCGCCTCTGCTCGGCCGATATCGGGATGCGTCTTCATGGCGTCGATCGTGCCGGTGGTGATGGCGACCGCGGCGTCGGAGTTCACCGCCCAGTGCGACACCAGCAGCGCGCGCGTGCCGGCATAGAAGAAGGCCCGCGCAAGACCGGAGAAGGCCTCCGAATTGGCGGCCTGCCCGCCAGCAGTGTTGCAGGCCGACAGGATCACCCAATCGGCATCGAGCTTGAGACCGGATACCTCCGACGACGAGAGATAGCCGTCATCGGTGGACGTCGGCGCCGCTGGCGGGCTGAGGATAAGTCCTGGCTCGATCGAGCCGCGCACCTGCCCCGCAAGCGCGCCATGCGTCGCAAAATGCAGGATGCGATACTTCGCGAGATCGCCGCTTTGGCCGAGCGTCTTCATCCTGGTCTCGGAGGCGTCGCCAGCGAGGACGACGTCGCCTTTGACGGGCGCGAAGGTGCTGGCCACCGCGCACAGTTCGAGCGCAGTTTCCGGCAGCGGCATCTGCCGCCTGAGCTGCACGATGTCCGCGGTGCCGCCCGACAGCGCGTCCACGGCGCGCAAGCTCCGTTGTGCGACCTGGGTCGCCTGCGTCGGGAGGACGGCGCAGGTCTGAATCTGGCGCGCCAGCTTGGCACGCGCCATCGCGACATCGCTGCGGCCATCGCCGTCGAGCACGGGATTGCCGATGCCGAGAAACGGTTTCGACGCCGCGCTCTTGCGTGCGACCTGCCGCAATGCCTTGAGGCTGGAGACTGAAGGCAGCACTGTGGTGGCAAATCGCTGGACCAACCAGGGCGCCTTCGCGAGGTCCTGGCCGGCAGCCGGCTTCTCGGTCAGCAAGACCTGAAAGGGCAGCGTCGCCAGCGGCCCCGACGACACCAGGATCAGCTCCTTGCCATCGATGTCGCGAGCGACAGGCCCGAGCAGCGCCTGGTAGAGCGCAAAGGCGCGCTCCTGGTTGAACGGCAATGGCTCGTCCGCCCCAAGCGGGGCCTTGCGGCCGAGCTTCTGCGGACATGTGGTCGCCTTGTCCAGCCATGCATCCGTATCCAGACCGCAGCGCAAGGCACCGACGGCCTCAGCGAGTTGCTTTTCGCCGAGATCCGCCGAATGCCAGCGCACGTCCGAGCGCGTCACGGTCCAGACGAAGGTGGCGCGTGACGTCGTCGTGAACAGCAACATCGCCTCGTTGGGACGAAGCTGCTTCTGGGCATCCTCGATCGCAATCGGCGCCTTCGTTACGAGCGCTGCATAGTCCGGAAACTGCGCAGCGATTGAGCGATCCAGTTCCCGGATTTGACCTGAGATGGCCGAGGCTCGGGCACGAAGCGCCTGCTCCGCCGCCGGGTTGCGCGCAGCATCCGCCTGCGAGATCGCCGCCACGAGCATCTTGTCGGTCGCGACAGCTTGCGCGCCGAGATCCTGCCGCTCGCGGACGCGCGCGGCGAGATCCCCGCTGCCATCGGCGATGCGGGCCGACATGCCGGCAATCGCCCGCGCAGCCTGCTCGTCACCGATCCATTGCGCCGCTTCGAACGCCTGCGATCGCAAGGCGCCGGCCTGCCCCGCATTGGCGCTCGCGAGGTTATAGGCGGCTACGATCAGTCCGGGATAGGGATTGGTCTCTTCATGGACCTTCACATCGCCGCGGCTCTCCTGCTCGGCGGCGCGGCGGCCGTTCTGGATCGCGACCGCGCGCGCGAACGCGTCGCGGGCCTGCTGCCAATCCTTCAAATCGATATGATGGGCGCCGAGATTGGCGAAGCTGTTGGCAACATCCGGATGCTGCTCGCCGAGAGCGCGCAGGCGGATATCCAGCGCGCGCTTCAGCAGCGGCTCGGCCTCCTGCGGCCGGCCGGTGCTGTCCAGAATGACGGCCAGATTGTTGAGACTGTTGGCGATCAGCGGGTGAGACCCCCCGAGCGCGGCCTCGCGTATCGCAAGCGACCGGCGCGCGAACGGTTCGGCCTCGGCGTAACGATCGGCCTCGCTCATCAGCGTCACCAGATTGTCAAGCGCGATCGCGACATCCAGATGTGCCGGCCCGAGCGCCTTCTCACGGATCGCCAGCGACTTGCGGAACAGCTGCTCCGCCTCCTGCTTGCGATCGAGATGGGCCCAGGCCTCCGCAAGGTTGTTCAATGCCGTCGCCACGTTCGGATGCGCTTTCCCGACGGCCTTCTCCTGAATGGCGAGTGCGCGGGTCAGCAGCCCCTCGGCCTCGGCGTCCCGGCCCTCGCGCGAGAACACCAGGGCCAGATTGTTGAGGCTGGCGGCGACATCGGGATGATCAGGTCCGAGCGCCTTCTCCCTGATAGCCAAAGTCCGTCGGGCCAATTGCTCGGCCTCCGGAAGCCGTCCCTGCGCACGGCGGAGCTCGCCGAGATTGTTGAGGGTCGCTGTCAGATAGATGCTGTCCGGGCCATGCTGCTTCTCCTGAAGCACAAGCGCTTCGGCAAAACTCGCCTCGGCCTGCTGTAACCGGCCTTGCGCCCGATTGACCTCCGCGATGTTGTTCAAGGTCACCGGGATCATGATGTCGGCCTGTCCCGGAGACTTCCTGAACACCACGAGCGCACGGTTGAACAGATCGAGCGCCTCCGTCTCCTTCATCTGGCGGTGACGGAGATTGCCGAGCTGCATCCGCGCCAGCGCCGTGGTGAGATGGTCAGGGCCCAGCACGCTCTCGTCGATGGCGATCGCGCGCGACAAGTCGCGTTCGGCATCGCCGAGCCTGTTCTGGCCGAGCTCGATCTGGCCCAGCGTGGCGAGCACGGCGGCGACATCGGGATGATTGGGACCGAGGCTCTTCTCGCGAATGACGAGGGCCCGCCTCAGCACGCTTTCGGCCTCGGTGGTCTCGCCTTTCGTCTGGAGCGCCTGCCCCAGCACGACCAGCGTGGTCGCGGTCAGGGGCGATTGTCGCCCCGTGCTTTTCTCGGCCTCAACGACGAGCTTCCTCGCCAAGCCGACCGCCTCGCCGTAGCGGCCCTCCTTCGCCAGCGCCGTAATGCGCTGCATCAGCGCCAACATGTCTTGCGACCCCGCCTGCCCCGGCGAGACCATGACGCTTACGAGAAGTACAAAACAAAAAGACTGCGCGGCAAACCTCGGCCACCGTACCCACATGCTGCGATCGCTCCGATTCCCCGCGCCCGCGACCTGTTGGGCCACAGCAAGATGAAGACACTATGACCGCGTCCTGCGTCCATGGACGAACCGATCGCAGAAACCAGGGGAAGACATTCGCACGGACCGGTCACGCGCCTGCAGCGGACGTGCTGATGCAGCCATGCATGGCAGCATGCGGCCGGTCCGATTGACACGCGCGTCGCCAACGCTACGTTGCTGATCGGAAAGAAGAAACAACAAGGCAAGGGATTCGCCGTGACACGCGTCATCGCGTCTTGAGCGCAGCCGCGCGGCCGTCGGCGCTCGCGCCATTCCGCATCCGCAACTATCGCTTCCAGTGGCCGTCCGACCTGCTCACATCCTGGGCGTTCGAGATCGAGACGCTGGTGCTGGGCTGGTACATCCTGGTCGAGACCGGCTCGGTGCTGCTGCTCACCGTGCTTGCCTCGCTCCAATTCGTCGGGACCTTGGTCGCGCCGGTGTTCGGCATGATCGGCGACCGCATGGGTCATCGCGATCTTCTGGTCGCGATGCGTCTTGCCTATACTGTGCTCTCGTCAACCATCATGGTTCTGGCGCTGACCGGTCATCTGTCGCCGCTGAGCGTCATGATCATCGTCGCGGTCATGGGCCTGATTCGCCCCTCGGATCTCGGCGTCCGCGGCGCGCTGCTCGCCGAGATCATGCCGGCCGAGCAGCTGGTGGGCGCCATCAGCGTTGCGCGCACGACCCAGGACAGCGCGCGCATCGCCGGAGCGTTGACGGGCGCCGGGCTGTTCGCCGTCCTCGGCATTGGCCTCGTTTACGTGGCGATTGCCTGTCTCTACTTCGTGGCCGCGCTTCTCATGCTGTGCCTGACCCGGCCCAAGAGGACCGTCATCACGAGCGATCTTCCAGCGAATAGCCATGCCGTCTCGCGGCTGCTCGGCGATCTGAAGGAAGGGATCGTTTACGCCTGGAGTGGCCCGGGAATGCGTGCGGCGCTGTGCGTCGCCTTCCTGGCCAATCTCACCGCATTTCCCTTCACTGGCGGATTGCTGCCCTACATCGCCCGGGAGATCTTTCATACCGACCAGACCGGCCTCGGTTACCTCTCGGCGAGCTTCGCGGTCGGCTCGCTGATCGGCTCCATCACGCTCAGCCTGGTCGGCGGACTGCGCATTGCGCGGCTTCTGATCGGCGCGACGCTGGCCTGGTACGCGATGCTGCTGGTATTCGTCGAGGTCAGGACCATGCCGGTGGCGATGGCCTGCCTCATGCTCGCCGGCATCGCCCAGAGCATGTCGATGATCTCGGCGGCCGTGATCCTGATGCGCACCGCGAGCGCACACCTTCGCGGCCGGGTGATGGGCGTGCGCATGATGGTGATCTACGGCCTGCCGATCGGATTGCTCGCCGCCGGCAGCCTGATCGACATCATTGGTTATTCCGCGACGGGCTCGCTCTATGCCGCCGCCGGCTTCATCGCGATGCTGGCGATCGCCATCCGCTGGCGCGCCGACCTCTGGCCGGTCCATGCACCCGCCAATGCGCGATGACCGCGCCTACTCCCCATACCCGCGCAGCCGCTCGATATCGAGGATGGTGACGCCCCCATATTCGAGCCGCAGCAGTCCCTCCTTCTCCAGCCGGTTCAGCGCGCGGTTGGCGTTCTGGCGGGACATGCCGGAGAGCGCACCGATCTCCTCCTGGGTGATCTCCAGATGAGCGGTCGATTCCGGATAGAGGATCGGATTGAACAGTGAGGCGATGCTGCGGGCGAGGCGCGCGGTGGCATCCAGCGTGCGGTTGACCTCGAGCATGCCGATGAACTGGCCGAGCCGTTCGTTGAGCTGGCGCACCAGAAAGCGGTTGAAGCCGACGCTGTTCTCGAACAGCCACATGAAGGCGCTGCGTTCCATCAGCGCGACGCGGCTGTCGCGCAGCGCGACCACGTCATAGCGGCGCGGCTCGTTCTTGAGCACACTGCCCTCGCCGAACCAGGCCCCCGCCGTCAGCCCGGCGAGGCTGGTCTCCTTGCCGTCCCTGGAGACCCCGCCCATGCGGGCAAGGCCGCCCACCATGCCGGCCCAATAGGCAAAAATATCACCGCGCATGAACACGGTCTCGCCGGTGCCGTAGGACCGCTCCGTGATTCCGGCGCGCGCGACCTCGATCTCCGCTTGCGTGAGCTCGCGCGACCAGGCGGCGACGCGCTTCAGTTGATCTTCTGAAATCATGATCTCGCGGCCAGCCGCACCGTTTCGTCACTCCATCTTCTGCTGCATTGCAGCATGATGATTCCAACCGCCATCCGACGAAAGATGAAGGCCGCCGCCGCCCGGCAAACTTTGTCGCAGAATTGTCAGCCGCGAGACATTTCAAAATAGCGCTTTCCCCTATTGAGGACCACCTCGGACGATGCGGCTTTTGATCCCTGACGGGAACGAGAGTGGCGCGGCTCCGGTCGAGACCATCTGCTGCATGGCCTCACCGGCACCACCGTACTAGGATCGCTGGGCAGGAACGGACGAAGAGCGCCACTAAAAAGCGCCATCACCGGGAGGGTTTCGTTTGGTGGCTACCAGTCTTGAAGTGCGCGACGTGTCCTTGCGATTCGGCGGCGTCCGGGCGCTGACCGACGTCGGCTTCTCCATTAGGGAGGGCGAGCTGTTCTCGATCATCGGCCCCAACGGCGCCGGCAAGACCTCGATCGTGAACTGTATTTCCGGCCGCTACAAGCCGACCGAAGGCCAGCTGTTCTACCAGGGCCGCGACATCACGGCCCTGACGCCGAACGCCCGCGCCTCGCTCGGCATCGGCCGCACCTTCCAGAACCTGGCGCTGTTCCACCACATGAGCGTGCTCGACAACATCATGGTCGGGCGCCATCACCTCCTGAAGAACAATTTCCTCACAGGCTCGCTGTACTGGCTCACCGGCGCGCGCAAGGAGGAGCTCGAGCACCGCCGCAAGGTCGAGGAGATCATAGACTTCCTCGACCTGCAGTCGGTGCGGAAGGCGCAAGCCGGCACCCTCTCCTACGGCCTGCGCAAGCGCGTGGAGCTCGCCCGTGCCATGGCGCTGGAGCCGCGTCTCATTCTCCTCGACGAGCCGATGGCCGGCATGAACTTCGAGGAGAAGGAGGACATGGCCCGCTACATCGTCGATCTCAACGAGGAATTCGGGATGACGGTGGTGATGATCGAGCACGACATGGGCGTGGTGATGGACATCTCCCACCGCGTCATGGTGCTGGATTTCGGCAAGAAGATCGCCGAAGGCGATCCGGCGACGGTGCTCGCCGATCCCCACGTCAGGCGGGCCTATCTTGGTGAAGAAGACGAGGTGCTGGTCGATCCGGATGACGCTGCACCCGCGCAGGAGAGCGCGGCATGATGGATTACGCAGGCCGCGTCGCACAGGCCGACACCTATCCGAAGATGCTCCGGCTCAATGCGAAGGAGCATGGCAACGAGATCGCATTGCGCGAGAAGGATCTCGGGCTCTGGCGGCTGTTCACCTGGAGCGACTACCAGACCCGCGTGCGCGACTTTGCGCTCGGTCTTCTCGAAATGGGCCTTGGCCGCGGCGACGTCATCGGCATCATCGGCGACAACCGGCCGGACTGGGTGGCGGCGGAAGTGGCGACGCACGCCATCGGCGGCCTCAGCCTCGGACTTTATCGCGACGTGCTGGACGAGGAGGCTTCCTATCTCCTCAACTATGGCGAGGCGCAGCTCGTCTTCGCCGAGGACGAGGAGCAGGTCGACAAGCTGCTCACCCTCGCCGACCGCGCGCCGAAGCTGAAGCACATCATCTATTCCGATCCGCGCGGGATGCGGAAATACGACGATCCCAGGCTGATGTCGGCGGAGAGCTTTGCCGAGCTCGGCCGGGCCCGTGCCGCGCGGGAGCCGGAGCTCTACGACAGGCTGGTCGATGCCACCAAGGGCGAGGACGTCGCGATCCTCTGCACGACGTCTGGCACCACGTCCCATCCCAAGCTCGCCATGCTCGCCGCCGGACGCGTGCTTGGCCATTGTGCAACTTATCTCGCCTTCGACCCCAAGGGCCCGGACGACGAATACGTCTCGGTGCTGCCGCTGCCGTGGATCATGGAGCAGGTCTACGTGCTCGGCAAAGGCCTGCTCTGCCGGATGAAGATCAACTTCGTCGAAGAGCCCGACACGATGATGAACGATCTGCGCGAGATCGCGCCGACATTCGTGCTCTTTGCCCCAAGGGTTTGGGAATCCATCGCCGCCGACGTCCGCGCCAAGGTGATGGACGCGACGCCTCTCAAGCAGCGCCTGTTCGACGTCGGCATGAAGAGCGGCCTCGCCGCGCTCGAACACGGCAAGCGCTCGGGCCTTGCCGACGCCATCCTGTTCCGCGCGCTGCGCGATCGCCTCGGTTTCACCCGGCTGCGCTCGGCCGCGACCGGCGGCGCGGCGCTCGGGCCCGAGACCTTCAAGTTCTTCCAGGCCATGGGCGTGCCGCTGCGCACCCTGTACGGCCAGACCGAGCTGCTGGGGGCCTATACGCTGCATCCCGAGGGCAAGGTCGATCCCGACACCACGGGCGTGCCGATGTCCGACGAAGTCGAGATCCGCATCGACAATGCCGACGTCCATGGCGTCGGCGAGATCGTGGTGCGGCATCCCAACATGTTCCTCGGCTACTACAAGAATCCCGAGGCGAGCGTCGCCGACATCAAGGACGGCTGGATGTTGTCGGGCGACGCCGGCTATTTCAACGCGAACCAGCAGCTCGTCGTCATCGACCGCATCAAGGATCTCGCCGAGACCTCGCGCGGCGAACGCTTTTCGCCGCAGTTCATCGAGAACAAGCTGAAGTTCTCGCCCTATATCGCCGAAGCCGTGGTGCTCGGGGCCGGCCGTGATGCGCTCGCGGCGATGATCTGCATCCGCTACTCCATCATCTCGAAATGGGCGGAGAAGAACCGGCTCTCGTTCACGACCTACAGCGACCTCGCCTCGCGCCCCGAGGTCTATGCGCTGCTCCGCAAGGAAGTCGAGACCGTCAACGCCACGCTGCCGCCGGCGCAGCGCATCTCGCGCTTCCTGCTGCTCTACAAGGAGCTCGACGCCGACGACGGCGAGCTCACCCGCACGCGAAAGGTGCGGCGCAGCGTCATCAACGAGAAATACGAAGGCATCATCGATGCCATCTACCGCGGCGATGCCGACATCCCCGTCGACACCGTGATCCGCTTCCAGGACGGCACCACGCAGCGGGTGCGGACGACGCTGCGTGTGGTGGATCTCGGCGGACCCGGGCACATGGCGGAGGCGGCGGAGTGACACGGTCTACCGTCGCGAGCGGTGCTGCCCTTCGCCTCTCCCCGCTTGCGGGGAGAGGCCGGAGCGCGTCAGCGATCCGGGTGAGGGGGAGCCTCCGCGAGGGCAGTGACAATTGTTTCGAGAACGCTGACCAAATTGCTCGAAACGTCCTTGTTCCAGAACCGCAAAATTCGATAGTTTCGGTCGATCAGCCATTTGTCCCGCACTGCGTCCTGCGCACTGTCGGCGTGTTGGCCACCGTCAACTTCAATGATCAGCCGGACCTCGCGGCAAATGAAGTCGACAGTGTATGGGCCAATCGGCTCCTGCCGAACGAATTTGTAACCGTTGAGCCGGCGTGCACGGAGGCGATACCAGAACGTCCCCTCCGCATCAGTCAATGCGGCACGCAAATGCCTGGCGCGCTCCGTCTTGCCCTCATCAGCACCTCGCATGCGGAAGCTCCCCCTCACCCGCCGCGCTTTGCGCGTCGGCCTCTCCCCGCGCGCGGGGAGAGGCGAAAGGTCCACCATCCATGAACACCGCCTTCCTCATCCAGCTCCTGGTCAACGGCCTCGTGGTCGGCACGCTCTATGGCGTGGTCGCGATGTCGTTCGTGCTGATCTACAAGGCGACCCAGGTCGTCAACTTCGCGCAAGGTGAATTGCTGCTGGTCGGCGCCTGGGTGTGCTGGGCGCTGCTTGCCAAATATCAGGTGCCGTTCTGGATCGGCATGCCGATGACGCTCGTGTTCATGTTCGTGTTCGGCATCGCGGTCCAGGTCCTGATCCTGCGGCCGATGATCGGCGAGCCCATCATTTCCGTGATCATGGTGACGATCGGCCTCTCCACCGTGCTCCAGGCAACGCTGAAATGGATGTTCGGCGTCAATCCGCAGCCGTTCCCGCGCGTGTTCGAGAGCCAGTCGGTCAGCTTGCTGGGCTTACAGATCCAGACCGTCTATGTCATGAGCCTGGTGGTCTCCGTCGCCATGATGATCGGCATGGCCTGGTTCTTCCGTGCCTCCAAATACGGCCTTGCGATGCGCGCCACCGCATTCAACCAGCAGGTCGCGCAATCGCTCGGCATTTCCGTGAAGAGCGTGTTCGCGATGGCCTGGGCGATCTCGGCGACGGTGTCGGCGGTCGCGGGCGTCGTCGTTGCGGTCGTGAACGGCGTGTCTTCGGGCCTTGCCGCCTACGGCATCAAGGTGTTTCCGGCGGCGATCCTCGGCGGGCTCGATTCCGTCGGCGGCGCCGTGCTCGGCGGCATCATCATCGGCCTGCTCGAGAACGTCGCACAATATGTCGACAGCGAGTACCTGCACTGGGGCAATCTCTACGAGATCGCGCCGTTCTACGTCCTCATCATCGTGCTGATGATCAAGCCCTACGGGCTGTTCGGCACCCACGACATCGAGCGGATCTGACCCATGGCCGGCCCTGCCCTCATTCCTGCTGGTGATTTCCGCACCTCTTATGCGGCCGACACCACGATCTTCCCGACCACGACCAGCCGCAACTTCGCCATCGCAGGCGTGCTGTTGCTATGCCTCGCGCCGCAATTCTTCAGCGGATACTGGCTCAGCATCCTGATCCAGATCGGCATCTTCTCGATCGCGGCGCTCGGGCTGAACATCCTGGTCGGCTTCACCGGCCAGATCTCGATCGGGCATGCCGCCTTCTTCCTGCTCGGCGCCTTCACCTCGGCCTACATCTCCAACAGCGCGCCGATCCCGGTGTTCTTCGCGATCCCGCTCGCCGGCGTCGTCACCGCGCTGGTCGGCCTGATCTTCGGCATCCCTGCGGCGCGGCTGAAGGGGCTCTATCTCGTCATCGCGACGCTGGCCGCGCAGTATATCCTGCTCGACTTCTTCTCCCGCGCCGAATGGTTCACCGGCGGCTCGGTGCCGGCGAGCGCCAACCCGTTCTCGATCTTCGGCTACACCCTGCGCGGCGACAAACAGTATTTCTACGTCGTGCTGGCCTATGTGCTGCTCAGCTACATCCTCGTCACCAACCTGATGCGCACCCGCGACGGCCGTGCGCTGGTGGCGATCCGCGACCATTATCTCTCTGCCGAGATCATGGGCATCAACCTCACCAAATACCGTACGCTATCGTTCGGGCTCGCCGCCTTCTTCGCAGGCATCGCCGGCGCGCTCTACGCGCACTACCAGCTCGTGGTGTCGCAGGAAGGCTTCGGCATCGAGCGCTCGATCCTGTTCCTGGCCATGATCATCATCGGCGGTACCGGCTCGATCATGGGCACGCTGATGGGCACCGCCTTCGTGGTGCTGCTGCCCGAAGGGATGGAGTTCATCAGCCATTATTTGAAGGGCGGCGCGATCGACAAGGCGCTGTCACTCAACACCAACATCACCTTCCTGCGCGAAATCGCGATCGGGGTGATCATCATCGCCTTCCTGATGTTCGAACCCGACGGGCTCGCGCATCGCTGGCGGCAGATCAAGGCGTATTGGAAACTCTACCCGTTCTCGCATTGAGCGCGGGCAACTTCACTTAAACAATAAACAGGAGGAACCGACCCATGACGATGAAATCCCTTTTGAGCACCGCCTCGCTCGCCGTCGCGATCGCCGCATTCTCGGCCGGCGCACAGGCGCAGATCGCGATCGGGCACCTCGCCGACTATTCCGGCGGCACCTCCGACGTCGGCACGCCCTATGGCCAGGCCGTCGCCGACACCTTCGCCTGGGTCAACAAGAACGGCGGCGTCGGCGGCAAGCAGCTCAACGTCGACACCAACGACTATGGCTACCAGGTGCCGCGCGCGATCGCGCTCTACAAGAAGTGGTCGGCGCCGGACAGCAAGGTCGCCGCGATCATGGGTTGGGGCACCGCCGACACCGAGGCGCTGACCGGCTTCCTCGCTCAGGACAAGATCCCCGACATGTCCGGCTCCTATGCTGCCGCCCTCACCGATCCCGAAGGCGTCAGCGGCAAGGCCAAGCCCGCTCCTTACAATTTCTTCTACGGCCCGAGCTATTCGGACTCGCTGCGCGCGATGCTGATGTGGGCGGCCGAGGACTGGAAGGCCAAAGGCAAGTCCGGCAAGCCGAAATTCGTGCACATGGGCGCCAACCATCCCTATCCGAACGCGCCGAAGGCCGCCGGTGAAGCGATGGCGCAGGAGCTCGGCTTCGAGGTGCTGCCGCCGCTGGTGTTCGCGCTCGCGCCGGGCGACTACAGCGCCCAGTGCCTGAGCCTGAAATCCTCGGGCGCCAACTACGCCTATCTCGGCAACACCGCGGCGTCCAACATCTCGGTGATGAAGGCCTGCAAGACCGCCGGCGTCGAGATCCAGTTCATGGGGAATGTCTGGGGCATGGACGAGAACGCCGCCAAGACGGCCGGAGATGCCGCTAACGGCGTGATCTTCCCCTTGCGCACCGCGGTGAGCTGGGGCGGCGACGCGCCCGGCATGAAGACGCTGATGGAGATCTCGAAGATGTCCGACGCCAGCGGCAAGGTCTACCGTCCCGTGCACTACGTCGCGGCGGTCTGCTCTGCGCTGTACATGAAGGAGGCGATCGACTGGGCTGCCAAGAACGGCGGCGCTACCGGAGACAACGTCGCCAAGGGCTTCTACCAGAAGAAGGATTGGGTGCCGGCCGGCATGGAAGGCGTCTGCAATCCCTCGACCTGGACCGACAAGGACCATCGCGGCACGCTGAAGGTCGATCTCTATCGCACCAAGGTTTCTGGCGCGACCGACGGCGACCTCAACGACCTCATGGCCAAGGGCACGATCAAGCTCGAGAAGGTCAAGACCGTCGAGCTGCCGCGCAAGCCGGAATTGCTGGGCTGGTGAGCGCCTGATCTGACCGTCGTTCCGGGGCGCCTCGAAGAGGCGAACTATGGTGCGCAATTGCGCACCTGAGAACCTCGAGATTCCGGGTTCGGTCCTGCGGACCGCCCCGGAATGACGGAAGAAGCTCTGACGACAGCGGAGAATGAAGACGCATGACCGACACCCTCGAAGCATCCCGCAGCAAGCCGACCGCCGTGCCGCCCGCCGCCCTGCTCGCAGTGCGCAACATCGAAGTGGTCTATGACGACGTCATCCTGGTGCTGCGCGGCCTCAGCCTCGACGTACCCAAGGGTGCGATCGTGGCGCTGCTGGGCGCCAACGGCGCCGGCAAATCGACGACGCTGAAGGCGATCTCGGGGCTGCTCAAGACCGAGGACGGCGAGGTCACACGCGGCGAAATCGTGTTCGATAATGAGCGGATCAACGGCATCGACCCCGACAAGATCGTCCGCCGCGGCATCTTCCAGGTGATGGAGGGTCGGCGCATCGTCGCCGACATGACCTCGCTGGAGAACCTCAAGCTCGGCGCCTTCACCCGCAGGGACCGCGAGGTCGATGCCGATCTCGACATGGTCTTCAACTATTTCCCGCGCCTGAAGGAACGCACCGGCCTTGCCGGCTATCTCTCCGGCGGCGAGCAGCAGATGCTCGCGATCGGCCGCGCGCTGATGGCGCGCCCGAAGATGATCCTGATGGACGAGCCGTCGATGGGCCTGTCGCCGCTGCTGGTGAAAGAGGTGTTCTCCATCATCCAGAAGATCAACCGCGACCTCGGCGTCACCATCCTCCTCGTCGAGCAGAACGCCCGCGCCGCGCTGTCGGTGGCGAGCCACGGCTACATCATGGAGCAGGGCAAGGTCGTGCTCGACGGCACCGCCGACGAATTGCGCGACAACGAGGACGTCAAGGAATTCTACCTCGGCGGGGCCGGCGACCAGCGCAAGAGCTTCAAGAACCTCAAGAGCTTCAAGCGGCGCAAGCGCTGGCTCTGAACTTTTAGGGTTCGAGCACCTGCTCCGCTTCCGTGACCGCGCAGAGAACATGATAGAACGACGACGCAGGAATGGTGTCGATCAGCGATTTGCCGTCGCGATCGAACTGGTCGTACCAGCCGCCCCTCACGGGATGGCTGAGATAATGCCGTTCGAGCCGCACCAGCGCCGCGCGCGCCTCGTCCGCCGCGCCCGCCTCGCCGGATTCGGCCTGCGCGATCCACGCCTTCGCGATCTCGGTCTGCGGCCACAGCCGGCGCGCGCTGCGGCGGATATTGCCGATGTCGTCGCCTTCGTCGACCAGGCAGCCCGTGGCCTCGTCGCGATAGCGCATCGAGGTCGCAAGCAACTCGGCACGCCGCTGTCCAGTCGGGCATCCCGTGATGCGCTCGAACCCCTTCAGCAGCCAGACCCATTCCGCCTGGTGGCCGGGCTCGACGCTGACCGGCTCGATCTTCGACCAGTCTTCCTCGAAATACTCGGTCAGGATGCGCTTCTGCTTGTCGTAGAGATTGGCCAGGAACAGCGCGAAGAACTCGCCCGCACGGTTCTGGAACGACAGGTCGTGGGTCGCGTCGAAACACGCGATCATCGCCTCGAACAGATGCATGTGCGGGTTCTGCCGGCGCGGCAGCGACACCGGAAGGCCTTCGTGCACGCCTCCATGCGGCGAGCGGAGATGGCTGTCGAGGAAAGCGAGCAGCGCGTCGATCTCGGCACGAACCTGCGCGTCCTGGTCGAGCGTGTAGACGGTCGCGAGCGCAAACAGGATGAAAGCGTGGTCGTAGGCATCGCGCCGGCCGTCCAGCACCGCACCTTCCGGCGTCAGCCGGTGCACATAGCCCGGCCGGCCGTCGGGCGCTTTGGCTTTGCTGAGCAGATGCTCCAGCCCCTTCAGCGCGATGGCGCGGCCCTCAGGGTACCAGCCCATTTGCGCGGCCTTCGCGTAGCAATAGATCTGCCGGGCCTGCACGAACACGCGCCGTGGCGCGGCCGCATCCGCGGCTCCGTCGCGGTGCAGCCGGTCGATGAAGCCGCCTGCGGCAGGATCCCAGCCGACGGTCGACCACAGCGGCAGCGCCTCCTCGATCATGCGGCGCTTCAGGCGCGCGACGACGTCCGTCGCCTCCTCCGCCGCAATGATTCCTTCGTCCGCCATCGCGTCCTCTCCAGGCCTCGCCGATCGCCGTCTGATACCCACGCCAGCGGCGGCGCGCAACGGATGCCAACACGGAAAGAACAGCCATGACCGCCCACTACGATGCCCGCGAGACGCGCGAACAAGCCGCCCGCGAGGCCGATCTGTTCTCCCGCCTGCCGGAGGTGCTGCGAGCCGCGATGGCCGCCCCGGCCTATGCCGAGCGGCTGAGAGGTCTCGATCCCGCCGCCGTGACCTCCCGGGAGGCGCTGGCGGGCCTGCCGGTATTGCGCAAGTCGGAACTGCCCGCCCTGCACAAGGCCTCGGCGCCCTTCGGAGGCTTCGTGGCGTCGGCGCCGGGGTCGTTTGCCCGCCTCTTCACCTCCCCAGGGCCCATTTTCGAACCGGAGGGGCGGCAGGCCGATCCCTGGCGCGGCGCAAGGGCGTTGTTCGCGGCCGGGTTCCGACCCGATGACATCGTCCTCAACACCTTCAGCTACCATCTCACCCCCGGCGGCTTCATTTTCGATGCCTCAGCGCGCGCGCTCGGCTGCGCCGTGATCCCGGCAGGGCCCGGCAACACCGAACAGCAATTCGAGCTGATCGAGGCCTACCGCCCGGTCGGTTACAGCGGCACGCCGGACTTCCTGAAGATATTGCTCGATGCCGCAGCGAGTTCGGGACGGGACGTCTCCTCGATCAAGCGCGCACTGGTTTCCGGGGCGGCGTTCCCGCCCTCGCTGCAGGCCGAGATCAAGGCGCGCGGCATCGATGCCTACCAGGCCTTCGGCACCGCCGATCTCGGCCTCATCGCGTTCGAGACCGAGGCGCGCGAGGGCATGGTCGTGAACGAGGATCTGATCATGGAGATCGTCAAGCCCGGCACCGGCGATCCCGTTGCGCCGGGCGACGTCGGCGAGATCGTGGTAACGTCGCTCGATCCGCACCATCCCTGGATCCGGCTCGCCCTCGGCGACCTCACCGCAGCGCTGCCGGGCCCAAGCAAGTGCGGCCGCACCAACATGCGCATCAAGGGTTGGATGGGCCGCGCCGACCAGACCACCAAGGTCAAGGGCATGTTCATCCGTCCAGAGCAGATCGCCGAGATCGGCAAGCGTCATTCTGCGCTCGGAAGACTGCGCCTCGTCGTCACACGGCAGGGCGAGACCGACGCAATGACGCTGAAGGCGGAAACGGCGGCCACGAGTGACGCCCTGCGCGAGGAAATTGCGACCAGCTTGCGCGCCGTGACGAAACTCGGCGGAAGCGTCGAGTTCGTCAATCCCGGCGCGCTGCCGAACGACGGCAAGGTGATTGCGGACGAACGCTAGTCTCAGCTCGACTTCGAGAGCCGATAGTTACCGAGATACAAGACGTCCAGCCCCGAGCAGAAATAGGTGTGCAGCGCCTCCAGCGGTGCGTTCACCGTCGGCTGCTCGTTGATGTTGAGGCTGGTGTTGATCAGAACCGGCAACGAGGTCGCCTTCGCGAACTCGCCGATCAGGTGGCTATAGAGCGGGTTGCTGTCCGCATGGACGCTCTGGATGCGCGCGGTGTTGTCGACGTGGACCACCGCGGGCATGGTCTCGGCAACCTTCTGATTGACCGGGAACGTCACCACCATGAAGGGCGCGTCGAACGTGTCCTCGAAATACTCGGCCTGACTTTCGTACAGCACGGACGGACAGAACGGGCGGAATTCCTCGCGATATTTGATGGTGAGGTTGATGCGGTCCTTCATGCCCGCATGCCTGGGATCGGCCAGGATCGAGCGGTTGCCGAGCGCGCGCGGGCCATACTCCATCCGCCCCTGGAACCAGCCGACCGTCTTCTGCTCGGTCAAATCGGTGACGCAGCGCGACACGGGATCGTCGAGCAGCTCGAACCGCGCGCCGATCTTGTCCAGCATCTCCCGGATCGTGTCGTTGGAATATTCCGGTCCCCAATAGGCGTGCGTCAGCGGTGCGATGGCGTGGCCCGCCTCCGCGCATTTCATCATCGCGGCGCCGAGCGCCACGCCGGCATCATGCGGCACCGGCGGAACGTAGAGACGCTTGACGGACGGCTCGGCCGCAATCTCCATGTTCATCTTGCAGTTCAGCCCGACGCCGCCGGCGATGCAGACATCACCGGAGCCGGTCTCGGCAATCGCTGTGCGGATCACCTCGGTGGTGACGATCTCGAGCTGCTTCTGGCCGCTTGCGGCGATGTTGGTCAACCGCCGATCGAGCGGCTGACCGCGCAACCGCCGCGGGCCCAGAATCTCCTCCATCTTCTCGGTGAAGATGCGCTCCTGCCGCGTCGAGAAATCACTGGTGAAGATCTCGGCGTCGCGCCTGCGCTTGTCGAGCTCGGGATCGAGCTCGTAGTTGATGCCGTTCGGACGCAGCAGCTTGGCGAACTTGTCAAGATAGTCCGGGCTGCCATAGGACGACAGGCCCATGACCTTGTACTCGTCATTGGTCATCTGATAGCCGAGATACTGCGTCAGCATCCCGTAATAGAGCCCGAGACTGTTGTTGCGGCCGAACCGCGTCAGCACGCGGAAGTCGTTGCCGCGCGCATGGGCGACGAGACCGGAGCTGGAATCGCCCGAGAAATCGAAGCAGGCTACGGTCGCCTCCGAGAAACCGGAGCCGTAGAACGAGCTCGCGGCATGACAGAGGTGATGGTCGTAGAGCTCGATCTTCGGGCTGTGGCCGAACTGATACTTGAAATACTCGGTGAGACGCTGCGTGTAGTTGGTGTAGGTCTTCAGCGGCGAGCAGATCCAGTCGACGTCGCGCATGGTGATGCCGGCCTGCTTCAGGCAGAAGCCGATCGCCCCGCGCGGCAGCTCGCCGCGCGCATGTTTGGCCAGCGTGAAGCGCTCCTCCTCGGCAGCAGCGATCAGCTCCCCGTCGCGCAGCAAAACCGCTGCACCGTCGTGATGCCCGTGCTTGATCCCCGAGCTGATTCCGATCACATACATGTCGCGTGGACCCCTCGGGAGCCTTCTATAGAAACCGCGGCCAATGTAAATCGGCCCCGGCCCGACCGAAGCGCTCGACGCCGGCCATTTTGGCCCGATGCCGCCGGGCGCAGGAACCTTGCATCGCCCCTGCCGCTCCCGTATTACCAACCCTGCTGCGATATGGCCTGGAATTGGCCCTTCCTGGACCCCGAAACGTGCTTGAACGAACTCTCGTCACCATCGCCGAGACCGAGACCATTGAGGAAGCCTTCCGGCGCCTGAATGCGAACATGCTCGGCATCCTGTTTGCCCAGGACTCAAGCGGACGAATCGTCGGCGCCGTGACCGACGGCGACATCCGCAGGCGCATGCTGACCGGCACCACGATCCAGGACCGGGTTGCGACCTGCATCAATCGCAACTTCGTCTCGGCGAGGGCCGGCGGTCCGCGCGAGCAGATCCTCAAATTGCTCGATCAGCGCGTGCACGTGGTGCCGATCCTCGATGGTGAAGGCCGGCTCGTCGACGTGTTCAGCCGCGAGCTGTTCAATTTGTCCGAAGAGAGCGAGGTGTTCGCTCGCGCCCGCTCGCCGGTGCGGATCAGCTTCTCCGGCGGCGGCACCGACCTGACGCACTATTTCGTCGAAAATGACGGCGGCGCGGTCATCAACGCCACGATCAAGATGTACGCTCATGCGACGCTGCGGCGCCGGAGCGATTCCAGCATCCGGATCTATTCGCACGATTTCCGCAGCACGATCGAGGCCGACAATCTCGCAGAGCTCGGAACCGACGGGAATCTTGCACTGATCAAGTCCGTCGTGCGCCTGATCAAGCCGACTTACGGGTTCGAGCTCGAGGTCTCCGCCGACTTCCCGGTCGGCTCCGGCCTCGGCGGCTCGGCCGTGGTCACATCCGCCATCATCGGCTGCTTCAACGAATTCCGCGGCGACCAGTGGGACCGCCACGAGATCGCGGAGATGGCGTTCCAGGCCGAGCGGCTGATGCTCAACATCCCCGGCGGCTGGCAGGACCAGTACGCCACCGTGTTCGGCGGCTTCAATCACATGGAGTTCTTCTCCGACCAAAACACCATCGTGCCGCTGCGTCTCGACCCCAACATCATCGCCGAGCTCGAGGAGAGCCTGGTGCTCTGCTACACCGGCTCGGGCCGAGATTCCGGCGCCATCCACCGCGATCAGAAGGCACAGCACGAGACCAGCGACGCTGTCGCTGCGGCCGCCAAGCAGAAGGAAGTGACGCGCGACATCCGGCGGCATCTCCTGCGCGGCCAGCTCCTGGAATGCGGCCGGCTGATCGACGACGCCTGGCACGCCAAACGGAAGCTGAGCTCGAAGATCTCGTCGGACGCGATCGATGCGATCTACGATTTCGCCAAGCAGCATGGCGCGGTCGGCGGCAAGCTGCTGGGCGCCGGCGGCGGCGGTTACTTCATGTTCTTCGTACGTCCGTTCGAGCGCTACCAGCTCATCGCCGCGCTGGAACAACAGGGACATAGCTGTTCGCGCATCATGTTCGAAGAGAACGGGCTGCGAACGTGGAAGTCGCGCTTTCCCGCGCGATTTGCCTGACGGATATGAGACGAGAATGTTGATGACATCGCCCAAACAGCCTGCTCCGGTCCGCATCGGCAACCGTCTTCTGGCCGATGGCGAGCCCTGCTACGTCATTGCCGAGATCGGCAACAACCACAATGGCGACTTCGACCGCGCCATTGCGCTGGTCGATGCCGCGGTCGCAGCCGGTGCCGATTGCGCCAAGTTCCAGATGCGCAAGCTCGACGAGGTCTATCGTGCGTCGAGTCTGTCCGGAAAGGACGACGACCTCGCAGTCGAATACACGCTCGATCTGTTGCGCCGCTTCGAGCTTCCGACGGCGCAGCAGAAGAAGATCGCCGAATATTGCGCGGCCAAGGGCATCCAGTATCTCTGTACGCCCTGGGACGCGAGTAGTGTCGCCGTGCTCGAAGGTTTCGGCGTGCAGGCCTACAAGGTCGCCTCGGCGGACCTCACCAACCTGCCGCTGCTCGCGCGCCTCGCCGCCACTGGCAAGGCGCTGATCGTCTCGACCGGCATGAGCACCTCGGACGAGATCAAGGCCGCGGCGAAATTCCTCGACGAGCGCAACGCCGGCTACGTGCTCCTGCATTGCCAGAGCACCTATCCGGCCGCGCTCCACAACATCCATCTGCGTTTCATGGAAACGCTGCGCGAGATTCATCCGGTCGTCGGCTATTCCGGCCACGAGCGTGGCATTGCCGTCTCGACCGCCGCGGTGGCGCTCGGCGCCGTCGTGATCGAACGCCACATCACCCTCGACCGGGAAATGGAAGGTCCGGACCATGCTGCAAGCCTGGAGCCGGAGGAATTCAAGGCTCTCGTCTCGGGCATCCGCGAGGTGGAGGCGGCGCGCGGCGAAAAGCGGGTCGAGCGCGCGTTGAGCCAGGGCGAATTGATCAACCGCGAAAACCTGGCCAAGAGCCTGGTGGCCGCGCGCGACCTTTCGGCCGGCACCGTGATCTCCGAAGCCGACATCGCGGTGAAGAGCCCGGGACAGGGCCTGTCGCCGCTGAAGATGCCGGCGCTGCTCGGCCGCAAGCTGACGCGGACGATGGCGGCCGACGACTATTTCTTCCAAAGCGACCTCGACGAAGGCGCCGCAAAAGCACGGCGCTACCGCTTCGACCGTCCGTGGGGCGTGCCGGTGCGCTATCACGACGCCGAGCGCTTCCTGGAGATCTGCCAGCCCGACATCATCGAATTCCATCTCAGCTACACCGACATGGAGCGCGATCCCGCGGCGTATCTGTCCGGCACCTACGATCTCGGCTTCGTCGTGCATGCACCGGAGCTGTTTGCCGGCTCCAAGCTGATGGACCTGGCGACGCCCGACGAGGCGCTGCGGCGCTATTCGCTGGAGCAGACCCAGGCGGTGATCGACATTACCCGCGGCTTGAAGAAGTACTTCCCCAAGACCAAGCGCCCGCCCATCGTCGCCAATATCGGCGGCTTCACCATGGACGAGCCGCTGCCGCCGGAGGAGAAGGCCGAGCGCTACCGCATCTTCGCGCAGAGCTTGACCGAGCTCGACATGGAGGGCGTCGAGCTGACGCCGCAAACCATGGCGCCGTTCCCCTGGCATTTCGGCGGCCAGCGCCACCAGAATATCTTCATCTTCCCGGACGAGTCCGCCGCATTCTGCGCCAAGCATAACTTGCGCATGTGCGTCGACATCTCGCACACGAAACTCGCCGCCAATCATTTCGGCTTCGACTTTGCGCAAGGCCTCGCCCAGCTCGGGCCGCACACCGCGCATCTGCATTTCGGCGACGCCAAGGGGCTCGACGGCGAGGGTCTTCAGATCGGCGAAGGCGAGATCGATTTCGACGACATCGGACAGGTGCTGCGCAAGCACGCGCCGGGCGCTTCCTTCATTCCGGAGATCTGGCAAGGCCACAAGAACATGGGCGAAGGTTTCTGGACCGCGCTCGAGCGTCTCGAGGGACACATCTGATGGCGCGCCAGACGCTGGCCGTGATCGCCGCGCGCGGCGGCTCGAAGGGCATCCCGCACAAGAACCTGCTCGATCTCTGCGGCAAGCCGCTGATCGCCTGGACGGTCGAACAGGCACGCGCCGCACGCGGCGTCGATGTGGTAGCCGTGTCTTCGGACAGCGACCAGATCCTCGCCGCGGCTGAAGCCGCCGGCGCGGTCGGCGTGCGGCGCCCCGACGACATTTCCGGCGACCTCGCCTCCTCCGAATCTGCCTGGCTGCATGCGCTCGATGCGACCGATGCGCGGATGGGACGGTTCGAACGGATCGTCGCGCTCCAGGCGACATCGCCGATCCGCGAACCGGGCGACATCGAGAACGCGCTTGCGACCTTCGATCGCGATCATCTCGACAGCCTGCTCTCGGTTTGCGAGGTCGAGGATTATTTCAACTGGCATATCGGCGCGAACGGACCGGAGCCGATCAACTACGATTATCGCAACCGCCGCATGCGGCAGCAGATCGAGAAGCGCTATTTGGAGAACGGCTCGTTCTACGTCCTGATCCCATCCCTCCTGCGCGAGCAGAATAACCGTCTCGGCGGCAAGATCGGCTTTCACGTGATGGAACGTCACAAGATGTTCCAGATCGACCGTCCCGAGGACGTCAAGCTTTGTGCCGCCATCATGCGCAGTTACGGCTATGCCTGATCTCAGCGCCTTCTCGCTCAAGGACAAGATCGCGGTGGTGACCGGCGCCTCGCGCGGCATTGGCGCGGCGATTGCGACCGGCCTGCAGGAGGCCGGCGCAACGGTGTTCGGCCTCAGCCGTTCCGGGACCGCGCCGCAAGGTGTGGCCGCGCTTGCCTGCGATCTCTCCGACGACAAGGCGATCGAAAGCGCGTTCCGCACGATCGCGGCGCAAGGCGGCCGCATCGATGCACTCGTCAATGCCGCCGGCATCAGCCTTTCCCCACAGAGCGCCGAAAGCGAGCTCGCTCGCTTCCGCGCCACGGTCGCGACCGACCTCACCGGCGTCTACGCCACCATCCTCGCCGCCTATCCGCTCTTGAAGAAGGCGGGCTCGGCCGCGATCGTCAACGTCACCAGCATCAACTCGATTCGCGGCTTTCCCGGCAATCCGGGCTACGTGGCGGCGAAGGCGGGTCTTGCCGGGCTGACGCGCGCGCTCGCCGCCGACTATGCGCCCGACGGCATCCGCGTCAACGCGCTTGCGCCGGGCTATGTCGCGACCGAGATGACTGCAAAGAGCTTTGCCGACCCAGTCATGCACGAAGAGAGGCGCCGTCACACCATGCTCGGCCGCTGGGGACAGCCCGCCGACATGGTGGGAGCCGCCGTCTTCCTGGCGTCGGAAGCCTCCGCCTATGTGACCGGCCAGGAGATCTTCATCGACGGCGGCTGGATCGCCAAGGGCCTCGCCATCAGTTCGGATAGCAAATCGTGACCGCAACGCTGCAACGCATCGGCTTCATGCAAGGACGGCTGTCGGCTCTGGTCGACGGCAAGATCCAGGCGTTCCCCTGGGACGAGTGGCGGGACGAGTTTCCCCGCGCGAAGGAGCTCGGCCTGACGCGGATGGAATGGACCATCGACCAGGAACGGCTGCGCGAGAACCCGCTGACGACCGAGCCGGGGCAGCAGGAGATTCTGGCGCTGTCGCACGAGAACGGCGTGCGCATCCCGAGCCTGACCGGCGACTGCTTCATGCAGGCACCGTTCTGGAAGGTCGATGCCGTCGTGCGCGACGCACTCGTCGCCGACCTCGATCTCCTGGTCGCCGCCTGCAGCCGCATCGGCATCGAATTCGTCGTGATCCCGCTGGTCGACAACGGCAAGATCGAGCGCGAGAGCGAGCGCGATACGTTGATGCGTGTGCTGCTCGCACGCTCCGAACAGTTGAAAAGAAGAAGCGTCAAGATCGTCTTCGAATCCGATCTGCCGCCGGACGAGCTTGCCCGGTTCATGGAGGCATTTCCGGCCGAAATTTTCGGCATCAACTACGACAGCGGCAACAGCGCTTCGCTCGGCTATGACAGCGACGAGGAGATCGACGCCTACGCGCCGCGCATTCTCAACGTGCACGTCAAGGACCGCATTCGCGGCGGCACCACCGTGCCGCTCGGCACCGGCAACGCCGACCTTGCCAAGACGATCCGGCTGATCGAGCGCTCCGGCTACAAGGGCCAGTACATCCTGCAAACCGCACGCGCGGCCGACGGCGACCATGCGGGCGCACTGGCGAAATATCGCGACATGACGGTCGGCTGGATCGAGGACGCGGTGCGATGAAGCTCGATCTGACCGATCGTGTCGCGCTCGTCACCGGCGCCAGCCGCGGGATCGGGCTTGCGATCGCGACGACGCTCGCCGCTGAAGGCGCAAAAGTCGCGCTCGCGGCACGTGGTGCCGAGGCGCTGAACACCGCGCGCACGAGCGTTGGGGGCATCTCGTCCGTCCACGTCGCCGACGTCACTGACCCCGCCGCTGCGAAAGCACTGGTCGAGGACGTGGAGAAGCAATGGGGCCGGCTCGATATCCTCGTCAGCAATGTCGGCAGCGGCGCCTCCGTGCCGCCCGGCAAGGAAACCGCAGCGGAATGGTCGCGGGTGATGGACCTCAATCTGTTCGCCGCGACCAACATGATCGAGGCCGCCCGGCCGCTGATGGCGCGCGGCAGCGGCGACCGCGCCATCGCCTGCATCTCCTCGATCGCAGGCATGGCGGCGCTTGGCGCGCCCGTCACTTACCATGCGGCGAAAGCCGCGCTGAACGCGACCGTGCGCGGCCTGGCGCGGCCTCTGGCGCTCGAAGGCATTCGCATCAATGCGGTTGCGCCGGGCAACATCCTGTCGGCGGACGGCACCTGGGCGCGCAAGCTTGCGGAAAACAGTGCCGCGGTCGAGGAAATGCTCGTGCGCGACGTGGCGCTGCGCCGCCTGGGCAAGCCGGAAGAGATAGCCGACCTCGTCGCTTTTCTCGTCTCGCCCCGCGCGGCATTCATCACCGGCAGCATCATGGTCGCCGACGGCGGCCAGTTGCGGTAGCTGAACAGGAGCCTTCGAATGGCAAGCCCGTCTTCGCGCTATGACCTGACCGGCCGCACCGCGCTCGTGACCGGCGCAGGCGGCCTGCTCGGGCGGCAGCATGTCGCCGCCCTTACAGAGGCAGGTGCACGCGTCGTCGTCACCGACGTCGAGCTTCCTCAAGCCGAAGCCGCTGTCGCCGCACTCAAGCAGACCGCGCCGTCCTCAGATCTGATCGCGCTCGAGATCAACGTCACCTCGCTCAACTCGGTTCGCGCCGCCAATGAGCAGCTGGCAGGCCGCGGCCTTACCGTCGACATCCTCGTCAACAACGCCGCGATCGATCCGAAGGTGACGTCGAGCCCGGGCGTCATGCACTCCTCGCGCTTCGAGGCGTTTCCGGTGCCGCAATGGCAAACCGAAATTGCCGTCGGCCTGACCGGCGCGATGCTGTGCGCGCAGGTGTTCGGCGGCGAGATGGCCAGACGGGGCCGTGGCGTGGTCCTCAACATCGCCTCCGATCTCGGCGTGATCGCGCCGGACCAGCGGCTCTACCGCCAGCCGCAGGTGACGCGCGAAGAAGAACAGCCGGTGAAGCCCGTGACCTATTCGGTGATCAAGCACGGCTTGATCGGGCTGACGAAATATCTGGCAACCTACTGGGCCGATCACGGCGTGCGCGTCAACGCGATCTCGCCGGGGGGCGTCTTCAACAACCAGGACCCGGCCTTCGTCGAACGACTGACGCGCTTGATCCCGATGGGGCGGATGGCCGATGTCGACGAATATCGCGCGGCAGTGCAGTTCCTCTGCTCGGACGCCTCGAGCTACATGACCGGGCAGAATCTCGTCATGGATGGCGGGCGGAGCGTCTGGTAGCCACGCGGAGCATGAGGATGGCGAGACCGCACTCGCCGCCCCTTCAGCGGTGATCCAGGGCAGCACCGGCCTCAGCCGCTACCGGCTTGCGCCTCGCTCTTGCCTTCCAGCAATTTCCCAAGCCCTTCACTAGCCACGAAGACGAGCCCCGCGAGCCCAGGTATGATGAGCCGGGTCTCGGAGAAATCCGCTATGAAAAAGACGAGCCCCACATGGATCAAGCAAGCCGAACCGACTACGGCGATCGTCCGGGTCAAGGCAAATGTCCTCACGATCGCGATCACGAGCACGGGACTGGCGATCGCCACCACGAGCTTCATGGCTAGAAGATTGCCGACGAGCTTGCTGAAGTCGCCATTGGTGACCAGGAATGACCTGTAATCCGTTCCTGGATGCATCCAGATCAGCGTCTTTGGCACGGCCAGCGAGATGCCGACCAGCAAAGCGAACACGACCCACTCCTTCAGTGTCGGCCATCGCCGCTCGAAAGCCGCGAGGGCCAGCAGCGAGAACGCCGAAGCGAACACGACATCGGTCCGCCCGAAACTGATGATCAGTCCGGAAATGATCGCGGCGGGATATCGCCGCGACGTCAGCAGAAAGAGCTGCCAGAACAAGCCGCCAGCAATGAAGACGGGACCCATGCGTCCCGGGTAGATCGCGATCTGGGTGTAGAACGCAAAAGTCAGCAGACAGAGCCACGTCGCAGTCGGCGAAAGAAGCAGCGTCGCCAGCGCAAAGACGGCGAGAAACGACAGAGAATCGAACAAATAGTTGGCGATGATGTGGGTGTGGAACGTCGAGCCGCCGTGGGTGCGATCGTCGCCGAATATCTGGACGTAGGCCTCGGTAATCTTGGCGAGCAACGGCCGCATGACGCCTTCGACGGCGTCCATATGGGCAAACTCGCGCTCGTGATCGAGGCTGAACTGCAGTTGCTCACGCAGCAGGTTGGCTTCGTGCGCAGTGATGGACAACGCAAGGCAGCAACTGACGAGCAGTCCCAGTGCGACTGGATTGAAGAAGCTCCGTCTCACCTTGAACAGGAGCAGCAGCGGAACGAGCGCGACGGCCACGTAGAAGGCTATTCCGGCGTACCGCAGCAGGCCCGGGAGATAGCGGTCGGATACATTCACCCAATACCAGGTGATGACCAGAACGTTCGAGATGACCCAGAACCCCAGCACCAGGCCGAGGGATGGAGTCTTCATGTGATCGTCAAACTTCAGCAACCGGCCAAGACCGCCGGACCATGACAGCATTGCCCCGTGCTCCGACAATCGATTTCCTTGATCAATGCTGGAGAATGCCGGCGAGGTTCATGTGCGCGGGCCGCGAGTGCTCGATGCCCAGCAACGTCCGCCGATTGTCGTTCGTGCGCTGCAAGTGCAGGCTCGCGAGCGTCATTCCGGTGCAAGTGGTAACTGTGGTCCCGCGGCCGCCGAACGGCTTGAGAAAGTCGAACACGCGACTGCCGAACATGTCGACGACCGACACCTCTCGCGCACCGAGCGGCGGGATCTCGCCGAAATCGCCCTCGATCTGCTCGCCGTCCTCGCGGATCAGCTTCGACGTCGGCCGCGCCGCATGAGCATACTCTGGGTCGGAGGAGTGATTGATCAGCATCACGCTGCTGACGATCTCGCTGGTCGCAATGATCTTCGGATTGATCCCGGTGAACCCGACATGCGCCTTGAGCCTGCCTTCGTTCAAGGGCCGGGCAAACGCGCCGGTGCGGTAGATCGCGACGTTGTCCTGATCGACATAGGTCATCGAATAGCTGGCAGGCGAGGAACGGAAGCCGTCCATCCGCCCGCGCGACATCACGGCGATGACCAGATAATCGTGCTGCGGGAGCTTGAGCGAGGCGAAAAGGCGCGACAGCTCGATCTCGACGGAGGCGCCCGGCGCGTAGTCTTCCGGAAACTCGTAGGTCGCCCGGTAGTCGCCGTCGCGCGACAGGATGTGCAGCTTGAACCTGAGCTTTTTGCTGAAGCCCGAGGCGACCAGGCTGGCGAGCTCGGGAACGAGATCCTTGACCGTTTCGCGAAAATTCTTGCGCAGGCTGCCGGCGACGAGACTGCGGAGATACTTGATGTCGACCGGACGATACCAGGCAGGGATCGAAAAACCCATGCGCGACTCGACACCCGCGAAAGTCGGGAACATGAATCTGGGCTCGTAGGGCTTCCAGGGGCTGGACGAGAAACGTGTCACGGGCGCGCCCCTAAAAATGATGCAGGCTGAACTTGCCGTTGGCAAATTCATAATAGCTGAACGGACTTGCGATGTTGGTGCCCTTGAATTCCAGGGCGAAACCTTCGGCCGCACCGATCAGCCGTTCAGCCTCGGGGAAAAGGTCCAGCGTGCTGATGCGGATGGCGCCCATCGGCGCGATCTCCGGTATCTCGCGCTGACCCAATGCCGTGCCGTCCAAGGCCATGAGCCGTGCCGTCCCGACCGAGACGCCTTCGGACGCCATGCAGGAGTTCACGAGCACCACGCCGGACTCCTTCAGGAAGCGCGTGAGATAGGATTGCATCCAGGCGGAGGTCGGGAACGGCGCTGCCGCGACCGGTTCGCGCTCGTGCGACAACGTTATCGCACCGTGCTGCGAGAAATATTGTGCGTAATAGCCGGTCGTTACCTTGCGTCCGGGACGAAGCTTGGTCTCGTGCTTCGGGACCAGCGCCATCGCGACCGTTCCCGAAACGCGCGGACACAGCTCCGAAGTCTGCAATTGCAATTGTCCGTTGACGCCAAGTTCCCTGTGGAAATATCCAGCCGGCCTGCCCGCTCCGTCGAAGAGCCAGACGTGAGCATCCACCTCCGGATGATCCTTCATGAAGACCGAGAAGTAGTTGAATGCGCAGACTTCCGTCGTGACGGTCTCGTCATTGCGCAGATAGAGCACGGCGGGCGGATAGCCCCTTGCGACGGCCTCGCCAATCAGCAATTCACCGGGCATTCGACAAAACTCGGCGGGAGGGCAAGGGATCGGCACAGACCGAACCGGCCGGCGGCTTTGGACAAATCATACGCGATGTTCTTGCCCGCATGCTAAAACGTCGACGCGATTTCAGGGCCTGTTTACGCTGAGCCGACAGGAGAATCAACCGGGAACGGCGTCGCATCGAGCGGCTCCAAAGAGACGGCGCGAGCACCGTCGTCACGCTCGAGATCAGCCAGTCTTTGCGGCCGCGTGGCAGCGGACAAGGCGTGGCAGCCAGACAAGATGACGCTCCGCTTCCGGTACAGGTCCCCGCGATCCTGCCAGCCCTGGAATCCTTGCATTGCCGCTGCGCCTCCCGTATGACCGAATCCGGCTACGTGACCTGGTACCCGCCTGAAAACAGGCCGGAACATCGGCCTTTCCTGGATCCACACCGTGCTTCAGCGACTGCTCCTCAGCATCACTCCAATCACGGCGTCCATTCCGCCGGGGAAACGCTGACGTGCGCTGGCAAACAAAGGCGCGGGCGTTCTCGGTGCTGTCGAATATCCCCTGGGGCGAAGGCCTGCACTACGCCCTGCAGCGCTACGTCACACGCCGGCTGCCGCGCCCCGAAAAGCAGGTCAGATCCATCTACACCCTGGCGCAGCGGCTACTGGCCGTTCACGAGCAGTACAGTTTGCGGCCACTGCAGGATTCGACCTGCTTCGAGTTCGGCGCCGGACGCGATCTGATCGTTCCGCTGGCTTTCAGCGCTCACGGGGCCCGGCGCTTCATCACCGTCGACATCGAGCGCCTGGCCAAGCTGGAGCTGATCCGCTCCAACGCCGCCATCGTTTCTCGATTGAGCGGCACTGACCACGCCGACATAAATTCCCTGGAGGACCTCGAACCTTCGTGGAGGATCGACTATCGCGCACCGGCCGATGCCCGGACGACGGGTCTGCCCGCCGCCTCGATCGACTGCGCTGTCTCCGTCGAAACGCTCGAGCACATTCCCAAGCGCGACATCGCGGCAATCTTGAAGGAGCTGCGGCGCATCATGCGTCCTGACGGACTGGTCCTCATGCAAATCGACTATGGCGACCATTTCAAAGGCTTCGATCCGTCCATCAGTTCATTCAACTTCCTGACATATTCCGATGCGGATTGGGCGCCCTTCCAGTCGCGCTTCCAATACGTCAATCGCCTGCGCCACAGCGAATATCTGCAGCTGTTCAGGGAGGCGGGGTTTCAACTGCTCAGCGACCAACCTGACCGCCGGCCGCCGGAGCGGCATATCCTGGAACGACTGGCGCCATGCTTCAAAGACTTCTCCGAAGAGGATCTTTTTACGCTCGGCTCGCTGATCGTTGGCCGCCCGGCCGACCTATCGATAGGAAACTGAAGATCGCCATTTCCCGGTTGCTTTGCCGAAGCCCATTGTAGAGACCTCGCGATGTGGACGACCACATTTGTCCTGACGCTTCTGTTCTTCCTGATGCAGCTCGGGACCGGATTTTCGATCCTGACCATTGCGTCAACGAAATTCATCGAGGTGTGCCGGCTCACGAAGGCTCAGTTCGTCGTTCTCGGATTTACGGTTGGCGCCTCCACAACGGGCATCCTGCTCGGACTGCTCTCGCTATTCGTAAACGATATGTGGCTTCAGTTCGCCGCGATGCTTGCCGTCTCCGGCTTCGGCCTTGCCTGGTCATGGCCGAACTGGCGTCCGAACTCCGGCGAGATACGCGCCGCCGCTACTTGGTGCATGCTGGCGCTGCCGATTGCGCTCCTGACATGGTGGTGGTCCTTCGGCGCATTTTCCAGCTTTCCCTACGGGGACATCGGCGCGGATGTTCACTGGATGAAGACCGCGCAAGAGTACGCCGACAGTGGCGTCATCAATCCCTACGCGGCCCAATCCTATGTCGATCTTCGTTCAGCACTGGCAGGCTCCCTCGCCGGAACGCTGGGCCTGGATCTTCTGAGATTCAGCTGGACCTATCGCTTCTTCTCGATCCTGTTCTTCCTGTTGGCGTCCTATGCCTTCGTGCAGGGCATCTATTCCACGTCTCCGCGAAAATGGATCGCCTTCTTCTTCGCCGCGACCGGCAACGCAGTCGTGTTGATGACAAACGGCAGCCTGGCTGTCGCCAGCAGCGTCGTGTTTCTCGGCGTGCTGATGAGCAATTCGAAGCGGACCGCAACCGAACTGTCGACGCGATCCGTTTTGCCGCTGGCGGTTATCGCCGGCGCGACGCTTTTGCTCGCGTTCGCATTCAACAACAACACGCTTGTACTTGCGTTGCTTATGGCCGGGCTACTCGTGGTCAGGATCCTGAGCAACACCGAAAAATATGCAGGGCTTGTCCTTCTTGGCTGGATCTGGCCGGCAACGCTGCTGCTTGCACATCGCGGCTCCTTCCTGTTCGTTCCAACCGTCCTGGCCAGTTGGCTTCTGTATCTTGCCATCGTGCGGATGATCTCCGCCTGGCCGTCCGCCAGCATCGCGACCCTGCGATTTTTGTCCTTCGCGCTGCCCCTGATCATTGGCGGAATTGTCGTCTGCGTTGCGGGAATGCGCTTCGGCTACATTCCGCAGATGAGCGCCAACGACACGTTCTCCTCGATTACGGGCCTGATCCTGGGCAGACGGATCGAGGGTGGCGAAGAGCTGTTCTTGGGCTCCGGACCACAGGTCGCCACGATCGAGCTTGGCCGGGCGATGGGGCCGCTTTTCACCATCTGCATCACACTGGGCGTTGCATGGTGGTCGATGACCCGGCCTGTCTTCCGCGGTCCCTCGGGGACGATCGGACCTCAAAGCGAAGGCTTCGCGACACTCGTGTGGTCCTGGATTGCCGGCTGCGGCCTGATGCTCGCCGTACTCTCGGGCTTCCCCTTCCTGTACCGCATCAGCACGATCATAATGTCGCTGTTCACGATCACGGCCGCTGAGACTTTTTGTCAGCTGCTGATCGATTTCAGACCTTCCCGATATCGACGGGTGCTGATTGCGGCAACCATTACGCTGTTTGCGACTGCTCTTGTGGTTCTGATCTACGCCTTTGCCTGGCGTGCCGACCTTCCTTTTGCCGGCTACCAGGCGTTCCTGCGACCGACGGAAATCGCAGGCATCGTGCTGCTCACGATACTCGCGCTGTCGACTCTCGCCCGGTCGAGACGGATCTACGTTTACGGTCTGGTGGGGGTCGTGGGATTGGGCGTGGCGGTCGACAGGATTGGTCTGTCCGGCATTGTCAGGAGCTACAGTTACGGCGCGCTTCCCGACCGCACTGCAGTCGTTTCACACTACAACGCCGACGATCTTGAAGTCGCTCGCTGGCTCCGCGACAATCTACGAAAGGGAATCATTCTTTCGGACCCATATACGATGGGCATCGTTCAGGCGGTCACGGGCGCTCCGGCCGCCTATCTGTTCTCCAATCTGGACACTGTGAATGAAGCGGTCGCGAAGCGGACAAAATCGGTGGTGCGCACGATGCTGCAGCCTGCCGAAGGACGTCAACGGCTTGAAGACGCTTGCAGCTTGATCGCACCGCTGGTGGGAGCAATCAATTCGGAGACCTTCTTCCAGATGCGAAGGGCCGATGCTTTGGGCGGGATGATGCGATCCGTCCGCACCGTAACGGCACCGCTTCCGGAGACGGCGCAACCGTCTGCCGACGCAGGCGCCTCGGTGATCCCGGAACTCTCGGGTGAGGAAGCCAAGTCCACGATCCAGAATATCCTGGAAGCGGGTGATAACGCCTGGAACCTGGTCGCGATCATCACGCCCCGCACGATCGCCTGGACACATCTCGCAGCCGACCAGCGCCTCAGCTATTTTCCTCCCGTCGAGCCGCTCGAGCCTGCGGTCATCGATGCGTTGCGCACCGGCCCGTTTCCAGTTCTGTTTGCCAACAGGCAGGCTGCGGTCGTTCGCATTCCCTGCTCGCGCTGATATGAAGTGGACCGGACATTTGATCCTCGCATGGTCGCAGATTGGCGCTATGGCCCGCCAAACATGCTGTGAAAAGGGCACCTCATGTTGAGACAGGCCGCGATCCTCGTCGGTGGGCTGGGTACCCGGCTGGGTGAGCGCACGAAGCTGGTTCCCAAGCCGATGCTCGACGTCGGCGGACGGCCGTTTCTCGACACGCTGATCGACGAGCTGGTGCGCTATGGCGTGTTCGATGAGATTCTCCTGCTCGCGGGCCACAAGGCGGAGATGGTCGAGACGCACTACGCCGCGGCCGTCCGGGGGCGGACGCGAATCGTCGTGTCGCGCGAGACCGAGCCGCTCGGCACCGGCGGCGCGCTCGTGCATGCGCGCGATCTGCTGCACGATCGTTTCCTGCTGCTCAATGGCGATTCCCTGTTCGACTTCAACCTGCTCGATCTGATCGCCCGCGCGCATGACGGGCGCGTGCGCATGGCATTGCGTGACGGCGTCGTCGGGGATCGCTACGGGCGCGTCGCGCTCGATGGTGACATGGTGCGCGACTTCATCGCCCCGGGTGCGGGTGCGACGGGACCGGTCAATGCCGGCATCTACGTCATCGACAAGTCCGTTCTCGACGACATCGCGACGCTTCCCGCTTCGCTCGAGCAGGAGATATTCCCCGGACTTGCCAAGTCCGGCGAGCTGCGTGGCACGGCCTATCGCGGTTACTTCATCGACATCGGCATTCCCGATGATTTCGCGCGTGCCGATCGCGAACTACGCCAGCAGCTGCGGCGGCCGGCCGTGTTCTTCGATCGCGACGGCGTGCTCAATCACGATTCCGGATACACGTTCGAGACGCACAAGCTTGAATGGATCGAGGGGGCACGCGAGGCCGTGAAAGCCGTCAACGATGCCGGCTATTTTGCCTTCGTGATTACCAATCAATCCGGCGTCGCACGCGGCTATTACGAGGAGAATCACGTGGTCACGCTGCACCGGTGGATGGCGGACCAGATGGCGGAGGTCGGCGCACATATCGATGCATTCGAATACTGCCCTGATCACCCCGACGGAACCGTCGCGCGCTATTGCCGCATGAGCGACCGCCGCAAGCCAGCGCCGGGCATGATCACCGACCTCGTCAGGCGCTTCCCCGTCGACATGACACGCAGCATGGTGATCGGGGACAAGGAAAGCGACATGGAAGCCGCACAGGCGGCGGGCGTTGCGGGGCACCTGTTTGAAGGCGGGAATCTGGAGACGTTCGTAAAGCAGCGCCTGAGTCCGGTGGGCGAGGCTTAGGCACGCCACGAAAACTGCTGCATCCCCGGGCATTTGGCAGCCCCCAAGCGCTGCTCTGTTGCGCGCAACCGCCAGTGTGCTATAGCGCCATCTTGTTGCGAATACTGGCTTAATCGCCTTTTGGGGTCCGGCATGGCAGATCTGAGGGACGCCCGCGTCCTCGTTACCGGCAGCGACGGCTTCATCGGCTCGCACGTCGTCGAGGAGTTGGTCAAGGCCGGCGCCCGCGTCAAGGCGATCGTGTATTACAACTCCTTCAACTCCTGGGGCTGGCTCGACACGATACCGGCCGACGTCATCAAGTCCGTCGAGGTGGTCGCCGGCGACATCCGCGATCCCCATTTCATGATCGCGGCCGCGAGCGGCTGCACCGACGTGCTGCACCTGGCGGCGCTGATCGCCATCCCCTTCTCGTATGTCGCGCCCGACTCCTATGTCGAGACCAACGTGCGCGGCACCGTGAACGTGCTGCAGGCCGCGCGCATGGCCGGGGTGCGGCGCTTCGTTCAGACCTCGACCAGCGAGGTCTACGGCACCGCGCAGACGGTTCCGATCAAGGAGAGCCACCCGCTGGTCGGGCAGTCCCCCTACTCAGCCTCGAAAATCGCCTCCGACCAGATGGCGCTGTCATTCCAGGCTTCGTTCGACATGCCCGTCGTGGTGATCCGCCCGTTCAACACCTTTGGTCCGCGGCAATCGGCGCGCGCAGTGATCCCGACCGTTATCAGCCAGATCGCGACCGGCAAGCGCAAGATCCGCCTCGGCGCCGTCAGCCCGACGCGCGATTTCTCGTTCGTCACCGATACCGCGCGCGGCCTGATCGCGGGTCTCACGGCACCTGCGGAGCAAGTCGTCGGCCAGACCATCAATCTCGGCAGCGGCTTCGAGATTTCGGTCGGCGCGACCGCGCAGATGATCGCAGACGTCATGGGGACTGCGATCGAAATCGAGACCGACGAAGCGCGGCTGCGTCCCGCCAATAGCGAGGTCGAACGGCTCTGGGCCGACAATTCCAAGGCACGCCAGCAGCTCGGCTGGAGTCCGGAATTCGGCGGCATCGAGGGTATGCGCCGGGGCATGGTCAAGACGGTGAACTGGTTCACCAATCCTGCAAATCTGAGCCGCTACAAGGCTGACGTGTACAATGTCTGAGGCGATGGTGGACGGTCACGTGACGAGGACAGGCTTCGACCAAAAGACGATCGTCGATGCCGTGCGGCGCGCGGTGGGAACGCCGAACGGCATCCTCGGCCTGCACGAACCGGTGTTCGCCGGCAACGAGATCGTCTATCTCGAAGAGTGCATCAAGAGCACCTTCGTCTCCTCGGTCGGCCCCTTCGTCGACCGGTTCGAGCGCATGCTCGAAGAGGTCACCGGCGCCAAGCGCGCGGTCGCCGTCGTCAATGGCACAGCCGCGCTACATGCCTGCTTCATCCTCGCCGGTGTCGAGCCCGGCGACGAGGTCATTTCGCCGGCGCTGACCTTCATCGCGACGACGAACGCGATCGCCTATTGCGGCGCGACGCCGCATTTCGTCGACAGCTCGCTGGAGACGCTCGGCATGGACGCGCGCGCTCTCGCGGTGCGACTGGATGCGATCGCACAGAAGACTGCGACCGGCACCATCAACCGCCAGACCGGCCGCCGCATCGCGGCGATCGCCCCGATGCACACTTTCGGCCACCCGGTCGAGCTCGACGAGATTGCCGCGATCGCCCGCGACTGGGGCATCGCGCTGGTCGAAGATGCCGCGGAATCGCTGGGATCGACCTACAAAGGCCACGCGGTCGGATCGCAGGCGCGCCTTGCAGCACTCAGCTTCAACGGCAACAAGATCGTCACCACCGGCGGCGGCGGCGCCATCCTGACCAATGACGAGGAGCTGGGCCGCCGCGCCAAGCACCTGACGACGACGGCCAAGCTGCCGCACAAATGGGCCTTCATCCACGACGAGATCGGCTTCAACTACCGCCTGCCGAACTTGAACGCGGCGCTCGGCTGCGCCCAGCTCGAGCAGCTCGACGGCTTCCTGGCGAGCAAGCGCAAGTTAGCCACGGCCTATCAGCGCGCCTTTGCGGATGTTGCCGGCGTCCGCTTCTCGCGCGAGCCAAAGGACACCACGAGCAATTACTGGCTGAATGCGATCCTGCTCGACGAGGAAAATGCCGGCCGCCGCGACGACGTCCTCGCCGCGCTCAACGACGCCGGCTTCGGCGCGCGCCCGGCCTGGACCTTGATGCACAAGCTGCCGATGTTCGCGCAAAACCCCCGCGGCGATCTTTCCACCGCCGAATCCATCGAACGCCGGCTGATCAACCTGCCCAGCAGCGCCAGCATCAGGTCTCCCGATGAATAGTGGCGCGCGAAAGATCTGCTTCGTCACCGGCAGCCGCGCCGATTTTGGCCTGCTGGTCTGGCCGATGCGCGCGATCCGGGAAACTCCCGGCCTGACACTTCAACTCGTCGCCACTGGCATGCATTTTGCGCCGGAGTTCGGCTACACCTTCAATGCAATCCGCGACGAGGGGTTTGAGGTCGACGAGCGCGTCGAAACGCTGCTGAGCAGCGACACCGGCGCCGGCACCGCGAAATCGGTCGGCCTCGGCGTCATCGGCTTTGCCGATACCTTCACGAGGCTACAGCCGGATCTCGTCGTCGTGCTCGGCGACCGCTTCGAGATGTTCGCAGCCGCGCAGGCCGCGATGTTCATGCGGCTGCCGATGGCGCATCTGTTCGGCGGAGACGTCACCGAAGGCGCGGTCGACGAGTCCATTCGCCACGCCATCAGCAAGATGTCGCACCTGCATTTCACCAGCAATCAGGGCTCGACGCAGCGGTTGATGCAGCTTGGCGAGCACCCCTCGCGTATCCATACCATCGGCTCGGTCGGCATCGACGCCATCAAGCTTCTCGATCTGATGAATCGCGACGACATCGGCGGCGCGATCGGGATGCCGCTCGGCGAACGCAATGCGCTCGTCACGTTTCATCCCGTCACGGTCGAAGCCGGGCGCTCGGTCGCTGAACTGGATGAATTGTTCGCGGCCCTGTCGACGCTCGATCCCGCCTTTCGCTTCGTGTTCACGCTCGCCAACGCCGACGCCGAGGGTCGCGCCCTGAACGCCCGGATCGAGGCCTTCGCGGCCGGCCGGCCGAACACGATCGCGGTCGCCTCGCTCGGGCAGCTTCGCTATCTCAGCCTGATGAGCCAGGTAGATTTGGTGATCGGTAATTCCTCGAGCGGCGTGCTCGAAGCGCCCTCCTTCGGCGTTCCCACCGTCGATATCGGCGACCGTCAGAAGGGACGCGAGCGCGCGGCCTCGGTATTTCACGCAGCGCCCGATCGCGGCGCCATTGCCGCCGCGATCGCAGCGGGGCTCGAGCGCGGCCGTCAGGCCACCGTCAACCCTTACGGCGACGGCGAATCCAGCCGGCGATTTGCCGAGATCATCGCCGGCATCCCGGATTTCAGGCAGCTTCTGGTCAAGGGCTTTTACGAGCCACCGCCAGGTGGGGCGCAGGCATGACAACGCACACGCTGATCATCGCAGAAGCCGGCGTCAATCACGACGGAAGCCTGGAGACGGCGCTGGCGCTGGTTGATGCCGCCGCGGATGCCGGCGCCGACATCGTCAAGTTCCAGACCTTCAATGCGAAGGCGCTGGCGGGCAGCGCGGCAAAGAAGGCCGACTATCAGCAGCGCACGACGGCTGCTGACGAAAGTCAGCTTGCCATGCTGGAGCGGCTCGAGTTGCCGCGTGCCGCGCATCACACGTTGATCGAACGCGCCAGGGAACGCGGCATCGAATTCCTGTCGACGCCGTTCGACGACGCTTCACTCGCCTTCCTGCTGTCGCTGAAACTGCCGCGCATCAAGATCGGATCGGGCGACCTCACCAACGCGCCGCTGCTGCATGCGGCCGCGAAGGCCGGCGCGACGCTGATCCTGTCGACCGGCATGGCAACGCTCGGGGAGATCGAGGAGGCGCTGGGCGTGCTCGCCCATGGCTACGGCCCATCCGATGCCCCACCCGGCATCGCCGCCTTCCGCGCGGCGTGGCGCGATCCGGCGGCGCGCACGGCGCTCGCACAGCACGTGAGCCTGCTCCATTGCACGACCGAATATCCCTGCCCCATCGGCGACGTGAACCTCGCTGCGATGGCGACGATGCGGTCCGCTTTCCAGCTTCCGGTCGGCTACTCCGATCATACCGACGGTTTCGAGGTTTCGGTGGCCGCCGTCGCGCTCGGCGCGACGGTCATCGAAAAGCACCTGACGCTCGACCGCAAGGCGCAAGGCCCCGATCACGCTGCCTCACTGGAGCCTGACGATTTCAAGCGCATGGTCATGGCCATCCGCAACGTCGAGCGCGCGGTTGGCGACGGCGTGAAGACGCCAAAGGACTCCGAGATCAGGAACGTCCCTGTGGCGCGCAAGAGCATCGTTGCGGCGCGCGCGCTGAAGGCCGGCGAGACCATCGGCCCCGCCGACATCACCGCCAAGCGACCGGGCGCCGGCCGGCCACCGATCGACTATTGGTCGCTGGTCGGAACGGCCGCGCCCCGCGCGCTCGAGCCTGACGATCCGCTTTAACCTTGCAGCTTTGCCGGAACGCCGCGAAGGACGGACCCTGGCGGGCATGGACCCGTGACCACCGATCCCATCGCGACCAGCGTGTCGTTGCCGATCGCGATGTGGTCCCTGACCCGGCTGCCGAGACCAACGAAGCAATTCTCTCCGATCATCGCGCCTCCGCCGACCACGGTTCCCGGCGACAGATGCGTGCAATCGCCGATCCGCACGTCATGCTCGACGACGACAGCGGAATTGATGATGCAGTGATCGCCGATCCGGCTTCGCGCATTGACGATCGCGCCCGGCATGATGACCGTGCCTGCGCCGATCGTGGCTGACGGCGAGACGATCGCGCGCGGATGGATCACGGACGCCCAGCGCTTGACCTGCATGCGGCCGATCATCTGCCGGCGTGCGGGCCCCGCCTGCATCGATCCGATTCCCAACACGAAGGCGGCATCCGGATACTCTGGCGCGGCCTCGTCGGTTCCGAGATAGCTGACGTCGGCGAGCGTGGCGGGCTGGCGATCGAGGAAGCCGACGACCTTGAACTGGCCGGACAGCAGCGCCGCCTCGTAGACCATGACAGCATGCTCGCCGCCGCCGATGATGATGAGATCGTCCATCCCGATTCCCTTGCGCGGGGCCAATCTTACCGGGGGTACCCCGGGTCTTCAAACTGTTGATTCGGGCCGCGAAAAGCTTGGGTTAACAGGGCGGTTCAGGGGATGTCGTTGGGGTTGACGCCGCCTCTCGCAGCCGCGATATAGCAGGCTCAGCCGTGGGCCGCCCCCCAATATCTGGCGTATACGAGGCAGATTGCCATGAAATCCTGGCGTAAGGCCGTCGTTGGAACACAGGCGAGTGTGGGCGAGGCCATTGCTGCCATCGAGAGCGGAAGCATTCAGATTGCGCTCGTGCTCGACGACCAGAACCGCCTGCTTGGCGTGGTCACCGACGGTGACGTGAGGCGCGGCCTGCTGCGCGGCATCCCGCTCACCGGGCTTGCGACCGACATCATGAACCGCGCGCCGGTGTCGGCTCCAGCGACGCTGCCGCGCGAGGATCGCCTGCAGCTGATGCGGCAGAAGTCGATCAAGCAGCTTCCGCTTGTCGACGAGGGCGGCCATCTGGTCGTGGTCGAGACGCTCGATGAGCTGCTCGAACCGGCTCACTATCCGAACCCTGTCCTGATCATGGCGGGCGGCCTCGGCGAACGCCTGGGCGCGCTGACGCGCGACCTGCCGAAGCCGATGCTCAATGTCGGCGGCCGGCCGCTGCTCGAGACGATCGTGCGCAACGTCGTGCAGCAGGGCTTTGGCAACATCTTCATTTCGGTCAACTACAAGGCCCAGACGATCAAGGACTATTTTGGCGATGGCGCCGCCTTCGGCGCCACGATCCAGTACGTCCACGAAACGGAACGCCTGGGGACTGCAGGCGCGCTCGGCCTCTTCAAGACGCCGCCGGCTCTGCCCATGATCGTCACCAACGGCGACATCCTCACCACGATCAACTACGGGGCCCTTCTCGACTTCCACAACGCAACGCCGGCGGAAGCGACGATGGCCGTGCGCGAGCACAAGGTGCACGTACCTTATGGCGTGGTTTCCACGTCGGACGGTTTTCTCGATGCCATCCGCGAGAAGCCGACTGAGAGTTGGTTCGTCAGTGCCGGCATCTATGTGATCGGCCAGTCCGTGTTCAGCCATGTCACGCCCGGCATCAGCATCGACATGCCGACCGTGCTGGAGCGCGTGATCGCGGGCAAGGGACGGGTCGCGGTCTATCCCATTCGCGAATACTGGCTCGATATCGGCCGCCTGGAGGATTTCGAGCAGGCCCATGCGGAGTTTCACGAGGTCTTCCCGTGACCCCCACAAAAGCCGTCGTGGTTGGCCTCGGCTCGATCGGCACAAGGCATGCGCGCATCCTGCGCGAGCTTGGCCTAGGGGTCGCGACCGTCAGCCGCCGCGAAGGCGGCGACTACGGATCGATCGCGCAGGCCGTCGCGGGCGCGCATCCGGACTACGTGGTGATCGCCACCGAGACCGCGCGCCATGCGGACAATCTGAATGAGCTCGCGCAGGCCGGCTTCCACGGCAACGTGCTTGTCGAAAAGCCGCTCTTCGCAACACCGGCAGCGCCCCCGAAATATCCGTTTGCCCGTGTCAGTGTTGGATACAATCTGCGCTTCCACCCGGTCATGACGGCGCTTGCCGAGACATTAAGCGGCCGCGACGTGATCACGGTCGCCGCCTATGTCGGCCAGGACATCAGGGACTGGCGGCCCGGCCGCGATCACCGTGCGACCGCATCCGCCACGGCCGACGCCGGAGGCGGCGTGTTGCGGGATCTCAGCCACGAACTGGACTATCTCTTGTGGCTGTTCGGCCCGTGGCATCGCGTCGCAGCGCTTGGTGGCGCGTCAGGCGCGCGCGACATCGACGTCGACGACCACCTCGACCTGCTGCTCGATATGCAGCGGGCGCCATCGGTCCACGTCCACATGGACTATCTCGATCGGCAGGGCATCCGCCGCATTCGCGTCAATGTCGACGACGACACCATCGAAGCCGACCTCGTCGGCAGCCGCCTTGCTATCAACGGCAAGGCAACGGAGATCGCAAGCGATCGCGACCAGAGCTATCGCGACATGCATGTCGCGGCGATGCGTGGCGCGAGCCCGGCTTGCTCGCTGCCCGAGGCGCTCGGGGTCGTGCATCTGATCGACGCCAGCGAGCGTGCTCTGCGCACCAAGACCTGGATATCGCCATGAGCGCCCTCTGCACCATCTGCGCGCGGGGCGGCTCGAAAGGGGTCGTCGGCAAGAATGCGCGCGATCTCCTGGGCAGGCCCGTGCTCGCCTGGAGCATCGCGCAGGCGCGCGAGACCGGCCTGTTCGATGCGATCGCCTTCAGCAGCGATTCGGACGCGCTACTCGAGGCTGCCCTGAAGGCCGGCGCCGACATCGCGGTCAAACGTCCGGACGAGATGGCGACCGATACCGCACCGAAGCTGCCGGCGATCCGCCACTGTCTCGAGCAGGCCATCGCGCAAACGGGCCGGACGCCGGAGATCTTCGTCGATCTCGACGTCACCTCGCCGCTCAGGCTGGCCTCCGACATCACCGGTGCAGTCGCGCTGCTGCGCGAGAGCGGCACACGCAATGTCATTACCGGCGCACCGGCGCGACGCTCGCCCTATTTCAACCTGGTCGAGCAGCGCACCGATGGCAGCGTCGGCCTCTCCAAGACCGCCGATCCTCCGATCACGCGCCGGCAGGATGCGCCGCGCTGCTTCGACATGAACGCATCGATCTATGTCTGGCGCGTCGCGTCGTTCCTGGAGCACCCTGCGGTGTTCTATCCGGATACCCGCCTGTTCGAAATGCCGGAGGAACGCTCGATCGACATCGATTCCGATCTCGATTTTGTCCTGGTGGAGCTGCTACTGCGCCAACGACGGCCGGCCTGAGGAGCCTCAAGCGATGACCACGAGCTTCAAGGCTCTGTTCGATCTGACCGGCCGAACCGCCGTCGTCACCGGGGGATGCGGCATCCTTGGACGTCGCTTCGCCGAGGGCCTTGCCGAGTTTGGCGCCAACGTCGCGATCGTCGATCTCGATCAGGCCGCGACCGATGCTGCGGCAGCCGACGTCGCCTCGCGCCATGCCGTGGGCGCCAAAGGTTATGGCTGCGACATTACCGAGCCAAGTTCCGTCCGCAACACGGCCGAGGCGATCGAAGCGGAGCTCGGGCCGGTCTCGATCCTGCTCAACAACGCCGCGAGCAAGACCCGCGACGTCGATGCCTTCTTTGCACCCGTCGAGAAGTTTTCGCTGGACACCTGGCGGGAGATCATGGCGGTCAATCTCGACGGCATGTTCAACATCGCGCAAGTGTTCGGCGGCCGAATGGCCGAGCGTGGCTACGGCGCCATCGTGCAGACCGCCTCGATCTACGGCCTGATGGCGCCCGACCAGCGCATCTACGAAGGCTCCGAATATCTCGGCCGCGCCATCAACACGCCCGCGGTCTACACCGCGTCCAAGGCCGGCGTCATCGGCCTGACCAAGCACCTGGCGACCTACTGGGCGGCGAAGGGCGTTCGCGTCAACACCCTTACCCCGGGCGGGGTGGAGAGCGGGCAGAACGACACCTTCAAGGCGCGCTATGGGGCCCGCATCCCGCTCGGCCGCATGGCTCGCGCGGACGAGATGGTGGGGACGATGCTGTTCCTGGTGTCGGATGCTGCGTCCTACGTGACTGGCCAGAACATCGCCGTCGACGGCGGTCTGAGCGCCTGGTAGCGAAACATCGATGATCAAGCGCCTGGTCCAGAATACGGTGATTTCGGCGCTTGCCTTCGGCGTGGCCGCCTTGCTGGGCCTTGCGGTCATTCCACTGATCATCGGGACCTGGGGGGTGACCGAGTTCGGCCTCATCGTCATCTCGCGGCTGCTGCTTCCCAGCGGCATGATGGCGGTGCTCGACCTCGGCCTGTCCGAGGTCGCCACCCAGGTCGTCGCGCGCGCGAGAGAGCACCGCAATTGGACGCAGGCCAGCCGCCAGATCGCGTTCTTGGGGGTGGTCTCCATCGCTCTCACCTTGATCCTGAGCGCCGCCATTTGGTTCGCGACGCCGCTGTTCGTCATGGTGATGAAGGTTGACGCCGTCCATGTGGAGACGTTCACCCGGATCATGCACTACACGGCCCTCGCGAATCTGATCTTCGTTCCGGCACTGGTGTGGGAAGGGACCGTCAAAGGCTTCGAGCGCTACAATCTGCTCCGCGTTGCGGAGGTCACGTCAACGGCGGCCTATGTCGGCCTGACATTCGCAGCCTCGTGGGCGGCGGCAGGCTTTGAAGTGGTTGCCTACATCTATCTCGCCACGCTGGTGGCCCGCGCCGTCGTCATTGGAATTGCCGCCTTCGTCGCCCTGCGGCACAAGCACGTGCGATTGCTGCCATGGACCCCGGACATCCGGCAGGATATTCTGCACCGCTGTCTGCTGCTGCTGCAGGGCAAACTGATGGGCGGCATTTCCGGACCGCTTCAGCCGTTCCTGATCGGATTGCTGTTTGGGCCCAAGGCGGTCGGCACCTACGACGCGTTGGTGCGATTGTCGCGGGTTTCCAAAGTCGTCGTCAGCCTTCTGACATCCGCCTTGCTTCCCGTTGCCAGCCGCCTCGACGAGCGCGGCAGCGCGACGTCGTTCCAGCGCCTCGGCGACCTCGGCCTCGTCATGATGCCGATGTTCGTGGTGCCTCCGCTTGCCGCGACCGCGATCCTCTCGCCGGAGATCATGAATATCTGGATCGGTCCCCTCCTTGCGCCTTACGCGTTCTGGATGGGCCTGAGCTTCCTGGTTCCGATCTGTAGCCAATATGTGGCGATCGGCAGCCTGATCTTCCTGACGCGGCCGGAGGTGCAGTCCAGGCTCAACAGGCTGATAGCCGTTCAGCTTCTGATCTGGGCGGCGGTCTCCGCCGCGACGTTGCACCTGTTCGCGGAACGCGCCCTGATACTCGGCCAGGTCATCGGCAGTATCCTCATCCTGCCCTTGCAGCTGGGAGAGTTGCGCGGTGCACTCGAACTCGATCGCAATCGCTTCGCGAAGGTCATCGGAACCCAGTTCGCAATCCTTGTCCTGGCAAGCATTTTTCTAGCAACAATTGCAGGTTACATTCGGTTCGACAGCGTGCTAAAGCTCGCGCTCGGTTCCATGGTTTTCTGTCTGATTACCTGGACGCTCCAATACTTCCTCGTGCTTGAAAAGCGGCACCGGACTGTATTTCCAGCCGTCGGACAGCTGATGGGACTGACATCCAAAAGCAGTTGAATGAACATCCACGCGACAGACACGAAAGCCGCCATCTCAGGTTTCGCTCCGGCCTCGTTGTCGGACAAGGCGACGACTTATGCGCTGGATGCGGCAAGGAGCATCGGGCGTTTCGCGATGCGCCGCGTCAAACGCACGGCCGACGTCGTTGATTCCGAGTACAATCTATCGCATTGGCAGCGAACGCTGTCGGAAAAAGCCTGGACGAAGGCCGCAGGCATCGGCGAATTCCTGATCCCGAAGAATCCCGCGCAGGGTCTTCGCAAGGTCGACAACCAGATCTGCAGGGTCGCGGCCGACGACTATTATCGCTATCGCGCCAGGGCCCTCGGCGAGCTGCTCGCGCGGCACACGGGCGGCGCCACGGAGATCGTCGAGCTCGGCGCGGGCTGCGGCATCAACCTGCTGTCGCTTCACCTCAATCATCCCGACTGGAGGCTGCGCGGGTTCGACATCGCGCCGAACGGCATCGCCGCGGGCCGCGAGATCGCGGCGCATTATGGCCTGTCGGACCGGATATCGCTCGACAGGATCGACCTGACCGACGGCAACGACCCGAACTACGCGGCGATCAGAGACCAGGTCGTTTTCACCTATTTCTGCATCGAGCAAATTCCCTATGACGTGCGGAAGGTGGTGGACAACATCATTGCCGCACGGCCGAAACGCGTCATCAACATCGAGCCGACGACGGAGCTGCTGAACCTCGCAAGCCCGCGAGATATCGTCAGCTTCCTGTACATCCGCTCGGTCGACTACCAAACGCAGCTGTTCTCGACGCTCGACGATTACGAGCGACAGGGCCGCGTCCGCATCTTGGCGCGCGAACGCATGCCGTTCGCGCCGACGATCCACAATGATGGTTTTTTGTATTGCTGGGAGCCCACATGACAACCGTCGACACGACGGCTGATCGGCCTGCCCCGAAGAAGGCGAAGATCAGCCAGTTCCGCCGCCTGCTGTGGCACGTCAACCGCACCGATCTCGGATGGGTGCTGAAGGCGGCTCTGACCAGCCTGCAATTGCCGGCCCGCGCCAAACGTGTCGCGCTGCTGAAGCAGCTTCCGACGAAGCCCGAATGGGCCGAAGCGAGCCGCAAGCTCGACGAGGACGGCTACGTCGACGTGTCCGCGATCGTCGATCGCGGCCTCGCGGAAGCCGTCGCGTCGTTCGCCGACGGCAAGGTGAACCGCCTCCAGGAGCTGGTCGGCCGGCAGAAGGAAGGGCACAAATCGTTCTGGGTCAGCCTGCTCGACGAGGATCTCGTCAACGGCGCCTTTGCCACCGACCATCCGTTCGTGCGCTACGCCCTGCAGCCGGCTGCTCTGCGCATCATCGGCGACTTCATGCACGACCTGCCGCAATTGTCGGACGTGGTGCTGACGTTGTCGCAGCCGACACCGAACCAGGCGTTGAGCTTCTCCCAGCTGTGGCATCTCGACCACGACGACAAACGCGTCTGCAAACTCTTCATCTACCTGACCGATGTGCAAAACACCGCCGACGGTCCGTTCACCTTCATTCCGGCCGGGCCGTCGAAGGCGTTCCGCAACTCGCTCAAGAGCCACATGAGCGATGCGCAGGTGTTCGCCAAGACCGGTCCCGACGCGGTCAAGGAAATGATCGCGCCCCGCCTGTCGTCCTTCATCGTCAACACGGCACGCTGCCTGCACATGGGAAGCCGGATCCAGTCGGATCACAGCCGCCTGCTGTACACGGCGACCTACATCCAGCAGCCGCGCATCTTTCCCGAACCGCCGGCGCGTTTCCGCGCGGTCGGTGCCCTGACGGACCTCGAGCGCACCGTGATGCGGCTCTGACACGGACCTGCCGGGAGCTCACATCTTGCGCATAGGCCTGGTGGTCGATCACCCCAAGCGTGACCTGCCGGGGGCAGTCATGCTTGGTTATCAACTCGCGCGGCGCGGCGTCTCTGTCGCGCTGGTGCCGATGTACGAGCAGGCCGTCGATGTCCCACGGCTCGGGCTGGACGCACTCGTCGTCAACTACGCCCGTCCCGTCAATCTCGATTTGATGCGCAGCTTCGCTGGAGCGGGCCTCGCCCTGTACGTGCTCGATACCGAAGGGGGCGTGCTCGCAGAAAAGGGCGGCAACTCGCCGCCCGCAATGGCCGCCCACATCAAGGGCAGCGGCTACGCCGACATCCTGGCGGGTTATTTCTTCTGGGGCAATCGGCTGCACGACGCCTTCCTGGCCGCCGGAACCATGAAGCCGGAGCAGCTTCACCTCACCGGATGTCCGCGCTTCGACTTTGCAGCCCCACGTTGGCGCGCGTTGCTCGACGGCGAGCCGCGCGGCTATCTGCTCGTCAACGCCAACTTTCCCCTGGTCAATTCGCGCTTCGCAGGCAAGCCGGGTGGTGAGCGCGAGGCGATGGTGCGGGCCGGTTGGGATGGCGCCTATGTCGATCGCTTCATCGCGGACCTGAAGCAGGTCTTCGCTAAATATCTCGTCGAGATCGACCGGCTCGCCGCGGCGCGGCCCGACCGCAACATTCTCGTGCGGCCGCACCCCTTCGAGAGCGAGGACGTCTATCGCAACGCCCTCTCGCGCCACGACAACGTCCTGATCGACGGCACCGGCAGCGTCCTCGACCGCATCCGCAACGCCGCCGCAGTGATCCATCTCAATTGCGGAACGGCCGTCGAATCGGTGTTGCTCGGAAAGCTGCCGCTCCAGCTCGAATATCTGAACACGCCGGTCACCGCCGGCCATGCCGCACTGCCCGCGCGCGTGAGTCGCCCGGTCGCTTCGTTCGACGAGTTGCTTGGCGCGATCGATCACATCGAGCGCGAGACCGAGACTTTCGACTTCGCCCGCGTTCACGCCGCCGATATCGAGGCCTTCTTCCATCTCAATGACGGAAAAGCCGCCGAACGTGTCGCCGAAGTCCTGACCAGCGTAGCGGGCTCGCGCCGGCCTTACGTCTCGCTGCTCGCGACCGTGAAGGGGACGCGTGCCAAGCCGAGCCTTGGCCAGATCGTCAAAGGGGCCGCCAGCGCCGCGCTCGGCTCTGCCGTCACGGAGCGGCTGCGCAGCCAGTTCAATCCCGCCCGGCGCGACAAGCGAATCGCACCGCCCTTCGTCCAGACCCTGCTCCAGCGCATCGCCGCTCACGATCAGGCGAGCCCGTCTCAATTTACGGCAAGACGCGCACAATGCGCGACGACGGGCTTGCCGCTCGCAAGTATTGCGATCGAACACGCCCAATAGAGCCATGGCCACACCTGCAAAGACCATTCTCATCACCACGCTTGCCGAATACCAGACCCGGTTCTGGATTCCGGTCGCGCAGCGGTTGCGCGCGGCAGGCCATGATGTCGAGTTGCTCGCCTTCGACGATCGCAGCGCGGAGATGTCGACGACTGAAGGCGTTCCGGTCACGAACATGTATCGTGAGGGCCTCAAGGCCGGCCCCGCGCCCGACGATCGCAAAGCGTTCGACGCGCGCGTTGCGGCCTACGGGCTCAACGGGACCAACTTCCTGTTCAGCCATGAGCGTTTCACTTTCGGCATCCGCGACACCGCGGCACTGCGCCGGCGCTTCATGATCTACGCCAATGCGATGGAGACAGTGCTCGACCGGCTCGAGAAGCAAGGCAAGCGCGTCGAACTGGTGCAGGAGCTCGGCGGTTTCCTTTCGGTGATCGCGAGCTTCTACGCCGCCAGGCGCCGCGACATCCGCAACTGGTTCATCGAGCCCTCGTTCTTTCGTGGCCGGATGTACTTCACGCCCGACACACTCGGTGCACCCGACGTGATGCCGACGCCGACGGACGCTGTCTCATCAGAAGTGCGCGCCTATCTGGACGATACGCTGACGCAACGCGCGATCGTCATCCCCAAGAAGGATCAGCACCATTATTCGGCGGCCTTCAAGAAGGTCGTCAATTTGCGTAACGCGCGCCGCCTCACCGAGAAGCTGTGGGACCAGTTCGCGCTCGGCAAGCACCAGGAGTTCGGGCACAATCTGCGACATGCCCGGGTGCACGCCGCGATGGCGCTCAACGCGACGCGGCTGCGCAAGCTCTATAAGCCGATCCCCGCGGCGCCCTTCGTCTACTATCCCTTCCACGTTCCCGCCGACATGGCGCTGACGCTGCGCTCGCCGGACTATCTCGACCAGGTCGCGACCGTCGACTTCCTGCTGCGCACCATCCCGGATTCGCATGTGCTCGTGGTGAAGGAGCATCCCGCCCAGATCGGCGCGATCTCGGCCGATCGCCTGTTCGAACTGGCGCGCAGGTTCGACAATTTCGTGCTGCTGCCACCGCAGACCAACAATTACACCGTGCTCAACCGCGCCGATGCCGTCATCTCGGTCAACAGCAAATCGGGCGCCGAGGCGCTGCTGCTCGGCAAGCCGGTCGTGGTGATGGGCGATGCGTTCTACCGCTCCTGCCCGCTGGTCTATGCGGTCGATCGTCTGGCCGATGTGCCCGCACGCCTGCGCGAGGCACTCTCCACCGGGCCGTTCGATCCGGCCAAAGGCGCCCCCTATTTCGAGTCCGCCTGGCGCCGGTCTTATCCGGGCGAGCTCTATATCAGCGATCCCAAGTTGCTCGACATTTTTGCGGCCTCCTTGCGCGCGGCCATCGCCGAGCCGGCCGGTGCGAACTGAACGGACCCATCATGCCGCTCGTCTCGATCATCACACCGTCCTGGAATGTCGAAGGCCTGATCAAGGAGACGATCCGCTCGGTGCAGAGCCAGACCTTCGCCGATTGGGAACTCCTGATCGCGGACGACTGCTCGACCGACAGCACGCCGGCGATCATCGCCGGCATCAGCGAGCGTGACCCGCGCGTCAAGCTGATCCGGATGCCGAAGAACGGCGGCCCGGCGCTTGCGCGCCAGGCGTCGATCGACGCCGCGCAGGGCCGCTATCTCGCCTTCCTCGACAGCGACGATCTGTGGCTGCCCGAGAAGCTCGAGCGGCAGCTCGCCTTCGCGAAGGCGAAGCAGGCTGCTCTCAGCTACACCGCCTTCCGCCGCATCAACGAGACCAACACCGTCACCGGGCGGCTGATCGAGGTGCCGGCCTCGCTCACCTATGGCCAGCTCCTGGAGAACACCGCGATCGCGACCCTGACCGCGATGGTCGACCGCGAGATCGCCGGTCCCATCGCAATGAAGAACGAGGGCTATGACGATTTCTGTCTGTGGCTCTCGATCCTCAAGCGCGGCCACACCGCCTACGGCCTCAACGAGGACCTTGCACGCTACCGCGTCAGGGGCTCATCGGTCTCCAGCCGACCGGCACGCTCGGCCAAATGGGTCTGGCAGATCTACCGCAACGTCGAGCACCTCTCGCTGCTCAGGTCGGCCTGGTGCTTTGCCCATTGGGGTACGCGGGCCTGGCTCAAACGGCGGGAGTTCTAGCGCCGCCGGCGGCTTAGCACGCAGCCACTTGCAACAGCCGGAATTGAACATTGCGACCTCGACGGGTTGCCTCTAATCTGCCCCGGATCGGAGGGGGCTTTGCGTGTACAATCAAGGTGTTATTCCACTGGCAGCGCGTCCCCACGCCGATCGCCGGGCCTGGATTGGCTGGACGCTCTGCAGCCTGTTTCCTGCAATTTTTCTGCTGCTTCTGTTCGCGCTCACGTCGCTTAGCGCGCCCGAGCATGACGACTTCTGCTTCGCGGATCTGTACGCGCGTCACGGGTTCATCGAGACCGTATCGCTCTTCTATCATTCGCAATCGGGCCGGGTGCTGGCCCTGTGGTTGACCCAGGTTCCGCCGGCGATCTCTGCCGCGGCAAATGTCAGCTTGCTGTCGGCCTATTCACTGATGATGGCTGTGAGCGCGGCGCTGTTCCTGGCCGGCACTGCCCTCGCCATGGTCCGGGCCTGGCCCCGCACCGCCGCTCTCCAGCTGGTTTTCCTCACGCTCGCATTCGCGAGCGCCGTGGTCAGCGCGGCGCCCAGCGTGCGGGATCTGCTCTATTGGCTCTCGGCCGTGACCTGTTACGTCCCGCCCGCGTTGATCACCATCCTGATCCTCGGGGAGTGCGTTCGGGCGCTTGACGGGGAAGCCGGCTTCTCGTGGACGCTCAGCCTCGCGATGGCCCTGGGCGGTTTCGTCGCTGCACTGGGCAATGAGTTTACCGGAACATGGCTGCTGCTGATCGTCTCGGCGTCACTGGGCGCGCGGTATCTCTTCGGCCAGCAGCGTCAGATCGTGCATCACATCCTGATCGCGACCACCATCGCGATCGGATGGATCATCGTCGTCTCCGCCAGCGGCAACAGCACGCGCATGGAGCAGCTCCCGAACGGCGGGCATGTGACATGGTCGCTTCTTCTAGCGCTGATCGATTCGCTCGCCGGTCTCGGCCGCTTCCTTCGAGAACCCGCCGTGGTCGTCTGGCTCGCCGCTGTCGGCCTCATTGCGTTGGCCGAGCCGCAAGCCACGCAACCAGCGCCGCAAAAGGGCAAGATGCTGGCTCTCGGCACGATCGCGATCTGCCTGGCATGCTGTTACTTCGAATATTTCGCTCATCGATATGCGACGGGGATGCGACTCATCGAGCGGGCGCAGAATCAGGCGCTCATCCTGCTGCTGTTCGGATCGACGCTGGGCGTCAGGCTGCTCGTCGGCGCCTACAGCCAGCAATTGCGCGAACGGCTTGCGGCGGGCGCGTTTCGTGGCCTGCTCGGTCCGGTCGGGTTGCCTGCGAGCCTGGCGTTGCTCACGATCGTCTCGCTCAGCCTGAGCTCAACGGCGTTTCAGCTGCGCGCCCAATGGCAGGGCCTGTATCCGTACTGGCAGGAGAGCGCCGATCGGCATGCCCTGTTGACCACGAGGCCCGAGCCGGTTGTCGTGGTTCCTCGGCACAAATGGACGCCATCCCTGCTGATGACCGCCGATGTGACGGCGGACGCCGACAGATTGCCGAACGACTGCATCGCCAGATACTACCACAAATCCGCCGTCTACGGCGCCGACACGCCGCGATGACCATTTGCCCTGCTTCAGAGATGCGAACGTGAAAACAATCAGCGTCATCACGCCCTGTTACAATGAAGAGCTCAACGTCAGGGATTGCTACGAGGCAATCCGGAAAATCTTCGACGGCGAGCTCCACGGCTACCAGCGCGAGCACATTTTCTGCGACAACGCCTCCGACGATCGCACCATGGAGATCCTCCGCGAGATCGCAGCACAGGACCCCGCGGTAAAGATCATCGTCAACGCACGCAACTTCGGACCGCTGCGCAACACCTTCAACGGCGTGATGGCCTCGCGCGGCGATGCCGTCCTGCTGTTCATGCCGGCGGACCTTCAGGATCCCCCGGAATTGCTTCCCGAGTTCGTCAAGCTGTGGGAAGCCGGCTACGAGATCGTCTATGGGATCCGCGCGGTGCGCGAGGAAAGCCGTCTGATGCGCGGGCTCCGCAACGCCTATTACCGCGTGCTGACCAGATTCTCCGAGCTCAAGGTGCCCCCGGGAGTCGGTGATTTCCAACTTGTCGACAGGCGCGTTGTCGAAGCCATGCGTCACGTCCGTGACGCCTATCCATTCATGCGAATGATGACGTTCGAATGTGGCGGTCGCATGGTCGGGGTGCCCTACACCTGGCGCGAGCGCAAGAAGGGGTTTTCGAAGAACCGCGCCGGCGCGCTGATCGACCAGGGCCTCAACGGGCTGGTGTCCTTCACCACGGCGCCGGTCCGGTTCGGGCTTCTCGCGGGCTTTCTGATCTCGGCCGTGAGCATCGCCTACGCGATCGTCAACTTCATCATCGGCCTCGTGCTTTATCAGAAGCTCGCCGAACCAGGCATCCTCACGTTGATCGTCGCCATGTTCTTCTTCGGCGGCGTACAGCTGTTCTTCATGGGCATGATCGGCGAGTACGTTCTCGCGATCTACGGACAGGTGCGCGAGAAGCCGGTGGTGTTCGAGCGCGAGCGCGTCAATTTCGATCCCTCGCCGCCGCCCGGCGCGTGAGGCGCAGGAGGCATCAGCGCTTCGCCAGCGATTGCTCGACCCGCGCGACGATCGCCTGAGCCGAGAGGCCCGCGGCATCGAGCAGCGCCTCGCGCGATCCCGCCTGCGAGGTCTTGCCACCCTGCTCGGGAATACCCATGCCCGTAATCGGCGGCCGGACCGCGTCTCCGGAAAACGCACCCGCCACCAGGCTGAACAGGCCGCCGCGCAGGATGTGCTCTTCCAGCGTCACGATGAGTGAGGCGTCGCGCGCGGCGTCGCGGATCGCGGCCTCGTCGAGCGGCTTCAGGCAGGAGACGCTGACCACGCCGACGTCCCTGCCGCGCCTCGTAAGCTCGTCGGCGGCCTCCAGCGCGCGCGAGGCAATCGGTCCCGATGCGAGGATGACGACATCCCGACCGTCACGCAAAACCCTGGGCTTGCGCAGGTCGGGCACGGCGGCGCCGAGATTCGGCTCCCCCTGACGGCTGAGCCGCAGATAAGAGGGCTTGCCGCTTCCTGCGATCAGACGCGTCGCGGCCCGCACCTCCATGGGATCGCAGGGCACGAACACCTCGATGCCCGGCAGCATCGACATGATCCCCGCATCCTCGAGCGCGTGGTGGGTGTAGCCCTGGCTGCCATAGGCATAGCCGGCACCCACCGCCACGACCTTGACGTCGGCACCGTGATAGCAGACGTCGTTGCGGAGTTGCTCGAGGCAGCGCAGCGTCGGGAAATTGCCGATCGAGTAGATGAAGACGGTCTTGCCCGATAGCGCGATTCCGGCGGCGATCCCCGCCATGTTCTGCTCGGCCACACCGACATTGAGATAACGATCGGGAAACTGCGCCGCGAACGGCTCCAGCACGGAGTAGCCGAGATCGCCGCAGAGCAGCCAGATATCGGGGTTTTCGCTTGCCGCCTGCGACAGGCTCTCGATGAACGTCGTTCTCATGCGCCGACCTCGGCCAGCGCTTGCGCGAGCAGCTCATCCGAAGGCGAGCGGTAGTGCCATTCGAGCTTGTTCTCCATGAAGCTCACGCCTTTGCCCTTCACGGTGTGGGCGATCACGACGGTCGGCCGGCCCGATGCCGCCGGCACGCCGCTCAGCGCACGCTCGAGCGCGGTGAGGTCGTGGCCGTCGATCTCCTCGACCTGCCAGCCGAACGCCTTCCATTTCTCGGCAAACGGATCCAGGTTCAACACCTCGGCGACCAAGCCGAAACTCTGGATCTTGTTGAAATCGACGATGACGCAGAGATTGTCGAGCTTGTGATGGGGCGCGAACAGGATGCCCTCCCAGTTCGAGCCCTCGTCGCATTCGCCGTCGCTGAGCAGGCAGAACACGCGGCTGCCGGCGCCCGCATTTCTTGCGGCCAGCGCCATGCCGATCGCAATCGGCAGGCCATGGCCGAGCGAGCCGGTCGAAACCTCGACGCCGGGCACGGCGTGGCTGACATGCCCGGTGAAGATCGAACCGTCGCGGCAATAGCTGTCGAGCTCGGCCAGAGAAAAGAAACCGCATTCGGCGAGCGTTGCGTACATGATCGCCGTGGCGTGGCCCTTGCTGAGCACGAAGCGATCGCGGTTCGGGCTTTGCGGCTCGGCGGGATCGACGCGCAGGATCCGCGTGTAGAGCACCGCCAGGATGTCCGCCATCGAGAGGCAGCCGCCGATATGGGAGGCCTTCGCGGCATGCACCATGCGCAACGCGTGCGCACGAATCCGTCGCGCGAATTCTTTCGGCTCAGGAAGATTTGGTCGCGTCATGCCACTCTACCGTCTCGCGTAGTCCCTGATCCAACGGCACTTCGGGCTTCCAGCCCAAGGCAAGCATGCGCGAAACGTCCGCAGCCAGGACCATAACCTGATCGGGCCGATACGCCAACTCGCCGAAGCCGAGAGCGGCGCCGGGGGCGACGAGATCGCGCAGCCGCGTCACCGTTTCGCGCAGCGGCGGGGCGTCCGCGCTGCCGACGTTGAAGACGCCGCTCGCCACTTCATGGGTGATTGCCAGCCGGAAGGCGCTCGCGGCGTCGCGCGCGTGCAGAAATCCCCAGCGCTGCTCGCAGGCCGTCAGCGCCATACGATGTCCCGAGCGCAAGTTCCGAATCATGCTCGGAATCAGCCAGTGATCGGCATCCTTCGGGCCGTAGGTCGAGAAAATCCTGAGCCAGGCGGCACGCAGGCCGCGCTCCTCGCACAGGCGCATCGCCATCGATCCGGCCGCGAGCTTGGCCATGCCGTACAATGTCGTCGGCCGTGGCGCGTCGTCCTCCCGGATCGGACGATCATAGGGTCCGTACTCCGCCTGCGATCCGGCTCCGACGAAGATCCTGGCGCCAACCTCGGCCGCGATCTCGGCGAGGCCCACCGTGTCAGCCACGTTGACGGCCTGAACCGGGCTGTTGCGATCGCTGCCTGCGACGCCGCGCCAGGCCATGTGCACGACCGCGTCCGGCGCGAACGCCCCCAGCGCTCCGCGCAGCCCGTCCGGATGCTCCAGACTGCCCGGGATCACGTGCAGCCGGTCATGAAGCGGCCCGAGGCGCCAACAGGAACTTGCCGGCCGCAACAGGACGGCCACCTCGTGCCCCCGCGCCATGAGGTCCGCAACGAGATAGGAGCCCAGAAAACCGCTCGCACCGGTGGCAAAAACACGCATAAGCCCCGGGTAGATCAGCTACCCCGGCCCCGTCAATGTCCCGCTTCGGCAAGCCCCCTGCCCGGGCCACGTTCCCGGCACGGCCGAAGGGCGATCCGAACTTGATTATCCGGCCCATGCGGCTAAACGGAGGGCCAGATCGAGGTTCGACGACGTTAGGGGTAGACGCATGAATGACTTCAGGCTGGCCATGGTTTCCGCAGGCTTCGAGCACGGCGGAAACGTCACCCATCGTCACTTCGACGGTCATCCCGACCTGCTCGTCTATCCCTTCGAATCGCAGCTCGGCAATCGCAACTTCAACGACTTCCTGGCCTCGGTCGAGCGCGTCCAGTACCGCTATCCCGAATTCCCGGAGGGGCTGACGGCCACCGAGCTCTATGAGCAGATGATCGACGAGGAACTGAAGACCTTCCTGCGCAAGCGCAACGGCTCCAAGTTCCGCGATGCGGACTGCGTGATGGACGAGAAGAAGCGGGTCGCCGAGTTCGCCCGCATCGTCGGCGAGCCGCCGATCTTCCGCCGCCAGGTGGTCGAGGCCTACTTCCGGTCGACTTTCGCGGCGTGGGAGAACTACTACACCAAGCCGCGCCCGGGCATGGTCCACGTCGGCTACTCGCCCGCCATCGGGATCGATGCCGATCGCATGGTGCGCGACTTTCCCAACGTCCGCATCCTGCACATCGTGCGCAATCCGTTCTCGGCCTACCGCGACACCAAGCGCCGCCCGTTCCCGCAGCCGCTGACCAAATACCTGATCACCTGGAACATCTACCACTCGACGGTCGAGATGTTCGCCAAAATGTATCCGCAGAACGTGCGGATCTTCCGTTACGAGGACCTCGTCGACGACAAGCGCAAGTTCATGACCGAGGCGGCCGGATTCATCGGCGTGCCCTTCGCCGACTCCATGCTCTATCCGAGCTGGAACGGCGTCGAGATCAAGGACTCCATCGCGCCCTGGGGAACCGTGCTCAAGAGCACCAAGGACTACAACCAGGCCGTGATCCAGGAGCTCTCGGACGAGGAGCGCAAACAGATCGCACAGGGCACCGCGGCACTCGCCCGTCATTTCGGCTACGACCGGATCGACTATCTGAGCCCGCTCTATCGTGCTGAGTAAGATCGCGTTCTTCGAAACCGACGACCGCCCCGACATCGCCGCCGATCGCGCGCACCTCCTGCCCGCGCTGCTACAGCATCTGCAATCCCTCGGCCGTAACGTCACCGTTGCGGCGGCCCCCGGCGGCACGCTTGGTGCCTGCTTTGAGGCGGATATCGCCGGCGAAAAGCGGTTTCTGAAGACGCATCTGCCGGGCCCGCGCGCGCGCGCCAGCCTCGCCAAGGAAGCCGACATCCTCGAGCAGCTCTACGGCAACACGATCGTGCTCGACCGGTTCGAGATCCCGCTCGCGGACGGAGCGGCGCGACTCTGCCTCATGATGCCCGCGCTGGTGCCGCAGGCCGCCCCGATGCCGCCCGCTGATGCCGCCGCAATGGCCTGCGCGTGCAGTGAGCGGCTCAAGGACTGGCAGCCGGACGGCCTTGCCTCTTTCGATCACTATCTGGCGTCCGCCGCAGAGGCACTGAAGACGCTTTCGAGCCGCGGCCTGCTGGAGCGGGCCGGCGCGATCGAGGTGGGCAGGCTGATCGCGCTGCTCGGGGATCGTCTGGCGGATTTGCCCGAGGCGCTCTGTCACGGCGATTTCGGGCCGAAGAACATCATGCTCCAGGGCGCCGCGCGGCGCGTCATCGACTGGGAAGATGCATTCCGCGGCATCGCCGGCTACGACTACCTGTACTGGCTGACCTTCATGGAGAACCGGCCGTTCCTGCAAGAGGCCGCCTTCGGCCGAACCGGCCTTTCGCCCGAGGTCGAGCGCGCCATCCTCGTGCTCGTCGTCCTGCTCAAATCCTATCTGGCGGTCTTGTCGGGCGAGTATCTGAAGCACGCGGTGTCGGCAGAGGACCGCATTGCCGAGATCCTCGATCTGCCGGTCTGATCAGGCCTGCGCGGCGCCAGCGACCTGGTCGAGCTGATCGAGCGAGAAGCTGCGCAGGTCCCGGCCCTCACGCAGCGCCTTGTACCAATCCACAGTCAGCCGAAGGCCCTGCGCCAGATCGAGCCGCGGCGTCCAGCCGAGTTCGCTCCGCGCCTTCGCGCAGTCGAGCCTGAGATAGGCGGCTTCGTGCGGATGCGGGCCGGAATCGGCCGTCCACCGCGCCCCGTCGCCCCACAGCGCGATCAGATGATCGACCACGGTCCCGACCGGCACCTCGCTTGCGGTATCCGGTCCGAAATTCCAGCCCCCGACGAAACGCTCATCGCCCGCCAATCGCTCGACCAGCGAGAGATAGCCGAGCACCGGGTCGAACGCGTGCTGCCAGGGCCGCACCGAATTGGGATTGCGGATGCGGAGCGCCTCGCCGGCCAGGAACGCCTGCATCGCATCGGGCACCAGACGGTCGCGCGCCCAGTCACCGCCGCCGAAGACGTTGCCGGCCCGCGCGGTGGCGACGCGCGCCGCTCCCTTCGCGTTGAAGAAACTGTGGCGATAGGAATGCGTCACGAGCTCGGCGCAGGCCTTGCTGTTGCTGTAGGGATCGTCGCCGCCGAGCCGGTCGCCCTCGCTGAAGGCGGTGCCCATGCCGTTGTTCTCGTAGCATTTGTCGCTGGTGACGTTCAGGATCACCTTCACCGAGCGCAGAGGCCGTGCCGCCTCCAGCACATGCACCGTGCCCATCACGTTGGTCGCAAAGGTCTCGACCGGCTCTTCGTAAGAGGGACGCACCAGCGCTTGGGCAGCCATGTGGATGACGATGTCGGGCTCGGCCTCCGCCATTGCGGAGCGCAAGGTGTAGAGATCACGGATATCGGCAATGCGGTGCTTGATGTCGTCGGCGATGCGCGCCGTGATGAACAGCGCGGATTGGTGTGTCGGCGGCAGTGCATAGCCGTAGACGTCGGCTCCGAGGCGGCGCAGCAGCAGCGACGCCCAGGCGCCCTTGAAGCCGGTGTGGCCGGTGAGAAAGACCTTCTTGCCGCGCCAGAATGCCGGATCCGTCACCAGACCCTCCATTTGGCACGGTTGCCGGCCCACTCACCCTCGAGGAAGTTACGATCGCGCAGCGAGTCCATCGGGTGCCAGAAGCCGTGATGCACATAGGCGCGCAGATCGTCGCCGCGCACCAGTTGCTCCATCGGCTCGCGCTCCCAAATCGTGTTGTCGCCTGCGATCAGCTCGCCGACCGACGGCGACAACAGAAAGAAACCGCCATTGATCCAGCCGCCGTCGTCATTGGGCTTTTCCTCGAAATTGACGACCCGGTCGCCCTCGACGGCGATCGCGCCGAACCGCTTGGCCGGCCGCACCACCGAAACGGTGGCACGCCGCCCGTGCGCCTTGTGGAAAGCGATCTCGGCGGCAAGGTCGATGTCCGCGACGCCGTCGCCATAGGTCAATGCGAAGAAGGGCTCGTCCGCGACATAGGGCAACACCCGCTTCAACCGGCCGCCGGTCTGGGTGTCCTCGCCGGTGTCGACGAGCGTGACCCGCCACGGCTCGGCCGTCTCGCGATGCACTTCCATCCGGTTCTCGGCGATGTGGAAGGTCACGTCGGACATGTGCAGGAAGTAATTCGCGAAATACTCCTTGATCATGAAGCCCTTGTAGCCAAGGCAGATCACGAAATCATGGAAGCCATAATGGCTGTAGATCTTCATGATGTGCCACAGGATCGGCCGCCCGCCGATCTCCACCATCGGCTTCGGCCGCGTGCTGGTCTCCTCCGCGATTCGGGTGCCCAGGCCTCCCGCAAGAATTACGACTTTCATTCACCTGCTCCGAACGGGAGGCACGCTCCCCGCGTAATCCAGACGGCTTCTATACGAAGTGGCCGAACCTGGAAAATCATCGGTCCCTAAAGCCCTTCTGAGGTCAAGGGGTATTATACTACCTTACGCAAGACTATTGGCGTTTCCGCCCGTAGCCGATACCACTCTGCCGGCCGCACCGGGAGGACCGTCCCGAGATCCAGCTGGAACCCGATCATGCCGTTTGAAAGCTACAAGAACAGCCGCATCCTCGTAACCGGGGGCGCCGGGTTCATCGGATCGCATCTGTGCGAGCGACTGCTCGATACGGGAGCCGAGGTGGTGTCCGTCGACAACTACTTCACCGGCAGCCGGCGCAACATCGCCCATCTGATCGCAAATCCGCTGTTCGAGGCGGTCCGGCACGACGTCACCTTCCCGCTCTACATCGAGGTCGACGCGATCTTCAACCTGGCCTGCCCGGCCTCGCCGATCCACTACCAGCGCGATCCCGTGCAGACCACCAAGACCTCGGTGCACGGCGCCATCAACATGCTGGGGCTCGCCAAGCGACTCAAGGCGCGCATCTTCCAGGCCTCGACCAGCGAGGTCTATGGCGATCCGCTGATCCATCCGCAGACCGAAGATTACTGGGGCAATGTCAACCCGATCGGCGTCCGCTCCTGCTACGACGAGGGCAAACGCTGCGCCGAGACGCTGTTCTTCGACTATTGGCGTCAGCACAGCCTGCCGATCAAGGTCGCGCGCATCTTCAATACCTACGGTCCGCGCATGCAGCCAAATGACGGTCGCGTGGTGTCGTCCTTCATCGTCCAGGCGCTGCAGGGCGAGCCGATCACCGTGTTCGGCGACGGCGGGCAGACCCGCTCGTTCTGCTATGTCGACGACCTCGTCGAGGCCATCATGCGGTTGATGGTGACCGCGGAGGACATCACCGGCCCGATCAACCTCGGCAACAATTCCGAGTTCACGATCCGTGAACTCGCCGAGAAGGTCATCAAGCTCACGGGCTCGCGTTCCAAGCTGGTGTTCAAGCCGCTGCCGCAGGACGACCCGCGCCAGCGCCAGCCCGACCTTGCCAAGGCGAAGGCGGTACTGAACTGGGAGCCGAAGGTCGCGCTCGAGGACGGGCTGAAGGAGACGATCGCCTACTTCAAGCACTCGCTCGACATCGCCTGACCTGCTCGCAACGCCCATCGTCCGCAGCGAGCTTCCGCAATGAGCGCACCGGCCGGGATCATCAGCGATTTGCGCGCCCGGCTGGACTCGAAAGCCGCGCTGACGAGATTGGTGCTGCTGCACAGCGCCGTCACCTGCCTGTCGCTGATCGAGGTCGCGACCTTTCAGCTCTCCATCGACTTCGACCCGAAGCGCCTCTGGATCGCGGTCATCGTTGCGGCCGGCTTTTCCGTCGTCTCGCTGCTGTTTGCCTCAGCCCGCTTCTGCTTCGGCTATTTCGTCGGGTTCTATTTCTACACGATGATCCTGGGCTTCCTGTGGATCGACGTCTTCTCCGACTACAATTACCCGCGATTGCTTGCCGGAGTTTCCGCGGCATTGGCGCTGCTGCTCTGCCTGATGCCCGTGCTGTTCATCCGGGCACCGCTGCGACAGTTCGTGCCAATGTCCAATGCCCGCTTCGAGCATTTGCTGACGCTTATCCTCCTGGTCTCCATCGTCACCATCGCCGTCGCTTCGACCTACAATTTCCGCCTGGTCTCGATCGCGAACATCTATGACTACCGTGACACGCTCGAATTCCCAGGATTGCTGCGATATCTCATAGGATGGGTTTCCAGCGCGCTGCTGCCGTTTGCCTTCGCCAGCTACTGGCTGCTCGGCTATCGGTGGCGCGCAGGACTGGCGCTGGTCCTGCTCCTGCTATTCTATCCCATCACGCTGACGAAGTTCGCGTTCTTCACGCCAGCCTGGTTGATCGCGCTGGTGGTGCTGTCGCGGCTGCTGGAGGCGAGAGCATCGGTCATCGCCTCGATCTTCGTCCCGATGCTGATCGGGCTGCTCGTGATCTGGGTGACGGAGGCGAGCCTGAGGAGCATTCCCGGCAGGTATTTCGATATCGTCAACATCCGGATGATGGCGACGGCATCGGGCGCGCTCGAGCTCTACAACGATTTCTTCGCCAACCACCCGCTGACCTGGTTCTGCCAGATCTCCGTGCTCAAGCCGTTGATGCATTGTCCTTACGATGAGCCGCTCGCGGTGGTCATGCAGAACACTTACGATTTCGGCAATGTGAACGCCTCGCTGTTTGCGACGGAAGGCATTGCGTCCGTCGGCCCGTGGCTGGCACCGCTGACCGCGCTCGCAGCAGGTCTCGTGCTGGCGCTCGGCAACCGCGCCTCCGCGGGCCTGCCGCCCCGCTTCGTGCTGATGTCGTCGGGTGTGCTGCCGCACATCCTGCTCAACGTGCCGCTCTCCGTCGCCATGCTCACCCACGGCACCGCCATCCTGTTCCTGCTCTGGTACGTGATGCCCCGCACCCTGTTCGAAGAAAAGCCGTGAGCCGTGCGCATCCTGATCCTCAACGCCGACTATCCGCGCTTCCTCGCCTGGCTCTACCGGCGCACGCCAGGCCTGGAGAACGCGCCTTATGCGGCGCAGATGGCGGCGCGGAACGCCAGCCTGTTCGGCGTCGCCGATTTCTATTCGCGCAATTTCGGCGGCCTCGGGCACGCCGCCGCCGACATCCATGTCAATAATCCCTGGATGCGGGCGGCCTGGGCGCGAGAGCACGGGCTTGCCGTCACCGAGCCGCCGCCGCCCGGCACACCGGCCGCGCGCGATGCCGTTCCCGGCTGGCTGCAACGCGCGGTCGCCCCCTTCAAACCGGTGCTGCGGCCGCTCGCGCGCAAGGTCGGCCTCAGTCCGCGCCTTGATGCCGAAGCAGAAAAGATCCTGCTGGCGCAGATCGAGGACTTCAAGCCCGATCTCGTCCTCAACCAGGATCTGTTTCACGTCGACACGCGCCTGGCGCGCCGGATCAAAGGGATCGGCCGCCCCATCCTGGTCGGCCAGATTGGCATCTCGCCCTCACGCGGCGAGGACTGGTCGGTCTACGATCTCATGATCTCGCAGATGGCCGCGGTGGTGGACTTCTTCCGTGCCCACGGAGCGCGCGCCGAAGTGGTCCATCTCGCCTTCGAGCCCGGCATCCTCGACGTCCTGCCGCCGCCGCCCTCGCAGGAATTCGACGTCACCTTCGTCGGGGCCGTGTCAGCCGATCACCAGCTTCGCGTCGCGCAGCTCGAAGCGGTGGCGCGGCGCTACGATCTCAAACTGTTCGGCAGCGGTCTGCACTCCCTTCCCGCATCCTCGCCGCTGCACCGCTGCTACCAGGGCGAGGTGTGGGGCTCTGAGATGTACCAGGCACTGCGCGCCTCGCGCGTCACCCTCAATTCGCACATCGACATGGCCGGCCGCGAGGCCGGCAATGCCCGCCTGTTCGAAGCGACCGGCGTCGGCGCGTTCCTGCTCACCGACTTCAAGGACAATCTGCACAAATTGTTCGCTCCCGAGCGCGAGGTCGTTGCGTGGCGCAGCGTCGAGGACTGTCTCGCGTTGATCGATCGGTATCTCGCCGACGACACGGCGCGCCAGTCCATTGCCAAGGCGGGACAGGCCAGGACATTTGCCGCACACACTTTTCGCCGGCGTGTCGAAGAGATCCTAGGTTACATCAGCTGAACTCCGCATCGGCTGGCGGAGCAATCGTCATGATCCGTCCACCCTTGACGGTCCCGGCCAAAATGGCCAAAGTGCACAGCGGGACAGCTATCTCTCTCTAATCACAGCGATTTTTTCGAGGCCCACGATGGAACACGTCGAACAAGTTCGATTCGGCGACCAGCTCTACGCGATCATCGTGCGGGCCTCGTTCCGCGAGCCGGGCATCCACTTCTTTTCGACGCCGGAGCTGTCCCAGCAGCTCGCCTTCATGAGCCATCCGCAAGGCAAGACCATCGAGCCTCATCGCCACAACAAGGTGACGCGGGAGGTGCACTACACCCAGGAAGTCCTGCTGATCCAGAAGGGCAAGCTCCAGGTCGATTTCTACACGGTCGAGGAAAAATATCTCGAAAGCCGCGTGCTCGGTGCCGGCGACATCATCCTGCTCTGCAGCGGCGCTCATGGTTTCCACGTGCTCGAGCCGCTCGAGATGTTCGAGATCAAGCAAGGTCCCTATTCCGGCGAGAACGACAAGACCCGGTTTGCCGAAGCCTCCCCGTCCGAAATCCGGATCAAAGGCCCAAACCCGTGACCGCACCGTTCATTCCCGTCAACACGCCGCTGCTCGACGGCAACGAAGCCGATTATCTCGCCGAATGTATCCGGACCGGATGGATCTCCTCTGAGGGACCGTTCATCAAGCGCTTCGAGCAGGCCATGGCCAAGGCAGCGGGACGACGACACGGCATCGCCGTCACCAACGGCTCGGTCGCGCTCGATATCGCCGTCCACGCGCTTGGCCTCGATGAGGGGGCCGAAGTCATCATCCCGACCTTCACGATCATCAGCTGCGCCGCCGCCCTGGTGCGCGCCGGCCTCGTCCCGGTCGGGGTCGACTGCGATGCCGCGACCTGGAACATGACGGCCGAGGGTGTGGAAGCCGCGATCACGCCGCGCACGCGCGCGATCATGCTGGTCCACATCTACGGTCTACCGGTCGATCTCGATCCGATCCTGGCGCTGGCCCGCAAGCACGATCTGAAGGTGATCGAGGACGCCGCCGAGATGCACGGCCAGACCTATCGCGGCGCGCCCTGCGGCAGCTTCGGCGAAGTCTCGACCTTCAGCTTCTATCCGAACAAGCACGTCACGACCGGTGAAGGCGGCATGATCCTCACCGACGACGACGCGCTCGCCGATCGGCTGCAGGGCTACCGCAATCTCTGCTTCCAGCCGCAGCAACGCTTCGTCCACGAGGAGCTCGGCTGGAACGCGCGCATGACCAACCTCCAGGCTGCGCTTGGTGTCGCCCAGGTCGAGCGTCTGCCGCGCACGGTCGAGATCAAGCGCCGGATCGGCCGGCTCTATGACGAACATCTCGCAGGCCTCAACCGCATCCGCCGCCCCGTCGCCCGCACTGGCTATGCCGACAACATCTACTGGGTCTACGGCGTCGTGTTGAACGACGACGTGCCGTTCGACGCCAAGGAAGCGATGCGGCGCCTCGGCGAAAGGGGCATCGGGACCCGGCCGTTCTTCTGGTGCATGCATGAGCAGCCGGTGCTGCGCCGGATGGGCCTGATGCGCGACGAAAGTCATCCGAATGCGGAATACATCGCCCGGCGCGGTTTTTACCTGCCGAGCGGGCTTGCCCTGACCGACGACGAGATCGCGCGCTCGGCCGCGGCGCTGAAGGAGATCCTGGCGTGACGGTGTTCGCCGACTACGCGCCCTGGTATGATCTTCTCTATCAGGACAAGGATTACGCGGCCGAGACGGCATTCGTCGAAGCGCGCCTGCGCGACCACGGCGTTTCCTCGGGCAAGCTGCTCGATCTCGGCTGCGGCACCGGCCTGCACGCGCTCGCCTTCGCGCGCCAGGGGTGGAACGTTGCCGGCATCGATCTCAGCGACGAGATGATCGCGCGCGCCAAGACGCGCGCCGGGCAAGCCGGGCTGTCGATTCCGTTCCGGCAGGGTAATGCCTGCGAGACGGGTCCCGAACGCGATTTCGATGCAGTGGTGTCGCTGTTCCACGTCGCAAGCTATCAGACCAGCCGCGATGCGCTGACGGCCATGTTCTGCACGGCCCATGCGGCGTTGAAGCCGGACGGCGTCTTCTTCTTCGACTATTGGTACGGCGGCGCGGTGTTGGCGCAGGGCGTCGAGACGCGCGTCAAGGTGATCGAGCAGAAGCCGCTGCGCCTCACCCGCATTGCGCAATCCGATCATGACGAACAGGCCGCGACCGTCACCGTGAACTACACCCTGTTCTGCGAGGACCTGGATCGCGCCACGATCAAGCGTGTCGATGAAGCGCACCACATGCGCTACTGGTTTCCGTTCGAGATCGACGCGGCGCTCGTGGCAAGCGGCTTCCAGGGCGCCGCTCACGCTGCATGGTTGACGCAGGACGCGCCGAACTCGAAGAGCTGGGCGGCCTATGCGATCGCCAGAAAGAGTGTTGCACCGTGAGACCGCTGCGGCTCGCCGTGATGCTGGAACAGGCGCTCGAGGTCGGCGGCGGCTTCCAGCAGCCGCTCAATGACCTGCTCTGGCTGCGCGACTGGGCGGCCAAGTCGGGCAACGAGATCGTGGTGTACTCGCCCTATCCGAAGACCCTGGACATCCTGAAGGAGTTCGGCGTCGCGGCGCGCCTGCTCAAGTTCGGCCCGCTCGACCATGTCTTCCTGTTCCTGAAATATTGCGGGCCGTTCGATCTCGTCCAGATCGCGCTGAAGCTGAAATCGCCGTTCGAGCGTGCGCTGATCCGCGACGGCATCGACGTCGTGCACTTCACGTCGACCTCGAAGCGGCACCTGCTGCTCTACGAGCTGCCGTTCATCATCACGATCTTCGACGGCTGCCACCGCGACGCGCCGGAGTTTCCGGAAGTGAGGACGTTCGGCGAATTCGAGCGCCGTGAGATCCTGTTCGGCCTCGCCAGCACCAAGGCCGCGGTGGTGATCGTCAACGCGCCGGAGCTGGTCGACGATCTCTGCCGCCGCTATGCCATGGAAAAAGAGCGCGCGGTCTGCATCCCGTTCTCGCCCTCCACCTATGTCAGCCAATCCACATCCGACGCCGCAGACGACGAGGCGGTGCTGTCACGATACCGCCTCGAGCCCGGCTATCTGTTCTATCCAGCGCAATTCTGGCCGCACAAGAACCACATGACGCTGCTCGCGGCGCTCGCAAGCTTGCGCGAGCGGGGCATCACCGAACGGCTGGTGCTGTGCGGATCGGATCGCGGCGGCCGCGACAAGATCGATGCGGCGATCCGCACCTTTGGCCTGTCGGACCAGATCTCCATCATCGGCTTCGTCGAGTCCGCCGAGCTCGGCGCGCTGTATCGCGGCGCCGCGGCACTGGTGATGCCGAGCTATTTTGGCCCGACCAATCTTCCACCGCTGGAAGCCTGGGCGGTCGGCACGCCCGTGATCTATCCCGAGGCCTTCAAGGCCCAGGCCGGCGACGCCGCGATCCTGTTCGACTATGACGACCCGCGCTCGCTCGCGGATGCGATCGTCAGCCTGCGTACCGACGGCACGCGCGAGCGGCTGCGCGCGGCCGGTCACCTCCGCCTTGCGCAGTTTGCCGAGGAGACCAACGCCGGCCACCAGCAATTCGCCCGTCATCTCGAACGATTGAAGCACCGTCTGGCATTGACCGCGCGTTGAATAGCAACAGCTAGGCAGGAATCAGCGCCCGCAACCGCTCGCGCAGAGTTGTGCTCAACAGCGGGCTTGCGAGCATGCCGACCACGGTCAGCCAGATCGCGCATTGCACGATGAAGTGCACGAGCCCGCTCCCCGGCACCAGTACGATGATCGCCTGCCCGATCAGCCAGCCTGCTCCCACGACAATAACGGCCATGAGCATCAGGAAGGCGATGTGCTTGAACGGATGATGCAGGGTCTGGCGCATGACGATCAGCGCGAGCAGTCCGAACTGGATGAGGATGTCGCTTGCGACCACGGCGAGCGCGGCGCCAAGCGGCCCCAGATGCGAGATCAGGGCGAAGGACAGCGCCAGGAAGACCACGAGCTGGAGGCCTTTGGTCCGGATCAGGAGATCGCCGCGATTGCTGTGATTGGCAAAGACCAGAGCCAGCAGCGATGGCGCGACGGCCGCCGAGCCGAGCAGCAGCGTCACCGTGAGCGGCGCGTCGTAGGGGATGCTGCCATGGGTCCACAACGCGAAGAAGTCCGGCCAAAACGGCAGCAGGCCCGCGACGATCAGGCACGCCAGGGCCGTCACGAACACCGAGCCGTGGGCGTAGAGCCGGCGCAGCCGATCCTTGTCGCCGACCGCGTGGTCGTGGCCGAGCTCGGCGGCGAGCGGCAGCGTCACCTGGAGGCAGAGACCGCGCACCAGGCTCGCGATCACGCGCGTCAGGCCCCATTGCGCCACCGCGACGCGGTTCGTGACCAGCGCGGAGACGAGCAGCACGGGGACGTTGACGAGCGCAAGCTCGGTGATGTTGGCGACCGCGAAGGGCACCGCGCGGCCGAATTGCCCGAGGCTCCAGCGCAGCGATGGCGACACCAACGGCGGCTTGCCGGCGCGGCGCAGGAACGGAAACAGTCGCGGCGCGTCGAACGCAGCGAGCAGGATCGCGAACAGGAGCTGCATCGACACGAAGGCTATCGCGACCGCAAGCAGGCTGCCGAACAATGCGAGCGCCGCAAGCTGGGCGATCTGTCCAAGCAGCAGCGCGGCGTTTTGCAGCCAGACCGTCCGGCCGTAATGGCCGCGCACCCGATAGAGGCCGGAGACGAGGTTGGCGGGGACGGTCAGAAGCATGCCCAGCGTCATCACCAGCATCGCAGCATCGAATGTCGGCGCGGCCTGAAAGCCGAGCACCGCCGATGGCGGCGCGAGGACCACCGCCGCGCACAGCAGGACACCCAGCACCGCCACGATGGCGAGATAGATCCGCAGCAGGGCCGAATAGAAATTCGCCGTGCGCCCGTCGCAATCGGCGCAAGCCTTGAACGCGAGAAAGCGGTTGATCGCGCGAAGCTGCAGTCCGGCATCCGCCACGACGACGAGGCTTCCCGCCGCATAGATCGCGAGCCAGGCCGCGAGCATGTCGCCGGTCCAGACATGCAGGAAGGCCGGGATGAGCAGGAGCTGCTGAGACAGCCCCAGCGCCATCTGGACCAGGTTGGCGGACCAGCCCTGCAAGAGGCGGCGGCCGCGACTGATGCCGGCAGGTCTGCTCGAACCGTCGGCCGTGCCGGGCCCGTCAATTTGCTTGTCGGTCAAGCCGCGTCCTTCCCGTCAAGCAAACGGCCGCGCGCCCACGAGCGCTCAGAGCCCATCCGACTCGCCGTTCTTCGGCGTCGAGCGCGGCACGAAGGGGGAGAACGATGGATCGGCCGGGCCCGGCATCGTCAGCTTGCCCCCGGCATCTGCCGGCGGGCTCGCGGCAGCGGCAGGGTCCGGCCGCTGGAGCACCAGCACCTCGCTGCGCTCGCCCTGCTTGAACGTCACCTCGCGCGGCTGCACCGAGGTCAGCGACCAGCCTGCGAGCGATTCGCCCTGCCGCAGACGCACGACCTTCTGATCGGTGCGGTTGACGAGAATTGCGATCGCATCGCCCTCGCCCACCACGGCCCCGACCAGCGACAACGGCGGCGGCGCCTCGACTGGCTTGGGCAGCGGCGCGGGACTTTCCTCGACCGGCGATGCGGCGACCGCGCGCGGCGGCGGCCGGCGCATGGCCGAGAAGATCGGGCGTTCCTGGGTCGCGGTCAGCGCCGAGAGCGGCACCGACCACAGCGGATTGCCGCGAGGAATGGGCTTGCCTGGCGCCTGCTGCGCGGGCCGCGCGATCGGCTTCATCGTCCCGACATCGACACTTTCAGCTGGATTGCCCGCCGCGTCGTCCGACAGGACATCAACGCGCGATGAGGTGGCCGCCATGGTCCCGGCCATGCCCAGAACCATGCACAGCGCGGCCAATCCTGTCGGCCTCAGCCACCCGGACATCGACATTCCCCTGCGACCACCGGCCGCGCCACGCGACGGCGAGGCATCCGCGCCAAACTAGTTCCGATCTGCGGCGTCATCAACCCACACCGTCCGGCCCAACCCGACGCGCAGGTCCAAATCTGCCCCGCACCTGTTGCAATGCATGAATATGTTGCCCGATGGCCACGATGGCTGAAAATGCAAAGCGAAACAGGGAGGAAGCCGGCGCAAATGGATATCCGTTCATTGCAGGCCGTTGCGGCGCCATGAGATCATGGCATGGGCGCCGGGCCTCGGCACGCGCCCCGGTTGCATGTTTGCGATGATTTCTTTGCTGATTTGAGACGATCGGATGGCTGGACCGACAATGGCAGGTGGAAGGATTGGATACGGGCTGCGATCCGTCACGCGCCACTCGCTGGCCATACTCCTCGCCACCACGGCGCTCGGCGTCGTCGCCGCGCATGCCGTGGACGGCACGTGGACGGGCGGCTCCTCCGACTGGACGGATCCAACCAACTGGTCCTCCAATCCGAGCGTGCCCGACGAGACCGCAACCTTCACCAACACCGGAAGCACGGCGGTCGACAACAACAACGGTGTCGTCAGCATCGGCACGATCCAGTTCGCGAACACCTCGCAGGCTTATACATTCACGATCGGCAACCCGTTCATCGTCAACGCCACGGGCATCATCAACAACGATACGGTCAATACCCAGACCTTCCAGGTCACCTCCGGCAACAATCTGGTGTTCCAGAACAGCAGCACCGCGAGCGGCGGCGCCGGGGCCGTGACGATCACGAACGATGTCGGCGGCAACGTCAACTTCATCCAGGACAGCACGGCGGGAACGGCAAGCCTCGCCAACAGCGGCTTCGTCACGTTCGAGGATTCGGCCTCTGCCGGCAGCGCCCAGATCACCAACAATGCCACCGGTCAGATCGATTTCTTCACCAACGCCTCGGCCGGCACGGCGACGATCAACAACGGCGCAGGCGGGGTGCTGAACTTCCACAACACCACCACCGCCGCCACCTCGTCCATCATCAACGACGGAACGGTGAACTTCGACGGCTCCGCCACCGCAGGCAGCGCCACGATCACCACCAACAACGGCGCGACGACGAACTTCACCGGCACCTCTAGCGGCGGCAGCGCCAAGTTCATCACCAATGCCGGCGGCACGGTCGACATCTCAGGCCTGACCAGCGGCGGCACGACGGCCGGCTCGATCGAAGGCGCCGGCAATTATGTTCTCGGCGCCAACACGCTCACCACCGGCAGCCTCAACACCTCGACCCAGGTCGACGGCATCATCTCCGGCACCGGCGGCCTGACCAAGGTCGGCACCGGCACGCTGACGCTGGCCGGCACCAACACCTATGCCGGCGCAACGACGATCTCGGCCGGAACGCTGGCGATCTCGGGCTTTGGCAGCATCTCGTCATCCAGCGTCGTCACGGTGGACACGACGTTCGACATCTCGGCGTCCGCGGTTCCGTTCAACGCCATCACGACGCTCGCCGGCAGTTCCTCCGGCGTCGTCAACATGGGCAGCAACGGGCTCGTGATCACCAACGGCTCCACCGAGTTCGCGGGGGTGATCCAAGGCACGGGCGGGCTCGAGGTTTTCGGCGGAACCCAGACGCTCTCGGGCGTGAACAGCTACAGCAACGCCACCCAGATCGACGCGGGCGCGACGCTGGCGCTGAAGGGCAGCGGCTCGATCGCGAATTCGCTCTACGTTGGATTCGCCGGCGCAGGCGCAACGTTCGATATTTCCCAGACCACGTCCGGCGCGTCGGTGACCCGGCTCTTGTCGTTCGGTCCCAACGGCGTCGTTGCGCTGGGATCGAAGACGCTGACCGTCACGGTCGGCAATTCCTTCGGCGGCGTGATTCAGGACGGCGGCATCGGTGGCGGCACCGCCGGCAACCTCGCCATCGCGAGCGCAGCCGTGCAGCAGCTCTACGGCATCAACACCTATACCGGCACCACGACCATCGCGAGCGGCGGCGAACTGGATCTCATCAACGCCGGCGGCAGCGACGGCAGCATCGCGACCTCGAGCAATGTCATCGCCAACGGCGTCTTCGACATCTCGGCCTTGAGCACCGGCACCTCGATCAGGTCGCTGTCGGGCTCGGGCGCGGTCAATCTCGGCGCCAACACGCTGACGATCACCAATGGCAACAGCACCTTCGCCGGCGTCATCGACGATGGCGCCGCGGGTGGCGGCCTCACGCTCGCCGGCGGCACGCAGACGCTGACTGGCATCAACACCTATACCGGCGCCACCGCCGTGAACGGCGGCACGCTGGTGGTGGACGGCTCGATCCTGAATAGCCCGGTCACCGTCAACGCCGGCGGCACCCTCGCCGGCAGCGGCACGATCGCCGGCGTCGGGGTCAATGGCGGCACGCTGGCGCCCGGCAGCGCGGCGAGCCCGTTCGGCCCGATGACGATCAGCGGATCGCTGACCTTTACCGCCGCCTCGACCTATCTGGTGCAGGTCTCCTCGACCAACGCCAGCCTCACCCAGGTCACGGGCGCGACCGACCTCGGCGGCGCGACCGTGCGCGCGAACTTCACCTCAGGCACGGTCAAGAAGCAGTACACGATCCTGACCGCGGCCGGCACCCTGGTCGGCAGCACCTTCAATCCGACCGTTTTGTCGAACATGCCGACGCTCAACGCGACGCTGAGCTACGACGCCAGCACCGTGTTCCTCAACGTCAACGTCAATTTCGCGCAAGGCGGCGGGCTCAACGTCAACCAGCAGAACGTCGCGAACACGCTGACCAGTTTCTTCAACACCACCGGCGGCATTCCCGCGGCCTTCGCTGCGCTGTCGCCGGCGGGGCTGACGACCGCCTCGGGTGAGTTCGGCACCGGCATCATCCAGTCCGCGATCAATGCCGACGGCCAATTCCTGAACCTGATGCTCGACCCGACCGTCGTCGGACGCAGCGGCGGCTTCGCCAAGGCGGGCAGCGTCGCCCAGTTTGCCGAGAGCGATAACGCAGCCTCCTATGCGTCGATGCGGCCGGCCACCGCGCGCGAGCGCGAGGCTTATGCGATGGCGACCAAGGCGCCGCTGCTGTCCTCGCAGCCGAGCAGCCGCTGGAGCGTCTGGACCGCGGGCTATGGCGGCTCGGCCGAGGTCGGCGGCAATGCCACGGTCGGCTCGCAGGATTTGACCGCGCGGGTCTGGGGCGGCGCGGCCGGCGCGGACTATCGGGTCTCGGTCGACACACTGGTCGGCTTCGCGCTCGGCGGCGGCGGGCTGAACTACTCGCTCGCCAATGCGATGGGCTCGGGCTCGGCCGATTTGTTCCAGGCCGGCGTCTATGGCCGGCACAATTTCGGACCGGCCTACATCTCGGCCGCACTCGCCTATGGCTGGCATGACGTCACCACCAACCGCACCGTAGCGCCGGGCGGCTTCGACCAGCTCCAGGGCCGCTTCAAGGCCGACACGTTCTCGGCCCGCTTCGAGGGCGGCTATCGCTTCACGACGCCGCTGATCGGCATCACGCCCTACGCTGCGGCACAGGTGACGAACTTCAACCTGCCGAACTATTCCGAAGTCAGCCTCAATGGCGGCGGGCTGTTCGCGCTGAATTACGCTTCGCAATCGCTGACCGACACCCGCTCCGAGCTCGGCCTGCGCACCGACAAATCGTATGCGATGCAAAACGGCGTGCTGACGCTGCGTGGCCGCGCCGCCTGGGCGCACGACTACAATCCGGACCGCGCCGTCACCGCTCTGTTCCAGACTTTGCCGGGCACCAGCTTCGTCGTGAACGGCGCCAGGGTCGATGCCGACTCCGCGCTCGTCAGCGCCAGCGCCGAGATGAAATGGCTGAGCGGCTTCTCGATCGCCGGCACCTTCGACGGCGAGTTCTCCGGCAACGTCACCAGCTATTCCGGCAAGGGCGTGTTCAAGTACAGTTGGTGACCCGGCGAGCCCGCCGGTGAGCTGACGATCCCGCCCTACTTCCCCGCCTGCCACTGGCCCGAGACGCCCAAAATCACCCTGACGCGACCGGCGCCGGCGTCGCTCAACGCCGTCGTCTGCGGCACCTGGACGTCGAGCTGATCGACGAACAGGAACGGCATGCCGGCCTCTAGATCGTACAGCAGCCTCTGGAGCGCCGGCTGCTCGAGCTCGCAGCTCACGACGAGGCCGACGAAGCCGTCCTTCGCTTGCGCGCCGGACACATCGACCTGCGAGGACTGAACCTGGCCGCCGACATTGCCGACCGCAGCGGCAACGCGCTGCAGCAGATTGGCGCCGGCGACCGTCACGGTCGGTCCCTCCAGGAACGGCGTGCCGGGATGCTCGGCCATTGCCGCCGCGGCGTTCTTGGTGCCGCCCTTGCGGCCGCGAAACTGGTCGAGCAGGTCGGAGGTCTGCGCCAGCGCCTGGCGATGGGCGAGAATTTCGGCGATCGACAGCCCCGCCGTCAGCAACAGCGCGCCGGCAACGGCCACATAGAGCGTGACCGCGATCAGCGGCGAGCTCGCAAGCGCCCGCGCGACCGCATTGCCGCCGGTGACCTTTGCGCTGCTCATGGCACGTTCCTCGGCTCGATCTGCGCCTCGATGTGGAAGCGCTCACCGGGATCGGAGGAGTTGCGCGTGGTCGGGGCGTAAAAGGTCGCGCGGGTGAAATGCTGCGACTGCTCGATCAAGGGGATCAGCGAGGGCGCATCGCGGGTGATGCCGCCGATCTGTACTTTATTGCCCGCCAGATGCAGCTCGGTGACATAGGTGTGGTCCGGCAACACCCGGCTCAGCGTTTCCAGCACGATCACGCTCGCCGGCGTCTCGTATTTGCGGCGTTCGAGCAGCGCGAGCGGCGAGCGCTCGCCGCCGTCGCTGCCGCGGAGCGCGGCGCGGCGCTGGGTGATCTGCCGTTCGAGCTCCCTCTCCTGCGCGCTGAGGCTGTCGGCCAGATAGCTCGCCGCGACCGATCCGGCCACCGCTGCGACGGCAGTGAGAGCCAACACCGCCTGCAGCGCCCGGCTCAGCCGCGCCGGGTCGACCGCGCCGCGCGATCTCTGCTCGAACACCTTGATGCGTCCGCCCGCAGTCGCCTCCGTCGCGATCGCGACCGCCGACGGATGGAAGGACGCCACGGCCTCGACATAGCTCATCGCCACCTTGCGCGGCGCCGCGGCGATCTCGGTCGTGATGCTGTCGCTGCCATGCGGCGCCGGGGCGCGGCAGCCGAACACGGCTTCGCTCGCGCTCCACGGCGTCAGCCGGTCGATCTGCGCCCGCACGATGCCGTCGAGGAAATCGGCCGCGCGCGCCGGCAGCTCCAGCGGACGAAACAGGAAGCGCGACGGCCGCAGCACGATCTCGACGCGGCTGCCACGGACGATCTGCGCGAGATTGGCGCCTGCAAACTTGCCATCCGCGAACGCGATCTCCTTCGGGGCGTTCTCCGCCTTCGTGGCCTCCAGCGCGAACGCGCCGGTCTCGCTTTCGACCAGCCGTACCACCCGCGGCGACACGGTCCGCTCCAGGGCGCGCACGAGCGTGCCGGCCACGGTGCCGGTCCAGGCATCGATAATGGCGCGGAGGGAATCGAGCGAGCTCATCTCACAGAGGCTTTCCGGCGGAGCCGTCGACGGCGTTGTGCCACGACAATACACGATACGGCTCATCGCCGCTTTCGAGAAGCAGGATGACGATCTCGGCCGAGCTCCGCCGATGCGACGGCAGCTCGACCGCGACCGTCAGCCGGTACGCCTTCGAGCCCTCGACCGTCACATTGGTGCCGCCGGCAAGCCCGACCAGGGCTCGGGAATCGACGTTGGGGTCGGCGCGGTCGCGCAGCACCTGTTGCAGCATCCCGGGCGTCATGCCCGGCAGCGCCGCCACCACCTGAGGCGCGGCGTCGAGCACGTTCACCGCCCGCATGTTGCTGAACACGGTGACGAAGGGCAGCACGCGCTCCACGACCGCGGCCGGAATGCCGCGCACCAGCCAGAGCTCCTCGCTGTGCGGAAACGGCGCGTGGCGCGGCAGATAGGGCGCGCCGAGCGTGCGATAGTAGGAATCCTCCGGATTGTCCTGGCCGGGCTCCGTCGACGAGCGCCAGGCGAGGATCCGGTCGGCATAGACCGGCGCATCCGTCGCGGACACACCGAGCGCCGTCATCAGGCCCGACAGCAGCGGCTTCGGCGCCATGTTGAGATCGACGCGCGCCGCCTCCGAGCGGAACGTCACGCTCACCCGTCCAGCACCGACGCGGGCATTGAAGGTGCCGCTGGTCGGACGCGTCGCCTCGTTCTGCGCCGTCAGGCGGTAGGCCGCAAGTTCGATCCCCGCGTTCACCAGCGCATCGGCCTGTACCCTGTCGGCACTGACGGCGACCGTGACCGCCGTGTTGGTGACATAGGTCAGGTAGATCAGCGCCAGCGCCGCCAGCGCCGCCAGCATCCAGAGCACGGCGACCACGATGAAGCCGCGGCTCCCGGCAAGCCTCGCCTGGTCGTGCCTTGAGCCGCTCACAACTGCTGCTCCTGTTTCTCCGCCTGCTGCGGCCGGGTACGCGCCGTGACGCAAGTCGCCGGATTCTTGGCCCGCGCGCATTCGGCCGGCGCCGTGATGTGCGGGACCACCGCGCCCGAGACCGCGAGCACCTGGCCGGTCGCGCTGTCGCGCACGGTGATACGGATACGGTCCGGCAGCTGCGCCTGCCCGCGCCAAATCGGCTGCCACTGACCGTCCGGTCCGGCATAGGCGAAGCTCACGCGGAACGGCGCCCGGATCAGCACGACCTGATCGACGAAGCGGATCTGCCCGTCGGTGGGCATCGGTTGGAACGGCGCGCGCTCGCGCACCAGCGCCAGTCCCTGCGCGTCGGCCTTTTCGATCAGGCGGACGAATTCGAGGCCCGGACGCGTGCTCGGACCGATTGCCGTGCGCAGGAAGGTGACCGACAATTCGGCGCCGTCGAACAGCGGCACCCTGGCATCGCCATTCAATGTAATTTGCTCGGCAACCGTGAGGTCGGCGACGATGCGGTCGAGACCGGTTGCGAGACGCTCGGCCCGCTGCACGCGGGCAATGCCGCGATTCCAGTTCGGCAGCCATTGCGCCGTCACGGTCGCCAGCGCCGCCAGGATGACAGTCATCAGCAGGGTTGCGAGCAACACTTCGAGCAGGGTGAAGCCGGCTTCGTCGGCAAGTGTGCGGCGCAGGCGCTTCATTGCCAGACGCTTCATTGCGAAGCCCTCGGCACCAGCTTCACCGTCGTGACCTGGATGGCGCTGCCGTCGGCGCGCTGGAGGCGCAGATTGACGGCCAATGGCATGAAGCGATCGCTGGCGGGATCGCCGCCCGGCACGTTCATCGGCGCAACGTCGACCCGCCAGCGGCTGCCGGCGAGATCGCCGCTGCGCCGGCCGGGCTTCAGCAGGGAGCGCGCCGGCAGGTCCGCAAGCAGGGTCTCGGCCGTGCCGGCGAGTGCCAGCCGCTGGTCGATCGCGCGCGTGCCCTTCGCCGTCGTGGCGATGACCGAGCCGATCGTCCCGAGCACGACCGCGATGATCGCGAGCGCGACCAGCGCCTCGATCAGGGTGAAGCCGGCGTTATCAGAGCAGCTTCTGCGGGACAATCTCGACGCCTCCGGTCAGCCAGTTGACGCGCACCTCATATCCCATGCCGGGCCGCGCCAGCGCGATCACCCCGCCGCACGACATGCCCGATGGAAAGAAATCGATCGACCGCCCCGCGGCCCGGTCGGCACAGCGCGAGGCCAGCATCGCCTGCACCACCACGTCGCCGGGCAAGCGGATGGTCCGCCCGGTGACGCCGGAACGAATCGCGCGCGCCTCCGCATCCACCTGGGTCGCCACCCTGGTTTGCCGGCGCAGCGCGGCGTTGCGGTCGGCTTTCAGCAGCGCCGCAGTCTCGACCGCATAGCTCTCCAGCCTGGCCCGCGTCGTCGTACGCGGGACAGCCGGCAGGATGATCGCCGCGAGCAGGCCGATGATCGCGAGCACGCACAGGATCTCGATCAGCGCAAAGCCGCGCGTCTCGCCAATGCCCTCAGCGCGCGCCGCTGACAATGTCGGCCGCCGTTCCACTGCCGCCTTCCTGACCGTCCGACCCCAGCGATATGATCTCATAGGGCGCGCTCGCGCCCGGCGCGCGATAGACGTAGATGTGACCCCAGGGATCGCTCGGCACGACACCGCCGCGCAAATAGGGCCCATTCCAACCGGCCTGGTTGGAGTTGCGGGTCAGTGCGGAGAGGCCTTCGTTCGACGTGGGATAGCGGCCGAGATCGAGAAAGTAGAGATCGAGCGCGCTGGAGAAGCTCTCGATCTGGATCTTGGCCGCCTTCGCCTTGGACTCGCTGAGATAATTCAGCACCCGCGGGCCGACCAGCGCCATGATCATCCCGATGATGGTGATGACGACCAGCATCTCGACCAGGGTGAAGCCCGCCTCCCCACGGGCCGCGCGCCGACGACCCCGCTTTGATGATCGATGTTTCGTCACCTCAAATCCCTCCAACTATCAATTCAACCGACAATCTGGCTCACCGACATCAGCGCCGTCATCACCGACGTGATCAGGCCGCCGACGACCAGCGAGATCGCGATGATTGCCGCCGGGCCCGCGATGCCGACGGCGCGGTCCAGCGTGCGCTGCAATTTGGCCTCATAGAATTCAGCGACGCGGCCCGACAGCATCGGCAATTGCCCGGTCTCGTCGCCGAGCCGGAGCATGCGCACCGCCATGGCGGGCAGCGCCTCCGTCTCGGCCAGCGCGTCGGACAGTTTCGAACCATGGCGAACGCGGTCAGCGGCATCGCTCCAGACCGCGGACGGGCCGGTCGTCGCCATCATGTCGACGAGGATGCGCAGCGTAATGGTGAGATTGACGCCGCTGCCGAGCAGCAGGCCGAGATTGCGGCAGAACAGCGCCGTCCGGTACGCGCTCATCACGTTGCGGATTGCCGGCAGCCGCGTGATCGCATTGGCGACGGCGCGGCGGACGCGCTCTTGCCGAAGCAGCAGCCACGCCACCCCGATAGTGACCGCAAGACCAGCCAACACCGCATCGGAATTGCCGCGCAGGAAGGTGGAGATGTTGAGGAAGACGCCGACGACGGGATCGATCTTGGCGCCGAAATCCTGCAACACGGATGCGAACTGCGGCAGCACGAAGGTGAGGAAGAACAACAGCACGCAGCCCGCCGCGCCCAGCACGAACAAGGGATAGCGGATTGCATCCGACAGCCGCCGCCGCAACGCCTCGCTGCGGGTACGCTCGCCGGCCAGCACCTCCAGCACCTGGTCAAGCGAACCCGAGGCCTCGCCGACCCGCACCAGCGCGACATACATCGGCGGAAACAGCCCCTCGTGCCGCGCCAGCGCTTCGGCAAAGCTCTCGCCCGCGACGACCCGCGAACGGATGTCGGCAACGACCGGGCGCAGGCGGCCGAAATCGGGATCGGTCGCGAGCAGCTCCAAGCCGTCGTTGATGCGGGCGCCGGCGCGCAACAGCAGCGCAAGGTCGCGGGTGAGGATGGTGACGTCTTCCGGCTTCGGCCTGTTGAAGAGGCTGGACACGCGGCCCGCCGAGCCGCCCTCCTCCGGCGTGACATTGTCGACCAGCACGAGACCGAGCCGCTCGATCCGCTGCGCGACGTCGCCCGGCGCAGGCGCGGCAATGGCGCCGGAGACCAGTTCGCCGTTGGCGTTGAGCGCGCGGTAGCGATAGTTCGGCATGCGTTAGCGCACCGTCGTGACGCGGAAGACCTCGGGCACGGTGGTGAGCCCCGCCCGGCATTTGGCCACCGCATCCTCCAGCATCGTCGTCATGCCGCCCCGCATCGCGGCGGCGTCGATCGAATGGGAGTCGGTCTGCGGGCCGATCAGCGCGCGCACCTCGTCGGACATTTCGAGGATCTCGAACACGCCGTTGCGGCCGCGATAGCCGGTGCCGCCGCAGCGTTCGCAGCCGCCGGCCGCGTGCACGACCTCGCCGCACTTGAAGCCGATCACCGCAAAGCGCGGGTCCTCGGCGAGATCCGCCTCGGTCAGCGCATGCGGGACCTTGCAGCGGTCGCACAGCACGCGCACCAGGCGCTGCGCCACCACCGCGCGCAGCGTCGACTTCAGCAGGAAGCCCTCGATGCCGAGATCGATCAGGCGCGGTACGGCGGCCGCGGCCGTCTCGGTGTGCAGCGTCGTCAAGACGAGATGGCCGGTGAGTGCCGCGTGAATCGCGATATGCGCGGTCTCGGCATCGCGGACTTCGCCGACCATGATCACGTCGGGGTCCTGGCGGACGAAGGCGCGCATGGCGGAGGCGAAGGTCAGTCCGATCGACGGCTTGACCTGGGACTGGTTGATGCCGGGAATCTCGTATTCGACCGGATCCTCGATGGTGAGGATCTTGCGCGTCGGCTCGTTCAGGATCGACAGCATGGTCGCGAGCGTCGTGGTCTTGCCACTGCCGGTCGGTCCGGTGACCACGATCATCCCGTGCGGCATCGCGAGCAGCCGCGTCATCACGCTCTCGTCGCGCGCGGCGAGACCGAGCTTGCTCATCTCCAGCAGGCCGCGGTCGCGCGGCAAGAGGCGGATGACGGCGCTCTCGCCGTGCTGCGTCGGCATGGTCGCGACGCGGACGTCGATCTCGCTGCGCCCGACCCGCACCCGGGCCGCGCCGTCCTGCGGCAGGCGCCGCTCGGCGATGTTGAGGCTGGCGAGAATCTTGATGCGCGAGATCAGCGCCTGCGGCGGAATGCCGTGCGGCGACGGCAGCGCGCGCAACAGGCCGTCGACGCGCATGCGCACCGTGAGCCCGGCACGGAACGGCTCGACGTGGATGTCGCTGGCACGCAGATCCACCGCGCGTTCCAGGAGATCGTTGAGCGCGCGCACGACCGGAGCGCCGCTGGCGAGATCGCGCAGGCTCTCGATGTCGTCGTCTGACTGCTGCGCAACGTTCCTGCCGCTTCGATCGGCATTTGCATCGTCGGCATCGGCCCGTTGATCGAGCACCGTGGTGATGTCCTCGTATGAGGCGACGACGACATCGACCGGTGCTCCGAACACGATTTCGGCGGCGCGAATGGCCGCCGTGTCGGAGGGGTCGGCGACAGCCAGCCGGAAAACATCGTTGGGCGCACTGAAAGGAAAGATGGTGGATTCACGCAGGAAGCGGCGCGAGAAGCCGTCGAGGCAAGGCGTGGCCGCGAGCAGTTGCGGAAGGCTCAGCCGCGGCAGACCAAAATGGTCGGAGACTTCATCCGCGAATTCGGCCGCGGAAAGATCGGTGGCCTCCCACAATTCACGCAAGGGACGCGTGAGCGCGGGGGTGGCCGATTTGTCGACATGGGCATGCGCCCGCGGCGGCAATGAGTATTTTTCCAGGAGGTGCTGTCGGAAGCTATCTGCGGAGCGGTCGCGCATCGCATTCACAGCATTGACCTTGTTACCTGAATGCAACAACCTCGACGGGACATGGAGCGCCCTTTGCCCTTGACTTATTTATTAGCAAAAACATAATCGTGGCGCAAATTATTGCGCGTCCGAACCAAGGGGGGATCGGATGCAATTTTCAATCACTTCCAGCGTTGGCAGGCGTATTTTGTTTAAGGTGGTCCAACCGCTTTTGCGCCTTCGCTCAGCGTTGTCTGGAACGCTCCTCCTGCTGTCGTCCGCCTTCGTGCTCGGCGCCTGCATCGTGACCGCCGACCAGTCGATCGAAGCCGATCCAAAGGACCCGCGCGCCCAGGACATCGCCGACAAGGTCCGCTCCCTCGATCTCCAGCCACGTCAACCTGCGGATGCGGGCGCCAGCGGCATTGCGCAGGCAAGATCCTCGAAGCCGGCGATCTATCTCAGCGATGGTGCAACGCCGCAAGGCGGCGCGCTGGCCGAGCGCGACGATGCCGGCGGCAGCGGTTACGACCTCAATTTCGAGAACGCGCCTGTTACCACCGTCGCAAAGGTCATTCTTGGTGATGTACTCAATGTCGGCTACACGATCGACCCGCGGGTACAGGGAACCGTGACCCTGGCCTCGGTGCGGCCGGTGCCCAAGGCGGATGCGCTCTACGTGCTGGAGAACGCGCTACGCATGTCCGGTGTCGCGCTGGTCCGTGACCGCGCCGGCTATCGCCTGCTGCCGGCGCCGGAGGCCGGTCCCGGCGGCGTCGACCGCTCGTTGAACGCCGCAGCCGGCCAGGGCGTCACCGTGGTGCCGCTGCGCTACGTCTCGGCGCAGAATATCTTCAAGCTGCTCGATGCCTTCGGCGTGAAGGCCCAGACCATGCGTCCCGACAGCGCCCGCAACACGCTGATCGTCAGCGGCAGCGGCACCGACCGGGCGACCGCGGTCGACACCATTCTCTCCTTCGACGCCGACTGGATGCGCGGGCAATCGGTCGGCATCTTCCCGGTGCGAAATTCCACGCCGGAGCCGCTGATCGCCGAGATCGAGAAGATCATGGATTCAGGCGAAGGCGGCCTGGGCCAGAACGTGGTGAAATTCCAGCCGATCGGCCGGCTCAACTCGATCCTGGTCGTCAGCCAGAAGCCCGAATACCTCAAGCGTGCGCAGACCTGGATCGCGCGGCTCGACCGCTCCGATACGGATGGCGTGAACCTGAAATCCTATCCGCTGCGCTACGGCAACTCCAAGGCCGTGGTGGCGCTGCTCAATGAGATCCTGTTCAGCCAGAGCGCGACCAGCAGCTCCTCGCTCGACAATTCCGCGGGCCAGATCTCGCCCGGCTCGGGCATCGCGACGTCCTCGTCCGGAACCAATCCGATCGCCTCGCTCAGCGCGCTTCCGACTGCCGCCTCAGGCGCCGCAACCCCGGTCACCGGCGCTCCCGGCTCGGCGCTGGCCGCGCGCCCCGCCCCTGCGGCGGCCGGCGTGCCCGGCCAGGACAACGGCTCCGGCTCGCTGCTCGGCACGGGCGCAAAACCCGTCAACAATGCCATCCTTCAGAACGTGCGGATCACGGCCGACGTCACCAACAACGCGGTGCTGGTCTATGCCAACGCGGAATCGCAACGCGTCGTCGAGCAGACGATCCGGCAAATCGACCGGCCGCAGCGCCAGATCGCCATCGAGGCGACGATCGCCGAAGTCACGCTGAACGACGCATTGAACTACGGCGTCCAGTTCTTCATCGCCAGCAAGCACGGCTCGGTCTCCAACGTCATCGGCGGCGTCAGCAACAGCGCCTCGGTCGGCAGCAACATCGAGCAGCAGACCGGCGCGGTCAACGCCGCCGCCGGCGCGCTGCTCGGCCGCGCGCTGCCCGGGTTCAACTTTCTGATCGGGGCGGAAAACTCCCCGCGCGTGGTGCTCGATGCGCTCCACAACGTCACCACCGTCAAGGTGCTGTCCAACCCGTCGCTGGTCGTGCTCGACAACCAGCCGGCGACCTTGCAGGTCGGCGACCAGGTGCCGTTCTCGACCGGCACCGCGACCGTGCTGACCGCGAACAACACCGTCGTCAACACCATCGACTACAAGAACACCGGCATCATCCTGCGCGTGCTCCCGCGCGCCAACGCCAACGGCAACGTCGTGCTCGACATCGAGCAGGAGATCTCGAGCGTCGCGGCCGGCAGCACAGGTTCGCTGACGCCGACGATCTCGCAGCGCCGGGTCAAGAGCTCGATCGCGGTGACGAGCGGCCAGACCGTGCTGCTCGCCGGCCTGATCAGCGAGACCGAGAACAGGCAACGCCAGGGCATTCCGATCCTCGATTCCATACCCGGCGTGGGCGATGCGTTCTCGCACCAGGGCACGACGCGCGCCCGCACCGAGCTGATTCTGTTCATCCGCCCGACCGTCATCAAGGACGGCGTCGATGCGCACGTCATTGCGGAGGAAATGCGCAGCAAGATGAACAGCCGCCTGGTCGGCACCAGCAATCCCGTGGTCACCGTGAACCCGCCCAAGGCGGCGCGCTAGGGCGTGACGGATCAGGCGGCGGAGGTCGCGACGGGCGCTGCGCTCGCCATCGCCCTGCTGCTCGGCGTGTTCGCAAGCCTCGTGACTGCGCCGGGCGCCGAAGGCCTGTACGGCGCGTTCCTGGCCGCCCTGATGCTTGCGATCGCGGCGAACGATGCGCGCCACTACCGCATTCCAAACGAGCTGACGGGCGCCGCCTTCGCGCTCGCGCTGCTCCGTGCTGGCGCGTTCGTGCCCGATCTCGGCGCGGAGGCGCTGCTCTGGCCGCTGACACGCGCCGCAGCCACAGGCCTGCCGCTGCTGCTGCTGATGGTGCTCTACCGCCGCTGGCGCGGCCGCGACGGGCTGGGGCTCGGCGACGTCAAGCTCGCCGCGGTCTGTGGCGCCTGGCTCGACCTTGCGACCGTGGTTGCGGTGATCGAGCTTGCGGCGTTGCTGGCGATCGGCGCCTATGTCGTCGGTGCGGCCCTGCGGCGGAAGCCGCTGCGCGCCACAGCCTTCCTGCCGTTCGGGCTGTTTCTGGCACCGGCGATCTGGATCGGCTGGCTGGGCGAGACCTGGTACACGAACTGGCTCGGCGGCTGGCCGGGCTGACGGCGGGGATCGGGATCAAACCGACCCTGCTCACATCAAAACGCGAAAACAACCCCATGCACAGTAGGCGGGGACAGCGTTATCAACGACTTACCTGACGGCGCGCGCTCTGCGGATTTTACCTGGCGCTCAGTGCTCGCGGCTCGGCGCCCATTCCAGCGCCCGCAGACGGGCCTGAGCGATCTCTCCGCGCGTCATCTTGGTGGTGACGGCATCGCGGATCCTGGCTCGCGCCTCGCGCGCTGGCGGAGGTGCCGCGGCCGTGGACAGATTGAGCCATTTGGAGGCTTCGACGATGTCCTGCGGCACGCCCTGGCCGCGGTCGTAGAGCAGGCCCAGCGAATATTGAGCGCGGCTGTCGCCCTGCTCCGCCGCGCGCCGGTACCACATCGCGGCTTCCGTGTAGTTCTGCGGCACGCCGCGGCCGGTCTCGAACAGGAAACCGAGATAGGACTGGGCAGCCGCGTTGCCCCGCTCGGCGAGCGGGATGAAGATGCGGGATGCCGTGACATAGTCCTGACGATGGAAAGCGGAGACGCCCTGGCGGAACGATTGGGCATGGGCCGGGATTGCGAAGGCCAGCGTCAGCAGGATGGCGGCACAACCCCACCCCGCCCGTCGCCAAAAACCGCACGCCTGCGGCGCCGCACGGAAAAACCTGGGATCCGGGCTGTCGAGGGTCTGCATCCCACCTGCTCTCCTTGCACGCAAAGCCAGACTAGTCCGTAGGTATCCCGAAATCCATAGTGCGTACCGGCCACAAAAAAAGGCTTCGGGCGCCTGGCGCCCGAAGCTCGTCGATTGAACCCGATGCCAGACTGCGATGAGACCGGAGCGTCATCGCGCCTTGGTTCGTTGCTTGAGCATGGCCGTTTCGAAAAACGGCTACACGCTCATGCTCTAGTGATATCCGCCCGCGGTAGCCGGTGTCGTGTCCGGAGCGTTACCGTTGATCTGGTTGTCCAGATAGGACAGCACGTTGCCGGTCGTGGCTGCGCCGAGATTGTTGACGATCACCGAACGGCCGATCCGGGCTCCCGCAGTGCCGCTGAGGGCAAAGCCCGTGCTCAGATTCTCCGAGATGTTGCTGTTGTTGACCTGGACGTTGGACGATCCCTGCACGTTCAGGCCGACGAAGTTGTTGTGAATAGCCGTGTTGTTGATCAGCACGCGGGTGCTGCCGCCATTGGTGTTGATGCTGATCCCCGCGCCAGCAGCCGCTGTGCCATTGTGCGAGATCACGCTGTCCCGGATCATGAGCATCGAGTTGAAATTCACCGGATTGGAGAAGATGCCAGTTCCCGACGCGCCGTTGAAGTCCCTGATGAAGCAATGCTCGATGACGACCGAGGCCGCCTGGAGGATGTTGACGCCTTTGACGCCGGTGCCGGCACCTTCGATGTCGAGGCCGCGCAGCACGATGTGATCGGTCGCCGCAGCGTTGATGTTGACGCCGTTGGTGCCGGACCCAAGGATGCTGCCGACGACACCTTCGCAATAGATCGTCATCGCCTTGGTGATGGTCACCGTGCCGAAGCCCGCGGAATCGAGGCAGTTGATCTCGCCGCCCGCGGCGGTCTTCGAAATCGCGCCGGCGAAGGTCTTGCACGGCGCGGTGCGGCTGCACGGATTGACGTCATCGCCGACACCGGAAACCCACGTTCTGGTCGCCTGGGCATGAGCCGGCTGCGACACGGCGAACGGCAAAACCAATCCCGCCAAGAGAGCCCATAGAGCAATACGACGCATTTCAACCTCCCAAATTGAACTGAAGATTTCACGTTGCCAGAAGAAATTCACGAGCAGTTGCGGACTAGTGGTACCCGCCAGCAGTAGCCGGCGTCGTGTCCGGCGCGTTGCCGTTGATCTGGTTATCCAGATAGGACAGCACATTGCCGGAGGTCGCCGCCCCCAGATTGTTGACGATCACCGAGCGGCCGATTCGCACTCCCGCACCACCGGTAAGGGCGACGCCCGTACCCAGATTCTCCGAGATGTTGGTGTTGTTGATCTGGACGTTGGCCGATCCCTGCACGCTCACGCCGACGAAGTTCTTGTGGATGGCCGTGTTGTTGATCAGGCTCCGCGAACTGCCGCCGTTCGTATTGATGCTGATCCCGGCGCCGTCGGCGGCGGTGCCGTTGTGCGAGATCACGCTGTCGCGGATCATCAGCATCGAATTGAAGTTCAACGGGTTGACGAAGACGCCGACGCCGCCCGCGCTGTTGAAGTTCCTGATGAAGCAATGCTCGATGACCACCGAGGCCGCCTGGAGGATGTTGACGCCCTTGATGCCGGTTCCGAATCCGTCGATGTCCAGGCCGCGCAGCACGACGTGATCGGTCGCGGCCGCGTTGATGATGACGCCGGAGCTACCCGCTGCGAGGATGCCGCCGACAACCCCTTCGCAATAGATCGAGATCGCCTTGGTGATGGTCACGACGCCGAACCCGCCGGAGTCGAGACAATTGATCTCGCCGCCCGCAGCCGTCTTCGAGATCGCCCCTGGAAAGGTCTTGCACGGGGCGGTGCGGCTGCAGGGGTTGGCGTCATCGCCTACGCCGGACACCCACGTTCTGGTGGCCTGGGCATGAGCCGGTTGCGACGCAATCACCGGCACGAACAATCCTGCAATCAGAGCCAAGAGTGCAATTCGACGCATTTCTCTTTCTCCCGATATTGAGCTGGAATCCCAGCTTGTTGGCCATGCACAAGTCTTCGCCGCAGCAGCCCGCGCGTCGCGCGGCCCTACGGCATCATTGTCGATATTTCGCTGAAACTTCCCCCGCCGCTTTCGGCGCTCGCAGTACGGCCTTCGTGTTCAAATGATTGGATACGCAACGCTGTTGGGAAAAACGGAAGCAGGCTTCTTGCCACTTCGCATCACGCAACTGTTGCGCGACGGACGGCGAGCTTTCTAGTGGTCGTGCCGGAACAGGCAAGGTTCAATTTGACGTGTACATTTTATGGGGAATCTTACGCCATGAATGCGCTTACGGCGTCGCCAACCACGTCCGGGGTAGCCGCTGGTGACGGTCAGCCCAGAAGCGATCGTGAACACGCGGTGCATCTCACACGAATAACGATGCGATCCGCCTGCCCTGACAGGATGGATCGCCCGCGCTGCGTCGATTCGACGCGAAGCGTGCCGTCAGCTCAGCAGGAAGCCATGTTCGTGCAGGTTGTGAAAAAACTCGGTCAGAATGTCGATCACAGCCGCGTCGTGGCTTCCCGCCGGTTGAGTCCACTGCTCTGCAGTCTGCGTACTGGCCGGCGCGGGCATGGCGTCCGGCAGCTCGGACGGGACGGCCGATGAGATTCCGCTCTCAGTGAAATTGAACGCAAAACCATCACCTGAGGTGCCGAGCCCCGCAGTCGCGGGCGGCGCTGCGCCGACGGCGCCGTCGCCATTGAGGTCCTGGTGAAGCGTCGGCTCCAGCGCCTTCAGCGAAGGATCATTCCCCAGCACCTCGGGCGCCGCCGCGAGCGTGGTGAGGAAGTTGCCGGTGCTGTCCGTGCTCCACACGGAGTAATGGGCGTTTGCCGAGTTCTTCCAGACCACGTCATAACCGCCGCCCGACACCTGCTCGGCGGCAGTGACCGACCAGGTGCCGAAATTCGCCGCGATCACCGTAGCCCCGGCGTATTTCAGGACGGGGCCGGTGCCGGTCGAGATGTCGGCCAAATAATAGTTGCCACCTGACAGGATCGTTTTGATCGATCCGAGCGCCTCGACCGTGACGCCGCCGAGGATGGGGACCCCGGTCGTGCCGTCGCCGTTGAGATCCTGATGGAGGGTCGGCTCCAGTGCCTGCAGGGACGCATCGGTCCCCAGCACTTCGGGGGCGGCGGCAAGGGTCGTCTGGAAGTTGCCGGTGCTGTCGGTGCTCCAGACGGAATAATGCGCGTTCGCCGAATTCTTCCAGACGACGTCATAACCGCCTCCCGACACCTGCTCGGCGGCAATGACCGACCACGTGCCGAAATTCGCCGCGATCACCGTTGCCCCGGCATATTTCAGAGTGGGACCGGTGCCGGATGAGATGTCGGTCAAATAATAGTTGCCACCTGACAGGACCGTCTTGGTCGATCCGAGCGCCTCGACCGTGACGCCGCTGACGACGGGGACGCCGGTCGTGCCGTCGCCGTTGAGATCCTGATGGAGTGTCGGCTCCAGTGCCTGCAGGGACGCATCGGTCCCCAGCACTTCCGGGGCCGCGGCGAGGGTCGTCAGGAAGTTGCCGCTGCTGTCCGTGCTCCAGACGGAATAATGCGCATTCGCCGAATTCTTCCAGACGACGTCATAACCACCGCCCGCCACCTGCTCGGCGGCAATGACCGACCACGTGCCGAAATTCGCTGCGATCACCGTAGCCCCGGCGTATTTCAGGACGGGGCCGGTGCCAGATGAGATGTCGGTCAAATAATAGTTGCCACCTGACAGGACCGTCTTGGTCGATCCGAACGCCTCGACCGTGACGCCGCTGGCGACGGGGACGACGGGGACCCCGGTCGTGCCGTCGCCGTTGAGGTCCTGATGGAGCGTCGGCTCCAGTGCCTGCAGGGACGCATCGGTCCCCAGCACTTCGGGAGCGGCGGCAAGCGTCGTCTGGAAGTTGCCGGTGCTGTCGGTGCTCCAGACGGAATAGTGGGCATTGGCCGAATTCTTCCAGACGACGTCATAACCGCCGCCCGCCACCTGCTCGGCGGCAATGACCGACCACGTGCCGAAATTGGCTGCGATCACCGTAGCCCCGGCATATTTCAGGGTGGGGCCGGTGCCGGTCGAGATGTCGGCCAGGTAATAGTTGCCACCCGACAGGACCGTTTTGGTCGATCCGAACGCCTCGACCGTGACGCCGCTGACCACGACGACGCCGGGGACCCCGGTCGTGCCGTCGCCGTTGAGATCCTGTTGCAGCGTCGGCTCAAGCGCCTGAAGCGACGCGTCGGTCCCCAACACTTCCGGGGCTGCGGCGAGGGTCGTCAGGAAGTTGCCGGTGCTGTCCGTGCTCCAGACGGAATAGTGCGCGTTCGCCGAATTCTTCCAGACCACATCGTAGCCGCCGCCCGACACTTGCTCGGCGGCAATGACCGACCACGTGCCGTAATCGGCCACGTTGACCACGGCGCCCCCGAACTTCAGGACAGGCCCGGCGCCGGTGGAGATGTTGTTCAAGTAATAATTGCCATTCGTCAGAACCACGCTGGTCGATCCGAACGCCTCGACCGCGGTCGGCACGAGAGTGGAACTGGCGACCGCGACGCCCCCGAACTGGAAATACTCGACGCCGGTGACGGTGTCGGTGCCGTCGGGTGAGCCACTGCGCAAGTCGGCCAGAGTGAAGGTCTGTGTCGCTGCGTTGTACGAGACCGTGTAGTTGGCCCGGCTGCCCGAATACACCGCGGTGTCGGTGCCCGAGCCGCCGATGATGGTGTCGTTGCCCGCCCCGCCGGTGATCGTGTCGTTGCCGCCGCCGCCGTTCAGCGTGTTGGCGATGGCGTTGCCGACGATGGCGTCGTTGCCGGATCCACCGATGGCGTTGTCGATGTAGGAGCGTGCGTCGCCGCCATAGAGATAGGCGTTGTAGACGTTGCCCGATGCGTAATGGCCGTTGCCCAGATACGCCAGCTGCACGGAGGAGAACACCGACGAGGCGCCGGGATTGAGATTGATGCTCAGGCTCGTCGTGTAGTTCGACAGGTCGTAGGTATCGACGCCGCCGCCGTCCCAGACCGTCTCGTAGATGCGGTTGGCCGAGCCGCCGATGCCGCCGCCCGGCGCGAGCTGCCCGACACCGTTGATGAACTCCTGCCCCGTGGTCGGATTCCAGGTGTAGACGGTGCTGCCGCTCTGGGTCGTGTAGTCCGCGCCGTACATCGTCTGCAGCGCGAGGATATCGTTGGCCATATAGGTCTGCGAATATCCGTACGCTTCATTGGTGTAGCCGGACGTGGTCGAACCGCCGACATAGCTGCGATAGCTCATGACGGTGTATTCGCTGTCGTCATGCGCGCTCGGCACCGCGACGTTGGCCGGGCCGCCGGCCTCCTGGCTGTGCTTGAGGCCGAAGGCATGGCCGAGCTCGTGCAGCGCGGTGGTGAAGTAATAATTGCCGAGCTTGGCCAGCGAGAAATTGTATTGGGTGCCGAACCAGATGTCGCCGCCGGACGCGTAATTGCCGGGATAGTAGGCGTAGGCGGTCGGATTGGCCGCCGGCGATTGCGCGATCATGATGTCGGCGCCGTTCGTGCCCGCATACTGGACGTCGGCGTTGGTGTAACTGAGGATCAGCCCGATCGCGTAGTTGATGGCCGCCTGGATCTGGGTGGGCGCCGAGGCAAAGCCCGAAGTGGTCGGCTCGCTGCTGCCGCCGTAATAAGGATTGGGGTAGTCGCTGGATGCGTCAGGGAAACTGTAGGTGATCGTGCCGGTCCATTTGTAGCCGGACAGCAGGCCGTCGATCTCGGCGTTGTTGGTGGCACTGACATTAACAGCGGTAGCCAATGGACTCTCCAGAGCAACGCGTCGCGTGCGATTCGGAACGAAAGCACATGATTCTAGCGTGAGAGTTAAACGTTTGGTTTAAATTGGGCAGCTCCGCCTGCCCCTCTTCCATAAGACTGTGTTAGCCATCAGATCCCGTAGTCATACGGGGCGCAACAACAGCCTCGGTTCCTGCGGCACCATAATTTGCAGGGTTTCATGAAACGACGTTCAATCATGGCCGGTCTGTTTGGCGCCTTGATGGCGCTCGCGGGACAGGGTCATCAACCCTTCGGAGGACTGCCTGTCGTGGTGGACAAAGCCAAGGCGGACGACAGCGGCAAGGCGGCGCGTGCGCCCTCCATGCCGATGGCCCGCGATCCCGCCGTTGCGGTGGCAGAGGAATACGAAGCCGCCCGCCGCAAGGGAACGCGGGAGGCGCTCGAGTTCTTCATTGCGCGCCACGGCGATGATCCCCTGGCCGAGCAGGCACGCACGGAGTTGAAGCGCCTGTCGCGCTGATCGCTCGGGCACCGCATCAGGCATGGCATTTCGGTAGGCGGCATCGGCGCCGGGCCGGCTTGTCGCATGGTCGTTCGGCACTATGGTAGGCCCGCAATCTGTCCCGGAGCCTCTCAAAATGCCCTTTCCGCATGCCTCGGAAGCCCTGTCGCGCTTTACCGTGCTCGATCTGACCCGCGTCCGCTCCGGGCCTACCTGCGTGCGGCAGCTGGCGGACTGGGGTGCCAATGTCGTCAAGATCGACGCGCTGACCGAGGACGCCGGCGGCGAGCAGCCGGGCGGCCCCCGCCGGGGTTCCGACTTCCAGAATTTGCACCGCAACAAGAGGGCCATGACGCTGAACCTGAAGGACGAGCGCGGGCTCGCATTGTTCAAGCGCCTCGCCGCCAAGGCCGACGTCGTGGTCGAGAATTTCCGGCCCGACGTGAAGAAGAAGCTCGGCATCGACTATGAGAGCCTTGCCGCAATCAACCCGCGCATCGTCTATGGCAGCATCTCCGGCTTCGGCCAGGACGGCCCCTATCACAAGCGGCCCGGCTTCGATCAGATCGCGCAAGGCATGGGCGGGCTGATGTCGATCACCGGGGCGCCGGGCGAAGGCCCGATGCGGGTCGGCATTCCCGTTGCCGACCTGACGGCCGGGCTGTTCTGCGCCATGGGCATCCTCACCGCGCTGCTCGAGCGCGAGGTCTCGGGCAAGGGCCAGTGGGTGCAGACCTCGCTGCTCCAGGCCCAGATCTTCATGCTCGACTTCCAGGCCGCGCGCTGGCTGATGGAGAAGGAGGTCGCCAGGCAGGCCGGCAACAACCACCCGACCAGCATTCCGACCGGCGTGTTCAAGACCTCGGACGGCTACATCAACATCGCCACCACGGGCGGGCGGATCTGGGAGCGCTGCGCCCAGGCGATCGGCGCACCGGAACTCTATGCCCATCCGGACTATGCGACGGCCCCTGCCCGCTCCAAGAATCGCGACGCGCTCAACGCCGAGATCGAGAAGCGCACCGTGACGAAGTCGACCGAGACCTGGGTCAGCGAGCTCAACGAGGCCGGTGTGCCCTGCGGACCGATCTACGCGATCGACCAGATGTTCGAGGACGCCCAGGTCAAGCATCTCGGCATCGCCCAGGACGTGCCGAACGACGAGGACCGCCACATCCGCCTGGTCGGCCAGCCCGTGACGCTGTCGCGTACGCCGAGCAGGATGGTGGCGCGGCCGCCGGAATTCGGCGAGCAGACCGACGAGGTCCTGAAGGAATTCGGCCTCAGCGCGGACGAGATCAGCAAGCTCAGGGACGCCAAGGTGGTGTGAGTCCCTCGCCTGACGTCGCCAAACGACAAAGCCCGGCGCAAGCCGGGCTTTGCTTCTTGTTGGACGCCTCTGTTGATCTTAGTACCTGGCGACGACCGGGCTGTCGAACTGGTAGTTGATGCCGGCGCGCAGGATGTGGTCGGTGAAGTGCGACGAGACATTGGCGCTGATCGGCAATGCCGGCGACAGCGTGAACGGACCGGACGAGAAGCGCCCGAGATCCATGTAGAGATATTCGAGCTTGGCACTCCAGTTCCGGGTGATCTTGCCTTCGACGCCCACGCCGGCAGTCCAGCCCACGCGCGTCGTGGAGGTCGAGCCGACCGACGAGATCGGGCCGAAGGGCGCGACGGTGCTGAAGCTCGACATCGTGCCCGTGGTCTTGATCTCACCGAAGGCCAGACCGCCGGTGCCGTAGAACAGCACCTTCGGGGTCGCCAGGATACCGACGCGACCACGAACCGTGCCGAACCACTGGAGCTTCTGGTCGACCGACAGAGTCGTGCCGGCCAGACCGCCGGGCGGAAGGAACGTAAAGGTCGGAAGACAGGGACCGGCGCCCGGCGCGATCGGGGCACCCACGCAGCTATAGCCGGCGCCACCCTTCTCTCCCGACCATTGCAGATCGCCTTCGACGCCGAACACCCAATTGTCCCGCTGCCAGTTGTAGCCGGCCTGGCCACCCGCGATGCCGCCGTTCATGTCGAACGCCGCGCTGGTGATGGAGCCGGCCGGAGGCGCGATCGGCGTGCCGGTCGGAGTGTTGAAATAGGAGACGTCGGTGCGCGAACGGCCCCAGCTGTAGCCGCCATTGGCGCCGACGTACCAGCCGGTCCAGCTCCAGACCGGATCGACGATAGGCGCCTTCACATAGGGCCTTGCTGCGATATCGGCAGCCAGCGCGCCCGTCGCGAACAGCGACATCGCCGCTGCCATTCCCATCACGATCCGCTTCATGGAGAACCCCCTCCGCACGATTTTGTGATCGAAACATACGTCACCGCCTGCCCAAAGGCTGTGCCATGCCGGCAACATCCAGAAACAATCGCAGCGTGTGGCGCTCCGGACCACAACGACATGCCCTCCCTTTATGTAATTGAATCCAAATGATTTATGCTTGTCGCGATGTCGCCCTGGTCCGCTGCGTCCATCCGACGCGGGAAAGCACGCCGTCGATCACCGGCCAGAACAGCAGGACGATCGCCAGCGTCGTGATCGAGCCGACCAGGCCGTTCGACCAGAACACCTTGAGGTCGCCGCCGGAGCCGATCATCGACAGACGAAAGGCGTCCTCGGCGCGATTGCCGAGCACGAGCGCGAGGGTGAACGGCGCCAGCGGAATGCCGATCTTCTTGAAGACGTAGCCGACGATGCCGAAGCCGAGCATCAGCCAGATGTCGAACATCGCATTCTGGATCGCGTAGGCGCCGATCGCGCAGGACACCACAATCATCGGCGCCACCGCGGCAAACGGCACACGCAGGATCGAGGCGAAGATCGGCACCGTCGTCAGCACCAGCACGAGGCCGACGACATTGCCGAGATACATCGATGCGATCAGGCCCCAGACGAAGTCCTTGTGCTCGACGAACAGCAGCGGCCCCGGATTGAGCCCCCACACCATCAGGCCGCCGAGCAGGATCGCCGCGGTCCCCGAGCCGGGAATGCCGAGCGCCAGCATCGGCAGCAGCGCCGAGGTGCCTGACGCATGCGCCGCCGTCTCAGGCGCGAACACGCCCTCGATGCGGCCCTTGCCGAAACTTTCGGGATCCTTGGCGAAGCGCTTGGCGAGGTTATAGCCCATGAAGGAGGCCGCGATCGCGCCGCCCGGTGTGATGCCGAGCCAGCAGCCGATGAAGGAGGAGCGCAGCAGCGTCGCCCAGTATTTCGGCAGGTCCTTCCAGACGCCGAGCACGACGCGGAGCGAAATGCTCGCCGCATGTCCCCGCAGCGCCAGCCGCTCCTCCATCGTCAGCAGGATCTCGCTGATACCGAACAGGCCGATCACGGCCACCAGGAAGTTGATGCCGCGGAGCAGCTCCGGCGAGCCGAAGGTCATGCGGAGATTGCCCGACACGGTATCCATGCCGATGCCGGCGAGCAGCAGCCCCAGCGACATCGAGATGACCGTCTTGTGCTTGGCCTCGCGCCCCAATCCGACGAACGAGCAGAATGTCAGCAGATAAACCGCGAAAAACTCGGGCGGCCCGAACTTCAGCGCAAAGGACGAGATCATCGGCGCGAGGAACGTGATCAGCAGCACCGCGACCAGCGAGCCGATGAAGGAGGAGGTGAACGCCGCGGTCAGCGCCTCCGCGGCCCTGCCCTGCTGCGCCATCGGATAGCCGTCGAAAGTGGTCGCGACCGACCAGGCTTCGCCGGGGATGTTGAACAGGATCGAGGTGATCGCGCCGCCGAACAGCGCGCCCCAATAGATGCAGGACAGCATCACGATCGCCGAGGTCGGATCCATCGTGAAGGTGAGCGGCAGCAGGATCGCGACGCCGTTCGGGCCGCCGAGGCCCGGCAGCACGCCGACGAAGATCCCGAGCACCAGCCCGACCATCATCAGGACGAGCGTCTTCCACGTCAGCAGGACGGCAAAGCCGTGAAGCAGGAGACCGAAAGCTTCCATCGCGGGACCGCCTAGCGGCCGAAGGCCGCTTCGAGCGGCCCTTTCGGCATGATGACGTCGAAGGCGACATCGAATGTGACGAACATGATCGCCGTGAACACAACAGCGGTGAGCAGCGACTTCCACAGCGCGATCTTGCCGACGAAGCGCATGAAGCCCGAGATCAGCAGGAAGCTCGCGACATAGAGGCCGAGGAACTGCATCACGAGGCAGAACAGCAGCGTCGGCACGAACACCGCCATGACGCGGCGGGCCTGCGCGCGCGTGACGAAGGTTCCGGACGCCGCACGCCGCGCCAGCAGCGCCACGATCAGGCCGTAGAGGCTGCCGCCGCCGAGGATGACCGAGAGATAGAACGGAAAATAACCGGGTTCGGGCCCGGTCGAATCCCAGGACGCGCCGGTGCGCCAATTGTCGTAGCCGAGCGTGACGGCCAGCGCGAGCAGCAGCAGGCAGACGACGATCTCGACCGTGCCGGACGAGACGACGGAAGGCGAGTCGTCTTCAGGCGCGGTCGGATCGTCGACGACGATTTCGAGATCGGTTTGGGACATGGGCTAACAACAAATACTGTGGCCAATCCCCTCTCCCCGCTTGCGGGGAGAGGGTCAGGGTGAGGGGGAGTCTCCACGGGGACGGTGAAAGCTGGACTCGCGCAGAGTCCCCCTCACCCGGATCGCACTGGACGATGCTTCGCATCGCCAGGTGCAATCCGACCTCTCCCCGCAAGCGGGGCGAGGTGAAGAAGACGACTACTTCGCGACGAATCCGGCTTCGGTCATCAGCGACTTGTTGATGGCATCATCCTCCTCGAGGAACTGCACCATGTCCTTGCCGGTGAGGAAGATCGGCTTCAGCGCCTGCTTCTCCATGTAGTCCTTGTACTCGGCGGTCTGCGTCACCTTGTGGAACAGATCGACGTAGAACGCCTGCTGCTCAGCCGTCACCTTGCCGGGCAGGAACATCGCGCGCAGCATCAGATATTGCACGTCGACCCCCTCCTCCTTGCAGGTGGGGATGTCAGCCCAGGACTGCGTGTCCGTCACCTTGCTGGTGTAGGAGATGCGCTCCTTGTCGAACACGCAGAGCGGGCGCACCTGGCCGGCGCGCCAGACTTCGAGGTTTTCGCTAGGGTTGTTGACGTTGGCTTCGGTGTGGTTGCCGACCAGCTGGGTCGCGGCCTCGCCGCCGGACTTGTAGGGCAGATAGGAGAATTTTGCGCCGGTCTTCTGCTCGAGGAAGACGGTCAGCACGTGATCCTCGCGCTTGGAGCCGGTGCCGCCCATTTTGAACGGCGCGCTCGCCGCCTTCGCGGCCGCGACGAATTCCTTCACCGTCTTGGGGCCCGCGCTGTTGTCCCAGAGCACGAACTGGTCGAGCGCGACCACCGAAACCGGGGTCAGTTCACGCCAGTTGAAGGGGATCTTGGCCGACAGCGGCAGCATGTAGATCAGCGAATAGGCGATCAGCACCTTGTTCGGATCGCCCTCGCTGGACTTCATGTACATCAGCGCTTCCGCACCCGAGGCGCCGCCCTTGAGCGAGACCACGATCGGCTGCTTCATCAGATTGTTCCTCTGGATCGCGGCCTGCATCATCCGCGCCATCTGGTCGGAGGCGCCGCCCGCGCCCGCCGCCACCACGATCTCGACGGGCTTTGCCGGCTCCCAGCCGGCAACAGCCGGCGTGCCGCAAAGCGCGACTGTCAGCGCAATCGCGGCCTTCATTCCATGTCCCACGGGCGTCTTCCCTATGTTCTTGTTCGGATTGGAAATTCAGAGATGAATTCAACGACCATTGTGCTGGCGAATCCGGCCAAGTTCAAGCCGTCCGACGTCATCCCCGTTATGACTTTGGAATGAGATGACGCAACGCAAAAAAGCGGGCTCCTTGCGGAGCCCGCGCCTTGGGGCTTCAAACCCGGATGCAGTAGCCTACACGACCAATATGTCGTGCTGATTGAGCAGCACGCCGTTCTGGACGCTGACAACGGCGACCGCCGCGCCCTGGGTGCCATCAGCGCTGTAATAGAGCGTCTGGTTGCCGGTGTCGAAATGGAATTGGGAGAAACCCGAGAACACATCGTCGCCGGAGGTCTCGAACGTCACGTCCATCCCTGCCGTCAGCCCGCCACCGAAGCTGCTCGCGGAGACGGCGATGCGGTCGTGCTCGGTGGTGTTGTTGAAGTCGCCGATCGTGCTCGGGCCGGATGGTTGGAGGAAGGCGAAGGTATCGTTGCCGCCGCCGCCGGTCATCGCATGGCCGCTGGCCGTGGCGATCAGGACGTCGTTGCCGCCGCCCCCGCTCATGGTCTCGCTCCCGTTGGCCGCGATCAGGATGTCGTCGCCGCCGGTGCCGGTCAGCGCGCTCGCGCCCGCCGTGTTGTTGATGATCGTTGCCGTGGTCGCATTGGACGAGGTCGTTCCGTCGGAGGTGGTGTAGCTGAACGAGCCGCCAAGCGTCCCGTCGTCGGTGAAGAAGGCATCTCCGAACGCGACAGCACCACCACCGGAGCTCGTCGTGATACCGCCAAGCGAAAGATGGTCGATGGTGTCGGGATCGGTGTCGTTCAAGGCCAGGGCCCAGCCGGGGATCTGGACCGTCGCATTGGCGCCGACATCGGTGATCACGGTCTCGCTGGCCGCCGTCGGCGCATCATTGGTGCCGTTGATGGTGACGGTGACATCCTGCGTGGTCGAGCCGCCATTGTTGTCGGCGATCGTCACCAGATAGTCCTGGGTCAGCGTCTGCCCCTGCGCCAGGAACTGGATGTCGGCATTGTCGACCGTGAAGTGCCAGGCGAGCGAACCGGCGCCGCCGGCCTCGCTGATCGGATCGAGCGAGAACGTGCCGACATAACCGCTGCCGTTCGGCACGAAGCTCGCGCTGTGCGTATCCCCCGTCTCGGCGTCGGAGAACGACAGCGAGCCCGCCGTGGATTCGGTGGCCGGCCCCGTCGCCGGGCTGACGCTGACGGAATCGAGGATCATGCCGGTGTCATTGTCCTCATAGGAAAACTGCAGCAGCGTGGATGACAGCACGCCGTCGCCGAGCACATCGAAGGAATAATGGTTGACGCCGGCCGGCACGTTGCCGAGCGACAGGATCGTGGCGCCGTCCCACGATACCGTGAACGGCGCACTGACGCTCTCGGGATCGCCGATGACGTCGAAGCTGACGAAATAGTGCTGGCCGGGCGTGGTCGCGACGTTCTGCGACAGCGTTTCCGGATTGCTCGTCGGCAACAGCTCGACCGAGTAATGGCCGAAGCTGCCGCCGAGCTCGAGCTGCGCGACGTGGATGTGGCCGCCGCCACTCACCGTCCAATTGGCCAGATTGCCGGTCTCGAAATCGCCGTTGAGGATCACCGGCGGGCCGGCGTCCTCGGTGACCGCTCCGCTGAGATTGGCCGCGGTAACTAGCGGGTTGTCGTTGGCGCCGGCGATATCGAAGGTGATCGTGGTCGAGGCCTGGTGGCCCTGGCCGTCGGCGACCGTGAAGGTGAACTGGTCGGTGACGTTGTCGCCGGCGAGCAGCGCGTCGACCGACGCATCCGCGACGTAGCCGTAGGAGCCATCGGCGTTGAGCACCAGCGTTCCATGCGCACCGGCGACCGAATGGCCGACATTGGCGGCGCTGCCGTTGACCTCGGTAATGGTCCGCGGCGTGCTCTGGTCGACCGGCTGGGTGATGTCGAAGATGGCACCGCTTGCGATTCCCGTACCGGCATCCGGGCCCGCCGTATCGGACGCCGCGATCGTCAGCGGCGTCAGGACCAGCGGATCAGCCGCACCGTCGATGGTGACGGTGACGGTCTGGACCGAATTGGTAAAGCCGTCCCAGACATTGACGTCGTATTGCACGGTCAGCGTCTCGCCGACGCTCAGGAAGTCGAGATCGGCGTCGGGAATGCTGAAAGTCCAGTCGATGCTGCCGATTCCCGTGCCCGTGGAATCATGCAGCACCGTTGCGAGCGCCGATTGAAGGTCGACCAGCGTCTGCGCCGCGGCGGCAAAACTGTTGGCCGACCACACCGCCGAATTCAGCACGACGCTGACGGAATGGGCGTCCGACAGATCGACGTCATTGAAGCTCAGCGTTCCCGTCGGCACCGGACTGGTGGTGTCGGGCGATTGCGATCCGGTCACTCCAGGCTGCTCGGACAGCGACGCGGATCCCGGTCCGCTGGTGATCACCGGCGCGTCGTTGGCGCCGGTGATCACGACGGAGACGGTCTGCGTCGAACTGGTCGAGCCGTCCGCGACCTTGATGTTATAGGTCACCGTCAGCGTCTCGTTGAACGCGAGATAGTCGAGATCGTTGTCGGCAATCGCAAAGTTCCAGTCGATGCTGCCGGTGCCGGTGCCCGTGGAATCGTGCAATGTCGTCGTCAGCGCCGCTGCGAGATCCGCCTGCGTCGCGGCGGGCGGCGTCGGCCCCGAGGTCGAGTCCAGCGTGACCGTCACCGTGTGCGTATTGCTGGTGTCCTGGTCGGTGAAGGCGAGCGTGCCCGCCGGGATCGTCGGCGTCGTGTCCAGGACCGGGGAGCCCGTCGTGGCGTCCTGTTCGGCAACGGTGGAGGATTCCGGACCGCTCGTGATCACCACGGGCTGGTTGACCCCGAGGACGGTGATGGTGACGTCCTGGGTCGTGGAGCCGCCGTGACCGTCGTCGACCGTGACGTGATAGACAAGCTTGAGCGTCTCGCCGCCGTTGAGGAAATTGGCGGAGGAATTGGGAAACGCGAAATTCCAGTCGACCTCGCCGATCAGATGGCCGGTCGAATCCTGAAGTGCGGTGCCGAATGCGGCCAGCAGCTGCGCATTGGTCAGCGGGATCGCTCCGCCGCCCGAACGGGTTGCGGTGACCGTCGTCGAGACCGTGTGCGCGTCGGCAAGATCGATGTCGGTGAAGAGCAGGCTGTCATGGGCGGCGAGATTGCCGCCGGGGTCGACATTCTGATTCTCGACGAGCGCGGCCGATTCCGGGCACGACAGGAAAAATGGCTTGTCGTTGGTGCCGACCACCGTCACGGTGACGGTCTGCGTCGATATCCCGCCGGCATGGTCGTCGAGCTGCACCGTGTAGGTGATGTCGAGATGCTGGCCCGCCGCGAGATAGTCGAAGGCGAGATCGGGCGCGGAGAAGGTGGTGTTGATGGTGCCGGTCGAGGAGCCCGACGCCTTGACGACGTTGTCGACGTGATAGAACGACATCAGCTCGGCGTTGCCGAACGGGCCCGGCAACAGGCCCGCGGTGGCGCCGGAGGCGGAGACGCCGATCACCGTCGCGGTGTGCCCGGTGTTGGCGAGGTCGTCATCGGTGAAGTTGAGCGCGACGTGAACCGTGTCGGGCGAGAGCGACAGCGTCTGGTTGGTCTGCTCGGTGACTGTCGCCGCCGTGGTCATGTTGATCACCGGCTTGTCGTCGGTGCCGGTGATGGTGATCTTGACGGTCTGGATCGCGAAGCCGCCGTGGTTGTCGAGGATCTTGACGTCATAGGTCAGGACCAGCGTCTGGTTCTTGGCCAGGAAGTCGAAATCCTGGTCCTGGTCGCTGAAACTCCATTTGAGCTGCCCCGTGCCGTTTGAATCGCTCAGGATCTGCGACTGCATCGCGGTCTGGAAATGCGCAAGCGAGGCCGCCGGAACGATCGTTCCGCCCGAGACCACCGCGGAATGCAGCGTCGCCGACGTCGTATGGGTGTCGGTCCTGTCGCTGTCCCTGAAGCTCATCGTCCCGGACAGAGTGTGCAGCGTGGTTGAATCGTTGAGGTTGGCAAATTCGGTGAAGCTGCCCGTCGCGGATGACGAGGTGAAAACCGGCGTGTGGTTGGTCATGGAAAATTCCCTGCCTGGTTGCCATGGAGGCGCCGCCGCACGAGGGCGCGGCGACGTGACTGATCGGTCCGAGAAATCAGACGAGACTCAACGGTCTTGCATCAAAGCGTTGGCTTAGGGTCTTGATCTAGGAGCTTGATTCAGGAGCTTGGGCTTGTTCGCGAGGCCGTCCCGGGATGGTCGGCAGCAATGAAATTGGCGCGGCTCGCGTCGTGGAAATTACGTCGCTATGTCTTCAGTTCAATTTCAGTTCAATGACGTCCGGTTGCAGGACGGTCGGTCAGAACGCTTCGCAAAATTCACGTCAATCGATTCAATCGGACTTAAAATCACTTGCTGGCCGCCTGTCGGCTCGAGGAATACGAGAGGGCATCATGCAACCTCTGCGATCTTATGCCCGAGCTCGTCGCGTCGTCAACGTGGACGCGTAACCGCAGGCGCGTGCAATTGCGGTTCCGGAGGGCGGAACCGCTTGAAAGATTTGTGACATTGCAATTGCGCGGGGCCGCTGACCATTGAGGGGTCAGCAATCGCTTCCACCGGTCGCGCCGCACCCGGCATGGCGCAGCCGGCCAAGGACGCGGGCTACCTGCCCTTCCAGTTCGGCGTACGCTTGTTGAGGAAGGCATCCATGCCTTCGCGGAAATCTTCGCTCATATAGGCTTTCAGGATCAGGTCCTCGCCCTCTTCGCGCGACAGCGTGCGGCGGATGCGGCGTACCGCTTCCTTGGTCGCTTCCAGCGTGAGCGGCGCATGGCTGGCGACCAGCTTTGCAGTCTCGTCGGCGCGGCGCTGCAGCGTCTCGACGTCAGGCACGACCTCGTTGAGCAGGCCAAGCGCGAGGGCCTCCGGCGCCTCGACGAGGCGCGCCCTAAAGATCAGATCCTTGGTGCGGGCAGGTCCGACCAGCGCCACGACGCGGCTGATGTTGGACATCGACAGGCAGTTGCCGAGCGTGCGCGCGATCGGAAAGCCCATCCGCGTCGTCTCGGTGCCGATGCGCAGGTCGCAGCAGGCCGCGATGCCGGCGCCGCCGCCGGTGCAGGCGCCGGCGATCGCCGCGATCACGGGCACGCGGCACTGCTCGAGCGTGCCGAGCACGCGGTCGATGCGGGCCTCGTAGTCGAGTGCGTCCTGCGCGGTCTTGAACGCACGGAACTGGGAAATGTCGGTGCCGGAGGCGAAGGCCTTGTCGCCGGCGCCAGTCAGGATCAGCGCCTTGATCGAGCGGTCAGCGTTGATCTCCTGGCAGATCTCCGCCATGCGATCATACATGGCGAAGGTCATTGCGTTGCGCGCCTGCGGGCGGTTGAAGGTGATCCGCGCGATGCCGTCCGTGACGGAGTAGAGCAGGTCTTCGTTCGTCGTCGTCGGTGCGTTCATCGCGCGCTCTCTTCTTTTGGTTAGGTCGGTTCAGGCCAGTTGAGCCTTTAAGCCACCTGGGCCTTGGACATCGGCACCGCGTCGCGTCCCTTCAGGACGTCCATGGCCGCCAACACGCCGCCGCTCCGGTGCGGGATCTTTGCCAGATCCAGGCCCATCTCGACGCCGGCGAGCGTGCCCATCAGCATCAGATCGTTGAAATGGCCGATATGGCCGATGCGGAACACCTTGCCCTTGACCTTGTTCAGGCCGGTGCCGAGCGACATGTCGAAGTTCTCCAGCACCACCTTGCGGAAGGCGTCGGCGTCGTGGCCATCAGGCACGCGCACGCCGGTCAGCGCCGGCGAGTGTGCAGCCGGGTCGGCGCACTGCGTCTCCAGGCCCCAGACCTTGATCGCGGCGCGCGTCGCCGCGCTGTGGCGCTTGTGGCGGCTCCAGACGTTCTCCAGCCCCTCCTCTTCCAGCATCTTGACCGCTTCGCGCAGGCCGTAGAGCAGGTTGGTGGCGGGCGTGTAGGGGAAGGTACCGAGCTTGTTGAAGTTGATGACTTCCTGCCAGTCCCAATAGGAGCGCATACCGGGGTTGGCCTTCGCAACGGCGAGCGCCTTCTCCGAGACGGCGTTGAAGCCGAGGCCGGGCGGCAGCATCAGGCCCTTCTGCGAGCCCGCGACCGAAACGTCGATACCCCAGGCGTCGTGCTCATATTCCATCGAGCCGAGGCCGGAGATGGTGTCGACCATCAGCAGCGCCGGATGCTTGACGCGGTCGAGCAGCTTGCGCACCTCCAGCGGCGGCGTCACGCAGCCGGTCGAGGTCTCGTTGTGCACGACGCAGACGGCCTTGATCGCGTGCTGCTTGTCGGCGACAAGGCGCTTCTCGATCTCGGCGAGGTCGGCGCCGTGGCGCCAGTCGCTCGGGATGAAGTCGACGTCGAACTTGAACTTGTCGGCGATGCCGCGCCACAGCACGGCGAACTGGCCGGTCTCGCACATCAGGAGCTTGTCGCCGGGCGCGAACACGTTGACCATCGCCGCTTCCCAGGCGCCGGTGCCGGACGAGGGGAAGATGATCACGGGCTGCTTGGTGCGGAACACCCGCTGCATCGAGGCGAGAACCGCAAAACCGAGCTCGGCGAACTCCGGACCGCGATGGTCCAGGGTCGGCATGTCCATCGCCCGCAGCACCCGGTCGGGCACGTTGGTCGGTCCTGGAATCTGTAAGAAATGCCTTCCAGTGTGCACGGTCATCGGCGTCCTTCCCGGTCTTTGAAGCTTGTCTCGGCTTTGGCGTCGGTCGGCCCGAATTCAGGGCTCCCGCGAGCCGCTCGCATATCACTATTCGCCGGGCTTGTCCCTCGCCCGGCGAGGTCCGTCAATGCACAAGAAGCAGGGCTCGCTTGCCAAGGGCCGTGACGGGAGGCAAGACGGTGCCGGCGAACAGGCGAAAGCGGATCATGGCGGCGGAAGTGGCTGGAAAATCACCGGAATCGGCCCAAACGGACGGCCTGGCGGCACGCCTGGCCCGGGAAATCACCGGCGATGTCCTGTTCGACCGCTTCAGCCGTGGCCGCTACGCCACCGACGCCTCGTTCTACCAGATCGTGCCGGCCGGCGTGGTCGTGCCCAAGACCATGGACGAGGCCCTGCTGGCCCTGGCGATCGCCCGCGATGAGGGGCGCAAGGTGACCCCGCGCGGCGGCGGCACCTCGCAATGCGGCCAGACCGTCAATGACGGGATCGTGGTCGATCTGTCGAAACACCTGAACCGCATCCTCTCGCTCGACGTCGAAGGCCGCACCTGCGTGGTCGAGCCCGGCATCGTCCTCGACGATCTCAACCGGCAGCTCAGAAAGCACGGTCTCTGGTTCCCGGTGGACGTCTCCACGGCCTCGCGCGCCACCATCGGCGGCATGGCCGGCAACAATTCCTGCGGCGGGCGCTCACTCCGCTACGGCACGATGCGCGACAACACGCTGTCGATGGAGGCCGCGCTTGCCGACGGCACGCTCGGCCGTTACGGCGAGGTCTCGCGCGATCTCTCCGATCTCGACGCGAGCGACAGCGCGCGCGCCCTGTTCCGCGACATGCTCGATCTCGGCACGCGCGAGGCCGACGAGATCGCCGCGCGCTTTCCAAAAGTGCAGCGCCGCGTCGGCGGCTACAATCTCGATGCGCTGGTGCCGCGCAATGCGCGCAACAACATGGCGCACCTCCTGGTCGGCTCCGAGGGCACACTGGCCTTCACTACCAAGGTCGAGCTGAAGCTGTGGCCCGTGATCCGCAACAAGGCGCTGGGCGTTTGTCATTTCGGGAGCTTCTACGAGGCGATGGATGCGGCCCAGCATCTCGTCAAGCTGAAGCCGATCGCGGTCGAGCTGGTCGACCGCACCATGCTCGCGCTCGGCCGCGACATCGCGATGTTCCGCCCCATCATCTCCGCCGCGATCAAGGGCGATCCGGACGCCGTGCTGGTCGTCGAATTCGCCGAAGAAGACCAGGCGGACAACCTCGTGCGCCTGAAGCAGCTCGGTGAGCTCATGGGCGATCTCGGCTTCGGCTGGACCAACGACAAACGCAAATGGGGCGGCGTGGTCGAGATCACCGAACCCGCGCTGCAGAGCGGCATCGCCGATTTCCGCGCCGCCGGCCTCAACGTCATGATGTCGATGAAGCAGGAGGGCAAGCCGGTCTCCTTCGTCGAGGATTGCGCCGTGCCGCTGCCGCACCTCGCCGACTACACCGCACGGCTGAAGGAGGTGTTCGCCAAGCACGGCACCAGCGGCACGATGTATGCGCACGCCTCCGAGGGCTGCCTGCATGTGCGCCCGGTGTTGAATTTGAAGCTGGAGAAGGACGTCAAGGCGATGCGCGCCATCGCAGAGGAGGCCTTCGCGCTGGTGCGCGAGTACAAGGGCTCGCATTCCGGCGAGCATGGCGACGGCCTGGTGCGCTCCGAATTCCACGAGACGATGTTCGGCGAGCGTCTCGTCGCCGACTTCCGCGAGGTCAAGCAGCGCTTCGATCCCGATGGCGTGCTCAATCCCGGCAAGATTGTCGATGCGCCCAGAATGGACGACCGCTCGCTGTTCCGCTTCAAGCCCGACTATCGGGTCGGCGAGCTGAAGACCAAGCTCGACTGGTCGGCTTATCCCGGCGCCGGCGGCGGCTTCCAGGGCGCGGTCGAGATGTGCAACAACAACGGCGCCTGCCGCAAGCTCGAGGGCGGCGTGATGTGCCCGTCCTACCGCGCCACGCGCAACGAGAAGGACGTCACCCGCGGCCGCGCCAACACCCTGCGCCTTGCGATTTCAGGCCAGCTCGGCCCGGATGCGTTGTCCTCCGACGAGATGATGGAAACGCTGAAACTCTGCGTCTCCTGCAAGGCCTGCCGCCACGAATGCCCGACCGGCGTCGACATGGCCAAGATGAAGATCGAGGTGCTGGCCGCGCGCGCCGCCTCGCACGGCCTGACATTGCGCGACCGCCTGGTGGGTTATCTGCCGCGCTATGCCGGCCTCGCCGCGCGCTTCGCGCCGCTGGCCAATTTACGCAACCGCAGCCCGCTGCTCCGAAAGCTGTTCGAACGCTTTGCCGGCATCAGCGCACGCCGCGCCCTGCCCGCCTTCCGCAGCGACGTGTTTGCGCCGGCGGCTGACGTGGTCGGGCCCGTTGATGGCCGCGAGGTCGTGCTGTTCGCCGACACCTTCAATCGCATCTATGAGCGCGAGAACCTCGATGCCGCGCTGCGCGTGCTCGCGGCCGGCGGTTATCGCGTTCACTTGCCGAAGCCCACCAGCGGCAGCCGTCCGCTCTGCTGCGGCCGCACCTTCCTGTCCGCAGGCCTCGTCGATGAAGCTAGGGTCGAGCTCGATCGTCTCGTGGCCGCGTTTGCGCCCTTTGCGGCGCGCGGCGTACCGATCGTCGGCCTCGAGCCGAGCTGCCTGTTGACGCTGCGCGACGAGCTCGCCTCGCTGCGCAAGGACAACGACGCCAAGGCGGTCGGCGCGCACGCGCTGACCTTCGAGGAATTTCTGGTGCGCGAGGCCGAGGCCGGCCGGCTGCAACTGCCGCTCGGCACCATCGCTCACAAGGCCGTCGTGCACGGCCATTGCCATCAAAAATCCTTCGGCGCCTTCAAGCCGGTCGAGCAGGTGCTGCGGCTCGTCCCGGGCCTTGCGGTCGAGACCATCGAATCGAGCTGCTGCGGCATGGCCGGCGCGTTCGGCTATGGCGCGGACACCTATGATGCCTCGATCGAGATGGCCGAGCTGTCGCTGCTGCCCGCCGTGCGGCGCGCAGACCCGACGACTCTCGTCGTCGCCGACGGCACCTCCTGCCGCCACCAGATCCATGACGGCACCCGGCGCGAGGCGCTTCACGTCGCGCGCGTGCTGGCGATGAGCCTCGATCGTACTGAGACCAATTCCACCTCAACTGCTGCAAAGGAAACCAGCCATGGCTGACCTCACGCTCGACACCGCCCGCAAGATCCTCGATGCCGCCTTCGCGAAGGCCGGCGAACTCAAGCTGAAGCCGCTGGTCGTCACCATCCTCGACGCGCGCGGCGTGCTCAAGCTCGCCGCGGCGCAGGACGGCACCAGCCTGATGCGCGGCGAGATCGCGCATGGCAAGGCCTATGGCGCGCTCGCCATGGGCATGGGCTCGCGGGCGCTGTTCCAGCGCGCCCAGGAGCAGGCCTTTTTCATCGATGCCGTGAACACCATCGCCAAGGGCGCGCTGGTGCCGGTCCCCGGCGGCGTCCTGATCATGGATGGCGCGACGCTGCTCGGCGCCGTCGGCGTCTCCGGCGACACCTCCGACAATGACGAGGCCTGCGCGGTGGCGGGCATCCAGGCGGCCGGGCTGAAGCCCAACGCGGGGTAAGGTCTCGTAGGGTGGGTTAGCCCTGTGGGCGCGCAAAGCGCGGCCGCAGGGCGTAACCCACCTCTTCCGCTTCTGCGGGACAGACAGTGGTGGATTACGCTGACGCTAATCCACCCTACGACACCTGCAAGCCCTTGCGCCACCCGACGGGCGAAACACCCATCGCTCGGTCAACCGTCACATCCCAAAATATTCGCCTTTACAGAATTTCTGATTTATCGCATTGTCGCCCCATCCTGATCCCGTGACAAGGGGCGGTCGTACGTCGTCACGAACCGCGGATCGGGCTGCGGTGGACGCTGGGCAGCGCCGTCGCGGATGTGAGACGCAGGGCGGGGCGATGGATTGAGCCGAACCCTTTGAGCGTCCCGCAAGCCGCGTTGTACGAACGGCGCTCGATGCCTGCCAGGCCCTTGGGCGAAGACGCCCTGGGGCAGAGCGGGAAGCCTGCGTACGGCAAAACCGTGTGGTCCTGGCCGTCGTTGCTACGGTCAAGCCCCGCGAATGCGGCGTCGCTTCGACCGAGGCGCGTCCGTGACTTTCGCGGAAGTGACGGAGGCAAGACAGAACTCGTCTCCGGGGAGAGCACGCATAAGCCGTCAAACCACTGCGCAGGGAAGGCCGGACGTTGGGCTGCCCTGTATTTCTCCTGTGCCTTGCGTGTGCATCATTCTTGCACGGGAGTCTTGCGGGTGCCAGCCGGCGCCCGGCCTTCCCTGCGCCCTTTCCTCGGACAGGGCGTGAAGCGAAAGCAAACCCCGGGCGAAACGCGCCGCGGGAAGGCGAAGGCGTGTCTGCTGTTCGAGATGTGAAGTTGGTTGAGCACACCCTCGTGCCCCGGACGCAGGGCAGCGCCCCTTCGGCGGTGCGCTGCAGAGCCGGGGCCCATCTCGCCGCCTACTTTGCCGCCTCCTGGGTCCCGGCTCTGCGCCGCAACGCCAAGAGCGTTGCAGCGCGTCCGGGACACGAGAGCGAGCCCCCTCACCTTCCCGTCCAAACCGGCTTCCGCTTCTCGCTGAACGCCTTCAACCCTTCCTTGGCGTCCTCGGTCATCGCGAGCAGCGCGATCTGGCTTTCAGTGTAGGCGATGCTCTCGTCGAACGACATCGAGGCGATGGCGCGCATGGCGTATTTGCCGCGGCGGATCGCGGTCGGGGATTTGTCGACGATGCGGCCGATCAGCCAGTCGACCTTGGCATCGAGCTCGGCGGTGGGCACGACGTAGTTGAGCAGACCCGCGGCTTGCGCCGTCTTGGCATCGAACGGCTCGCCGGTGAGCGCCCATTCGTTGACGAGGCGCGGCGGCGCAATGTTCTGCAACAGGCTCAGCACCTGCATCGGGAACACGCCGACCTTCACCTCCGGCAGGCCGAAGACGACGTGATCGGCCGCGACCGCCATGTCGGTCATGCAGAGCAGGCCCATGCCGCCGGCCATGCAGACGCCGCCGACCCGCGCAATCGCCGGTTTGGTGGCGTTCTGTGACAAACGTAACAGATCGGCATAGTCGACATTTGGTTTGGAATGATCCATCGCGAAAGCCGCGCCGGAATTCTGCAGATCGGCGCCCGCGCAGAACGCCTTGTCGCCCGCGCCCGTCAGCACGATGACGCGGACGTCCTTGTCGTCGTGCGCGTCGCGATAGCCTTTGGTGATGCCGGCGATGACCTCGCCGTTCAGCGCGTTACGTTTCTCCGGCCGGCTGATGGTGATCCAGAACGCCTGCCCGCGCTTCTCTGTGATGATTGCTGTGGTGTCGGTCATGCTACGCTCGCTTCCTTGCCATCCGTTTTGCAGCCATTTGCGGCAGGACGGGCGGCGCGCGCAAGGGCAATCTGCAACGCCGTGTCACCATAGCGTGTGGGCGCAAATTCGCTTGGCGATTGAATTGCGGGTGACGGCCGCTATCCTGACTGGAGATTTTGATCACCGATGAGCCATTTCATGCGCGCCGCGATGATTTTGTTGCTGACAGGCTTGCTCGCGCTGGGCGCAGGCCGCGCAAGCCACGCGGCTGATGCCGCGAAGCTGGCGCTGGTGATCGGCAACGCGAGATATCCCGACAACGAGTTCGTGCTGAACGAGGTCGCCAACGACACCCAGGACGTCACTGAAGAATTGAAGCGCGACGGCTTCGTCGTCGACAGGCAGAACAATCTCACGGCCGACGCCATGCGGCAGGTGCTGGATCGGTTCTATGCCCGGATCGAACGCGGCGCGGTGGCGCTGATCTTCTTCGACGGTTTTGCCATCCAGTCCAACCGGCAGACCTATTTGCTTCCGGTCGACGCGCAGATCTGGACCGAGCCGGATGTGGCACGCGACGGCTTCAGCCTTGATACTATCCTCGCCGAGATGAACACGCGCGGCGCTGCGATCAAGATCGCGCTGATCGACGCCTCGCGCCGCAACCCGTTCGAACGGCGCTTCCGCCGCTATTCGGCGGGCCTTGCGCCGGCGATCGCGCCGAGCAATTCGCTCGTGCTCTACTCCGCCGCGCTCGGTGCGGTCGCGGCCAGCGGCAAGACCGAGCATGGCCTGTTCGTCGCCGAGTTGCTGCGCGAGATGCGCGCGCCGAACATCAGCGCCGAGCAGGCCCTGACCAACACCAAGAACGGCGTCGTCGCCGCCACCAAGCGCGAGCAGGTGCCGTGGCTGTCGTCCTCGCTGACCACGGAATTCTCGTTCGCGGGTTCAGTGACGCGGCCGCCCGACACCAAGGCCGGCGACCCGACCAAGCCGGAGCCTCAGAAACCCGAGCCGCAGAAACCGGTCTGCGAGGCGCCGCAGGCAGAGCCGCCCCCGAGCGCGGACGATCTCGCCAGGGATCCCGTCATCGCCGATCTCAGCCGCAAGATCGCGGCGAATCCCAATGACGTCGCCTCGCGTTACAAGCGCGGCCAGGTCTACGCGATCAAGCGCGCCTACGCGCTCGCCATGCAGGATTTCGACGTCGTGATCCGCAGGAATCCCGGGGATGGCGAGGCGCTCAACAATCGCTGCTGGACGCGCGCCGCGACCGGCGATCTGCAGGGCGCGCTCGCCGACTGCAATCTGGCGCTCCAGGTCGATCCTGGATTGAGCGATGCACTCGACAGCCGCGGGCTCGTCAACCTCAAGCTCGGCCGGACCGCTGAGGCTATCAAGGACTACACCGACGCGATCCAGCGCAACCCGCGCTCGTCGTCGTCGCTGTTCGGCCGCGGCATCGCCACCCGCAGGAACGGCGGTGACGGCGCCACCGATATCGCGCAGGCAAAGTCCATGAACCCGAACATTGCGAAGGAGTTCGCAGGATACGGCGTCACGGAATGCACTCCTTAGACGGGAGCGGCTTTCCTGATCCAGACCTTGTTGTCGTGGAACGCGGCCCCGCCGATCGGCGCCACGGCCTCGGCGCCGGTCAGCATGTTGATGCCGCGGCCGCCGATATGGTTCTTGTTGGGATGAACGGACTCCGCGATCAACACGCCGCGCCGCACGCCGTCGAACAGCGTCGCCACCAGCGTGGTCTCGCCGCGGGGATTGCCGAGCGTCACCGCATCGCCATCGGCGATGTCGAGCGCGGCGGCATCCAGCGGATGGATCATCACGCTCGCCTTGCCCTCGCGCGCCTGCGAGGACAGCGTCTCGTTGAAGGTGGTGTTGAGGAAGCTGCGCGAAGGGCTGGTGGCCAGCCGGAACGGATGGGCCTGGTCAACTTGCTCGATCACGGCCCAATGGTCCGGCAGCGACGGCATGTTGTCGACATCGCCCATGGTGACGCCGAACGGCGGATGCGCCCAATCGGCCCTGAAGTGGAATTTCCCGTCCGCATGGGCAAAGCCGTCGAGATAATGCGAGGTGCGGAAGTCCGGTTGCAGGTCGCGCCAGAGGTCCGCTTCGAGACCGCCGATGTCGCCGTGGTTGCTGAGCTTCAAGGTCGCGTCGATCAGCTCGCGCGGCGTCATCTCGAAGCCCTGATGTTTTGCGCCGAGCCGCGGCGCCAGCCCTTGCAGGACCTCGTGGTTGGAGCGGCATTCGCCGGGCGGGTCGATCAGCTTCGGTCCGACCGAGATGTGCTGATGGCCGCCGCCGTAATAGAGATCGTCATGCTCCATGAACATGGTCGCCGGCAGCACGATGTCCGCCATCTGCGCCGTCTCGGTCATGAACTGCTCGTGCACCGCGACGAACAGATCCTCGCGCGCAAAGCCCTGCCGGACCAGCGCCTGCTCCGGCGCCACCGTCATCGGATTGGTGTTCTGGATCAGCATCGCCTTGACCGGCCCCTTGCCGCGCAGGGCCTCGGCATCGCCGGTGAGGATGCGGCCGATCTTGGACTGGTCGAGCGCACGGATGCTCGGGTCGATGGCGTCGTGGCCCTCGATGATGGATTCATTGAAATGCCACAGCGCGTAATTGTTGAAGAAGGCGCCGCCGCCCTCATACTGCCAGGCGCCGGTCACCGCGGGAATGCAATTTGCCGCGTGCATCTGCGTGGCACCATTGCGACTGCGCGTAAAGCCGTAGCCAAAGCGGAAGAAGGTGCGCTTGGTCTCGCCAACCGCTTTCGCGAAGGCTTCGATTTCCGCCACCGGAACGCCGCAAATCGCGGACGCCCATTCCGGCGTGCGCGTCTCCAGATGCGCTTCGAGCTCGGCGGGGCAGTCGGTGTATTTGTCCAGATAGGCGCGGTCGGCGTAACCGTCACGGAACAGGACATGCATCACGCCGCAGGCAAAGGCGCCGTCGGTGCCGGGCCGCAGGATGATCTTGATGTCGGCCTGCTTCATGGTCTCGTTGTCGTAGATGTCGACCGCCGCAATTTTCGCGCCGCGCTCCTTGCGCGCACGGGAGGCGTGCGTCATCACGTTGACCTGGGTGTTGACGGGATTGGTGCCCCAGATCACGACGAGGTCGGACAGCGCCATCTCGCGCGGATCGACGCCGGCGATCTTGCCGGTGCCGATCGCGAATCCGATGCGCGCAACATTGGCGCAGATGGTCTGATAAAAGCGCGAATACTTTTTCACATGCGTGAGACGGTTGAGCCCGTCCCGCATCACGAGGCCCATCGTGCCGGCGTAGTAATAGGGCCAGATCGATTCCGCGCCGAACTCGCGTTCGGCTTGATTGAAGCGATGCCCGATCTCGTCCAGCGCCTCGTCCCAGGAGATGCGCGCGAATTGCCCCGAGCCCTTCGGCCCAATGCGGCGCATCGGAAACGTGACCCGCTCGGGGTGATGGATGCGCTCGGCGTAACGGGCGACCTTGGCGCAGACGACGCCGGCCGTGTAGGTCTGCTTTTTCGAACCGCGGACACGGCCGATGCTGCGGCCTTCGATCACCTCGACATCGAGGGCACAGGCCGAGGGGCAATCATGCGGACAGGTCGAATGGCGGATTTCGATTTTGGCGTGCTGGTTCATGGCCCAGTTCGTAACACCAAAATACCAGCCAGCCGAGCGCATTTATCCGGCACGGCCCATGCGATTTGCTCAAGGCGCGCGCGCCGCGGGTTCCTGCTGCAGCCGCGAAGGCGGCGCGGTCACACCGAAAACCGCCCGATATTCCCTGATGCGATCGGCTTTGTGAGGCGTCGACAGTCCGCATTCCCTGCCGCTACAGTGCCGGCCAACAAGAACGATATCAGGGAGGTGGGCATGATCGCCCGACGATCCGTGCTGGCATTGGCGGCCGGCTTGCTTGCCGTAGTCTCCGCAGCCCCCTCATTCGCGCAGGATTATCCCAGCCATTCGGTCCGGATTGTCGTGCCGTTCGGCGCGGGCGGGCCGGCCGACGTCGCCGCCCGGCTGATCGGCAACGTGCTCCAGGAGAGTTTTGGTCAGCCCTTCGTGGTCGAGAACCGCACCGGTGCCGGCGGTGTCATCGGCACGGTCGAAGCTGCGAAGTCGCCGGCCGACGGCTACACGCTGCTGATGATGTCCAACACCCAGACCGCGAATGAATCGCTGCTGACGGCGGACAAGCGCAAGTATGAGCTGATGCGCGACCTCGCGCCGATCGCGCCGGTGAATTATTCCGATCTCGTCATCGTGGTGAACCCGCAAGTCCCGGCGAAGACGCTGGCCGAGTTCATCGCGCTCGCCAAGGCGCAGCCGGGCAAACTGAACTACGCCTCCTCCGGTCAGGGCACGCCCTACCACATGGCCGGCGAGCTGTTCAAAGCCATGGCCGGCCTCGATGTCGTGCACGTTCCCTATCGCAACAGCGGCGAGGCACGCAGCGGCGTGATCGGCGGACAGGTGCACATGATGATCGACGCGGTGCCGGCGATGGCGCCGAACATCGGCGAAAATCAAGTTCGCGCGCTCGCAACCACCGGCAAGCAGCGTTCGACCGTGCTGCCGAACGTGCCGACAGCAGGCGAAGCCGGTGTAGCAGGCTACGAGGCGACGATCTGGCTCGGCCTGATGGCGCCGGTCGGCACGCCGAAGCCCGTGATCGACAAGCTCAATGCAGCCGTCAACGCAATGGTGAAGCGGCCCGACATCGTCAAGCTCTGGACAGAACAGGGCGCCGTGCCCATGTCGATGACGCCGGAACAGTTCGACAAATTCCTGCGCGGCGACATCGAGAAATGGGCCGACGTCGTCAAGAAGTTCGACAAGTCCTGAGGCCGCAGAGCGATCATGGCGACCATTCAATTCCGGCTCAACGGCGCAGCCACGACCGTGGATTCCGATCCCCATCAGACGCTGCTCGATGTGCTGCGCGGCCGTCTCGGCGCGACGGGGGCCCATTTCGGCTGCGGCGCCGGTGAGTGCGGCGCCTGTCACGTCATGGTCGACGGCCGCGCGATGACCTCCTGCGACATGCCGATGTGGTCGGTCGCCGACAAGGACGTCGTCACGGTGGAGGGCCTCGGCACCGCAGAGCAACCACATCCGCTGCAACGTGCCTTCATCGCCGAACAGGCGATGCAGTGCGGCTATTGCGTCGCAGGAATTCTCGTCGGCGCCGCGGCGCTGCTCAAGCGCAATCCGTCACCGACGGAGGCAGAGGTCAGATCCGCACTGGATCGCAATCTGTGCCGCTGCGGGTCGCATAACCGCATGGTCCGCGCCGTGCTGCGTGCGGCGGCGGAGATGGCGGCGTCATGAGCGTGCCATCCCCTGCCCCGAAACTGCCTGTCAGCCTCATCGCCAATCCCAAGCTGTCGTCATGGGTAAGGTTGACCGATGACGGCCGTGTGGCGATCTCTCCCGGCAAGGTCGAGATCGGCCAGGGCATCGTTACGGCGCTGGCGCAGATCGCGGCGGACGAGCTCGATGTCGAGATCGGCCGCATTGACATGATCCGTGCCTCGACGGCGACGAGCCCGAACGAAGGCGTCACCTCCGGCAGTCTCTCGATCCAGCAGTCCGGCCGCGCGCTGCGTCAGGTCTGTGCCGAGGTGCGCCAGCGCTTCCTTCGTGCGGCATCGGAACGTCTCGGCGTCGATGCATCGCTGCTCGATGTCGACGACGGCACCATCTCTGGTCCCGGCAATGTCAGGACCAGCTATTGGGAATTGATGGACGAGGTCTCGCTCGACCACGACGCAACCGCAGGCCCGACAGCGAAGAGTGCCGCCGGGCGCACCGTCGCCGGACACTCGGTCCAGCGGGTCGACATTCCCGACAAGGTGTTCGCGCGGCCGCGCTTCATCCACGACCTTGCGCTGCCGGGACTGGTGCACGGACGGGTGCTGCGGCCGGATATCTCGGGCGCCAGATTGATCGCACTGAATGAGGAGGCTGCACGCGCCGTCCCCGGCCTCGTTGCGATCGTCCGCGACGGCGGCTTTGCCGGCGTGGTTGCCGACAACGAGGCGGCGGCGGACGTGGCCCTCAAGGGTCTGCGCAAGGGCGCGACATGGTCGGCCGGCGAGCCGCTACCGGATGAAGACGATCTGGCGGGCTTTTTGAAGAGCCAACCGGTCGAGACCACCGTCATCGACACCAAGGCGGCGGAGCCGGCGCGCAAGCCCGCCCAAACACTCCGCCGGCAATACACCCGCCCCTACATCGCCCACGCCTCGATCGCCCCGTCCTGCGCCATGGCACAATGGGACGGCGATCGTGTCCATGTCTGGACCCACAGCCAGGGCGTCTACCTGCTGCGCGCCGATCTCGCGATCGTGCTCAGGCTGCCGGCGGAGAACATCGTCGTCGAGCACATCGAGGGCGCCGGCTGCTACGGACACAATGCGGCCGACGACGTCGCGCTCGACGCCGTGCTGCTGGCGAAGGCGGCCGGTGGCCGTCCGGTGCGCGTGCAGTGGTCACGGCACGACGAGATGTCCCACGCGCCCTTTGGGGCGGCGATGGCCATCGAGATCGAGGCCGATCTCGATGCAGGCAACGAGATCGCCGGCTGGCGCCACGCGATCTGGAGCAACGGCCATGCAGCAAGGCCGGGACGCGCGGCGCAGCCGGCGCTGCTTGCCGCAACCGAGATCGCCAATCCCTATCCCCGCATGATCTCGACAAACCCGCCGGCCGCCAATGGCGGCGGCGGCGACCGCAACTCCGTCCCGCTCTACGACTTCCCGGCCTGGACGATCACGAGCCACCGGCTGCTGACCATGCCGGTGCGGACCTCGGCGCTGCGGACACTGGGCGGACAAGGCAACGTGTTCGCCATCGAATCCCTGCTCGACGAGATCGCCGCCCTGCGCGGCGAAGATCCGATCGCATTCCGCTTGCGGCATCTGCGCGACGAACGGGCGCGCGATGTCATCAGCGCTGCGGCGCGACGTGCCGGATGGAAGCCGCAGAAGCAGCCCGGAATCGGTCACGGCGTCGGCTTTGCCCGCTACAAGAACATGGGCGCCTATTGCGCTGCGATTGCCGAGATCGAGGGCACCGACGACATCCGCGTCAAGCGGCTGACGCTTGCAGTCGACGTCGGCGAGGCCATCAATCCGGACGGCGTGGTCAACCAGATCGAGGGCGGCGCGATCCAGGCCACGAGCTGGGTGCTGAAGGAGCGCGTCCGGTTCGACCGCACCGGCATCACCTCGACCTCCTGGACGGACTATCCGATCCTGACCTTCAGCGAGGTGCCGGCCGTGGACGTCGAGATCATCCAGCGGCGGGAGATCGAGCCGGTCGGCGCCGGCGAAGCCGCGCACGGCCCGGTGACGGCGGCGATCGCCAATGCGGTGTATGATTGCCTCGGCGTGCGTGTGCACGACCTGCCGATCACGCGCGACAAGATCATTGCAGCGATGGAGCGTGCGCCTTGACGACAGTGAACGTTTTGAGCGGCGGCGCGGCACAAGGCCTGGTGCGCGGCGTCACCGAGGCTTTCAAGGCGCAAACCGGCCTCGGTATCGACGGCGAGTTCGGCGCGGTCGGCGTGATGGCGGACAAGCTGCGCGCGAGCACGCCGGCCGATCTCGTGATCCTGACGCAGGCGCTGCTTGCGAGGCTGGCCGAGGAGAAGCTCGTCGTCCCCTCATCGATCACGGATGTCGGCCGGGTCGAGACCGCGCTGGCGGTCCGCAGCCGCGATGCCAAGGTGACGGTGAAGACCGAGGCCGATCTGCGCGGGGTGCTACGCGGCGCCGATGCAATCTATGTCCCTGACACCAAGGCCTCGACCGCGGGCCAGCATTTCGCAAAAGTGCTGGACCAGCTCGGCATCGGCTATGAGGTGGCATCGCGCCTCAAGATCTTTCCGAACGGTGCAACGGCGATGCGGGAGCTCGCGGCATCTGGCGCGGCAAAGCCGATCGGATGCACGCAGGCGACCGAGATCATCGCGACAGACCGCATTGCATTGTCAGGGGCGCTGCCGCCCGGCTGCGAACTCGTGACGATGTATACGGCCGGCGTGACAATGCGGGCAGCGCATCCGACAGAGGCGGCCGCGCTGATCGCGTTGCTGACCGGCGCAGATCGGAAGGACCTGCGCCAGCGCGCTGGCTTTACCGGCTAAAGCCGATGACGCCCTATTTGTGCAGCTGGGTGAGGCCTGTCGGCGGGCCGTCGACGGCGGTCCAGCCGCCATCGACGAACAGCGTGCTGCCGCTGACATAGCTGGCGGCATCCGAAGCAAGATAGGCCACTGCGGTCGCGACCTCGTCGGCGCTGCTCCAGCGGTTGAACACGGTGTGGCCGGCGTAGAGATTGTAGATGTCGGGGCGCTGCTTGAACGGGCCGGTCAGCGCGGTTTCGGCGATGCTCGGCGCGATCGCGTTGACGCGCACGCCGGCATGGCCGACCTCGGAGGCAAAGCCCTTCACCAGCAGGCCGATGGCCGCCTTGGTTGAGCCGTAGACGCCGAGGCCAGGCTCGATGGTCACGGCGCGCACCGACGAGCAGGCGATGATGCTGCCGCCCTTTTGCGCGACCATGATGCGGCCGAAGGCCTGGAAGAACCACACCGTGCCCTTGACGTTGAGGTTGAGGACACGGTCGAGGTCCTCCTCGGTGTAGTCGAGGATGGTCTTGCGGATGTTGAGCCCGGGCGTGGTCACCGCGATGTCGAGCCGGGCAAATTTCTGCATCACGGTTTTGGCCAGCGCATTGACGTCCGCAGCGCTCGCGGCGTCACAGCTGGCTGCTTCCGCCCAGTCGCCCTTGTCGCGAATCCCGGCGGCGGTCGCCTCCGCGGCGTCAAGCGCGCGATCGGCGCAGACGACGCGGGCCCCGAGCCCAGCCAGCGCCTCGGCCGACGATTTGCCGATGCCCGACGCGGCGCCGAGCACCACGGCCGTCTTGCCGGTGAGATCAAAGAGCTTGCGATAGTCAGTCACTGATGGCTTCTCCTGTAGCTGCTAGCCCTTGTAACCCATCAGCAGGCGGGGCAGCCACAGCGAGAATGCAGGGACGTAGGTCACGAACATCAGTGCTGCGATCAGCGCGGCGTAGAACGGCAGGATGGTGCGCATCACCGCGCCCACCGAAATGCCGCCGATGGCGCAACCGACGAACTGCGTGGTTCCGACCGGCGGGGTGTTCAGCCCGAGGGCGCAATTGATCAGCATCAGCATGCCGAACTGCACCGGATCCATGCCCGCCTTCATCGCAATCGGCAGGAAGATCGGGGTGCAGATCAGGATGGTCGCGGCCATGTCCATGAACGTGCCGAGCACGAACAGGATGACGTTGATGAGCAGGAAGATGACCCAGGGCTGCGTGGAGACCTTGCTCATCAGGTCGCCGGCGAGGTCCGCCACCTCGTACAGCCCCATCAGATACTGGAACATGGTGGAGACGCCGATCAGCAGCAGCACCACGCCCGTCGTCTTCACCGCCTTGGCGGCGGCGCGCAGGAAGTTGCTCCAGGTCATGGTGCGGTAGATGAAGAACGTCAGCAGCATCGTATAGGTGACCGCGACGGCGGCAGATTCGGTTGCCGTGAAGACGCCGGACAGGATGCCCGCCAGGATGATGCCGACGATCAGAAGGCCCGGCAGCGCGGCCGCGAGCGAGCGGAAAACCTCGGCCCAGCCCGGGAACTTGCCGGCCGGATAGCCGCGCTTCACGGCAACGCCATAAGCGGCGACCAGCATGCACGCCATCAACACGATTGCCGGCAGGAGGCCCGCGGCGATCAGCGCGCCGATCGAGACCTTGCCCCCGGCTGCCAGGGCATAAATGATCATGTTGTGGCTGGTCGGCATCAAGGCGCCCACCAGCGAAGCGTGGGTCGTGACATTGACGGCGTAGTCGGTGTCGAACCCCTCCTTTTTCATCATCGGGATCATCACCGCGCCCATCGCCGACACGTCGGCCACGGGCGATCCGGAGACGCCGCCGAACAGGGTGCAGGCGACCACGTTCGACATGCCGAGCCCGCCGCGGATGTGACCGACGAGATTCTTGGCGAGCTGCACGATCTTGTCGGCGACCCCGCCATGCAGCATCAGCTCACCGCTGAAGACGAAGAAGGGAATCGCAAGGAACGAGAAGATGTTCATCCCCGACATCATCTGCTGGAAGATGACGGCGACCGGCAGACCTTCGTAGAGGATGGTGCAGATCGCCGAAAGACCGATCGCGAAGGCAACCGGGACGCCGAGGATCAGGAAGCCGAAGAACGTGGCGCCGAGGATGATCAGTTCCATGAGGGGACGACCTCTTCGCCGCGCAGGAGAGCAATGATGTGCTCGATTGAAAAGGAGACGATCAGGACGCCGGAGGCGATCAGCGGGACGTAGCGGATGACCTCGGGGAGGCCGAGATTGGGAATCTTCACGGTCCCCACGGATGCGCCGAGAATCCAGCCGTTATAGGCCATCGCGACGCCAAACGCGGCCACCAGGACGTGGATGACGAGCTCGATCTTCTCTCGCGCGTGATCCGGAAGCATCACCAGCAGGCTGTCCATGCCGATGTGTCCGGCATCGCGCACGCCGACGGCGGCGCCGATCAGCGTGACATACAGGATGAGAACCAGCGCAAGGTTCTCCGTCCAGGTCGGGCTCGAATTGAGCACGTAACGACCGAACACCTGATAGAACACGACGGTGACGATGAGGAGCAGTCCGCTCACGGACAGATACATGCCCGCGCGCGCGACGACGGCATTGACGCGCGACAGCAAGCCGGTCGCCGGGCGTACGGCGACCGCCCCCTGCTCGTGGTCTGCGACGTGTGGGTCTGTCATTCCCGCGTCTCCTTGCAAGGGTCCGGGTCGCCTTCGCGGCGACGCCGGACCCGACGCTGTGGCGTTACTTCGTGTCCTGGATACGCTTGACGAGGCCCTGCAGCTTCTCGTCACCCGCAAACTTCTGGTACACCGGCTTCATCGCGTCGACGAATTCCGCCTTGTTGGCGATCGTCACGACCTGAACGCCGGCGGCCTCGACCGTCTTACGGGACGCCTGCTCACGCTCGTCCCAGAGCTTGCGCATGACTGGTACCGATTCCTTGGCCGCCTTGCGGACCATCGCCTGATCCTCCTTGCTCAGCGTGTCCCAGACCTTCTTGGACATCACCAGAACTTCGGGTGCCAGGGAGTGCTCGGTGATGTTGTAGAACTTGGCGGCCTCGAAATGGCGCGACGACTCGTAAGAAGGCCAGTTGTTTTCGGCTGCATCCACCAGGCCGGTCTTGAGCGCGGTGTAGACCTCGCCATACGGCATCGGCGTCGGGTTGGCGCCGAGGCTCTGGATCATGCCCACCCACAAATCGGACTGCTGGACACGAATCTTCAGACCCTTCAGGTCCGCGAGCGACTTGACCGGCGCCTTCACGGTGTAAATGGACCGGGCGCCGCTATCGTAATAGGCAAGGCCGACCAGGCCTGCGGGCTCCATCGCCGCCAGGATCTCATCGCCGATCGGCCCGTCGAGGACGGTGCGCATGTGCTGCGTGTCGCGGAAGACGAACGGCAGGCACAATGCGATCGTTTCCGGCACAAAGTTGTTGAGCGGCGACGCGTTGATCCGCATCATGTCGAGCGCGCCGATCTTGAGTTGCTCGATGGTGTCCTTCTCCGAGCCCAGGGCTCCGTTCGGAAACACCTTCACGCCGAGCTTGCCGCCGCTCGCCGCCGCGAGCTGCTTGCCCATGAACTTGACGGCCTCGACGGTCGGATAATCGGCGGGATGGATGTCGGCGGAGCGGAAGTCGCGTGCGGTCGCCAGCGGCGCTGAGAGCACCAATGCAACGGCTGCGATGATACCGGTGAGTGTCTTCATCTGGGCTTCCTCCTGGGTTGATTATGTCGTTGTCGGCAGGCTGCAGGCTGCAGGCCGCCTTGGGTCGCTCCCCTTCAGGTGTGAAGTCAAGCGCCAATGTCGTCCCTAGGGCGCGCGGCATTCCATGTCCAAGCCAAATCCGGCATTGATCGATGCAGCAGTTGCATCGATCAATCTGGCGCAATTCGCGTCGTCGTGGAAGCCGGCGGGACGGCTTGCGTCGCCGGCACGTGACTTGACGCGACCAAGAGAGGCTCCTCAAGATGTCCGAAACAGCGGACTATTTCGAAGGAATGCCCATGCCGCGGAAGCTGATCGATATCTCGGTGCCGCTCAGAAACGACGTGACGGCCGATCCGCCGGGCAACCATCCGACCATCCAGTACATCGATCACCAGCAGGGCCTGCCGCGCATGCTGCAGTTTTTCGACGGCCTCAAGGCGCAGGATTTGCCCGATGGCCAGGGCTGGGCCGTCGAGCAGGTCTCGCTGTCGACCCATAACGGCACGCATCTCGATGCGCCCTGGCACTTCCATCCGACCATGAACCGCGGCGAGCGGTCTTGGACGATCGACGAGGTGCCGCTGGAATGGTGCTTTCAGCCCGGCGTGAAGCTCGACTTCCGGCATCTGCCCGACGGCTACGTGGCGAGTGCTGAGGACGTCGAGAAGGAGCTGAAGCGCATCGGGCACGCGCTGTCGCCGCTAGAGATCGTGGTCGTCAACACCAGCGCCGGCGCCAAATTCGGCAAGGCCGACTACGTCAATTCCGGCTGCGGCATGGGCTATGAGGCCACCATGTATCTGCTCGAACGCGGGGTGCGGCTGACCGGCACGGACGGCTGGAGCTGGGACGCGCCGTTCCTCTACACCGCGAAGAAATATGCCGAGACAAAAGATGCCGGCCTGATCTGGGAAGGCCACAAGGCGGGACGGCACATCGGCTATTGCCATCTGGAGAAACTGCACAATCTCGACCAGCTGCCCTCGACCGGCTTCACGGTCTCGTGCTTTCCGGTGAAGATCGAACGCGCCTCCGCGGGCTGGACCCGCGCAGTCGCCATCATCGATGGCTAGGCGTACGCGCTCACTCGCCGTCGAGGCCGCTCTCGGCGAGTTCGCGCAGCGCATCCGTATCGAGCACGACGATGGCGCCGTGCTCGAGGCGAACCCAGTTGCGGCCGGCCCAGGCGCGCAATTGCTTGTTGATGCTCTCGCGCGTCATCCCCACCATCTCGCTGATCTCCTGCTGCGTGATGGCGAGCGTGCCGCTGCCGGAGTCGAACTTGCGCTCCTCGGTGAGACCGAGCAGCGCGCTCGCCAGCCGCCCCGGCAGATTTTGCAGGATGACCTGCTCGACCTGCTGGCTGGTCCAGCGCAGACGGGCGCAGAGCAGCTCGATGAATTTCATCGCCAGCGCCGGCTGGCTCTTCACGAACGGGAGGAAGTCCCGGCGATCGATGATGTAGAGCTCGCAATTGGTGTTGGCGGTCGCATCGGCTGACCGGGGAGCGCCGTCAAGCACCGCGATCTCGCCGAAGATTTCTCCGGGACCGATCAGATTGAGAATGGCGTTCCGTCCGTCGGGCGACGAGGAGGAAATCTTCACTGTCCCCGTGATCACCGCAAACAGATTGTTGCCGGGATCGCCCTTGGCAGCGATCGTCGCGCCGCGCTTCACGGTGGTGTGCTTGGCGTAGCGGCAAAGCTGATCGAGCGCTTCCGGCTCCAGATCCGCGAAGATCGGGTGCTTGCGCAGGACCGATAGTTTATTGCCCGCCGACTGTCGGGGGTCGCCGGTCTTGTCCTGAGGCACGCCGCGGGGCTCCTAAGACTGCGAGGCACTGAGGTTCCTGCGTAGTCAACGTTATCAGGCTTTTCAACCGGAAAGCACCCGCGCGATTTGTGGCAAATGCCCCGAAAAGGCCGCGTTCAAGCCGAAAGCCTGCATCCGAAGGATGCGCCGATGCGGTCCGGTCGATGCAGAGTTGCAGGCAGCGCAAGCCGCGCTTGCGTTGAGGCGCTGGCGAAGGCCAAGCCGGCCAAGCGTCGGCTGTTGGCGCGTCTGAGCGGATCAAGACCTCAGGAGGTCAGCGCTTGGAATCCGGATCGAGCCGGCCCGCACTGGTTTGCCGGTCTGCCCAAGCCAGAGCTGCGGCGAATGCGACGAAGATCGCGACGACGACGATGGTCACCAGCAACGCATCAGCGGGCATTATCCCCTCCCAAAGGTCTGGGGCATTATTTTGCTGCAGCAGGCCAGCGTCATTGATCGAGATCAAAAACGTCGGGGGCGTTGCGGATGGGCTATCAGGCTGCGGCCAGCGCCTCGGCACGGACAGGATCGAGCAGGCTGATGCCGCCGTGAATGATCTCGATCACGCCGTGACGCTCCAGCTTGGTGAAGGTGCGACTGACGGTTTCGATGGTCAGGCCGAGATAGTCGGCGATGTCCTGACGGCTCATCGGAAGCGGGACCGTGTCGGACAGACCCTTGAGCGCGACCTGCCTTTCCCGCCAGCCGAGCAGGAAGGTCGCGACCTTCTCGTCGGCCGAGCGTCGGCCGAGCAGGACCATATGGTCGCGTGCCTGGCTCAATTCGCGGATGGCCAGCTCGTTGATCCGCCTGAGCAGCTGCGGCCGGTCCTCGATGAAGCGGCCGAAGGGCGCTTTGGCAAACTGGCACACGGTCACCGCGCCGATCGCATCGGCCGAAAAATTGTGCCGGCCGGAGATGTTCATCCCCAGGAAATCGCCGGGCAAGGCAAAACCGACGATCTGCCGCCGGCCGTCGGGCAGCAGCTTGTACAGCCGCATGACGCCTTCGAGGACGTTGTAGAACGAGGTCGTCATGTCCTCCTCGGAGAACACGGTCTCGCCGGAGTCAAAATGAACGCGGCGGCCGAGATGCTCGAATTCCCTGAGCTCGGCCGCATCCAGCGACGAACAAACCGCCGCTCCGCGTACGGCGCAATCGCTGCAAAAATGCCCGTTCGGCTCAATCGTGACCACGGAAGGCTTCATCCACCGCTCCCCGCGCCGGCTGCTCCCGACACCGGGTCGGGTCCACCGCGCCCGTGCATTTTACTGCACTGCGCCAAAGCCAATTGACAGAGATCAAATTTGAGTGGCATCCCCGTCATATTCTGCTTCCAGAGTTCGACGGGATCACTTTCCATGCTGCAAGCCGCCCTGCGTCACGGCCTGATTGGGCTGCTTCTGATGACGCCTGCGCTGGCGGCCCCGACCGCCGAACAACGCGGCAAGGCCTTCGCACGGGCCAATTGCGCACGCTGTCACGCGATCGACCGCGTCTCCCACAGCCCGCTCGAGGGCGCGCCTCCGCTACGCACGCTGCACCGGCGTTATCCGATCGAGACCCTTGGTGAGGCGCTGGCCGAAGGGATCTACACCGGTCACGACGACATGCCGGCCTTCGAGCTCAGTCCGGACCAGATCCACGATCTCCTGTCCTACCTGAAGACGCTGGAATAGACGGCGTCACACTGCCTGCACGCTCCACCCGATCAGCTCCTTGGCGATGCGGGCAAAGGCTGCATCGAAGGCGGCGACTGCAGCGGCCGGCTCGACCTTGTCGAGCTTTTCGCTGGTCTCGACCAGGCGGGATGCCACCACCTTGCCGTTCTTGTCGACGATCCGCGCCGACAGATCGATCTCCACCCGTGCCTCGCCCTCCGTGGCGATCCGAAAGCGCCGGATGTCGATCAGGAGCTGGTAATCCGCCTGACCGAGGTCGGTCGTGCGTAGGGGGGCGTGGGCGATGTCGTAATTCTCAAAACTGTCGATCAGGCGTGCCTGCACCAATTTTGGAATGCTGTCGGCCCAGAGGAAATCCGCAAAGCCCGGTCTGTCCCCGACGGGCGCGAACAGCATGCGCTGGGTCTGCAGCATTGCGACCGCGGTCGGCTCGGGAATGGCCAGGGAAGCGGAGAGCGTCTTGCCGGCCGGCCCGAGATTCTTCGGCGTGCGCAGGTCGTAGGTTATTTTCTGCGCGGGCGTCCCACCGCCGGTCATCTTCTCCAGGCCCGCAATGATGCCGTCGAGCTTGCCGGTGTTGCGCGCGAGGCCGTCGGAGAACGTCCTGAAATTCGCGATGGTGTCCTTCAGCGGGCCGGAATTGTCCTGAAGCACCGTGTCGACCCGCCGCAGCGCATCGCGCGCCGCCTGCGTCATGCTCTGGCCGGCGCCGGCCTCGGCGATCAAGGTCACGGGCTCGCCGGATTTGGCAACGACAACCCCGCCCTCCAACGTCACCACCGGCACGCCGGTCAGGCCCTGGAATTCGAGGCCGACCCTGGTGTCGGAACGCACCGGCGTGGCGGTCGCAACCGAGATCGTCGCATTGACGAAGCGCGGGTTATCCGGCGCGAGCGCGAGCTGGGTCACCTCACCGACACGGATGCCGTTGAACAGCACACCGGCGCCGACCAGGAGGCCCGGGACCGGCCCCTGAAACTGCACGTGATAGTTCGTGCGCGGCCCGATGCCGCCGGTGTTGTTCAGCCAATAGACGAAGCCGAACACCGCGAGGATCGCGGCCAGCACGAAACTGCCGATCAGCACGTAGGGAGCGCGGGTTTCCATGTCTCATCTCATCTCGTGTTGCAGCATCTGCGAGCGCTTGCCGTGGAAATAGGCGCGCACCCAGGGATGCTCGGATTGCAGCAATTCGCGCATCGGGCCGATCGCCACGATCTTGCCGTCGGCCAGCGCGGCGACGCGGTCGCAGACCGTGGTCAGGCTCGCAAGGTCGTGGGTCACCATGAACACGGTCAGCCCCAGCGTTCTTTGCAGCGTCGTGATCAGCGCGTCGAAATCGCCGGCGGCGATCGGATCGAGGCCGGAGGTCGGCTCGTCCAGGAACAGGATCGGCGGATCGAGCGCGAGCGCGCGCGCCAGCGCCACGCGCTTGGTCATGCCGCCCGACAGCTCCGCCGGATATTTGTCGGCGTCCTGGGCGCGCAAGCCGACCATCTCGAGCTTGGCGATCGCGATCTCGTCCATCAGCTCCTGCGACAGGACAAGATTTTCGCGTAAGGGAAACTGGACGTTCTGGCGGACCGTCAGCGAGGAGAACAGCGCGCCTTGCTGGAACAGGATGCCCCATGTCGTGGCTGCGCCGCGGCCGTGGCCGCCGGTGGGCTGGCCCATGACCTCGATGGTCCCGCCCTGGCGCGGGATGAGGCCGATGATGGTGCGCATCAGCACCGACTTGCCGCCGCCGGACGCCCCCACCAGCCCGAGAATCTCGCCGCGGCGAACGTCGAGCGACAGATGGTCGAGCACGGTCTGGCGGCCGAATCCGACCACGAGATCACGGACGCGGATCGCGAACTCGTCCTGCGATACGTCCATCGTCACATTCCGATCGAGGCAAAGAAGATCGCGAACAGGCCGTCGAGCACGATCACCAGGAAGATCGACTTCACCACCGACGTCGTGGTCTGCCGCCCCAGCGACTCCGCGCTGCCCTTGACGCGCAAGCCCTCGCTGCAGGCCACGATTCCGATCACCAGCGCCATGAACGGCGCCTTCAGGATGCCCACCTCGAAATGGGTAACGGAGATGGCCTCGTGCAGCCGCGCGATGTAGATCGCCGGCCCCATGTCGCCATAGAACTGCGCGACGAGACCGCCGCCATAGAGCGCGGCGACCGATCCGATGAAGGTGAGGATCGGCAGCGCAATGACCAGGGCCGCAACGCGCGGCAGGATCAGGACGTCGACGGGATCGAGCCCCATGGTCGAGAGCGCGTCGATCTCCTCGCGCATCTTCATCGAGCCGAGCTCGGCGGTGTAGGCGCTTCCCGACCGTCCCGCGACCATGATGGCGACGATCAGCACGCCGAGCTCGCGCAGCACCAGGATGCCGACCATATCGACGGTGTAGGACTCCGCGCCGAACCTGCGGAAGTGGAAGAAGCCCTGCTGTGCGATGATGGCGCCGATCAGGAAGGTGATCAGCGCGACGATGGGGATCGCCTGCCACCCGATGCGGTAGAGCTGATACACCAGCGAGGTCAGCCGCAGCGAACGCGGCCGACGCAGCACGCCTATCACGGCCATGAACAATGCGCCGAGCATCTGCAGGAAGATCGTGACGTCTTCCCGCGCGTCGGCCGTGGACTTGCCGAGATCGCCCAGCCTCGCCAGCACCGGATTGGGCGCAGCCGTCGGGGCCGGCGTGTGGCGGTTGACCTGGCGCACCTCATCCAGCAGCCCGCTGAAATGATCGGCGACGCCGACGAATTCGGCCGACCTGCCCGATGTTGCGGCCCTGCGCGACAGCTTTTCCAGGACCCAGGCACCGAGCGTGTCGAGCGCACTGACGCCCGACATATCCAGGGTGACGACGCGCGAGCGATCGACGTCGGCGCCGACCGACCGGGACAACGTCTCGAGCGTGACCACATTCGCGGCGGTCCAGGGCCCTTCAGGGCGCAGGTTCAGCACGTCGCCGGACGGCGTCGCGAGCAACAGCGGTTCGTGGTTCACGCTTCCACCTCATCGGGACAATCGGTCCCCATTCAGACGGTATTTCTAGGCCAGCATATGGCGCCCGGCTTGACCTGTCTCAAGAGCTGAACTGCGCTGCCGATTGACGCAAATCAAGCGCGATCGCGCGCGCGGGCCCTAGGCTTGCGTCCATTCAATGGGGATATCAAGTCCATGTTCGACAGCGACAGGATGAGCGAAGAATTGCGCGCGCTGAAGGTTGACGTCACGCGCTTGCTGAGCACCGCCGGCGAGGAGATGTTCGAGAGCTCGAAGGACCGCGCCGAGGCACTCGCCGATCAGATCAGGGCGGCGCTGACCGAGCTCGGCGAGACCGTGGACGAAGAGCAGGCGCAGCTTCAGGGTCTCATTGCGGACCGTCCAATCACATCGCTCGCCTCCGCCTTCGCGCTCGGCGTCGTTGTCGGCTTCATGCTGAGGAGACACTAGGTGAATACCGAGAATGTGGTCAAACATCTGCGCGCGTTGTGGCGCACCGACAGGATCATCGCGGACATCAGGCTGCGCCATCTGCTGGTCGGCCTCGGCTTGCGTGCCTTTGCGGCGCTGATCGCGGCGTTCGGGCTTCTGATGCTGGAGCTGTCGGCCTATTTCGCGCTGGTGCAGATATGGAGCGCGATTGCCGCGGCCGCCATCCTCGGCGCCGTCAATTTCGCCATCGCAGCCGCTCTGTTCGCGATCGCCGGCCGCGCTCCGTCGGGCCGCGATATCGAGCTTGCCAACGAAATTCACGACACCTCCATCGAAGCCCTTCAGCTCGAAGCGCGCGCGCTCCAGGCCCAGGTGTCGGGCGCGGTGCATCATCCGCTCAGCACGATCGTGCCGGTGCTGGTGCCGTTGATCGCGATCATCATCAGGAATCTGCGGACGACCGCCAAATCGTCCGGCGCAGCGAATTCGGCTGAAGCGCGCTCCTGAAGCAAGGGCGCGCTCACAGCTTCAATTTGACGTCGCAGATATCGGGCTCGGCCGGATCGGGCTTGACCTCGAAGCCCAGGTGCCGGCACATTTCGAGCATCACGGTGTTCTCCTTGAGCACGTCGCCCGATATGACTTTCAGCCCTTCCGACTTGGCGTAGTTGATGATGAGCTGCATGAGGGCCCAGCCGAGCCCCCTGCCCTTGAGATCGGACCGGAGCAGGATCGCGTATTCGCCGCTCTCGTAGATCGAATCCGAATGGAGCCGAACCACGCCGACCATTTCGCCGGTGGCCTCGTCGAAGGCGATGAAGGCCATCGCGCGCGCATAGTCGAGCTGGGTCAGGCGCGCGATGAACTCGTGGGTAAACTCCTTCATCGGCGCGAAGAAGCGCAGGCGAAGATCGTGCGGGGTGACGTGACGCAGGAATTCGTGGATGGTCGGCTCGTCCTCGGGGCGCATGGGCCGCACGAAGATGCGCCAGTCGTCCTTGAGCTTGAGGCGGCGCTCCCATTGCGACGGATAGGCGCGAACGGCGAAATTGGCCGGGCCGGAGCCGACGAACTTCCGCTGCGGCGGCCCGACCGCGACGCGGGCATCGACCGCAGTCACGCCGGTCTCGTCCGCCAGCAGCGGATTGATGTCGAATTCGCGGATTTCGGGAATGTCGGCCGCCATCTGCGCCAGCTTGACCAGCACCATGGCCACGGCGTCTTGCTTGACCGCGGGCACATCACGATAGGCCTTTAGAAGCCGCGACACGCGGGTGCGGTCGATCAGATCGCGAGCGAGCTGCAAGTCCAGCGGCGGCAGCGCCAGCGCCTTGTCGTTGATGATCTCCACCGCCGTGCCACCGCGGCCGAACACCACGACGGCGCCGAAAGTGGGATCGTCGGCGAGGCCCAGGATCAGCTCGCGCGCCTTCGCCTTGACGACCATCGCCTGGACGATGACGCCGCCGATGCGGGCCTCGGGCCGGAGCTTTCTCGCCCGGGCGAGAATGTCGGAGGTGGCCGCTCGCACGGCCTCCGGCGTCGTCAGATTGAGCACGACGCCGCCGACATCGGATTTGTGGATGATGTCGCGCGACATGATCTTCAGCACCACGGTGCCACCCTGCGCGAAGATTTCCTTCGCATAGGCCACCGCCTGCTCGACATCGGTCGCCGCATAGGTCGGCACCATCGCGATGTCGTAAGCTTCGAGCAGGTGCTTGATCTCGACCGGCTCGAGCCACTCACGGCCATCGGCGATCGCGGCGGTGACGATCTGCCTCGCCCCCCGAGCATCCGGCACGAACGTATCGGGCATCGCGGGGGGAACCTGGCTGAGCTCCTCCACCACTTCGCGGTGCCGGACCAGATACATGAAGCCGCGGACGGCATCGTCCTCGGTCGGATAGTTCGGCACACCGGCACTGGAGAGTGTCTGAATGATGTGCTGATCGGCTCCGACCCAGGCTGCCAATATCGGCTTCGCCCAGCTGCGGTGCTGCGCGCGATATTTGCCGACGAGCTCTGTCACGGTCGTGGCGATCTCGGCTGCCGAGGCGATCGCGGTTTGCACATTGAGGACGAGGACTGCGTCGTTGTCGGTGTCTGCGAGCAGCACCTCCAGCGCCGCTGCGTAGCGCGAGGCGTCAGCATCGCCCACGATGTCAACGGGGTTTGCACCGGACCAGGTCGGCGGCAGGGCCGCATCGAGCTTCTTGCGCGCCTCCGCCGAGATGGTCGCCGGAATGCCGCCGAGTTCGACCAGCCGGTCGATGGCAAGGACGCCGATGCCACCACCGTTGGTCAGGATGGCGAGACGCTTTCCCGTCGGCGATTCGACGCGGCCGAGTGTCTCGGCTCAATCGAACAGCTCGCGCAGGTCGGAGACCCGCAGGACACCCGCGCGGCGGAACGCCGCGTCATAGACCGCGTCCGCGCCGGCGAGCGCACCGGTATGCGTGGCAGCCGCCTTTGCGCCCTGCGCCATACGGCCGGATTTCACCACGACGACGGGCTTCACGCGCGCGGCAGCACGCGCTGCCGACATGAACTTGCGCGCGTCCTTGATGGATTCGATGTAGAGCAGGATCGCGCGCGTCTTGTGATCCATCGCGAAATAGTCGAGCAGATCGGCGATGTCGACGTCGATCTGATCGCCGATCGAGACGATGCCGGAGAAGCCGACGCCGCGCTGTGCAGCCCAGTCGACCATGCCGGCAGCGATCGCGCCCGATTGCGAGATCAGCGCGAGGCTGCCCGCCCCCGGCATATGCGCGGCAAAGCTGGCATTCAGGCTGACCCCGGGCATCATGATGCCGAGACAATTCGGTCCGATCAGCCGCATGCCGTATTTGCGGGCCGCCGCGATTGCAGCCTCGTACAGAGATCCCGGTCCGTGGCCGAGCCCGGCCGAGACGATCAGCGCGCCCGCCGATCCGCGACGCCCGGCCTGGTCGATGATACCGGGAATCTCGCGCGCCGGCGCGGTGATGACCACGAGCTCGGGCACGAAGTCCAAGCTGTCCAGGCTCTTCACCGCCGCGACGCCGCCGATTTCGGCATGGCGTGGATTGACCAGGCCGAACCGCCCCTTGAATTCGGCCTTGTGAATGTTCTCCAGAACGGCGCGTCCGACTGAGACCGGACGGGCGCTCGCTCCAACGAGCGCAACTGAACGCGGCGCCAGCAGATTGTTGAGACGATAGGTTGACATGAAAGCAAATGCGCCGGGTCAACGGCGGTTCCGATGGTTGACGATCAGGCCGGGAAAAATGGCGAGCCTAGTGCGAGATCATAACCCAGCATGGTGGCTGGCCAATGACGGTCTTTGTCACACCGCCCCACACGATCTCGTTCAGGCGTGAATGATGGTAGGCGCCCATCACGATCGCATCCATGCCATGGGAATTCGCCCAACTTCCCAGTACCTTGCCGATCGAGCTGCCGTTGCCGGTCACCGTTTCGAAGGAGGCATAGACCCCGTGTTCTCTCAGATGGTCGACGAGAGCCGCGCCGGATTGCGCGACCGCGTCAGCCTTGTCCTCTGCGACCGTCACCACGCGGACCACGGTGGCAGCCTGAAGAATGGGCAAAGCGTCGCCGACCGCACGCGCAGCGCGGGCAGAATGATCCCAGGCGATCATGACGTTCTCGAATTCCGGCCGCAGCTGCTCCGCACGCTGCTCCGGGCAGAGCAGCAGCGGCCGCCCGGATTCGAACAGGAGAGTTTCGATGATGTGCTCCGTTCGGCTGTCGTGCGGCTTCACGGGAAACAGCGTGAGATCGCTGAAACGGGCATGCTCGGCCAGGATCGCCGCGATCTGGTCCGCCGGTACCTTGCCCGTTCGGCTCTGGGCGCGAATGTCGGCGCGGGACGCCGCGTTGGTGAAGGCATCGAGGAGCTGCTGCGTCTCGTTCGCCTCACGCGAACTGCCGGCCTCCGCGGAATCGCGATCATGAGGCAGCATCACCTTCGGCCGCTCGAAAATGTCTTCCTCGAGCGCGAGCCCCGTGATCCTGGCGCCGAGGTCGGCGGCGACGGCCACGCATTTCTCGATCGCAATCAGGGCCGGTCCGCGGGGCTGGCCGACAAGCGGCAGAAAGACATCCTTGATGGGCATCGGGATTCTCCTTGGTCGTCAGAATAGGCCGGCTTTGGTCGAGACGCTTGATCCTCGTCAAGCCAAGTCAAGCCAAGGGAACTCGGTCCGTTCGGGCTGGAAGCAGGCGTTGACCGACGTCAAGGACTGGTCGTCCAGCTATTCTATGGATAATTCAGTCGGAGCGGTTCGCCCCGGAGAGACTGATGCGTGCGATGGTGTTGCCGGCCCCGCGAACGCGGCTCCAGATGGAGGAGCGGCCTGACCCGACACCCGGCGAGGGTCAACTCCGGGTGAAGATCAGCGCCTGCGGGGTATGCCGGACCGATCTTCATCTCGTCGATGCCGAGCTGCCCGATATTCGCTATCCGATCGTGCCCGGCCACGAGATCGTCGGGCGGGTCGATCTCGTCGGCGCGAATGTCACCATGCATGCGCCCGGTGATCGCGTCGGCATTCCCTGGCTCGGTTTCACCTGCGGAAAATGCCGATTCTGCCGTGAGGGCATGGAAAACCTGTGTGACGCCCCGCTGTTCACCGGCTACACGCGCGACGGCGGCTACGCGACGCACACCATCGCCGACGCACGCTACGCCTTTCCCCTCGGTGAGGTGGGCGACGACGTGGAGATTGCTCCTCTGCTGTGCGCAGGATTGATCGGCTGGCGCTCGCTGGTGCTGGCCGGCCCCGCCGACCGGCTCGGCCTCTATGGTTTTGGCGCGGCCGGCCACATCATTGCGCAAGTTGCGGTTTGGCAGGGACGGTCCGTCTACGCATTCACGCGACGCGGCGATGTTGCTGCACAAGACCTTGCACGCCGCCTCGGCGCGGTCTGGACGGGGGCCTCAGACGAGGTGCCCGACGAACCGCTCGACGCGGCCATCATCTACGCGCCAGCCGGCGAGCTTGTCCCGAACGCGCTACGCGCCGTCCGCAAAGGCGGCCGCGTCGTATGCGCCGGCATCCATATGACCGACATTCCAAGCTTTCCGTACGATCTGCTCTGGCAAGAACGGCAACTGCTGTCGGTCGCCAATCTGACCCGGCAGGACGGCCTCGATTTTCTCAAGATCGCCCCGCAAGCTGGCGTGCGCACCGAAACGACGGCATTCCCGCTTCATCAGGCCAACGAGGTTCTGAACATGCTGCGGGATGGCCGGATTCTCGGCGCGGCCGTGCTGACGCCCTGATGGTGCTTTCGGATGCCCGTTGTCATGAAAGATGAAATGGCGGCCCAGGAGCGGATCTTCCGGACGCTGGCCCGCCATCCCGGCGTGACGCGGATCGACACGCATGGCGCCTCGGTGTTCCTCGACGGGGCGCGCGCGTTGAAGATCAAGCGTGCCGTGCGGTTTCCCTTTCTCGATTATTCGACGCTGGAGAAGCGCAAGGCGGCGTGCGAGGAGGAAATCAGGATCAACCGGCCGCTGGCGCCGCAGATCTATCATCGCGTCGCGGCGATCACGGAAGAGCTGGATGGATCGGTGCAGGTCGACGGTCCCGGCCGGCCGATCGAGTATGCGGTGGAGATGGCGCGCTTCGACGAAAACCGGACGCTCGATCATCTGGCAAAGGCCGGCCCGCTGGATGCGACCCTTGCCGCGGCTGCCGCCGACGCGATCGTGGCTTCCCACGGCGCGGCGACACGCGCGGACGGCGAAGCATGGGTCGCCTCCATCCCCGCCCTGATCGACGGCAACAGTCACGGTCTGCGGGCCGGCGGCCATTTCATCGCGGAAGACATCGAAAAGCTCGGCAAAGCCTCCCACGAGGCATTCCTGCGTGTTCGTCCGCTGCTCGCGGAGCGCGGCCGGATGGGCTTCGTACGCCGCTGCCATGGCGATCTGCATCTCGCAAACATCGTCCTGCTCGACGACCGGCCCGTGCTGTTCGATGCCATCGAGTTCGATGCGCAGATGGCAACCGTCGACGTGCTCTACGATCTCGCATTCACGATGATGGACCTGTTGCACCACGATCAGCCCCGCGCCGCCAACATCGTCCTGAACCGCTATCTCGCCGCAACGCCAGCCGACAATCTCGACGCGCTCTCGGCCCTGCCGCTGTTGATGTCCATCCGGGCGGCGATCCGCGCCCAGGTGGCCCTGGCACGGCTGAAGCCGCCGCATTCCGATGACCCCAGCATCCTTGACCAGGCACAGCATTATTTTGACCTTGCCAGGACGCTGATCCATCCCCCTGCTCCGCGCCTGGTTGCGGTCGGCGGCCTGTCAGGCACCGGCAAGACCGTCCTGGCGAATGCGCTCGCGCCCGTCGTCGCGCCGCCCCCGGGAGCCGTCGTGCTGCGCAGCGACCTCGTTCGCAAGCAGATGTTCGGGGTCGAGGACACGCACCGCCTGCCGCCGTCCGCCTACACGCCAGAGCACGCGGCCCGCGTCTACGACACGCTGGCTCAGCACGCCCGGCGGGTGTTGGCGCAGGGCCATTCGGCGATCATCGACGGCGTATTCGCCCGCGAGGACGAACGGGATGCGATCGCCGCATTGGCGCGAGAGCGCAATGTGCCGCTGAACGGCCTGTTCCTGGTTGCGGACCTCGCGACCCGGCAGATGCGGATCGGAAGCCGCCGGGGAGACGCATCCGACGCCACGCAGGAGGTTGCTGCGCAGCAAGAGCACTATAATATCGGTCACGTCGGCTGGGCGACCATCGATGCATCCGGGACACAAGAGCAGACGCTCCAGAACTGTCGGGACGCGATCGCTGAAGGCAAATAGGGCAATCTGATTGGCGCGGGCAAAGATGGCGCGACCCACCACGACCTCGACGACCGTTCGCACCACGCCGGCGGCGCGGCGCAATGCCCTGCCCGGCCGCCTCAGCCCCGGCATGGCCTGCGATACGGCTTTCCGCATCATCGCGCGCCGTCACCTCGATGCCGTGCTCGCCCAGCATGACGGCACCTGCCGCGGCGATCCCGACGCGCTACACCAGATCCGGATCGCGTTGACCCATCTGCGAACTGCCATCCGCTTCTTCTCGCCGATGGTCGACGACGCCCTGCGCCCGAACGTCTGGGCCGAACTGAAATGGCTGAACGGCCAGCTCGGCATGGTGCGGGATCTCGACGTGGCGATCGAGCGGATCGTCGCGGAGAGTGGCAAAGAGCTTGCGGTGGTCGCCGAGCTTCAGCATTGGGACGAAAAGCGCACCGAGAGCCACCGCCTGCTGGCTCGCGCGCTGCAATCCGCGCGGTATCGCCGCCTTGTCGAGCAGACCTCTATCTGGATCGAGAGCGGCCCCTGGTCAACCCGGCGCAGCAAGGAAGCCATGCGATTGCGCCGCTGCACGCTCGCCGAACACGCAACGGAGCGGCTGGCCGAGTGGGAGACGACGCTGCTCAAGAAGGCGCGAAAACTCCGCAAGCTCGACGTCGAGAAACGACACAAGCTGCGGATTCTCAACAAGCGGCTGACCTATTCGATCGAGTCGCTCCAGGACCTGTTCGCCGAGGAATCGCTGACCAAACAGAAATCGATCCTCAAGAAATTGCGCAAGGCGCAACGGTCGCTCGGACGATTGAACGATGATGCGCGGGGACATGCGCTGGCGGCGTCGTTGAACGGCGCCGGCCTCGAAGCCAGCAATCGATTCCGCAACCGCAAGCGTGAAAAGAAGCTGTTGCGGACGGCGTCAACGGCTTACCGCAAACTGGACAAGACGAAGCCCTTCCACTCCTCGGATCTCGCACCGAGTTCCGAGCCGGAGGTTTAAGTGTGGACGTAGTCCCCCGGCGCATCGGGCAGGCCGGGAGCGTCTCCAAGCCCGATCGGCGGCGGATCGCAGGGCGCGCCGGAGCGCGCCGCCAGCCATTTGGTCCATTCCGGCCACCACGACCCTTCAATGCGCGGAGCCAGCTTCAGCCACTCGTCCGCACCGACATAGGGCGCGTCCTCGGCCTTGCTCAGCACTTGATAGCTGTGGCCGGGCTCGTCGGGAGGCGCGACGACGCCGGCATTGTGGCCACCACTGGTCAACAGGAACGTCACGTCGGCATCGACCTGATAGTGGATCTTGTAGACGGATCGCCACGGCGCGACGTGATCGGCCAGCGTGCCGACCACGAACATCGGGGCGTGAATATCGGACAGCGAAACGTTCCTGCCGCCGACGCGATAGCGCCCCCCGGCCAGATCGTTGTCGAGGAACAGCTTTCGCAGATATTCCGAATGCATGCGATAGGGCAGCCGCGTTGCGTCCGCGTTCCACGCCATCAGGTCGTTCAGCGGCGCGCCCTCGCCCATCAGATAGTCGTGTGACAGACGCGACCAGATCAGTTCGTTGGAGCGCAGCAGCTGGAAGGCGCCGGCCATCTGGGTCGTATCGAGATAGCCGCGCTGCCACATCATGTCTTCGAGAAAGGCGACCTGGCTCTCGTTGATGAAGAGCGTCAGCTCCCCGGCCTCGGTGAAGTCGGTCTGGGCCGCAAGGAGAGTAACGGTGCCAAAGCGGTTATCACCGTCGCGCTCCATCGCAGCGGCAGCGATCGACAGCAATGTCCCTCCCAGACAATAGCCGAGCGCATGGGTCTTCCGACCCGGCATGATCCGGCCGATCATGTCCAGCGCCGCCATGACCCCCAGCTTGCGATAGTCGTCGAAGGCGAGATCCCGATCTGTCGCATCCGGGTTGCGCCAGGAGATCGCGAACACCGTGAAACCCTGACCGGTCAGATATTTGACCAGCGAGTTCTGCGGCGAGAGATCGAGGATGTAGTACTTCATGATCCAGGCCGGCACGATCAGGATCGGCTCTGGTCGCACCTGCGCCGTGGTCGGTTGGTACTGGATCAGCTCGATCAGCTCGTTACGGTAGACGACCTTGCCGGGCGAAGCCGCCACCGATTTGCCGACCACAAACTGCTCACTGCCCGCCAATTTTGAGGCGGAGAGCAGGCGCATCAGGTCGCTGCACCAGTTTTGCCAGCCGAAGACGAAGTTTTCCCCGCCACTCTGGAACGCCTTTTCCAGCACCTTCGGATTGGTCGCCGCGAAATTCGACGGCGCCAGCATGTCGAGCATCTGGCGCATCGAGAATTCGACGATGGCTTCATTTGGGTGCGACACGCCGCGCACGCCGGTCGTGGCATCGTGCCACCAGCGCTCTCCGAGCAGGAATGCCTGCGCCAGCAGATTGAACGGCGCGGTCTCCCATTGCGGTCCACTAAAGCGGCGATCCCGCCCCTGCGGTTGGATCACGGACCACGGCTTTTGGCCCGGTGACGCCGCGTGCGCGGCGGCTTCCGCCAACCGGCCGGCGTCACGCAGGACGTTGCGGGAAATCTCCATCTGGCGCTGCGGCGCCGCAGCGAGATGCGAACTCCAGTCGAGCCACGCCAGCGACAAGGCCAGTGGCGAAATCCCGCCCGTAAACCGCGCAAGCATCGCGTGAAACGCGCGATCGAGAGGATATGGCTCCGATACAGGCGGAGGCTCGGCGGCAGCCGGCATCCCGGCACCCATCTGGGGGCTCACCGTCGCGGCTTCGGGACCAGCGGCTGGACTGATGGGGAGAGCCTGGACCGCCGGCTCTTCGGCCCGTGGAAAGATCTGCACGACGCTCATGGCTCAATGTTCCCGAGGGCTGCTGTTTGACGTCGGCGGCAGGATATGGCGAGGCTTCGCAGAGGCGTTGAGCTGTATCAAATCCGGGGCGCGGATCACGATTGCTTAATCAGGACGGACGGGCTTCGTCCGATTGACCTGAGTCAAACCGCACCCTGACACCCGAGCTAGTTTTCGCGCATCGAAATTCGACAAGCGGAGTTGTCCATGCGCGCCCACCAGATCATGACCCGGTCGGTCATCTCGGTTACCCCCGACACAAGCATCGTCGAGGCGGCAAATATCATGCTGAAGCGGCACGTCAGCGGTCTCACCGTGGTCGACGATACCGGCAAGCTGGTCGGCGTCGTCTCGGAAGGGGATTTCATCCGCCGCAGCGAAATCGGCACCGGGCGCAAGCGCGGACGCTGGTTGCGGTTCATCCTGGGGCCGGGCAAGTCTGCCAGCGACTTCGTCCACGAGCACGGCCGCAAGGTTGCGGAGGTGATGACCGACTCGCCCGTAACCATCACGGAGGACACGGCGCTCGCAGAGATCGTCGACCTGATGGAGCGGAACAACGTGAAGCGGCTTCCGGTGGTGCGCGGCGACAAGGTCGTCGGGATCGTATCCCGCGCCAATCTGCTGCAGGCGGTGGCGGGGCTCGCCCGTGAGGTGCGTGATCCGACGGCCGATGACGACCACATTCGCAACCGCATCATCGACACCATGGAGAAGAACGACTGGTGCCCGTTCGGGCTGAACGTCATCGTCCGCGACGGCATCGTCCACCTCAGCGGCGTCATCACCGAAGAGCGCACGCGGCAGGCCGCGATCGTCGCAGCGGAGAACGTCGACGGCGTAAAGAAGGTGCACGACCATCTGTGTTGGGTCGACACCATGTCGGGCGTCTATCTGAACTCGCCCGAGGACGACGAGCTCGCCAAGGCAAGCTGACAAGGCAAGCTGACAAGGCGAGCTGAACCAGACGCGATTCAGCGCGGAATGACGGCGGTGGCCTCGATCTCGACGCGCGCCGCCTTCTCCACGAGGCGCACCACCTGCACCAGCGCCATCGCCGGGTAATTTGCGCCGAAGATGGCACGGTAGATCTTACCGAGTTCCTTCAGGTTGGACAGGTACTCGTCCATGTCGACGACGTACCAAGTCAGCCGCACGAGGTGCTCGGGCCTCGCGCCTGCCTCAGCCAGGATCGCGGCGATGTTGCTCAAGGTCTGACCCACCTGCGCGACAAAGCCGTCGGCAAGACGCTCTTCGGCATCCCAGCCGATCACCCCGCCGGTGACGACGATGAGGCCCTCAGCGGCCATGCCATTGGCATAGCCCTTCGGCATCGGCCACCCCGACGGCTGGAGCACCTGCACCCGCGAACGGGCGTCATCCTCGGCTGCTGTCGGCAGCACCGCGAGTTGCGGGCCTTTCGGCGTCGTCACAGACAATTCTTCATCCCTCTCTCATTCCGCCGCGACGCCTGAGGACGTTGCCGCGGCCTGCGCCAGTTGCCGCAAGGCAAAGCGCTTCAATTTTCCGGTCTCGGTCTTGGGTAGTTGCGTCACGAATTCGATGGCACGCGGATATTTGTACGGCGCGATCTCGCGTTTGACATGTTCCTGCAACTCGGTCACGAGCTGAGCGTCCGGCGTCACGCCGGGCGTCGCGACGACATAGGCCTTCACGATCATGCCGCGCGCCTCGTCGGGGGCGCCGACCACGCCGCACTCGGCGACCGCCGGATGCGTGAGCAGCGCCGCCTCGACATCCGTGCCCGCGATATTGTAGCCGGCCGACACGATCATGTCGTCGGAGCGCGACTGGTACCAGAAATAGCCGTCATTATCCATCAGGTAGGTGTCGCCGGTGATGTTCCAGCCGTTCCTGACGTATTTGCGCTGCCGCTCGTCGGCGAGATAGCGGCATCCGGTCGGCCCGCGCACCGCGAGGTTCCCCATCGTGCCCGGCGGCAAATCATGGCCGTCATCGTCGACGATCTTGGCCTCATAGCCCGGCACGGGCTTGCCCGTTGCGCCGGGACGGATTTCGTCCTCGGTCGCGCTGATGAAGATGTGCAGCAATTCAGTCGAGCCGATGCCGTCCATCAGCTTGATCCCCGTCGCCTTGAGCCAGGCTTCGAAGGTCGGCTTGGGCAGCGTCTCGCCCGCGGAAACACATTTGCGAAGCGAGGAGATGTCGCGGCCAGCCAGCTTGCCGATCATCGCCCGGTAAGCGGTCGGCGCCGTGAAGCAGACCGTGGTCTTGTATTGCTCGATCGCCGTCAGGATATCGTCCGGCGTCGTCTTCTCCAGCACCACGAAAGAGGCGCCGATATGCATCGGAAACAGCACACCGCCGAAGCCGAAGGTGAACGCGAGCGGCGCCGAGCCGACGAAGCGATCCTTCTGTTCGGCTCGCAGGATGTTGCGCGCATAGCCGTCGCAGACCGCGAGCATGTCGCGGTGGAAATGCATGGTGCCCTTGGGATCGCCTGTCGTGCCGGACGTAAAGGCGATCAGACAGACGTCGTCGGAGGCGGTATCGATGGCCTTGAACTCCGGACTCGCGTCCGCGCTGAGCGCTTCGAGCGAGTCCGTCGCGCCATTGCCCCAATAAACGACTCGCTTGAGATTCGGCGCCGCAGCTTTCGCCTTCTCCATTTCCTCGGCGAGCTTTCCGTCGCACAGCGCCAGCGTGATCTCCGCCTTCTGGATCGGATATGACAGCTCCTTGGCGCGCAAGAGCGGCATCGTGGCCACGACAATGCCGCCGGCCTTGATGACCGCGAGATAGGTCGCGACCATCATCGGATTGTTGGCGGAGCGTAGCAGCACGCGTCCGCCGGGAACGAGACCAAGCTTGCCGACCAGCACGTTGGCGATGCGGTTCACCAGCGCTTGCAGCTCGCGATAGGTGTAACTGACGGCGGGACTGATGACGCAGGGCGCCTCGCCATGTCCCTGCTCGACCCAGCGATCGAGGAAATAACTGACGCAGTTCAATCGCGGCGGATAGCGCAGCTCCGGCCGTGTGAAGATGAACTCGGGCCAGAGCTCGCGTGGCGGCAGATGCTGTCGCGCAAACGTATCGACATGGGCCGTCGCAGCGTTGCCGTCATGCGAGCCCGACACTTGAATCTTGGCGGCGTTGGCCATCGCACGCTCCTTTCAGCATGGATTGCACCCGGCAGCACGATCTGGGAAACATTTTAGGCTTAAAACAATTCGGCGCAATAGCGGATTTTGGGCGCCCCGTGCTTTTTCCTGCGGCAAAAGGGGTTGGGCGGCGGTTCTTACGGCCGGCGGCGCGCGGCCGATTTCTGCGCCGACGCCTTGGTCTTGGCGAGCAGCCGCATTAACTCGCGCACATCCTTCGGCGAGAGGTCGGCGAAGAGATCGGCGATCCAGATCTCGTGCTCCGCAGCCATCTTGCGGAACTCGGCGCGACCGAGTTTCGTGAGGCGGATCACCTGAACACGGCGGTCCGTCTCCGAGGTCCGACGATCGAGATGGCCGGATTCCACGAGGCGCTCGACGAGGCCGGTGACATTGCCGTTGGATACCATCATCCGCTTGGAGACATCGGATAGCGTCATGCCGTCAGGCGCCTTGTCGAGCTGAGCCATCAGATCGAAGCGGGGCAGCGTGACGTCGAACCGCTGCCGCAGCCGGCCGCGAACCTCGCCCTCGATCAGGGTGGTGCAGGTCAGAAGGCGCAGCCACAGCCGAAGCTCGTCGGCATGGTCTTCCGGCGTTTCGACGGCCTTGGTCTCGGAATCGAGCATCTCGGTGCGTTCACTCTCGGCGGGCATTGGCGCCGGCACGGATTCCCCAACATTTTGAGCTTCAAATAAATCGACGCCGGCCGCAAGTCCAAAGCTGCAACAATCGACCGCACGCTACTTTCTTTAGGCTTCAAATAATTGGCGCGCCGCTTGCATGCGCCGCTGCCGCGGGATGGCGACACTTTGAGCGCTCCTTGCCGCGGCCACCATCATCGGCATAAGCTTGGATTAAAGTACGTGGCTTGCAGCGCAAGCCCTGATGTCACGGGGGACAGATCATGAAGACGCAATTGACCTTGGCCGCAACTGCCCTGCTGGTCGGCACCGCAATGACCCCTGCCCTCGCCCAGGAGAAGATCAAGCTCGGGGTGATCGTGACTCTGTCGGGACCAGCCGCAGCGCTTGGCCAGCAAGTTCGCGACGGCTTTGCGCTCGCCGTAAAGGACCTCGGCAGCAAGATGGGCGGCCGTGACGTCGAGGTCGTGGTGGTCGATGACGAACTGAAGCCGGACGCGGCGGTGACCAAGGTCAAGGGTCTGCTCGAACGCGACAAGGTCGACTTCGTGATCGGCCCGATCTTCTCCAACATCCTGCAGGCGATCCACCGGCCCGTGACGGAGTCGAAGACCTTCCTGATCAGCCCCAACGCGGGCCCGTCGACCTTTGCCGGCAAGGACTGCAACCCGTTCTTCTATGTGACCTCGTACCAGAACGATCAGGTGCACGAGATCCTCGGCAAGGTCGCGCAGGATCGCGGCTACAAGCGCATGTACCTGATGGTCCCGAACTATCAGGCCGGCAAGGATTCGGTGGCGGGGTTCAAGCTCGACTACAAGGGCGAGATCGTCGAGGAATCCTACATGCCGCTGAACACGCTGGACTTCCAGCCGGAGCTTTCCAAGATCTCCTCGCAGAAGCCCGATGCCCTGTTCACGTTCATGCCGGGCGGCCTCGGCGTCAATCTCGTCAAGCAATACCGGCAGGCGGGCCTTGCTGACAGCATTCCGGTGCTCTCGGCGTTCACGGTGGATGAATCGACCTTGCCGGCACAGCAGGACGCCGCTGTCGGCATGTTTGGCGGCGCCAACTGGGCGCCCAATCTGGACAATCCCCCGAACAAGAAGTTCGTCGCGTCCTACGAGGCCGCCTATAACGTCGTGCCTGGCACCTACGCCTTCCAGGCGTATGACGCCGCGATGCTGATCGACAGCGCGGTCAAGGCCGTGAAGGGCGATCTGTCGAACAAGGACGCGGTCCAGGCCGCGCTGAAGAAAGCCGACTTCACCTCGCTGCGCGGCACCTTCAAGTTCAACACCAACGGCTATCCGATCCAGGATTTCTATCTGACCAAGGTTGCCAAGCGTCCGGACGGCAAGTTCCAGACGGAGATCGTGCAGAAGGTCTTCGAGAATTACGGCGACCGCTACGCCAAGGACTGTAAGGCGGCGAACTGAAGCCGCGACGGGTTACGGGAGGACTTCAATGAGCAGCGAAATCACCGGCATCACGCGCGCCAATGAGGGGATCCAGGGTATTTCCTGGAACATCCTCGGTCAAACCTACGTGCCGAAGAGCAAGACCGAGCACAGCTTCTCCTGGCATGCGACCTTGCCGCCGGGCACGTTCGTGCCGCCGCACATTCACCCCGACCAGGACGAATATCTCTACATGCTTGAGGGCAAGCTCGATTTCATGCTCGGCAATTCGGAGTCGCAGGCCACCGCCGGCGACCTGATCCGCCTCGGCATGGGCGTGCCGCACGGCATCTTCAACAAGTCGGAGCAGACCGCAAAGGTGCTGTTCTGGGTGTCTCCGACCAAAAGGCTGTTCGACCTGTTCTGGGGCCTTCACAACATGAAGGAACAGAAGCCGGAGGACGTGGTGGCGATGGCGGCCGAGTTCAACATCCACTTCCTGCCGCCGCCTCCCGGTGGCTAAGGCGCGATGAGATCACGATGAACCGTCATCGCGCTTTAGATTATTGTTTGAGCATGATCCTTTCGGAAAACCGGCTCGCACTTTTCCGGATCATGCTCTAGCCGCGAGTCTTAGGCGCGCACCGCCGCGAGCCCCGGCACTGCGGCGAAGCCCGCCTTGGTGGCGTAGCCGCGCACGATGGCCTCGCGCTGGGAATAGCTCAGGACGTTGTCGACATTGTCGAAGCCGTCGGGCGCGAGCTGCTCGACGGCGTCGATGACGCCCTCGGGGCCGCCCCGGCGATTGGAGCGCACGATATCCGCCGTCATCGGCAGGCGCTTCTTCTCGTATTCGAGCAGCGCCTGGCGCGGATGCTCGGCGCGCACCAGCGCGTCGGCAAGGCAACGCGCATCGAGGATCGCCTGCGAGGCGCCATTCGAGCCGACCGGATACATGGGGTGCGCGGCGTCGCCGAGTAGCGTGACGCGTCCCGACGACCAATAGGGCAAGGGATCGCGGTCGCAGGTCGGATATTCGTAGAATTCGGGCGTCGCCGAGATCAGGCTCTTCACGTCGACATAGGGCACCGAGAAGCGGGCGACGTGCGGCATCAGCTCCTCGCGGCGGCCCGGCCGCGACCAGTCTTCCTTCCGCGGCGGTGGCGCATTGCCCTCGCCCACCTTCACCAGCACGGCCCAGTTGGTCAGGCGGCTCGCCGGGCTCGATCCCTCCGCGATCGGATAGATCACCACCTTGGCATTGAGGCCGCCGGCCACGATCATCGATTTGCCGGTGAGGAACAGCGGCCAGTCGCGCGCACCGCGCCACAGCATCAGGCCGTTCCAGCACGGCGGTCCCTCGTTCGGGAACAACGTCTCTCGGACGCGGGAATGAATGCCGTCGGCGCCGATCAGGATATCGCCGCGCGCCGTGTGGACATGCGCGCCGGCTCGGTCGAAGAAATAGGCGGTGACGCCGCCCTCGTCCTGGGTGAAAGCGCCGAGCCTGCAGCCGGTGTGGATCGCCTCGTGCCCGAGCCGCTCCTCGACGGCGCGATGGATGACGCCTTGAAGGCGGCCGCGATGGATCGAGAATTGCGGCACGTCGTGACCGGCGTCGATGCCGCGGGCTTCGCGCCAGACCTCCTGGCCATGGCGGTTGAGATAATAGAGCTGGTCGGTGCGAACAGCGACATCGTCGAGTTTCTGAAGCAGGCCGAGTCCGGCGAGCTCGCGCATGGCATGCGGCAGCGTATTGATGCCGACGCCGAGCTCACGAATGGTGTCGGCTTGCTCGAAAATCTCGCATCCGATGCCACGCGAACGCAGCATCAGCGCCGTTGTGAGGCCACCGATACCGCCACCGACGATAATCGCCTTCATCGCCCTTACTCCACTCGAAACATGCCAGGCAATGAGGTTAACGTCGCACGGGCGGTTACTCCGCCGCAAGCGGCTTTGTCGTCTCCGCCTTGAGCTCGGCCCGGGTCTTGGGCTTAGCCTTAATGCGCAGCTCCTCCAGATCCTGCCGGTCGCGGACGCTGTTGCGGAAAATCTGATCCATTCCGGGCAGATATTGCGGCGGGCAGAACGCGTCCTTTGCCCCGTACCAGGCCGCCGCCCTCATGGTGAAGAACGGATCGACCAGATGCGGCCGGCCAAGCGCGACGAGATCCGCCCTTCCAGCGGCCAGGATGGTATTGGCCTGGTCCGCCGTCGTGATGTTGCCGACGCACATCGTGGCGACGCGCGCCTCGTTGCGGACCTGATCCGAGAACGGCGTCTGGAACATGCGGCCGTAGATCGGCTGCGCATCGCGGACGGTCTGCCCGGTCGAGACATCGACCAGATCGACGCCGGCTTCGGCGAAAGCGCGCGCAACCGCCACCGCGTCGTCGCCGGTGATGCCTCCATCGGCCCAGTCAGTCGCGGAGATGCGTACCGACATCGGCTTGTGCGACGGCCAGACCGCGCGGAGCGCCTCGAAGATCTCGCGCGGGAAGCGCAGACGGTTGTCGAGCGAGCCGCCGTATTCGTCCGTCCTGGTGTTCGTCAGCGGCGAGATGAAGCTGGCGAGCAGATAGCCGTGGGCACAATGCAGCTCCAGCATGTCGAAGCCGCAGCGCTCGCCGCGCTCAGCCGACGCAACGAAAGCGTCCCTCACCGCGTTCATGCCGGCGCGGTCGAGCTCGCGCGGCACCTGACTGTCGGGAAAATAGGGGAGCGGCGATGCGGAGAACACGTCCCAGCCGCCTTCGTCCAGCGGGCGATCCATGCCGTCCCACATCAGCTTGGTCGCGCCCTTGCGGCCGGCGTGGCCCAACTGGAGGCAGATCTTTGCGGCCGAATTGCCGTGGACGAAGTCCACGATGCGCCGCCACGCCGCCTCCTGCTCGTCGTTCCACAGGCCGGTGCAGCCCGGCGTGATCCGGGCGTCGCGGCTGACGCAGGTCATCTCCGTGAAGATCAGGCCGGCGCCACCGATCGCACGCGATCCGTAGTGCACGAGGTGGAAGTCGGTCGGCACGCCCTCCTTGGCCGAGTACATGCACATCGGCGACATCACCGCGCGATTGGCGATCTCCATCTCGCGCAGCCGGAACGGCTGGAACAACGGCACCGCCGGCTTTTTGGTGTCGACGTCAAAGCCGCTGTCGCGAACCTGTCTGGCAAATGACTTCTCGACTTCGGCCACGAAATCGGGCGCCCGGAGCTTGAGATTGTCATAGGTGATCGCCTTCGAGCGCGTCATCACGCCGAAGGCAAACTGCACGGGATCAAAATCCCAGAAGCGGTCGACATGCTCGAACCAGACCAGCGAGACGTCGGCGGCATGCTGCGTCTTCTCGACCTCCTCACGGCGGCCCTGCTCGTAGACATCAAGCGCCGCCTCGATGCTGGGAGCTTTCTCCATCGCCTCGGCCAGCACAATCGCGTCTTCCATCGCGAGCTTGGTACCGGAGCCGATCGAAAAATGCGCGCTCGCCTTGGCATCGCCGAGCAGCACCATGTTGTCCTTGACCCAGCGCTTGCTGCGGATCATCGGGAAATTGCGCCACATCGAACGGTTGATGAGCAGCTTGTGTCCATCGAGGAACCAGCCAAAAATCTCGGCCATCCGCGCGGCGGACTGCGTCTCGTCCAGCCCCGTGAGGCCAGCCCGCTCGAACGTCTCGGGATCGGTCTCGAAGATCCAGGTCGAGTGTCCGGCCTCATATTGATAGGCGTGGGCGATGAACGGCCCCCACTCGGTCTCCTGGAAGATGAAGGTGAAGGCATCGAGCGGCTTGGTCGAGCCCATCCAGGCGAACTTGTTGGAGCGGAGGTCGACCTCCGGCTGGAAATGATCGATGTATTTCTCGCGGAAGCGGCTGTTGATGCCGTCGGCGATCAGGACGAGATCGGCGTCGGCGAACCGGGTTTCGTCGTCGATGTCCACCTCGAAGTGCAGGACGACGCCAAGCTCGCGGGCCCGTTCCTGAAGGATCAGGAGCAGCTTGCTTCGGGAGCAGCCGCAAAAGCCGTTACCGCCGACCCGGTGGACCGTGCCGCGGAAATGCACGGCGATGTCGTCCCAGTATGCGAACTCCTGGGTGATGCGGCGGTAGCTCGGCAGATCGTGTTTTTCGAAATTGTCCAGCGTGGCATCGGAGAAGACCACGCCGAAGCCGAAGGTGTCGTCGGCCCGATTGCGCTCATACACCGTGATGTCGGCGCCCGGGCGCTGCTTCTTGAGCAGGATCGCAGCGTAGAGACCCGCAGGTCCGCCACCGATGATCGCGACTTTCATGGGAGCCTCGCCAATTCACCCGGCCATGAAACTATTTTAAGCCTAAAATAATTTCGCGCAAGTCCCCGTTGCTGGCCGGCTCGGACAGAGACGCCGTTTAGTCGCCCCTGAATACCGGCTTGACCTTGTTGACGAAGGCCTCGAAGGCGCGCTCGAAATCGGCTGTGGTCATGCACAGGGCCTGGGCAACGGCTTCCGCCTCGATCGCCTCCTCCACCGACATTGCCCATTCCATCGCCAGCATTCGCTTGGTCATGGTGTTGGCGAAGGTCGGCCCTTCCGCGATCTGCTTGGCCAGGACCTGCGCCTGGGGCAGCACCTGCTCCGGCGTCACGATTCGGCTGAAGAAGCCCCAGCGCTCGCCCTCCTCCGCGGTCATGAACCGGCCGGTGTAGAGCAGTTCGGAGGCGCGGGACTGCCCGATGATCCGCGGCAGGATCGCGCAGGCGCCCATGTCGCAACCGGCAAGGCCCACCTTGTTGAACAGGAAAGCAACCTTGGTCCCGCTTGCCGCGAGGCGCATGTCCGATGCCATGGCGACGATCGCACCGGCCCCGGCACAGATTCCCTCGACCGCGGCTATGATCGGCTGCGGGCAGGCCCGCATCGCCTTGACGAGGTCGCCGGTCATCCGCGTGAAGGCCGTCAGCCCCTTGGTGTCCATCTTCACCAGCGGGCCGATGATCTCGAACACGTCACCACCGGACGAGAAATTGCCGCCGGCGCCGGTGACGACGATGGATTTGACCTCGTCGTCGAAGGCGCAAGCGCGGAAGAAATCGGTCAGTTCCCGGTAGCTTTCGAACGTCAGCGGATTCTTTCGTTCGGGCCGGTTGAGCGTGACCGTCGCGACGCCGTCGACCACCGCCAGCACGAAGTGCTGCGGCGAATAGTCCGCGAGCGGAATGGTGACGGGATTTGCTGGTCTGCTCATGCGATCTCCTTGGTGTGTTCGTTCCGCGCCGCTAGATTTCGCCGCCAGCCACCGCGATTGCCTGCCCGGTAATCGCACTGGCTCCCTGCCCGCACAGCCACAGCACGGAATCCGCCACCTCTTGAGGCGCGATCAGGCGCCCTTGCGGATTGTGCTTGGCGAGTTCGGCGATCGCCTGCTCGCGGCTTCGTCCCGTCTTGGTCATGATGTTCTCGATGCTGCCGGCTACGAGGTCGGTGTCGGTGAAGCCCGGGCAAACCGCATTCACGGTCACATTGCTACCGGCCAGCTCGAGCGCAAGCGAACGAACGAGACCGACCGCGGCGTGCTTGGCCGCAGTGTATGCGCTGACATAGGCATAGCCCTTGAGCCCCGCGGTCGACGCAATCACGACGATGCGGCCATACGGACGATCCTTCATGCCCGGCAGCACGCCGTGGATGGCATGGACGACGCCCATGAAATTGATGTCCATCATGCGCGCAAACAGGGCACTGTCCGATTTCACGAATGGTGCGGATTCGGCGCTGCCCGCATTGGCGATCAGGATATCGATCGGCTTTCGCGCGCTGGCCTCGCTAATGGCGGCCTTCAACGACGCTTCGTCCGAAACATCGGCGACGGCCGCAAAATGCGCGGCGCCTGCATTGACCGCCTCTTCGAGGACCGCGGAGTTCCGACCGACTATCGTCACAGTGGCGCCGGCGCCGACGAGGGCCGCCGCGATCGCACGGCCGATGCCGCGGCCACCACCGGTCACCAGTGCGTGCGGCGAGTGCGGCAATCCGGACATGCGCTGGCTCCCTCGGATCCGATGATCGTTCCTCCGATATATTTTAACCTTCAAATTTTTGCAACGAAAGCGGCGCCTCGCGGCCGCGAACGTCGGGGCACGAGAGGGCGGCCCGAAAATTGCTTTAAGTATAAAATTATCGCTTCCCATCCCCCACAGGCCTGTTAGCATCAAGGGCCAAGCAAAAGGATGTCGCGTGTCGCAGCCTGCGCCAATGATAACAAAGGACGGACGCTTCGCCTACGAAGCCGCGGGCGATCCGGATGCGATACCTCTGATCTTCCTTCATGGCATCGGCGGCGCAGCGCGGGCCTGGCGGCGGCAACTTGCCACGTTCGGCGGCCGCTTCCGCGCGATCGCATGGGATATGCCGGGTTACGGCAGATCGGCACCGCTCGCCAGCGTCAGCATTGCTACCCTGGCGGAGGCGCTCCAGCAGTTCATTGAGCAACTCGATGCAACCAGACCCATTCTGGTCGGTCACTCGATTGGCGGCATGATCGTGCAGAAATGGCTGGTGCAATCGCCAAAGCTGGCGCGCGCGGTCGTACTGGCGCAGACCAGCCCGGCCTTCGGCAAGGCCGACGGCGACTGGCAGAAATCGTTCATCGCGGCGCGGCTCGGGCCGCTCGATCGCGGAGAGACGATGAAGTCGCTGGCGCCCTCGCTGGTGAAGGAGCTTGTCGGGGACGATCCCGATCCGAACGGGATCGTGCTTGCACGCGAATGCATGGGGAGCGTGCCCGAGGCAAGCTATCGTGCCATGATGCTGGCTCTCATCGGCTTCGACCAGCGCAGCACGCTTGCGAATATTTCCGTCCCGACGCTGCTGCTGTCGGGTTCCAAGGACAACAATGCGCCCGCGCCGATGATGGCAAAGACTGCGAACTACATCCCTTGTGCTGAATATGTCGAGCTCGCCGGCGTCGGCCATCTCGCCAACCTCGAGCGCCCCGAGGCCTTTGACGAGGCCCTCGGCCGGTTCCTGAACTCTCTCGCGACCAAAGCGTAAGGTGACCGCGCAATGACCATGCAAGTCAGCAAGACGATCGGCACGACTGACAAGGTGGCGCTGGATGCGCCGATCTTCGATCCCGTTGCATTCCGCCTCAGCGACGAGCAGGCTGGCATCGTTACGCGGGCAAGAGAGATCGGTCAGAGCGTGTTCGCCGCTCGCGCCGCCACCTACGATCGCGAGGCGACCTTTCCGATCGAGAATTATCGCGACCTGCACCGCGTCGGTCTGCTCGGCATTGCCGTTCCCAAGAAGCACGGTGGGCTCGGCGCGAACTACCAGACCTATGCTTTGGCGGCCGCCGAGATCGGCCGCTATTGCGGCGCGACCGCGCTGACCTGGAACATGCACGTGTGCTCGACCATCTGGTCGGGGCCCCTCGCCGACGATCTCGACATGGACGCCGGGACCCGGGCCGAGCACGAGCGGCGTCGCGCAGTCCACTACAAGCGCATCGTCGAGGATGGTGCGATCTATTCGCAACCCTTCTCCGAGGGTGGAGCGGCCGCCGCAGGCGGCGTCGCCTTCGGCACGGAAGCAAGGCCGGTCGAGGGCGGCTGGATCGTCAACGGCAAGAAGATCTTTGCATCGCTCTCCGGCCATGCCGACTATTACGGCGTGCTCTGCACTGAGGTCGAGGAAGGCGAGAAGGCCTCGCGCCGCAACACGCTTTACCTCGCGATCTCCGCCAAATCGGAAGGCGTCTCTGTCGTCGGTGACTGGGACCCGCTCGGCATGCGCGGAACGGTTTCGCGGACGCTCCTGTTCAAGGACGTGTTCGTGCCGGCCGACTCTGCACTGATGCCGCGCGGCGTCTATTTCCAGGCCGCGATGCGCTGGCCTCACATGTTCCTCACGTTGTCGCCGACCTATATGGGCCTGGCGCAAGCGGCCTATGATTTCACCGTGCGTTATCTGCGCGGCGAAGTGCCGGGCATGCCGCCGGTCAAGCGCCGGATGTATCCGACCAAGCAGATCGCGGTCGCGCAGATGCAGATCAAGCTCGAGCAGGTCAAGGCGATCTGGTTCCAGGCCGTCACCGAAGCCTGCGCCAATCCGAGCAAGGAGCAGGTGTTGCGGGCCTATGCCGCGCAATATTCGGTGATGGAAGGCGCCAATGAGCTTGCCGCGCTCGCGATCCGCACCTGCGGCGGTCAGGCCATGCTTCGCTCGCTGCCGCTGGAACGGATCTACCGCGACAGCCGCTGCGGCTCGCTGATGCTGCCCTGGACCGCCGAGCTCTGCCTCGACCGGATCGGACGCGAGGCGCTGTATGAGACCGGCGAGACGGACGACTGACGGTGGACCTCTGCAGTCTGATCGATCGCAACGCGGCGTTCGCGCCAGACAAGACAGCCATTGCCTTCGAAGGGGAACGGCTGAGCTATGCGGCGTTCGCCGCGCGCATCGAACGCACCGCGACGGCATTGAAACAGGAGCTCGGCGTCGGCCGCGGCGACCGCGTCGCCATCCTGAGCCTGAACCGACCCGACTATCTTGTTCTGCTCTACGCCTGCGCGCGGCTGGGTGCGATGCTCGTGCCGCTGAACTGGCGGCTGGCGGTCGCCGAGCAACTCTTCATTCTCGCCGATGCGAGCGCCAAGGTGCTGGTGCTCGAGCGGGCCTTCGAGGGAGTTCTCCACGAGCTTGCGCCGGGGACGTCCGTTGTCGGCCTCGACTTCACGCCACCTCGCGGCACGACATTCGAAAGCCTGCTCGCGCGCAGCGACGGCGCCGGCCGAAATCCGCACACGGATCTCTCCTGCCCGCTGCTGATCGTCTACACATCGGGGACAACCGGGCGGCCGAAAGGCGCGGTGCTGCGCCAGGAGGCGCTGTTCTGGAACGGCGTCATGAGCCAGCACATGCACAACATGACGTCCGACGATCACGTGCTCACCGTGCTGCCGTTCTTCCACGTCGGCGGCCTCAACATCCAGACCACGCCGGCGCTGCAACTTGGCGCGACCGTCACGGTCCATGCGCGCTTCGCGCCGGAGACCGCGCTTGCGGCCATCGAACAGGAGCGGCCGACACTCACGGTCATGGTGCCTGCGATCATCCAGGCGGTGAGCGAGCATCCCGCCTGGACCGCCACCGATCTTTCGTCACTCAAAGCCGTCGCCACCGGCTCGACCATCGTGCCTCCGCATCTGATCGAGCGTTTCGTCGCCCGCGATGTGCCGGTGCTTCAGGTCTACGGCTCGACGGAAACCTGCCCGATCGCCGTCTACACGCGGCTTGGCGGCGACCTCTCGCGTGCGGGATCGACCGGACTTGCCGGCCTGTGCTGCGAAGCGAAGGTGGTCGATCATTCCGGCAATGAGGTGCCAGCGGGCACGCCGGGCGAGATCGCGGTGCGCGGACCCAATGTGTTCTTCGAATATTGGGGCAACGAGGCGGCAACGCGCGACGCATTGCACGACGGCTGGTATCGCACCGGCGACATCGGCCTGTGCGACGCCGACGGCTATTTCTGGGTGCGCGACCGCAAGAAGAACATGATCATTTCGGGGGGAGAGAACGTCTACCCGGCCGAGGTCGAGCGCGTCCTGCTCGAACATCCCGATGTCAGCGAATGCGCCGTGATCGGCCGGCCGGACCCGCGCTGGGACGAGGTGCCGATCGCTTATGTCATCCCCCGATCCGGCTGCCGGCCCGAAGCGAACGAGCTGAGAGCCCATCTCCAGGCGCAACTCGCCCGCTACAAGGTGCCACGCGATATCGTCTTCGTCGCCGACCTGCCGCGCACCGCACTGGGGAAGGTCCAGCATTTCCTGCTGAAGCAGCTTGATGCGCAGTCCCGCGCGCAAGGAGAAGCATCTTGAAGATTGCAGTTCTCGGTGGGGGAAACGGCTCCTTCGCGGCCGCCGGCGATTTTGCGCTGTCGGGGCATGAGGTGCGGCTCTGGCGCCGCGATGCCGGTCAGGTCGCGGCACATCGCGCCGCCGGCTCGCGCATCCTGGTCAAGGATCACAACGGCCGCCACGACGTGACGCTCGCGCTGGTCACGACGGATATCGCCGAGGCCGTCAACGGCACGGAGCTGATCCTGTGCCCCGCTCCTGCCTTCGCACAGACTGATATCGCTCGCCTGCTCGCCCCGCATCTGCGGGACGGTCAGGTCGTATTCTTGCCGCCGGCGACATTCGGCTCGATGATCTTCGCAGAGGCTGCGCGGGAAGCTGGGAACCAGGCCAGGGCAAGCTTTGCCGAAACCGGTACACTGCCGTGGCTCACCCGCAAGCACGGACCGTTCGAGGTCGCGATCACCATCCGCGCCAAGCGGCTTCCAGTCGGCGTGTTCCCGCTCGACCGGGCACCGCATGCGCTCGAAGTCATCGGACGCGCTTTCCCCGATACGATCGAGCCGTGCGGAGACGCGCTGTCCGGGGCGCTGATGAATGCAGGACCCATCATCCATCCGCCGCTGATCGTGATGAATGCCGGTCCAATCGAACATTTCGAGCGCTGGGACATTCATAAGGAAGGCACGCAAGCCGCGATCCGGCGGGTGACCGACGCGCTCGACGCAGAACGCATCGCGGTGCGCGAGGCACTTGGTTACGGTGCACCGCATTTCCCGCTCGCTCATCACTATGCGAAAGAGGGCGAGATCTGGATGTATGGCCGCGGCTCACACGACCGGCTGACGGATTCAGGGGACTGGCGCGAACGGATCGTGCTGACGGAGCATCGCTATATGCGTGAGGACCTGCGGCTTGGGCTGTCGCTGCTCGTCTCCGTCGCAGGCCTGGCGGGCGTGGCCACGCCGCTGGCCAAAGCGTTCCTGTCGATCGGCGGCGCGGTCTGCGGCGAGGATTTTGCGCAAGGTGGCCGAACGCTTGAGACGCTAGGGCTCGACAATCTCAGCAAGGCTGAATTGCAGACGCTGCTTCGCAATGGATTTTGACCGATGACCAATCGCGCCAATATCGTCTGTCTGGGGGCGGGCCGCATGGGACGCGGCATCGCGGTCGCGTTTGCCTACGCTGGCCATCAGGTCACAATGATCGACGTCAAGGCCCGTAGCGCAGAAGACTTCGCCAAGCTTGAGGCCGACGCGCTCGGCGAGGTCACGAAGACCTTTGCCAGCCTGTCCAAGCTGGGGCTGCTGACGGAGGCCGATGTCGATCCGCTCATCGCGCGCGTCTCGGTGGTGCCCGCCAGCCAGAGCGGGGCAGCGCTATCCGAGGCCGGAATGGTTTTCGAAGGGGTTCCAGAGGTCGTCGAGCTCAAGCGCGAGGTGCTGGGGTCAGCCTCACGGCAGGTCCGACCCGACACGATCATGGCATCGACGACGTCGACCATCCTCGTCGATGATCTCTCCGGCGCGATCGTGAATCCTCGGCGCTTCCTCAACGTGCATTGGCTCAATCCGGCCTACCTGATCCCGCTGGTCGAGGTTTCGCCCGGCAGAGCCACCGACCCCGCCATCGTCGACGAGGTCAAGGGACTGCTCGAAGGCATCGGCAAGGTCCCGGTCGTCTGCGCGGCGACGCCCGGCTTCATCGTTCCGCGCATCCAGGCGCTGGCGATGAACGAGGCCGCACGCATGGTCGAGGAAGGCGTCGCCAGTGCCGATGAGATCGACAAGGCGATCCGCTACGGTTTTGGGTTCCGCTACGCCGTGCTCGGACTGCTCGAGTTCATCGACTGGGGTGGCGGCGATATCTTGTACTACGCCAGTCGCTATCTCGAAGGCGCGCTCGGCAGCGACCGCTACCGCGCGCCGGACGTCATCTCACGCAACATGCATGAAGGCAGGATCGGCTTGCGCACGGGTGCCGGCTTCCTCGACTATTCGGGCATGGACGTTGACGCCTATCGCGTAAGACGGCTTCAGGCCATGGTGGATCTGCTCCGCCACTTCGACCTGGCTCGCCCACCCGTGCTCGACCGCAACTAGCCGAAGACGTCCTGCAACACGCCTTCGCGAACGACCGCGACGCCATCGAGCTCGATGGTCGTTCCCATCATCGGCAGGTCGAAATGCCCCGCCGTGTAGCGGCCGGCGAATTCGTTGGCACCGGTCGAGAACAGGAAATTGCCGGAGACGGCCCGAATCTCGGTGCCATTGGTGTCGCGCTGGTCGTACATCGACAGCGCTTCATAGCGCGCACCGGGGTTCATGCCGAAACCGACATGCGAGACGGCATAAGCCTCGCGATCGCCCCAGGCAGCAAGATAGGCGCGCATCATCGCGGCATCCGTGCCCTCGCCTTCCAGCTCGACGACATAGTCATCTTTCAAGGTCATCTTCACGGGTGATGTGAGGTAGCGTTTGAAAGTGAGATTGATGTCGCCCGGCGCCATCACCAGCGTGCCGTTGATCGTCCCGCTCTTGGGGAAGCTGACGACGATTCCACCGGGCCAATGCGCCAGCGTGCCGGGCTTGTCGGTCCAGCCCCACACACCGACCGTGGACGCGCCGACCATGTCGACATCCAGCGCCGTGCCGGCCTTCGACGTCACCCGCATCCGCTTGGTCCCCCGCAACATCTTGGCCGCCGCACGAACGCGCTTCTCGAGCGCGGGATCCGGCACCATCCGCTCCAGCGCCTCGGGATGCTCGTTGGAGATCACCAGGATCCGCGCGCCGGCCTTGAGGATCTCCGGCGTCTCCACCGCATGCATCAGGCCCTCGATGGTGCAATCCACCACGAAGCCGGCCTGCTGAAGCGCGGTAATGACCGGACCAAGCTTCTGGATCGCCTCGCTCGCCCCTGTCGAGCGAACCGGAACGATATTCCGATTGCGCGGTGTCGGCATGACCACGTGAAACGGCCGGGCACCCATGCGCAGCAGCGCGAGCTCCGCCAGATGCACATTCAACGCACGCGACTGGGTTTCCGACAGGATCGCCGCGGTATCGCCGGCCTTGACGGCGCAACGTTCAAAGATCTCGCAGAATGCGTCGATCCATTTTGCCTCGATGCGATCAGCCAGCATGGTTCACTCCCGGTCTTCTGTTCTTCTTGGTCAGTTCACGCCTCGGGAAAGCCCCGCAGCAGGTACGAGCGTAGCGCCCCGAGCAGGCCATTCAGGATCAGGCCCAGCAGCGAGATCGTGATCAGCGGTACGAACATATCGACGGCCTGGAAAGTTCGCGCCGCTGTCACGAGCGCATGCCCCAATCCGTCCGTCGACGTGATCATCTCGGCCAGAAACACCACGATGCAGGAAATGACAAGCCCGATCCGGCATCCGGTCAGGATCGACGGCATCGCCGCCGGCAGCACCACCTTGAAGAGGATTTCGTAGCGCGGCGTTCCCGCCGCCATCGCCGACCAGATCAGCTTCTGCTCGACGGTCGATGCACCGTAATAGGTCGAGAGCAGAATGGGAAAGAGCGCGTCCGCGGCCACCAATGTGATCTTCGACCCGTGGCCGAATCCGAGCAAAAGCAGGAGTGCCGGATAGAGCGCGACCTTGGGCAGCGGGGCCAATACGCGCACGATCGGCCGAACCACGGCGTTGATCGCCGGATTGGCGGCGGCGGCAATGCCGATACTGACACCCAGCACGACCGCAATCGCGAACCCTGCAAACAGCCGGATCAGAGTTGCCGCGATCTCCTGCTGAAACGTCCACGTCACGAGCTGCTGGAGCAGCCGGCCGAAGACGAAGCCCGGCGGCGGCAGCAAGACCGCGGGCGCGAAGCCGAACGACACCAGGCCTTGCCACAACGCAATGACCAGCACGATCGGGGCAATCCCAAGAAGGACGTTTGCGGAGAGAATGCGCGACATCACGAAAAGCTCAGCGGCATGTCGAACTGAGGCTCGGACCAACGCACGAGCCTGGCACGAACCCTTTCAAAAATCGCGTCGAGGCAGATTCCCATCGCGCCCACGATGATGATCATCGCAAAGACGGTGTCGTACTGACCCATGTCGAGCGCATTGAACAGGATGTTGCCGGCGCCGGACTGGCGGGCGATCATCTCGCTGGTGATCATCGTGATCAACGCCAGCACCAGTCCCGTGCGGCAGCCGGTCAGGATCTCCGGCAGCGCCGCGGGCAACACGATCCGCACCAGGCGTTGCGCCGGCGAAAGCCCCATCGCGGCACCCGACCACAGCATCTTCTCTTCGACAGCCTTGGCACCCTCGAAGCTGTGATAGATCACGGGGAGGCTGACGCCCAGAAAGATCACCAATGTCTTGGTGACGTCGCCGACGCCCAGCCAAAGCATGATGATCGGCATCAAGGCGGCCTTCGGCACCGGATAAATCACCATCAGGAGCGGATTGAAAAAGGCCGCGACGCCGCGGCTGCGTCCCATCAACAGGCCCAGCGGAATCGAAACCAGCACCGCCACACCGAACCCGATCGCCATGCGGCGAAGCGAGGCCAGGATGTTGATGAGGGATTCCTTGTCGCCGAGAATATCCGGAATTGCCCGGATCGCCTCGGTTGCCGTCGGGAAGCTGTCGTTCTTCAGCGCAAGCGACGCAACCTGCCACACGGCCAGCAACCCGATGCAGGCCAGCACCGGAGCGGCCCGTCTGATCAAGGTGGCTGACGACATCATGAGGCAGGCCCGGCTTCGTCGCTTTCATCGAACATGCGCTCGATATCGACGACGTATTTCTGATAGCGCGGGTCGAGCAACAGCTCGTTGCGGCGGCGCGGTCGCGGCAGATCGATGTCGATGACCTCGCGGATGCGGCCGGGCGATTTCGACATCATCACGACTTTATCCGAGAGAAAGACGGCTTCGTCTACCGAATGGGTGACGAACAGCACCGTCTTGCGGTCGCGCTCCCAGATGTTGAGAAGGTCGTTCTGCAGGCGCGTCCTTGTGTGCGCGTCGAGCGCGCCGAACGGCTCGTCCATCAGCAGAACTTCGGGATGGTAGGCGAGCGTCCGCGCCAGCGCCACGCGCTGCTTCATGCCGCCCGACAATTCCTTGGGGTAGAAACTCTCATAGCCCTTGAGGCCAACCATCTCGATCAGGGCCCGGCTCTGCGCTTCCGCCTCGGCGGCGCGCACACCTTGCTGACGCGGGCCGTACATCACATTGCCCAGCACGGTCTTCCAGGGGAACAGCGCAAATTCCTGGAACACCGGTCCGCGATCCGGACCGGGCCCCGTGATCGCATGTCCCTTGATCTTCGCCGAGCCGCTGGTCGGGCTGACAAAACCACCGACGATATAAAGCAGTGTCGACTTGCCGCAGCCGGACGGCCCGAGGATGGAGACGAAGGCGCCCTCCTCGATCGTCAGCGAGATGTCGGAAAGCGCCACATGATCCTTGCGCGCCGAGGTCTGAAAGACCTGCGAGACGCGGTCGATCTCGATGATCGCAGAAGCCGGCTCTTGTGATCTCACCGGTCTCACCCATTCGCTCGATCTCGCAGGCACTACCGTCATCCCGTCTCTCGCCTCACTCGCGCGAACATTTCTCGACGAACCCGCTGAACGTTCTCGGTCAGCGGCACGAGCTTAGCTAAGAAACCTGCCAGACAGGCGGTCGTTTTCGGTCCCGTGCGGTGCGTCATTCGAACCACGGCCATTCTGCCGGGCCTTCATGCGTCACGGCTCCACCCGGCGCCTGCCCAACCAGCCGCGCATACTTTGCAAGCGCGCCTGCCCGGTGACGCGGCGGACGTTGCTTCCAATCTCGTCGCCGCGCTGTGAGTTCCTGCTCATCGAGCAGCACATCCATCCGCCGGTTTGCGGCATCGATCCGGATCCTGTCACCATCGCGAACGAGTGCAAGCGGACCACCAACAAATGCTTCGGGGGCTACGTAGCCGATGCACATGCCGCGGGTCGCGCCAGAGAACCGGCCATCGGTGATCAGCGCGACCTTTTCACCCATGCCCTGCCCGTAGATCAGTGCAGTGACGCCAAGCATCTCGCGCATGCCCGGACCGCCGACCGGTCCCTCATTGCGGATGACCAGGACCTCGCCTGCCTTGTAGCTGCGGTCACGAACCGACGCGACGCAGGCTTCCTCATCCTCGAAAACGCGCGCCACGCCTTCGAAGAATTGACTCTTCAAACCTGCGACCTTGATCACCGCACCGTCGGGACAGAGATTTCCCTTCAGCACCGCTACGCCGCCGTCAGGCATGATCGGCGCGCGGGCCGCATACACAACTTCTCCATCGGGTGCGTTGGCGGCGCCATACTCTTCGGCAAGTGTGCGGCCGGTGATGGACAAGCAGCTGCCATCGACATGCCCGCTCTGGATCAGCTCACGGATCACGACCGCCGCACCGCCGATGTCGTAGACATCCTTTGCCGTGTATTTGCCCCCGGGCCGCAGATTTCCGATCAACGGCGTCCTGGCGAAGACCTCGCCCACATCATCGATCGTGAATGCAATGCCGGCCTCGTTGGCGATTGCGGGCAGATGCAGCGCGGCGTTGGTCGAGCCACCCGTTGCGGCAACGATCGCCGCACCGTTCTCCAGGGACTTGCGCGTCACGATGTCGCGCGGCAACGGTCCGCCGCGTTCCAGCATCTCCATGATCAGGCGTCCGGCGCGGCGCGATATCTGCGCACGCTCTGCATAGACACCGGGCACCATCGAGACGTTGGGAATGGTCAGGCCCATCGCCTCCGAGACCATTCCCATGGTGTTGGCGGTGAACTGGCCGGCGCAGGCGCCGATCGTCGGCAAGCAGGCACGCTCGATCCGCTCCAGCGTGGCGCCGTCGATCTCACCAGTCATGAAGCTGCCGACAGCCTCATAGGAATCGAGCACCGTCAGCGTGCGCCCATCCACGCGGCCCGGCAGCGCGCTGCCGCCGTAGATGAAGATTGAGGGCACGTTGCAGCGAACCATGCCCATCATCACGCCGGGAAGCGTCTTGTCACATCCGCCGTATCCGATCAGCGCGTCGTAGGCCAGACCGTGGACGACGGCCTCGATCGAGTCGGCGATCAGTTCACGCGAAAACAACGAGAACTTCATTCCCTCATGGTTCATGCTGATGCCGTCGGAGACCGACACCGTCGAGAATTCGCGCGGCGTGCCGCCAGCCTCTTCGATACCCGTCTTGGCCGCCGCCACCTGAAAATCGTGTGTCATGTTGCAGGGCGTCTGCTCGCCCTTCATGCTGACGACGCCCACCATCGGCTTGGCAATCGCAGCGTCGTCGAGCCCCATCGCGCGCATGAATGCGCGGTGCGGAGCCCGGTCGAGGCCGTCTGTGGTGACGCGTGATCGCAACTTCTTCATACGTGCATCTTCTTCGTGCTTCGTCCCGGATCATCCAGGACGCCGCACGCTCCTCGTTAGGATCGTTCGCTCGCCTATTGCAGCGGCGCGACGATCGTCGGATGCTTGAACTGCGCCACATCCAGTTTCGGCAGCATTCCGGTCTCGGCGTAGATGTCCAGCATCTTCTGGATCGCCGGGAAGTTCGGCGCCGCACCTGGATCACGGCCGAAATCGTTGTCCTTGAGCAGGTATGTCTCGAGCACCGGGATGGGCGCCTTCAGCACCTCATTGACGACCTTGAGAGTCTCCTCGCGGTTGGCCAGCGCCTTCTTCATGCCCGAGGTGATATCGCGGACATAGGCCTTGACCAGTTCCGGGTTCTTGTCGACGAAATCGGCACGGCAAGCCTCCAGGATATGCACGATGTTCGGCATGGCCTGGGACAGCGAGAAGAGCTTCCTTGTGCCGCCCTTTGCCTCTGCCCGCGCGGCGAACGGCTGGTTCATGTTGACCGCATCGACGCGGCCTTGACGCAGCGCATCCTCGGAGACGGCAAAGCCGACCTCGACCAGCTTGATATCCTTGGTTGGATCGACGCCATTCTGCTTCAGGAGCAGGTTGAACGGGCCTTGCGTGCCGCCGCCGATCACGGAAATGCCGACCGTCTTGCCCTTGAGATCAGCGATCGTCTTGATGGGCGAGTCATCCAGGACAGCCCAATAGACCGAGAAGCCGCCGGGCTTCTCGAACACGTGCTGCGCCACGATGTAGGCTTTGAGATTGCCGCCGACCACACCATTGGCGAGCGACAGCGGAGCCTGCGTCGCGCAGTCCAGCGCGCCGGCTGCCAAGGCCTGCGTCATCGGTGCGGTGCCCTGGAATTGGGTCCATTCGATATTGTAGGTCTTGCCGAGATTGGGAAATTCAGCCGGGCGGCGCATCATCCAGTACTTTGATTCCTCGGCCGGGATCGTCCAACCGACGCGGATCGTCTGCTGCGCCCATGACGGGCTTGCCCCCGCGCTCACGGCGGCCGCCCCCAAAGCCAGGATCCATTTCGAAACGGTTCGCATCGTGCCCACTCCGCTGCTCCGGCGCCGACCGGCGCCACCCAACCCCGACCGGGCTCAAATCTTTCATGGTTCAAACAATCAGGCAAGCCATGCGAGCCCGGCGGTTTTGCCGTCCGACGCGCAATGTATGGTAAAGCCACGTCGCGCTGCGGCAGAAGGAGGCAACCTATGGCTGATGCGAGCAAGGCAAACCCGCAAGGCGTCGAGAGGCTCGGCTATCTCGGCCTTGGCCTGATGGGAACGCCGATGACCCGACGCCTGCTCAAGGCCGGCTATCAGGTCACTGTCTGGAACCGTTCGGAGGGCAAGGTGGCTCCGCTCGCCGAGGCCGGAGCCGGGCGCGCTGCCACGCCTCGTGATCTCCTGACGAACGCCGATATCGCCTTCATGTGCGTGACGGATGCCGCGGCCGTCGAGGAGGTGATCTTCGGGCCTGACGGGCTCGCGGCAGCGCCCGGCGCAGGCAAGCTTGTCGTCGACTTCTCGTCGATACATCCCGACGCCGCCCGCGATCTGGCAAAGCGACTGAAAGCCGCCAATGGCGCCGGCTGGATCGATGCACCGGTTTCCGGCGGAACGAAAGGCGCCGAGGAAGGTACCCTTGCGATCATGGCCGGCGGAGAAGCAGACGAGATCGAGAGGGTACGCCCTTACGTGCTGGCCATGGCGCGCAGGTTCACCCACATGGGCCCGACCGGAGCCGGCCAGACCACGAAACTCTGCAATCAGGTGATCGTGGGATGCGCGATGGCCGTCCTCGCGGAAGCCACGCGCCTGGCCGTCAACGCCGGTATTGACGCCAATCGCCTGCCCGAAGTGCTCGCCGGCGGCTTTGCGGACTCGATCCCGCTCCAGCTTTTCGTGCCCAGAATGGTGCAAGGCATTCACTCGCCACCGCTCGGTCACATTGCCACGATGCTCAAGGATCTCGATACGGTCGCCGACGTCGCGCAGGCGACATCGACACCGGTGCCGATGGCCTCTCTTGCGGGACAACTTTTCAGGCTCGCGAAGGCCGCGCGCGGCGCGGAAGCGGACGCACTGGAGATTTACAAACTTTCAGCGGCAGAGCGCTAAGCCGTCGAGCGAGATCTGAAGCACGTCAAGGCGACGTCTTGCGCTCGTCATCTGCGAGGAATCGGCCGAACGTCCCCCGCGCGAAGAGCAGCGGCTCCTTCGCACCGTAGGTATAGGCCTCGACCGCGCCGAGAAAGATCACGTGGTCGCCGCCATAATAGCGATTCACGGAGCGGCATTGAAAGTTGGCGACGCTCTCCGCAAGCACCGGCGCTCCGCCGAGGCCCGGCGCCCAGTCCACACCTGTGAACTTGTCGTCCGACGACTTGGCGAATTTTGTCGCAAGCGCCTGCTGCGAAGCACCAAGCACGTTGACGGTGAAATGGCTGGCATTCTGGAAGATGGTCAGACTGGAGGAATAGACGACCAGGCTCCACAGCACCAGCGGAGGGTTCAGCGAGACGGAGGCGAACGAATTACAAGTCAGCCCGTAGGGCTTGCCGTCAGGCGCTGCGGCCGTGATGATCGTCACGCCCGTTGCATAGGTTCCGAGCGCGTTGCGAAAGTCGCGAGGATCGATCGACGAGCTGTCGCTCGCGAACTCGTTGGCGGGATCGGGAGCGCCGGGCTGCTGCGGCAGATCATTCATCGGCCGGCCTCACAGCGTGAGATTTTCGGACGGCAGGCCCAGCGCCACCCGTCCATAGTTGGTCCCGGCCGCATCGAAGTTGAATGCGAGATGCGAGTTGATCGCGTGCGCATCGCGAAATTGCCGCTGCAACACGCCTGTCGTGAACAGACCGCGCGCGCCGCTCGCGGCAAACAGCATCGAGACCGCGTCCGTGCACAGGTTCACCGAAAAAGATCCGTCGCGCCGATAACGGGTCTTGGTCGCCATGCCGGGGATGTGACCAAGCCGCGCGTCCTCCATGGCATCGAGACACGCCGAGCGCATGATCAGGCGCGCGGCATCGATCTTCGCCGAGGCCTCCGCGATCTTGATCTGGGTGCTTTGAAAATCGCTCAATTTGGCCCGGTTGTAGGTTGAAATACGATGACGTGCGACCTCCGTATAATCGTCGAGGCACGCTTGCGCATTCCCCAGCGCGACACCGGAGAGGACGTATGGGAACAGCGAGAACACGGGCAGCGCATACAGCGGATTTGGATTGACCGTGCTTCCCGGCGTCGGGCCGCCTGAGAGGTCGCCGACGGCGACTGTCATATGGTCAGCCACGAAGACATCCCTGACCTCCACGTCGCAGGACCCGGTCCCGCGCAATCCCGCGACGTTCCATGTGTCCAGCACGTTGTAGTCGCCTTTTGGCAGCAGGAAGATGCGATACTCGATGCCGTCGGCCTCGTCGTCGGAGTAGACCACGCTTGCAAGCATGTTCCATTCGCAGGAGGCAACCCCGGAGGAGAATGGCCAGCTGCCGCGCAGCTGATAACCGCCCTCGACCCGCGTGGCGCGTCCGGCGGGAAAAATGAATGAGGATGCGATCAGCGCATCCGGATCACGGCCCCAGACCAGATCCTGCGCCTTCTGCTCGAACATGCCGAGCATCCAGTGATGGCTCGCCAGATTGGCGAGATTCCAGGCCACCGACGCATCCGCCTGTCCGAGCAGCTCAGCGCAGTCGACAAGAGCGACATAGTCGAGCTCGGCGCCGCCGATCCGTGCCGGTTGAAGCATCCGGAACAGGCCGGCTTCATGGAGGTCCATCTCGGTTTCCGACGGGAGATGCCGCAGCTCCTCCGTCCGCACCGCCCGCTCTCGTAGTCGCGGCACGAGGGCCCGGGCCTTCGCGATCATCGCCGCATAGGCGCGTTCGCCGGCTTCCGGCCCGGTGGGCTGACCCATGCTCGGCTTTCGACCAGGCGCCATTCGCTTCCCTCACTTTGGCGTATTTATGCGGCCGGCCCCTTACCAAATCAAGCCAATGCAGCAGGCATCACGAAGCATCGATTCACATACCGCGTGACGCCTGTTGCCAGGGACTGACGGCTCCGGCTTAAACCGGAGTAGAGGGCTTGCCCGGGCCAAATACGCCCTTCCGGGTAAACTCCGCGATCCGACGTTCGTCATAGCCGAGCATGCTGCGCAAGACGTCCTCGGTATGCTCGCCTAACAGCGGGGCCGCAACGGGATCGATCGCGGCGGTCAGGCTCATGGTAATCGGCGGCTCGATGTTGGGCACCCATTCCGCTGTACGGTGCGGAATGCGGCTCAAGCGATGGCGCTCGCGAGCCTCTGGCGCATTGAACCCCTCCTCGACCGTCCGGAGATAGCCGACCGGAATATTGGCCAGCTTCATTTTCGCCATCCAGTTCTCGAGCGTATCGCTGGCAAAGACCTCCGCAATGGCTGCCCGCAAAAGCTCCTTGTTCTCGGAACGGGCCTTGCGCGAGGCAAACTGCGGATCGGTGATGAGATCAGGCCGGTTCAGCACCTCGACCACGAGCCGGCGATACAGCCGATCGTTGGCGCAGGCCATGTAGAGCGGCCCATCGGAGGCCTCATAGACGCCGACGGTGGGAGACCCACTCGGCGAATTGCCGAACCGGCCGGGGTTTTCGCCATTGATGAGATACGCCATGCCGTAGAAGCCGGTCATCCCCATCGCAACGTCGAACAAGGCGACTTCGACGTGCTGCCCGCGGCCAAGCCGGTCCCGGGCCAACAGCGCGAGCAGGATGGCGTTACAGGCAGACATCCCCGTCGCCATGTCCACGATGGGAGGGCCGGTACGAACCGCCGGACCGTCGGCAAATCCGTTGAGCGACATGAAGCCGCTCTCCGCCTGCGTGATGGGATCGAAGCCGGGGCGGGAGGCGAACGGTCCGGAGCGTCCGTAGGCGGAGATCGAGCAATAGACCAGCCGGGGATTGAGCGGGGCGACCGCGTCATAGTCGAGCCCGAACTTCTTCATGACCCCGCTCGAAAAATTCTCCACGACCACATCCGCCTTGCGGATCAGATCCAGCGCGATCTCGCGGGCCTCTGGCACGGCAAGGTCGAGCGCAATGCCGCGCTTGTTGCGGTTCAGGCTGAGATAGGCGGCGCTTTCGCCGCCAATTTCGGCGTGTTCATAGGCGCGTGTGTCGTCGCCGCCGTCGGGATTTTCGATCTTGATGACCTGCGCGCCAAAATCGGCAAGCGTCTGCGTGCAGGCCGGGCCGGCGACGACACGCGTGAAATCGATGACCAGCAGACCGTCGAGCGCACTCGGCCCTTCCATCGCTCGCGACGAACGTTCCGGCAATTGAGGCTTGGTCGGCATCGATAGCGCTCCCTTACATCGGCTTATGGCCGCCGAATTTCCTGCAAGAGCAAACTTAAAGCCCGGCGCCGCCAACTTCGCAAGGGCCTCGCTCGCTTCACCTGAAACGCAAAAACGGCCCGGCAGCGTCAAGCTGCCGGGCCGTCAGATATTTGAGCGTATGGAGGCTGCGCGCATCCTGCGCAGCAAATCTAGTCCGAGAAGGTCACGTTCCGCATCACGGGAAACCACTCCAATTGCTCAGCGCAGCCACTTTCGCCAATAAAGCGTATGCGACCAGGCCCAGGGCGATTCGGGCTCGTACAGCCGATAACCCGCATGGATGAAATTATTGGCAGATACGGGATTGTCCGTCGTATCGGAGACGATGCTGTCCCATCCCAGACGCCGCCCTCGCGCCTCGATCGCTCGCATCAGCCTGAGTTGAAGTCCCCGTCCCCAATGCCGCTGCAAGACGCCGACCCGACAAAAATATCCACTTCTTCGCGCATGCGTCGACGGCACGACGCCGGCGAAGGCAACCGCGTCATCATCGTGATAGGCGAGCCACCACGACCCCGATTCGAACTGCGGCAGGGCCGCCCCACCGAAGAATGTCAGCCGGTGCAAATCGCCGAGAATCTCGGCAGTCTCATCATCGTCCGCATCGACGATACGAATTCTGTACATGGAATACCTATTGGCGGGGTAATCGGGAGTGCGCGACCTGCGACTCCGTAGCGGTCGAGGCTCACTTGCCCAGCACGACCTTGACACCGAGCCAGACCGCACCCATCAGCCCGGTCGCAATGACTGTGATCACCGCCTTGAAGGTGTAGCTCTGCGCTTGTTCCACGCTCATTCGCCAGCGCCGCAGGTGCTGGAAGTCAGCTCTGATCTCGCTGCCCACCCACTGCACGATCCACATCGTGAAAGCATCCGCCGCAGCACCGGCTCCGCCGATGTCGATGAAGGCACGGAGCGGAAGCAGAGGATCGGCGGAGACTTTTCCGATCCGCCCCCCGGCACGCGCCTCCGACAGCAGCGAGGCGAAATAGGCGCCCTCGAAGGCGCGGGCATACTCGCCCTCCCAGATGTGGTCGTAGCGCTCGGGGTAGAGCTTTTGATCCAGCAACCGCTCCTCCCCGAGCACGTCCGGAAACCAGGGATTGTCGCGCCAGTTCGCCTTGACGACCATGGCTCCGTCGGGCTTGCGCCCGCGCAGAAAGTCGTCGATTGCATCGCTCTTGCGGCGCGGATTCCAGCTCGCCCAGAGTTCGGAGTCCTTGGCGCGGATCGTCGGCCGCAGCAGCGCGAGGCTGCGCGCGCTCAAGGATTGCGCCTCGTCGATCCAGGCGATGCGAAATCCCTCCAATGACTTGATCGAGTCGGCCGTGTGATCCTGAAGCCCGCGGAAGATAATGAGCCCGTCGCCGGGCGTCTCGATCTTGTCACTGAACAGCTTGAAGCCGTGGCCAAGGCGCAGGCTCGAGATCTTGCCTTCGATCAGACGCTTGGAAGATTGCGCCAGCGAACGCTGCGCCTCGCGAATGCAGACCGCGAGCGTACCGCGCTCGGCCTGGCAGGTCTCGACCAGGAGCTCGCCGAAGAAATGCGACTTTCCCGAGCCGCGTCCACCATAGACGCCCTTGTAGCGGGCGGGTTTCAGCAGCGGCTCGAAGATCTTGGCCGTCGGAATTTTCAGGATAGACAATGGATGCGCTCGCTCGCCCTAGGGCAGGCCGGTGCGCCTGCGCCACATCGCGGACCAGTCCTCGGTGTTTGGAGTTTCAAGTTGCCCTTGCTGAGTTTGATTGACGCCAACAGGAACGCCGCCTCTGGAAAGCGAAGGCCAGGTTCCGTATCGTCCTTCGAAGTCGTTTTGTAGCGAAGACGGAAACGAAGCGCCGGGCGGAGTAGCGGGCAGCGGTACGGGATCATTCGAGTTGAAGGCAGATCGCCCCGATTTTCCGGCAGGCATCCTCCTCAAAACCCGCACATCTTCGGGACGGGTCCCCGGCACCATATCCGCGTTTTGCAGATACCGCTGATACCCGGGAATGTAAGCCGGCGCGTCCCCCACTGATCATCACCGGCGCGCTCAACGACGCCATTCACGGGAGACCGCAATTCCGGGTGGTTCGTGTTCAGCCGCGCCTCTTGACCACCGACAAAATTGAAATCGATGCCCCGTGCGGGTTACTTGATCCGCGGGGCCTGCCTGTCGCCGCGCCGTATGGACTCGTAACGTGAGGCGAGATGCCCTCGACAGGTTGAAGAATACGTCGCATCATGTCGTCCCACATGTTGAAAATCCTTTTGAGAGCGCGAGAGCTTCACGCGAATTGACAAGCAGCTGTCCTCACCGTTTCGCTGGCGGGCGACGGCTTGCTCAACTCTCGCTGATCCACTAACTATTTCGCGCGCGGTGGCTTCGTGAAAGACATGCCGCATTCGCCGGGAATGAGGGGGCTTACGTGAACAGGGTTATTCGTCGCGCAATCGGCCAGCCTCTCTCCGCGGCTGCGCTGGTCGCTCTCGCACTTCCTGGCTTCGCGCAGGAACCGCCTGCTCCGACATTCGACAAATGGCGTCCCAAGGCCGGCGTCTACGCCGAACCCGGCAAGGATTTCCAGTCGAACTGCGATGACAGCGGCGGCCTTACGATCGATCTCGGCGAAAAGTCGGTCAGCGGTTACGAATGGGTCTGCGACGTCAAGAAAATCACCGATGTTGGCCCAGGCGCGCTGAAGGTTGAATGGTCTGCGACGATTACAATCTGGCGCAGAACCTTAACCCTCGCGACCCCAACTGGGAGAGCAGAAAATTCAACGAGATCATGTTCATCAAACGGCTCGATACGTCGGCGATCTCCGTCCAAAAGAGCCTGAATGGGAAGCTCAGGGATCCTCCCTGGCATGCGGCCTACTGCCCTCTGAAGACTCAGCGCTCGCTCGCTGAGGCCGCGCTGAGAGCCAAGGAAGAGGCCAAGCAGAAGGCCGAGGAAGCCAAGCGGAAGGCCGAACTAGAGCTCACTCTCAAGAGCGCTCATCCGCAAGATGGCGTCTACGCTGCAGTGGGGGCCGACTTCGAGGAACGTTGCGCGAAATTCAGCGACACGGTCGTTGCGTTCGCCAGGAAGTCGATCGTCACGGCCTCGAACAAGTGCGAGATCTTCCGCACCCGGGTTCAGCTTCCCGACACGGTCCGGATCGGCGCCGACTGCACATTGCAGCCGGCGTCAGACAGGGACGCCGTCAGCGTACAGAATGTGGACACGACTCCGGAACGCGAGAACCTGATGTTCAAGAAGATCGACGACAAGACCGTCATCCTCTGGATCATCAACAACGGACACTTCACCGGCGATGGCCGACACCTGTCCTATTGCAGCGACCAGGTGCAGCGCGCCTATGCCGGGCAGCGCCGGACCAGCAAGCAGAGCAAGAACTAGGACCGTCGGTATTGGAGTGTTTAGGTCGGGCAAAGGGGCACTTACGAAAGACCAAGGATAAGCAAGGATGGCGTTCTCTCGGCCGCATTCTCCACCCCGGCACCAAACGAAGGTCGAGCGAACACCAGATCGAGATATCCGGCATCTCAAGCCTTCGGACCGGCATCGCCCTCGACGGCGTCTTCCGGGCGCACGATGACGCGCTCGACCCGGTGGACCAATTCCGGCGCGCCGTCTTCGCCGTTCTCGACCGGTTGTGCGGCCTTGCCCCAGCCGCGATCGAGGATGGCGTTGGCCGCCGAAAGGCGCGCGGCCGGTGTCGCGTCATCGCTGCGCATGATGCCGACGAGAACCCTGAGGGCCGTCCTGGTGTGGCTGCGCGCCAGCGAGCGGATCTCGGTCAGGCTCCGCGCCCTCGACGTCTTCCTGGCCGCGGGCTTGGGGGACGGCTCGCTTGCAAGCTCGCATTCCGTATCCTCGCTCACGACAGCATCTCCCACAGCACGATTGCGACCAGGCCCGCGAGCGCGAGCGATATCAGATAGGCAGTCATCGATCCTCCCAGCGAAGAAAATGCGCGGCAGATCGCGCCAGGCGAGGCGCGATCGTTTCGGGCGCGAACCCTATCTCCGTGTCTTCCGGAGACCGCAGCGGCGCGGGCAATTGGCCCCAGCGCCGCGGGCCGGCACGTTCGCGCGTGCACGGCCGGCAATGGTACGGACGACGGCGCGCCGATCGGCGCTCCAGGTTTGACGAGTGCGTGGCCGTAATGCGCCGCCGCCGTCCGATCTCGAAAACCGAGACGAAAAAACCCGCGGCGGATGTGCTCCGCGCGGGTGAACCAAACTCGTCTCGATGATGTCACTATGCCGGTGTTTTGCCCGACGTGTCAAAGCCCCGTTGAAATGAAACAGCCCGCTGCGGATATTCTCCGCGCGGGCTGAACCAAACTTCTTTCGATGATGCCAACATACCGGTGTTTTGCCCGACGCGTCAAACGAACTTACCGGCCCGGCGAAAGTTAGCCGATCAGGAGGATCGGTGAGATGACATTTGAGATGACGTCACCAGAGACATCGCGAGAATTGCCCGGAGCCAAGCCGCGCATCGACAAGGAGCGCGAGCCGCAGGAGGCGATCATCGAAGACGCCGGCGAGACAAAGCAGAGCAATCGCGATCTCGTGCACGGCGATGGCGGCACCATCGACATTCCCGCCAAACCGGGCGATTTGTCGAAGGACGATTAGGCGGACCGGCGCCCGGCGGGCGTTTCGATAATGCCGTTCTGCCGATGTTTTGCCCGAAGTCTCGACATCCGTTTACGCGGCCGGGCCTTTGCTGGAACTTATCCGGCGAGAGGCGCGTTGAATGCTTCGTCAGAAGGAATGTTCCTGCGATGAGCCACACTGTCCTGGTTGTTGACGACGATCCCGCCGTCCTCGACGTGATCGTGGGCATGCTGGAAGATCTCGGCTGCGAGGTGATCAGCGCCCAAAGCGGCCCGGATGCACTCGGCCGGCTCGAGCAGAACCAGGACATCTCCATCCTCATCACCGATATCAACATGCCCGGCATGGATGGTCATGAACTGGCCGAGCTGGCCAAGCGCGTCCGCCCGGAGCTGAAGATGCTGCAATTGTCGGGTCGCGAGCCCCGGCGCGGCGGCCTTCCGATGATCAGGAAGCCGTTTTCGTTCGAGGAGCTCGCCGACATCATGCAGCGGACCACCGGCGTTTGCTGACCGTCCAATCCCGCAAAACAAAACCCGCCGCAGATCGCTCTGCGCGGGCTGAACCAAACTCTTTCGATGATGCCATCATGCCGGTGTTTTGCCCGACGTGTCAACGCGGCGAACGCGGAAGAGGAAGCCCCTCCTCCCAACTCAATATGTGGTGCGCAACGGGCTTGCTTCAAGTCCCCGCCTCTGCCGTAGAACCCCCGACCCAGCAAACATCCAAAGCAACCAGCCGAGGGGTCACGACATGCCTGCATTGCTTCCGACGTCCCGTTCACGCCGTCAGCCACAGGGAGCCGACGCGCGGAACCAGATGCCGCCCGACCATGCCGTGGTGATCGCCGGCGGCGGCCCGACCGGGCTGATGCTGGCTGCCGAGCTCGCGCTCGCAAAGGTCGATGTCGCCATCCTCGAGCGGCGCGCGAGCCAGGGTCTCGTCGGCACGCGCGCCGGCGGGTTGCATGCCCGCAGCATCGAGATCCTCGATCAGCGCGGCGTTGCGGATCGCTTCCTGCGCGAGGGACAGATCGTCCAGCTCGCGGGCTTTGCCTGGACGCGGCTCGACATCAGCGATCTCCCCACAAGGCACGCTTACGGGCTGGCGCTGCGGCAGAGCCACATCGAGCGCATCCTGGCGGACTGGGTCGAAGAGCTCAAAGTGCCGATCTATCGCAATGTCGAGCTCACGGGCTTCGCACAGGACGAAACCGGCATCGACGTGACGCTCGCCGGCGGCGAGACCTTGCGCGCAGACTATCTCGTCGGCTGCGACGGCGGTCGCAGCCTGGTGCGCAAGGCCGCCGGCATCGATTTTGCCGGCACCTCACCGACGCTGAGCAACCTCATGGCCGAGGTCGAGATGCGCGAGGCGCCGGCATGGGGCCTGCGTCATGATGCGCTCGGCTTTCACGGCCTCAGCAAGACCGAGAGCGGACGCGTGCTGGTCGTCGTGACGGAAGCAACGCTCACGCGCACCGGCGAGCCCTCCTTGCGCGATCTCAGCGATGCCCTCGTCGCGGTCTATGGCACCGACTTCGGACTGCAAAATCCCGCCTGGATCTCCCGTTTCACCGATGCGGCACGGCAGGCCACCACCTATCGCAAAGGACGCGTGCTGCTCGCCGGCGATGCCGCGCATATCCATCACTCCGTCGGCGGGCAAGGCCTCAACATCGGCGTGCAGGACGCCGTCAATCTCGGCTGGAAGCTGGCGCAGGTGGTCCATCGCATCTCGCCGGACAGCCTGCTCGACAGCTACCACGCCGAGCGCCATCCCGTTGGCGCGCGCGTGCTGAAGAACACCAGGGCGCAGATCGCCCTGCTCCGCCGCGGCGAGGACGGCCTCAAGGCCGCACGCGACACCGTCTCCGAACTGCTCGGCATGGACGAGCCGCGCAAACGTTTTGGCGCCATGATGAGCGGGCTCGACATCGCTTACGATCTCGGCGGAGGCCACGCGCTGCTGGGGCGGCGCATGCCGGATCTCGATCTGACGGTCGAAGGACGGAAGCTGAAATTGTTCACGCTGCTGCACGGCGCGCGGGGCGTGCTGCTCAATTTCGGCAAGCGAGGCGGCATTGCCGCAACGCCCTGGGTGGATTGCATCAATGTCGTCGACGCCGGCACCGATGGCGTGTGGGAGCTTCCGGTCATCGGGCAGGTCGCTGCGCCAGACGCAGTGCTGGTGCGGCCCGACGGCCACGTGGCCTGGGTCGGAAACGAGAACCAACACGCGCTCGAGGAGACATTGCTGCGGTGGTTCGGGCCGCCTGCGGCGGCGTAGCGCCCGTACTCCTGAATTGGGCGCCTGGTTCGGCGGCCCCTGATGTCCGCTCGTCTCTCCAGAGGAGCACAAACAGCGGACATCATTTGAAGGTCGCCGATGGGCCAGTTCACCCTCCTTACTCGCGCGGAACTGCAGCAGCTTGATCGACGAGATTGGTATTGGCCGCAAGTTTATGCGAGCGCGCAAAAACGATCCGAGACGTGGCAGGTATCTCGGCTTCGGCTCTACCGTCTTGGCCGATGAGGATCAATCCGGCGCCGCCATTTGCTACATTCAGAATAATCGGGTCCCCGCTCCAGGTCATGATCGGCTCCATTCCGATGATGAGGAACTCGCCCACGGGCTGGTCGAAATATTGGATGCGCAATTGTGGTCCGACCTCTGCCGGTGCGAGTTCAAGGCCGAGTTTTCGAGCCCGTGAGTAAAGGTCAGCTAACGTCACACTATCGCTCGTGAACCCAAGTTGCGTCGGGGAGACGAGTGCAAGCTCCATGTCTGTCTTCTGAGAAGCAGTAATAAAGGACGGTCGGGCAAGGATCTCGCCCGCTTGGCTGCCCACACTGCATCGCATGCTGTCCAGTGCATCGCGCAGCTTAAGTGAGTCGGCGAACGTGCCTATTGCAATTGTCTTCCATATCGCAATGTCACGCTCGGATTCAATAAGCCGTTGAGGCGCTTCGGACGCGCGTGTCTTGAATTTCAGCTGTCTCTCCAAAACATCGCGAGCTGCGCACTGGGTCTGCGCCGTACTGCTTGCGAGCTGAAGGATGCAAACTGAAAGCATTAAAACAACTAAGTAGTGGCACGCCGTGCTTCTGTTGTGGCGATTGACTGAAGTGCATTGGGTTATGTTTTTTGGAATGGACATGGCGGAATCACTTTTTCGATCAAGCTGACAGAAAAAGCCCGCCTCCGAGTCAAGGGGAAGAACGGAGGGAAATGACGTCCATGAACATTCCCCGGCCGATTTTGAAATGCGTCCGGAGGCGGGGCCTATGGCTTCAAGAATTCCAATTTCCAAATTGCAGGCTGCAGTCCGTAAGCCTGATCAAGCCTGCCCATCAGACCTAAGGCACGATGTGAACGAAGCATAGCAATGTGGCTGCATCCGCTCAATATGCCAAAAGTCTGCTACGGGTCACTGGCGCTGCTTGGAAGGTCGGCCGGTTGCTTCCGGTCTACCCAACGAGCCGACAACGGAGGACGCCGCCCGAACCTCGCCTTCGGGCCAAAAGGCCAATTACTCCGGTGATAAGCGCAGGGATTCCGGCCAGGCATTATATGCGCCGGGCCGCTTTGTTCTACGAGTTCTCACTTGAGAAGCATATTCCCGCCGATCACCTGCTCAGGTCGATCGACAGGTTTGTCGACTTTTCAAGAGATCAAGCGGGACCTGGCACCTTTCTACAGCAACATCGGTCGGCCTTCGATCGATCCGGAGCTGATGATCCGGATGCTGCTGATTGGTTACTGCTTCGGCATCCGGTCAGAGCGGCGCCTGTGCGATGAGGTTCACCTCAACGGAATCGGTCAGAAGCAGTAATGCTCTGGCCGACTAGAAGATTTCCGGTTGGCCCTCATGAACAGACACTCTTTAATGAATATACGGCCTACTGCTCAGCCAAAAGAAAGCCTGCGGCATCCCGCGGGCTCGATCCGAACTCTTCCGATGATGCTATTCTGCCGGTGTTTTGCCCGACGTGTCAAACGAACGATCCGACGGCATACTCGCCGCTCCGCAACCTTTACTCTGGTCAAAGCAACGGCCGTATCCACCGCGAAAACCACTCCTCAGCGTCACTATGCGGATTGCCTGGACCGTCCACTCCGAAGATCGGGGGTGGAATGACGTAGCTCGGCTCGTCGGCAAATAGACCGATTGGCTTGCTGGGTTGCGGTTGCGCGCTGCCAGTGGTCGGCACGGTCCAGTTGCCGAACCGCTCGTTGAATTCCGTGGAAGGCAGCAGATGCGGGACCGGCGCACTGCCGGACGTGAACACGCTGCCCGCGTTGGACTCATTGACGCGGGCGAGGCGCCGAACGTTTTCGGGCGCGACCGATCCGCCTGCAGGAGCGTCTGGTAATCTATCCACGTTTGCCGGCTCGGCAGGTGCAGTGCCGTCTGGCGTGCCGGCCCAGCTGCCAAAGCGATCTGCAAAAGTGCTAGCGCGAGTCTCTGGATCGATCGAGGAAGCTCCGCCCACCTGCCGCCCAAATGTCGATGAAGCCGAAGAGCCGCGGCCACTGGCCGCGCTGTCGACGTTAAGTCCATTGCCGATGATGTTGAGCGGCGACGCTCCTGTCGAGAACACTCCTCCGCCAGGAGTAGCCGCGCCCATCGTGCCGCCGGAACTACTCTCCTGCGCGTTGGCAGTTCGCGTGACCGCCAAGATGCCTCCAATACCGAACAGCCATGGGAGGATAGAAGGCGCCGCTAAGCCGAGGGCGGCCCCTCCGGCCAACAAAGGAAGAACATCACGCTCCGGAGATGCGCCTCCAGCCAACGGATTCTCGTAGTACGGATACGTCACTCCGGAGTGCGGATCGGACTGGAGCACAAGCGGATCTGATGGAGCGGCCGTTGTCGGAGGCAATTGACCGATCCGTTCATTGGGATCTAGCGTGGGAAACGGTGGCAGCGCACGTGTGAAGCGGGGATCACTTCGCGCAAACCCTTCCTGTTCGTTCAGACCGGCACGCGGAGGTGAGCTGTAGCCCGGCAGCGGCGGAAAGTCGCTCGGGTTGGCCGATGTTGAGCCGGGTACGCGAAAAGGGTCCGAAGAGGGATCCAACGCTTCGAACTTGGACCAATTCGTTCCGCGCAGGTCGCGATTGCCAGCGGTGATGTTGACGTCAGGATTGCGAGCAATTGCCTCATCTATCAGTTTCTGCCGCTCCGGATCGTCCAGGTAGAGCAGCCATTTGATCAGGTGGTCCTGACCGGCGTCCGCTCCCCTTCGCTCGACATCTCTGATGGTCCTCAATTGATCCGGGTATTGATCGCGGTAAGCCTTGGGGTCCGTCAAAACTTTCTCGACCCCTTGGTAGACTTCCTCTTGTGTTTTACCGATAGGCACATTGGTGTAGAGATGGCCGTTAAGGAAGCCAACGCGCATAGCATCGATAAGAGTCTTGATCTCCACAAGTCGCTCGGCCGGACTCCCGATCGTTGCGATCTCTTTGAGCCTCTTACAAATGAGGTCGCCATACGGCCCCACGTGTCTGCTCGGATGGGGCGACACCTCCAACTTTGCAGCGAGTTCCCGATTTGCTGGCAAATAGATTCGGTTTGCGGGCGCGTCGATATCGAACGTCTTCTTGTCGATACCGCGAAACGCGGGGTAGTCTCTAAAGCGCTCTGGAATGATGTGGTGATCGAAAAAAATCGACATGCACCCTCACAAAGGGGTTTCATTGAGTATGGGAGCTGGCAAGGTGAGTGGATTAGGCGCGCAAGCGCTGCCGCGGCGGGAACGCCCGCGCGTTCGTCAAACAAGGTTGCAATTTTCCTGAAGTACTATGGCGTGCAGGCGATCGCTCGATCAGACCGCCCGCAGTCGACGCCCATGGAGCGCGAATTGATTACCGGCCCCAAAGCGTGGGCTTTATTTCGTTCTATTTTATCGGGAAGAAGTACTGGCGCGCCCCGCCGCCATCCGCTCGCAGGCGCCAGCCTTGTCCGCTAGCAGAAATCGCTAAGTCTGAACTGGTCATCGTTGAAGCCAAGGCGGCCGGCGTTTCTCACCTGTTCCGAGTATGCACTGCCGCCCACCAGCGAACAGACTTCATTTCTCAGGATGGCGCGAATCAATATCGGCTTTTTGAGGGATCGCGAAACCGAATTCTCCTCAGCCCCGCCGACTTGCAAGCGTCCTTGAACTCTTGATCGCATATGACAGTCGCCTCGTCGTAGGCCATGCGGAAGATGTGCGCGTTACCGATCGCGGCCTCTCTGAAGACCAGTTTGTAGCCGGGAATGAACCCGTAGTATTTCTGACCGTGGTCTATGTAGCGAACATCGTCCCGGACACCGATGCGCAAGCAGGACTCCGTTTCGTCCAGCGCGTCGAGGACGCGAACAACATCGCAGAGCCAATAGTCCGGTCCATGATAGCGACCTTGCGGCACTCGCACGTCGCACCGCACAAACACAAATGCCTCCGGATCAACCCGCTCGAAGACAGCCTTTGTCCGGTCCGAAACGAGCCACCAGCGAAAGCAGACCTCCAGGTCATAGGGCAAACTGCCATCGGATTTATCAAACATGTAAGGCACGGGCGGTGTAGAAGCGGGCAGACGATATACTCTGTGGGGGGGAAGGACGCTCTCGTCCGCAACCCAAAAGCCCGGTCGCCCTCCGTTAAAATCGGGACCCATTTCGTAGAAGCGGCGTTTTCGCGCTCTGGGCCGCTTTGCAGCAGAAATTGCTTTATCGTCACTCATGACTTGAACCCATTGAAAAGCGTGCCCGCAATGACGCGCGGCGGAGACCACGATCGACTGCTCAACAAAAAAGCCCGCGGCTTCCCGCGAGCTATCGGACTCTTCCGATGATGCCATTCTGCATGTGTTTTGCCCGACGTGTCAAACCTTCGGTCTCGGGCAACGAATCTGGCGGCAAGTACCGATGGTAAGTCGCTCATCTACATCAGTGCTTGAACTCATCCACACAGTAAAACACCGGCAGCCCGCCAAACGCGTCGGAATTCCTGTGACGCACCTGGATCCGTTCGCTCGCACTTGCGCCGATCGTGTCGCCGTCCTTCACCACGCTGCCATGCTCGATCAGATACACGGCAAGCCCAGCCACCTTGTCGAACAACGCCGAAAGCGTGAGCTTGCCGGTCACGAACTCGATCTCACGACCGACGAAGGCGGACAGTCCCATCGTGACCGCGGCGATCTTCGCGCCTGTCCGGAACGGAAGAATGTCGACCCATAGCCTAAAGGGGTAATTAGGATATGGTGCGAATGAATCGCGAGACGTTTCGCGCCAGAGATCGGCAGGCCGCGCGACCCGGCCCGCCCAGACCACGCCGCAACACTCAGGCATCGTCGCAATCAACGCACCGATGACAGCGGTCGTGATGCGCGCGGCGACCAGCGGCTGTTCGCTCTTACCGAGCATCGATACGATCACATGACCTCGATGCCGGAGGGCCACCGCCTTGCTCTCCGGCCATGTCGTGGCGGCGCGCGCCCAAAGTCCCTCGTCGTCCGGGATGGGCGCCGGCATCGACATGACGGCGACGAGCTCGTTGCCGCAGCGAATGAGCGGCGAGTCTGCTTGAGCCTGCTGAGCACGCCCGTCGTCCATCGTCTCCGTTGCCAACTCCGGATGTCGGGCGTGAAGGACCTTTGCAACCGCTGACATGTCCGGCGTCACCGGATTATTCAATAAGACCAAAGCGAGAAGGGAGCTACTCATCGACGACCCGCGGAAATTTTTGGACGAGATGCGATCCTCTGCCTAGCTCGCCCAACAGTTGAAGTATTTTGAAATCTAGAACAAAACGGGAACGTTGTCAACCAGCGCTTCTGTGCTTCATATTGTGCGGGCGCAATCCGAGTGCCGACATAGCTCCCAAACGGTCCCCCATGTTCTCAATCCACCCCGACGATCTCACCTCTGAACCGACCCGCCGCCTGCTCGCGCTGCATCTCGCCGGCATGCATGCGAACTCGCCGCCGGGCCATGTGTTCGCGCTCGACCTGTCGGGGCTGCAGGTACCTGATGTCACCGTGTGGTCGGTGCGCGAGGGCGACGACGTCGTCGGGATCGGCGCGCTGAAAGAGCTGGGCGACGGCGGCGCCGAGGTGAAGTCGATGCGGACCCACCCCCATCATCTGCGCCGCGGCGTCGCGGCGCTGCTGCTGGACCACATCGTGCGCGAGGCCGAAGCGCGCGGGTTGACCCGGCTGAGCCTGGAGACCGGAAGCGGCCCGGCGTTCGAGCCGGCGCTGGCGCTGTACCGCAAGCGCGGCTTCGTCAACGGCGAGGCGTTCGCCGATTACCAGGCGAGCGCCTTCAACCAATTCCTGCACCTTGCGCTTCGCGCCTGAGCCCGCGCGCGGACGCCACGCCGCAACGCATCAGCCGGCTCCTTCGGAGGCGCTTCTTGAGACAAAGCCTTGAAACAAGCCTTGGTGGTGTCTTGCAACGACCCGAGGGGCGGCTTTGGTCCGAAAGTGAACCTGGGTTTCGTGTCGCACTCAAATTGAGTAAGTGGCTCAAGCGTCTGAATTTTCTCCCGAAAATTTAATTTGCGAGCGTACCAAATGATACAGACTCGGCGCCGACGGCGGCGTAGGGTCACTCATCATCGCGAGGCCCTTGGCATTTATCGGTGATGAGAACGCCAAGTCGCGCTCCCGCCTCCTCGAACAGGGAGAAGCGCCATGCTGACGCGCCGTCGTTTCAAACAGACCAAGACTCTCACCGAAAGACTCGCCGACGAAGCCACGCGCTGTCGCGAGGAAGCGCGCGCGCTCTCGCCGGGGCGCCGCCGCGAAATGCTGCTGCGCCGGGCCCGGCAGGACGAAACGGCCATGCAGATCGAGGCCTGGCTGCGCTCCCCCGGCCTGAGGGCACCGACATGATGCAGCAATATCGCGCTTATCTGATCGGCGAGAACGGAATCTTCCGCTCCGCCGAAGCGTTCGAGGCGCCGTCGGATTCCTCCGCCCTCAGCTTCGCGCGGCAGTTCACACGCCACGGCAAGGTCGAGGTATGGCAGCTTGGCCGGAAGATCGCCGTGCTGGATCCCGAAGAGTCGCTGCCGAGGTCGTTGACGCGTCAATGATCGCCTGATTGCGATCGCGATGCCGGAGTCTCGATCTCGAACCAGAATGTCAGCTGCATGACGGGGCCGCTGGCGTCGCGAACGTCGATCGCCATCGTCTGCCTGCCGCCCGTGGGCGGCGCCGAGAGGACGGCATCGCGTGCCATATCGGCAAGCGACTTGGCGGCCTCGGCCCGAACGGCGCGCGGGCTTGCCAATTCCAGCCCCTCCTCGTCGAGGGCAATTCCGTTGTCGTCGCGAAGGTCGAAGTAGTAACGCGGCATTGTTGCATCCTTTGCCGTATTAGGCCCGAGAACGGCAAAGGTTTCCAATAAGACGAAAATTCGCTGGGGATCAACGGGTTCCGGGAACACCGTCCAAGGAACGCTGGCAAGGATCGATCCGGCAAGACACGGACCATGCCTGCTTGCGCAGCGCCCTACTCTTCCGCAAGCTTGTGCTCGATATAGGCATCCACCGTCTCGGCGAACGAGCGCTGCACGCCGACCGCCACATCGTGCTGGTCGAGTGCGTCGCGCTGGAGCACGCGCAGGCCGCGGCCGCGGGCGCTGAGCAGCGCCGTGTTCAGATACTGATCGATGGCGCCTTTGGCGAGCGGGATGGACTTGGGATCGCCCCTGGCGATCAGTAGCCTGAGCAGGCTCTGGCATTCGGCCAAACCTGGCATGGGTTCAGCCTCTCACCTTTGCTGCGATTTCGGCTTCGGCCGCTTCGGCTGGGTGTGGGTGCCGAACAGCGCCAGCAGGAACGCGACTTCTTCCTTCGAACCGATCTGGATCATGATTGTCTCTCCTCTTCGCTCCGTTGGTCGGCACGAGCGGGCGCGGAGTTCAGGACGATCTGGTTTCAGCAATGTTTCAGCCGTGTTTCGTCGGGTCGGGGGCTCTCGGAGAGCGGTTCATATACAATCAGCCCGCGCGGATCGCTCCACGCGGGCTTTGCTTGACGCTTGCGCAACTTCACTCGCAAGAGGGGCCGTGGGCGCGCCAGGCACCCTCGGCATCAAGGTTCAGTGCATGTGGCCAATCAGATAAACGCCGCCACCGATCACGATCACGGCCGGGACGGCCCAAAGCAGAAGTACAGGCATCTGTCCTTCTCCTCAGTTCGACGTGCAGACCTTGACGGTCTTCATGCCGGCCTCGGCTTCAGTCCTGGTCTTGTACACGGTGTCGCCGCTGACGACGGTGGTTTCCGTGCTCGTCGGCTTCGCTTCGGTGATCGTGCACTTCTTGGTCTTGACGTCCTGCACCACGTAGAACGACTGCGCGAACGCGGGAGCCGCAAATGACGTCAACAGGGCAGCGGCAATGATGGTCTTGATGTTCATCGTGTCCTCCTCCAGCAGTCCGGTCATCCGGATCTGTCTTCTTCAAACCTACAAAATTACCACTTGTTCCCGCATTCGTCTGAACCAAGTCCCGCAGGCTGCGTTGACGCGGAAACGGAGGCTTCGATGCTGGATGTGAGACTTGTGACGACCTCGCTGGCCATGCTGGTCGCACTGCTGCCCGTGGCTTCGGCCGAGCCTGCCAGGGAGCAAGCCCGGCCCGCTGGTCAAGGCACCACTGAAGCGCGTCCGATCCGCGTCATCCTTCCCGCGCCTTGGGAGCCCGCCAGGACGCAAGCCGACGCACCATCGTCGAAGTGACGCGGCCGCTTTCCCAATGACTTCCGCGTGCCGTTGTTCGGCACGCGCGACGAGCCTGCGACAACGCGATGCTCGACCGTCTCGGAAGCAACCCTCGACAACTTCCAGCCGTCGGCGGACGGTACGGTCATCTCCTATCTTGCGCAGGGCGGCGTCGTGAGTGGATCCTGAGCTTCGACGCATCCGGGTAGATCGCCTCGCTCACATGCGGGCCTTCGAACCAGCCGTTTTCAACGGCTTGCGCCTCTGAATGACAAGCCGCAAGGCGATGCCGTGCTGCCAGGCACGCACCCTCACCGCCGCTTCGCTTCGATCGAGCTCGCTCGCAATCTCGTCCGGCCGCCGGCCTGCTGCGGCCAATGCCTTCAATCGCTCGTGGTCTTGCGCCGTCCATTTCTTCAACAGCGGGTAGCGGGATTGCATGATGGGAGCTGTCTCGCCTGTTCAATGATACCGGCGACAATGGACCGGCGCAGTTGAAGTTCCGAAATCGAAAACCAGCCGAGCAGCACGGGAGCGACCCCAGGCACCTCCGGGGCTGGACGTGGGGAGCGAAAATGCCGGGGCCGCCAGCGCGCCAACTCAACGCGCGCGCTCCGGCCATCATCCGCCCCTCGCGCCTTCGTGCCGTATCAATTGATGCGTCGGCTGGAATAAATCTGCCAACGGCATCCGCAAGGCGCGCATAAACGGGACAAACCGGCAGACGTTCCTAAACTGGTTCGATGCACCCGCGCGTTTTGGCGCGAGACAGGCTGCGGCACTCGGCAGCTTCAAACGTAAGCAACCAATTCGAATCTCACTTGTTGTCGCCGGCACATTCACCTGCTGGAGGACAAAAAAATGCGACGTCTCACTCTACTTGCCACGACCATGTTGCTGCTCGGAGCGGTACCCGCTGGCGCGCAGCCACAGCCTGCCCAGAGCGGGCCGGGCAACAACGCCGTCAACAGCTCGGACCAGAACAACTCGAACAAGCCGGTCGCCGGCCGCAACAGCTTCACCGAGGGACAGGCAAAATCGAAGATCGAAGAAGCGGGATATTCCAACGTCTCCGGCCTGCAAAAGGACAACGAGGGCGTCTGGCGCGGCAAGGCCGACAAGGCCGGCACCAAAACCGACGTCAGCCTGGACTTCCAGGGCAACGTGAACCCCACCAAGTAACAAGCAATCGCCAGGAGACCTCACAATGACCGTCACCATCTCACGTCTTTACGACAATTACTCCGATGCCGAACGCGCAGTGACCCGGCTCGAAGGCGCCGGCGTGGCGCATTCCGATATCAGCATCGTCGCCAACAATTCGGACAATTGGTACGGCTCGCGGTCCGGTAAGGTCGACCGCGATCGCGACGGCGTCGACGATCGCGCTGAAGGCGCCGGGACCGGAGCCGGCATCGGCGCCGGCCTCGGCGGCGCGGCGGGCCTGCTCGCAGGCCTCGGCCTGCTGGCGATCCCCGGCCTCGGACCGGTCGTCGCGGCGGGCTGGCTCGCCTCGACCGCCGTCGGCGCCGCTGCCGGCGCGGCCACCGGCGGCATCGTCGGCGCCCTGACGCAGGCCGGCGTCTCCAAGGAAGATGCCTCGCGTTATGCCGAGGGCATTCGCCGCGGCGGCACGCTGGTGTCCGCGAGGGTGCCCGACCAGGACCGCGCGCGCCTCGATGCGCTTCTCCACGAGAAGTCAGTGAACCTGCAGGATCGCAGCGCGGCCTGGCAGAAAGCCGGCTGGAGCGACTTCGATGCCGCAAGCCCGCCATTGTCTCCCGAGGACATCGGCCGCGAGCGCGAGCTCTACGGCGTGGGCACGCGGCGATAGGCCATCCCACACCCGCCACGACAAAGGCCCCGCGACGCGGGGCCTTTTTTGATGGGAATGCGCCGTCAGCGCAGCGCTATCACGTCCCGATTCTATCATCCTGCGGATGCTTTGCCCGACAGATCAAACTTTAACTCAAATGCAGCAAAGCGGATTTGGCGAAATGAAATCTCTTCGCGCCATGCTGGGACATGTGCTTGCGCGAATGCAATCGGGAAAGCGTCGGAGAGATTGCCATGTACTACGTCGCCGCTGCATTGCTGGTACTGTCGGGATTGTTCTACTCCGCGAGCCATCACGAGATCGGCTCGTTCGGCGTCACCATGTGCAGCTATGGCAGCGCATTCTGCGATAATCCGCTGATCGTCTTTTCCGGCGCCGCACTGGCCGCTGCCTGGGGCATGTTCGTTAGCGTCAAGTAGCGCGACGGACGTCCTTCATCCCCAACGTTCAAAGGCCCGCCGCCGGCGGCAAGCAGCCTCGCGGACTGACTTGAGCTTGCGAGAATTTGGGCTGCGGGAATTTTTGCGATGATGGCAATCTATACCTGTTTTGCCCGACAGTCAAGTCGATTTAGCATTATCAGAAATAGATAGGACGCCTGCGCGGCGAGGAACTTTCGTTCCCTGATTAGCATTTGCTGTGAAAGCATCTGCCCCGACGAGGACCCCGTTCATGAGCGACCGCGCTCTCACGCCGACGAAATCCGCGCCGACGTTGCTGCAAAGGCTGGGGCCGGGCCTCATCACCGGAGCTGCCGACGACGATCCCTCGGGCATCGCCACCTATTCGCAAGCCGGCGCGCAATTCGGCTACGGGCTGCTATGGACGGTATTTCTGACCACACCGTTCATGATCGCGATCCAGCTCGTCAGCGCGCAGATCGGCCGGGTCACCGGCAAGGGACTTGCCGCCAACGTCATGAAGCTCGCGCCGCGCTGGGCGGTGCTGAGCCTGGTCGCCATGCTCGTTGCCGCCAACACGTTCAACATCGCCGCCGACATCGCCGCGATGGCCGAGGCGCTCTCGCTCGTCATCGGCGGCCTCAACCACGAGCACGCGCTGATCTTCGCGGCGGGCTCGACCCTGCTCCAGGTGTTCCTGCCCTATCGCCGCTATTCGCCGGTGCTGAAATTCCTCACCTTGGCGCTGTTCGCCTATGTCGCGACCGCCTTCACCGTCAAGATCCCGTGGAGCACGGCGCTGCTCGCCGCGGTGTGGCCCAAGGCCGATGTCAGCGCCGATTATCTGATGATGGTCGTGGCCGTGCTCGGCACCACCATCAGCCCCTATCTGTTCTTCTGGCAGGCCTCGCAGGAGGTCGAGGAGATGAATCAGGGCGAGCGCGACAAGCCGTTGCGCGAGCTCAAGCGCGGAGGCACCCACGAGCTCGACCGCATCAAGATCGACACCTTGTCGGGCATGCTGCTGTCCAACGGCATCGCCTTCTTCATCATCCTCACCACCGCGTCGGTCCTGCATGCCAACGGCGTCACCAAGATCAATTCGGCAACGGAGGCGGCCGAAGCGCTGCGGCCGCTGGCCGGCGATTTCACCTTCGCGCTGTTCGCGATCGGCATCATCGGCACGGGCCTGCTCGCGATCCCGGTGCTGGCGGGCTCGGCCGCCTACGGCGTCGCGGAGATCTTCGGCTGGCGTGCCACGCTGGAGGCCAAGCCCGACGAAGCCGCCGGCTTCTACACCATCATCGCCGCGGCAACCATCATCGGCTTCGGCCTCGGCTTCACGGGCATCGACTCCATCCACATGCTGGTGTGGAGCGCAGTGCTGAACGGCATCGTCGCTGTGCCCATCATGGCGATGATGATGCTGATCGTTTCGAGCCGCGCGATCATGGGCCGCTTCAGGGCCCGGTCATGGCTGATCGCGCTGGGCTGGCTCGGCACCGCGCTGATGGCGCTGGCCGTGCTCGCCTTGCTCGGCTCGTCGGTGATCGGCTGAGGTTAGAGCGGCGACAACGCCGCCGAGATCTGCGAGGCGGCTCCACTCATCGTGAGCAGCGAAGCTACGGCGTCACGGGGTTGACGGTCGGCGACGTCTTGGGTCCCGGCCGTGACGGCTCGATCGGTGATTTCGGGTTGGTCGGGAGCACCGCGGCACCGGCGGCCCGTGCCGCTTCTCCCGTGGTCGCATACATCGCAATATGGGCCGGCTGGGTCTTGGCGCGGCTCCAGGGGCCGTGATCGACAATCAGCATTGCCGCAATCGTCACGCCAGCCACGATCAGCGCGATCACACCGGGATGGCGGAGGGCGGCAGAGATGGAGCTCGCGAAACGAGTGTTTGTCATCGAAAGATCCGCTGTTGTCCTCATGCAGGGTTAATTCAATGGCGCCCCTCCCGGTTCCCCGCCTCCTTCGGGACGGGCGGTTCCAGCCTGCAGAGGCCACGATCCTGCGGTCGGGAAATCGACCCGGCCCGGCACCGCATTGCCGAACCGAGTGAATAGCTTCAATACACGTGGCTGAGTGTGAAGCACCGCTGCAAGCGGCTCCGGTGTGGGCCAAATGAAAAGGGCCTCCAAATGGAGGCCCTCGATCTCGATAACGTTCGTCCTGTCAGTTGTAGTCCGAATATTTGAACTGCGGGAGCGCCTTCAACTGCTCCTTGTTCCCGCTCATGACGGCGTGATCGGGGACCCAATCGTTGGTGTTGCGGCTCGTGGCGTTGGTCGAAGCCGCGCCGGTCGTCGTCTCGCGGGAGGTGGTCGAAGTGCCGGTCGAGCTGGTCCGGACCGGCTCTTCGACGAACTTCAGCTTGTCCATCGAAACGGCGATATCGTGCTCGCCCATTCCCAGGAAGCCGCCGACGCCGATCACCACTGCGCTGATCTTGCCGCTCTTGTCGACGAGCAGTTCGTTGATGTCGCCGAGCTTCTCGTTGGCTTCGTTATAGACGTTCAGGCCCATGAGCTTCGAAGCGCGCCAATTGTCCTTCAGCATCATCTTATCGGCCGGCTGTGCGGCGGCCGCCGGAGCCGCTCGATCAGCAGGCGGGGTGGATTGCGCCAACGCAGCGCCGCTGATCAGAGTGCTGGTGATCAGAGCTGCGGCAAAAATAGTCTTCATCGATCGTCTCCTCCAGTGAACCAGCATCCAGATGGATGCCGCCCGCCAACGCGTGAATGTTCCACTTGTTCCCGGTTGGGCACTCGGGCGGCGGCTCACAGCGCCTGTTTCCTGCGGCTATCGCTATCGCCGCATCGCGCGCCCCGCCTACGCCTATTACGGCGGATCTTATCCGGTCGTTCGGCGCCACTGGCATCGGCACCACCGCCATTATGGGCGCGGCCTTTTCCTTTACATCACTTGCGAAGTTTTCCGCTCACCACCATCCGCCGGACAACGGGTCGTGCCGCTCGAAGGCAAGCCGTCGCTCGGATGCCCTTTTCGATGATTTGGCCGAGCGCTTCGGATGCGGACGGGCCTCTGCGGAGATTCGCGCGGGCGGTTCTTTCTTAATCTGGTCGAACGGTGCTGCAGGCATGGCGGCCATGGCTTCACGCATTTGCTGCCGAGGTTCTTCAGGAGTTGGATCTGCCTGGGCGATCTTCGGCACATCGGCGCTCAGACGCGTATCGAACACATCGGCGCTCAGACGCGTATCGAATACGATCTTCTCCGGTAATCTTCTTGCCGACGTGATCCGGATGATGGTTCTGTCAGGATCTGCCATCGCTGCAGGCTCGCCGGGAGCCGGCAAGTACCGGTCGGCAGCGAACAGCAAGGTCAGCAGGAGCCCGCCGACGAAGACGAAATATCGAATGATCGGCATGACCGCTCGCAAACAAGAATAAGAAACAAGAATAAGGGTGAGGTATTGGGCGGGGCCGGGCTGGCGGGAGGCGGGCCGCCTGCTCAGCGACCCGCCTCCCGGGACTTAGTCGATCTCTTGGACGACCGTGCGCGTCGACGGATCGACCAGCATCACGCGTTCGCCCGAGTAGACGTAACGGTACCTGGTGAGCGAGGGGCCCCAATCGGCGGGCACGGCCTCGAGCTCGACCTCGCGCGGCACCGGCTGGCCGACCACGATTTTCTCTCGGGTCTGCACCGGGCGCACCTTGTGTTCGGTCACGTAGGTACGAATCTTTGTGCGGTATTCCGGCTCGATCTGCACGGCGGCGGCATGGCCGGTGCCGGTGGTGGTGACGACGGTCGACTGCGCCAGCGCGCCGGTCGAGATCAGCGCAGCAGCCGCGCACGTCAGCATCAGCTTCTTCATGGGTATCTCCTCACCGCAGGATGCGGCTTGCGAGAACCCAGGGACCGATGACAAGGTTCCAAAGATGTTGCCACTTTTTCCCGACGTCGCAGGACCCAATTTGGCCGAAGGGCCCGCGCGGCGTTCGCTAAGGTCGCGGTGTCGGCTGCGGCGGCGCAGCGGGTTGCTGCGAAGGTGCGGCGGGCGGCTTGGGCTGCTCCGCCGGCGCAACAGAATCTCCCCCGCCGTGTGGCACACAGGTGCCCACGTTGCTCAGCAGTTTTTTCGCCTCGAGATCGCGGGCCTTCCTGTAGTCGCTACGCCGGTCGATTCTTGCGGCGGCCACACGGTCCCAGGCATCGAACGCATCGGAGTAGTGCTGTCGCATTTGCGCTTCGGCGGACAGGCAGTCACTGAACTTGTCGAATACGAGATCGGTATTGACGGGGGCGACGCCACCCACGAGGACCACAAGCATCCATTTCATGGTGTCCGCCTACGTTCGCGCCCGCACATCGGGAACGGTGTTATGTCGGCAAAGTTCCGGCCGGGTCACCAGCCGATCTCTCTGACGAACATACTGAAGCGCCCCGAACGAGAGAGACCTGCGTGCACCATCGATATCCAATCTGCCGGAGCAGAAAAAAGGCCCCAGCTCGCGGGGATATCGGGGGCGTTCGAGCTGAGGCCATACGGGGTCGCCCTTGGGGAAGGGCATCGGGAAAACTTGGCAACCGTGGGAATGTTCCTGCCTAATTTTGAAGGCGACGGCATCACTCGCCCGGAGCGATCGCGTTGCTCGGCGTCGGTCGGTCGGTGATCTGCTGGCCGAACAGGCTGCCGATCAGTTCGACCGCCGTGCGCGCGGTCCGGCCGCGCTCGTCCAGGAACGGATTGAGTTCGACGATGTCGACCGATCCCACCACGCCGGAATCGTGCAACAGCTCCATGATCAGGTGTGCCTCGCGATAGGTCGCTCCACCCGGCACCGTGGTGCCGACGCCCGGCGCCACGCACGGGTCGAGGAAATCGACGTCGAAGCTGACATGCAGCACGCCGTTGCTCGCCTTGACCCGCTCGATGACGCGCCGGATCAAGACGGCGACGCCGAACTCGTCGATCTGACGCATGTCGACGACCCTGATCCGGCGCGCGCGCATCAATTCGTTCTCGAGCTTGTCGATCGAGCGCGCACCGAACAAATCGAGCCTGTCAGGGGTGATCGAAGCGCGCGGATCGTCGCCGAGCAGGCCCTCGAGGCCGGGCTCACCACACAGGAACGCGGCCGACATGCCGTGCATGTTCGCCGTGATCGTCGTCTGCGGCGTGTTGTAGTCGGCATGGGCATCGAGCCAGAGCACGAACAGCTCGCGTCCACGCTCCTGCCAATGACGCGCCATGGCATTGACCGAACCCATGGACAGTGTGTGATCGCCGCCGAGAAAGATCGGCAGCGCGCCGGTTCTCGCGATCTCATGGCCTCGTTGGCTCAGAACGCGCGTCCAGCGCTGGATCTCGCGGTAGTGATTGGCCCTTTCCGGCGGCCTGTCGGTGAGGTCCCCGACTTCGGCCACGGAAAGATCGCCGTAGTCGACGACCTCGAAATCCAGGCTTTCGAGCAGTGTCGCAAGGCCTGCGGTGCGCAGCGCCGCGGGGCCCATCAAGGTGCCGCGCTGCGAAGCCCCCATGTCGATGGGAGCGCCGAGCAAGGCGATGCGCCGGCCTCGATCCGTCACGGTCCGATCGGTCACGGCTGTCTCCTGACATCAACGAGCCACCGCCAGCCTAACAGAGATTCGCACCCGTCGTTTCCCGGGGTAGGTCCGCCGTGGACGTCCTATCGTTCGGAACAAAATCCCGCGCGCTGAATTGCCCATCCAAGGCCGGCACCCGCCGTAAACCACGGCGCCTGTCGCGGATAGCCAAAGGTCATCAAGACCCGCTGTTCAGAACGAGCGCTCGCGCGGATAGCCAAAGGTGCCGGCCCATCGTCAGGTCTGGAGGTCGCGCAGTTGAGCACGGAGATACCGGAATCCACCTCGCAACCCGGCATGGCCGAACGTGCCATCGATACCGCGGCGGACGTCTCCCGCACGGTGGGTGAAGTCGCCGGAGGCCTGCACGCAGCGGTCGATCGTCTGACCTCCGCAGTCGAGGAATCGCGCAAGCCCGGCGGGGCACTCGCGACGGTCGCAGCGATCACGCGCGAGGCGCCGCTTGCGAGCCTGTTCGTCGCTTTCCTCTTCGGGGTCGCGGTCGCGCGGCGGCGATAGAAGCCGCCTGCTCAGGCAGCGCTGGCCGCGTCGAGTTCGGTTGCCAGGAATTGCTTTTCGAACGCCTCGGCCGGCATCGGACGGCCGAAGAAATAACCCTGTCCCTCCGCGCATCCCATGCTGACCAGGAAGTCGGCAGTCGCGCGGTTCTCGATGCCTTCCGCCACGACCGTGAGGCCGAGCTGCTTGCTGAGGCCGATGGTCGAACCGACGATCGCGGCATCGTCGGAATCGGCGAGCAGATCGAGCACGAACGAGCGGTCGATCTTGAGCCCGTCGAGCGGAAACTTCTTCAGATAGCTGAGGCTCGCATAACCGGTGCCGAAATCGTCGAACAGGACGCGCACCCCGAGCTCCTGAATTCGCTTGAACATGTCGAGCACGCGGCGTTCGTCCTGGATCAGGATGTCTTCGGTCACCTCGATTTCGAGCAGTGACGGGGTAAGCCCCGTCGCTTCGAGCAACGCCGCAACCGAATGCGCGAGATCGCCGGAGTGAAGCTGCGAGGGCGACAGGTTGATCGCAACACGCACGCCGTTGCCGGATATTTCCCAGTCACGCGCCTGACGGCAGGCGGTCTCCATCACCCAGTTCGCGATCCGCTCTGACAGTGCCGAGGTGTTGACCACCGGCATGAATTCTCCGGGCGAGACGTAGCCACGCACCGGATGCCGCCAACGGATCAGCGCTTCGGCCCCGATAAGGCTGCCGTCGATCAGACGAACCTGGGGCTGGTAGAACAGTTCGAACTCGCCGCGATCCACCGCAAGCGCCAACTCGCTCTCCAGCGTCAGCCGGTTCTCCAGCTCCTGCCTGATCGCAGCCTCGAAGATCACATGGCTGCCGCGCCGCGTCATCTTGGCCTTGCTCAACGCCAGATGAGCATTGCTGAGGAGTTCGTCGGCGCTCTGTCCGCCTTCGCCGTAGACCGCGACGCCGATGCTGATCCTGACACGATGCTGGCGCGTGCCCGTCGCAAGCGGCGTTTCGAATGCACGCGCGATCCGCTCGGCGAACTTCACGATCGGCTCACCGCCATCTGCGGCTTCGCGCACAATGGCGAATTCATCTCCGCCGAGCCGGGCGACGATCGCCCGATCTCCGGCCTGACCCTCCAGGCGAATGGCGACCGCCTGCAGCACCAGATCTCCCGCCGAATGCCCCAACGTATCGTTGATGCCCTGGAAGCCGTCGAGCCCGATGACGAGCAACGCGACTTCGCGAGGCCGTCGCTCTGCATTCGCAATCATGCCGGCCAGTCCGGCATGCAGCGTGTTGCGATTGGCAAGACCGGTCAGCGCGTCGTGTTCGGCAAGATATTTGACGCGTTCGGCTTCCCGCTTGCGGACCGAGATGTCGCGCAGGATCGCGCCGTACTGAAAGCCGTCCGTTCCCTGCCAGCCCGAGAAGCTCGCCTCGACGGCGAAGGTTTCGCCATTCTTGCGCCGGCCCTCGAACTCGACGACGACCGCCCCGCCCGGAACCAGCAGCGCCTGGCGCGCGGCGTCGTGCATGGATGGCCTTGCATCGCCGTCCACCGGAACGGCGCATAGCGTTTCGAACGGACGGCCGATCATCTCCGCCGGCGCGTAGCCGAAGATCGTGCTCGCGCCGGGATTCCAGACCGTGATCCGGTGATCCTCGTCGGTGCAGACGAGACCATCGCCAAGCGACATCGCGATGCGGTGAAAGCGGCTCTCGGCGATGCGTCCCAGGAGACTACGGAAATCGATTTCGTCCAGCGCAATCGCGGCCAGATAGGCGACGATCGCGATGTGAAATAGCGATGTGTCGATGACGAGGGGCCATCTTGCCTGCACGAGGGCCGCGACCAGCTCGATAGCCACCCCGGAGGCGATCAGGACCGCGACGCGAATTCCTGGCGCGAGGCGACGCCACGCATACATCATCAGCAGGCAGATCACGCCCAGACCCAGGATCATGCCGATATCGGATGTCCAGTGCAGCATCCGGCCCTGGAGGATCGATTCTGCGGCCAGCGCCTGGAGGACCGGCCCCGAGACGATCCTGCCGTTGGGAACGCTGAACCGGTCACCGAGCTCGAGCGCAGTGGCGCCGACGATGATCTTCTTGCCTCTCACCTTGTCGAGAGCCGCGGCATCGCCGCGCAGCGCGTCGACATAGGAGACGCTCGGAATGGAGGTTGCACGAAGGCTGAAGTCGATCAGGAAGGGCGGCCGCCGGTTGGCATCCTGCCCGGCCAGCACGACGGCCATCGACGGCATCAAGGCATCGCCGAGCTTCTCGCCGAACGGATAACGACGAACGAGCCCGTCGGGTTCGACCGCGACGTTGACGACGGCCGGCCACGACTGGTTGCTGAAACCCTTCAGGGGGCGATTGATGTGCGCCGTGCCGCCATTCGGCGTCGGCTGCTTGAAGGACGGCAGGATCGTCGAGCCGCCGACATCGCGGAGCGCCTTGACGAAGGCCTCGTCGGACGCCGGATCGGACGGCGTACTGAAATCGACGTCGAACGCGATGTCCCCCGCGCCCGCCGCCTCGAGCCTGCGCAACAGCTCCGCGTGGAGCCGGCGCGGCCACGGCCACACCCCGATCTGATCGATGGACGGTGCGTCGATGGCCACCACGACGACATTGCCGCTGGCCGCACGCGATTGCCAGCTGAACCGCAGATCGGTGAGCGCGTTGCGAAGCGCACCATGCCATCCCGTGGACAGCACGATCGCAAGCGCGATCACGACGAGAATATGCGGCCGATAACGTTTCACCCGATCCTCCCGCGCACCCGCTTCAACGGATGCGCCCCCTCATCCCCTGGGAAACCGCCTCAGCGCCTGTTGTGGCCGTAGGCATTGCCATGGCCGTTGCCGCCGCCGTTCCCACTGCCGTTGCCGTTGTTGCCCCTGCCGTTGCCGGTGGCACCATGGTTGCCGTTGCCGTTGTTCCCGCTATTTCCGTTGCCGTTGTTGCCGGAATTGCCGTTGCCGCCGGAGTTTGCGTTGTTGGCGCCGGGGCTGTCGCTGGATGCACCGGCTGCCGCTGCCGCGATCGCCGCACTCGCAGCCGAGGCGCTGCTGCCAGCAGCTGCCGCACCGCTCGTCGTTGCCGCAGTCTGGACGGAGCTGTTGGATGCCGGCGTATTGGATTTGCCGTCGCTCCACACCGTGTCAGGACCGGCGCTGGCGTTCGCGTTGCGCACCTGTCCGGGAGCAACCGCGTCGTGGGCGAGCCCATTCGTGACCTTGTGGACATTCAGCCTGACCTCGCCGAGCGAGCTCGAGATGCGCACGACGCCGGCCTTGGAAACATGACCTCCAGCCGCCTGATGCGACGGCTTCGGCACGCCAGCCGCCTTGGCCCCCTTGTCGATCGGACCGAGCGCATGGATCGCATGGCCGCTCGCGGCATTGCGCGGCGCCGACAGGCCCGATTTCGGGACGGGGACACGCTCGATCGTCGAGGCGCGCGGCTTGCCATGCTCGATCGGATTGAACGTCCCTGCGCCGCTCAAGCTGAGACCAGGCTTGCCGTGCTCAAACACGGTGGCCGCTTGTCCCGGCATGACCTGGGCAATCTGTCCCGTCTTGAAGTCGGAGACTTCGACCTGGCCGCGGAGCACGCCGACCTTGGTGCTGCCAGCTCCCACCGTGACGCTGAACTGCGTTCCCTTGACCACGGCGGCGAGATAGGGCGTCTCGACCTCGAAATGCTTGACGTTGCGCTTCTCGACCTCGAGCAGGATCGATCCCGCCCGCTGGATGATGGTGGTCGAGAGCCCCTCCTTCTTCTCCGAGGGCAAGCCGACCACGGAGTTGGGAGAGATCAGAATGGTCTCCTCGCCGCGGACGAGCAGCACCCGGCCGTTGCGTCCGGTGCGGATGGTATTGCCAGGCTTGAGCGTCGCTTCCTGGTTCAGCGAGACCTGTTGCGCGCCGTCGGTCGCGACCCACACCTCGCCGGTGGCCTTGCTGACCGACCAGACGCCATCCTCCGCGGCGAACGCAGCGGAAGCCGTTCCAAGGGTCAGCGCCGCCACGAGGGCACACCGCATTCCAATTCTGCCAAGCATCACGATCCTCAGTCCGCGTTACAGCCGGAGCTGAGGGGTATCCGGAAATCACTCAAGAGAGGATTAGCGGGAAGCGGCCCGTGCAGTGGCAGCATTAACCAATCATTGACCATAAAAAACTATGAAAAATCATGCGGATAACGAACCCTTACCGCCCCATCGCAAAGTCTCCGTCAAACTACGGAGAGAGATTCGCGACGTGCGTTGAGCAGCGGCATCTCATTACCGCGCTGGTGATGGTGGTACCGATCTTTGCGGGAATTTCCCAGGCGTTCGCACAACAGGCGAACCAGCCGGGTTTCGATCCGCGCCAGCCCGAGAAATATTTCGATAACCAAACCGAGCGGGAATCGCTGAGCCAGCCTCCGGTCCGGCTTCCGAGTGTCGGACAGCCCAACACCGGCGGCGATACCAAACCGCAATTCGTGCTGCGCGGCGTCAACGTCAGCGGCGCACACACCGTATCCCAAGATCGGATCGCCGCGATCTATCAGCCCTATCTCGGCAAGCAGGTCTCGCAGGCGGATCTCGCCGCGATCGCCGGCGCGATCAGCGATCTCTACCGCGCCGAGGGGTTCCATCTGAGCCGGGCCATCGTGCCGCCGCAGGACATTGCCGACGGCCGGGTACGGATCCAGGTGATCGAAGGCGCCATCGTACAGGCCGAGCTGAAAGGCGACGGCGCCGAGCAGTTCGGCGTAAGGCCGATGCTCGGGCCGGTTCTGGCCGAGCAGCCGTCGCGCCTTGCAACACTCGAACGCCAGCTCTTCCTCATCAACGGCAGGCCGGGCGTCCGAATCACCGATACCGCGCTGGAGGAGATCGGTGGCACGACCGGCCGCTTCCGTCTCACAGTCGTTTTGAAGACCTGGCACGCCTTCTCCTCGTTCGGTCTGGACAATCTCGGATCATCTTCCGTTGGCCCGTGGCAGAGCTACGCCACCGGCGCGTTCAACTCCTACCTCACGCCCGGCGACACGCTGGCAGTCAACCTGTCGACGATTGCCAACGATCCTCGCCAGCTCGGCTTTGCGCGGCTGTCCTACGACACGCCCGTCGGCGTCGACGGCGTGCGCCTCGGCGCTTCCGCCCTGTACAGCGCGGTCCGGCCGGGCGATGCCCGCCGCCTCGACAGCGATATCACGACGACCGAGGCGTTCGAGCTGCGCGCCAGCGTCGTCCCGCTGCAATCGCAATCCTCCACGCTCACGCTGACTGCGGCGACGACCTTCAGCAATGTGTCCGAGCACGACCGTTATGGTCCCTGGTACAACGACCATATCAGGACCGCGAGCCTGACCGCCGACTACCGGCTGCAGGATCGCTTCGGTGGCACCAATCTTGCGACGCTGACCTACCGCCAGGGCCTCGACATCTTCGGCGCCTCGCATTTCGACGACGACCTGTTGTCGCGCGACGGCGCATCTTCGAACTTCTCGGTGCTGAACCTCTGGTTCACGCGCTACCAGACGCTCAACGATACCTGGTCGCTCAGGCTCTCCGCGGCGAGCCAGACCGCATCGCGGCCACTGTTCACCTCGCAGCAATTCTATCTCGGCGGCGTGGCCTTCGGCCGGGGCTATGGCGCAGCCGAGATCAGCGGCGACAACGGCCTTGCCGGCTCGCTCGAACTGCGCTTCGACCAGAAGCTCAATTTCCGCTACTGGACCGGCTATCAGCTCTACGCCTTTGGCGACGCCGGCGCCGTCTGGAACGACGGTTACCGCCTGAGTGACGGCCTGTCGCTCGCATCGGCCGGGGCCGGTGTGCGCTTCTTCCTGCCAGAGGATATCCAGGCCGATCTCGGCGTAGCGGTGCCCTTGAGCTACCGGGCACCGGACAACGAGCGCCGCAGCCCCCGCTTCCTGTTCACCCTGTCGAGCGCGTTCCGGCTCTGCCCCGAACGCGGCAAGTCCGGCTGTTCGTAGCCACCCCGCGGTCCTTTTTGCGGGCTTGCTCACAGACTTGCCTAAATTTAATCCCGTAAGCTGCTCACGATCGCTCGATCCGGGAGTTCCCAATGACCATGTTCAGTCAAATGTGATTTGAGATGAAACCATGAAGAGGGTGTTTGCAATCCTGGCGTTTCTCTGCGTCCTCGGCGTCGGGGAATATTTCGTCGTTAGTCGGTTCGCGATCCGCCATGAGACTTTGGCGCTGTTCGACGCCTCGCGGCAGCGGCCGATCTCGGTCGACGTGGCGGTGCGGCGCGATTACGAGACCAAGGCGAATCTCGGCCTCTGGAAACTCCCGCTCGCCATCATCAGCAACGGCAACACCGTCAAGGCCACCGAATACTCCTTCCTTGCCAACGTGCTTGCCGCGCGCGGCTATCTGGTTGCCAGCATCCAGCAGGACCTGCCGAGCGATCCGCCGCTGATGACCCATGTCGGTCAGCAATATGTCGGCCGGCGCGAGGTCTATATCCGCTGCGAAGCCAACATTCTGTTCGCGCTGGACAAGCTGAAGAAGCAGCACGAAAACGTCGATTACGACCACATCACCCTCGTCGGTCACTCCAACGGCGGCGATGTCTCCATGTATGTTGCCCATCAGCACCCGGAGCTGGTGTCGAAGGTGATCACGCTCGACAATCTGCGGGTGCCCTTCGTGGTCAGCGACGGCATGAAGATCCTGTCGTTCCGGTCAAAGGATCCGCATTTCCTGACCGATCCCGGCGTGCTGCCGACGCCGGAAGAAGCCAAGGCGCGCGGTATCGACATCGTCCACACTGGCGCGCAGCACACGGAAATGAGCGATCGCGGTCCCAACTCGGTCAAGGAGAAGATCCAGGAAACGCTCGACCGTTTCCTGCGCGACAGCGCCAGCAGCGCGCTTGCGCCGGCTGATACGAAAACCCCGATGATCATGAATCCGGGCGACTATTAGCCCGGAACGCTTTGCGGCAGATCAAGGCGGCTCCGAGGCGCCGGGATAAAAGGGCGATATAGCCTCGGAGAGACACGTGTCGCACTACATTGAAAGTCTGGATACGAGAAATCTCGATACGAGAAGTCTCACGAGAAGTCTTGGCCTGCCCGCGGCGAGGATGCCGGCTTTCCTACGGCATCTCTATCGTTCGGCCCGCAAGCTGCTGCGGTCGATCATCGCCCGGATTGATCTCTCGCAATTTCCGGGATCGTGCTGCGGATAAGCATGGCGGCCGCTAATCGATGTATGAAAGTTACCCTATGCACCAGCATTTGAGACGAATTTGCCTGCTGCTTGCCGTAACCTCGAGCTTCGGCACATCGTCGGGTCTCGCGGCCAATGCCGAACACGGTGCGGACCTCGCCAAACGCTGGTGCGCAAGCTGCCATGTCGTCGCGAACGGCCAAACCCAGGCGAGCGCTGACGTCCCCTCCTTTGCCTCCGTCGCGCGCAGGCCGGACTTCAGTCCGGAGAGGCTCGCCTTCTTCCTGCTTGATCCCCACCCGAAGATGCCGAATTTTCCCCTGAGCCGAACCGAAGCCGGCGACATCGCGGCCTACATCGCTTCGCTGCGCTAGTGGCACGCCGAGCACGACGCTCGCCACACATGCAAATCCCCGCCGGAGGACCGGCAGGGATCAGCAGAAGGACGACAGACGGCGAATGTGGTCATTCGGTGGCCCGTCATAGATCTGAGCCGGCATCGAGGTTCGGATCGCCGCGCCGCGCAAGTTCTATTGTGGGCATGCTGCGCGCGCAGAGAATCAGGACTTCCCTTTGCCCTGTTGCATGAGACTGCCGGTCATCTGGCGCATGTGATCTCCGGCGCTGGTGAATTGGCTGCGCAGGAAATCGGACTGGATTCGCATCGCTTCCTGAAGGTCGGTGGCATGAACCAGCTTGCGCGCATGCTCGAAGGCCGACTTCATGTTCTGCTCAGTGAAAACCAGCGCCTGCTTCGACACCTCCGTCCCCGGTCCTGGAACGGACGACATCGATTTGGTGGCGGCGTCGAAAAACATGCCGAATGCCTTCTCCGCCTGATCAATTGTCTTCTCGGCCAGGTCGCGCAGTTCGGCCGGAACTTCGAGCTTCGGTTCGATCATGGTCGCACTCCTCCCGTTTTCCCAATTGAATACCACACTTGCCGGATCGCCTTCCAGCGGCCAGCCCGCGTGGAAACGTCGCCGGCGGTCCGGCTCCGGCGGGAAAACGAACGGGAAAACGAGAGAGACGGCGTAAGGCCGGCGCTCGGCCGGGCTCAGGACAAGGGGTGCTCGGGCAGAATTTCTTCGGTGGCGAGGTCTTCGACCAGCTTGATGACCTCGAAACGCTGTCGAGGCGCGAGCTTCAGGAACGCGCGGAGCAGGCGCAGGCTTTCGACCGTGCCGCTCGCCGGCGCGCCGAGCTTGAGGTGCAGTTCAGCCGCGAAATTGAGGTTTTTCATCTCGCACCTATGACAAGCATCGGCTTGGTGACCCGCTCAAGAACCGAACGCCATAACAAGACGCCATACAGGACCCATGGCGACGAACTCTCGGCCGGGTGGCCCCGGCGGGTTGGCACGCCGAATGACATGTCCAAACGACCGGCTCAACCATTTGGTTGCAATTATGTCAAGGAACAACCCGTCCGGCAAGCCCAACAGTGCCTAAAGCGATGCTTCGTCTGCATCGCACCACGGCAATTCCGGATAACAGGTATATCGACCGCCGTCACCCACCTGCGTCAAGAAGCGTCATCAATCACGCACGCAGCTCCAATCGCCGTCGATCGGCACAACGTTTCTGCTTGTTTCCGATATGAACGGACATTCGGCTGCGAATGAGCCCTTCTCAGTGCCTACACGTAATTGTTGAGTGCGACCTCGGCGGTTGTATTAACGGCAGAATAACGATCGATCTCGCAAGCCGGATATGTTTCCGCCGGTGAACCGTTGTCCATGAACGAACGACCAAGCCGTTGCGACACGGCCACGCAGACAACGGGCGCCATGGCTGAAAACTCTTCGATTCGGGCGCGCCTCAGCACCAAAGGACGACGGCATGCTTTCTCGCTGCGATCTCATCAAGGGCGCCGCGGTCGCGCTTTTCACCCTCTCGATACAAGGCGCATGGGCGCAGGAGACCAAGATGAACCTGTTCAAGATCGTCACCATCAAGGACGAGATCGTCGTCGGGTTGTCGGCGGAGGAGCTTCAGGCGCTCGGCGGCAATGATGCGAGCGCGGTTGCGCACGCGCTGGCGCAGAAGGGCGATCTCACGGTCTGGCAATATAACGTGCATCGCGGCCCGAACGGTGAATTGCAGCAGGCGCCGACCGCCAGGATCGGGCTTTTGGCCAACGCCTCGCTCCGCGTCGAACCCTATTCGACGCCCTACCAGATCGTCCCGCATCCGTGAGCGGCAAACTGGCGCGCCCGCGGCCCAAGCCGCAGGCGTGCCGTTGTCATCTGCGCCGCCCTGCCTGCCGTGTCCCCGTTTCCGTCGCAAAACCGTAGATCAGCGCCAGCCGGTCGAGGCACTCGCGAAAGCGTCGCGCAAAATAGTCGTTCCAGCGCTGCGTACGGACAGCACGACGCTGCCCGATCTGATCCATGGTCAGGCCCAGCACCAGCACGTCGTGCACCAGCGCAGCGCCGTCGGTCCCGAGTTCGCGCTCGACCTGGTTCAGCCGCAGCACCGCCTGGCGCTGGCTCTCGGTGACCGGCTCGCGCGTGCGCGCGCCATCGACATATTCGCGGGTCGGGTCCATCGCCTGAGGGCCCCGCTCCGCTCTCTCCCAATCGTTCTGGAAGGCGCGCCCGCCGAGAAATTGCGCCTCATCGATCTGGTGGTGTGCATGCAGCCGTCCCAGCGGATCGCCACGGATCGACCGGATCGCCACGATCTTCTCACCAGCATCGAGCGCCAGCGGATTGTCGACCTCGACCTCCGCCACTTCGGCATTGAATGGCACGTCGCGGGACCGCCGGTCGTGGATCTGCGCCAATTTGTAGGACTTGTTGCGTCGGACACGAGCCACTTGGATACTCCTTGCGAAATCGACGATGAAACGGGTGAGAGTTCAGGCCGCGAAGACCAGCTTCAGCACGACGGGACCGGGGACACGGGCGGACGCAGCCCCGGAGCGACGCGTCAGGCCCGCATGCGGGGCGCAATAGCTGGAGCCCGGCTGGCGCGGATGGCCGCAGAAGGCGATCTCCTCCCCGTCCTTGTCGCCGCCATAGGGATAGCGGCAGTCGGCCGGATCGAGGTCCACCAGTTGGATCAGGCGCGGCTGAACGCCGACGCAGCGCAGCTTCACCCGCACCGCAGGCTTCATTGCGGACTTCGGCGGCACGTTCAGATTCGGTAGCACCGCGCGGCGCGGCGAAACCGGGGCCTCACCCGGCAAATATGGCGCGACCGATGGGCTCACGATCCATTCCGGCATGACGAGCCCGAGCCGCTTGGCGCGGCCGATCACCGCATTGCGCGTGTAAGCCGTTCCAAACCTTGCGTTAATCTGCCTTCCGATTTCCGCATAAGACATGCCTTTGAGAAAATAGTCGCGAAGCGCGTCGGAGTGCTCCGACGGCCAATGGCCCGGTTCCATGCTGCTGTCCTGTGATGCGTCTCCTCCGATCGCACGACCGGGGCGAAACAGACATTCCGGTATTCCGAAGCACAAGTCAAGCGATAATTCTGATATTCATAATTGCAATAATTCCGAATTTCGGATTACAAGAGCGAGACGATGGGTAATCGAGGGAATCACCATGTTGGACGTTGCAATGATCGAGCGGGGCCTGGAAAAGACAGGCAAGAGCAAGGGCGGCCTCGCGGCGGCCATGGGCGTGCGGCCCGGCGCGGTCTCGGAGATCCTCGGCGGCGAACGCCTGGTGAAGGCCTCGGAAATCATTCCGATCATGGAATATCTCGAGCTCAATCTCGCGCCGATCATGGGCCGCGTCGGTGCCGGCGCCGTGATCGAGCCCGATTACGAGCAGGTCCCCCCGGAGGGTCTCGGCGACATCGCGCTGCCCTTCCCGATCATGGAAGAGACTGTCGCCTTCGAGATCGTGGGTGATTCGATGCTGCCCAAATACGAGAGCGGCGACGTGATCGTGGTCTACAAGGATCAGCGCCATCCGCTGTCGAGCTTCTACGGCGAGGAGGCCGTGGTCCGGCTCAAGACCGGCGAGCGTTATTTGAAAACGATCGAGCGGGGGAAAAGCCCGTCCGTCGTCAATCTCACCAGCTTCAACGCCAAGCCGATCGTCGGCGTGAAGCTCGATTGGGTGGGTGAGATCTGCCTGTCCATGCCCAAGGGCCAACTCGAGCGGCTGCGCGCCAAGTCGGCGCGCCCCCGCAAGAAGGGCAAGTAGGGTATCGGCACGGCCGCCGATTTCGCTTTTTCGAAATCGGCCTTGACTTGATTCTGTTTTTCGGAAATAATCTGCCGCGCGCCCGCAATGGGGGGCGCGGCAGAGTCGTTTTGATGCAATATTTCGTCGTGATGATCGACTATGGACGGCGGGGCCGCGAGGCGGTCGTCGACCCCGAAATCACAAGGCGTGAGGTCATCTCCCGCATCGCCTCGGGCGAATACCGGAATGTCTCGTTCATACACGAGATCGCCGGGAGTTCGGTCGAGGACGTCACCGAGGCGATCCTGACCGAGGCCGCCCTGCCCCGGATCCCGCCCGAAGACGTCGACCTCCAAGCAATTCACCTCGATCACGCCCGCGATGTGCGCAAGCATGAACGGACGTGACGCAGGCCCGGACATCACACCAGAAGGACGGTCGATCCCGTGGTCTTGCGTGCGGCGAGATCGGCATGCGCCTTGGCGGCGTCCTTCAACGGATAGGTCTGGTGCACCTCGATCTTGACCGCACCGGACTTGACGACGTCGAACAGCTCGTTCGCCATCGCGACCAGATTTTCGCGCTTGGCGGCGTAGGTGAACAATGTCGGCCGCGTGACGTAGAGCGAGCCCTTCTGGGCCAGCAGGCCGAGATTGAGCGGCTCGACCGCGCCGGAGGACTGACCGAACAGCGCGGCGACGCCGAGCGGCGCGAGGCAATCCAGCGATTTCAGGAATGTGTCCTTGCCGACGGAGTCATAAACCACCGGGACCTTCTTGCCGCCCGTGATCTCGTCGACCCGCTTCACGAAATCCTCGCGGGTGTAGATGATGACGTGGTCGCAGCCATGCGCCTTCGCGAGCTTGGCCTTCTCGTCGTTGCTAACGGTGCCGATCACGGTCGCGCCGAGGTGCTTGGCCCACTGGCTCAGGATCAGACCGACGCCACCGGCCGCGGCATGCAGCAGGATTGTATCGCCCGCCTTCACCCGATAGGTCTGCCGGATCAGATATTGCGTGGTGAGACCCTTCAGCATCATCGCCGCCGCGGTCCTGTCGTCGACCCCCTCAGGCAGCTTCAGCAGGCGGTCCGCGGGGATCAGCCGCGCCTCGGAATAGGCGCCGAGCGGCGAGGCGCCATAAGCGACACGGTCGCCCGGCTTTAGATCGGTGACACCGGGCCCGACCTCCTCGACGACACCGGCGGCCTCGCTGCCGAGCCCGCTCGGCAGTTGCGCCGGATACAGGCCGGAGCGGTTGTAGATGTCGACGAAATTGAGGCCGACGGCGGTGTGGCGGATGCGCGCTTCGCCCGGTCCGGGCTTGCCGACGCTGACCTCCTCCCAGACCAGGACTTCCGGACCGCCGGTCTTGTGAAAACGAATGGCATGCGTCATGGGCGTTACTCCCTTATCGTTGGTTGAGGCTCCGAAAACCGGATCGGCCGCAGAAATAGGCATTCAGTCCGCCCGTTACAGTACAGACACGTAACAAGAATGTCACAGCGCGCGACAAACGTCCGCCGTTCCATCTCCGTTCGATAGAGTTGATGACGTGCCTGGGGCGACCGGCAGTAGCTTCTGCGCGGGGTTTGGTTGTCGCCTGCGAAGGAGAGCCGAGATGCCAGCTTATGTACAGCATCATCAGGACATCGAGATCGCGCCTGTGAATTGCCCGGCATGCATGGGGTTCCTGCCGATGTATGTGCGCGAGGTCGAGCCGCATTGGAGCCTTGCCAAGATCGACTTTGTCTATGAATGCGCCGATTGCGGCGCCGAGGTCAGACAGACGATCCGCAAGCCGGAGCTGCTGCGGCACTGATCGCGCGAACGGCGAGCCGCGCAAATATCCGCGCCGACACGTATTTGCGTCGAGCGGAAAAAGCGCCGTCCGTGCGGGTCTGATGCCTCCCAAACGAGGCTTGTTCTTTGCCGGGAACGCAGGCAGAACAAGCCTCAAGCAAGACCTTTGGGAGCGCCCTTTCGTGGCTGATCAGAAGGCCTCGACCTCGATCGAGGCAGTGGAGAGCGGCCTCGCCGCGCAGGGCTACATCGCGAGCCGGCAGATCGCGACCGCCGTCTATTTGTCGCAGCAGATCGAGAAGCCGATCCTCGTCGAGGGCCCCGCGGGCGTCGGCAAGACCGAGCTTGCCAAGGCGATCGCGGCCTGGCGCGGCATGAAGATGATCCGCCTGCAATGCTACGAGGGTCTTGACGAGGCCAAGGCGCTCTACGAGTGGAAATACGCCAAGCAGCTCCTCTATACGCAGATCCTCAAGGACAAGCTCGGCGAAGTCCTCGGCGGCGCGCAGACGCTGCACGCCGCGCTCGACCAGTTGCACGATTTCGGCGACGTGTTCTTCTCCAAGGAATTCGTCGAGCCGCGCCCCTTGCTCCAGGCGCTGGAGCAGCCGGGCGGCTGCGTGCTCCTGATCGACGAGATCGACAAGTCGGACGCCGAATTCGAATCGCTGCTGCTGGAGATCCTGTCCGATTTCCAGGTCACGATCCCCGAGCTCGGCACCGTCTCGGCGATCACGCCGCCGACGGTGATCCTCACCTCCAACAGCGAGCGTGACCTCGGCGACGCCCTGAAGCGGCGCTGCCTGCATCTGCATATCGGCTTCCCCGAGCAGCGGCTCGAGGAGCGCATCGTCGAAAGCCGGGTGCCCGGCATCTCGCAGGCACTGCGCCGGCAGATGGTCGGCTTCATTCACGAGATCCGCTCGCTGGATCTGAAGAAGCTGCCCTCGGTCAGCGAGACCATCGACTGGGCGCGCGTGCTGGTGCTGCTCCAGGCCACGGAGCTCGATACCGAGCTCGTCAAGGACACGCTCAACGTGCTCTTGAAGTACGAAGCCGACATCGAGGCAGCAGCGCCGCAGGTGACGACCTTCATTGCCAAGGCGGCACGGTCCAACGTCTTCGGTTGACGCCGATGCGCGAGAACCTCGATCGCTTCTTTCGGGCAGCACGCGGCGTCGGCGTTCATGTCTCGCCTGCCGAGAGCATCGATGCGATGCGCGCGGTCGCGCAGGTCGGCCTCTCCGATCGAACCATCCTGCGCGACGCGCTGCTTCTGACGCTCGCCAAATCGCAGGACGAGAAGCTCGCGCTCGGCGACTGCTTTGATCTGTTCTTCAGCCAGCCGGAGCCGCGACAGCATCAGACCGAAGCGGGCAGCGAGGAGAACGCCTCGCAGGATCCGGATCAGTCGCCCTCCTCCGGCTCGGCCAGCGAAGCGGGCGAGGGACAACCTCCCGAGGGCTTGGGCCCGCTCGCACAGATGCTGCTGTCGCAGGACCGCAACACGATCGCAGCGGCGATTGCCAGCGCTTCCGGCGCGGCCTCCCTGTCGGATATCCGCTATTCCACCCAGCGCGGGATCTTTTCCAGCCGCATCCTCGATGCCATGGGCCTCCAGCGCCTGCGCGACGATCTCGACGCGCTGACCGCGACCAACCCGGCACTGGCCGAGCGTCTGCGCGCCGCGCTCGACGCCTTGCGCGAAGCGGTGCGCGACACCGTCTCGCAGGGGCTTGCGCTCTACGCCCGCGAGGAGGCCGAAAATCTCCGCAACGAGATCCTTCGCAATGCGCCGCTCGCCCGCATCGAGCGGCGCCAGGTCGCGGAGATGCGCGCCCTCATCCGCCAGATCGCGCGCCGCCTGCGCGAGCGCTATTCGAAGCCGCGCAAGCGCCAGCGCCGCGGTCATCTCGACGTCCGCCGCACACTCCGCCGCAATGCGGCCTGGGGCGGCGTGCCCTTCCTCACCGCATGGAAGCGCAAGCATCGCGACCGGCCGAAGATCGTGGCGCTCTGCGACGTCTCCGGATCGGTCGCGCAAGTCTCCGATTTCTTCCTGCTCCTGATCCACTCGCTGCACGAGGTGGTCGACGACGTCCGCTCCTTTGCCTTCTCCTCGCACATGATCGAGGTCAGCGAGATCCTGGAAAAGAAATCGCCGGAAGAGGCGATGGCCGAGATCATGTCCAAGGTCGGCTTCGGCTCGTCCGATTACGGCTCTTCGCTGGTCGATTTCGAGAAGGACTTCATGAGCACGCTGACGCCGCAGACCACGGTGATCGTGCTCGGCGATGCCCGCAGCAACAACCTCGACCCGCGTGCCGACATCCTGCGCCGCATCTCCGAACGCTCGAAGCGGCTGGTCTGGCTCAATCCCGAAGGACGGCTCGCCTGGGGCTTTGGCGATTCCGAGATGCCGCGCTACGCGACCTTCTGTACGGTCGTGCGCCAATGCGCCACCGCGCAGCAGCTTGAGCGCGCGGTGTCAGATATCGTGGCGACTTATCAGTAGGTCTTGCTCGCGGCCAGCGTCAGTTCCGTGCAAGCTCCGCCTGGCCGATATTGCACTCCCGGAAGTGATAGGCAATTTCGTCGAGCGCGCGCTGCTCCCATTCCTCGGCTTGCGCGAGCCAGAAAACCCGGCGATCGAAATCGAGCGCGGCGCGCTCCCGGCACAGGGATTCCTGACTGCGAATTTTGACCAGCCTGTTCATGCACTCCACTCCTGCAGCGTGAAGTCATTCCCCGGGGATCACCGTAACAGAATCCTCAACCTTTCGCTTCACGATTTCTGTGCCTATTGCGACGCAGAATGGGACAGCAGCGCTTCCCGTGCACCGCGACAACTTGCAGTGCAGCATCAAACCGAATTCATCAATATGTGATCGAAGCTCGGGACAATATTCGCCAACGAGCGATCTTTACTCTTGTGGCGCAATGAAGTGCGGCAATTCGTGAAGAGACGTTCTAAACAGCGCACCGAATTCCCGACTCATTGTCGTCGCATGGTCTTCATGCAGCCCCGCTAACAGAGGCGCGCGAATGGTACTATCGCTTGAGGCAACATGAGCAACGACGTCGACTTCGATCTCTCGCCGGACCAGTGGGAAGCCCTGCGCACACTTCGCAACCCGGTGTCGGGCGGTCGCCTCTCGAAGGCCTATCTTATCGAAAGTCTCGTCAAGTTCGGTCTCGTTGTCGTCAATGACGGCATACCTGTGATGACGCCCACGGGACGCAAGGCGCTCGTGCGCGGATCGTGCCGGTTGCTGGATCTTGCGGCATGAGGTTGCCTTTCGTTTCGGCGTAGGCATAACGGCTGACGGGTCCCGCGGCTTCCTCCCCACGCGACTGTTCGGCGAGATAGCGAAGGCGGCGGAGTGATGGGTTCCGCGCCCCCGACACAGCGCTCCTGAAGCGTTGCGTCGCGCCGCCCGGGATAACAGGGCGACCTCCAGGCCGCTTTCCGGAAATACCGCGACAATCTGGCACGGTTGTTGCTCCTTTTTGACGTCCAAGTCGCGTCAAACCGGGGGAATCCACCATGTCGACCATCACCGCGGCGCCCGTCGCCGAGCCGAAGCCGCTCTACACCTCGCTGTTCGTCCAGGTCCTGGCCGCGCTGGTGCTTGGCGTCATCCTGGGCATGGCCGTCCCGGACTTCGCGATCGGGCTCAAGATCCTCAGCGACGCTTTCCTGAAGCTGATCTCGATGATCGTGGCGCCGATCGTGTTCTGCGTCGTCGTGCACGGGATTGCCGGCGCTGGCGACCTCAAGAAGGTCGGGCGCGTCGGCGTCAAGGCGCTGGTCTATTTCGAGATCATGACGACCGTCGCGCTCGTCGTCGGCCTGTTGCTTGCTTACCTCTTCGGGCCCGGCCACGGCATGAACATCGATCCCTCGACGCTGGATGCCAAAGCGCTCAACACCTACGCCGACAACGCCCACAAGCTGTCAGGCGGCGGCATCGGCGCCTTCCTGATGAACGTGATCCCGACCACCTCCTTCGATGCGCTGTCACGCAACGACGTGCTCCAGGTGCTGTTCTTCGCGGTCCTGTTCGGCGTCGGGCTCGCGCTCGTCGGCGGCGAAAAGGGCAAGCTCGTCACCAGCATGATCGATGCCGCCTCCACCGTGCTGTTCCGCGTCATGGGCCTGATTGTCCGCGTTGCCCCGCTCGGCGTGCTCGGCGCGGTCGCCTACACCGTCGGCAAATACGGGGTCGGCTCGCTCAAGCAGCTCGTGTCGCTGGTGATGCTGTTCTACATCTCGGTCGGCATCTTCGTGCTGGGCGTGCTCGGCGGCGTGATGGCGCTCGCCGGACTCAACATCCTCAAATTCCTCGCCTACCTGCGCGAAGAGCTGACCATCGTGCTCGCGACCGCCTCCTCCGATGCCGTGCTGCCGCAGATCATGAAGAAGCTGGAGCGGATGGGCGTGAAGGATTCCGTGGTCGGTCTCGTGATTCCGACCGGCTATTCCTTCAACCTCGACGCCTTCTCGATCTATCTGACGCTCGCCGTCGTCTTCATCGCGCAGGCGACCAACACGCCGCTGTCCTTCGGCGATCTCCTGCTGGTTCTCGGCGTCTCCCTGATCACCTCGAAGGGCGCGCATGGCGTGCCGGGTTCGGCCATCGTGATCCTGGCGGCGACGCTCAATGCGGTGCCGAGCATTCCCGCAATCGGGCTCGTGCTGGTATTGTCGGTCGACTGGTTCATCGGCATGGCCCGCGCGCTCGGCAACCTCGTCGGCAACTGCGTCGCGACGGTCGTGGTCGCGGCCTGGGAAGGCGATCTCGACCGCGCCAAGGCGGCCAAGGTGCTGGAGGGCGGTGAGCTGGTGGACGTGACGGCGGGATAGCGCCCCGCTGGATCAGTCATTCCATTGCAGGAGCGGCGTTCCATACGCCCTCCTCCAGACCGACAGGAAGCGCGGAAACCAGGAATGGGCCACGGCGCCCTTGTAGGCCCAGGTGCGATACTTCAGCCCCTGTTCCGAGATCAGCTCCTGATATCCGCCGTGCACTTCGGTCGCGGTGCGAATGTCCTTCAATATCCCTTGCGCGCAGGCCCGGTAGTGATCGCCGCCGGAGACCTCGTCGTAGTCGAGCATCCGGTCCGCGAACTCGACGTTGAACGTCGGCCAGGACGAGCGCCCTTGATAGGCGGGAGCCGCAATCTTGTGGATCATCTTGTTCCGCGGATTATCCGCGGACACCAGGAAGTGGAACGTAGAGGGTATGCGAAAGCGCGGCTCCGCGATGATCAGATCCGCCGTCGCCGCGAACAGCGCCCGCTCGCTCGCATCGTTCATATCCCAGAAGCCGCGATGCACGCTGACGAAATCCAGCGCGACCGAGGACACCGCCAATCCCTTCGGACCATCCAGCGAATGCCTGATGTAGCCGTCCCTGCCGAACAGACGGAGCAGGGCCTTCTTGTACTGCGCAAGGCCGCGTCCGAGCAGCCGCTTCAGCTCGTTCTCGTCCACGATGCCGAGCTGCACGCTCCACAGGAAGGTCGTGTAGACGCAGGCATTGGTGACAAAGCGCCTGCGTTCCGCACGGGTATCCGTTGCAGCGGAGCGAGGGCCACGGGCATCGCACAGCAAATACCTGGTGCCGTCATCGTCGAACGGCTCGAGCTCGCTTGCGAGCTGCAGGACCGCACGCTTCAGGTCACCGCCATATTCGGCCAGCAGCAGCCGGCCGGCATGCGCGCATTGTGCCATCGCCAGATAGGACGGCGCCCTCTGATCGGCCGAGATCATCTGCTGCAGGCCGGCCAGAATGCCGAGCAGCGTATCCGAGGGGCGCGAAAAATAGTTCACGCCGAGGTACCGACCGCGTCCCGCCGGGACGATGGTGGTCGTGACGACATCGGCGCGAACCGCCTCGAGCAACAGACGGATGCTCTTGTCGAGCAGCCGGGCCCGCCGCACCGCGTCCTGCGCATCCATGATGGTCTCGGGGTCGAGGACATCAGGATAGAACCAGGCGAAGTCACGGGGATAATAGGCGGATGCGTGCGGCGCGCCGGTGACGAGGAAGGCCTCGGTCACCGAAAAGGCGCTGTCCATCGAGTGCCGGTAAAGGTCCTCGATGGCCGACAACGAATGGTGCGACTTTCTCAGGAATCGATCACCGAGAAAATTGACCGCCTGGAGGGCGTTGGCGAAAAAGGTTGCGGCCACGCCTTGGTAAAATCGGTTTCCGCGATCTGAGGGCAACGAGATATCGCTATTCATATGTGGCTAGGGTAACTCCGACGGTGCGGCCACCACCCAAAGCATGGCTGATTCGTATTTCGTCCAGATGACGCACCGGCTTCCAGCGGGGCTCCTTCAGCCTACCCTTCCCGGGGCCTGAAATTCTCGATCACCCGCAGCAGCACCCGCGCACCGGCGTCGGCATCGGCGAGCTCCACATGCTCGTCCGGGTGGTGGCTGATGCCGCCGCGGCAGCGGACGAAGACCATGCCGACATCGGCGATGTCGATCATGGCCATGCCGTCATGCCCTGCTCCGCTCGGCAGCTCGAACACGGAGAACCCCTCCGCTCCGATCGCCTGCGCGATCTGCTCCTTGAGCCACGGCGCGCAAGGCGCGGTGCGGTTCTCGTGGGTGACGTCGAGCTGGAGGGCCAAGTGCCGGCGCTTGGCGATCGCCTCGATCTGGCGGACGACGTCAGCCACCGCGCGCTTGCGGTGCATATCGGTCGGCGCGCGCATGTCGATGGTGAAGGACACCTCGCCCGGAATGACATTGGTCGCGCCGGGCCTCGCCTGGATGTAGCCGACGGTGCCGACCAGCCCACTCTCGTCGGTGCGGCAAAATTGCTCGATCGCCCCGATGCATTCGGCCGCGCCGGCGAGCGCGTCGCGCCGAAACGCCATCGGCACGGTACCGGCGTGCCCTGCCATGCCGGTCAGCCGCGCGGCAAGGCGCGTCGCACCGGCGATCGCGGTGACGACACCGACAGGCAGGTCCTGCGCTTCCAGCACCGGCCCCTGCTCGATGTGCAATTCGAGATAGGCAAGCAGCTCGCGCCGCGCCCGCGCGGCCGCTCCGATATGATCGGGATTGAGGCCGAACTGCACGAGCGCATCGCGCATCGACACACCGTCGCGGTCGCGCACATTCAAGACACTCTCGTCAAAGGTGCCGGCCACCGCACGGCTGCCGAGCAAGGTCGAAGCGAAGCGCACGCCCTCCTCGTCGGCGAAGCCGACGATCTCGATCGCGAACGGCAGGCGCTTGCCACGGCGATTGAGATCGGCAACGCAGGCAATGGCCGTGATCACGCCCAACGGCCCGTCCCATTTGCCGGCATCGCGTACGGTGTCGTAGTGCGAGCCGAGCATCAGGCAGGGCGCACCCGGCCGCTCGCCTTCGTAGCGGCCGCAGACATTGCCGATCGCGTCAAGACGCGCGCTCATGCCGGCCTCGCGCATCCAGCTCAGCAGGAGGTCCGCCGCCTTGCGCAACTCCTTGGTGAGATAGATGCGGGTGAGGTTGTCGCCTGCTTCCGAGATCGCAGCCAGATCGTTGATCCCTCGCACGATCTCTTCGCCGAGCGATGCATTTTGAACGGCGTTGACGGCACTCATCTCGACGAGCTTTCTCTTCTCTGGACCGCGGCAGCGGCTGTCTGGCGACCATCGGTACACGTTCGGCGGCCAGTCACGCACCGGCGCCCGTCCCGACCTGCGCGTGGTTAGCATGAATGCGCGTACGCGGCAGGCTGCGTCACGCCGGTCATGCACAGGCGCACCAATAGTTTCACCTTTATCAGGACCCGAACGGCCCGCATAATCAATATTTTCAATCGGTTATCCGGAAGGTACCGTCAATGAACCCAGCCGGCTGGTGGAGATGTTCCACGGCGAATTCGTGTATGAAGGACGGGCCAGCGAAGCTGGTCATGCGACGATCGGCCGGCGCATGGCGGGGCACTGACGGCGGAGGATCGATGGCCAACGCATCCGAGCGTGACGAGCATTTTCTGCGTTTGTCCTTCGCGGTCGCCCGCCGCTCCCTCACCCATGGCAACCACCCGTTCGGCTGCATCGTCGTCGATGCGGACGGCAAGGTGCTGATCGAGACCGAGAACGGCTACATGCCGGATCATGACGGCACCGCGCATGCCGAACGTCTCGCGGCCACCCAGGCCTGCCGCACACTCGGCCGCGAGGTGCTGGCGACAGCGACGCTCTATTCCTCGGCAGAGCCCTGCGCGATGTGCGCCGGCGCGATCTACTGGGCCGGCATCGGCCGCGTCGTCTACGGCCTCAGCGAGCATCGCCTGCGCGGCGTCACCGGCAACCATCCGGAGAACCCGACCCTCGACCTGCCGTGCCGCGAGGTCTTTGCCAGCGGCCAGCGGCTGACCGAAGTCGTTGGTCCGCTGCTCGAGGACGAAGCCGCAGCGCTGCACGATGGCGTGTGGACGAAGTAGACACAAACTCCGATCAGTAGGGTGCCGATCAGAACTTCACGGTGATGCCGGAGTAGAGCGAGGATTCGGTGCACGATCCCGTGCTCACCGTCCGGCCACCGACCGCCGTGGTACAGCCGACGGCAAGGTTGTGATCGAGACCGAACTTGTTCTGCCAGTAGCGGTAAGCCACCCAGACGTCCACGAAGTGCGAATACTTGTCACCCCAGGCGGCCTTCGAGGCATCGAAGGTCAGGCGGATGGGCTCCGAATTCAACTCGACCGCCGTGTTGTAGACGCCGTTCGCCGGGCTGTAGGGAAGCGGCTGGGTGTCGGTGCCCTTCTTGCCGTACCAGCCGGCGCGGCCGCTGATCGAGAAATATTGCATGTTCGGCGGCAGGAAGCCGAGATCCATGTAGTAATTGACCTCGACGGCCCAGGTCGGCTTGAACGAGGTATTGCCGTCTGCAAGACAGGTCACGCCGGGAACGCCGGCACCGAACAGTCCGCACTGGCTGAACGAGTTGTGGTTGGCGAACTCCCAGTACACCAGCGGTGCGACGTTGATGTAACCCTTGTAGGGCAGATCGAACGCAAACTGCAGACCGCCGACGACGTCGCGCTTGGCGGCGCCGAAATACCGGTTCTCCGTGTTGGCATCCATGCCAACCTCGAACGAGATGTTGTGAAGCGGCCCCGCGGTGAAGGCCTTGGTGTCGAAGAGTTCATTCCAGCCGAACGTCGAGCGGAACAGCCCGTAGATCTCCGTTGCACCGGCGCAAATTGCCGGCGCGCCGAAGATCGTGCCCGCGTTGGTGCAGGGCCCAGCCGGGTCGTTGTGATCGGACTTGAACATCGAGATGGTGAAGAAGTTCGTGCCGTATGCCCAGAGATCGAAATGCGTGAACGAGTAGACCTGCTTGGTGGTCTTGCTGTCGATCGATCCATCCGGCCGGAACGACCATGCACCGGGCTGCGAGGCGTTGAAGATGTAGGAGAAGGTGACGCGGTTATCGATCACCAGGAAGAACGGGAGATCCGCCGCCTTCTTGGCAGCCTTGACCGGCAGATCCGCCGCGAAAGCCAAGCCACCGGTGGCGAGCGTAGCAAGTGACAGCGCCGCTGCTGCAATTGCCCTGAAACGAAACGACATCCTGAATACCCCCAAGTGTGGACACGTCAATGAACGCCCTTGGGTGCGAGACTTGCGCCGATCTCCCGGAGGGAGAAGCCTCAACTTTTTTCAAGGCATGCCGCTTGTTTCGGCAAGGGGCGGCGTCTCTTCGTAGGATTTAGCAGGCTTTCTGCAGCCGGCATGCGGCCGGCGACGCCGGCTGTTGCCGGACATTCCCGTTTGATTTCGCTCTTCTTTCATGCCGAGCGGATATTGCAGGCGCGATGGTCGGGAGCCAATGTTGCGTCGATCCGCATTGCATAAGCGCGATGGCGCAACTTTGCTCACTGCGACGTCAGGTCTGCATAGCGGGTTCCGATTTGGCTTGGACCGTCACAAATCTGCAACAGGCGCCGGCGACAGCCAAGCCGGCATGGCCGAGCGTGGGCGTTTGAGCAGGGGGGCTTCGTCTCGGCCGGCGCAGGCGCACCGACACAAGGTGCCTGCCACAGCGTTGAGCAAGGGATGACGCATTTTCACACCTTACGCCGGGGCTCAAACTGGCCCACTATCGCGGCATTTCACCATGCAAGCGCATCAGCGAATGTTGGATTCGACACCTGACGACCTGAATTCCGGCGAGCCCCCGCTGCTGCGGACGATCGGACTCACCAAACGCTATGGCGATTTCCTCGCCAACGATTCCATCGACATCGATATTTGGCCCGGCGAAATCCACGCGCTGCTCGGCGAGAACGGTGCCGGCAAGTCGACGCTGGTCAAGGCGATCTACGGGCTGATCCAGCCCAGCGCCGGCGAGATTCGCTGGCAGGGCCAACAGGTCGTGCTGTCCGGTCCCTCCGAAGCCCGCAGCCGCGGCATCGGCATGGTGTTCCAGCACTTCTCGCTGTTCGACAATCTCACCGTCGCCGAGAACGTCGCGCTCGGCCTCGACGGACGGGAGTCCTTCAGGGACATGTCGGCGCGACTGGAGCAGATGTCGAAGACTTACGGCCTTCCGCTCGATCCCAAACGCGAGGTCTGGCAATTGTCGGTCGGCGAGCGCCAGCGCATCGAGATCGTCCGCGCGCTGATGCAGGATCCGAAATTCCTGATCCTGGACGAGCCCACCGCCGTCCTGACGCCGCAGGAAGCCGATCAACTGTTCGTCGTGCTGGAGCGGCTCAAGGCCGAAGGCCGCGCCATCCTCTACATCAGCCACAAGCTCGAGGAGGTGAAGCGGCTCTGCGACACCGCCACGATCCTGCGCGGCGGCAGGAAGGTCGAGACCTGCGATCCCCGGCGCGAGACCGCGGCCTCGCTCGCCCGCATGATGGTCGGCGGCGAGATCAAGCAACTGAAGGCGGCATCCGGCCGGAAGACCACCGTTCCGCGGCTCGTCGTCAACGATCTTTCGCTCGCACCAGGCGAAGCGCACGGCGTACGGCTCGAGCACATCTCGTTCGAGCTGAAGGGCGGCGAGATCCTCGGCATCGCGGGCGTCGCCGGCAACGGCCAGGACGAACTGTTCGCCGCGCTGTCCGGCGAGCGCCTGTCGAAGGACCCGGGCACGGTGGTGATCGAAGGCATTGCCGCCGGCCATCTCTCCATCACGCAGCGGCGCAAGCTGGGTGCTGCGTTCGTTCCCGAGGAGCGGCTCGGTCATGGCACCGCACCGCGCATGAAGCTCTCGGAGAACGCGCTGCTCACCGGACACGCCGCCAGCGGCATGGTCCATCGCGGCTTCATCAATACGGCGGCCACGCTGAAGACCGTCGACCGTGCGACCGAGACGTTCGACGTCCGCAAGGCCAAGCGCGATCCGGAAGCCGCATCCCTCTCCGGCGGCAATTTGCAGAAGTTCATCGTGGGACGCGAAATCCTGCGCAACCCCGCGGTGCTGGTGGTGAGCCAGCCGACCTGGGGCGTCGATGCCGGCGCCGCCGCCGTCATTCGCCAGGCGCTGCTGGATCTGGCAACCGCGGGCGCCGCCGTTCTCGTGACCAGCCAGGATCTCGACGAGCTCGCTGAGATCGCCGACCGCATCGCCGTGATGTTCCACGGCAAGCTGTCAGCACCGCTCGCGACCCGCGAGGCGACGCGCGAAAAGCTCGGCCTTCTCATGGGCGGCAGCAGCCTCGAGCCAAGGGAGGCCGCGCATGCAATTGGTGCTTGAGAAGCGCGCCGAACGCTCGGGCACGATCGCGCTGGTCTCGCCGCTGATCGCGATCGGCCTGACGGTCGTCACCATGGTCATCCTGTTCGCGATCCTCGGCAAGAATCCGCTGCTCGCCTTGCACGCCTATTTCATTGCGCCCTTGACCGACGGCTATTCGCTCCAGGAGATCGCGGTGAAGGCGACGCCGCTGGTGATGATCGCGATCGGGCTGTCGCTCTGCTATCTCGCCAATGCCTGGAACATCGGCGCAGAGGGCCAATTCCTGATCGGCGCAGTTGCCGGAAGCTGGATCGCGGTGAAGACGCAGGGCACCGATGCCGGCGCCTGGGTGCTGCCGGCGATGCTCGTGCTCGCAGCCGCCGCGGGCGCGCTCTATGCGCTGATCCCGGCGATCTGCAAGGTGAAGTTCGGCGCCAGCGAGATCCTGACCAGCCTGATGCTGGTCTATGTCGCCGACCTCTTTCTCGACTATCTCGTGCGCGGGCCCTGGCGCGACCCCAACGGCTTCAACTTCCCGACCACGGCCGAGTTCGATCCGGTGGCGACTGTCCCGTTGCTGATCGAGGGCGGGCGGCTGCATCTCGGCTCGATCATTGCGCTTCTTGTCGTCGCGGCGGCCGCAATCCTGCTCGGGCGAACCATCAAGGGTTTCGAGATCCGCGTCGTGGGCGCAGCCCCCCGTGCCGCGCGGTTCGGCGGCTTCAACGCCAATCAGCTGATCATCCTGACCTTCGCGGTATCAGGCGCGCTCGCAGGTCTCGCCGGCATCATCGAGGTCGCAGGTCCAATCGGACATCTCCAGCCTGGCATCTCCCCGGGCTACGGTTTTACTGCGATCATCGTCGCCTTCCTCGGCCGGCTGAATCCGCTTGGAATATTAATTGCAGGCCTGTTCCTTGCACTGACCTTTATCGGCGGCGAGCAGGCGCAGATCGCGATGAAGATTCCATTGGATGTCACCAAGGTCTTTCAGGGCATTCTGCTGTTCTACGTGCTCGCCTGCGATTCCCTGATCCTCTACCGCTTCAAGTTGAGCTTCCCGAACCGTCAGGTGGCCCGTGGAACTCATTGAAGCCATCATCCTCTCGGTGCTCGCCGCGTCAACGCCGCTGCTGATCGCCGCGACCGGAGAGCTCGTGACCGAGCGCTCCGGCGTGCTCAATCTCGGCGTCGAGGGCATGATGATCGTTGGCGCGGCCTGCGGCTTTGCCGGCGCATGGCTCACCGGATCGATCTTCATTGGCGCGCTGTTCGGCATCATCGCGGGAACGATGATGTCGCTGATCTTCGCATTGATGGCCCTCGGGTTCGCCGTCAACCAGGTCGCGACGGGTCTTGCGCTCACCATCCTCGGCGTCGGGCTGTCCGGGCTGATCGGCGCCGGCTTCGTCGGCGAGCGCATCACGCCGGCAGTCCATCTCGCCATTCCGGGCCTCACTGACATCCCGCTGGTCGGGCGCGTGCTGTTCGGCGAGGACGGCTTCGTCTACTTCTCGATTGCACTCGTCGTCGGCGTCTGGTGGTTCCTGTACCGCACGCGGGCGGGATTGATCCTGCGCGCCTGCGGCGACAACCACGCCTCTGCGCACGCCCTCGGCTATCCCGTGCTGCGCATCCGCACCTTCGCCGTGATGTTTGGCGGTGCCTGCGCAGGCCTTGCCGGCTCTTATCTGCCGCTCGCCTATACGCCGTTCTTCATACCCGGCATGACCGCGGGCCGCGGCTGGATCGCGCTGGCGCTGGTGGTGTTCTCGTCCTGGCGGCCGGGCCGGCTCGTGGTCGGCGCCTATCTCTTCGGGGCAGTGACGATCCTGCAATTGCACGCGCAAGGCTGGGGCATCGGCATTCCCTCGCAATTCATGTCGGCGCTGCCTTATCTTGCGACCGTCATCGTGCTGGTCCTGCTCTCCCGCGCGCGCAGCGGCGGCTCGACCGCCCCGGCCGCGCTCGGCACCGTGTTCGTACCTGACCGCTGAATTTCATTTCCGCGGCGCGCGCGATGGGGCGCGCGCGTTGCGCATCGTGGCTTTCCCCTGATGTTTGGAGATCGATGATGAGGAAATCCCTTCTTGCGCTGGCTGCCGGGCTTTTGCTGGCCGGAAGCGTCAGTGCAACCTCCGCCGCCGACAAGCTCAAGGTCGGCTTCATCTATCTGGGTCCGATCGGAGATTTGGGCTGGACCTATCAGCACGATCTCGCCCGGCAGGCGCTGGTCAAGGAGCTGGGCGACCAGATCGAGACCACCTATCTGGAGAACGTGCCTGAAGGCCCCGACGCCGAGCGCTCCATCGAGCAGCTCGTCCGCGCCGGCAACAAGCTGATCTTCACGACGTCGTTCGGCTACATGGATCCGACGCTGAAGGTCGCGAAAAAATATCCGAACGTGCATTTCGAGCACGCCACCGGCTACAAGCGCAACCCGAACATGTCGACCTATTCGGCCAGATGGTGGCAGGGCCGCTACATCCAGGGCTTGATCGCGGCCAAGATGACGAAGTCCGGCGTGCTCGGCTATATCGGCTCGTTCCCGATTCCGGAGGTCGTCTCCGGCATCAACGCGACGATGCTGGCCGCGCAGACCATCAAGCCTGACATCAAGGTCAAGATCATCTGGGCCAACACCTGGTTCGACCCGGGCAAGGAGGCCGACGCCGCCAAGGCGCTGATCGACCAGGGCGCCGACGTGATCATGCAGCACACGGATTCGCCCGCCGCGATGCAGATCGCCAGCGAACGCGGCAAGCTCGCCTTCGGCCAGGATTCCGAGATGATCAAGTTCGGGCCCAAGACCCAGCTGACCTCGATCCTCGACACCTGGGGCCCCTACTACATCGAGCGGGTCAAGGCCGAGCTTGCCGGCACCTGGAAGTCCCAGGACAGCTGGGGCGGCCTCGACAGTCACATGTTCGCGATGGCGCCCTATACCAACATGCCTGACGACGTGAAAAAATTGGCTGAGGATGCCCAAGCCGCGATCACTGCAAGCAAGCTGCATCCGTTCAAATGCCCGATCGTTGGGCAGGACGGCAAGCCGGTCGAGTGCAAGGGCGGCGATCACCTCGACGACGGCCAGATCCTCGGCATGAATTTCTACGTCAAGGGCATCGACGACAAGCTGCCGGGCAAGTAGCACGCTTCTTGCTTAGGCTAGATCACCTGCTCCTCCCGGAGGAGGTTCGGAGGGGGTGGCCAGAAGCACCCGGCACTTGTGGTCGCCCCCTCTTTCTATCCTGCCTTGGCGTTATCCGGCCCGCATGGCCTGCGCCGCCGAACTGTGGCGGCTGATGAGGTCTGCCACGTCGAGGCCCGGGATCGCACCGTCGATCACGGCCCATTTTCCCGCCACCATCACCCGGTCGGCCCGATGCGCTCCGCACAGCACCAATGCGGCCAAGGGGTCGCCATGACCGGAGAAGCGCAATTCGTCGAGCCTGAACAGCCCGAGGTCCGCAGCCTTGCCGACGGCGATCTCGCCGAGTTCCGGCCGGCCGACGCAGGCTGCCGACCCCTTGGTCGCCCAGCGCAACGCATCCTTGTGGCTGACCTTGGACACCCCGTAACGCGCCCGTTGCAGCAGGAAGGCGGCGCGGACCTCCTGCATCAGGTTGGAGCCGTCGTTCGAGGCTGAGCCGTCGACACCTATCCCGATGCCGACGCCGGCCTCCTCCATCTCGCAGACAGGACAGCAGCCGGACGCCAGCAGCTGATTGCTGCACGCGCAATGGCTGATGGTCGTCTTCGCCTTGCCGAGCCGCTTCATCTCATCGGCGTTGAAAAATATGCCGTGGGCGAGCCAGGTCCGCGCATTGAGCCAGCCGCATTGCTCGAGATAATCGAGCGGACGGCAGCCATACATCTGCTGGCAGAATCTGTTTTCGTCCTCGGTTTCGGCGAGATGGGTGTGCAGGCGCACGTCGAGCTTATCAGCGAGATCGGAGGTGGCGCGCATCAGCGACGTCGTCACCGAGAACGGCGAGCACGGCGCCAGCGCGATCTGCACCATCGCGTCCAGGCCGCGCTGGTGGTGCTTGGCAACCACGCGCGCGCTGTCTGCGAGAATCGTGTCCTCGTCCTGCACCACGCTGTCAGGCGGCAGGCCGCCGTCGCGCTGCGACAGGTTCATCGAGCCGCGCGTCAGCAGCACCCGCACGCCGAGACGCTTCGCCACGGCGACCTCGATATCGACGGCATCTTCGAGGCCCGCGGGGAAGACGTAGTGATGATCGGTCGTGGTGGTGCAGCCCGACAGCAGCAGCTCGGACATCGCCACGGTGACGCCGAGCTCGAGCGCCTCGGGCGTCAGCCTCGCCCACACCGGGTAAAGCGCCTGGAGCCAGGGGAACAGCTCCCGATCCATCGCCGCCGGCAGCGCCCGGGTCAGCGTCTGGTAAAAATGATGATGGGTGTTGATCAGGCCCGGCAGCACGACATGTTCGCTCGCATCGAACACCACGACATCAGCGGTCGCTGGCGCGGCGCCAGCCGGCACGAGCTCGACGATGCGGCCGTCCTTTACCACGATCCCGCGCTCGGCACCGTCGGCGAGGATGGCCAGGGGATCCCTGATCCAGATCGGCTTTGCGTCGCTCATGATCCCGCTTCTCCTTTACATCCGCTGACAGGCCAGCCAGGTAAACGCTGGCCCAGCCACCTTCGCGCCAGGACTTGTTTTATTGCGACTTGTTTGTTGCCACTTGGCTCCGGTCTTGCAAGACTCATCGGCACGATTCACCGGCGGAAGCTTTGGCGCAGCCATGGATTTGAACACCATCACGACGGTCGCCCATCCGCAAACGCGCGCGCAGCTGCCCGCCTGGACGGCAGGCGACGCCTGGCTCGCGGGCGGCACGTGGTTGTTCTCGGAGCCGCAGGTGCATCTGAAGCGGCTGATCGATCTGACCGACCTGAAATGGCCGGCGCTGACGATCACGGACAGCCATCTCTCCATTGCCGCCACGTGCACGGTCGCGCAGCTCGACGGACTTGCCTGCCCGTCCGATTGGCTCGCCGCGCCGCTGATCAACCAGTGCTGCCGCGCCTTCCTTGCGTCGTTCAAGATCTGGAAGACCGCGACCGTCGGCGGCAATCTCTGCATGTCGCTGCCGGCGGGACCGATGATCTCCCTTACTGCAGCGCTGGGCGGCGTCTGCACCATCTGGAAGGCTGGCGGCGGCGAGCAGAGGATTCCTGTCGTCGACTTCGTCACCGGCAACCAGCGAAATCGCCTGACACCGGGCGACCTGCTTCGCCAGATCGATATTGGGATTGCCGCGCTGAAACGCCGCACGGCATATCGCCAGATCTCGCTGGCGCCGGTCGGCCGCTCGGCGGCGCTCCTGATCGGCAGCCTCGATGCCGACGGCACGCTGACGCTCACGGTCACCGCGTCGACGGTGCGGCCGATCCAGCTGTCCTTTCGCCGGGCCCCGGACGCGAGCGCGCTGGGCGACGCGATCGCCCAGCAGATCACGGACGATCTGTACCACACCGACATCCACGGCCGGCCGCTCTGGCGCAAGCACATGACATTGCGGCTCGCCGAAGAGGTTCGCCGCGAGCTGCTGGGGGCAATGCCTTCATGAGCTTCGAGGTCAACGGCAAACCGTTTGCGCAGGAGCCGCGCGCCGGCCAGTGCCTGCGCACGTTCCTGCGCGAGCTAGGCCATTTCGGCGTGAAGAAGGGCTGCGACGCCGGTGACTGCGGCGCCTGCACCGTGCTGCTCGACGGCGAGCCGGTGCACAGCTGCCTGATCCCGGCGTTCCGCGTCGAGGGACGCAGTGTGACCACGATCGAAGGTCTGGGCGGAGACCACGGCACGCATCCGATGCAGCAGGCTTTCCTTGACGCGCAGGGCTTTCAATGCGGCTTCTGCACCGCCGGCATGATCCTGACCTGCGCCTCGCTGAATCAGGCCCAGCGGACCGATCTCGGCGCGGCGCTGAAGGGCAATATCTGCCGCTGCACCGGCTATCGCGCGATCGAGGATGCATTGCTCGGCAAGACCAATGTCGAGGCGAGCGTCGAGCCCGGAGCCGCGTTTGGCCGCAGCCTGCCGGCGCCGGCAGGCCCCGACATCGTGCGCGGCGACGCGCGCTACACCTTCGACACCGCCATCGAGGGCCTGCTTCACGTCAAGCTGGTGCGTTCGCCTCATGCCCACGCCAGGATCGTCGCAATCGACAAGTCGGAAGCGCTGAAGGTTCCCGGCGTACGCGCGGTGCTGACACATGAAGACGCACCTTCGATGCTGATCTCGACCGCGCGGCACGAGATGGACTGGATGGACCCCGAGGACACCCGCGTTCTCGACGACGTCGTCCGCTTCATTGGCCAGAGGGTTGCCGCCATCGTTGCCGAAAGCGAAACCGCCGCCGAGGAGGCCTGCCGCCGGCTGAAGCTCGATTATGAGATTTTGCCTGCGCTGATCGATCCGGAGCAGGCGATGGCGCCCGGTGCGCCCGTCATTCATCCCGACCGCACCACCGCGAACCGCATCGCCGACGCTCAGCGCAACCTCGCTGCGGAGACGCATGGCGAGTTCGGCAACGTCGCGGCGGCGCTCGCGATAGCTGCCGTCACCTTCGAGGGCACCTTCCACAGTCATCGCGTGCAGCACGCGGCACTGGAGACCCATGGCGGCCTCGCCTGGCTCGATGCCTCGGGCGTGCTCAATGTCCGCACCTCGACCCAGGTGCCGTTCCTGACCCGGCGCGCGCTGTCCGACATCTTCAAGCTTCCTCCCGACAAGGTCCGCGTGTTCTGCGAGCGCGTTGGCGGCGGCTTTGGCGGCAAGCAGGAGATGTTCGTCGAGGACATTCTGGCGCTCGCTGCGCTCAAGACGGGACGTCCGGTGAAGCTGGAGCTCACCCGCGAGGAGCAGTTCATCGCGACCTCGACGCGGCACCCGATGCGGGTCCACATCAAGGCCGGAGCGGATGCCGGCGGCAAGCTCACCGCGCTCAAGCTCGACGTGCTCTCCAACACCGGCGCTTACGGCAATCACGCCGGCCCGGTGATGTTCCATTCGCTGTCGGAGTCCATCGCGGTCTACAATTGCCCGAACAAGCGGGTCGACGGTCATGCCGTCTACACCAACACGGTGCCGGCGGGCGCGTTTCGCGGCTATGGCCTGCCGCAGACGCTGATCGCGATCGAGGCCGCGATCGACGAGCTGGGCCGGCAGCTCGGCATCGACCCCTACGAGATGCGCCGGCGCAACATCGTGAGGGATGGCGATCCCATGCTGTCGCCGCCGCCGTCCGAATTTCACGACGTGCTCTACGGCTCCTACGGGCTCGACCAGTGCCTCGACCTCGTCGAGCGCGCGATGCAGGCCGACGGCCCGCAGCCGGACCTGTCGCCGGACTGGCTGAGCGGCGACGGCGTCGCGCTGACCATGATCGACACCGCGCCGCCGGCGGGCCACCTCGCCGACGCGACGATTACGCTCAACGATGACGGCGGTTTCGATCTCACCGTCGGCACCGCCGAATTCGGCAACGGCACCAGCACCGTGCACCGGCAGATCGCCGCGACCACGCTCGCGACCACTGTCGACAGAATCCGACTGCGCCAGTCCGACACCGCCCATGGAGGCCACGACACCGGCGCCTATGGCAGCGCCGGCATGTTCGTCGCCGGCAAGGCGACCCATGCGGCTTCTCTGCAGCTCGCGACCGAATTGAAGGCGGCCGCCGCCGGCGCCTGGCTGTGTGACGTCGGGAGCTGCGTGCTCGAGGACAACGCCATCGTCAGCGGCGTCCGGCGCATGCCTTTTGCGGAACTGGTGAAGCTCGCGCGCGAGCGCGGGCAGCCGTTCGCAGGCAGCGGCAATTCCGAGGGAACACCGCGTTCGGTCGGCTTCAACGTCCAGGGTTTTCGTATCGCCGTGAACAAGGCCACCGGCGAGCTCAGGATTCTCAGGAGCGTGCACGCCGCGGACGCCGGAGTGGTCGCCAATCCCATGCAGTGCCGCGGTCAGGTCGAAGGCGGCGTGGCGCAGGCGCTCGGCGCCGCGCTCTACGAGGAGATGGTGATCGACGCCGAGGGGCGCGTCACCAACCCGAAATTCCGCGACTACCACCTGCCCTCCTTCGCGGACGTGCCCCGCACCGAGGTGTTCTTCGCCGAGACGTCCGACACGATCGGACCGTTAGGGGCGAAGTCGATGAGCGAAAGTCCGTACAATCCGGTCGCGGCCGCACTCGGCAACGCGATCGCGAACGCCACCGGCATCCGCTTCACCGCGCCGCCGTTCAAGCCGGACCGGCTGTTTCCGGCGCTGCACGCGAAGTTCGGCAACTCCACTGGGACGCGATAGCTCGACCACGGCGACGCTGTTCTCCCTCGCCCCGCTTGCGGGGAGAGGGTTGGGGTGAGGGGGAGTCTCCGCAAGGACGGTGACAGTTGGACGCGTCGAGAGTCCCCCTCACCCGAATTCGATCTACGATCGAATTCGACCTCTCCCCGCACGCGGGGCGAGGTGAAGAGCGCGCCTTGCATTCAGCTGCCGCGATAGGTCGAATAGCTCCAGGGCGTGACCAACAGCGGCACGTGATAGTGCCCCTCTGGCTCGCTGACGGCGAAGCGCAGCGGGATCTCGTCGAGGAACGGCGGATCCGACAGCGGTACGTTGCGCTCGGCGTAGTATCTGGCAACGCTGAATTTGAGCTCATAGCGGCCGATCGGCAGCGGGCGACCGCCGATCAACGGCTGATCGGTGCGACCGTCCGCATTGGTCACCGCGCGCGCGATCACACGGCTCTCGCCGAGGCTTGCGAGCTCCACGAGCTCGACCGGGATGCCGGACGCGGGCTTGCCGGCGTGGTTGTCCAGCACATGGGTCGAGAGCCGGCCGTGCACCTTCAGCCTGTCGTCGGCCATGACGAGCTGATCCAGCCGCAGCGCGGAGATCCGGCCGATCTCCTCCATCGCGCGCCGCGTCTCGGTCTTGGCGATATTGCGTAACCGCGTCTCGAAGTCGCGCAGCACGGAATCCCGGGTGTGGCGGCGCACGCAGACGATATAGGGGAAGCCGAACTTGTCCCGATAGGCGCTGTTGACGCGCTCGAACGCCGCGTATTCGGCATCCGACAACCTATCGAGGCCGGCGCTGTTCTGCTCGTCGGTCGATTCCACTGTCAGCCCCGCCGCGCGCTGGGTCTTGCTGGCGAGATCCGGATGCGCCCGGATCAACGCCAATTGCACGTCGGGCTCGGCGCTCTGGATCGCCGCCATCAGCGCCGTGTGCAACTGATTGATGCCGGCAAACGGTCGCTTGTCGGCGAGCTGCTCGGCGATCCACGGCGAATATTCGACGACATTGGCGAGCGCCGCGACGAAGTCGGCCTTGCTTGCGGCATTGAGGTCGGACAGCGATATCTGCGACATCGTCCTCAACCGATCTCGAACGCAGTGGCCGCGAGATGCGCATGCTTGTCGTGCCAGTGCTGGGCGATCTGCAATCGCGTCGGCACCCAGACGCGTTCGTGCTTGCCGATATAATCGAGGAAGCGCATCAGCCCCGCAGCGCGTCCGGGCCGGCCTGCGAGGCGGCAATGAAGGCCAACCGACATCATCTTCGGCGCAGTTTCGCCTTCCGCATAGAGCACGTCGAAGGCGTCCTTCAGATAGGTGAAGAACTGCTCGCCCTCGGCAAAGCCTTGCGGGTTGATGAAGCGCATGTCGTTGGCGTCTAGCGTATAGGGAATGACGAGCTGCTTGCCGCCCGCGCTCTTGACCCAATAGGGCAGATCGTCGGCATAGGAGTCGCAGAGATAGAGGAAGCCGCCCTCCTCCATCAGCAGACGGTTGGTGTTGATCGAGGAGCGCCCGGTGTACCAGCCGAGCGGCCGCGATCCGGTGGCCTCAGTGTGGACGCGGATCGCTTCCGCGATCTCGGCGCGCTCCTGTGCCTCGGTCATGTCCTTGTGTTCGATCCATTTCAGGCTGTGGCTGGCGATATCCCAGCCCGCCTCCTTCATGGCGGCGACGATCTCGGGGTTGCGCTTCAGCGCGGTGGCGACGCCGAACACGGTGGTCGGCCAGTTGCGCGCGGTGAACATCCGCCACAGCCGCCAGAAGCCGGCCCGCGAGCCATATTCGAACATCGATTCGATATTGGCGTGGCGCTGGCCCGGCCAGGGCTGCGCGCCGAGCACGTCGGACAGGAACGCTTCCGAGGCGCGATCGCCGTGCAGGATGTTGTTTTCGCCGCCTTCTTCGAAATTGACGACGAACTGCACCGCGACCCGCGCGTTGCCGGGCCACTCGGGGTGCGGCGGGTTGCGGCCGTAACCGCGGAGATCGCGCGGGTAGCGTGTGTCAGCCACTCAGACTTCCTCGAAGCGGATCGGCAGCGCGCCCTTCCACAGCACGCTCTTGCCCAGCGTCGCCAGATTCTCCAGGCCCGAGGTCAGCGTGATGAAGTGGTTGCCGGCGAGCTGGCCCATCTTGCTGGCGAAGTGAACGCCGCCATAGGCCAGCAGGATCTCGGTCTCGCTGATGCCGCCGGGATAGAGGATGATCTGGCCCGGCGCGGGATAGCTGGTGTGGTTCTCGTAGCCGACGCCGAAATCGAGATCGCCGAGCGGCATCCACACGCCCTCGCCGCTCCAGCGCACATGGATGATGTGGCTTTCGAACGGCAATGCCTTGCGGAAGGCGGCGACGGTCTTGGGTGCCAGCTGCTCCTCGAAGCGGGCATCGAAGGTGAAGTCGCCGGCACGGATAACGAGTTTGCTCATCTCATCTCTCTGGATCGGGGCCGGTGGCCCCACGGATAATTTTCAAGCAAAGAGCACTCCCGACAGTTTCGCGCAAGGGGCGCGGACGCGTCACCTGCGGTCGTAGGACCAGCCGAAAATGCCGCTCCGCCGCGTCTCCGGTTCCGGCTCGGCGGCCGGCGGAGGGGCTTCCTTCAGTTCCGCCCGCGGCGGCGGGGGCGGTGCCGGCAGGATCTCGCATGTCATGGAGTAGACCAGCTTGCCGTCGGCGGTACGCCCGATCGGGACACAGGGATCGGGATGTCCGGCCGCGGTCTTCGGCGCCAACTTGACTTGCGCGGCCGCCGGTGACGCCAACAGCAGCAGGACCAGCAGATATCTCGACATCGTTGTCGCCTGAAAGCTCGATTGGCCCATTGAACTGGATTGCCGCGGGCAAGTCCATCGGCACCGGAGGGCGCGATTGCCGAATATTTAGCCGGGCTGGGCCGGGCGACTTCGCAAGGGACTGCCGGCGCGCAAAGACGGGGCAAGCTCCATCGCTTCCCTCTCGTGTCCCGGACGCGATGCAGCGCGAAGCGCTGCTTCGCAGAGCCGGGACCCAGAAGGCGATAGGGCGCGATGCGGATGGATGTGCCCCGGCTCTGCAGCGCACCGCTTCCGGACGATGCTTCGCATCGCCGGGGACGCTGCGCTGCGTCCGGGGCACGAGAGCGGAGTGTGGCGCAGGCTGTGTCCACATGTCATTGCGACTCCAGTGCACATCCCAGCGGCGCTGCCGTAGGGTGGGCAAAGGCGCATAGCGCCGTGCCCACGATCTCCGTCCATAAGCAACAAGGCGTGGGCACGCTGCGCTTTGCCCACCCTACGAGATCGAGTTTGTGGCACGTAGCTCAGCTCGCAGACACGCCTCTTCGGCCTCGCGGCGGATTTCGCCCGAGCTTTGCCTGGTCTCGCCACCCTCCAATCCAAGAGGGCGCAGGGAAGGCCGGGTGCCAGCTCGCACCCGCGGTCCGCTGCGCGAAAAGCACACGCAGAAAGAACCGCACAGCAGCATACAGGTGGTGCCGATCACTCGGCCTTCCCTGCGCGATGGTCGGACGGCTTATGCCGTGATCTCCCGGGAGCCGACCATTCCTTCTGGCCTCCCTCGCCGTTCGAATTGACGATGCCGTCCACCCGGTTGGGCTCGCGCGCATCTTCGAACAGCTTGACCGTAGCAACGACGGCCAGGACCACACAGTTTTGCCGTACGCACGGCCCGCCATTTCGCCGCAGTTTTTCCAGCCCTGTCGACGAAGCCGGAAACATACAGACGAGACGAACCTAACAGCGCCGCTCGTCCGCACGAAGCCTCGGGCTCGCAGGGACTACCCGCCCTGCCCGCACCTCTCGTGCCGACGCTGCCGCGTCCACCGCAAGCCCGGCTCGCGACAGTGACGACCACATAGTCGCCCCTCTTGGGTGAGCCGGGATGGGCGACACATACGCCGAAACCGAATTTCGGTAAAGTGGAATATTTTTAGCGAAGTGGATTGACAGAGGGCGACACAGGCTCGGTCCCGCAGCCCGGATGGCGCCAACGGGTCGGCGCGAAGCGCCGCCCGATGACAGGCTCCGCGCAATCCGGGACGGTGCGAGACGCCGGGCGAGCGGCCCCGGATTACGCTTTCGCTCCACCCGGGCTACAAGGATACCGACGCATCAAAAAAAGGGCGGCGCAAAGCGCCACCCTTTTCGCGCAACCCATTCCGGGCCGCGTTGAAAACAGCCGCTCAGTAGCCCGGATCGTAATAGAACGGACTGCCGCCGCCGTAATAGCCCTGACCGCCATAATAGCCCTGACCGCCATAGTAGGGACGCGACCCATAATAATAGCGGTTCTCGTAGTAGTCGCGGCGCCGCTGCTCGGCGATCACCCCGCCGATGATACCCGCCGCGGCGCCCATGAAGGCGAGGCCTGCGGCGTTCGACCCGCGCCGATAATAGTGGCGACGCCGGGCTGCGCTGAAATCGGTGACGTCGGAGGAGCCCTGCCCTGCCGTGACGGGCTTCGCTGACACCGCCCCGGGGGACGCCGCAGCCGAGGGCGATGCGGAGGTTGCGACCAATGCCAGGCTTGCGAACGCGGCCAGCACCATGTTGCGGCCGGCTGCGGAAATCATGGGTCTCACAGTCATTTTGACCTTCCTATAATCTTGCCGATGCTCTTGCCAAACGTAGGGATCTGCAAACCGGATTCAATGCGCAAACCGTTGAGATGGTTTCATGTTCGCGGCAATCTGCCACGCTTTGAACGATTGTAAACCGAACGACCAACTCGCAGCTTGAACCATCGAACCTGAGCGGATAATGAACAGCCGCGCCGTTTTTCGGTCGCCGTAAGCGTTTCACGTGAACCAACGCATCAACCGACGCCGTCGGGATCGATGCCATTTGCAGGGTTCAACGTGACCGACGCGTCCTTTTCCAAGAGAAATCAGATGATTGTGGTTCGCAAACTGCCGGCGCGCTATGCGCCGATCGTGATGCCGTTCGTGCTGTCCATCCTCATGACGGCCGTGGTGTCGGTCATTTCGACGCTCCGGAGCTTGGGGGCGACGCCGGCGTTCCTCGCGACCTGGCCGGGCGCCTGGGCGCTGTCCTGGCTGGTCGCCTTTCCGACGCTGCTGGTGGTGCTGCCGATGGTGCGGCGGATCGTGACGCTCCTGGTCGCGGCCCCGCCTCAACCCGGTCGATAGAAGGCGCCTACGACAGCGCGCCCAGCACACCCCTCGTCGCCTTGTCGATCTCCTCGACATAGCGGCGGCGGGCGAAGTTTTCGGTGAGGAAGCCGACCACCTTGCGGCTGTCGGTGGAATCCACCACCGCCAGCATCTCGGCTTCGGCCTCGTCGAACACCGCCATCGCCGACTTCACGTTCATTTCCGGGATCAGCACAATGTCGATCAGGCGGGCGAGCTCGATCACCTGAATGTCGTCGGCGATGGTGTCGAGGTCGCTGGAGAACAGGTCCGGCAGCAGGACCAAGCCTACATATTCGTCGGAATTGTTGACGATGACGATACCGGGCCGCGATCCCAGCGCGAACTCGCGGCGGACGGCGGCGATCGTCGTGGTCGAGGGCACCTTGCCGACGTCGGAGCGCATGAGCCGCTCGACGGTGAGATTGCGCAGCCAGCCGACGTCATTGGCGCTGCGGATGGTCTCGCCGCGCAGATGCAGGCGCCAGGTCGAGAAGGAGTGGCCGAACATGAAGCGAACGCAGATCGAGGTGACGATGCAGCCGGCGAGCACCACGGCGGTGACGTCGACATTGCGGGTCATCTCGAGCACCAGGAACGACATGGTCAGGGGGCCGCCGACGATGGCGACACCGAGCGTCGCCATGCCCGTCAGCATCGCAACCAATGGATCGATGGCGAAGTTCGGGCTGATCAAGAGCAGCACCGCGGCAAAGAACTTTCCGATCAGGCTGCCGACGAACAGCGAGGCGAAGAACAGACCGCCGCGGAAGCCCGAGGCGAGCGAGACCAGGCAGGCTGTCACCTTTAGGGCGATGATCAGCGCGATCAGGCCGATCGTCATGTCGTGAAAGAGATCGAGCACCATGGCGCCATGGCCGGCCGCCAGCACCTGCGGCGTCACGATGGCGAAGCCGCCGACGATGAGGCCGCCGATCACCGGCCGGAGCCAGATCGGCAGCCAGGCGAACAGGCGCTCGAACATCGGCGAGGAGCGCATCACGGCGATGCCGACGCCGCTGGTGATGAGCGCAAGCCCGATCAGGGCCAGATATTGCTCGACGCCGACGGCGCTGACCTTGGGTATCTCCAGCGAGTATGGCGCGCCGCCGAGCCATTGCGCGGTGAGCGCGCCGGCGAGCGAGGCTGCCAGGATCGGGGCCGCGCTGCCGACCGAATAGACGCCGACGATCAACTCACAGGCGTAGAAGGCACCGGTGATCGGCGCGCCGAATGCCGCCGCGATCGCAGCCGCAGCGCCGCAGCCGACCATCAGGCGCAGATCGTTGCGGCGCAGATTGAAGAACTTGCCGAACAGCGAGGCGATCCCCGAGCCAATCTGGGTATAGCCGGCCTCGAGGCCGACCGAGGCGCCGCAGCCGTTGGAGATCAGCGTCTGGCTCGACACGATGACGCTGTCCCGCATCGACAGATTGCCGCCGCGCAGCGCGTTCGCCTCGATCGGGTCGACCGCGTTCGAAATCTTCATCCGACGCCGCGACCACTCCATGATGCCAAGCGAAAGCCCACCCAGCGCCGGCGCGATCAGTGCCGCCCACGGGCTGACGCTCGCGTGGGCCGACAAGTGGACATCGACGGGAATTCCATAGATCACCACGTGCGCGATCTGCGCGATATGCGCCATCAGCGTCACCACCGCCCCGGCCAGCGTGCCGATCACCAGCGCCAGCGGGATCAGATAGAACTCGTTGCTGCGCAACAGAGCGCGCAGCCGAACCATGACGCGGTTAGATCCCTTGCGATCGGTGAGATGTCTGATCCGCGCGAACACCGCCCGCCCTAACCTTCCGACAGGCCGTAGCCGGCCATGCGCTGGCGGACCCGTTCGATCTCCTCGCTGGGGAGCAGCGGCGGTTTCCCGATCTGGAGGCAGCCGTGATATTGCCGCGCCAGCGTTTCGACCTCGACGGCGAGCCACATCGCCTTGTCCAGCGTCTTGCCGATCGCGATCATGCCATGATGGTCCAGCAGGCAGGCAAGCCGCCCCTCCAGCGCCCGCACCGCATGTTCGGACAGCTCCACGGTTCCGAACGTCGCATAGGGCGCGCAGCGGATGCTGTCGCCGCCGGCCGCCGCGATCATGTAGTGCACCGGCGGAATCTCCATGCCCATGATCGCCAGGATGGTGCAATAGGTCGGATGGGCGTGCACGACGGCGTTGACGTCACCCCGTGACTTCAGGATGTCGCGATGAAAGCGCCATTCGCTCGACGGCTTCTGATCGGGCGCATGTGTGCCGTCCATGGCCATGAAGACGATCTGGTCCGGCGTCATGGCCTCATAGGGCACGCTGGTCGGCGTGACCAGGAGCCCGTCCACATGCCGGACAGAGATGTTGCCCGAGGTGCCCTGGTTGATGCCGAGCGCGTTCATGCGCCGGCAGGCGTCGATGATGGCCTGTCTCTTGGCGAGCTCTTCCGCTGTCGTCGACATCCCGATTTCCTGACGATGGGCTTGTTAGACCCGAAGTACGTCAAAGCAATATGGCAGTGCAAGCGAAAGCGGCCCGGATCCGATGCCACCTTGTCGCCCCTCCTGCCAAATCACCAAATGGACGGCAAAATCAACGAATTCACGGATTGTCGCAGCCCTATGGCAGGCTGGTCCTGACCGCCGCAATCCCGTTGATCACGAACTGCACGGAATAGGCGGCGAGCAGCATGCCGAGGACGCGCGAGAGCACGGCATTTCCAGTGCGGCCGAGGGTTTTCGCGATCAGGTGAGCCGAGACGAAGCACAGCATGCAGAGCAGGCAGACCGAGAGCACGACCGCGATGATCACCGCGAGCCTCGCCCCATAGCCGGCGTCGCCCGAAAGCAGCAACGTGGTCGCAATCGCGCCGGGGCCGGCCATCATGGGGATGGCCAGGGGAAACACCGCGACATCGGAGGCGTGCTCGGACGTCGCCTTGTCGGCCTCGCGGGCCTCGCGATGCGGACGATCGCCGAAGATCATCTGGTAGGACACGCCGAACAGCAGCAGCCCGCCGGCGATCTGGAAGGCGGGGATGCCGATCCCGAGCTGGCGCAGCAGCCAGTTTCCGACCAGCGCGATCACCACCAGGATCGAGGCCGCGATCAGCGGTGCGCGCAATGCGATGGTTCGTTTGACCTTGTCGGGCATGCCGGCGGTCGCAGCGAGGAAGGCCGGCGCAAGGCCGACCGGATCGACAACCAGCAGCAGCGTCACGAAGGCGGACAGGGCGAAGTCGAGCATGTGCCGGTGGGGTCCTTGGACGCTGGAACGATGGCTTCCGGGCTGACTTAGCCCAGCAAAGCCGCTTTGGAAATCACTGGAGGCGACAATGAGCGACAGTGGAATCGGAATGCTTCTCGGCCAGCTCTCGGCCAACCTGCTCTGGCTCTGGTTCATCGGGGCCTTCGTGCTCGGCGGGGTCCTCGTCTATGGCGTGATGAAGGCCGGCCACCTCAGGCGCAGCGAGCGGGCGCAGCTCGATCGCAACACCGAGGCCCGACAGCGCCAGGAAGATCCCTACAAGCGCCCGACCTGAACGGTCGCCGCGCGCGCCGGTTGCAGTTTGGAACTTTCGTTCTCCAAACGGCTTTGATGGGCTGAGGATTGGGGAAGGAGATGCCTTCCCGTGTCACCTCAAGAGGAGGACATATGGCTAAACGAGCGAAGAAACGCGCACCCAAGAAGACCACAGCGCGCCGACCGCGTCAGGCGCCGAAGATGCTCAGCGACCTGTTTCTGGAGACGCTGAAGGACATCTATTTCGCCGAGAACAAGATCATCAAGACCCTGCCCAAAATGGCCAAGGCTGCAAACTCGAAAGAGCTCGCGGCCGCCTTCAACAAGCACCTGCGCGAGACCCAGGGCCAGGTCAAGCGTCTGGACCAGATCTTCAAGATGCTGGGCAAGCCTGCACGCGGCAAGCCCTGCGAGGCGATCAACGGCATTACCGATGAGGGCGCCGAGATCATGAAGGAGTTCAAGGGAGCGCCGGCGCTCGATGCGGGACTGCTCGCCGCCGCGCAGGCGGTCGAGCACTACGAGATCTCCCGCTATGGCACCTTGCGCACCTGGGCCGAGGAGCTCGGCATGCAGGACGCAGCAAGGCTGCTTCAGGCGACGCTGGACGAGGAAGAGGCGACCGATCATACGCTGACCGAGCTGGCCACCTCGGTGATCAACCTCGAGGCGGAAGAAGATTACCGCGCCGCGGCCTGACCCGCGCGCCAGCCGATGACGAAACGCCGCGGCCAGAGCCGCGGCGTTTGCTTTTTGGGCCAGAGCCGCGGCGTTTGCTTTTTGGGCCGTAGCCGCGGCGCTTGCTTTTGCGATCGCACGATGGCGCATGGCACGTCAGCGCCACCGCACTGGATTTCCCGGGAACCAGCCCCATATGCAGGCTTTCCCACCCCTGAGCCCGCATCATGCAACCCAAAAATCCCCTCGACTGGATGCTGTCCGAAGCCCTGGACCAGCTGACGCGCGCCGAGCGGCTGCGCCAGCAGTTCGGCCGCCAGGAAGCCTGCTGGGAGCCGCCGATCGACGTGCTCGAAACCGAGCATGAGCTGCTGATCCTGGTCGCGCTTCCCGGCGTCAATCCGGACAATGTCGAGACGGTCATTCATGACGGCGTGCTCGTCGTCTCCGGCCAGCGCACGCTTCCGCCGGAGCTTCGCAACGCCCGTATCCACCGGCTCGAACTGCCGCAGGGGCGTTTTGAGCGCCGCATTGCATTGCCCCTCGGCCGCTACGCCATCAGCCGCTTCGTGATGGACGGCTGCGTCGCGCTGCGCCTCGCCAAATCCTGAGGTCGATCATGGCCACCGAACAGATGAACAACGAACAGACCAATAACGACGTGAAGATCCCCGAAGACGCGCTGATCATCGTCGCCGTACGCGACATGGTGCTGTTTCCCGGCGCGATCGGGCCGATCGCGATCGCGCGGCCGAAATCGATCGCGGCGGCGCAGCAGGCGCTGCGCGAGCAGCGGCCGATCGGCATCGTCCTGCAGCGCAATCCCGAAGTCGATGATCCCACGCCGGACGACCTCTACCGGGTCGCGACCATCGCCAACATCGTGCGCTACATCACCGCGCCCGACGGCACCCATCACATCGTCTGCCAGGGCGTGCAGCGCGCGCGCATCCTCGACTTCCTGCCGGGGACGCCGTTCCCGGCTGCGCGCATCCAGCAGATTACGGAGCCCACCACGACTTCGCCGGAGATCGAGGCGCGCGCGCTGAATCTGCAGCGCCAGGCGATCGAGGCGATCGAGCTGCTGCCGCAGGCGCCGCCTGAGCTCGCCGCGATGTTCCAGGGCACCACCGCGCCCGGCGCGCTGGCGGATCTGGCGACCTCGTTCATGGACATCAAGCCGCAGGACAAGCAGGAGGTGCTGGAGACCATCGACCTCGCCTTGCGCGTCGAGAAGGTGTCCAAGCATCTGGCCGAGCGGCTGGAGGTGCTGCGCATCAGCAATGAGATCGGCCAGAAGACACGCGCCAGCTTCGACGAGCGGCAGCGCGAGGCGATCCTGCGCGAGCAGATGGCGACCATCCAGCGCCAGCTTGGCGAAGGCGACGGCAAGGCGGCCGAGGTCGCCGAGCTGACGTCTGCCATCACCAAGGCCAACATGCCGCCGGAGGCGGACGCGCACGCCAGGAAGGAGCTGCGCCGCTACGAGCGCATGCCGGAGGCCGCCGGCGAAGCCGGCATGGTCCGTACCTATCTCGACTGGCTGATCGAGCTGCCCTGGGCGCTGCCTGCGGAGAAGCCGATCGACATCAAGGAGGCGCGAGCCATCCTCGACGCCGATCATTTCGGCCTGGAGAAGATCAAGGGCCGGATCATCGAATATCTGGCGGTGCGCAAGCTCGCCCCGCAGGGCAAGGCGCCGATCCTGTGCTTCGTCGGCCCGCCCGGCGTCGGCAAGACCTCGCTCGGCCAGTCCATCGCGCGTGCGATGGATCGCCCCTTCGTGCGCGTCAGCCTTGGCGGCGTGCATGACGAAGCCGAGATCCGCGGTCACCGCCGCACCTATATCGGCGCGCTGCCCGGCAACATCATCCAGGGCATCAAGAAGGCTGGCAGCCGCAACTGCGTCATGATGCTGGACGAGATCGACAAGATGGGCCGTGGCGTGCAGGGCGATCCGTCAGCGGCCATGCTGGAGGTGCTCGACCCCGAGCAGAACGGGACGTTCCGGGACAATTACCTCGGCGTGCCCTTCGACCTGTCGCGCGTGGTGTTCATCGCGACCGCCAACATGCTGGACCAGATCCCGGGTCCGCTCCTGGACCGCATGGAGCTGATCAGCCTTGCCGGCTACACCGAAGAGGAGAAGCTGGAGATCGCGAAGCGCTATCTGGTGCGGCGGCAGCTCGAGGCCAACGGTTTGACCGCCGAGCAGGCCGAGATCGAGCCGGAGGCGCTGAAGCTGGTGGTCAAGGGCTACACCCGCGAGGCCGGCGTGCGTAACCTCGAGCGCGAGATCGGCAAGCTGTTCCGGCATGCCGCGGTGCAGGTCGCCGAAGGCACGACTGCGAAGGTGGTGGTGACGCCGAAGGACATCGCCACCGTGCTCGGCCAGCCGCGCTTCGAAGGCGAGATCGCGCAGCGCACCAGCGTTCCGGGCGTGGCAACCGGCCTTGCCTGGACGCCTGTCGGCGGCGACATCCTGTTCATCGAGGCGTCCCGTGTGCCCGGCCGCGGCGGCATGATCCTGACCGGCCAGCTCGGCGAGGTCATGCGCGAGAGCGTGCAGGCTGCGCTGACGCTGGTGAAGAGCAAGGCCACGCAGCTCGGCATCGATCAGTCGGTGTTCGAGAAGAGCGACATCCACGTTCACGTTCCGGCGGGCGCAACCCCGAAGGACGGACCGAGCGCGGGCGTTGCAATGTTCACGGCGCTGACGTCCCTGCTCACCAACCGCACGGTGCGCAGCGACACCGCGATGACCGGCGAGATCTCGCTGCGCGGCCTGGTGCTGCCGGTCGGCGGCATCAAGGAGAAGGTGGTGGCGGCCGCGGCGGCGGGCCTGAAGCGGGTGATGCTGCCGGCGCGCAACAAGCGGGACTATGACGACATCCCGAAGAGCGCGCGGGACAACCTCGACTTCATCTGGCTGGAGCGCGTCGACGAAGCCATCGCCGCGGCCCTCGAGCCGGTCGATGCGAAGGTCGAAGCGGCGGAGTGAATGCGATGAAGAAACTGCTGGAGAAAGCGAAGAGTTCGCGGACAACGCAGCGGCTGCGCCAGTTGCTCGATCGCGCGATCGACCGAGTTCGCGATGGGCTGGCGGCGCCAGGACTAGGTTCAAGACCGCGGCTTCAACCCATTCCGGTCCGGGTGAAGCGCCGCAAGGGTTGAGCCCTCCGTCTCAGGCCCTCGCGGCTGCCCCAATCAAAAGGCCCCCTCCGACCGAGGGGGCCTTTGCGTTGTTAGCCCACGGCGTCCTTGGCCGCCTTGACCGGGCGGGCGCGGACGATCTTGCGGGCCGGCTTGGCCTTGAACATCATCTCTTCACCCGTGAACGGGTTGGTGCCCTTGCGCGCCTTGGTCGCGGGCTTCTTGATGACCACGAACTTGGCGAAGCCCGGCACCAGGAACAGGCCGTTCTTCTTGAGCTCCTTGTGACCGACGTCGGTCAGCGTCTCCATGACGTTCTTGACGTCGCGCTTGGAAAGCTCGGTGGCGGTCGCAATCTTTTCGATCAACTGCGATTTGGACATTTGGGTTGGCATCGTGTCTCCTCTGATTCGTTGCCGGTTGCATATTAGACCAACCGGCGAAGGCCTATAGCCTTCTGCACAGTTTTGTCGCGGTTTTACGGGCTTTTTTGGCCCTCAGCGGCAAAAAACCCTGCTTTTTAGCGACTTCCGGAGCGGGAGAAGCCTCAGGCAGCGGATTTTACCTTGTTTCAAAGGCCCGCACGCAACCTTGCTAAAGCTGATTCGCCGCTTTCGACAAGCGACGAGGTGCCTCTTTGTGCGCGGAGGAGTGCGTTTCGCCCTAGAAAATAAGGCTAGATCGTCGCGTTGTGGCGTCTCACCTGCTCCCTCACCCTATTGCCACAGGGGCGCGGCGAGCTTCGCTCGCGCTAGATGCGCTCGATGATGATGGCCGGCGCCATCCCGCCGGCGGCGCACATGGTGACGAGACCACGCTTGAGGTCGCGCCGTTCGAGCTCGTCGAGCACGGTGCCGATCAGGATCGAGCCGGTGGCACCGATGGGATGGCCGAGCGCGATCGAGCCGCCGTTGACGTTGACCTTGGCGCGATCGAGCTTGAGGTCGCGGATGTATTTTTCCGCCACCACCGCGAACGCCTCGTTGATCTCGAACAGGTCGATGTCGTCGACGGTCAGCCCCGCCTTCGCCAGCACCTTGCGCGTCGCCGGCACCGGCGCGTTCAGCATCAGGGTCGGGGAGTCCCCCATGTTGGCCATCGCGACGACACGGGCGCGGGCTTTGAGGCCGTGCGCCCTGGCGTAGGCGGGCGAGGCCAAGAGGATCGCGGCGGCGCCGTCGACGACACCGGAGGAGTTGCCGGCGTGGTGCATGAAGTCGATTTCGAGATCAGGATATTTCTGCAGGATCAGGCCGCGATAGGTCGTGCCCTTGTCGTCGAGCGCATAGTCGGCAATCGCCGGAAAGGCCGGCTTCAGGCTGCCGAGGCCCTCCATCGTCGTCTGCGGCCGCGGATATTCCTCGTGGTCGAGCGCAAGGCTGCCGTCCTCGCGGTGAACCGGCACGAGGCTCTTCTTGAAGTGGCCGTTCGCGATTGCGTGCGCGGCGCGCTTCTGGCTCTCGAGCCCGAGCGCGTCGACGTCCCTTCGCGTGATGCCTTCGAGCGTCGCGATCGCATCCGCGCAGACGCCCTGATGCGATTGCGGATGCCGCGCGCGCAGGCGCAGATTGCCAGAGTCCATCATCATCGGGCCGCCGCCGCGGCGTCCTTCCATCGACATCATCTCGCAGCCGCCGGCGATGACGAGATCTTCCGCGCCCGCCATGATCGAGGATGCCGCCATGTTGACGCTGGTGATGCCGGAGCCGCAGAAGCGATCGAGCGTCACGGCGCTGGCGCGCACGTCATAGCCGGCATCGAGCGCCGACATACGGCCGAGATCGCCGCTTTGCGTTGCGACCTGCGCACTGCAGCCCCAGACGATGTCCTCGACATCGGCGGTGTTGATGCCGGTCCGATCAGCGAGCGCGCGCAGCACGGTGGCGCCGAGCTGCTGCGGATGAATGCCCGAAAGCGCGCCCTTGCCGGCCTTGCCGACGCCGCGCGGGGTCCGGCAGGCATCGATGATGAGTGCATCGGTCATTGGCGTTGTCCTCTTGTTGTGGGTTGTTGAGAGGCGTTTTCAATCAGGGGGAGATGGGAGTCAATGCACGGCATTCCTTCGCCTCTCCCCGCGTGCGGGGAGAGGCCGGATTTTACGCGCAGCGGAAAATTCGGGTGAGGGGGAGCTTCAACAAGGACGATGGCAGATGGACTCGCGGATAGAGCCCCTCACCCCTGCCCTCTCAGCGCGAGCGAAGCTCGTCGCGACCCCGTAAGAACAGGGAGAGCAAGAAGAGCTACGCACCCGCCGCGTTCTTCGCGATCACGTTGCGATAGAAGCTGGCGCTGAGTTTCGGCGTGCGGACCTGGGTGTCGAAATTGACGTGGTACAGCCCGAAACGCTTGTTCAGCCCATATACCCACTCGAAATTGTCCATCAGGCTCCAGAGGAAATAGCCGCGCACCGGGACGCCTTCGGCGGTGGCGCGCTGGAGCTGGGCGAGATAGTTGCGCAGGTACATGATGCGGTCGGTGTCGTAGATCTTGCCGTCCGGCGTGACGACGTCATCGCCGGAGGCGCCGTTCTCGCTGATGTAGATCGCATCCGTCTTCCAGATCTTTGCCGCCAGCTTCGGCACCCAATAGAGCGTCTCCGGCCCGACGCGCAGCCAGTCCGAGTTCATGTGCGGGAACGATTTCGGGATCGGCAGCGGCATGAAGCCCGCGCCCTGGTCGGAGGCCACCACATAGTTCTGCGGCGCGTAGATGTTGAGGCCGAGGAAATCGACCGGCGAGGAGATGATCTTCAGCTCCGCATCGGTGTATTTCGGCGCGTTGGGGCCGGCGAATTTCAGGAAGGCGTCGGTGTAGCGGCCCGTCATGATGACGTTGAGATAGCCGGCATTCATCTCGCGCAGTGCGATCTCCGCGGCACGGACGTTCTCCGGCGTGTCGATCGCGGGCGCGCAGGCATCGATGTTCTCGGCCGGCCCCACTCGGGTGCCGCGGCGGCCATGGGCGCGCACCGCCTGCACCGCGAGCCCGTGCGCGAGCGCGCTGTTGTGCCTGATCTGGTTGACCTCGGCCTGCGGCAGCGTCACGCCCGGCGCGTCGATGCCGATGCCGTAGCCGAAATAGACGAAGCGGCCGCTCTCGTTCAGCGTGAACACGTTTTTGACACGGTCAGTCAGATGCTCGGCGACATAGGCGGCGTAGTCGCCGAAGATCTTGCAGGTTTCCGTCGAACGCCAGCCGCCGAAGCGATCCTGCAGCGATTGCGGCAGATCCCAGTGATACAGCGTCAGCCACGGCTCGATGCCGTTCTTCAGGAGCTCGTCGACGAGACGATTGTAGAAGTCGAGCCCCTTCGGGTTGGGCTTGCCGTCGCCGTCCGGAAACAGCCGCGGCCAGGCCACCGAGAAGCGATAGGCCTTGCAGCCGAGCGCCTTGATGAGCGCGATATCCTCCTTGTAGCGGTGATAATGCTCATTGGCGCGGTCACCAGTGGTGCCGTCCTCGATCTTGCCGGGGATGCGCACGAACTTGTCCCAGATCGAGGCCCCTCGCCCGTCCTCGTTGACCGCACCCTCGACCTGATAGGACGAGGTCGCCGTGCCCCAGACAAAGCCCGCCGGAAAACCGCTGCCGCTGCGCGGCATGGCTGCCGGCCTGGCCTCGACGAGATCAAGCGGATTTGTCACCCCGGCTGCGGACAACCCCGCGAGCTTCGCAAACCGGCGACGCGAGACCTTGTCCGACATTGATGCTGCTCCGCTTCTCTTGGTTTTCGGCCCGGCACAATGAACAGTTCGAGGCCATTTGAGAAGCGCGTCCGGGAGGACCCAGATCCAGCAAACGTAGACGGTGCGGCAGGCACAATGCCGTCACTTTTCGGCGTCGGATGAATACTTTTCGGCTTCAGAGGGGCGGCTTTAGGGCCGACCTGCTCCGATTGCGCTGACCACGACCTGCATGAGCCACGCGATGCCGGCGTCTCTCATCGCCGCCTTGGTTGCGATCGCCCGGATCGCATCCGGTTTACGCGCAAAAGGCAGCTCGACGAACACCAAGCCGAAACGGCCGGCGTGGTGCTCCACCAATCGGCGCGGCAATGCTGCGATCAGATCAGATCCTGAAAGCTGGACGAGCGCCATCATGAAATTCGGGACGGTCAAGGCGATGCGGCGCTCGAGGCCGCGCTTTGCCAACATCTGATCGACGAAACCGCGCGCTTCACCACTGAGAGACACCAGCAGATGCTGTGACTGCGAGAATGCAGCACGGGTGGGCGCTTTCGCGAGGGGATGTCCCTTGCGCATGGCCAGCACGAAATCCTCGTCGTAGAGCCTGCGCGCCTCGAATCGCGGCGATACCGTCGGCAGCGGCAGCATTGCGACGTCGAGCTCGCGTCTTTCGAGCATATCGAGGCTTTGGTGCCAGGGCTCCCCGATCGCGCCGCCGCGCGGCGCAGGCATCAGGTGGATCAGGGCGAGGTCGATATGGGGGGCCGCAGTCGCGATCGATCGCAGGAGCTGAACGGATGTCGAGGCCAGGACGGCATCGGGGGCGCCAATCGTGAACCGGCGGCGGCTCTTCGCGGGGTCGAACGGTGCAGCCGAGCCGATCAGCTGTTCGATGCGCGCGATGATCTCGGTCACGGGCTCCTCGAGCTCCAAGGCCCGGGCCGTTGGAACGACGCCCTTCGGCGTCCGCAGAAACAGCGGGTCGTTCAGCAAGAGACGGAGCCGGCCAAGCGCATGGCTGACAGCCGACGGCGTCAGGCTCAGCCGGCCTGCAGCACGCGCGACATGACGTTCTTCCAGAACCACACGGAAGAGCACGAGGAGATTCAGGTCGATCCTGGATAGATCAATTTGGTTCAGCATGATGCTGAAATCATATCGCTGGATTCATCAAGTTCAAGGTCTCATGGATGGGGGCATTCGTCGTTCGATCAGGAGAGGCGAGATGACCAAGAGACCGCCCGGTGTGAACAATTGGCCAGACCCGCAGGAGCAGATGTCGCGGCGCTCGATGATGGCCGCCACGGCTGCAATTCCGCTGTCCGTTCAGCTTTCGGCCGACGCGGCCGCCGGGAACGACGCCATAGCCAGCCTCATCGAACGTGCCCGCGCGAAAAATGCCGCGTTCATGCGTGGCGACATGGATCGCTGGCTCCAGCTCGTCCGCGTCGCGCCGGATTTCACGTTGATGCAGCCGTTCGGCGGGCCTGCCAGTCGCGGATTCGACGCCAGCCCCAAGCGCCTGGCCGACCTATCGCGATACTTCAGGGAAGGCGAAACCGAGCTCGAGGTCTTGCAAACCCATGCATCGGACGCGCTCGTCGTTCTCGCAATGATCGAACACCAGCGGGCCGAAGTGGGCGGTTTGCCGGCCCAAGACTGGTCGTTGCGCGTGACCGAGGTCTACCGCAAGGATGGCACGGATTGGCAACTCGTGCACCGTCATGCGGATCCCCTGGTCCGAAGCATCACCCTGCAACAAGCCGCGATACTCGCCCGGGGCTGGCCGGAGGACAAATGATGTCCCTCGCCTCGCTGGAGCAGCCGGTCAGCTGGCCCCTGACGTCACGCATCGCGATACGAAATTTTCAGCGCGAGCGCTTCGGCAGCTTTGGCAGCTTGTCGGGATTGAATGCCGGGAACTGCTCGGTTCGCTCACTTGCCTGCGGCTGCTGTTCGGTCAGAATGAGCGTGCCCTTGAGGATCATTCCCGGCACTTGTTGTGCCGTCGCGGTGTAAGTCGCGATCTTGCCGGGACAGTTTCCCTCGATATCCAGGGTGAGCTCGTCTTCCACGCCGAAGACCGTTGCACGTCCGTCGGTATGACGCTTCGTTGATACGGTGGCGGTGAAGCGATCTCCATCGACCTGGCACGAGCCATGATACGTCATCAGGCTGTCGCGGCCCCAGATCTGTCCGTCTGCGACATGGACGATCCCGGTCCCCTGGTCGAGCGGCGTCTTGTACCACGCCGCATATGTCCCGTCCTTCAACATGGGAGCAGTCTCCCTGGCATTCCCGCACAACAATCCGCATGATAGCGCTAAGAAACCGTTAATCACGCGGCCCGTGCCAATCCGGCCTTTCCTTGCGCAGCTCGGCTTCAAGCTCCTCGACGATGCCGTGAAGCAGGCACGCGGCAAGTGGATCCGTCACCTCCCGTTCCAAGCGCCGATAACGCGCGATCTGGCATTCCTGCTCTCTCAACTGGTGCTCTGTCATCAGACGGGCCCTCCAGTGAATCGACGCGCAGACAGCCGAGCAGTTTCGTTAAAATTTTCGGATCATTTGCCATGGTTTCTAAACGGTAAAGGACAATCGGGCGGTCTGTCCGCGCAGGCCTCGAGAGAAAGCCCGGTCATGCACCCTTCCCCGCTCGACCTTCCATCGCGCGACTGACGAGTCTGTCGGAGGCCCCCATCAGCGCGGCCGCATAGGACGGCTCCGTGGACGACGGGCTCGCCAGGATCGCCTCCGCCTTGTTATTGAACATCGCACCGCTGCGGCCGTTGAGATCGCGCGACACCAGGAGCGGAACCAACCGCTCGGCATAAGCATCCGGCTCGACCATCATGAAGGTGGTCAGCCATTCCACGACGGCGAACAGCGCGCGCGACCCGAGCAGATTGGCGCGGATGTTGGTCTTGACGAAACCGGGGTTGAGGCCGAACACGTCGACGTCGGGAAAGCGGCTGGCCGCCTCGATGACGAGCACTTCGTTTCCGGCCACGGTGTTCGAATGTGCGGCGAACCGCTTGTAGCTTCGTTCCGAGTTCAGGTCGTCGACATTCGCCCTCTGCTCCGTCCCCGGAAATCCCATGACGAACATGCGGGGCCTCAGGTCGGCCCGGGCGCGGTCCTTGCCAAGTCGCGGAGCAATCTCGTTGAGGATGACGCGGCGGCTCAGATAGCTGACGGCAAGGTCGCGCTCGATGCCTTCGCCCGTCACCTCGCGTTTGGGGCCTGCCATGATGCCGGTCGTGAAGACAACGATGTCCATCTTGCCGGCGGGCAGCGCGCTGCCGATGCGGCGCGCATCCCGCATCGAGCTCAGATCTGCCTTCATGAACGTGATGCGCGGCATGTCCTGGTCGCGGAAGGTCTGACCGACGACCAGGACATTCGCGCCCCTGGCTGCGAGTTGATGGCTGAATGCCCGACCGATCCCGCCGGTGCCGCCGATCACGGCGACATTCAGTCCATCGAGCCGGAGGCTTTCGAGCGACGGTAGAGTCACGTTCAGGCTCTTGTCCAGTTCCACGCGTTTCACTTCAGGTGCCTTCCGCAAGCATTGATGAAAATGAGCGCTCTGCGCCGCGGTCGCGGTGCAGAGCCGATGAATGTGATGACCGCCCGTCCTCAGACGGCGGCAGCCGCGTCCCATGCGGGATAGTCGGTGTACCCGCTTGCATCACCGCCGAAGAACGTCCTGCGGTCGGCCTCGTTCAGCGGCGCACCGGATTTCAGGCGGGTCGGAAAATCGGGATTCGCCAGGATCATCTGGCCGTATGCTTCCAGATCGGCCAGCCCCGCGGCGACGTCGGAACCGATACGATCGCGCGGACGGCCCGGCCTGTTCACGATCAGCTTGCCGCGCCACAGTCTGCGGAGGTCGGCGAGCAGGTGATCGTCGCCCTGATGCATGATGTGAAGGTAGGCGAGCGAAAGCTTGTCGAGCTCAGCGACCAGATGGCGATAGAGGTCCGGTCCTTCGGCGCCTTCGTCGATGCCCCACATCGTGATGCCTGGAGACAGGCGGATCGCCGTCTTGTCCGCGCCGATCTCCGCGGCGATGGCCGCCGCAACCTCGACGGCGAAACGCGCGCGATTTTCGATCGAGCCGCCATAGGCGTCGGTCCGGGTGTTCGCGCTCGGCGCAATGAACTGCTGGACCAGATAGCCGTTCGCGCCATGGATCTCGACGCCGTCCGCGCCCGCCGCGATGGCGTGACGCGCGGCATCGCGGAAGTCGCCGACGGTCCGGCGCACTTCGTCGATCGCGAGCGACCGGGGCTGCGGGATATCCTGCATGCCCTTCGGCGTGAACATCGGCGTATCGGGCGCGATCGCGGACGGGGCCACGCCCGGCCGGTGATGCGGCGTGTTGTCGGGATGCGACATGCGTCCGGCATGCATGAGCTGGATGAAGATATGGCCCCCCTTGGCGTGCACGGCGTCGGTGACCTTGCGCCAACCGGCGACATGCGCGGGCGTGTAGATGCCCGGCGTGGTCATGTAGCCCTGCCCGTCATCGGACGGCTGGGTGCCCTCGGTGACGATCAGGCCGACGCCGGCGCGCTGCGCGTAATATTCGGCGGCGAGGCCGCCGGGAACGCCGCTGGCATCGGCGCGCGAGCGCGTCATGGGCGCCATAACCAGGCGGTTCGGAAGTTCAAGTCCGCCGACGCGGATGGGACTGAAGAGCGAATTCACGGCGAGCTCCTTCTCGATGATGCAGAGAAGGGAGATGGAGCTTCCAGCCAATGGAATAAATGCCGTATAATGGAACAGATTGATCCACATATGGGATAATCCGATGGAGCTGTTGAACGACATGGCGCTCTTCGTCGAGGTCGTGAAGGCCAGGAGCTTCCGGGGCGCCGCGGCGATCCTCGACATGCCCAACTCCACCCTGTCGCGACGGATCGGCCTCCTGGAGAAGGAAATCGGGCTTCGCCTGCTGAACCGGACGACGCGCAGGATCGAATTGACCGAAGCCGGCCAGCTTTATTTCGAGCGCTGCAAGCGCATCGTCGACGAAGCGCGCCTGGCGCACGAGCAACTCGGCGAGATGCTGGCGCGGCCGAGCGGACTGCTGCGCGTCTCACTGCCGGTGGATTTCGCCAACACCTATCTGGCGCCGTTGATCACCGAATTCGCACGGCAATATCCCGGCATCGATTTCGAGTTCGACCTGACGCCGCGGCGCGTCGATCTGGTCTCCGAGCCCTACGACCTGGCGATCCGAGTCGGAGAATCCGAGGCCTCCCATATGATCGCGCGGCCGCTCGCTCGCCTGCACGGCCATCTCTACGCCTCGCCGCGCTATCTCGAAGAGAACGGCGAGCCGGACGAACCGGCGGACCTCGCGCACCATCAATGTCTCTGCCAGACCAGGGTGGGCAGCTGGACGCTGCAAAACGGAACGCAAACGGTCGAAGCCAGCGTCAGCGGCCGTTTCCACCTCAACAGCATCGGCATGCTCCGCCGCCTGGCGACGCTCGACATGGGCATCACGTTCATGCCGCAAGAGATCGTCGCCGATGAAGTCGCAGCCGGCCGACTACGCCGTATCATGCCGCAATGGCAGGGCTTGCCGATGACCATCTACGCGGTCACCGAAACCCGGCTGCTCCCCGCCAAGACGCAACGCTTCATCGAATTCCTGAGAGAACGGCTGAGCCGGGACTAGATCCGGTTCGCGCCAACTCCCGGTTTGTAAGTCGCAGGGCGCGGCCTGCAAGCTGTCGGCGCTTCCCAAGCCGAAGGATTGGCAGCGAAAACGGCTTGCCTTTAAGAGACCAGACGAAGCCAGACGTCTCTGCTTGCCAGCGTGCCATTCGGCGTGGCGATTTCCATGTCCACGACGTGCAGGGAGCCGGGCTCGTCTGCGTAGATGTACCTGAGGTGCCACATGAGACCGAGGTCCGGTGAAATGACAAAATCGTCCAATCCGTCGGTGATATCTCGAACGGCCTCGCGATGCGTCAATGGCGCAGAAAACATCGCATCGATCAGGTCGGCCAGGCTCATGCCCTCGATGAGCATGAGGCGGGCGACCTCATCTCCGTAAACATGTCGGAGCGCTGAAACGATAGCAGCGACGGCACCCGGATTTTTCAACGACACGGCAAAGCGAGCCTCCGGGCGCATGATGCCGGAGGCAGGACATTCTACGCAAGCCGTCCGCCCGAGGCGGCGGGGAACTCCCTGCCCCGGCGCGGCCGGCTGCGCCTTCGCGCCTAGAACGTCACCCGCATGCCCGCATAGAACGCGCGTGGCCTCGCCGGGCTCAGCGAGCGCGGATCGGTGAAGTCGTTGCCGCCGTTGGTGAAGTTGGGCAAGGCTCCCGTGTCGAAGAACTGGCCGTAGGTCGCGTAGCGCTTGTCGAAGATGTTGTCGACCTTGCCATAAAGCTGGATGTTCTTCGCCACCTGGTAGGACGTATGGAGATTGAACACGGTATAGGACGGCAGTTTCGCGAACTGGTTCGACTCGTCGCCGACCAGGTACTGGCTGGAGACGAACAGCGCGTTGCCGCCGACCTTCCAGACGTCGGTCACGGCATAGTCGATGCCGACCTTGATGCGGTGGCGCGGGATGGCGGGGAGCTGGTTGCCGGGCCTGACCTGGATGGTCTCGCTGGCCGGGTCGGCGAACGGGCTTTCGGAGCCGAGTTCCAGCGGATCGAGGAAGCGCGCGTCGACGAAGGCGTAGCTTGCCTGGAACTGGAGCGTCGGCGATTTGATGTTGACCTCGGCCTCGAGGCCCTGCCGGCGGGTCCGGCCGACATTGGAGAAATAGCCGAAGCCGGTCCGTCCGACCACGGGCACCGCGACGATGTCGTCATAATTGGTGGCGCGGAAGCCGCCGATCTTCCAGCCGAGGGTGCCGATGTTCAGCTCCTTGGTGCCGCGCAGGCCTGCCTCCACGGTCTTGGACACGACCTGCTTGAGCGGCGGATCGGAAACCAGAAACGCCGCGATGAGACAGGGGCGGGCTGGATCGGAGCAGCCGAGTTCGAGCGGCGTCGGCACGCGGTTGGCCTCGGAATAGCCGGCATAGGCAGTCAGCCCCGGCGTGATCTTGTAGGTGCCGCCGATCACCGGGTTGAAGCGGGTGAAGGTATGATCGCCGTTGAGATCAGTCCCGAGCTGATCCTCCAGGCTGATGCGCGCCACGTTGAAGCGGCCGCCGCCGGTGACGGCGAAGGCATCCGTGACGTTGAACGTGTCCATCGCATACAGGCCGTTATATTGGTTGACGGTCCGCAGCGAGACGGGACCGGCAATTGTTTCCGGCTGACCGGTCGGCCCCAGGAAGAGGCCGCTACCGCTGACGACGTAGTTTTCTCCGATCGAGCCGATCTCGGCGGTGGCGTTGTAGCGCGTGACGCTGGCGTCATAGGTCGTGCCCATCACGAAGCGGTTGTCGTGCCCGAACAGTTGATCGGTGTTGGTGGCCTGCCCTGATACGCCGAAGGTGGTCGAACGGATCGTGCTCCGGTCGATCTCGCCGAGGATGGTTCCGAGCGGATAGGGATTGACGAGCTGCGCGCCATTGGTGCCGTTGGCCGGCGTCGCATCGTCACCGAAGCACAACAGGCCCAGAACGGCGCATTCCTGCACATCGGTCGGATTGCCGTCGACGAGCTTCTGCTCGTACCTGCGCACATGCGCGGTGCCTTCGAGCGTCCAGGTCGGCGTCGGATCGGCCTTTCCGGTCAGGTTGAGATAGCCGACGCGGTTGGACGTGGTCTGCGGCGTGGTGTAGGTCGCGCCCCAATATTTGTCGAGCAGTTCGGCCGGAACGGTGGCGCTGGCGCCGAAATCGTTCTTGGCGACGCCCATATTGGCGTGGAATTCGCTGTCGCCGGCCTTGTAGCCGACATCGCCGTAGAAGCGCCGCACCGTTGATTGCGAGAAATTGCGGAAGCCATTGTCGCGCAGGCCTTCGAGCGCGGCATAGACGCCGTAGTTCTTGTCGACCTGCTTGCCCCATTGCGCCGAGCCCTGGACGCGGCCGAACGAGCCGCCCATGACGTCGATCTCGGCGCCCTGATAGGTGAAGCCGTCCTTCATTTGCAGGTTGATGGCGCCGCCGAGCGCGTTGAGGCCGAAGGCGGGATTGTTGGTCACCAGCGTCACCGACCTGATCGCGGCGGTGGGGATCAGGTCCCAATTGACCGCGTCCGAGAAGGCCTCGTTGATGCGGACGCCGTTCTGATACACCGCAAGGCCTTGCGGCGTGCCGGTCACGGGCGAAGCGACAAAGCCACGGAATTCGACATCCGGCTGGAACGGATTGCCGGTGACCTCGGTGATGTTGACGCCGGCGATGTTGTCGCGCAGCGCGTCGGTGACGTTCAGCGAACCGGTGCGCTTGATCTGGCTGGCATCGACGGCGTTGATCGCCGACGGGACCTTGTCGACATCGAGGCCTCTGCCGATGCCCGGCGAGGTCGGGTAGACATAAAGCCGTGTCTTCGGCGCGGCGGACGACGCTGCCCCGATGCGCGCGACGGGTCGCGTCGGCGCGGTACGCCTCGCCACCGACGGCGGCGGTGCCGCCACTTCGACCGGCGGCAGATTCTGGACGTTGGTCTCCTCGTCTTGCGCGGCCCCGGCGGGGCCCGCCAAAACCACCCCGGACACCAGACCGGTCGACACCGAGGCCATCAACAAACGACGCTTGAACGAAAGAACCTTGCCCATCCCCGCCTTCCCATCCGTGACCACCGGCTGTTTTGATTTTCGCCGATTGGTTGAGACGAAGTGTAATCAGCGGCCGGTCGCACACCAGCCACAAAAGATCGGGCGCTATCCGCTCCCGTTTTCCCGACCAAATCGGGAATTTTTCCCGATCACCTCGGGAGAGCGATCAGGCGGCCGCGGTCGGAACCAGCGCTTCCACGGTCAAACCGCTATCGCCGGAGACGACGTTGAGCGTGCCGCCCAGCGCCAGAATCCGCTCACGCATGCCGACGAGGCCGAAGCCGAGCTTCTGGCCCGGCTCCATGCCGCGGCCATTGTCGCTGACCCGCACCCGCGCGCAGCAGCGGCCGTCCTGCGCCATCTGCTGCGCCGGCTCGATGACGACATTGACCGAGGTCGCGCCGGCGTGGCGGAACACATTGGTGAGCGCCTCCTGCACGATGCGGTAGATGGTGAGGTCGGCGGTCTCGCCGGTGGTGCCCAGCGCGGGCGAGATCGTGGTCTCGATGGCGACGTCGGGATGCGATTCCCGCCACAGCCGCGACAGCGATTCGAGCGCCTGGCGCAGCCCGAGCTCGGCGAGGCCGACGGGGCGGAGGCGCTCCAGCACGCGGCGGTTGAACTGCTGCAGCGCGTTGATCTGCTCCAGCATGGCGCTGCCATGTTTTCGCACCGCCTCCGCATTCGGGACGCGTCCATCCGCCTGCTTCGCCAGGGCGCCGGCATGCGCCCGCAGCGAGAACAGATACGGCCCGAACTCGTCGTGGAGCTCGCGCGCGATCTCCTTGCGCTCGATGTCCTGGAGCGACACCGCCCGCTCGGCGAGGCGCCGCTTGTCCTCGACCGCCTCACCGAGGGTTGCGGCAAGGTGGTTGAGCTTGGTGCAGATTGCGGCGAGCTCCGGCGCGCCGCCCGGTGCGACGCGCGCCTCGTAATGTCCGCCTTCGAGCTTCCCCATTGCCTCCGCCAGCGACTGGAGTGGCGCCAGCGCCCGGCCAACCACTTTCATCATCAGGAAAAACAGTGCCAGCGCGATCGCCGTGCCGACCTCGAGCTGAGTCACGATGCCGTCCCAGATCTCCGCGATCTCGTCATCGGGATGCGAGGTGATCAGGAGCGATCCGGGCTTGCCATGGATCGAGACCGGCACGCTCACTGCGGTCTGCTCGGGATGGACCAGGCTGACGAACCAGGCCGGCGGCCCGCGCGTGTCGGCGTCAGTGTCAAGCCGGGGCGGCGTCTGCGCATTGCCGCCGGTGTCCCGAAGCGTGATGCTGACATGGCGCAGGCGGCTGAGATCGCGCGCGATCTGGTTCAGCCTGGCATCCGGATCTGGCGCCTCGTTGAGATCGGCCACGATCATCTCGATGAATTCGCGCGCGAGCCGGATCACGCTCTGGTCCTCGGCCTGCACGCGGGGACCTGCCTCGGCGACCTGGCGGCCGATATTCACGGCGAGCCCCAGCGCCAGCAGCAGCGCCAGCAAGAGGTTGATGCGCCCGCGCAAGGATAGATTTTGCCACATTGGTGTCGCCCGTGCCTCGCGAAGCCTCGCCCGCCGCTGTCCGATGACGTTGACAGCGGCGAAGCGGCGGATATCTAATCGGAAGCGTACAGCAATCCCGGCCGGGCGCGAAACAGGCCGACGCTGTCACAAGGAAACGCCTATGCGCATTCTGATCGTCGACGACCATCCCATTGTCGCCTCCGGCTGTCGTGCCGTGCTGGCCGACGAGGGCGAGATCGAGATTTTGGAGGCCGCCGACGCCGAGGACGGCGAGTGCGTCTTCATCGTCGAACGCCCCGACCTCTGCATCATCGACATCAATCTGCCGACCGTCTCCGGCTTCGAGCTCGCGCGCCGCATCCTCGAGCGCGCGCCCGAGGCCCGCATCATCATGTTCAGCATGAACGACGACCCGGCCTTTGCCGCGCGCGCGATCGAATGCGGCGCCAAGGGCTACGTCTCCAAGACCGGCGATCCTGATGACCTCGTCGAGGCGATTCGCGCCGTCGGCGGCGGCGGCACGTACCTGCCGAGCGCGATCGCGCGCAGCATCGCCTTTGCGGGGCCGACGCTGGCGCAAAGCCCGCTGTCCAAGCTGAATGCGCGCGAGATGGAGATCCTGCGGCTGCTCAGCGCCGGCAAGAGCCTGTCCGAGATCGCCTGGCTGGTGCAATCGTCCTACAAGACGGTCGCCAACACCTCGTCGATCATGCGCCAGAAGCTCGGGGTGAAGACCTCGGTCGAGCTGGTGCGGCTGGCGATCGACAGCGGTGTTGCCTGACGCGGGCAGCTGCCACAAATTCGGTCACACAAGCGTTGCAATATTGATGTGGTGAGATGCCACGGAGTGAAGGCATGACGATTCAGACTGTCTCGACCAACAAATCCTACGGCGGCGTGCAGGGCGTGTATCGCCATGCCAGCCAGGCGACCGGAACCGACATGGTGTTCTCGGTCTATGTTCCCCCGCATGCCGACGGCGCCAAGCTGCCCGTGGTCTGGTATCTGTCCGGGCTCACCTGCACCCATGCCAACGTCACCGAGAAGGGCGAATTCCGCAAGGCCTGCGCCGAGCTCGGCCTGATCTTCGTCGCGCCCGACACCTCACCGCGCGGCGCCGACGTGCCGGGCGACGCCAACAATGCCTATGATTTCGGCTTAGGGGCCGGCTTCTATGTCGACGCCACGCAGGAGCCGTTCGCGCGCAACTATCGGATGTGGAGCTACGTCACGGACGAATTGCCCAAGCTCATCGCGGGAAATTTTCCCGTCGACGCCAAACGGCAATCGATCATGGGCCATTCGATGGGCGGCCACGGCGCGCTGACGGTGGCGCTGCGCAACCCGCACCGCTATCGCGCCGCGAGCGCCTTCGCGCCGATCGTGGCGCCCTCGCTCGTGCCCTGGGGCACCAAGGCGCTGACCGGCTATCTCGGGCCGAACAAGGACGCCTGGCGCGGCCACGACACGGTGGCGCTGATCGAGGATGGCGCGAAGTTTTCGGGCTTCCTGGTCGACGTCGGCGAGGCCGACAATTTCCTCAAAGAACAGCTGAAGCCCGAGCTGCTCGAAGCCGCCTGCAGCAAGGCGGGCATCCCGCTGACGCTGCGGCGTCAGGCGGGCTACGACCACAGCTATTATTTCATCTCGACCTTCATGGGCGATCATCTGCACTGGCATGCGGAGAAGCTGAAGGGGTGATGTCTTTCTTCCTTCTCCCCTTGCGATGAGGGGTATCTCTCCGCGAGCGCAGTATCGTAGGGTGGGCAAAGCGAAGCGTGCCCACGATTTCTCTCGAATCATTGATTGATCGTGGGCACGGCGCAAGTGCGCCTTTGCCCACCCTACGATTCTGGAGGGTAAAGAGCGCCCCTACTCCCGCTTGCCGTAATTCGGCGCCAATAGCCGGTTGCGGATCAGGTAGCTCATCGTGCGGGTCCAGGCTTCATCCGTGTTGCCGCGCATGTCGGCGCTCGCGGCGGCGATCATGTTGCCGGTCTTCACGTCGCGCAAATAGATGTTGAGATTGATGATCAGGTTCGAGACCTTCTGCACCATGCCGGTGATCTCGAGGTCAGCGCCCAATTCGCCCGCGAGCTTGAGATCGCAGCCGCCGCAGGCCTGTAAGTTGGCGTGACGGGCGGCATCCCTGACCGGCGCGATGTCGAGCACCTGGAACCTGCCGGACTCCGTCAATTCCTTGCGCAGCTGCTCGCTGATGAGCACGAGCCGCGCCTCTTCGGGCCTGGAGCCGTAGAACTCCCCGGGCAGGCTGGTGTCGATCAGCTCGAAATCGAACACGGCAAGCTTCGGTGGATCGGCGCGCGCGAGCGAAGGCGTCAACAGCAAAGCGGCGATCATCATCAATGCTCGCATGATCGTGATTCCAGGCCTCGCACGCGCGGGGACGAAATGCGGGGTTGCATGCCCTGACAAATTGGTCATGCTTGAAGCAGAGACAATTCTCTACCGGCGGTCAAGCGGGGGAGAACGCTTGGAGGAAACATGATCCGATGGTTGGCCGGCCTGATTGGCTTAGGTCTTGCTGCGACGAGCGCGCTCGCGGCGGAGCCTGCCCTGATCGGCGTCGGCTATCTCGGCGTCGCCGGCACCAGATCCACACTGTCGCTGGTCGAGCAGCCCGCGGAGAATGACGGCCTCGCAGGCGCGCGGCTCGCGATCGAGGACAACAATACCACCGGCAAATTCCTGGGCCAGCGGTTCGCGCTGGAAGAGCGCCGCATCAAGGAAGGCGAGGACGTCGTCCAGGCCGCGACCGCGCTCGCGGAGAAGAACGGCTTCATCATCGCCGACCTGCCCGCCGATGCGCTGCTGAAAGTCTCGGACGCCTTGCGCGACCGCGGCACGCTGCTGTTCAACGCAGGCGCGATCGACGAGCGGCTGCGCGAGGCCGATTGCCGTGCCAACGTGATCCACACCGCGCCGACACGGGCGATGCTGGCGGATGCGCTCGGGCAATATCTGGTTTGGAAAAAGTGGTCGCGCTGGCTGCTCGTGGTCGGCTCGCATGATGAAGATAAGCTGTTCGCCGATGCACTCCGGCGCACCGCCACGCGGTTCGGCGCCAAGATCGTTCAGGAGAAAACATTCGAGGACAAGGGCGGCGCGCGCCGCACCGATAGCGGCGTGACGCTGATCCAGCGCCAGATGCCGGTGTTCACGCAAGGCGCGCCTGCTTACGACGTACTGGTCGCCGCCGACGAGAGCGAGGTGTTCGGCGCGTATTTGCCCTATCGCACCTGGGATCCCCGCCCCGTTGCGGGCTCGGCTGGCCTGGTGCCGCGCAGCTGGGACGCATCGCAGGACCAGTGGGGCGCGATCCAGATGCAGAACCGCTTCGTCAAGCTGAACGCGCGGCGCATGACCGCACTCGACATGCAGGCCTGGACCGCGGCCCGCATGATCGGCGAAGCCACCTCGCGCACCAATTCGGGCGACGTCAAGAAGGTGACGGATTTCATCAAGGGCCCGGATTTTTCGGTCGCCGCCTTCAAGGGCACGCGGCTGACCCTGCGCGACTGGAATCTGCAGCTGCGCCAGCCCATCCTCCTTGTCGATGGCCGCATGGTGGTGTCGGTCTCGCCGCAGGAGGGTTTCCTGCACCAGGTCTCCGAGCTCGACACGCTCGGCTACGATCGTCCGGAGAGCAAATGCAAGCTGAAGTGAGAACGCAAATGTTGCGCATGTGGCGTGTGGGGCTCTTGTCCGGACTGGCGCTGGCGGCGGCACCTGCGCATGCGTTCATCGCCTATGTCTCGAACGAGAAGAGCAATACGGTCACGGTGATCGACACCGATAGCTGGACCGTGACCAAGACCATCAAGGTCGGCCAGCGCCCGCGCGGCATCGATTTCACGCGCGACGGCAAATTCGTGATGGTCGCCGTCGGCGACGACGACACCATCCAGGTGATCGACGCCAAGACGCAAGCCGTGGTGGACAGCCTGCCCTCCGGACCCGATCCGGAATTGTTCGCGCAGGATGCCGCCGGCAAGATCCTCTACGTCGCCAACGAGAACGACAATACGGTGACCGTGATCGACCTCGAGAAGCGCGCCAGGCTCGGCGACATCCAGGTCGGCGTCGAGCCCGAGGGCATGACCATCAGTCCCGACGGCAAGACGCTGATCAACACGTCGGAAACGACCAACATGGCGCATTTCATCGACACGGCGTCGCGCCAGATCGTCGCCAACGTGCTGGTCGATGCGCGGCCGCGCTTTGCCGAGTTCAAGCACGATGCTTCCGAAGTGTGGGTCTCCTCCGAGATCGGCGGCACCGTCTCGGTGATCGACCCGAAGAAGCACGAGGTGATCGGCAAGGTCAATTTCGAGATCCCGGGCCTGAGGAAAGAGGCGATCCAGCCCGTCGGCATCGGCATGACCAAGGACGACAAGACCGCCTTCATCGCGCTCGGCCCCGCCAACCGCATCGCCGTGGTCGACGTCGCCTCGCGCAAGGTGACGAAATACCTGTTGGTCGGGCAGCGGGTCTGGCACATGGCGTTCACGCCCGACGAAAAATATCTGCTCACCACCAACGGCGTGTCGAACGACGTTTCCGTCATCGACGTCGCCGCGCAAAAGGTGATCAAGACGATTCAGGTGGGCGAACTGCCCTGGGGCATCACGATCGCGCCATGACCAGCCCCGCTCCGATTCCCGAGCCACAGGAGGCGCCGAAGCTAGAAGCGGCGGCGGTGCCGGCGCTGTCGATCGACGGCGTCAGTCATGCCTATGGGCAGCGGCGTGCGTTGATCAACGTCTCTTTCAACGTGCAGCCGGCGAGCTTTACCGCCCTGCTCGGCCTCAACGGCGCCGGCAAGAGCACGCTGTTCTCGCTGATCACGCGCCTGTTCGGCATCCAGAGCGGCCGGGTCGGCATTTTCGGCCACGACATCAGCAAGAGCCCCGGCGAGGCGCTGCGGCTGCTCGGCGTCGTGTTCCAGCCACGTACGCTCGATCTCGACCTGTCGCTGACCCAAAACCTGCTCTATCACGCAGCCCTCCACGGCATCAGCCGGAGCGAGGCCGCCGCACGCAGCGCCGAGCTGCTCGGCCGCATCGGGCTCGCTGACCGCGCCGGCAGCAAGGTGCGCGATCTCTCCGGTGGCCAGATGCGGCGGCTGGAGATCGCGCGGGCGCTGCTGCACCAGCCGCGGCTGCTGTTGCTGGACGAGCCGACCGTCGGCCTGGATGTCAAGGCGCGCGCCGACATCATCAGCCAGGTCCGCCAGCTCGTGACGGAGCAAGGCATCGGCGTGCTCTGGGCCACGCATCTGTTCGACGAGATCATGCCGAGTGACGACCTCGTGGTGCTGCACCAGGGCAAGGTGCTGGCGCAGGGGCCGATGAGCCGCGTCGTCACCGAGGCCGGCGCGCAGGACGTCAACACCGCCTTCATGCGCCTGACCGGTGCGCAAACCATGCCGGGAGGCGGCGCATGAGCAGCATCACCACGCGCGAGGTGCCGCGCGGCTTCTCGGTCCAGGAGTACCTCACCTGCCTTACCGGCATCGTCTGGCGCGAGGGGTTGCGCTTCCTGCATCAGCGCGAACGCTTCGTCTCGGCGCTGGTGCGGCCCCTGGTGTGGCTGTTCATCTTCGCCGCCGGCTTCCGTCAGGTGCTCGGCATCTCCATCATCCCGCCCTACGAGACCTACATCCTCTACGAGGTCTATATCGCGCCCGGGCTGATGGCGATGATCCAGCTCTTCAACGGCATGCAGTCCTCGCTCTCGATGGTCTACGACCGCGAGATGGGCAACATGCGCACGCTGCTGGTGAGCCCGCTGCCGCGCGGGTTCCTGCTGTTCTGCAAGCTGCTGGCGGGCACCGCGGTGTCGCTGCTCCAGGTCTATGCGTTCCTGCTGATCGCCTGGTTCTGGGACATCACCCCGCCGTCGTCAGGCTATCTGACCGTGCTGCCGGCGCTGATCCTGTCCGGGCTGATGCTGGGCTCGCTCGGTATGCTGATCTCCTCCGGCATCAAGCAACTCGAGAACTTCGCAGGCGTCATGAACTTCGTCATTTTCCCGATGTTCTTCGCCTCGTCCGCGCTCTACCCGCTGTGGCGGGTGCAGGAGGGCAGCCCCTATCTGTACTACCTCTGCGAGGCCAATCCGTTCACCCATGCGGTCGAGCTGATCCGTTTTGCGCTCTACGGGCAAATCAACTGGATCTCGCTGGCAGTGGTCGCGGCTTGCACAATCGTCTTCATGATCGGCGCGATTCTGGCCTATGATCCCTCGCGTGGGCTGGCGCGACGGGGGCCCGCAGGAGGCGAAGGATGAAGGTTCTGGCGATGGCTGTTGTGGCGCTGGCGCTGTCGGGCACGGCCGCGCGCGCGGCCGATCCACGCTATCCCGACTGGCCCTGCACCCAAGCCAAGGTGCCGGAGATTTCGCTTGCCGCCGTCTGGGCCGGCCCGGCGCTCGACGACGTCCAGAACACATGGAAAGACGACGCCAAGGTCAGCGCACTGGTCGCAAAACTATCGGCGCGCAAAACGCCGCTCGATGAGGCCGAAAAGTCCGTGAAGGAATTTCTGGCCGCCTCCGCCACTGACAAGACCGCGAAGGCGAAGCTCCTGTTCGCCGGCCTGTTCGACACGCTCAATGCCCAGCGCTCCCAGGTGATGGCCGGGCTCGAACGCGTCAGCCGCAAGCAGCGCGAGGCCGCCGACAAGATTCGCGAGGAGGCGATCGCCCTTCAGGCGCTGCAGGGCGCGACGCCGCGCGACGAGGCCAAGGTCGAAACGCTCAGCAACGAACTGATCTGGAAGACCCGCATTTTCGAGGACCGCAACAAGGTCGTGCGATTCGTCTGCGAGGTTCCCACCACGATCGACCAGCGCCTGTTCGCACTTGGCCGCGTGATCCAGCAGGAAATGGAATAGCGCCCGCCTCGCTGGAGGCCACGACAAGGTTCCCGGATCGGCCCGGTTAACCTTTGCCCGGCTATCTGCCGGAACCAAATCGATCTAGGATGGCTTGTCGAAGTGAACTCCAAGACGTCGGGAGGCCTCGATGGGAACCACCAGATTCATCTTTGCGGGCGCTGCGGCCCTCAGCATGCTTGCAACCAGCGCTCTTGCCGACGACATGACCGGAATGGTCATGCGGATCGATCGGCTCAACGGCACGATCTCGATCCAGCAGACGCAGAAGGGCACCGTCGGTGGTAGCGCTGGCGGCGCCGGCGCGCTCCAGGAGTACAAAACCAAGGACGCCGCGATGCTGGAGGCCGTTCATGCCGGCGACAGGGTGAACTATTCTGCGACCGACAACAACGGCACGGGCACGCTGACGAAGCTGCAGAAGCAGTAGGCGCTTGCTTCGCCTCTCCCCTTTCGCACCGCCGTCGTGGCCGGGCTTGTCCCGGCCATCCACGCTTGGCCACGCAGCGTGAAGAACGTGGATGCCCGGGACAAGCCCGGGCATGACGACGTCTACTGCTCGGGCCGCGGCTCCGGCTGCACCTCCTCTGTCGGAAGCTTGGCGCGCTCCCAGCCGTCGGTGCCGTCGGGGTACCAGGCGATGTTGGAATAGCCATACGCCAGCGCGCGCTTGGCGGCGTTCCAGGACATCCAGCAATCGGCGAGGCAATAGATCACCAGCAGCGCGGCCTTGTCGCCACGCGAGGCCTGTGCGAGGCCGCGCTGGAGATAATCGTCCATGGCCGGCGGCAATTTGCCGTAGCCGGTATCCGGCAGCCAGATGCTGCCCGGAATGTTCTTGCGCGGCGCATCACGCCATACCGTGCCTGCGGGAAGGTTCTTCGGCTTCGGCGGGCGCGGCAGCACGTCGACGAACGCGCCGCTCCTGGCGCGCCAGATCGCTTCGGCTTCCACCGTGTTGAGCACGCGCGCGCCCGCAAGCGTCGCCGGCACCGGTGCGCGATAATTGTCGGCGCGATAACCCTCGGGCTCGAACGGCTCCTGCTGCTGCGCGGATGCCGGCACCGCCAACGCGGCAACGACGAGCGCAGCGGCAAGAGGCCGCCTCATTGCGACTTCTTGGCCGTCTCCGCGCTGAGCGGCCGATTGCTCTCGTCGAGCAGCGGTATACCGAAGTCGACCAGGATCTTGTTGATCTCGCCCTGGTTCTCCTGGATCAGCTTGTTGAGCTGTCGCTTCCAGTTCTGGTCGGCGGGACGCACGCCCATGCCGATGCGATAGACCAGCTTCGGCCCCGTGGTTTCCTTCACCAGCGGCGTGACGTGAAGCGAGCCGATCTTCTTCGCATAATAGCCGGCCATGGGTCCCCACAGCACCCCGGCGTCGATCTTGCCGGCGGCGAGGTCGTCGATCATCGCCTGCGCCGAATTGTCGTAGCGCGTGTCGATCATCAGCGGATAGGGTTTTGCATCGCTCATCAGGCCGGCAATGGCCATGTTGGTCGCCGGCGGCGTTCCGGCGACGATGCCGACATGCTTGCCCTTCAGCTTCGGGTCCTCGAGCGTATCGACCTCCTCGAGCCCGCTGCCGGCCTTGGCGACCAGCGCGTACGACGTGCGGTAATAGGGATTGGTGCCCTGCACGACGTCATCGCCTTGCGGAAAACCCATGATGACATCGCAGCGATGCGCGCCCAGCGTCATCCGCACGAAGCCGGTGGCCTGCGGGAAGAAGACGTAGTCGAGTTTCTTCTTGAGCTTGTCGGCAAACAGCTCGGCCAGCTTGTTCTCGAACCCCTCGCCCTTCTCGTTCGAGAACGGCAGATTGCGCGGATCGGCGCAGACGCGCAGCACGTTCGGGTCGACCAGCTCGAACGAGAGGTCGCCGCTGTCATTGGTCTGCGCGATGGCGACATCGCCGAACGCACAGGACGCAACCAGGACCCCCAGTGAAAACAACCAGCGACGATGTCGTCCGGCCTCCGTCATCGCGCTTCCTCCTCGTTTTGTTTGAATGCTATCCATGCAACGCATGACGCGCCATCTTTTGCCAGACTTCGCTGGCTTTGCTTTGTTGCAGTGCAATGCAGCAACCCTTTGAACTGAGGCGGAAAAGTGTCTCGCATCGCTCGAGTGATCGCAGCCTTGTCCCTGCTGGGGATCGTAACGCTAGCACGGGCCGGGGCGGCCGAATTGCCTGTGAGCGAAGTCGCAGCGGGAATCTTCGTACACTCCGGGGCCATTGCCCTGATGACCCGCGAGAACGAGGGTGACATTGCCAATGTCGGCTTCATCGTCGGCGATGATGCGGTGGCCGTCATCGACACCGGCGGCAGCCTCCGCGAAGGCGAGGCCCTGCTGGCCGCCGTGCGGGCTCGCACGCCCAAGCCGATTCGCTATGTCATCAACACCCACGGCCATCCCGACCATGTCTTCGGCAACGCGGCCTTCGCCGCCGGTGGCACCAGCTTCGTCGGTCACAGCAAGCTGCCGCAGGCGCTCGCGACGCGCGGCCCCTACTATCTCGACAATTTTCGCCGCATCATGGGCAGCGCGTTGATCGATCCCGTGAAGATCATTGCCCCGACCCTCTTGGTTTCGGACACGATGACGCTCGATCTCGGGTCGCGCCGCCTCATCTTGCGCGCCTGGCGGACCGGGCACAGCGACAGCGACGTCACCGTGTACGACGAGGCGACAAAAACCTTGTTCGCGGGCGACCTCGTCTTTCTCCGCCACATTCCGGTCATGGACGGCAGCATCCGCGGCTGGCTCGACACGTTGAAGGAATTGGAGACCATCCCGGCGCAACGCGTCGTTCCCGGTCACGGCCCCGTGAGCGACTGGCCTGCCGCGCTGGCCGATGAGCGGCGTTACTTGTCAACGCTGCTATCCGACGTGCGCGCGCTGAACAAGAATGGCGAGCCGATCCGAGCCGCGGCCGACAAGGCGGCTGCGGAAGAGCGGCCGCGCTGGCAGTTATTCGGCGATTACAACGCCCGGAACGCAACTGCAGCATTTTCGGAAATTGAATGGGAGTAGCAGGCGCGCTACGATAGGCGCAGGAGATCGGCTTCGCTGACTCCGGAACGAGATCAGCTTCGCTGACTCGGAGGATCATGACCATGACCCGATGGACACGCCACCTGCCCTTGATCGCTGCACTGCTCGGCATCGCCTTCGCCGTGCCGGCGCAGGCTGAAGAGGCCGACGATCCCTGGCCGGGCCTGGTGCAGGACATCTTCAATAGCCGTGCGATGAACGACGGCAGCGGCGTGATCGGCATCGAGATGCCGTATCGCGCAGAGGACGCGGCGATCGTGCCGGTGACCCTGCGCAGCAAGCTGTCGCCCGCAGACAGTCGCCGTATCCGTTCGATCACGCTCGTGATCGACCGTAACCCGGCGCCGATGGCGGCGAAGTTCGAGCTCGGCTCCGACGCCAATGTCACCGAGATCTCGACGCGCGTGCGTGTCAACAATTACACCGATGTGCACGCGGTGGCCGAGCTCAGCGATGGCCAGCTCTATGTCTCGAAAGTCTATGTGAAAGCCTCCGGCGGCTGCTCGGCGCCGGCAGGAAAGAACGCCGAGGAGGCGCAAAACCGGCTCGGCCAGATGCGCTACAGGCAATTCGCGCGCGAGGAAGCGCCCGCGAGCCGCATCCGCGAAGCGCAGATCATGATCGGCCATCCCAACAATTCCGGCCTTCAGATGGACCAGGTCACGCAGCTCTACATTCCCGCCTTCTTCGTCAACCAGCTGAAGCTGACGCAGGACGACAGCCCGGTGCTGTCGATGGAAGGCGGCATCTCGATCTCGGAAGATCCCAATCTGCGCTTCACCTATGTCTCCAACGGCGCCAAGCGTTTCCGCGCGGAAGCAAAGGACACGGATGGGCACGTGTTCCGGAATGAGTGGGATGTGGAGAAGCCGGGGACGTAGCTAGCACCGCTTATGCTAATTCCCCTCTCCCCTTGTGGGAGAGGGTGGCTCGCCGCATAGCGGCGAGACGGGTGAGGGGTCTTTCTCCTCAGATGAGCGCGCGGTGAGATACCCCTCATCCGGCGCTCCGCGCCACCTTCTCCCACAAGGGGAGAAGGGATTGCACCGTTTCCGCGGCTATAGCTAGAAACACCTCACCTCGGCTTCCGCCTGCGCCCGCCGCAAATCGTTCACTGCCGTGTTCGCCTGCTCGGAGGTGCGGAACTGGACGCCGAGATTGCCGCGGACCTGGGACATGCTGAGCGCGGTCTCGGCGGTCACGTAGCGCTCATAGGTGACGATCGAGGCGACCACGTCGATCGAGCAGGAACATTGCTCGATCGACTGCCGACTCTCGCCATTGGCCTTCATGCAGCCATAGACGTACTCCGCGCGCGCCGACGTCGGATAATCATTGGCCTCCTCGGCCCGCGCCACGCACGCGGTCGCCGCCAGCACCGTCAATGCGGCGACAATCGGTCGTAGCTGTCCGGCCAGTTTCATGCGCATCCTCCCGCGGGTTGCGAGCAAAGCTATGCTATGCGTATTGTCCTGAAAAGCACTCTATCAGAGGAAACGGCTCACAAGGTGATGAGAGCACTTGGCGTGATAAGGGCACTTGGTCGAATATTGGCGCTCGCGACGACGCTGGCGCTATCGCTGGCCGCACCCGGCCGCGCCGCGGATTCGATCCGCCTTGCGGTGCAGAAAACCGGAACATTCTCCTGGGAGCTGGCCGCGATCCGCGCGAGCGGCCTCGACAAGGAGGCGGGCCTTTCGCTCGAGGTCACCGAGCTCGCGAGCACCGAGGCCGGCAAGATCGCGATGCGCGCAGGCAGCGCCGACATCATCCTGTCAGACTGGCTGTGGGTGTCGCGCGAGCGCGCGCTCGGTGCCAAGCTCACCTTCTATCCCTATTCCAGCGCGCTCGGCGCAGTGATGGTACCCGCATCCTCTCCGATCAAGACGCTCGCCGACCTGAAGGGGCGCAAGCTCGCGGTCGCCGGCGGGGCGATCGACAAGAGCTGGCTGCTGCTCCAGGCGAGCATGAAGCAGGACGGCATCGACCTGAAGTCGGAGGCGACCATCGCCTACGGCGCCCCGCCCCTGATCGCCGCCAAGGCGCTCGACGGCGAGATGGAGGCGAGCCTCAATTTCTGGAATTTCTGTGCCCAGCTCGAGGCCAAGGGATTTCGCCGCCTCGCCGGCATCGAGGACATTCTGCCGAAGCTCGGTGCCAAAGGCGCGGTCTCCGCCGTCGGCTATGTCTTCGACGAGAATTGGGCCGCGAGCCATCGCGACGCCGTGGCGCGATTCATCGCGATGACGCGCAAGGCCAAGCAGCTGCTGGTGACCTCGGATGCAGCCTGGGACAAGATCGCGCCGCTCACCGGCACGTCCGACGCAGCCATGCTCAAGACCTATCGCGACCGCTATCGCGACGGTATTCCGCGCCGGAGCATCGACGACGAGGAGAAAGACGCGCGCGTGCTTTACCGCGTGCTGGCCGAGATCGGCGGCCGCGACCTCGTCGGCCCGGCGGCCGAGCTCGATCCGGGCACGTTCTATCACGCGGTCCCCGGAGATTGAGGTGCTGCGTCTTCTGTCGTTCGCCCTGTTTCTCGCGATCTGGTGGATTGCCGCGCTGTTCGTCGGCGGCGCGAAGCTGCCCTCCCCGCCGGCCGTGCTCGAGGTGATGATCGCGGAAGCCTCATCTGGCGCGCTGTTCCTGCATCTCGGCGCCACGCTGGCGCGCGTGACCCTCGCCTTCGTGCTGGCGATGTCGCTCGGCAGCGCCATCGGCTACCTGATGGGACGGGTCAGGCTCGCGGATAAGCTCGGCGATCCCTGGCTGATCCTGCTACTCAATTTGCCCGCGCTGGTCGTGATCGTGCTGGCCTATATCTGGGCCGGCCTGACCGAGGCCGCCGCGATCGCGGCGATCGCCATCAACAAGCTGCCGACCGCGGTCGTCACCCTGCGCGAGGGCACCCGCGCGCTCGACCGCTCGCTCGACGAGATGGCGAGCGTGTTCGCGATGCCGCGCTGGCGCGCGTTCCGCCATGTCGTGCTGCCTCAGCTTGCGCCTTACATCGCAGCCTCGGCCCGTTCCGGACTGTCGCTGGTGTGGAAGATCGTGCTGGTCGCCGAGCTCTTGGGACGTCCGAACGGCGTCGGCTTCGAGATCGGCGTCGCTTTCCAGCTGTTCGACACGCCGCGGCTGCTCGCCTATTCGCTGACCTTTGCCGCGGTCGTGCTCGTCATCGAGACCTTGCTGGTGCAGCCGTTCGAAGCCCGCGCAAACAGGTGGCGCCCCCGTGCGGCTTGAGCTCGAGATCACAGGCAAGACGTTCAGGAGTGCCGCGGGCGGAACGCACGAGGTGCTGGCGCCGCTCAAATTCGCGCTTCAATCCGGCGAGGTCGGCGTGCTCATCGGTCCCTCCGGTTGCGGCAAGAGCACGATGCTGCGCATCATCCTGGGGCTCGATAGCGATTTCAGGGGCCACGTTGCGCGTCCACCGCAGGCGCGGATCGGCATGGTGTTTCAGGAGCCGCGGCTGCTGCCGTGGCGTTCGGTCGAGCAGAATGTGCGGCTGGCGGCGCCCGACGTGACCGAGGCGAAGCTGTCCGAACTGTTCAGGATTCTGGAGCTGGAAGCGCATCGCAGCCACTTTCCCGGCGAGTTGTCGCTCGGCCTTGCCCGGCGCGTCGCGCTCGCCCGCGCTTTCGCAGTCGAGCCCGATCTCCTCGTGCTCGACGAGCCCCTCGCCTCGCTCGACGACGCGCTCGCCGGCCGCTTGCGCGACGAGATCGCGACGCTGGTGGCCAGCCGTCCGGTGATGACGCTGCTTGTCACCCACAGTTTCGATGACGCGGTTCGCCTCGGCGACCGCCTGTTCTTCTTGTCGCCGCGCCCCGCGCGTATCGTGGCCGAGGTGCCTATCGGCATCCCGCGCGACAGACGCGGCGAAGCCGAGATTGCGGCGATCAAGGCCGGCCTCGCCCAACGAACTCAAGGCGACCGCACTGAGCGAGATGTCTCATAGCCGGTCGCCTGGCGGACGTGCTAGACTGGGCCGGCGGCGGAGTCGATGATGACGCGGACGGTCGCCCTCTCAACGCTGGCAACGCTTGGTCTTGCACTCGTCACGATGACGGCGGGCGCGCAGGACATGATGCGCGACGTCGACCTCACCTCCCCCGCGATGGTCTCGTCCGAAATGACCAGGCCAGAGGTCGAGGCCGTGCTGGCCAAAGCGAGCGCCGCGCAGCCTGCCGATTTCACCGGCAAACGCCTGTCGGGCCTCGATCTCTCGGGGCTGGACCTGTCCAACGCGGTCTTCCGCGCCGCGCGGCTCAACAAGACAATACTCCGAGACGCCAGGCTTGACCGTGCAATCCTCGATCAGGCGTGGCTGCTGGATGCGGATCTTACCGGCGCAAGCCTGAAGGGCGCCAATCTGTTCGCCTCGCAAATGGCCCGCGCGCGTCTCGACGGCGCGAACCTGTCAGGAGCGCGCATCGCTGCCGATCTCACCGGCGCAAGCCTGGTCGGCGCTTCGATCGCGGACGCGAATCTGGGCGCCGATATGCGCAACCAGTCGATGGGGCTGATGCGCGCGGTGCTGAGATCCGCCAATCTGGAACGGCTGAACGCGCGCAACGCCGATTTGTCGCGCGTCGACCTCGAATTCGCAGTCCTCAGGAGCGCCGATCTGAGCGGCGCATCACTGAAGAACGCCCAACTCGGCGGAGCCGATCTGACGGGCGCGATCGTCATCGACGCCGATTTCGACGGCGCCGATCTCGTCTCGGCGAAGCTGATTGCACTGAACGGCCTTGACCGCGCCAAAAATTTCGACAAGGCAAAGAACCGCGAGCGCCTGATCAGGGAATGATGGCCCGCCTTTGGGAGGACTGGCTGATGCGTTGGGTTCTAGCTTTGATCGCGTCGTTGACGCTTGCCGGCGAAGCCGCCGCGCAGGCCAAGGGCAAGGGCATTAGGCTCTGGAACCTGACGACGGAGACGATCTCCGGCTTCCAGCTCTCGCCCGCCGGCAAGACCGACTGGGGCCCGAACCAGTGCTTGAACGACAAGGACAAGGAGGTCGACCACGACGAGCGGCTGCGCATCACCGGCGTCGAGCCGGGCCGCTACGACGCCAAGGTCAGCTATCCCAGTGCGCGGCAGTGCGTCGTTCGCGACATCGAGATCAGGGCGGATGCGGTGTTCTCGATCGCCGACAAGGATCTGAAGGACTGCAGCAAGTAGCGAGACGCCTCACGCCTTGTCGTTCGGGTGCGGATATTCGCAGCGCCACCGCACCGCCTGCCATTTCGGATGGTCGCCGACCCATTGCGCGATATAGGGGGGCGCGGCCATCGCGCATTGCCGCGGCGACCCACCATAGTTGAACATCAAATGCTGTTCCTCGCAGGTCGCAGGCGAGAGCACCGCACACACAGTCACCACCAGGTCAATCGGGTTCATGCCGGGATCCTCTCGCAAGTGGCGGTCAAGATTAGCACGAAAGGTTACGTACCACGGAAGCGGAAGTTTCAGATCCGGGCGAGAAATGGGGCGGGAACTGGCTCTTCCCGGGCTCCCAGGCAAGGCAAAGCCCGGGCATGACGACGCTCTCTGCTAAAAATTGACGCCGAACACCATCCGGGCCTGGTGGCGCTCGAAATTGACGAGGTCGAGATTGCCGCCCGCTCCGGCCGGCCGGCCCCAGGCCTGCATGCTCCAGCTCAAGGTCAGCCGCGAGCGCTCGGAGAGCTGGAAATAGGCGGTCGGGCCGACGAACAGGGCCTGGCCTGAAAACTCGCCGAGGCCGATGCCTTCATATTGCCGGAAGTAGCGCAGCTCCCCGCCGAGCAGCATGTTGGGCCGCACGCGCACCAGGCCGGCGAACGCCGCACCGATCGTCGAACTCTTCTCGGACTGCCCCGCCACCTCGAAGCGCGCCCATTCCGGTTGATAGATCAGGTTGAGGGCGCCGATGGCAAAATTCGGGATGAGTTCGCGGTCGATGGCGAGGGTGAATTCCGTGCCGTACATCCGCCCCTTCGCGCCGCTGGTCTCGTCGATGCGGTCGCCGTGGAGCTCGGCGGCGATGGTGAGGCCGAACGGGGCGCGCTCGCGGTCGAGCAGGCGATAACGCAGGTCGAGCGAGGCGCCCTGGAAGTTGATCTGACGGCGGTCGTCGATGTCGGGGACGCCGGTGATGTCGTGCAAGCTGGCGGCGGCGCCAACCTCGATGCGGAAGTTCGGCAGCGGCACGATCTCGATCTCGACCTCTTTCTCAAGAGCGCGATAGGTGCCGCCGCCCTTGCCGAAGCGCCCCGTCGTTTGGCTCTGGAATTCGCGCTCGCCGGGATTGCCGACATCGGTGCCGATCATGAAGCCGAAGATGTGCTCGGTATCGAAGCCCTCCTCGGCGTGCCCATGCGTCGGTATCAGCGCGACCGCGCAGGCAATCACCATCAGAAATCTGCGAGCTCCGCCGCGCATCCCCGTACCCCGAAGGCGCGCGCCGCTTTGATGCGGCAGCAGCGCTGACCGGCCATCAGCGTAACACACTGCAGCAAGAGCGTGGTCTAGATTTTGAAAGAAGATGATTGCAGCCTGCGCAGGCGTTTCATCGCAGGCGTATCATCGCGTCGGTGGCAAGAAGCACAATGATGCCAGGCTCGGGATCCGACACTGCCACGGCTTCGACGGCGTTCACCGTCAAAGCCGCGGCAGGTCGTCAGTCTTACTTGCGCGCAGCGCAGGCGTACATGTTGATTTCCATGCCGACCGGCACTTCCACGATCTTCGGAGCTTTCCAAGCCATTCGGGGTCTCCCCAAGGTATTGAGCGCGACATCGCGCGGCGCAAAACCTAGGGCTGCGTCAGTTGCAGTTCAAGCCTCGATTCGCCTGCCGAGCGCGTCCGTGTCGATTCTTCGCGGCTGCGTTTCTCTCTCGGACAAAGCCAGTTCCCTCTTGGTCAAGCACGACCTGCGAGACACCGTCTTGTGCGACGCACCGCACGTCGAATCGACACGAATGGCACGTCGCCGTCAGCAGCCCTTGTCGGCCATTGCGGCGTCCGGCTTGGCACCTTCGGCCCGCTGAGCCGCCGTCGGCTGGCTCTGCATCTGCCGCTGCGCATCTTCGGATGAAGCCGGCGTTTCGCCACTTGCACGGTTCATCGTGCTGGTCGGCGGATGCTGGCTGGTGTCGCCCGCTGAACTGGACGAGGGCGACTGCGCTGCGCCCACCGTCACGGGACCAGAACCGGCATCCTTGTCAGTGCTGGCGCTGCCCGTGTTGCACGGGCCGGCGACCGCGACTCCGGCGCTCAACGCCAGGATCGCGCAGGCAGCAAGAACGGAACGTTTCGTGTTCATCTGCATCTCCTCTTCTCCCGCGGCGCTGCCCCGGCGCCGAGCAGGACGTCGCGAAGAGAACAGGCCGAGCAGCCTGATGTTCCGAGTTTCGGAGCGGAAATGCTCCCAAACGCCACCGCGTCACGACTGTTCCGATTGCACCGCTCACCGCAACAATCGCAGCAGCGCGCGCCCGGCGCGCGAGTTCAGCTCCTTCGCATCCAGCGTTCCGTCCTTGTCGGGATTGGCCGCGTTGAAGCGCTGCTCGACCACGGACAGATATTCGTCGAGCGTCAGGGTCCCGTCACGATCGGGATCGGCCGCGGCGAGCTCTTTCGCCGTCAACCGTCCGCGCAATTCGCGCGCATCGAGCGTGCCGTCATGATCGGGATCGAGCTTTGCGAACGTTGCGGCGGCCGCCTTCTTCACCTCGGCGAGATCGAGCGTGCCGTCATTGTCGGTGTCGAACAACTTGACCGCGTTGCCGGAGGCCGACCACGCCGGACCGGACAACAATGCAATGGTGAGCGCAAGTGCAACTGAGCGACGCGAAATCATCAAGACCTCCAGATGAAGAGCCCCGGTTCGGGCGGGGACACGACGACATAAATCCACAAGCAGTCCCAGGTTCAAGTCCGTAACTGCGCGACAACCCCGGGGAACCTGGCTTCCGCCCCGACAACCTACGCCGAAGCTGCTTCGCGTTGCGGAATTTTTTCAGCGTCTCCACGCAAGTGGAAGTCTACGGCCGTCAGGTTTCCGTAAGGTGACCGGCGCCTGTTCAACGATATCGACACGACACTTACGACTTTCGTATTGACGCGTTTTGGTTTCCGACGGAGTGTTGCTCCCGCAGCGTCAAAAGGCGCGCATATTGGGAGGAACGGATGAAACGCTTTGCGATGGCCGCGAGCCTCGTCATGCTTGCATCGACTTGTGCAAGCGCACAGACCACCGAGCAACTGGTCAAGGGCGCGACTGATACATCGAACGTTCTCAATTACGGGATGGGCTACAATCTGCAGCGCTTCTCGACGCTGAACCAGATCAACAAGGACAGCGTCAAGAACCTCGTCCCGGTCTGGAATTACTCTTTCAACGACGATCGCAGCGAGGAATCGCAACCGCTGGTGTACCAGGGCGTGATCTACGTGACCTCGCACAACGCGACCATGGCGGTCGACGCCAAGACCGGCAAGCAGATCTGGAAGACCAAGGTCGAATATCCCGCCGAGACGCCGCGCATCGTCTGTTGCGGCATCATCAACCGCGGTGCGGCGCTCTATGACGGCAAGGTGTTTCGCACCACGCTCGACGCCAACGTGATCGCGCTCGACGCCAAGAACGGCAAGGAGCTGTGGCGGCAGAAGGCGGCCGACATCAAGGAAGGCTATTCGATGACGGTGGCGCCGCTGGTTGCCGACGGCGTCGTCATCACCGGCATCTCCGGCGCCGAGTTCGGCACCAGGGGATTCATCGACGGCTGGGATCCCGCGACGGGCAAGCATCTCTGGCGCACCCATTCGATCCCCTCGCCGGAAGAGCCCGGCGGCGATACCTGGAAGGGCGATACCTGGAAGCTCGGCGGCGGCTCGACCTGGATCACGGGGTCTTATGACCCCGAGCTGAACACGATCTATTGGGGCATCGGCAATCCCGGCCCGTTCAACTCGGCGGTGCGTCCCGGCGACAATCTCTACACCTGCTCCGTGCTGGCGATGGATCCCAAGACCGGCAAGATCAAGTGGCACTACCAGTTCTCGCCGAACAACCCGTTCGACTATGACAGCGTGGCCGAGATGGTCCTCGCCGACATGAATGTCGAGGGCAAGCCGACCAAGGTGCTGATGGACGCCAACCGCAACGGCTTCTTCTACGTGCTCGACCGCACCAACGGCAAGCTGCTCGCGGCCAATCCTTACGTGAAGGTCAACTGGGCGACCGGCATCGACATGAAGACGGGACGTCCGATCGAGACCGACGTGTCTAAGGACGCGCGCGAGGGCAAGAAGGTCACGGTCTATCCGTCGATCCTCGGCGGCAAGAACTGGGAGCCGATGTCCTTCAACCCGCAGACCGGCCTTGCCTATGCCAACACGCTCGCCTTCGGTGGCAGGTACAAGACGGAGCCCGTCACCTTCAAGCAGGGTGAATGGTATCTCGGGATGGACCTGACCGACCTCTGGGAGTACGGCGACGGGCCGCGCGGTCATCTCAAGGCGATCGATCCCATGACCGGCAAGTCGAAATGGGAAGCGCCGAGCGACATTCCACGCTTCTCGGGCGTGCTGTCGACCGCGGGCGGCGTCGTGTTCTCGGGTGCCCTAACCGGCGAGTTCGAGGCCTTCGATGCCGACACCGGCAAGAAGCTCTGGCAGTTCCAGACCGGGTCCGGCATCGAGGGCCAGCCGGTGACCTGGCAGCAGGATGGCGTGCAGTATGTCGCGGTGACCAGCGGCTATGGCGGCGTCTACTCGCTGTTCTCCGGCGACGAGCGGCTTGCCAACGTGCCGCCCGGCGGCTCGCTGTGGGTCTTTGCGGTCAAGCAGTAATCCACGGCATGATGCTGAGAAAGCCATCTCACAGGACGGCGGCGGTCCTCGCCGCCGTCGCGGGGCTGACGGTCGCGCTTGCGGCGACCGTTCGCGCCGCGGACGACGCAACCGGCAATCCCATGCAGGCACAGATCGACCACGGCAAGTCGACCTATGCTTCGAAATGCTCGCACTGCCATGGCCCCAATCTGATGAACTCCGGCACGATCACGCCGGACCTGCGTGCCATCCCCGACGACAAGACCCGCTTCATCACCACAGTGAAGAACGGCAAGAACAACAAGATGCCGCCGTGGGGCGATATCCTCAACGACGAGGAGATCGGCTCCCTCTGGGCCTTCATCTCCAGCCGGAGGAAGCCATGAGGGGCCGGCGTGCTGCATGGAGCATTGCGGCCGTTCTTTCGACGATGGCGTCGGTCGCTGTTGCGGCCGACGATCCCCTGAAGATCTGTCTCGACGAGGACCGGCCGCCGTTCTCGATGCACCACCGCGGCAAGCCGGATGCCGGCTTCGACGTGCTGCTTGCGCAGGCAATGGCTGAGCGGCTGGGACGGAAGCTGACGATCCAGTGGTTCGAGAGCAAGCTGGACGAGGATTCGAGCCCCCAGCTCGAGGCCAACGCGTTGCTCTCGGATCGCCGCTGCTCGCTCGTCGGCGGCTACGCGCTGACGCAGGATTCGCTCGTCGCCCCCGGGATGAAGACGGCGCGCTTGCCTGACTTCGCCGGGGCCACGCGCGACGATCGGAGGCGCCGCGTCGCACTCGGCGTGCTCGCGCCGAGCCAGCCTTACGTCTATTCGCCGATGACGGTCGTGCTCGGGCCGAAGGCAAGCGGGCGCAAGATCGGCGACATCGGCGATCTCGCAGGCCTTCGTCTCGTCATCGAAAGCGGCTCGCTCGGCGACGCCATCCTGATGACCTTCGACAAGGGACGGCTGATCGACAACATCACCCATCTCGTCCCCGGCCGCGACGATCTGCTGGGCGCACTCCAGCGCGGCGACCATGACGCGACGCTGATCGACCTCGGCCGCTTCGACGCCCATCGCGCCGCGCATCCGGACACGGCGATCACGGCGTCCGGATACTATTATCCGATCGGCGCCAATCGCGGCTATGTCGGACTGGCCAGCGATGGCGTGCTGATCGACGCCGTCAACAAGGCGCTGACGGGGCTCGCGGCCGAAGGCAAGATCGCAGAATTCGGCAGGCAGGCTGGGCTCACCTACCTGCCACCGCGCGAGCCTGCGATCCTGGGCGATGTCTGGATGAAGATCATTCAGCGGTGATTGGAAAGGCTCTGGTGTCCCGGACGCGCTGCAATGCCCCTCAGCGTTGCGGCGCAGAGCCGGGACCCATGCGGCATAGCTTGCGGTCGAGGCATAGGACCCGGCTCAGCAGCGCACCGCTGAAGGAGCACTGCGCTGCGTCCGGGGCACAACGCCGCGCCCACCATGCCCCACTCTGTCCGACGGAATGCGCCAATCTGTCTCGCTCGCCGGCCATGGCGGCGCCAGCCTGATGCAGTAGGTTCGGCCAAAATCAGGAGGGAATCATGACCGCCAAATTCGATCGCCGCCACTTCGTCGCCGCCGGTACCACCGCACTTGCGATGCCCTTCGTCATGCGCGGCGCCTCGGCGCAGGCCGCGTGGCCGTCGCGGCAGATTCGCATGATTTGCAGCTATCCCGCCGGCGGGCAGACCGACCTGCTCGCGCGCGCCTACGGTGAGTTCATCTCAAAGCAGGTCGGCAAGACCGTCGTCGTCGAGAACAAGCCCGGCGCCTCCGGTGCGATCGGCACGGCCGAGGTCGCTCGCGCCGAGCCCGACGGCCACACCATGCTGTGCTCGATCTCGACCACCTACATCATGAACCGGGTGGTGATGAAGAATCCCGGCTACGACATGGACAAGGATTTGGCGCTCGTCAGCGTCATTCCGGGCGCCGGCCTGTTGCTGGTCGCGAACCCCAAGACCGGCGTCAAGACGCTGGAGGATTTCGTCGCGTTCGCACGCAAGAGCGGCAAGGTGAATTTCGGCACCTATAGCGCGGGCTCGGCCCCGCACATGACGATCAACGAGCTCAACAAGCAGTATGGCCTGTCCATCGAGCCGGTCCATTACCGCGGCGAGGCCCCGATGTGGACGGGGATGCTCGAAGGCACGCTGGATGCCGCGATGGGCAGCTACACGGCGGCGCAGTCGGTCCTGCAAAGCGACCGCGGCACCGTGTTCGCGGTGCATTCAAAGAAGGTCGACGCGATCCCTGCTATCAAGACCCTTCCGGAGCAGGGCGCGACCTCGAAATTCTTCACCGTGAGCGGCTTCTCCGGTTGGGCCGTGCCGAAGGCGACGCCGCAAGCGGTCGTCGACCGCCTGGCGGAGCTCTGCGTTGCCGCCAACAACGATCCGAAAGTGAAGGAAGTTCTCACGACCTTCGTGCTCGAACCCGCAATCGGCTTCAAGGAGAGCAACGCCCTGTATCAGCGCGAACTGCCGATCTGGATCGAGAGCGCGAAGTCTCTCGGCCTCGAGCCGGCTTGAGGCCTGGCACGGCGTGCACGGCCCGTAGACCAAAGCCTAGTGTCGGAACGGCATTTTCCCGCTATGATTGTGCGTCGCTGTCGAAGGATAGCAACCGCACGAGCTAGAAAGGCCGATCGCATGACGCCGGATTCGCTCGCCGTGGCCGCCATGATCATCCTGCTCTTTCCGATGGGTTATTTCACGCTGGCTTCGCCCGCCTTTCTGCTGGTGAAGCTCGATGTCCGGCCCGTCGCACTGTTGCTGCGCGGAATGTTTAATGCCCATTTCCTGGTGATGGGCGCAGCCGGGATTATCGGGACCGTGGCCTTCCTGCTCGCTGGCCAGCTCGTCTTCGCGACGGTCGTCGGCCTGCTTGCAGCTCTGGCGATCGGCGGCCGCCGCCGGTTCATGGCGCGGATGGACAATCAGCTCAGCGCCGGCGATGCCGGCGACACCGAGGCCCCCCGTCGGCTGCGACGGCTGCATTGGAGCGGGATGCTGTGCAACGCGGTCCTGCTTGCCGCGCTGCTGGCCAGCATTCCCTACATTTCGACGGCTGCTTGATCGGCAATTGCTGCGTGAGCGGCACTGCAACCGCCGGAGCTGCCTCGGCGCCCGCCTAAAGCATGATCCGGAAAAGTCGCATCGCGCCTTAGTGCTCGCCCGAACTCGCGGTGGCCTGCTGCGCCTTGTGGATCGAGGACGGCACCACGCCGAAATATTTCCGGAACACCCGGCTGAAATGCGATGAGCTGGAGAAGCCCCAGGAGAACGCGACGTCGGTGATGGTCTTGCCGGCGTGGGCCTCGAGCTCCTGGCGGCAGTTCTGCAGGCGCGCCTGCCAGATGTAGTCGCTCACCGTGGTGCCGCGCTCCGAGAACAGCATATGCAGATAGCGCTTCGAGCAGCCGAGCTCGGTCGAGATTTGGTCGATGCACAGATCCGGGTCGCGCAGGTGCTCGCGGATGAAGAACTGCGCGCGCACATACATCGCTTCCGGCCCGACACGGTCGAACATCGTGTCGGCTTCGCGCAGCGGCAGCAGCAACAGGTCGATCAGCGAATCGGCGACGCCGACCGCGCTGTTTGCCGACAGCTTTGCCGCCTCGTCGAAGGTCGCATGAACGAAATCGTGGGCGATCCGCCCCGTCCCTGTCTTCGACGACAGCTTGCAGGCGGGCATCCGCTGCGACGGGAATCCGCGGTCGCGCAGCAGCGCCTTCGGCACGATCACGACGTCGTGACGGGTGAAGGCCGGGCTGATGATCGAATGCGGGCAGGAGACGTCATAGGCGATGATGTCGCCCGGGTTGATCTCGATGTGGCGGCCTTCTTGCTCGAAATAGGACACGCCGTAAGTCTGGAAGTGAATCTTGATGTACGGATGCTCGTTGGCCTTGGCGCGCGCCAGCGTGTGGGCAATGCGATGCTGACTCACTTCGATCTGGCAGAGCTTCAGGCGCGAGACGCTGGTGTAGTCGATGCGGCCCTCGAGCGAGGACGCCTCCAGCGGATCGACGTCGAAATGCCCACACAGGCTCGTCAGCCCGTCGATCCAGCTCTGGATCTGGCGCTTCGGCGTCATGCCGGTCGTCGAGAGCGTGTGAATGGTGTCGGACATTAATCCAGCCACTGGTTTGATCCGGAGAGACGCGAATCGCGACCAGCGCTGCCGGAGCCCTCAGCCGTGATTGCGTGACGTTTACCTCGAATTTGAGCGGTCTTTTGGCACGAGCGCCATCGTTCCATTGCCACCCTTGAAACTTAATCCTCCGCCTTAGTTGCAGCGCCGTCAAGGGGAACCTGAGCGTTGAAGGCACTGCAAAAGCGATGCGGAAGCCGCTGAATTCGCTACTGCAAAATCAAAATCTTCGCGTCCGTGCGCTATGAAGCAAACCGGCTTCTCTCTTGGGCAAGTTTCCCGATGACGAAGTCGTTAGGGATTGCGGCAGGAACAACAAGAACGGGCTCCTGCACGTGGACCCGTGGCTCTCATCAGGAGGAGGAAACAGCACAGCATCGTTTCTGGTCCCAATCGTGACCGCCCTGCACGAGCAGACGCCGGACGAGAAGCCCGGTGAATCAGTATTGCTTCGGAAACAATAAACGAGACCAACGGAGGAATAACTATGCGCAAGGTGCTACTGGCGACCTTTCTTGGCTCCGCGGCGGCGCTCGCCGTCGGGGGCGCCTCAGCCAATGACGAGCTGGTCAAGATGTCGCAGAACCCGAAAGACTGGGTGATGCCGACCGGCGACTACGCCAATTCCCGCTATTCCAAGCTCAACCAGATCAACGCACAGAACGTAGGCAAGCTCCAGGTGGCCTGGACCTTCTCGACCGGCGTGCTGCGTGGCCATGAAGGCGGCCCGCTGATCATCGGCAACATGATGTACGTCCACACGCCGTTCCCGAACAAGGTCTATGCCATTGACCTTTCCAACGAGAACAAGATCGTCTGGAAGTACGAGCCGAAGCAGGATCCGAACGTCATTCCGGTGATGTGCTGCGATACGGTCAATCGCGGCCTGGCCTTCGGCGACGGCAAGATCTTCCTGCATCAGGCCGACACCACCCTCGTCGCGCTCGATGTCAAGACCGGTCAAGTTGCATGGACCGTCAAGAATGGCGATCCGAGCAAGGGCGAGACCGGCACGTCGGCCCCCATGGTCGTCAAGGACAAGGTGCTGATCGGCATCTCCGGCGGCGAGTTCGGCGTCCAGGCCCATATGTCGGCTTACGATATCAAGACCGGCAAGCTGGCATGGCGCGGATATTCGGAAGGACCGGACAACCAGCTCCTGGTCGACGACAAGACCACCGCGCTCGGCAAGCCGATCGGCAAGGATTCCAGCCTGAAGACCTGGCAGGGCGATCAGTGGAAGATCGGCGGCGGTGCCACCTGGGGCTGGATCTCCTACGATCCCGAGCTGAACCTCGTCTACTACGGATCGGGCAACCCCTCGACCTGGAATCCGAAGCAGCGTCCCGGCGACAACAAATGGTCGATGACGATCTGGGCGCGTAACCCGGATACCGGCGTCGCCAAGTGGGTCTATCAGATGACGCCCCACGACGAATGGGACTATGACGGCGTCAACGAGATGATCCTCTCGGACCAGTCGATCAACGGCCAGCCGCGCAAGCTGCTGACGCACTTCGACCGTAACGGCCTCGCCTACACCATGGACCGCACCAACGGCGAACTGCTGGTCGCCGAAAAGTACGATCCGAAGGTGAACTGGACCTCCGGCGTCGACATGGACAAGAACTCGCCGACCTACGGCCGTCCGAAGGTGCTCGACGTAGCTTCGACCGACAAGGCGGGCGAGGACGTCAACGTGAAGGGCATCTGCCCGGCCGCGCTCGGCACCAAGGACGAGCAGCCGGCAGCCTACTCGCCGGACACGCAGTTGTTCTACGTTCCGACCAACCACGTCTGCATGGACTACGAGCCGTTCAAGGTGAGCTACACCGCGGGCCAGCCCTATGTGGGTGCGACGCTCTCGATGTATCCGCCGGCGGGTGAAACCCACATGGGCAACTTCATCGCCTGGGACGGCAAGACCGGCAAGATCGTCTGGTCGAACAAGGAGCAGTTCTCGGTCTGGTCGGGTGCGCTCGCAACCGCCGGTGGCGTGGTGTTCTACGGCACGCTCGAAGGCTACCTGAAGGCGGTCGACGCCAAGTCCGGCAAGGAGCTCTACAAGTTCAAGACTCCCTCCGGCATCATCGGCAACGTCACCACCTATGAGAACGGCGGCAAGCAGTATGTCGCAGTGCTCTCCGGCGTCGGCGGCTGGGCCGGCATCGGTCTGGCGGCAGGCCTGACCGATCCGACCGCAGGTCTCGGCGCGGTCGGTGGCTACGCGGCTCTCAGCAACTACACGGCACTCGGCGGTACGCTGACCGTGTTCGCGCTGCCGAACTAGGCCCATCAGCATCGCTCCGGCGCGTGGAATCAACCCCACGCGCCGGCTCGTCTCCCCCGGGCTCCTTCGAGGATGAATCTCTTGCGTAAAATCTGCTCTGTCATTGCTGCGATGATCTTGGTTGCGTCCGGAGGAATTGCGGTCGCGGACGGTCCGGGCGATCCGACCGCCGTGAAGAAGGAAGACGACGGAAAGTGGCTCGATAAGGACGGCACTCCGACCTACAAGATTTCCGACGGCACCGTGGACTGGTTCACCTATTCCGGATACCGCCGCTATCACTCCGACTGCCACGTCTGCCATGGGCCTGACGGCATGGGTTCCACCTACGCGCCGGCGCTCAAGGATTCCGTGAAGACCATGAGCTATGGCGACTTCCTCGGCGTCGTCGCCTCCGGTCGCAAGAACATCTCGACCGCGCAGGAGAACGTCATGCCCGCCTTCGGCGATAATCCGAACGTCGCCTGCTACATGGATGATCTGTACGTCTATCTGCGCGCCCGCTCCACCGAAGCATGGGGCCGGCAGCGTCCCTCCAAGAAGGAGGAGAAACCGGAGGCCTACACCAAGGCGGAAGAGGCCTGCATGGGCCATAAATGAACGTTGCCGAGGCTGCCGAGACCACCTCTTGGCATCTTGCGAGAATTTGAGGAGCTACCAATGAAGACACGTGCCGCCGTCGCTTTCGAAGCCAAGAAGCCGCTCGAGATCGTCGAGCTCGATCTGGAAGGACCGAAGGCCGGCGAAGTCCTGGTCGAGATCAAGGCGACGGGCATCTGCCATACCGACGCCTACACGCTCGACGGCTTCGACAGCGAGGGAATTTTCCCGTCGGTCCTGGGACATGAGGGCGCAGGCATCATCCGCGAGATCGGTCCTGGCGTGACCTCGGTGAAGCCGGGTGACCACGTCATCCCGCTCTACACGCCGGAATGCCGGCAGTGCAAAAGCTGCCTCAGCCAGAAGACCAATCTCTGCACCGCGATCCGCGCGACGCAAGGCAAGGGCGTGATGCCCGACGGCACCAGCCGCTTTTCCTACAAGGGCAAGCCGGTCTACCACTACATGGGCTGCTCGACCTTCTCGAACTTCACCGTGCTGCCGGAGATCGCGGTCGCCAAGATCCGCGAGGACGCCCCGTTCGACAAGAGCTGCTACATCGGCTGCGGCGTCACCACCGGCGTCGGCGCCGTCGTCAACACCGCGAAGGTCACGCCGGGCTCCAACGTAGTCGTGTTCGGCCTCGGCGGCATCGGCCTCAACGTGATCCAGGGCGCCAAGATGGCCGGCGCCGACAAGATCATCGGCGTCGACATCAACGACTCCAAGGAGGATTGGGGCCGCAGGTTCGGCATGACCGAGTTCGTCAACCCCAAGAAGATCACCGGCGACATCGTCCAGCACCTCGTCGGCCTCACCGACGGCGGCGCCGACTACACTTTCGATTGCACCGGCAACACCACGGTGATGCGCCAGGCACTGGAAGCCTGCCATCGCGGCTGGGGCACCTCGATCATCATCGGCGTTGCCGAATCCGGCAAGGAGATCGCCACCCGCCCGTTCCAGCTCGTCACCGGGCGCAACTGGCGCGGCACGGCCTTCGGCGGCGCCCGCGGCCGCACCGACGTGCCGAAGATCGTCGACTGGTACATGAACGGAAAGATCCAGATCGATCCGATGATCACCCACGTGCTCAAGCTCGAAGAGATCAACAAGGGCTTCGACCTCATGCACGAGGGCAAATCCATCCGTTCAGTCGTCGTCTACTAGCTCGAAAGCGTCACCCCAAGGAGGATCGACCCATGACTGTTGCACTCCATCCATCGATCGACAACGGCCTCAAACAGGGCAGCGGCAGCTTTGCCGGCGGCACGCTGGCCTGCAAATGCAAGGACCATCAGGTCAAGGTCGGCATCAAGGGCGACGTCGCCCACAATCACGCCTGCGGCTGCACCAAATGCTGGAAGCCGCAGGGCGCGACGTTCTCCGTCGTCGCCGTGGTGCCGCGCCAGAACGTCACCGTGCTCGAGAACGGTGACAAGCTCCAGATCGTCGATCCCTCCGCAGTGATCCAGCGCTACGCCTGCAAGGCGTGCGGCACCCACATGTACGGCCGCATCGAGAACAAGGGCCACCCGTTCTACGGTCTCGACTTCATTCATCCGGAGCTGTTCCAGGAGCAGGGTTCGCAGGCGCCGCAATTCGCCGCCTTCGTCTCCTCGGTGATCGAAGCGGGCGTGAAGCCGGAGCAGATGGCGGGTATCCGTTCGCGGCTGAAGGAAATCGGGCTCGAGCCCTATGATTGCCTGTCACCGGCGCTGATGGACGCGATCGCGACCCACGTCGCCAAAGCCAAAGCGGCCTGAGCAAGGCCGCCTAACGAGGCCGCCTGAGCAAGGCGGTCGGACGTTCACCATGACCTATCCGCTCGCTGGCCTCGATCAGTGCCAGCGAGCCGGACGGGCCCGGCTCCGGGACAGTCGCGGCGATGCCGCCGCCCCTGCAAGCTACGCGTATGCGAGCGTGATTGGCTCCCTCAGTCCTGGTCTCTGAATGACTGCGCAGCGCCGCCAACTTCCGTCTTGAAGTTCCCGGCCCCTGCGTTTCTCCCTCCCTCGACTGAGGCACCTTGCTTCGTCCGCGCAGTCTTTCTGGCGGACGAAGCTTTTTTTCATCGCAGCCCCTGTTTGCGAACGCCCGGTCCACGCGGCGCGATGACGCGCCCTGCTTTTGACAAACCGTCGATGCAATCTTTTCCCGGTGAGAACACCCGGCTGTGAACGCCGGGCCGGCGCGACCTCTGCTACGATCGCGTCGTCACGATGCCGCACAACGTTCAATCAATTAAGAACAAAAACGGGAGGTATCGAGCACATCCAGACATCGCCATCGGCGTTCCTGCCTCCCTCCGGGATTTGCCCGCGCGGGACGAGGGCGGGCTGTGGCGCGACCAGGCACGAACCGGCGCCGACCGGCGTCGACGAGTTTTGAATTTGGCATGCTTATGAAGAGCGAGGGACGATCATGATCAAGGTGAAGATCAACGGCCAGGAACAGAGCTGGGACGGCGACCCGGATCTCCCGCTACTCTGGTTCCTGCGTGACGAAGCCGGGCTGACCGGCAGCAAGTACGGCTGCGGCCAGGCCCTGTGCGGCGCCTGCACCGTCATCGTCGACAAGCAAGCCGTGCGCGCCTGTATCACGTCGGTCAACGACGTCGCCGGACGCGAGGTCACCACAATCGAGGGCCTGCACCCGACCGGTGATCACCCGGTGCAGAAGGCGTGGCGCCAGGTCAACGTGCCCCAATGCGGCTTCTGCCAGGCCGGTCAGATCATGCAGGCCGCGGCGCTTCTGATGGACAATCCAAAGCCGTCGCACGACCAGATCCGCCAGTCGATGTCGGGCAACATCTGCCGCTGCGGCTGCTACCAGCGCATCGAGAACGCGGTCCATCTCGCATCGACGGGGGTGTGACATGAATTTCATCGACAATCCCGGCAAGCTCCGTGGCTTCGAAAAGAACATCAAGATCGAGAAGGTCTCGCGCCGCAGCATCCTGAAAGGGCTCGGCATCACCGGCGGCTTCGTGCTCGCCGCACCCGTGATGTCGCGCCAGGCATTGGCCTACGAGACCGGCGCCGGAAAGATGCCACACGGCGTCGTGGTGGATCCGCGCGTGTTCGTTTCGGTCGCGCCCGACGGCATCGTGACCATCGTGGGTCACCGTTCGGAAATGGGCACCGGCGTCCGCACCTCCCTGCCGCTGATCGTGGCCGAGGAGATGGAGGCCGACTGGTCCAGGGTCAAGGTGCAGCAGGCCCATGGCGACGAGGTCAAGTTCGGCAACCAGGACACCGACGGCTCGCGCAGCACGCGGCATTACCTGATCCCGATGCGCCAGATCGGCGCCTCCGCCCGCACCATGCTGGAGCAGGCCGCGGCGAAGCGCTGGGGCGTGCCGGCGACCGAGGTCAAGGCCGTCAATCACGAGGTCGTCCACAGCACCAGCGGCCGCAAGCTCGGTTTCGGCGAGCTCGCCGCCGACGCCGCCAAGGAATCGGTGCCTGCCATCGAAGGCCTCAAGCTGAAGGATCCCCGGGATTTCCGGTATCTCGGCAAGGGCCAGGTCGGCATCGTCGATCTCCACGACATCACCACCGGCAAGGCGATTTACGGCGCCGATGTGCGGCTGCCGGGCATGAAATATGCCGTGATCGCCCGCCCGCCGGTAACCGGCGGCAAGCTGGTCTCGTTCGATCCCGATGCGGCGCTGAAGGTCGCCGGCGTCGAGAAGGTGCTGAAGGTTCAAGGCTGGCCGTGGCCGTCCAAATTCCAGCCGCTCGGCGGCGTCGCGGTGATCGCCCGCAACACCGGCGCGGCGATCAAGGGCCGCGACGCGCTGAAGCTGGTCTGGGACGACGGCGCCAATGGCAAATACGACTCCGTCGCCTACCGCAAGGAGCTCGAGGAGGCCTCGCGCAAGCCCGGCCTCGTCCTGCGCAAGGAGGGCGATGCGGACGCTGCCCTGAAGGGCGCCGACAAGGTGATCGTCGGCGAGTACTACGTCCCGCATCTTGCTCATGTCAGCATGGAGACGCCGGTGGCGGTCGCCGACGTCAAGGGCGACAAGGCCGAGATCTGGGCGCCGGTGCAGAGCCCCGGCGGCACCCGCGAGGACGTCGCCAAGACGCTCGGCATTCCCGAGGCCAACGTCACGGTCAACGTCACGCTGCTCGGCGGCGGATTCGGGCGCAAGTCGAAATGCGACTTTGCGCTCGAGGCCGCGCTGCTCTCGAAAGAGCTCGGCGCACCGGTGAAGGTGCAGTGGACGCGCGAGGACGACATCCATAACGGCTTCCTGCATACCGTCTCGGTCGAGCGGATCGAGGCCGGCCTCGACAAGAGCGGCAAGGTTGTTGCCTGGCGCCATCGCAGCGTGGCCCCCAGCATCGCCTCGACGTTCGCTGCCGGGACCGTGCACCAGGCCCCGTTCGAGATCGGCATGGGCCTCGTCGACATGCCGTTCGAGATCGCCAACATCTCGTGCGAGAACCCGGAAGCCGCGGCGTTTACCCGCATCGGCTGGTTCCGCTCGGTCTCGAACATCCCGCGCGCCTTCGCGGTGCAATCAATGGTCGGCGAGATCGCGCAAGCGACCGGCCGCGACCAGAAGGAGACGCTGCTCGCGCTGATCGGAAGCCCGCGCATCGTCAAACCGGAGGTGAAAGACCTCTGGAACTACGGCGAGCCCCAGGAGAGCTACCCGATCGACACCGCGCGCCTGCGCAAGGTGGTCGAACTGGTCGCCGAGAAGGGTGAGTGGGGACGCAAGGTACCGAAGGGCCATGGCCTTGGCATCGCAGTGCACCGCAGCTTCGTCAGCTACATCGCGACCATCGTCGAGGTCGCCGTCGACGACAAGGGCAAGCTGACGGTGCCACGGGTCGACACGGCGATCGATTGCGGCACCTATGTCAACCCCGAGCGCATCGCCTCGCAGATCGAAGGCGCGGCGATCATGGGGCTGAGCCTCGCCAAATACGGCGAGATCACCTTCAAGGATGGCAAGGTGCAGCAGAAGAACTTTGACGACTTCCAGGTCGTCAGGATGGACGAATCTCCCGTGGTGACCAACGTCTACATCGTGCCGCCCGGACCCGACACGCCGCCGAGCGGCGTCGGCGAGCCCGGTGTTCCGCCATTCGCACCGGCGCTGATCAATGCGATCTTCGCGGCGACCGGAAAACGCATCCGCTCGCTTCCGATCGGCAAGCAATTGGAGGCGTGAGACGGAACAGAGGCGCGAGACGGAACACAAGCGGTCTCGCGCCGTTTCCATCGATCTGACAGGAGCAGATCGATGACAAATATCTCAAAGGCGCTCGCAGTCTCGTTGCTGTCGGGCGCCTTTCTTGTGACCGCCTCCGGCGCATTCGCCCAGAGCAACACGACGCCACCGGCTACCGCGACGCGCCCCACCACGCCGGACCAGAACTCGCTGCCCAACGCCAACGCCCCGCCTCCCTCGACCACCCAGACCACCGGACAACACAACCCGGATCCCAAGGTTCGCGAGATGAACCAGAAGGAAAAGGACAAGGTGGAGCGTTTGGGGAAGTAGTGCTGCTCTGAGGTGTTGTTGCATACTGACGTGCCACACCATTATGGCCGGGCTTGTCCCGGCCATCCACGATCTTTACCGCGGCACAGAGAACGTGGATGCCCGGGACAAGCCCGGGCATGACGATCGTGTGCGGCAAGCGCGCGTCATCATACACGCAAAAATGCGGCGGACGTCGCCGTCCGCCGCATTCGCCACCCCCCTGCTGCTCCGCTTCTTTCGATCCGCCGCGGAGCTACTTCTTCAGCGCAAACACCCAGATGACGCCGCCTTGCGGCACATTGGCTTCGATGCCGATGTTGTTGGTCACCAGCGCGTCCTGGATGCGTTGCGCGTCGACGCCCCATCCCGACTGGATCGCGATGTATTGGGTGCCGTCGATCTCATAGGACACCGGCATGCCCATGATGCCGGAGTTGGTCTTCTGCTCCCACAGGAGCTCGCCGGTCTTGGCGTTGAAGGCTCGGAAGTTGCGGTCATTGGTGCCGCCGACGAAGATGAGATCGCCCGCGGTCGCCGTCACCGAGCCGAACAGCTGCGACTTCGGGAAGTTGTGTTGCCACACCTTCTTGCCCGTGGTGGGATCCCAGGCCTGCAGCTCGCCGAAATGATCCGCGCCCGGCTTCGTCTTCAGGCCGATGTCTTCCGGCTTGGTGCCGAGCCAGAGCTCGCCCGGCTTGAGCGCGACTTTCTCGCCGGTGAACCCGCCGCAGAAGTTCTCGTTGGCGGGCACGTAGACGAGGCCGGTCTTCTGGCTGTAGGCCGCCGACGGCCAGTCCTTGCCGCCCCACAGCGACGGACAGAACTCGACGCGCTTGCCGATCACCGGCTTGTGCGCGGGGTCGACGATCGGCTTGCCGCTCTCGGGCTCGATGCCCTTCCAGACGTCGGTCGAGACGAACGGCCAGCCGGCGACATAGTTGATCTTGGTCGGCGTGCGCTCGAGCACCCAGAAGATCGCGTCGCGGCCCGGATGGACCAGGCTCTTGATGTTGCGGCCATCGCGCTGCAGGTCGATCAGCATCGGCGCATCGACCTCGTCCCAGTCCCAGGAATCGTTCTGGTGGTACTGGTGATAGGTCTTGATCTTGCCGGTGCTCGGATCCAGCGCAAGTACCGAGGAGGTGTAGAGATTGTCGCCGGGATGGGTCTCGCCGGGCCATGGCGCGGCGTTGCCGACGCCCCAATAGATCGTCTTGGTCTCCTTGTCGTAATTGCCGGTCATCCAGGCCGAGCCGCCGCCGTTCTTCCAGTCGTCGCCCTGCCAGGTGTCATGGCCCGGCTCGCCTTCGCCTGGAATGGTGAAGGTCCGCCACAGCTCCTTGCCGTCCTTGGCATCATAGGCCGCGATATAGCCGCGCACGCCGAACTCGCCGCCGGAGCCGCCGACAATGACCTTGCCGTCGACGATCAGCGGCATCAGGGTCATGTACTGGCCCTTCTTGTAGTCCTGCACCTTGGTGTCCCACACCACCTTGCCGGTCTTGGCATCGAGCGCGACGACATGGTCGTCCGTGGTGGCGAGGTAGAGCTTGTCCTCCCAGAGGCCGACGCCGCGGCTGGTCGGGTGCAGCTGGAACAGATCGTCGGGGAGCTGCCGCTTGTAGCGCCAGTATTCGTCGCCGGTCTTGGCGTTGAGCGCGATCACCTGCCCCATCGGGGTCGCCACGAACATCACGCCGTTGTTGACGATCGGCGGCGCCTCGTGACCTTCGACGACGCCGGTGGCAAAGGTCCAGACCGGCGTGAGGTTCTTCACGTTGGAGGTGTTGATCTGATCGAGCGGGCTATAGCCGTGCCCGTCATAGGTGCGCCGATAGAGCATCCAGTTGCTTGGCTCTGGATTTTCCAGCCGCTGCGCTGTGACCGGCGCGTAATTCTCGATCGGACCTGACACGGCGGCGGTCGAAGCGAGGCAGGTGAAGGCGACGAAGCCGGACAGGTACCATTGCTTCCTGGTCATGGACGTTCCCCTTTTCATCCGTTTGAATTCTTGTGTTGAATTCTTGTCGTTCGTCCCGCCGTCCGCCCAACGGCGGATACGGCCTCTCGTGACGCGGGCGCGGGCCCGCACCGTTCATCATCCTGGCTGCGCGCCACCTACCTTTCCGATGAAATTTCCGGCGACGCTGAGCGAGCCGTCAGCGAGCGCCACCGGCAGCGCCGCGAGCCGTCGCGGCGCCGGGCCGAACACGACCTGTGCGCCCGCACGAGGATCGTATTCGGAGTTGTGACACATGCACTTGAACACCTCCTTGTCGCCGACATCGCTCTTCACCCAGGCGGTCACGGGACAACCGGCATGCGAGCAGATCGCCGAATAGGCGATGATGCCGTCGACGGCACGCGCGGCCGTCTTCTCGTCGAGCTCGGCGGGATCGAGCTTGATGATCAGGATCTCGTTGAGCCGGGAGGCGCTGCGCACCACCGATGTCTTGGGATCCTTCGGCCAGGCATGCACCGGCGGTCCGCCGGCCGGCAGGTCGGCCGCGGTGATCAGCTTTCCCTCCTTGTCGCCTTCGGAGAAGACGAGCACATCGCCTTTCTGGGGCCGTTCGTCGGAGCCGGGCGGATCCTCATCTGCGCGCGCGTGCCCGGAACAACCGAGGCAAGCGGTGGTGGCGAGCGCACCGAGCAGGACCGTGCGCCGCGTTTGGTCGGCGCAAGCGTCGGCTTCGGGCTCCCCGGAGTTTTCGGACGATGTGGAATTGGCGGTCAGGGATGCGCGGGACATGTCCACAAGCAGGCGCTGGAACTCTGCCGAAAACAAGGCGAAGAATTGGCACCGCAGTGCATCAATATGGCTTTGCTCGCGTTGATTGAGCGACGATGAACGCATTCAAGCGCGTTTTCACAATTTCAACGTCGCGCCGCGCGAGCGGCATGATGATTTTGCAGATCAGACCGATGATGTTGGTATTGGTGCGGCGCGCTATTCGTCGCGCTGCGCAAACGCAGCGCGACGCCCCCTGCATGTTTTGCAGGCAGCCGGGTCGTCGTCAGGACCTGAGCACGTGGCGCGGCGCGGCGATAGAACCGGCGACGGTGGCCGATGCCATCTCAAAACTGTCGGCGATGCGGCGCGCCTTGTCGATGAAGAGTGCAGCCGCCGGCGGCGGGCAGACCTCGCGCGCGGTCTGCTCGAACAGATCGAGCCAGCGGTCGAAATGATCGCCCACCAGGCTCAGCGGCAAATGCGCCCGCATCGGCGAGCCGTGATAGCGGCCGCTCATCAGCACGACCGAGGACCAGAAATCCCTGAGCTTGGCGAGATGCTCGTCCCAATTCTGCACGATCCCGAACACCGGCCCCAGCCGTGCATCTTCGCGCACGCGCCCATAGAAGCGGGTGACGAGTTCCCCGATCATCTCTTCGGTAATCCCGGTGCGCTCGATCGCATCCTGGGTCAACAGGTTCCGCCGCGCGGCCGCCGCCTCGCGCTCGGCCTTCAGTCGATCCGACATCTTTGCTTCGTCCGTTTCGTCTTTCCCTCTCCCCCTGTGGGAGAGGGTGGCTCGCCGCACAGCGGCGAGACGGGTGAGGGGTCTGCCTCCGCGTGCTCCTCAGCGAGTGAGTCTACGGCAACAACCCCTCATCCGGCGCTTCGCGCCACCTTCTCCCACAAGGGGAGAAGGGAACGCCCGCATCCATGCTGGCGCAATTCGCGACGTCCGTCTTTGTCGCAGCACAAATTGCGAGGATCAGGCGCTATAGATGTAGAAGCCCTGCCCGGTCTTGCGGCCGAGATGGCCTGCATCGACCATCTCTTTGAGCAGCGGCGCCGGCCTGTATTTAGGATCGTTGAAGCCCTTGTAAAAGACCTCCATCACCGAAAGCATGGTGTCGAGCCCGACCAGATCGGCTAGAGCCAGCGGCCCGATCGGATGGTTGCAACCGAGCTTCATGCCGGCGTCGATCTCTTCCGCCGTCGCGATTCCCTCCTGGAGCGCGAAGATCGCCTCGTTGATCATCGGGCACAGGATGCGATTGACGGCAAAGCCCGGGCTGTTCTTGGCGGTGATCGCCACCTTGCCGACGCGCTTGGCGAAATCGAGGGCCTTGGCGTGGGTGTCGTCGGAGGTCTGCAGGCCGCGGATCAGCTCCAGCAGCGCCATCACCGGCACCGGGTTGAAGAAGTGCATGCCGATGAAGCGGTCGGGACGATCGGTCGCCGCAGCGAGCTTCGTGATCGAGATCGACGAGGTGTTGGTCGCAAGCAGCGTGCGCGGCGACAACGTCGCGCAGAGATCCTTCAGGATCTTGACCTTGAGCTCCTCGTTCTCGGTTGCGGCCTCGATAACGAGATCGCAATTGGCAAGCTTCGCCCGGTCGGTGGTGCCGGTGATGCGCTTGAGCGCCGCCTCGCGATCGGCCGCCGACATCTTCTCCTTCTTGACCAGACGCTCGAGGCTGCCGCCGACGGTCGACAGCCCGCGGTTCACCGCCGCATCGGAAATGTCGACCATCACGACCGAGAGCCCGGCCGCCGCGCAGACCTGCGCGATACCATTCCCCATGGTGCCTGCCCCGATGATGCCAACCGTCTGGATCATTGCCTCGTATCCTTCATCCTTGCGGGCGAGCCAATCCCGGCCGGCCCATTGTTCCTGCATCAGGCTCTAGCACCGCCGGCGGGCGCCTGCGACCCTGATCCTGCCCCTTCCTTAAAGCATCCATGGCGGGAATAAAGCCGCTGCCGGTCGCGAAAGGGCACGATTTGGCCGCCTGGCGCGCAATTTGCCTCAAATTGCGTCCCTGCCCGGCCGGGCCAGCGATCTCCCTCAATCGGACGACGCGGCGGAGCTGACGGCGTGGTGTAGTCGGCGCGCAATGGCCGCCGCGAATGCCTCGCGACGCAATTGTGAGATCGAACACATCGGCTTCGTGCCCCACCTGTTAGCGTCGCGCAAATGAAGAACCACATCGGGCTATCAATCATCCTCACCGCTCTGCTCGTCGCCACACAAGGCATGGCAGCCGAAACCAAAGGCGCCGGCTCAACCTTCGTTTCCCCCGTGATGGCGAGATGGACCGACGCGTACAAGGCCAAGACCGGAAACGTCGTCAGCTATCAAGCCGTCGGCTCCGGCATCGGCCTCGGCCTGATCAAGAAAGAAGCCGTCGATTTCGGCGCCAGCGACATGCCGCTCGACCCCAGGGAGTTGGACAGGCTCGGCCTGATGCAATTCCCGATCGTGATCGGAGGCGTCGTCCCCGTGGTCAATATCGACGGCGTCAAGCCCGGCCAGATCCGCTTTACCGGGCAAGTGCTCGCCGACATCTATCTCGGCAGGCTCAAATCCTGGAACGATCCCGCGATCGCCGAGATCAACCCCGACGTCAGATTGCCGAACGCTGCGATCACGGTGGTCCATCGCATCGACGGCTCCGGCACGACGTTCAACTGGTCGAACTACCTCGCGAAGGTCAGCCCGCAGTGGAAAGCCAGCGTGGGCGAAGGCACCTCCGTCGAGTGGCCGCTTGGCCTCGGCGGCCGGGGCAATGATGGTGTCGCCTCGCTCGTCGGTCTCATTCCCGGCGCGATCGGCTATCTCGAATACACTTACGCGCTGCAACGTCTCGACCGGATTTCCTTCGGAATCGTGCAGAACAGCGCCGGCAATTACGTCGTGCCCGACGCCGCATCTTTCCAGGCGGCCGCATCAAGCGCGGACTGGAAGGCGGAAAAGGATTTCCATCTCGTGCTCACCAACGCGCCCGGTGACGACGCCTACCCGATCACAGCGACGACCTTCGTGCTGATGCCGAAGGCGCCGAAATCACCGGAACGATCGGCAGCCGCCATCGATTTCGTCCGCTGGTCGCTGGAAAACGGAAAGTCCGAGGCCCAGACGCTCAACTACGTCCCGCTGCCGCCTGCCTTGATCGACCAGATCGAACGCTATTGGCAGCAGAGCATCGACGCTGCCCCCAGGATTTCGGCGTCGGCCACCGTCAAACGCTGAGGCTGCAACCGCGGGCGGCCGAGCCGATCCCGGATACCTCGCTCGATGAACCGCTTCCGACAGGGTCGGGAGCGGTTCGCCGCTTCCGGTTCGGGCCAGCCACGCCGATCCTTCTGGAAATTCCGCAGTGAATCGTGATCTAGTCGGCAGGAGGCCTGTTGCCGGCTCGCCACGGTGAGAATACGCGGGGGTCCATGAGAGCAGCCGAACCGCTGCAGAGCCCCGGGGACTTTCGAATGGACGTGATCATCTACCACAATCCCGAATGCGGCACGTCGCGCACGACGCTGGCGACGATCCGGAACGCCGGCATCGAGCCGCATGTGGTCGAGTATCTGAAGACACCGCCATCGCGAGCCCTGCTGCAGCAGCTCATCGCACGCATGGGAATTTCGGTGCGCGAGGCAGTCCGCGAGAAGGCTGCCCCCTATGCGGAGCTCGGGCTCGCCAACCCCGCGCTGACCGACGATCAGCTGCTCGATACGATGATGGCGCATCCGATCCTGATCAACAGGCCGATTGTCGTGACGCCGAAGGGCGTCAGGCTCTGCCGTCCCTCCGAACTGGTGCTCGATCTGCTGCCGGCGCAACAGCGTCAGGCCGGATGAACGACTTCGCACGATCCATTGGCGCGGCGCTCTCGCTGATCGGCGAAGCCGACGCCGAGCTGCTCGGCATCGTCGCATTGTCGGTGCGCGTCAGCCTGACCGCGAGCATCCTTGCCCTGCTGATCGGCGCGCCGATCGGGGCCTTGCTCGCGATCACGCGTTTCCGCGGGCGGCAGGTGATCATCGTGCTGACCAACGCGCTGCTCGGCCTTCCGCCGGTCGTGGTCGGGCTCGCGCTCTATCTTCTGCTCTCGCGGTCCGGCCCGCTCGGGGTGGCCGGACTGTTGTTCACGCCGGCCGCCATGGTGATCGCGCAGACGCTGCTCGCCACCCCGATCGTGGTGGCGCTGGTGCACCGGCCTGCGAGCCTGCTGTGGGCGGAATATGGCGACCTCGCACGGATCGACGGGCTGTCGGTCTTCCGCTGCATGGCGCTGCTGTTCGCGCTCGGCCGGACCTCGCTGCTGACGGCCTTTCTCGCCGCCTTCGGGCGCGCCATCGCCGAGGTCGGCGCCATCATCATCGTCGGCGGCAACATCCGCGGCTTCACGCGCACGATGACGACCGCGATCGCGCTGGAGACCAGCAAGGGCGACCTGCCGCTGGCACTCGGACTCGGACTGATCCTGCTCGCGCTCAGCGTCGCGGTGTCGACCGTCGCCTTCCTGCTAGTGGGACGCGTTGGGGAAAAATAGCTGCTCACCGCCCACCTTGTAGCCGGCGATCGCCTGCTGCCCCTTCGGCGAGACCAGCCAGTCGATGAAGGCTTGCCCATCCTTCGCCTTCACGTTCGCATGCTTTGCCGGATCGACCAGCATGACGCCGTACTGGTTGAACAGCCGCTTGTCGCCCTCGGTCAGGATGGCGAGCTCGCCGCGATTCTTGAAGGACAGCCAGGTGCCGCGGTCCGACAGAACATAAGCGTTCGACGACGACGCCATGTTCAGCGCCGGGCCCATGCCCTGGCCGATCTCACGATACCAGCTGTCCTTGCCGGCACTGATGTCGACGCCCGCCTCCTTCCACAGCCGGAGCTCGGCCGCGTGCGTGCCGGACTTGTCGCCGCGCGAGATGAACTGTGCCTTCGCTGCCGCGACCTTGCGCAGCGCATCGGTGACATCCTTGCCTCCGGCGATCTTTGCGGGATCGCTCTTGGGCCCGACGACAACGAAGTCGTTGTACATGACGTCGAAGCGCTTCACGCCCTGCCCTTCGGACATGAACTTGTCCTCGGCAGCCCGGTCGTGGACGAACACCACGTCGGCATCGCCGCGCCGCCCGATATCCAGCGCCTGGCCGGTGCCGACGGCAACAACCCTCACGCTGATGCCCTCGGCCTTCTCGAACAACGGCAGCAGATGGCCGAACAGGCCCGACTGTTCCGTCGAGGTGGTCGAGGCCACGGTGATGGTGCGCTCCTGCGCGAACGCGATGGTGGACCAGAGCATAACCGCTCCGATGGTGACAATCTTCCTCATGCGTCGTCCCCCAACAAACAATGACGATCCTGAATAACCTCTGGCGATGGCGACGGGAACCCCGACATTCGGCCGCAGAGAGTTGAAGCGGTGGCGTCAAATCGGCAGGAACGGCGTTGGCGCGGGCGGATTGTATGGGGATGTAACGTCAAGGAGAATCCCATGAAAAAGATCATCTTGGCATCGGCGTGCATCATGGCGCTCGCGGCTGGTGGTGCCTTCGCGCAGACACAACCCGCTCCAGGCGCCTCCGGTCAGGGCGACGTCGGCCCCTCCTCGCGCGGCCCCGCGACCAAGGGAATGACGACCGGCAAGTCGTCGAACATGCAGAACGAGGCCAGCGACAGCAAGGGCGCGCAGCAGCCATCGGCGGGCGGCACCAACACGAATAACATGGGCAGCCAGGCCGGAGGCAGCGCGGGCGGCGGCAGCGCCGGCGCCGGCAAGTAGCCGAAGATCGAAAAATCCCGGAGGGGATCACCGTCCCCTCCCGCAGGCCGACCGGCGTCGATCAACGGCCGGGGCAATATCTCATCACGCTGCGGATCCCCTGTGGCTCCGGTTCCTTCATCCATCCGATTTCCCTGGCCAGCCAAAGCTTGTCGTCGCCGATGACATAGGCGAACGTCATGGTGTCGAAGCCTCTGGGATTGCGGACCGTGACCTCGCCGCAGGCCACCTCGATCGAGCGGCCCTGCGGGTCGGATGCGGGGCTGGTCCAGGAAATGTGGATTTCCGCATTCGGCGGGATCAAATGAGCGGCGATCTTTGGCGTGAGATCATTTGCCAAGGCAGGTGCGCAGATCAATGCGGCGAGGACCGCAGCCGGATATATCTTGCGGATCACGTCTTCTCTCCTTCGCTTTCGAAGGAAGCGTATCCGTGATCGGCGCCGCAGCTCTGTGGAAGCGATCACATTGGCAGCCGGTGCACGGCGGCCTGATGACAACCGCACTTTCTCGATGATGCCTGACACATCATGCAGCCGCCCGCGCGCGGGATGCGTGGATGTTCTGCAATTGGTCCCGTCTACATTGACAGGGGTGTGACGGCCGGGGCAGTTTTTCACATTGCTGGCGAATCAGCGATTGCCTCACGCCGAGTACCTCTTGGACAACTCCCAGTGCTTTCGAGACTGATATCGTTGCTGCGCCGCATCCCCGCGGTGAAATGGGCGTTCACCCGGCTTCGGCCCTTGCCGCATGGCGGCAGCATCGACGGTGCGGCGGTGGTCGCCGAACAGCCTGTCATCGTTGCCGACAACGCTGAAGCTCTTCCGGCTCTCGACACCGGCATCGGCACTGATCCGCTGCGCAGCGACGCCGCGGTCGCCGAGAACGGCAGCGCCCACCCTGTCATCGCGGAAGCAGCGGCCGATGTCGCCGGCAGCGACGATTCCCTGCAGCAGGCTCCGACAGAATTCGAGCCGGTCTTGGTCGCAGAGGTTTTGGTCGCGGACGAGGCCGCCGGCGAGACGGTCGACGGTCCCAAACCAGTCGATGTTCCTGAACCCGTCATCGCCAATGATCCGCCTGTGGAGCTTTCGACGAAGCCCGAGTCCGACGCCATTGAAGCGGTCGGGGCCATCGACGTCGAGGACGAGCCGGCCAAAGCGGCCGAGCCCGTCATCAGCAGCGATCCACCTCCCGAGTTCGCGGCAGGCGTTGAGCCTGATGTGGCCGAGGAGACTTCGTCCAATCTCCAGGTCGCTTCGGTTGATGTCGCTCCGGTTGATGTCGCTTCGGTTGACGCCCCCGCGCTCGTCGTTGCCGACGATCCCTCCACCGTTGCCGTCGTGGATGTCGAGCCTGTTCTAGACGATACCCATGTCACGCTTGCCGATCGCGACGTCCCGGCGGAGCCTGTCGCTGAAGACAAGATCGACAGCGATTCCGCCTCCGGCACTGCGGTGGCAACCGAGCCGGTCGCAAGCGATCCTGCCCCTGTCGCCGCGGAGGACTCTTCCGCCGACGCCCTCGTGGTCACGCATGATGAGCCGGCTCCGGCTCTCGCGGCTCCACGTGAAGAGATTCGCAGTGCGCCGAAACTTCGCGCGAAGGCCACGGAACCTGCCGATCGCACCGCGCTGATCCGGCAGCGCTGGGCGGAAACCGGAATCAGGATGTGGAATCCCCGCCTTCACGGCACCGGCGAAGCCACGCTGAACATCCAGGGCAGCGTTGGGCTGCTGCCGCCTGCGCCCGGCGAGACGATGCCGCGCTACGACAAGCTGGAATTCAAGATGCTCGGCGGACAGATCGTCTGCGAAGGCGTCATCGTCGAGGCCCCCGCGCAGGCGAGCCATCGCAGCTTCACCCGGCTCGCCGAGCCAGGGAAGCTCGACCGGGTTCGCGAACCGGTGCGGGAACGCCAGGCCGCTCTGGCCTGATCCTTTCCGCTGCAAGCGTCGTCACGCCGTGCTAGGCTGAGGTTTCCGGGACATGGGAGATCACATGCCTGCGAAGCTGTTGCGACTGATCGTGATCGCCGCCCTCTGCGTCTCGCAAGGAGCCTTTGCGGCGTCCGGCAAACGGCCTCACCACACGCCCGCCACCGATCCCGCCGCGCCCTACAAGGCCGACCGGCTCTCCTCATCGCGCGGCGAGACCCTCCTCAACACGCCCGGGCAGACCACCGTGCTGACGCGAGAAGTCCTCGACGACATGAACGCGCGGAGCCTCCGGGATGCGATGCGCTCGACCGCAGGGGTCACGATCGGACGCTAGAGCATGATCCGGAAAAGTGTGCAGCGGTTTTCCGAGAAGATCATGCTCAAACAATAAACCAAAGACCTAATCTCATCGCGCTTTGGGCTGCTCCTCGCTCAGGGGATGGATAGCCCTTCCAGATCCACTCGAGCGCCGACGGCAGCGTCTGTGCGATCGTCGACCGATCGACGTGCTTGGCGTTGCGCACGAACAGGTACTGATAGTGGTAGCCCTTCTCCGCCAGGACCTTGGCTCCCCCGCTGGGCAGCGCAATCGCATTTGGGAGGGTCTCTCCGTGTCCATCCTTCGAGGCAAGACGTTGCGGCGAAGCGCATGGTTAGCAGAGCGTAACGGCGGTTTTTGCAGGACTTCGCCGCGATACGCCTGCTGCCGCAGCCCCGTATCGTTAACACAGCCTCACCATTGCACGCGTCCGGAAATGCAGCGGTAGCGCGCAACCTGCGCTGGTCTTTCGCGCAGGACCCGATCTAACGGGCCCTTTACCCACGCTATGCAAGATCGCCGGCGTTTTCAGGATCCGGGGCTCGTATTTCAATGCCTGTTGCCGATTTGAAGTCTTACTTCGCCGCCGCAATGCGGCTGTTTCGCGTGCCGGCCGACAATCCCGAGCTGACGCGCGCGCAGTTCGACGCCTTCTCCAAGCAGATCCCGCTGCTCTACTTCATCCTGATCACCAACACGATCGCGGTCGCATATACCTATGTGCCGCTGGCGCCGGCCTCACTCAGCATGATCGTGCCCGGCGTATTGATCGCGGTGGCGGGCTATCGGACCTTCTGGTGGCTGCGGCAGCGCCACGTCGTCCGCAGCGACGCCGACATCCTGCGCAATCTGCGTCTCACCAACTGGATCGCGGCACCGATCGCGGCGGGCTTCACCGTCTGGTCGTTCGCCCTCTATCCCTATGGCGATCCCTTTGCCAAGAGCCAGGTGGCCTTCTACATGGCGGTGACCGTGATCGGCTGCATTTTCTCGCTGATGCATCTGCGTTCGGCCGCGCTGATCGTGACTCTCGTCGTCGACGTGCCCTACGTCGTGTTCTACTTCGCCACGGGCGAGCCGACGCTGGAGGCGATGGCCGTCAACAATTTGCTGGTCACCGGCGCGATGGTGACGGTGCTGACCATCTACTACCGGGACTTCGCCGATCTCGTCGCCAGCCGCAAGTCGCTGCTGGCACAGCAGGCGGCGACCCAGGCACTCTCGGACGAGAACTTCCGCCTCGCCAATCTCGATTCCCTCACCGAGCTGCCGAACCGCCGCCGCTTCTTCGCCGAACTGTCGAGCGCCTTTGCCGACGCCGAGCGCAGAAACGTTCGCGTCGCGGTCGGCATCATCGACCTCGACGGCTTCAAGCCGATCAACGACAATTACGGCCACAGCGTCGGCGACCGCGTCCTGATCGAGGCGGGCCGCCGCATCCGCGAGGTCTGCGAGGGCTTCGGCCCGCAACGCGTGGAATTCGCCCGGCTCGGCGGCGACGAGTTTGGCCTCGTCGTCTGCGGCGATCCCGACGATGCCGATCTGGCACGGCTCGGCGAACGTATCGGCGGGCAGGTCAAGCTGCCTTACCAGCTCGACACCGCCCACACCGGCCTGTCCTGCTCGATCGGATTTGCGCTGTTTCCGGACTCCGCGACGACATCGGAAGCTCTCTATGAATGCGCCGACTATTCGCTCTATCATGCCAAGCGCCAACTGCGCGGACGCACCGTGATCTTCTCGGGCGAGCTCGAGGCCGAGATCCGCAGCCGCGGCGTGATCGAGAATTTGCTGCGCACCTCCGATTTTGGCGCCGAGATGGAGCTGGTGTTCCAGCCGATCGTCGATGCCATGAGCGAGCACGCTGCGGGTTTCGAGACGCTGGCGCGCTGGCACAGCCCCCGTCTCGGCTGGGTTTCCCCCGCCGACTTCATTCCGGCGGCCGAGCGCATCGGCCTGATCCGCCCACTGACGCAGACGCTGCTGGCGCGGGCGCTCGCGACGGCCAAGACCTGGCCCGACGACATCCGCCTGTCGTTCAACCTGTCCGCTCACGACGTCTGTGCCGCCGAAGGCATCCTGCCGCTGATCTCCATCATCGAGAAGAGCGGCCTGTCGCCGCGTCGGATCGACTTCGAGATCACCGAGACCGCCGTCACCTTCGATTTCGTGCGCGCGCAGCAGTCCATCTCGACGCTGAAGGCGATGGGCTGCGGCATCTCGCTGGACGATTTCGGCACCGGCTATTCCTCGTTGAGCCACGTGCACCGGCTGCCGCTCGACAAGATCAAGGTCGACCGCAGCTTCGTCGCCGACATCAACGAGAACCCGGTCAGTCACAAGATCATCAAGTCTTTGACGGGCCTCTGCGACGACATGGAGATCGCCTGCGTCGTCGAGGGCGTCGAGACCCGCGCCCAGCTCGACACCCTGCGCCGGCTCGGCTGCGACTTCATCCAGGGCTATTATTTCGCAAGACCCATGTCAGCCGATGCGATCGGCGACTATCTCGCGAACGAACGCCAGCGCCTCGACGGCGCCAAGGTCGTGGCCTAGCGGGCTAAACGTCAGACCGCGCAGTAGCGTTCCTGGATGTCCTTGTCCGCGAGCAGCGCCGCAGCGCTGCTCTCGTGCACGACCTCGCCCTGGTCGATGATCACGGCGCGGTCGGCCAGCCGCAGCGCCCATTCGACGTTCTGCTCGACCAACAGCAGCGTCTTGCCCTCGTCACGCAGGCGGCGGAACAGCACGCCCATCTCCTCGACGAGGACGGGCATGATGCCCTCCGAGGGTTCATCGAGCAGGATCATCTTGGGCTTGCCGATCAGTGCGCGCGCGATCGCCAGCATCTGCTGCTCTCCACCGGAGAGCGTCACGCCCTCCTGCTCGAGGCGCTCCTTCAGGCGCGGAAAGGTCGCGGCGATTTCGTCGATCGCGGCCCGCTCCTCGATGCCGCTGCCGGCCGCGACGAGACCGAGCCGGAGGTTCTCGCGCACCGACAGCCCGGGAACGATGCGCCGCTCCTCGGGCACGTAAGCGAGGCCAAGGTGGAAGCGCTGATGGGCGCGCAACGGCAGGAGCTCCATGCCAGCAAAGCGCACGCGGCCGGTCGCCTTCGGCATCAGGCCCATCATGGTTCGCAAGGTCGTGGTCTTGCCGGCGCCGTTGCGACCGACGAGGGCAACCACCTCGCCCTCCTTCACGTGCAGCGAAATGCCGTGGAGGATGTGGCTCGCGCCATACCAGGCGTGGAGATCTTCGATTTCGAGCAGCGCTGTCTCAGCCATAACCTTCACTCTGTCCGAGATAGACCCGGCGGACTTCCGGATTGCTCCTGATCTCGTCCGGCGCGCCGTCCGCGAGCAGGCGGCCGTGGTGCAGCACCACGACGCGCTTGGACAGGCCCAGCACCATCTTCATCTTGTGCTCCACCAGCAGTACCGTGCGCTTGTCGGCGAGCCGTTCCAGCAGCGCGACCATGTCCTTGGTCTCTTCGGGACCCATGCCGGCGGTCGGCTCGTCGAGCAGCAGCAACTCGGGCTCGGAGACCAGCCCGATCGCGATCTCCAGCGCGCGCTGCTGGCCGTGCGAGAGGAACTTTGCAAATTCGCTTCGCCTGCCGAGAAGCCCCACCGCGTCGAGTGCCGCATCGGCACGCGCATGCAATTCGGTCAGCCGCGCGCGATTCCGCCAGATGTCATAGCTCACGGCCAGCGCCTGGGCCGCGACGCGGACGTTCTCGTGCACCGACAGGTCCGGAAAGATGTTGGTGATCTGGTAGGACCGTGAAATGCCCTGGTGCACGAAGCGGTGCTGCGGCAGGCCGTTCAGCTCACGCCCCCGGAAATGCAGCTTGCCGGAGGTCGGCGTCAGTGCACCTGAGAGGATGTTGAAGAACGTGCTCTTGCCGGCACCGTTCGGCCCGATGATCGAGGTGAGCTGCCCCGCCGCAAAGGACAAGGTAATATCCTCGAGCGCGACAAAGCCGCCGAAGCGCTTGCCGATTCCCTCGGCGCGAAGCAGTTCGCCGCTCATCGCCGCGCCTTTCCGATGCGAAGGGCATCCAGCAGCGTGCCCCAGATGCCCTTGGGCAGGAACAGCACGAACAGCACGAAGATCGCGCCGACGAAGATCTGCCAATGCGGCGTCCAGAGCGAGATGACATCCTCCAGGATCAGGAAGCTCGCCGCGCCGACGAAGGGTCCGAAAAAGCTGCGGGCGCCGCCGAGCAGCACCATCATCACGATCATGCCCGAGGTCTGGTAGTGCAGGATGTCGAGCGGCACGATCGACAGATGCAGCGCCAGCATGCAACCGCCGAGCGAGGAGATCGCGCCCGACAGCATGAACACGACCAGCTTGCTGCGCTCTACGTCGTAGCCGCAGGCCCGCGCGCGCTGCTCGTTCTCGCGGATCGCCTCGATGACGGCCCCGAACGGCGAGTTCAGGATGCGCGACTGGAACCACATCGCCAGCGCCGCGAAGGCCATCAGCACGTAATATTTGTTGATGGGGTCGAGGAAATTGACCTGGAGGCCGAACAGGCTGATGCGGTCGACGGTGAAGCCGCGCAGGCCGTTCTCGCCGCCGGTGAAGGAGGACGCCTGGAGCGCGACGTAGTAGACGAGCTGCGCCAAAGCGAGCGTCACCATGGAGAAATAGATGCCGCGGGTGCGCGTCGAGACAATGCCGATCAGGGCCGCCAGGCAGGTGCTGAGACCCACGGCGAGCGCGACCGCGGCAAACCACGGCACGCCATAGCGGCCGATCGCAATGCCGGTAAAGTATGCACCCGCCCCGAAGAACGCGGCCTGCCCGAACGACAACAGCCCGGTGTAGCCGAACAGCAGATTGTAGCCCATCACCACGACGCCGTAGATCAGGACGTTGACGGCCAGCGCCTTGGACGGCAGCAGCCAGGGCAATATCGCCAGCACGGCGATGGAAAGCAGCACGCGGTGGTCGAGAAGCCGGCCGAGCCCGCTCGGCGCGGCCTTGGCGAGAGCCTCGCCGCTCGAAGGGTGCGTCACGCCGTCCTCCCTCTCACGCCGAACAGGCCTTGCGGACGGATCAGCAGCACCACCGCCATCAGCGCGAACATGACGATAGTCGCCATTTCAGGCGCGAACAGCGCCACCAGGCTGATGGAAATGCCGACCATGAGGCCGGCCACGACCGCGCCGACGATCGAGCCGAGACCGCCAATCACGGTGACGACAAAGGCTTCGGCCAGCACCAGCGAGCCCATCTCCGGATTGACGCTGCGCATGGGCCCGGCGAGCACGCCACCCAGCGCGGCGAGACCGACGCCGAGCCCGAAGATCGCGAGCCACACCCGGCCGATGTCGACACCGAGCACCTGCATGATGGTGGGATCGCGCGCACCTGCGCGCACGATCAGGCCGACACGGGTCTTCTCCAGCGTCAGCCAGAGCGCCAGCAGCACCACCGCCACCAGCGCGATGACGAACAGGCGGTAGCGCGGGAAGAAGCCGATGCCGAGATCGAGCACGCCGATCAGCTGCGGCGGGGTCGGAAACGGAATGCCGTCGCTGCCGAACACGATGCGCACGCCCTCGACCAGGACGTAGCTGAGGCCGAAGGTGAGCAGCAGCGGATCGTCGATCGAGCGTCCATACAGCCTGCGGATCAGCACGAACTCGATCAGCATGCCGAAGGCGCCGATCAGGATGGGCGCGAGCAGCAGCCCCCACCAGAAGCTTCCGGTGAGCGAGGCCAGATACAGCCCGGCATAGGCCCCGATCATGAACAGCGCGCCATGGGCGAAATTGACCACCCCGAGCATGCCGAACACGATCGTCAGTCCAAGCGCAGTGATCACCAGGACCGCCCCAAGGGCGATCCCGGAGAGAAGCTGCATGATGATCAGCGACAGGTCCATCGTCACAGGCTTCAGGTGGCGTGGCCGAGCTCGCTGCAGCTGCGCAGCATGTCGTCCGAGCCGGTGTCGTTGGCGAGAATGGCGAACAGATCGTTGTCGCCCGCCATGGCGGACTTCTTCTTGGACTCCAGCACCAGCACCGACTGAACCGACTGATGGTCGCATTTGCGGTAATGCTGCGGCCCCTTGGTCAGATCATATTGCAGCTTCTCCAGCGCATCGACCACCTTATCGGTGTCGGTGCCGCCGGCGGCCTGCATCGCAGCCAGCAACGATCCGACGCCGGAATAGCCATAGGCGCCGTAGTCGGTCGGGATCGCGCCGCCATTGGCAGCCTTGAACGCGGCATTGAAGGCGGCCGCCGACTTGCTCTGCGTCTCCAGGCCCCAATAGTAGTTGGCGCCGCCGACGACGCCCTCGAACACGTCGGGGCCGACCGCGAGGCGCTGGTTGTGCAGGATGACGGGGACGACGATCTTCATCTGCTGCTTGACGCCGAAATCCACGGCCTGCTTGATCGCATTGGCCTGGTCGCGGCCGAAATTGGAGATGCAGAGCACGTCCGGCCGCATCGACATCAGGCGCGGCATGAAGGTCGAATAGTCGGCAGCACCGAACGGATGCAGGATCTCGCCGACATTGTCCGCACCGATCGCCGCCTGCGCGCGCTTGAAGCCGCGCAGCATCTCATGGCCATACGCATAATCGGCGACGAGATGGGCGACTTTCATACCCTTCTTCAGCGTCTGCCGCGCCACCGCGGCTGTCGTCATGTGTGGGTTCAGCGCTTCATGGAAGGTGTATTTGCTGAAATCCTTGGCTTCGTTGATGGTGTCCGACTGGCTGATCGAGACGTAGATCACGCCGCGGGCGCGGGTAACCTCGTTGACCGCGAGCTGCACGGCGCTGGAGAGCGCGCCGACCACGGCATGAACCTTGTCCTTCTCGATCAGCTCGAGCGTACGCGTCGCGGCCTCACCGGCGTTGAGCTTGTCGTCGCGCACCAGCAGCTCGACCTTGCGGCCGCCGATGCCGCCCTTGTCGTTGACGAGCTTCACCGCGAGCTCGGCGCATTTGACCTGATCGCGCGCTTCCGCCGCGAACGGGCCGGTCAGCGGCGTCGGAAAGCCGATGCGGATCGTCTCGTCCACGGCGCGGCCGAGCCGGGGCATGGCAAGTAGCGCCGCGCCGGCCGAGAGGCCGGCGAGTGCGGTACGGCGAGTTATCTTCGACGTCGAACCGGATTTGGGCATGATTTCCTCCAATTGTCTTTTTTCTAGAAACGCTTCAGGGCTTTCAGGACTTTGGCAGGCGTGATCGGGATCGAATTGATCGTGGCACCAAACGGCGCGAGCGCGTCGTTGACCGCATTGAGCACGCAAGCCGACGCCGCCGCCGTGCCGGCCTCGCCGACCCCCTTGGCGCCGAGCTCGGTGTCGGCGGTCGGCGTCTCGACGTGGGCGATGACGATATCGGGCATCTCCATCGGCATCGGCACGAGGTAATCGGCGAGCGAGCCGTTCATGAGCTGACCGGTGTCGCTGTAGCGGCATTCCTCGAACAGCGCAGCACCCAGCCCCTGCACGATGCCGCCGCGGAGCTGTTCGTCGACCAGCATCGGATTGATGACGCGTCCGCAATCCTCGACGATAAAATGCTTCAGGAGCTTGATGAAACCGGTCTCGACATCGACCTCCAGCGAGCAGCCCTGGATGCCGTTGGTGAAGGCAAAGGGATAGCCCTGCGGCGCGAAATGATGGCTCACCGTGAGCTGCGCCTGCGTGCCCGGCGGCAGCGTATCGGAACGGAAATAGGCAATGCGTGCGATCTCGGAGATCGGCATCCGTTGGTTCCGCGTGCCTGCGTCGACGATTTCGCCATCGACGATGTCGAGCGCCGACGGTTGCTCCTGGAGGATCAGCGCGGCGATCTCCAGGATGTTGCGCTTGAGCGCGCGCGTCGCCTGCAGCGCGGTCTCGCCGCCGATGCCGGCGCCGCGGCAGGCCCAGGTCGCCCCGCCATGCGGCGTCACCTCGGTATCCCCGGTGATGACCTTGACGTGCTCCTGGGCAAGGCCGAGCTGGTCGGCCACGATCTGGCTGATGATCGCCTCGGTGCCCTGCCCCTGCTCGGTGACCGAGATCAGGCAGCGGACCTCGCCCGACGGCGTCAGGCTGAGAGTGGCGCCGTCCTGCGAGGAGATGCGCGCGCCGCCGACGCCATAGAACGCCGGGCTGGGGTTCGTGATCTCGACAAAGGCGGCGATGCCGATGCCGCGATAGACGCCGCGCTTGCGCAAATCCGCCTGCTTGGCCCGCAAGCCGTCGTAGTCCATCATCTCGTGCAGGCGCTTCAGGCACGCCTGATGCGACAGCGCCTCGAAGCGGTAGCCGGTCGGTGAGGTCTGCGGATAGGCATTATCGGGGATGACGTTCCGCGCACGGATGGCGAAGGGATCGAGGCCGATCTTGCTTGCTGCCATATCGACCAGCCGCTCCGTGACGGCGCAGGCGATGGGATGGCCGACGGCGCGATACTGGCTGGTCTGCACCTTGTTCTGGAAGATCACCTCCAGCGTGGCGCGGTAATTCTTGAAGCGATAGGGCGCGCCGATCAGGCGAATGACCTGGTTGCCCTCGACCACGCTGGTGCGCGGATAGGTCGAGAACGCGCCGATCGCGGTCAGATCCAGCACGTCCATCGCCAGGATCTCGCCCCTGGCATCGAGCGCCATGCGGGCGCGGACGCGGTGGTCGCGCGCGTGGATGTCGGAGACGAAGGACTCCATGCGATCGGCAACGTACTTCACGGGACGGCCGAGCAGGATCGAGAGACCGACCACCGCCATGTCCTCGTGATAGACATGCAGCTTCATCCCGAAGGAGCCGCCGATGTCCGTCGCGATGACGCGGACGCCCGCCTCCGGGATGCCGTAGTGGCGGGAGTAGAGATCCTGGAACTGGTACGGCGTCTGCGTGCCGTGATGCACGGTGAGCGTGCCCGCGGACGGATCGTAATCCGCAACGATGGCACGCGGCTCCAGCGTCACTGCGGTATGGCGGCCGAAGGAGAACTCCTCCTCCACCACATGGGCCGCATGCGCAAAGGCGTCATCGACAGCGCCGTTGTCGAGCTGGCTGCGGAAGCAGGTGTTGTTGGCGCTGCCGGGATTGACCAGCGGACCGCCGGCCTCGCGTGCGCCGTCGATGTCGACGACGACGGGAAGGTCCTCGTAGTCGACCTCGATCAGCTCCAGCGCATCTTCGGCGATCGTCCGGCTCTCGGCAACGACGGCGACCACCGCCTGTCCGGCCCAGACCACGCGATCGAGCGGCAGCGGCAATTGCGGTGCGGAGGTCATGCCCTTGAAATGATCGAGCGTGCCAGTCCAGGGCGTGCAGATCCTGGCGAGATCGGCGCCGGTGGCGACGAGATGCACGCCTTCGATTGCACGCGCCTGCTCGGTCTTGATCGCGACGATCTTCGCATGCGCATGCGGGCTACGCAGGAACGCGGCGAAGAGCATACGCGGCAGACGGAGGTCGCTGACATAACGTCCCCGCCCGGCCAACAGCCGCTTGGCGTTCGGCCGCGGCACGGAACGGCCGATATAGGAGTTGGGCCGATCGAGCGAAGTCAGCGGCGCGCTCATGCTGCGCCTCCGCCCGTATTGCGCGCTTTGGCCACCGCGTCGATGGCATCGACGATCGCTTCATAGCCGGTGCAGCGGCAGTAATTGCCCGACAGCGCGTCGCGGATCTCCTCGCGGCTCGGCTGCGCACTCTGCGAGAGCAGCTCGTGAGCGTTGATCAGCATGCCCGAGGTGCAGAAGCCACATTGCAGCGCATTGCGACGGTGGAATTCGGCCTGGAGATCGGCGAGCAGGCCGCTCTCGCTGAGCCCCTCGATCGTGTCGATCCTGCCGCCATCAGCCTGCACCGCAAACATCAGGCAGGAATGCACGGCGCGGCCGTCGAGCTGCACCAGGCAGGCACCGCAAGCGCCCATCTCGCAGCCGGCATGCGTGCCCGTCAGCTCGAGCCTGTCGCGCAGGCAATCGACCAGCATGTCGCGCGGCGCGACCTCGCAGGCGACCTTGCGGCCGTTGACAATGAGGCGAACCCGCACCGTCTCGTCCACCTCGTTCAGCAGGCTGTCGTCGAAGCCGCTCATGCTCCCTCACCGAGACGTCCGAGCAGGCGGCCAAGCAGCACGCGGGCGAGATGCAACCGCATCGCCGGCGGCACCTCGTCGCTCTCGGGCGGCGCGAGATCGCCTTCGAGCGCGCCTTGCGCGGCAGCGATGCGTGCCGCATCCAGGCTCGCGCCGATCAAAATTGTTTCCGCCCCTTTGACCCGTGTCGGCGTGTTACCGACGGAGAAGAAGGAGATGCGGATGTCGTCAATGCGCTCCCCGGTGCAGGTCGCAAGGATGCCGCAACCGACCAGCGCATAGTCCCCGCGCCGCCGCGCCAATTCGTCGAACGCAAATCGCTGATCCGCCCTGAACAGCGGAACGTAAATTGCCGTGATCAGCTCGCCGGGCTGTAGCGCCGTCTCGAACAGGTCGATGAAGAAGTCGTCGGCCTTGACGCGCCGCCGGCATGACGGCCCGGCGATCTCGATCTCGGCATCCAGCGCCAAGGTCATCGCCGGAAATTCGGAGGCGGGGTCGGCCAGTGCGACGCTGCCGCCGAGCGTGCCGCGGTTGCGGATCGCGGGATGGGCGACGAACGGTGCCGCAGCGTGCAGCAGCGGCGCGAACTCGGCGATCAGCGGCTCGCTCAGCATTTCGCAGTGGCGCGTCAGCGCACCGATGCGCAAGCTGTCACCTTCACGCCTGACGCCGCACAGTTCGTCGATATGCGTAATGTCGATCAGCAGCCGCGGCGCCTGCAGCCGCAGCGACAGCGCCGGCACCAGGCTCTGGCCGCCGGCGATGAAACGCGCATCGTCCCCGGCGCGTGCGTGAGCATCCAGCGCCTGGTCGATCGTCGCAGCCCGAAAATAGCTGAAAGCCCGCGCCTTCACTGCCGTTTCCTCGATATCCATCGGCTCATCAGCCGGGATGCCAGATTTGTAACCATCTGGTCTCAAAATCCTGACACGGCTCCCGAGATCGGTCAACAGGAAATGACCATTTGGTCACAAAAGCACCTTGGGTTATGAAGACAGGGTTACGTTGATTCAGCGACGAGATGGCCCGAAGAGCGCAGAAAACTTTGAGGCGACCGGTCCGCAAGCGGACCGAGACAGGCAGCAAGTCCGCGCCAAAGCGTCGCAACATGCGCGCGGCCGACCGCGAGCGCGCGATCGTGGACGAGGCCATCCGCTTCTTCGCCGAGCGCGGCTTCGAGGGTCAGACCCGCGAGCTCGCCAAGCGCATGGGCATCACGCATTCGGCGATCTACCGCCACTTCCCGAGCAAGGAAGCGCTGATCGAGCGAGTCTACCAGGAGGTCTATCTCAGCCGCTGGTCGCCCGATTGGGGACCGATGATCCGCGACCGTTCGTTGTCACTCGAAGCAAGGCTCACACGCTTTTATCTCGACTATGTCGAACGCGTGTTCGAATACAATTGGGTACGGATCTTCGTGTTCTCCGGCATGAAGTCATTCGGCATCACCAGCCGCTATCTCGACATCGTCCGCCGCGAGATCATCGAACCGGCGGCGGCCGAACTGCGCCACGAGCTCAAACTGCCCGACTCGAAAGCTCACTCATTGGGTGAGCGCGAGACCGAGCTGTTCTGGGGCCTGCACGGCCGCATCTTCTATCTCGCCATCCGAAAATTCATCTACGAGACGCCGATCCCGCCCGATCTCGACGCCATCGTCCGGGACGCCGTCCAGACCTTCATGGATGGCGCGAAGACGACGATGCCGAAGCTCTTGGTCAGCGGCTGAATCGGCGACGCTGCCCCGAAGCAGGTGCGCTCCCTCTCCCGCTTGCGGGGGAGGGCTGGGGTGGGGGTGCCTCCGCAGAGAGACTCCCTGATTGGAGAGAGCCCCCACCCGGCGCTCCGCGCCGACCTCCCCCGCAAGCGGGAGAGGTTGATCGAGCCCGCGGCTAGCTACTTCGCAAGGCTCGGCAGATCGAGCCCCTTGTCACGGGCGCAGTCGATCGCGGTCTCGTAACCCGCGTCGGCATGGCGCATGACGCCGGTGGCGGGATCGTTCCAGAGCACGCGCTCGATCCGCTTGGCCGCTTCCGGCGTGCCGTCGGCCACGATCACCATGCCGGCATGCTGGGAATAGCCGATGCCGACGCCGCCGCCATGATGCAGCGACACCCAGGTCGCGCCACTGGCGCAATTGAGCAGCGCGTTCAGCAGAGGCCAGTCGGACACCGCGTCCGAGCCGTCCTTCATCGCTTCGGTCTCGCGGTTGGGGCTTGCCACCGAGCCGCTGTCGAGATGATCGCGGCCGATCACGATCGGCGCCTTGAGCTCGCCGCGTGCCACCATCTCGTTGAAGGCAAGGCCGAGGCGATGGCGGTCACCGAGGCCAACCCAGCAGATCCGAGCCGGCAGACCCTGGAACTTGATGCGCTCCTTGGCCATGTCGAGCCAATTGTGCAGATGCTTGTCGTCGGGCATCAGCTCCTTCACCTTGGCGTCGGTCTTGAAGATGTCCTCGGGATCGCCCGAGAGCGCGGCCCAGCGGAACGGCCCGACACCGCGGCAGAACAAGGGACGGATATAGGCGGGAACGAAGCCGGGGAAATCGAAGGCGTTCTTCAGGCCCATGTCCTGCGCCATCTGGCGGATGTTGTTGCCGTAATCGAGCGTCGGAATGCCCTGCGCATGGAAATCCAGCATCGCCTGGACATGCTCGACCATCGACGTCTTCGATGCACGCTCGACCCCCTTCGGATCGGAGCCGCGCTTGGCTTCCCACTCGGCGAGCGTCCAGCCCTTCGGCAAATACCCGTTGATCGGATCATGCGCGCTGGTCTGGTCGGTGACGATGTCGGGCTTGACGCCGCGGCGCACCAGCTCCGGGAAGATCTCCGCGGCATTGCCGAGCAGGCCGACCGAGATCGCCTTCTTCGTCTTGGCGGCCTCTGCCATGATCGCCAGCGCCTCGTCGAGCGTTGCGGCCTGGCGATCGAGATAGCCGGTGCGCAGCCGCATCTCGATGCGGCTCGGCTGGCATTCCACCGCGAGCATCGAAGCGCCGGCCATGGTCGCGGCCAGCGGCTGCGCACCGCCCATGCCACCGAGGCCAGCGGTGAGAATCCATTTGCCGGCAAGGCTGCCGCCATAATGGCGCCGGCCGACCTCGACGAAGGTCTCGTAGGTGCCCTGCACGATGCCCTGGCTGCCGATATAGATCCAGGACCCCGCGGTCATCTGGCCGTACATCATCAGGCCCTGGCGATCGAGCTCGTTGAAATGGTCGAGCGTTGCCCAATGCGGCACGATGTTGGAGTTCGCGATCAGCACGCGCGGCGCATCGGCATGGGTGCGGAACACGCCGACCGGCTTCCCGGACTGGACCAGCAGCGTCTGGTCGGCTTCGAGCTTGCGCAAGGCCGCAACGATCCGGTCAAAGCTCTCCCAGTCGCGCGCGGCGCGGCCGATGCCGCCATAGACCACGAGCTCGCTCGGGCGCTCCGCGACATCAGGATCGAGGTTGTTCATGAGCATGCGCAGCGGCGCTTCCGTCAGCCAGCTCTTGGCGCTGATGTCGCTGCCGCGGGGCGCACGGATGGTGCGGTCATTGTCCAGTCGGCGGTTCATGCGGGCACCTCTTTAGGCAAGTCGCGGAAATGGGTCAGTTGGAAGCATGGTGAGCGCCACGCTCGGCAGCGCATCGGCCTCGATCAGTGCAGCGGCCCTGGCGAGATCGCCGGCCATGTAGCGGTCCGCACCGAGCGCCGGCACCTGCTCGCGCAATGCGGCGATGACGGCAACGAGCGGCGCGCTGGTCGCATGCGGCGCGCGCAGCGTGATGCCTTGGGCGGCAACCAGGAGCTCGATGCCGAGGATGGCGGCGAGATTGTCGGCCATGTCGCACAGGCGGCGCGCGGCGTGTGCGGCCATCGAGACATGGTCCTCCTGGTTGGCGCTGGTCGGCGTCGAATCGATCGAGCAGGCTGCCGCGCGCTGCTTGTTCTCAGCATAGAGCGCGGCGGCCGTCACCTCGGCGATCATGAAGCCGGAATTGATGCCGGGATCTGGGGTGAGGAACGGCGGCAGGCCGAAATTCAGGGCGGGATCGACCAGCGTCGCAATGCGCCGCTCGCTGATCGCGCCGATTTCCGACAGCGCCAGCGCGAGCGCGTCGGCGGCAAAGGCCACAGGCTCGGCGTGAAAATTGCCGCCGGAAACGATCTCGCCGGTTTCGACCAGCACCAGCGGATTGTCGGTGACGGCGTTGGCTTCGACAATCAATGTGCGCGCGGCCTGCGTGATCAGGTCGAGTGCGGCGCCTGCAACCTGCGGCTGGCAGCGCAGGCAATAGGGGTCCTGCACGCGCTCGTCGCCTTCGAGATGCGACAGGCGGATGTCGCTGCCATCCAGCAGCGCGATCAGCGTCGCGGCTGCGGCGATCTGCCCGGGATGACCACGCAGCGCCTGGATTTCCGGACGGAACGGCGCCGTCGAGGCCATCGCGGCGTCGACCGACAATGCGCCGGTGACGAGCGCAGCGCGAGCCAGACCGAAGGCGCGCAGCACGCCGGCAATAGCGTAGGCGGTCGAGAATTGCGTGCCGTTGATCAGCGCGAGCCCCTCCTTGGGGCCGAGCGTCAGCGGCGCGAGGCCGGCCGCGGCGAGCGCTTCACCGCCGGACACGGTTTTCCCGTCGACGATCGCCTGCCCCTCACCGATCATCACCGCCGTCATGTGCGCGAGCGGCGCAAGATCGCCGGAGGCGCCGACCGAGCCCTGCTGCGGCACCAGCGGCGTGACGCCCCGCGCCAGCATGGCCTGCAACTGCTCGATTACCGCGCGGCGCACGCCGGAAGCGCCGCGCCCGAGCGAGACGATCTTCAACGCCATCATCAGCCGCACGATCGGCTCGGGCGTGGCTGGGCCGACGCCGCAGCAATGCGACACGATCAGATTGCGCTGGAGCAGCGCGGTCTGATCGGGCGGAATGCGCTTCGAGGCGAGCTTCCCGAAGCCGGTGTTGATGCCATAGACGGGAGCGTCGGCTTGCGCGGCCCTTGCAACGATTTCGGCTGCCGCCTCGACGCGTGGCCAGAACGACGGATCGAGCACGACGGAAGCGCCTTCCAGCACGCGCGCGAGATCGTCGAGGCTGACCGCTCCCGGCTTGACGACGATCGCGGTGCCCTGCTCCGTCACTGGCCCCTCCACACCCGGCGATGCAGCGGATTGAAGCCGATGCGATAAACAAGCTCGGCTGGACGCTCGATGTCCCAGATCGCGAGGTCGCACCATTTCCCGGCTTCCAGCGTGCCGGTTTCATCGAGCACGCCCAGCGCCCGCGCGCCCTCGCGGGTGATTCCGGCGAGGCATTCGGCGACCGTCATCCGGAACAGGGTCGCGCCCATGTTCATCGTGAGCAGGAGCGAGGTCAGCGGTGAGCTGCCGGGATTGCAATCGGTCGCGAGCGCCATGGAAACGCCGTGGCTGCGGAACGCCTCGACCGGCGGCTTCTGCGTCTCGCGGATGAAGTAGAATGCGCCGGGCAGCAGCACCGCCACCGTGCCGGCCTTCGCCATCGCGGCGGCGCCGGCTTCGTCGGTATGCTCGAGATGATCGGCCGACAGCGCCGAGAATCTTGCAGCGAGCGCAGCACCGCCGAGGTTCGACAGCTGGTCGGCATGAAGCTTGACCGGCAGCCCCAGCTCCCTCGCCGTCTCGAACACCCGCGCAGTCTGCTCCGCCGAGAACGCGATGCCCTCCATGAAGGCATCGACGGCGTCGGCAAGACCGGCCTTCGCAACGGCCGGCAGCATCTCCTTGCAGACGAGATCGATATAGCGATCCTTGTCACCCTCCGCCTCCACCGGCAGGGCATGCGCCCCGAGGAAGGAGGTGCGGATCGCAACCGGCCGCTGGCGACTGATGCTGCGCGCGGCCGCGAGCTGTCGCATCTCGGTCTCGGTGTCGAGGCCGTAGCCCGACTTGACCTCGACCGTGGTTGCGCCCTCGCCGATCAGCGCATCGAGCCGCGGCAACGCACTCGCGACGAGATCGGCCTCGCTCGCCTTGCGGGTCGCCGCCACCGTGGAGACGATGCCGCCGCCGGCGCGCGCGATCTCCTCGTAGCTCGCGCCCTTCAGGCGCAGCTCGAACTCGTGCGCGCGGTTGCCGCCATAGACGAGATGGGTGTGGCAGTCGACGAGGCCGGGCGTGATCCAGCGTCCCTCGCAATCGGTCCGTTCCGCCGCATCGGCATCCGCCGGAAAATCGGCCTGCGCACCGGCATAGGCGATACGTCCGCCGCGCGCGGCGATCAGGCCCCGCCCGATCTCGCCGAGATCGGGCCGGTCGGCCCGCATCGTGGCAAGCCGGGCATTGTGCCAGATCCGGTCGAAGCGCTCTGCCATGCAACGGTCCCTTCGCGTGGGATGCTTGACTTATATGTCTAGACATATAATCGTGGGACCGTTCTGTCCAGCCGGCGTGTAATCATGACCCGACTGCATTTCGCCTCCGCGCTCCTGCCCTCGGGCTGGGCCAATGACGTGCAGGTGGTGATCGCCGCCGGCGCGATCGCGGCGGTGTCCGCGGGTGTGCAGCCGGCCGCCGGCGACGAGCGCCACGCCATCGCGCTTCCGGGACTTGCGAGCCTGCACAGTCACGCGTTCCAGCGCGGCATGGCGGGCCTTGCTGAGCTGCGCGGCAATTCCACCGACACGTTCTGGACCTGGCGCGAGACGATGTATCGCTTCGCCCTCGCAATGACGCCCGATGACGTCGCCGCCGTTGCGACTCTCCTCTATGTCGAGATGCTCGAACAGGGATTTACCCGCGTCGGCGAATTCCATTATCTGCACCACGGTCGCGACGGCTCGCACTATGCCGATCCCGCAGAGACGGCCGCGCGCATCGCGCAGGCAGCCGAAGCCTCCGGCATTGCCCTGACGCTGCTGCCGAGTTTCTATGCGCACGGCTCCTTCGGCGGCGCAGCGCCTCATGACGGCCAACGCCGCTTCATCTGCTCGGTCGATCAGTTCGCGGCATTGATGGCTGCGTCGCGCAAGGCGATCAGCGCATTGCCCGACGCCAATATCGGCATCGCGCCGCACAGCCTGCGCGCGGTGACGCCACACGAGCTTGCGGCGATCATTCCGCTTGCCGACGGCGGGCCGGTGCATATCCACGCCGCCGAGCAGGTGAAGGAAGTCGAGGACTGCCTCGCCTGGTCGGGACGGCGCCCGGTGCAATGGCTGCTGGAGCACGCGCCCCTCGACCGGCGCTGGTGCCTTATCCACGCGACTCACACGACGGACGAGGAAGTCGCCGCGTTCGCGAAGACCGGGGCGGTGGCGGGCCTCTGCCCTGTCACCGAAGCGAGTCTCGGCGATGGCACCTTCCCGGCGCGCGAATTTCTCGGCGCCGGCGGTGCGTTCGGCGTGGGCACTGATTCCAACGTCCTGGTCGGGGTCGCCGACGAATTGCGCCAGCTCGAATATGGCCAGCGGCTGAAGCATCGCGAGCGCAACGTGCTCTCCAGCGGCGCGGGCCGTTCCACCGGTCGCACATTATTCGACCATGCTCTTGCGGGCGGCGCGCAAGCGCTGGCACAGCCGACAGTCGGCCTCGCCGCGGGCGCGCGGGCCGACATCGTCACGCTCGACACGGCGCATCCTTCGCTATCGGGGCGCGCCGGCGACGCAGCCATCGACGGCTGGATCTTTGCCGCGAGCAGTGGCGCGATCGATTGCGTCTGGGCCGGCGGCCACAAGGTCGTCGAAGGCGGCCGGCACAAATTGCGTCAGGGGGCGCGCGAACGCTTCAACGCGACGGTGCGGAGGCTCCTCGCATGAGCCTTGCGACCGATGCCGCCGATAAGCCGACGCTCTATAAGCGCATCCGCGCCGACATCGAGACGCGCATCCTGACCGGCGAATGGCCGCCGGGGCATCGCATTCCGTTCGAGCATGAGCTGGTGGCCCGTTACGGCTGCTCGCGCATGACCGTCAACAAGGCGTTGTCGGAGCTCGCGCAGGCCGATTTGATCGAGCGGCGGCGGCGGGCCGGCTCTTTCGTGCGCCGGCCGCAGCATCAGTCGGCCGTGCTCAAGATCGCCGACATCCGCGCCGAGATCACCGCACTGGGGCGCGGCTACGGCTACGAGTTGATCGGTCGCAAGCTGCGGGCTGCGACTGCCGCCGACCGTGACCGTCTCGGCGTGAAAAAGGCCGGCAAGGTGGTCGCGATTACCTGCCGGCACAGCGCCGACAAAGTGCCTTTTGCGGTCGAGGACAGGCTGATTGATCTGTCCTCGGTGCCGGAGGCCGCAACCGCGGATTTCGCACGCGAACCGCCGGGGTCGTGGCTGCTTCACCATGTCCCGTGGACGGAGGCCGAGCACACCATCAGCGCCATCGTCGCCGACGATCGCACGGCGGATGCGCTCGCGATCGCCGTCGGCGCGCCCTGCCTCGTGATCGACCGCTACACCTGGCGCAGCGCACGCACCATCACTGCCGTGCGCCTGCTCTATCCCGGTGACTCTCACCGCCTTGTCGCGCGATTCAAGGGAGGCTGAGAGGATATGTCGGCACAAATCGTGCAACGCTTCGGGCAACGGTCCATCTGGACCGACAATGATCAACAGGACGTCAATCCATCGATCGGCAAGAGGACGACAATCATGCGTAGTTCGACGATATTTGCGACAATCATTGCTATTTCGGCCTCCACTCCCGTGCTCGCCGACGACGTCAAGGTCGGAATCGGCATCTCCGGCTGGACCGGCTTCGCGCCGCTGACGCTGGCGAAGGAGGCTGGCATCTTCAAGAAGAATGGTCTCGACGTCACCATCAAGAAGATTCCGCAGAAGGACCGCCACCTCGCGATCGCGTCCGGCGACATCCAGTGTGCGGCGACCACGGTCGAAACCTGGATCTCCTGGAACGCCAACGGCGTTGCGACCAAGCAGATCTTCCAGCTCGACAAGAGCTTCGGCGCCGACGGCATGGCCGTGCGCAACGACGTCGCCGCGATCAAGGACCTGAAGGGCAAGACCGTCGCCGCCTCCGCGCCCGGCACCTCGCCTTATTTCGCGCTGGCCTGGATGCTCAAGAAGAACGGTCTCACGGTGAAGGACGTCACCGTCGTCAACCTCGAGCCGGCCGCCGCCGCGCAGGCTTTCGTCTCCGGCCAGAACGATGCGGCGATGACCTATGAGCCTTACCTCTCGACCGTGCGCGCCGCGCCCGACAAGGGCAAGATCATCGCCACCACGCTGGACTATCCGATGGTCATGGACACCTTCGGCTGCACGCCGAAATTCCTGACGGAGAATCCCAAGGCCGCCAAGGCGCTCGCCGACAGCTATTTCGAGGCGCTCGACATGATCGCCAAGGACCAGGCCAAGGCCTACGAGATCATGGGCGCCGACGTGAAGCAGAGCGGCGAGCAATTCGGCAACTCGGCGAAATATCTGCGCTGGCAGGACAAGGCCGCGAACCAGAAGTTCTTCGCCGGCGACTTCCTGACCTTCAACAAGGAGGCTGCCGAGCTGCTGCTCGAGATCGGCATCATCAAGGCCGCACCAAAGGTCGAGGATCTCTTCGACGCCAGCTTCATCAAGTAACTTCTTCTAGCGCTGCCGGTCCCGTCTTGCGGCGGGGCCGGCATTTCTCTTCATCGCCCGGATAGACAGTTTGATGCGTCCCCTGGACCCTGTTACATCGAAGCAGCGCGTGGCCTACGGCCTTGCGTTCTTCGTGGTGTTCGTCGCCCTCTGGTCGTGGGCGACCTTCGGCGGCTATGTGTCGAAGACCTTTCTCGCCAACCCGCTGACCATGGTGCAGGAAGGCTATGACCTCTTGGCCAAGCAGGGGTTTGTGTTCGACATCGGCATGACGATCTGGCGCGTCGTCGGCGGCTTTGCGCTCGCAGCGATCATCGCAGTGCCGCTCGGCGTTCTCATGGGCGCCTACAAGCCGGTCGAAGCCTTCCTCGAACCGTTCGTCTCCTTCGCGCGCTATCTGCCCGCCTCCGCGTTTATTCCGCTTCTGATCCTGTGGGCCGGCATCGGCGAACTGCAGAAGCTCCTCGTCATCTTCATCGGCTCGGTATTCCAGGTCATCCTGATGGTCGCCGTGACCGTCGGCGCAACGCGGCGCGATCTGGTCGAGGCGGCCTATACGTTGGGAGCCCGCGACCGCGGCATCATCCGCCGCGTGCTGCTGCCCTCCTCCGCACCCGAGATCGCAGAGATCCTGCGGCTGGTGCTCGGCTGGGCCTGGACCTATGTCATCGTCGCCGAGCTGATCGGCTCGTCCTCCGGCATCGGTCACATGATCACCGACAGCCAGGCGCTGCTCAACACCGGACAGATCATCTTCGGCATCATCGTGATCGGGCTGATCGGCCTGCTCTCGGACTTCATGTTCAAGGCGTTCAACGCCTGGCTGTTTCCGTGGAGGCTCGCATGACGATCCTCAAGGTCGAACAGGTCTCGCGCACCTTCCCCGCGCGCCACGGCAACGCGCCGACCAGGGCGCTGGAGCCGACCGATCTCGTCATCGGCAACAACGATTTCGTCACCATCCTCGGCCCTTCCGGCTGCGGCAAGTCCACGCTGCTGCGCATCGTCGCGGGCCTCGACCGTCCGACCAGCGGCCGCGTCACGCTCGACGGGCGCGAGGTCACCGGCCCCGGCGCGGATCGGGGCATGGTATTCCAATCCTACACGCTGTTTCCCTGGCTCACCGTGCGCGAGAACATCGCCTTCGGCCTGCGCGAGCGCGGCGTGTCGCAGGACGAACGCTACAGGATCGCCGACGCCTTCATCCGCCAGGTCGGATTGTCCGGCTTCGAGAATCACTGGCCCAAGCAACTCTCCGGCGGCATGCAGCAGCGCACGGCGATTGCCCGCGCGCTTGCCAACGATCCCAAGATCCTGCTGCTCGACGAGCCCTTCGGCGCGCTGGACAACCAGACCCGCGCATTGATGCAGGAGATGCTGCTCGGGATCTGGGAGCGCGACCAGAAGACCGTGTTGTTCGTGACCCACGACATCGAGGAAGCCATCTTCCTCGGCAGCCGCGTCATCGTCATGAGCGCGCGCCCCGGCCGTATCAAGGCCGAGATCACAGTGGACCTGCCCCATCCGCGCTCCTACAAGATCAAGACCACGCCGGAATTCGTCCAGCTCAAGGAACGGCTGGTCGAGGAGATCCGCACCGAGGCGCTGAAGGTTACTGAGCATGCCTGACACCAAGCCGCGCGCCGACGGCCAGCGCGTCCTCGCCGACCTCAACGCACTCCGTGCCATCGGCACCTACAAGACCGGCGTGCACAAGCCGACCTTCTCCGAGCCGCATAAGGAGTCGCTGGATTGGCTGGTTCAGAAGCTGCCCGGCGCCGGTCTTACCGCTGCGATCGACGGCATCGGCAATGTGTTCGGCACCAGCGCCAAGTCCGGGCCGAAACTGCTGGCTGGCTCGCATCTGGAGAGCCAGAACTACGCCGGCTGGCTCGATGGCCCGCTCGGCGTCGTCTATGCGCTCGAGGCGGCGCGCGTGCTCAATGCCGATCCGACCGTCAAAGGCGCCGTCGAAGTCGTCGCTTGGTGCGACGAGGAAGGGCATTTCGGCAGCTTCCTCGGCTCGCGTTCCTATGTCGGCCAGGTGACTGAAGCCGAGATCGACGCCGCGCGCGACCGCACCAGCGGCCGCACCATGCGCGATGCCCTCGCCGAGATCGGGCTCTCCGGTCGCGAGCGCCTCGGCGTCGAGCCGGGCCGCCACGTCGGATATCTCGAGGCCCATATCGAACAGGGCGACACGCTCGAAAGCGGCAAGCTCGCGATCGGCGTCGTCACCTCCATCGTCGGCATCTGGCAATACCGTATCAATTTCACCGGTGAACAGAATCACGCCGGGACCACGCGCATGGCCGTGCGCAAGGATGCCGGGCTGGCGCTGGCCAAATTCTGCGTCGCGATCGACCAGCGTTTTCCTGACACCTGCGGTCCGCGCACGGTCTGGACCACCGGGCGCATCACGCTCGATCCCGGCGCGCCGAGCATCATTCCGGGTGGAGCGGAGATGCTGTTCCAGATCCGCGATGACGATCCGGCCGTCATTGCCCGGCTGGAGCAGTTGCTGCGAACAATGGCGGACGAGGCCAGCGCGAACGGTCCCTGCACCGTGACCGTCGAGAAGATTCGCACCGGTGCGCCTGCCATGATGAATCCCAGCTTTCAGGACGCAATCGACGCCGCGAGCAAGGCGCTGGCCGGTGGACGATCCATTCGCATGCCCAGCGGCGCCGGCCACGACGCGCAGATGCTGGCAACCGTCATGCCCGCCGCCATGCTGTTCGTGCCTTCGATCGGCGGCATCAGCCATCACTGGACTGAAGACACCGCCGACGCCGATATCGTCACCGGCGCGGAGGTGTACGTCGAAGCCTGCCGGCGGATTCTTGCGGGCTGACGCCCTTTTTTGGGCATGATCTTTCGGAAAACCGCGCCACACTTTTCCGGATCATGCTCTAGAACGACGTCCCTCCTCCGAACCTGAACTCCTGGACGACGTCATATTTGCCCTTCGTGATCGGCACGGCGTAGTCGAAGCGCAGCGGCCCGAACGGGGAGGCCCAGATCAGGCCGACGCCGACCGACGACCGCACCGTGTTGCCGTCGTCATATTGCAATCCGCAGGTCGGGCACGCCTTGGTGTTGACTTCGCCCGTGGCCGACCACGAGGTCGGCCCCTGATAGCCCCAGAGCGATCCGGCGTCGGCATAGACCGCGCCCTTCAGGCCGACCTCCTTCGGCAGGAACCAGAACGGCATCTGCAATTCCGCGGACGCGCCCCAATATTTCGTGCCACCGAGCGCATCGCCACTGGCGCCGAGGCTCCAATAGGTGATGTCGCGTGGACCGATACCGTTCGAAGCGAAGCCGCGCACCAGGCTCGGGCCCATCTGGAAGTGATCCAGCATGCGCAGGTCCTGATCGCCGAGCTTGCCGAGGAGGCCGCCCTGGAGATGGATCACGCTGACGATCTCGGAGACGAGCGGCGTGTAGTATTTGGCGTCCAGCGCGGTCTTCAAATAGGTGACGTCGCCGCCGACCCCGGCGAAATCCTGCCGGAAGTCGACCAGCAATCCGTCCGTCGGGTTCTTGGTGTTGTCGAGTGTGTTGTAGCTCAACGTGTAGCCGAGCGCGGAGGTCCAGGTCGCGCCGTTCGCCAGTTCTTTCCGGACCGGCAGGCTCGACTCGCCGTCGCCGTAGCAGCCGTAGCCATAGACCCCCGAGCTCGTGGAGTTGGTCGGGTCGACGCCGCCCAGGACGTTCTGGATGTAGGACGGCGTCGGGTTGTAGGCCAGCGAGGCGTTGGACGCGTTGTTGTTGCAATTGTTGTAGGCGCTGGCGAGCGTGATGCTCTGCTGATAGAGCGAATAGCGGAGCTGGAGCGAAAGGTCCTCGCGCAATGCAAGGCCAATGCGCGGAGAGAAGCCGAGCGTGGTCACGCCGTAGCTCGTATAGCTGTTCGACTTCTGCTGCTTCCAATATGTGTCGAACCCCAGCGCCATCCGGTAGTCGAGCAGATAGGGCTCGACGAAGGACAGCGATATGCCGCGTGAATACTGGCCATAGCTGACCGAGGCCTTGCCGTAGAGACCGCGGCCGAGCAGGTTGCGCTCGGAGATCGAGACTTCGGCGAGTGCTCCGTCGGTGGTGGAGTAGCCGCCCGAGATCGAGAAGTCGCCGGTCGATTTCTCCTCCATGTCGACGATCAGGACCACGCGGTCGCTGGAGGAGCCGGGCTCGGTGACGATCTTGACGCTCTTGAAGTAGTCGAGGTTCTTCAGCCGCCGCTCGGCGCGGTCGACCAGCGCGCGGTTGTAGGCATCGCCCTCGGAGAGATCGAATTCGCGGCGGATCACGTAATCGCGCGTGCGGGTGTTGCCGCGCAGGTTGATGCGCTCGATATAGCTCCGCGGGCCTTCGTCGACGTTGAACACGACGGAGACGGTGTGCGCCTCGAAATTGCGGTCGCCGCCGGGCCGGACCACGGCAAAGGCATAGCCGCGGCGCGAGGCCTCGATCTGCATCTCTTCGGTCGACTTCTCGACCAATTCGACGTTGTAGAGCGAGCCGGCACTGACGCGCGAATAGCTGCGGAGCGAGCCCGCGTCGAAATTGGGAATGCCGGAGCGGAAATCGACGGAGCCGATGCGATATTGGGCACCTTCCTCGATCTTGAAGGTGACCAGAAAGCCCTTCTTATCCGGATCGTATTCGGTGAGCGCGGCCACGACCTGGACGTCGGCGAATCCGTTCTTGAGGTAGAAGCGGCGAATCAGGTCGCGGTCGGCCTCGACGCGATCGGGGTCGTAGATGTCGTTGCTGCCGAGGAAGCTGAGCAAATTGCTCTCGCGCGTCTTGATGACGTCGCGCAGGCGGGAGGCCGAGAAGGCGCTGTTGCCGACGAACTCGACCGACTTCACCGAGGTCTTGGCGCCCTCCTCGACCGTGAAGACGAGATCGACACGGTTGTTCGGCAGCTCGATGATTTCAGGGGTAACGCGGACGTCGTAGCGGCCGGAGCGCCGGTAGATTTCGGCAATGCGCAGGGTGTCGGATTGCACCAGCGCGCGCGAGAACGTCCCGCGCGGCTTGGACTGGATTTCCGCCGAGAGCTGCTCGTCCTTGATCTTCTTGTTGCCCTCGAAGGCGATGCGGCCGATCACGGCATTCTCCACCACCGACACCACGATGCGGCCGCCCGCCTGGCTGATCTTCACATCCTGAAACAGGCCCGTCGTGATGAGCGCCTTGAGCCCGTCGTCGATGGCGGATTGATCGAGACGCCCGCCGGGGCCCGGCCTGAAGTAGGAGCGGACCGTCTCGGCCTCCACCCGGCGATTGCCTTCGACGACGATCGTCTCCGCCGCCTGCGCGGCCGCCGGCTGCGGCAGCAGTGCAAGCGGAAGCGAACTCGCAATCGATACAGCACTCATCGCCACGGCGATCAGCCAGGTCCGCAAAAACGGCATTCCACACCTCAGCAGCACTTCACATGCCCTGAAGACGGGAGCCCTGTGGCCGCGGTGTGGCTTTGAGATTTCCGCATTGTTTCTACGCGTTGAATTTCGTGCGGGCGGCCGGTCGCGCCGCGGCGTTCATGTCCCGGACAAGCTGCAACGCGCAGCGTTGCGGCGCAGCGCCGGGACCCAGGGCAACACGGCGAGACGCGGCGAGATGGGCCCCGGCTCTGCAGCGCACCGCACCGGACGATGCTTCGCATCGCCGGGAGCGCTGCGCTGCAGAGCCGGGGCACGAGAGCGGAGTGCGGCGCCCGGTCTCTCCACCGTCATTGCGATGCTCCAATGCACATCCCAGCGTGCAGTGTCGTAGGGTGGGCAAAGGCGCACAGCGCCGTGCCCACCAATTCAATTGCGGTGCGAGGATGGTGGGCACGCTGCGCTTTGCCCACCCTACGATATCGAGTTTGTGGCACGCAGCTCAGCTCGCAAACACACCTTCGCGGCCTCGCGGCGGATTTCGCCCGAGCTTTGCTTCAACTCTCCACCCTCCAATCCAAGAGGGCGCAGGGAAGGCCGGGTGCCAGCTCGCACCCGCGGTCCGCTGCGCGAAATGCACACGCAGAAAGAACCGCACAGCAGCATACAGGTGGTGCCGAACACTCGGCCTTCCCTGCGCGGTGGTCGGACGGCTTATGCCGTGCTCTCCCGGGAGCCGAACTTTCCTTCTGGCCTCCCTCGCCCCGCGAATTGGATGATGCAGTCTGCCCGGTTGGGCTCGCTCGCACCTCCGCGGAAGCTTGACCGTAGCAACGACGGCCAGGACCACACGGTTTTGCCGTACGCGTTCAGCGTCGCTCGTCCGCACGCGGTTTCGGGCTCACAGGGACGACCCGCCCTGCCCGCTACCTTTTCGTGCCGACGCTGCCGCGTCCACCGCAACCCGGCTCGCGAAACGTGACGACGCGCGATCGCCCCTCAAGGTCAAGCCGGGATGGACGACACATACGTCGAAACCGAATTTCGGTAAAGTGGAATATTTTTAACGGAGCGGATTGACACGCGGCGACACAGGCGGGTCGCGTAACCCGGATGGAGCGCTAGCGGAATCCGGGACGGTGCAAAATGCCGGGCGAGCAGTCCGGATTTACGCTTTCGCTCCATCCGGGCTGCGGGACATCACCGCTTCGGCAGCGCCGAGACGTCCTGCAATACCTGTTTACATTCAGCAACATTCCCGCTGCCGAAAGGCCACGATCGGCCGGCTAGTGGCGGCTGCCTCGTCCTGCCCCTGAGGGCCATGAGCTCCCTCCGAGCCGAGGTCAGTGGATTTCAGCCGATTTGATGCCGTCGTACTCGTTCGCCGCAAGTCCCCTGCCAACGGCCAAGGAGACGCATCGTCCGAAGCCCGCCCCGTTGCGCAGCCCCATGTCGCGCGCCGGATCAGCCTGCGTTGCGCTGATGCTGGGCAGCGCCCTGGCCGGCTGCGCGGTCGGCCCGGATTATGCCGGCCCGCCCAAGCTCGCCTTGCCCTCGCACTGGAGCACCAACACCGCCCCGCATCGGGACGCCGGCAAGCTCGACCGCTGGTGGCTGCGCTTGCGCGATCCCCTGCTCAGCCGGCTGATCGAGGAGGCCATCGAAGCCAACCCTGATGTCGCGAAGGCGAAAGCGGCCGTGCGCGAGGCGCGCGCCACGCTGCAACAGACGACGGCAGGCCTGTTTCCGTCCGTGAGCGGCACGGCCTCGGTGACCAGCAACAAGTCCAGTGCCGGCTCCTCGTCCGTCCTCGTCGACAGTGCGCCCTACTCACTTCACCAGGCAAGCTTCGATTCGAGCTGGGAGCTCGACCTGTTCGGCGGCACGCAGCGGAGCATCGAGGCCGCGGCGCATGGTGCGCAATCCGCCGAGGAGGATCTACGCGACAGCCTCGTCACGCTGATCGGCGACGTCGCCGCCTATTACGTCGAGGCGCGCGGCTATCAGGCCCGGATCGCGCTGGCGCAGCGGACCGCGGTCTCGCAGCGCGACACCGAAAAGCTCACCCGCAGCAAATACGAGGCCGGCAGCGGCAACGCCGTCGATCTCGCCAAGGCCACCGCGCAGGCCGCAAGCACAGAAGCCAACGTTCCGACCTATCAGGCGGCGCTTGCGGCCGACGTTCACCGGCTCGGAATCCTGCTCGGGCGGCCGCCCGGCGGCGTCGCCTCGTCGATGGCGCAGTCCGCGCCCGTGCCGGCGCCGCGTATGCCGCTTCCCATGGGACTGCCCGCCGATCTCCTCATGAGCCGTCCCGATATTGCCAGTGCCGAGCGCAAGCTGGCGCAGGCGACCGCCAAGATCGGCGCCGCGGAGGCCGACCGCTATCCGGCGGTGTCGTTGACCGGCTCGGTCGGCACCTCTGCGCTGCGGGCCGGCGATCTCGCCAAATATTCGAGCGTCAGCTGGTCGGTCGGCCCCTCGATCACCGTACCGGTGTTCGACGCGGGCAAGCGCCTGGCCACGGTCAGGATTGCGGAGGCGCAACGCGACCAGGCGTTCGCCACGTTCCATTCGACCCTGCTCACCGCGCTCGAGGACGTCGAGAATGCCCTGGTCTCGTTGTCGCGCGAACGCGTGCGCGCCACCAAGCTGACGGAGGCGGCCAGGAACTACCGCGAAGCCGCACGGCTGTCGCGATCGCTGTTCGAGACCGGCAGCGCCAGCTTCATCGACGTGCTGGACGCCGAACGTTCGCTCTATTCGGCCGAGGATTCGCTGATCCAGAGCAAGGTGTCGGCTGCCAAGGATTACATCGCGCTGGCAAAGGCGCTCGGCGGCGGCTGGTCCGATCCGGTCGACGTATCGACGCCTGTTATCGTGGACACCAACACGGGACCTCACTTCCGGGAGGCGCAGAAGTGACCGAGATCATCACCGCCAGACGCCTGAAGATCGCCGCAGCGATTATTGCCGTCGTGGCGACCGGCGTGGTCGCGGCCACGCGCTTTCCGGGAACGTCGAGCAAGGCGCAGTCCTACATCACGGCGCCGGTCACCGTCAGCGATTTGCGCGAGGAGGTGCTCGCCAGCGGCACGCTGAAGCCGGCGCGGCTGACCGCGGTCGGCGCGCAGGTGTCAGGCCGGATCACCGCCCTCAACGTCCGCGTCGGCGACACGGTGAAGGCCGGCGACGTCATCGCTCAGATCGATCCCGTCACCAGGCAGAACGATCTGCGCAGCTCCGAGGCGTCGCTGAAGAACTACCGGGCGCAGAAGGTCGAAAAGGAGGCCGCGCTGGTGCTGGCCGAGGCCAATCTCGCGCGCCAGCAGGCGACCCTGGCGCAACGCGCGACGTCGCGAAGCGACTTCGACAGCGCGGATTCGACCGTGCGGCAGACCCGCGCCCAGATCGCCGCCCTCGAAGCCCTGATCGTGGGGGCGGAAGCCAGCGTCGAGACGTCACGCGTGAACCTCGAATACACCCGCATCACCGCGCCGATCGACGGCACGGTCCTCGCCACCGTGGTGCAGGAAGGACAGACGGTCAACGCGGTGCAGTCCGCGCCGACCATCGTCGTGCTCGGCCAACTCGCGACGATGACGGTGCGGGCGGAGATCTCCGAGGCCGACATCGTCAAGGTCAGACCGGGGCAATCGCTCTACTTCACCATCCTCGGCGACCAGGACCATCGCTATGAGGCCCGGCTCGAGCAGATCGAGCCGGCGCCCGAATCGATCAAGAACGACGCCAGCTTCTCCTCGACCACCACCAGCTCGACTTCGAGCACGAGCTCGTCGAGCTCGACCAGCACGGCGATCTACTACATCGGCGTCTTCAACGTGCCGAACAAGGAGCTCTCGCTGCGGACCTACATGACCGCGGAGGTGCACATCGTCACCGGCGAGGCCAAGCGCGTGAAGGTGATCCCGGCGCTCGCGGTGATGCGAAAGTCCGACGGCCGCAGCACGGTGCGCACGCTCGCCGCGTCCGGTGACATCCGCGAGCGCGAGGTCAAGACCGGCCTCAACGATCGCACCATTGTCGAGATCAAGTCCGGCCTCGACGAGGGCGAACGTGTCGTGACCGGCGAGGCGAACGAGCAGACCGCATCACGCGGCATGCCCGGCGGCCCGCCGGGAGGCGGAGGTCCCTGACATGATCCCTCATTTGGCCGATCCGATCATCGCGATCGAGAAGGTTCGGCGGGAGTTCATGGCCGGCGACACCAGCGTGGTCGCGCTCGACGATTTCTCGCTGAGCATCCAGCCCGGCGAGATGGTGGCGATCATCGGCTCGTCCGGATCGGGCAAATCGACGCTGCTCAACATCCTCGGCTGTCTCGACCGCCCGACCTCCGGCACCTATCGCGTCGCCGGCAAGAACGTCTCCGAGCTCGATGCCGATGCGCTGGCGGCGCTGCGCCGCGAGCATTTCGGCTTCATCTTCCAGCGCTATCATCTGCTCGGCGACCTCTCGGCCGGCGAGAATGTCGAGATCCCCGCGATCTATGCCGGGATGAAGGCCCGCGAGCGCCGCACGCGCGCAGAGCAGCTTCTCGCAAGGCTCGGCGTCAACGACCGGCGCGGCCATCGCCCGAACCAGCTATCGGGCGGCCAGCAGCAGCGTGTCTCGATCGCACGCGCGCTGATCAACGGCGCCGAGGTCATCCTGGCGGACGAGCCCACCGGCGCGCTCGACCGGCGCAGCGGCGAGGAGGTCCTGAAGATCCTGAAAGAGCTGCACCGCGAGGGGCGGACGATCATCATCGTCACCCACGATGCCGATGTCGCCGCGCGGGCCGAACGCATCATCGAGCTGCGCGACGGCAGGATCGCCTCCGATCGCCGCGCGGAGACGACAAGCGCGTCGGAGCCGGCGGTTCCGGTGTCGCGGACGTCATGGAGCAGCGGCACCGGCTGGTCCGGCGCCTTGCGGCGCCTGCGGGAGGCCTCGCGGATGGCGCTGGTTGCGATGGCCGCGCACCGGCTGCGCGCCTTCCTGACCATGCTCGGCATCATCATCGGCATCGCCGCGGTGTCGTCGGTGGTCGCGCTCGGCAACGCGTCCCAGCGCAAGGTGCTGTCCGACATTTCGAGCCTCGGCACCAACACGATCGAGGTATTTCCGGGCAAGGACTTTGGCGACGCCCGCGCCGGCAAGATCAAGACGCTGGTACTGGGCGACGCCCGCGCGCTCGGCCGGCAGGATTTCATTGCCGGGGTCACTCCGACGGTGTCGACCAGCACGACGGTGCGATATCGCGGCAACGAGTCCAACGTGCTGGTGAACGGCGTCGGCGAGAGCTATTTCCAGGTCAAGGGCGCCAAGCTCGCGAAAGGACGCCTGTTCGATACCGATGCGATCCGCAACATCGAGCGGCAGGCCGTCATCGACGACAATACCCGCAAGACCTTCTTCGCCGACGACCAGACCTCCGGGATCGGCCGCGTGATCTGGCTCGGCAAGGTGCCCTGTCGCATCGTCGGCGTCATCGCCCAGCAGCAGGGCGGGTTCGGCTCGAACCAGAACCTGTCGGTCTACCTGCCCTACACCACCGTGCAGGCCCAGTTCACGGGCGATCGCGCGCTGCGCAGCATCCTGCTGCGGATCAGCGACGAGGTTTCGACCGCGCTGGCGCAGGACGCGGTGACCACGCTCTTGACGCAGCGGCACAACACCCGGGATTTCGTCATCCTCAACACCGACGATATCCGCCGCACCATCACCAGCACGACACAGACGCTGGCGTTCCTGGTGGCGGCGATCGCGGTGATCTCGCTGGTCGTCGGCGGCATCGGCGTCATGAACATCATGCTGGTGTCCGTATCGGAGCGGATCAGCGAGATCGGCGTGCGCATGGCGGTCGGCGCCAGGCGCAGCGACATCCTCCAGCAATTCCTGGTGGAAGCGACCCTGATCTCGTCGATCGGCGGCATCGCCGGCATTCTCGTCGCGATGCTGCTCGGCGTCGCCATCAACGTCGCGGTGCCCGGATTCGAGGTCAGCTATTCGACGTTCTCGATCGGCGCGGCGTTCCTGACCTCGACCGGGATCGGGGTTGCCTTCGGCTTCTTCCCCGCCCGCCGCGCCGCCTTCCTCGACCCCGTGGTGGCACTGAGCCGCGACTGACCTTAGGATTGCACGATGACCGTAGTTCTTCGGGCGAGACATTCGTCCGCAAATCGACCAACGATCGGCAACCCCGATGCGATTTCAATCATGACCAGCGGCCCCCAGAACATCCTGATCGTCGAGGACGACAAGCAGACCCGCGACCTCATCTCGCGTTATCTGCGTGATCACAACTTCTCGGTCGACGCGGTCGCGAACGGCAGGGAGATGGACCGCCATCTCTCCCGTGAGCGGGTCGACCTGATCGTGCTCGACTTGATGCTGCCGGGCGAGGACGGCCTCAGCCTCTGCCGCCGGCTGCGGATGGAGTCCGCGACGCCGATCATCATCCTCACCGCGAAGGGCGAGGATCTCGACCGGATCCTCGGCCTCGAGATGGGCGCCGACGACTATCTGCCAAAGCCGTTCAACCCGCGCGAGCTCCTCGCCAGGATCAACGCGGTGCTGCGGCGGCGATCGAGCAGCCTCACGGGCCCCACCGCGGCGCGTCTCAAGTTCCAGGGCTGGACCATCGATCTGCGCCTGCGCGAATTGCGCGATCCCGAGGGCGCGCAGGTGCCACTGACCAGTGCCGAGTTCGATCTGCTGCAGGCCTTCTGCGAGCGGGCCGGCCGCATCCTCACCCGCGACAACCTCCTGAGCATGACGCGCGGTCGTGCCGGAGCAAGCTTCGGCCGCAGCATCGACGTGCTGGTCAGCCGGCTGCGCCGCAAGCTCGACCGGGCGGAAGGCGCATCCGTGATCAAGACCGTCCGCATCGGCGGGTACGTCTTCACCCCGAGGGTGGAGGAAGCATGAGCCGCACCGCCGACCTCGTCGCGCTCTTCAGCTTCAGGCGGATCAGCGGCCAAATCGCCGCCTTGATCCTGGGATCGCTGGTCCTGATCCATGTCCTGATCGCCGGCTATTTTCTCCTCAACCAGCCGAAGCTGCTGGCGGACACGCCGCTGGAGCAGATCGAGCTGATCGTGCGGATCATCGCCAACACGCCGAAGGCCGAGCGCGCGATCGTCCTCGACAGCGTCAGCCGGACCTTTCCGCCGCTCAAGCTCCAATTGCGGGACAGCGTATCCGCCGCCGCCACGCCGCAGTCGATGCGGACTTCACTGACCATCCCCTTTGCGCTTGGTGTCAGGGCCGAGCTCGTTCGCGGCAGCGGCGCGGACGACGAGCGCGTCTGGTTCTACCTTCCGGGCGACGACGTGCTCGAAGCCACGATCGGATCGCCCAAGATGCCGGCCTTCGTCAGCGGCCTCTGGACCTCGACGCTGCTGTTCCTCGTGGCAAGCCTGACGCTGCTCGGCGTCTGGGCCGGCCGCGCGCTCTCCTCGCCGCTGTCGGCCTTCGCGCGCGCGGCGGAGGATTTCAGCCTGAGCCGGTCCTCCGCGCCGCTGCCGGAAAACGGACCGGAGGAGATCAGGTCCGCGGCAAGGGCGCTGAACCGGATGCGCGATCGCATCACCACGCTGATGAACGACAGAACCCGCATGCTCGCGGCCATCAGCCATGATCTTCGCACCCCGATCACGCGTCTGCGGCTCCGTTCGGAATATATCGAGGATCCGGCACAACGCACGCAGACCGTGCGCGATCTCGACCAGATGCAGTCGATGCTCGAATCGGTGCTGTCGCTCCTGCGCAGCGAAAGCCCGGTCAAGCCGACGCTGGTGGACGTCGCGGCGCTGCTTCAGATGGTTTGCGAGCAGTTTTCGGATTCCGGATTTGCCGTGACCTATTCCGGCCCCGACAGGGCCGCCTTCGTCCTGCGGCCCGACGAAATCATTCGCGCGGTCACCAACCTCATCGAGAACGCAACGCGATTCGGAACCCAAATCGACGTCGCGCTGTTGACCGCCGAGGACCGGCTCGTCATCGACGTCTGCGACGACGGGCCGGGCATTCCCAACGAAAGCAAGGCCGCGATGCTGGAGCCCTTTGTGCGCGGAGAGGAAGCCCGCACCATGGACGAGACATCAGGATTTGGTCTCGGTCTGTCGATCGCGCAGGCGATCGTGACCGCGCATGGCGGAACGCTTCAGCTGCTCGACAACGCGCCAAAGGGCCTGCGCGTCCGCTTGCAGCTCGCGCGGGCCGCCCGCGACGATTTGGGAGCGCCTCGGACATAAAGCCGCGGCATTTCTCGGGCTTGTCGATCGCCCTGCCTCTGCTTCTCCGGAGTTCCCATGTCTTCCGCCGACCGGCCTGCGACGCGCCTTGCGACCCGGCTTGCCTTCCTCGTCGCGGGTTTCGGCATCTCGTGCTGGGCGCCGCTGGTGCCGTTCGCGAAGACGCGGCTCGGCGTCGATGACGGCGTGCTCGGACTGCTGCTGCTCAGCCTCGGCATCGGCTCGGTCATCGCGATGCTGGTGACCGGAATCGTGAGCGCGCGCTACGGCAGCAGGCCGATCATCATTGCCAGCGGGTTCGGCCTGGCGCTGGTCCTGCCCCTGCTCGCCATTGCGGCTTCGCCCGCAACGCTGGCGCTGGCGCTTTTCGCATTCGGCGCCGCGCTCGGCTCGATCGACGTCGCCATGAACATCCACGCCGTGGAGGTGGAGCGCGCCGCGCACCGCCCGCTGATGTCCGGCTTCCACGCCCTGTTCAGCATCGGGGGTTTTGCCGGATCCGCGCTGATGACGGCGCTGCTCTCGCTGCAATTCGGAACGCTCGCCTGCACGCTGGTCTGCTCCGCCCTGATGCTGCTCGCGATGGCCCTGACCTCGCCGCGCCTGCTTCGTTCCGTGCAGGTGCAGGAGGGCCCGCTGTTCGTGCTGCCGCACGGATCGGTGCTGCTGCTCGCGCTGCTCGGCGCCATCACCTTCCTGGTCGAAGGTGCGATGCTCGATTGGGGCGCCCTGCTCGTTATCGGTGCAGGTCTCGTCACCGAAGCGCAAGGCGGCGCCGGCTATATCGTGTTCTCGATCGCGATGACTGCGGGCCGGCTCGGCGGCGACGCCGTCGTCGCGCGGATCGGCGACCGCACGACGTTGCTCTGGGGCAGCCTGATTGCGATCGCCGGTTTCGTGGTCCTGCTCACGGCGCCCATCGCAGCGGTCGCCATCGGCGGATTCCTGCTGATCGGGCTCGGCGCGTCGAATCTCGTGCCGGTGCTGTTCCGTCGGGCGGCGCGGCAGACGGTGATGCCCACGGGGCTTGCGGTCGCGGCGATCACGACCGCGGGCTACGCAGGAATCCTCATCGGCCCCGCCGGCGTCGGCTTCGTCGCGCGTTTTGGCGGATTGCCCATGGCGTTCTGGCTGCTGGCTGCGCTGATGGGTCTGGTCACGCTGTCGGCACACATCGTCACAAAGGACAAGGGTAAGACCACGGCGACCTAACCCCTTCCATTTCCAGCATGATTCAGGCGGAGCCGAAGCCGACTGAAGTCATCTGCGCAGGTCTGCCAGCCATGCTGCTTTCGGCCAGTTTACTGGACGCCTCGTTCTGCTAGACCACAACAAAATACCTTTTGACTCCCGTTGCGGGGGGCAATGGCACGTGCCAGCTCACAATAACAACCAAGACTCGGCCATTTCATTCGGGCCATTTCGGCTGTTTCCCAAGTCCCGGCTCCTGGAAAAGGAAGGGGAGCCGCTTCACGTCGGCGGCCGCGCGCTCGATATTCTCATCCTGCTTGCCGAGCGCCCCGGAGAAGTCATCGACAAGAGAGAACTGGTCAAGCGCATCTGGGCCGAGGTGAATGTCGACGAGGGCAGTCTGCGCTTCCATGTCGCAGCGCTCCGCAAGGTGCTCGGCGATACCGGAAAATCGGCCCGTTATGTCCTCAATGTACCCGGCCGTGGCTATTGCTTTGTCGCCCCGTTCGCTCAAGCGCCCTCGCAGGTCGCGCCAGCCGCCGCCGAAATCATTCCTCCCCGCTCCCTGCCCGCCCAGCTTGCGAAGATGGTCGGACGCGAGGAGGTCATCGAGAAGATTTCGAACGGCCTGACGCTCTATCGCTTCATGACCCTGGTCGGTCCCGGCGGCATCGGGAAGACCGCCGTCGCCGTCACGGTCGGGCATCGCCGCTCGGCGGATTTCGACGGCCGCGTCTTCTTCGTCGATTTCGGTCCGCTGCGGGATGCGAGCCATGTCCCAACCAGCATCGCCGCCGTCCTCGGACTGACCGTCAGCGCGGAGGATCCGACGCCGGCCCTGCTGACATTTCTGAAGACCGGGCCGGCCCTGCTGATCTTCGACAGCTGCGAGCATGTGCTGGATAATCTGGCGCCTCTCGTCGAGCGCATCGTTCGCGAAGCGCCGCAGCTTCGTGTTCTCGCCACCAGCCGCGAGTCGTTCCGAAGCGAAGGCGAGCGGATCTTCCGGCTGTTTCCGCTGGATTGTCCGCCCGAGCGCGACGGCCTCGACGTCGCCGAGGTTCTCGCCTACCCCGCGGCCCAGCTCTTCGTCGAGCGCATCGCGCAGAGCTCCGGGCCGTTCCAGCTCAGCGCCGAAGAGGCGCCGCTTGTCGCCAGCATCTGCCGGCGCCTCGACGGCATTGCGCTGGCGATCGAGCTTGCGGCAGGCCGTGTCAATGCGTATGGCATCGCCGGCACCGCCTCCCTGCTCGACAGCCGCTTCTCGCTGCAATGGCGGGGACGGCGCACGGCCGTCCCGCGGCACCAGACGCTCGCCGCCGCCCTCGACTGGAGCTACGACCTGCTGCCTCCGGCGGAAAGCGCCACCTTGCGGCGATTGTCGGTGTTCGCAGGACCCTTCGCGCCGGAGGCGGCTGCCGCGGTCGCGTCCGGCGATGGCCTCAGCACCTCGGAGACGCTGGAGGCGATCGACAGCCTGGTCACCAAATCGCTGATCTCGCCATCCGGCTCGCGGACGCTGCGCTATCGCCTGCTCGACACCACGCGCACCTACGCGCTCGGGAAACTGAACGAGCTCGGCGAAGCCAGGCAGTTCGCGCGGCGTCATGCGGAGCATTTTCGTGATTTCTTCGAGCGCGCGGGGGCCGACGCGTCGACGCCGCTGCCCGAATGGCTCAGCACCTATGGTGGGGAGCTCGACAATGTGCGCGCGGCGCTGGACTGGGCCTTCGCGCCCGACGGCGACACCCGGCTCGCCGTTGCGCTGACGGCGGCCGCGGTCACCCTGTGGGTGCGTCTGTCGCTGTTCGCCGAATGCCGCGAGCGCAGCAGAACGGCACTGGCGGCGCTCGGAGACGACGGCGACAACGACCGCGTCCGCATGCAGCTCCTGTCGGCACTCGGCTGGTCGCTGATGTATGGCGAGGGCCGCGCGCGCGAGGCGCGCCCGATCCTCGAGACGACGCTCGAGCTGGCCGAGAGCCTCGACGACAAGGACTTCCGGCTGAGGGCGCTCTGGGGCCTGTGCATCGACCAGTTCAACAACGGGCAGTTCGGCAAGGCCCGCGTGCTCGCCGAGCGCTTTGCGAACGCGGCTGCGAATTCGCCTGACAGCACCGATCTCATGCTGGGCGACCGCCTGATGGCCGTCGCGTTGCATTATCTGGGTGATCAGAACGACGCGCGGCAGCGTATCGACCGGGTGAACGCCTCGCTGCATGTGCTGGTGGCGAAGCCGAAAATCTTCCCACTCGACCTCAGGATATCGACGCAATATTTCCGGGCCCGCATCCTCTGGCTTCAAGGCCTTGCCGATCAGGCCCAGGCGCTCGCCGCCACGAACATCGAGGAAGGCCGCGCCAACGGCCATGCGCTGACCTTCTGCAGCGTGCTGGGACAGGCCGCCTGCCCGATCGCGTTCTGGTCCGGCGATTTCGATGCCGCCGAGCGCCACGGTGCCGAGCTGCTCGAACACACCGAGCGCCACGGAATCCGGCTGTGGGGCCTATGGGCACGCGCCTTCAACGCCGCGGTCGTGGCCAGGCGCGGCGACATCGCCACCGGCCTGCCGCTCCTGCGCGAAGAGCTCAACCGCGCCGGCGATGCGCGCTTCCTGCCGCGCTTTCTGCCGCTGCTCGGCGAGCTCGCCGCGTGCTTCCTCGAAGCCGACCAGGTCGACCGTGGCCTCGACGTGATCGAAGACGTCCTGACTCGTTGCAACGACCGGCAGGAGCGCTGGTATCTGCCGGAGCTGCTCCGCATCAAGGGAGAATTGATGCTCAGGAGCGCGCGGCATGCGGAGCAGGCCGAGGCGCACTTTCGCGAGGCCATCGACATTGCCGCCCAGCAGGGCGCGCGCTTCTGGGAGCTCCGCTGCGCGACCAGCCTCGCGCGGGCCATGATCGGAGCCGGCCGGGGCGCGGAAGCCCGGGTGGTTCTCGACAACGTCTGCGGGACGTTTGCCGAAGGCTCCGATATCGCCGACATGCGCATGGCCCGCGATCTGATCGCGCGATCGCGGGCCTGACGGCACGGCGTCTTGATCTAGCCTCCGACGGCAGCAGCGCGGCGCGGCAGCTTCCAGCCGGGCCGGATGAAGTGGCAGGTGTAGCCGTCGGGATAACGTTCGAGATAGTCCTGATGCTCGGGCTCGGCCTGCCAGAACTCGCCTGCGGGCGCGACCTCGGTCACCACCTTGCCGGGCCACAGGCCGGACGCCTCGACGTCGGCGATGGTGTCTACGGCGATCTTCTTCTGCTCGTCGCTCGCGTAGAAGATCGCGGAGCGATAGCTGGTGCCCCGATCATTGCCCTGGCGATCGAGCGTGGTGGGATCGTGGATCTGGAAGAAGAACTCGAGCATGGTCCGGTAGCTGGTCTTGGCGGGATCGAACATGATCTCGATCGCCTCGGCGTGGCCTTCGTGGTTGCGGTAGGTCGCGTTCTTCACCGCACCGCCGGTGTAGCCGACGCGTGTCGAGATCACGCCTGGCTGCTTGCGGATCAGATCCTGCATGCCCCAGAAGCAGCCTCCGGCCAAAACTGCGCGTTCCGTCGTCATTTGATGCTCCTTGGTTTCGTCGAGATGCTTACCTTTGCTCTGCAACTGCACGCAAGCGCGGGTCATCCTTGTCGTCGTGATATTCGAGGCCCAGCGGCCCGATCGCACTCACCTGCGTGACATACTCGCCGGCCTTCGCCCAATGGAAATGCCAGGTCTCGCCGGGCAGCACGATAACACTCCCCGGCGGATAGGCGCTGACTTTATCGCCGTCAAAACTCTCGCCGAGCCCGATGTAGAACACGCCCGACATGACCGTGTAGATGCGGTCCTCCGGATGCTTGTGCGGCATCAACCTCGTGCCGCCGGGCACCTTGACCCGGACCACGTAAGGTCCGGGCTCGGCGGGATGTCCGACCATGACGGCCAATCGCGCACCCGGCGGAAATGCCGGGAAGGGCTGCCATGCGATATCCTCGGGCAGGATCGCCCGGAACCTGTCCTCATCCGGCTGATGTTGGCGAGACGGATTTTGGCGAGACATGGCAACACTCCCTGCGTTCAGTCAGCCCAGCTTGGCGTCGAGCGTGATCGCGGCGTTGAGCACCTTCGAGACCGGGCAGTTCTTCTCGGCCTCGCCGGCGATCTTGGCAAAACCTGCGTCGTCGAGGTTCGGCACCTTGGCACGCAAGGTCAGCGCGGACTTGCTGATCTTGAAGCCCTTGCCTTCGGGCTCGAGCGTGACGGCGGCTTCGGTCGAGAGCTCGTCCGGCGTGAAACCGGCCATCTGAAGGCCAAAGGCCAGCGCCATCGTAAAACAGCCGGCATGGGCCGCCGCGATCAACTCCTCGGGATTGGTACCCTTCTCGTTCTCGAAGCGGGTCTTGAACGAATAGGGTGTCTGCGCGAGCACGCCGGATTCGCTCGTCAGATGACCGGTCCCGTCGCGACCGGTGCCTTTCCAGACTGCCGTTGCCTTGCGTATCATCTCAATTCTCCTTGTTTGATTTCAGCACCGCTCCTCCGTACCGGTGGAAGGCGGCATCGGCGTGACCGCCTGCCGCCGCTCCAACCGGCCGCGCGTCGCAACGGTTCCGTTAGCTGCCGATCTGTCCGACGTGGAAGCCGAGCCGGTTCTCGACGTCCCCGGAGCGGTGGAAGCCGCGCGCCATCAGCGCCTTGATTCTGGTCTGGCTCGCGGGGCGGCCGAGCGAGGCCAGGAACGCGTCCCACTCCGGCTTGATTTCGGCGTCCGGCGGCAGGCTTGCGACATCGACAAGGCGCTTGGTCTCCGCGATCGCCTCCTTGTCGAACGAGGCGATGCGCATGGCGAGTGCCTCGACGAAACCATCGAGCTCGGCGTCCGGCAACGACCGGTTGACGTAACCGTAGCGTTCGGCGAGATCGCCATGGATGTCGTCGGCGCCGAGCAGCACTTCGAGCGCACGGCCGCGGCCCATCAGGCGCGGCAATCGCGCCATCGGCCCGCCACCGGGCACGAGGCCCGCCCCGACCTCCCATTGCGACAGGATCGCCTTCTCGTGGCTGGCAAAGCGCATGTCGCTCGCGAGTGCGAGCTCGCTGCCGACACCCGTCGCGCGGCCCCGGATCGCGGCGATGGAGACGACCGGCGCGCGGCTGAGGCGCACAAGCATGTCGGGCAGCGCCTCGAGGCCGGTCGACCCCGGCGGAATACGAAGCGAATCCTCCAGCGGCGCGAGGAAGTCGTAATGGGTGATGAAGAAGCCTTCGACGGCACTGTCGAACACGACGACCTTCACGTCCGGATCGGTCTCGATCCTGGTGACGATGTCGCCCAGCAGCGGCAGCTGCTTCGGGCCGAAAATATTCACCGGCGGCATGTCGAAGGTGACACGCCAGTAGGACGGCAGGCGGCGCTCGAGGTGGATCTGTTCGGTCGTGAAGGTGGGTTCGGGACGGTTCATGTCTTGCACTCCTGATGTATGGGTTCGCATCTCAGATCGATTGCCGCAGCGGGCGGAACGCGGTGCGCACTTCCGCGGAGAACAGCGCCGGCTGCTCCCAGGCCGCGAAGTGTCCGCCCTTGTCGAGACGGTTGTAGTGGATCAGCTTGGGGTAGGCCCTCTCGGCCCAGCTCCGCGGCGCGGCGTAGATCTCGTCCGGAAAGACGCTGACGGCGACCGGAATCGTCACGTGCTTGGGCGCGAAGAACACCAGCTTGTTCTCCCAGTACAGGCGGGCCGAGGAGACCGCGGTGTTGGTGAGCCAATAGAGCGTGATATTGTCGACCACGTCGTCGCGCGACAGCCCTTCCGTCCGACCGTCGAACACGCGCGCGATCATCGCGGCGCTGCGCGCATCGTGATCGAGCATCCAGGACGCGAGGCCCGCGGGCGAATCCACGAGGCCATTGAGCGTCTGCGGCCGGTTCGACATCTCGATCGCGTAGCCGAGACCGTGCTTGTAGAAATCATCGAGCTGGTCGTAGGCAAGGCGCTCGTCGGCCGAAAGGTTCGCCGGGCGCGTTCCGCCGGGTTGAAGCGCCTTGGCGATGTCGTCGGGGACGGTCGCGGGCATGTTGGTGTGGATGCCGAGCAATTCCGGCGGCGCGATCAGCGCCATCTGCTCCGTCACGGCATTGCCCCAATCGCCGCCTTGCGCGACGTAGCGGCTGTAGCCGAGCCGCTTCATCAACACGACCCAGGCCCGCGCGATGCGCTGGGGATCCCAGCCGAGAACCGCCGGCTTGCCCGAGAAGCCGTGGCCGGGGAGCGAGGGAATCACAAGGTCGAACGCGTCCGCGGCCTTGGCACCGTGTGCGGTCGGATCGGTGAGCGGACCGACGATCTTCATCTGCTCGATGATCGAGCCGGGCCAGCCATGCGTGACGATCATCGGCAGTGCATTCTCGTGCCGCGAGCGGACGTGAATGAAGTGAATGTCGACGCCGTCGATTTCGGTGACGAATTGCGGCAAGGCGTTCAACCGCGCTTCCAGCTTGCGCCAGTCGTAGTCGCTCTGCCAGTAGCGCACGAGCTGTTGCACCGTCGTCAGCTGCACGCCCTGCGACTGATCATTGACGATCTCGCGATCCGGCCAGCGCGTGGCAGCCAGGCGCCGGCGCAGGTCGAGCAGATCCTGCTCGGGCACCTTCATCTGGAAGGGGCGGATGGCGCCGCCTGCGGCGGCCCTGGCCGGATGCAGCGGCAACAGGCTCGATACGCTGGCGGCAACCGCGGTCATCGCGGCCTGGCTCAGCAATTGACGGCGATCGGGATTGAGGCTCTCGGTTCGTGCTTGCGCGGTCATGTTGGATCTCCCTTGCTTTGGTCGGTGACGCTGACCGAGTTCGAAATCAACGCGTCGGTTGGTGTGCAGAGAGATTGGCGCGGGCCCCGGAAATTTGCTCGTTATGGATTGTTAGCCTGCGTTAGCCGTTGCGAGTCCGCGCACCGCAAGAGGACGATGACATGCGCGCGATGCGACACGGCGCGCGATGACCATGTCATCGCGCGCCGTGTCGGCTAAAGTCGGAGATGCCTTTCGCGGCAGCTCAAGTCGGCAACGGCTGGCCGGCCTGCTCGCGGACGATGTAGTCGGCGTACCATTCCGCCCAGTTCTCGTCGTGCCCGCCGGTCCGCGCCTCATGCTCGCCATGCGCCAGCGCCGCGCGACGCAGCGCTGCGGCCAGATCGGTCGCTGAGGCGAATGCCGTACCGTCGCCTGCGATGCGTCCGGGCAATCGTGTCGTGACTTCCTGGAACAGCCAGCCATTGCCGTCGGGATCGCTGAACGCGGCGAATGAAGCATAGCTGCCGCGCTTCGGGTCAGCACCACTGACTCGAACGCTGCCGAACAGATAGGGCTCGTCAGGCCCGGCATGAACGTCGCCGGCACCGTGGAACGGCGCGCTGACTTCGACGCCGCGGTCGAGCAGATCCTGTCGTGCCGCCTCGAGATCGGAGACGACCAGATACAGGCCGCGCGCCGAGCCGGGCGCTGCCGCCGTGACGTTCCTGCCGAAGATCACCGAACAGGCCGAGCCCGGCGGCGTGAACTGGATCACGCGCCAGTCGTCGCCTGACGTGAAATCGGCATCCAGTCGCCAGCCGAGTCGCGCATAGAACGCCTTGGCGCGGTCGACATCGGACACCGGGATCACGAGGACCTCGAGCTTCATATCGACGCCGCGAGATGTCGAGGGCTTGGTTTCAGCTTCGCGATTGATCTCGATCACAGCCATGTCCAACTCCTTGTTTCAAGCCGCGGGCCCGGAATCGACACCCGCTCTGAACGTCAGGACTGTCGCGCAAACGACAGACCTTTGCCCGTTATGGAGTGTTAGGGTCCGCTAGCCGTTGTGAGGCAGGGGGAAGCTTCCCCCGCGGTCACGCCGCAGCAATCGGCATCACGATCGTGACCCGGGTGCCGCCCTCCCCCGCCTCGCCCTGCAGCCGCGCATGGATGCTGCGTGCGAGCCCTTCGAGAATCCGGCTACCGGTGCCCTGGAGCGGACCGGTCGCGCCGATGCCGTTGTCGGCCACCGTGCAGAGCCAGGCGCCGCCGCGCCGGGCCAGGCCGATGCGGATCAACGCACCATTCTTGCTCGGGAAAGCATGCTTTGCCGCATTCGTGACCAGCTCCGTCAGCATCAGCGCGAGCCGATGACGCTGCGCCGCCGGCAATGAGCCGCTTTCGATCGCAGCCTCGCAGCGGATACCTGCCGGTTCCAGCACAGCCTCGGAGATCGCCTCGCACAGGCTTTCGAAGAAGGCCGCTGTGGAGACGACCGGCAGATCGTCATGATCAGACAAGAGTTGATAGAGCCTGCCGAAGGCGACGATGCGCCGCTCGAGCCGGTCCACCGCCAGCGACATATCGCCCCTGCCCGCGCGCGTGAAATCGCGACGGACTGACGCACCCAGCAGCGTCAGCGTGTTCTTCATGCGATGGTGGGATTCCCGCAGCACGAGCTCCCAATCACGCGACTGATCATCGAGACCAGGTACAAATTGAGATCGAACGACGTGGTCGTTCGGCCGAGCGCCGATCGCGGACATCATAGCCTCCCGTTGAAAATTGCGTCTAACTCGAAGGCCATACTGGATGCTGTTTGCGCCCGTTGCTCGTTAGACGTTGCAAGATTCTGTTATGATCACCGTCGCGACGACCGAGATCCAGATCCGCCATCGCGGTCCAGCGCATTGCCGGATTGTCCCGATCGCTCGCTAGACCATTCGCGTTTAAGTTAGATTTGCGACGCTCCTCGCGCATCGGCCGATTGCGATGATCGCCACGCGATTTCGCCACTTTCAGCCAGTTTACTGGACGTCTCGTTCTGTTAGACCAAGACTGCACTTCAGCATTTTCACTGGAATTATTGGCCCGTGCCGGACACTAACGAGCAAGATTCGGTCATTGCCTTCGGACCATTCCGCTTGTTCGCGAAGTCGCGGCTGCTCGAGAAGGACGGCGTCCCGCTTCACCTCGGCGGCCGTGCGCTCGACATCCTCATTTTTCTCGCCGAGCGTGCGGGTGAGGTCGTTGACAAGCGGGAGCTGATCAAGCGCATCTGGGCCGACGTGAATGTCGACGAAGGCAGCCTGCGTTTCCACATCACGACGTTGCGCAAGGCCTTGAACGACAAGGCCTTGAACGATGCCGGCGAAGGCTCCCGCTACGTGATCAACGTCCCCGGACGCGGCTATTGCTTCGCGGCCCCGCTGCTCCGGGCTGCGCCTTCGGAGAGCCGGACCAGCCCGCCCGACGCTTCGCTCCGCTCGCTGCCCGCGCCGCTCGCGAAGATGATCGGGCGGGACGATGCGGTCGAGAAGATCTCGGCCGAGCTTGCCCAGCATCGCTTCGTCACAATCGTCGGCCCGGGCGGGATCGGCAAGACGTCGGTGGCACTTGCCGTCGCGCATCGCGAGCTTGCCGGCTTCGATGACCAGGTGTGCTTCGTCGATTTCGGCGCGTTGACGGATGTCCGGCTGGTTCCCGGCACGATTGCGGCCGCACTGGGCCTGACCGTCAACGCCGACGATCCCGTGCCGAGCCTGCTGACGGTCCTGCGCAGCCGGCGCATGCTGCTGGTGTTCGACAGTTGCGAGCATATCCTCGATGAGCTCGCCCCTCTGGCCGAGCGCATGGTCCGCGAGGCGCCGAAGCTGCATATTCTGGCCACCAGCCGCGAATCCTTTCGCACCGAAGGTGAGCGCGTCCACCGGCTGTTTCCGCTGGATTGCCCGCCGCAGCGCGAAGGCCTCGGCATCGCCGACATCCTTGCCTATCCCGCAAGCCAGCTCTTCGTGGAACGCATTGCCGAGAGCCTGAGCGAATTCGAGCTCACCGAGGAGGATGCGCCGCTCGTTGCCGAGATCTGCCGGCGGCTGGACGGCATTGCCCTGGCAATCGAGCTCGCGGCCGGACGCGTCAACGCCTATGGCATTGCCGGGACCGCATCGCTGCTGGACAGCCGCTTCTCGCTGCTGTGGCGGGGACGGCGCACCGCGATTCCGCGGCACCAGACCCTGAGCGCAGCGCTTGCCTGGAGCTACGATTTGCTGCCGCCGGCCGAGAGCGCGACCCTGCGCGGCTTGTCGGTATTCGTCGGGCCGTTCACGCTGGAAGCCGCGCTTGCGGTCGCATCCTGCCAGGGCATCAGCGAGGGCGAAGGTGTGGAAGCCATTTCGAACCTGCTCTCCAAATCCCTGATCGCGACCTCGCCGGCGGAGCGGCGGTTGCGCTATCGCCTGCTCGACACCACCCGGGCCTTCATGGCGGACAAGCTCGTCGAGAATGGCGAAGCGGACCGCGTCGCGCGCGCCCACGCCGAATATTTCCGCGATTTCCTGCGCGACATTGCGCTGAAATCCACGGGCATGCAGAGCGCGGGCGGCTTCCTTCCCTATGCCGACCATGTGCCCAATGTCCGGGCCGCGCTGACCTTCAGCTTTTCGGACGGCGGCGACCGGACGATCGGCGTGGATCTGGCGGCCTCGGCGGCGCAGTTCTTCCTCGAACTGACATTGCTGACGGAATGCTACCGATGGACCCAGCAGGCGCTGGCGTCCCTCGACACCAGCGCGGTGGACAGCCGTCAGGAAATGACCTTGCAGGCCGCGCTCGGCGTCTCCGTGATGTTCACGCGAGGCAATACGGAAGCGGTCCGGTCGGCCTTCACGCGCAGTCTCGAGCTCGCCCGGCAGCTCAATGACCTGCACTGGCAGCTCTGGCTGCTGCGCGGATTGCACATCTACCTGACCAGGGTCGGAGATTTCCACGGTGCGCTCGGGACCGGCGAACAGGGCGAGGACGTTGCGCGCAAACTGAATGATTCCGCCGCCACGCTGAACGTGGATTGGATGCTCGGCGTCGCGCATCATCTGATCGGCAACCAGGACAAGGCGGTTCGGTTCTGCGAAAGCGCGATGGTGCACAATCCCGGCTCGCAACGGCTGAATATCGGGCATCTCGGCTATGACGACCGCATCGTCGCGCTGGTTGCGCTGGCGCGCGGGCTCTGGCTCACGGGCCGGCCCGAGCGAGCGGTCGAGGTGGCCAGATACACCGTTCGCGAGGCCGAGTTGCTCGAGCAGCCGCTCACCCTCGGCATCTCCCTGATCTGGACGATCTATGTGTTCCTCTGGGTCGGCGACTGGGCCAGTGCCGAAATCCTGATCGAGCGGCTGATCGACCATTCCGCGCGGCACTTCCTCGGCCCCTATCACGCGGTCGGCATCGGCCAGAAGGGCGAGCTGCTGCTGCGCCGGGGCGACGTCGCGGGGGGTATCGAGCACCTCCGCCGCAGTCAGGCTACGTTGTACGCCACACGGCACCGCATCATGACAACGGTGTTTGCGACGGCGCTCGCGGAGGGTCTCGCCTCCCAGAACCAGCCCGACGAGGCCTTGCAGACGATCAACGAGGCGATCGCCCAGATTCCCGATCATGGCGAATCCTTCGACATGCCAGAGATGCTCAGGATCAAGGGTGACATCCTCGCCGGGTCGGGCAACGCTGTGGAGGCCGAGAGTACCTTGCGCAGATCGCTCGATCTGTCCCGGCGTCAATCCGCGGTCGGCTGGGAGCTTCGCGGGGCGATCAGCCTCGCCCGCATCTGGGAGCAGGCCGGCAAGGCCGCTGACGTCCGCGCTTTGCTCAACCCCCTCGTTGCGCGCTACCAGGAGGGCCTCCAGACCCGCGATCTGATCGCTGCCAGGGAGTTGCTGGGCACCCTGAATTGAGAGTATCTTCAACGAGATACTGCCATGCTGCCCGCTCGCAACTCCTAACAACTTCTAACACGCCAAGCCGCATGCGCCCCGCCATGGTGGAGACACTGCACGGTGGATGTGGCGGGACATGGCGCTTCTTGACGATGTAATCGATGCCAGCGGCGGAATGGCCCGCTGGAACAGCTTGAGCCGGTTCACGCTCCACCTTTCCGTTGGCGGGACGCTGTTCTCCAGTGCCGGCCATGCCCGGGAATTCAAGGATGTGACCGCTGAAGGCTCGACCCGGACGCAATCGGTGCGCTTTACCGGCATCACCGGGGGTGAGCACTCCGGCTCCTTTCAACCGGATGCGATCACGATCGAGAGCCTGGATGGTGAGGTCCTGCGGTCCTGGCGTGACCCGAGCCTTGCATTCTCCGAGGTCGATCCACCTGCGCTTGCCGATGAACTGCATCTCGTCTTCTTCTGCGGCGTCGCGATCTGGAGTTATCTGACGATTCCATTCCTGCTTGCCCACCCCGATGTCGTGATCGAGGAGCTGCCGCCCTGGCAGGAGAATGCCGAAACCTGGCGGCGGCTGCGGGCACGATTCCCGGCTCACCTGATAACGCTCGCGCCCGAGCAGATCTTCTATTTCGACGAGAGCGCCCTGCAGCGGCGGACAGATCACGATCTCTTCGGGATGAAGGTCGCACATTCTTCCTGGGCTCATGACAACTTCGGCGGCATCCTGGTGCCGACACTTCGGCGCGCGCAGACATTGCGGCCCGATGGAACCGTGATTGCCAAGCCGGTGCTGATGGACGTCGAGATCTTCGACGCCGTCTTCGAATAGCGGCGACACCTGATATCGCCGCTCTCAACGTCTAACATTTCATAACGAGCCAACGGCCCGCCTCGAGCGCAGATTGGGTTCGCGAGCAACGAACGACGTGCTCGAACGAAACCCAGGCGACGCATCCCACAAGCGTGGAATGCGTCGCAGCACCTTCCGCAAACCCTCGCGCCACGTGCAAGAGCAATGACATGAGCATTCCAGCCACACTCGCCCTCTCGGCCGCAATGGCCTGCGCCGTCGTGCAAGCCTCAGCGCAGGAATTGCGATCGAGCCGGCGCTCGATCAGCTATCACAGCGTCGATGTTCGTGACCTCAAGATATTCTACCGCGACGCTGGGCCAGCCGACGCCCCGACCGTGCTGCTGCTGCACGGCTTTCCGTCCTCGTCGCGGATGTGGGAGCCCCTGCTGCCGCTGCTCGCCGACAAATATCACGTGATCGCACCGGACTATCCCGGCTTCGGCAACAGCAGCGCGCCGCCGCCGTCCGATTTCACCTATACGTTCGACAACATCGCCGGCGTGATGAACGAGCTTACGGTGAAGCTCGGTCTTGGCAACTACGTCCTGTTCATGCAGGACTATGGCGGCCCGGTCGGCTTCCGCATGGCGCTGGCGCATCCCGAACGTGTCCGCGGGATCATCATCCAGAATGCCGTGTCGCACGAGCAGGGCTTGAGCCCGCTCTGGGAGGCACGTCGCAGATATTGGGCCGATCCGGCCCACGAGCTCGAGGCGCTCAAGGCCAATTTCACCTCGCTGGCGGCGACGCGCCAGCGGCATCTCGGCTCCAGCCCGCACCCCGAACGCTACGACCCCGATAGCTGGACCGACGAATACGCCTTCCTGACCCGTCCGGGACAGGCCGAGATCCAGACCACGCTGTTCCTGGATTACCGGACCAACGTCGCCTCCTATCCGGAATGGCAGGAATGGTTGCGCAAGACCCGGCCGCCGACGCTGGTGGTCTGGGGCAAATACGATCCGTCCTTCGCGGTCGCCGGCGCGTCGGCCTATCGCGACGACGTTCCGGATGCGCAGGTTCACATCCTGGAAGCGGGCCACTTCGCGCTGGATGAAGCCACCGACGAAATCGCTGCGCTCGTTCGCGGCTTCCTTGCGCGACTGGACGGGCACAAGGGCTGACAGCAACCCGCGGGGCGGATCGCTACGGAGGCGCCGCCGCTGTTCGGCTTGATCAGGGGGAAGGCGGATTCAGCATGAGCCGAGCGTCCCTGAGATCGGCGGTCTCGAACCCTTCGGTGAACCGCGCGTACGTCTTGGCGAGCTGTTCGCGCGGATCTCGTACACCCTGCCGCTCGCGTAGCCGCGCCAGCGACATCTCGGTGCGCAGCCGCCAGGACAGCGCGCCCTGTTGCTCGGCGAGCTCTGCCGACGCAACAAGGCTAGCCTCGGCCGCGTCGAGCTTTCCGCTCTGCGCCTCCAGCTCTCCGCGCAGACGGAGCAGCTCCGGCATGTCGAAGGCGCCGCCTTCCTGCTCGACGCGGTCGATGGTTTCGTGAAGGACCTGAGCGCCTTCCGCCAAGCGCCCCAACGAGACCAGCCCGGAAGACAGATCCGCGGCGAACGCCGACATATAGAGCTCGTAGCGATCCGCGTGCAGACGCGGAAGCGCGCTCCGCAACAGGTCGATGCCGCCAATGGCCTCGCCGTGGGCAATCATGGTCTGCGCCCGAAAGCCGGTCGCAACGGCTTCGTAGGGGACGAGCCCGTGCATACTCGCATGCGTCGCCAGGCGAGTGCTCATGGTCTCGACGGCGGACCAGTCGCCGACCCAACCGAACACCGAGGCGGACCAGCACAGCGCGATACAATGCATGACCACGTCGCGCGGCGCTGATGCGCCGACGAGCGGGAGGACGCATTCGAGCGCGCGATCGGGATAGCCGCGCAGCCACAACACGCGCGCGAGCGGAATTTGCGGCGTACGCGAATAGGCGAAATGTCCCGGTTGCGTGCCCCGCAGCGCGGCGTCGTCGCGCATGCCCTCGTCGAGATGAGCTTGCGCCTCGGCCTGGTCGCCGGCGAGGTGATAGGACACGCCGAGAAGCGCCTTGCTGCCCGCAATGCCCGCGGTATCGCCGATCAGGCGCGCGATCCGCTCGGCGTGACGCGCTGTCGGCACCAGATGCCGGTAGCCGCCGGTCCGGCGGTAGAACATGTTCAGTCGCGACAGCAGCCTGAACGTGTTGGCATGGTCGCCGAGCGCTTGCGCGATCTCCAGCCCGCGCCTGAGCGCCGCTTCCGCCTGCTCGCTGTTGCGCTCGGTGAACATGAAGGCGTGGCCGAGCGTCGACTGGAGCTCGAGCTCCCATCGGCCGCCACGATCGGCGTCGTCGAGCATCGCGAGTGCGCGATCGGACCAGATGCGCGCCTCGTTCAGCAAATTGAGCTCGACGAACAGCCCCGTGCAACTGCCGGCAAGCGGCACGCGCAAATCGGCGCCGTCATCATGGGCGTAGCTCCAGGCCAGCGCCGCGCGGGAATCGGCGAGCAGACCCGCGCGCTCCTGCGAGCGGGACACCTGGCCGCTGCCGCCCTGCGCCGTCAGGCCGGCTTCGAGCGTGCGTTGAACGTAACAGGCGTGACGGCGCGCGATAGTGTTGGCCTCACCGCCATCCGCCAGCTTCTGCATGGCATAGGCACGCGTGGCATCCAGCAGGCGATAGCGCCGCGATGCGCCGTCCGGCTGCGAGGACACCAGCGACTTGGCCACGAGCTGCTCCAGCGCCTCGATGACGCGATCCTCCGGCGTTGCCTCCTTGGCCGCCACCGCTATGGCGCCCTTCAGGGTGAAGTGACCTGCGAAGACGGCGAGCCGCAGAAACACGATGCGCTCGTTCTCGCCGATCAGGCCGAAACTCCAGTCGAGCGTGGCACCGAGCGTCTGCTGCCGCGGCGGCGCCGTTCGCCGCCCGCGCCATTCGAGCTGCAGACGGCTGTCGAGCAGCGCCGCCATCTCGCGCAGCCCGTAGAGACCGACGCGCGCGGCGGCAAGTTCGATCGCGAGCGCGATGCCATCGAGCTTGCCGCAGATCTGCACCAGGATTTCCGCATCCTCGTCCGTGAGGTCGTCGCGATGCCCCGCCGCACTGGCGCGGTCGACGAACAGACGCGCCGCGGGATAATTCAGCACCTCGCCGGCGCTGAGGCGCGCGCCCTGCGGCGGGCCCGGCAGCGGAGCGAGCTCGAAAATCTGCTCGCCAGCCACCGACAGCTGCTCGCGGCTGGTGGCGAGGATGGCGACGCCGGGCGCCTCGCGGTGGATGTCTTCCGCGAGACGTGCGACCGCGTCGATGACGTGCTCGCAGCTATCGAGAACGAGAAGCAGCCGCCGCCCGCGCAGGAAATTGACGATGCTGCCACTCGGATCGTTGTGATGCACGACGAGGCCAAGCGCGGCGGCAACCGTGCTCGCTACCAATGCGGCATCCTTGAGCGGACCGAATTCGAGGAAATGAACCTTGCCCTCGAACCTGTCGCACAGGTCATGCGCGAGCGCGACCGCAATGGTGGTCTTGCCGATGCCGCCTGGCCCGCGCAGCGTGATGAAACGATCGCGGAGCAAGCGCGGCGCCAATTCGGCCACGATTTCGTCCCGCCCGACCATCCGGTCCAGGCGATGCGGCAGAGACGGCGACGGCGTCACCCTTTCGGCCGGCCGCGACGTGAGCGCAGGCGGCTCAGCGCGTGGGCCACGCTGCACCGGCGCGACGAAGCAATAACCCCGGCTCGGGATGTTGGTGATATAGCGGACACCGTCCTTGCCGTCGCCGAGCACCTTGCGCAGCTCCGCGACATGAACCCGCAAGGAGATCTCCTCGACGGAGAGTCCGGACCACGCGTAGCCGAGAATCTCGTTCTTTGGCACCACCTCGCCGGCTCGGCTGACGAGCAGGCGCAAAATATCCATCGCCCGACTGCCGAGCTTGACCGGCACGCCGTCCTTCTCCAGCAGCCGCGAGCGCAGCGAGAACGGCCCGAACGAGACGGCATCGAGATCTGGGATCGGTCCGGCGCCGCCGCTGCGGGGGCCATGTCCTGCCGTGAGGTCGGTCACATCTTGCTCATCTTGACGACTGCTTCCTCGAAACGCGCGGGGACTATACCCGGCACCGATGCGAGGTCCAGCGAAGGCCCTGCGCGGATCTCACACCGGCACGTCGATCCCCACGCGATCCTCCTTGAGGTCCCCTCAAACAGCGGCAGCCGGGCAAATCTCCGACAAATTGGACTTGATCAAACGACTGCGGCGGGCTGTCGCACCTGGTGCACGCGCACAAAATCTAACAGATCCTAATCACCACTAACGGGCGTCCTGGCCAGCTCACGCCTATCCTCCGAGTATGGAAAGCATTGGGTTTGCGCGTTTGCCGGTCGTTGCAAACCGCGGCAAAGCCAGGAGAGGACGAGCGATGTCGAACAATTTGCACGCGGCCCATGCCTGGATCGATTTTCCAGCCGGCTCGCGGGATCACGAGGTTCTTCGCCCGACGCAGGTGATCGCCCGGGAGAGCCAATGGCGTCAGATCGATCGCGCTCCGGACGCCGCGACCCAGGACATCACGATCTCGCGATGGGAGGACACGCGGAGCAGCTCGTCGCACGAGACGACGACGCCGGACGATCGCTATTTCATCGGCATCGCCCTGAAGACCACGCGCGCGAAGCTGACACGGGACCGCCAGATCATTTTCGACGGCACCATGCCTGCGGGGACGCTCTATGTCACCGCTCCGTCGAAATCTCTCGGCGTGCAGTTCCAGTCGCCATGCGCCTTCCTGCACGTCCACATCTCCACGGATCATCTTCCGGCCCATGTCGTTGCGACTGACGGGCTCAATGATCTCGTGCTGTTCCGCGATCCCCTCGCAGCCGAACTTGCCAAGGCGCTGATCGAGCAGAGTGATGCCAAAGACCGGCATTTCACGCAGTGCATCGGCCGGACCCTGGCGATGCATCTCACCCGGATGGAGTTGCCGCGCGTCAGGGTCAACGCCTTGCCGAAATGGCGGCTGCGGCGTGTCGAGCAATATATCGCCGATCATTTCCACCGCGGCATCAGCCTGTCCGAGCTCGCCAATGTCGCCGGCCTGTCCCGGATGCACTTTGCGGCACAATTCCGCGCAGCGACGGGTTACCGCCCCCGCGAATATCTGCTCAATCACAGGACCGAGCAGGCGAAGACGCTGCTTGCAACCACCGAGCGGCCATTGGCGGAGATCGCTCTTGCCGTGGGCTTCAGCACGCAGGCGCATTTCTCGACCGTGTTCAAGCGCATCAGCGGCGAGTCACCGGCACGCTGGCGCCTCGCCAGCAGGGGTGAGCGGCTCGAGGTCGAAGCGCCGACGCGGCGCTGCCCTTCCCCGCAGATCGGCTGGATCGCCAGCGCCGCGGCGTAGTGCAGCGTCGGGCGCACGTGAGGGCTACACCGGATCGAACGCGCGGATCGGCGGCAGATTGCCGGTGAACTTCTCCACCTCGACCACCGTCAGCTGCCCCGTACAGCCTTGCGCGAACGACGAGGTCCCGATGTCGCGGGTGAGCACGTTCGGATTGCCGTGAACGCAGAGCGGCGCCTCGTCTTCGGGGTCCATCGGATCGTACCAGGCGCCGGTCGGAAGCTGCACCACGCCGGGCGCGATGCCGTCGGTGACGTGGACCGCGGAGAGGCACGCACCGCGATCGTTGAACAGGCGGATGATGTCGCCGTCCTTGATGCCACGCGCGTTCGCATCGCGCGGGTTCATCCGCGCGACCTCGCGGCCGCGATGTTTGGCGGCAAGCGAGTGCCCGCCGAAATCGAGCTGGCTGTGCAGGCGCGTCACCGGCTGGTTGGCGACGAGGAAGCACGGCGCCCCCGGCTTGGGCATGTCGGTCTTGTCGAGCCAGACCGGATGTCCCGGACAATCCGCATCGTTGTGCCCGGCAATCTTGGCCGAAAATATCTCGATGCGCCCGCTCGGCGTCGGCAGCGCGTGATTGACGGGATCCTCACGGAAGCGGCGCAGCCGGCCGCCGTCATCGGGCTGCTGCGGCACGACCAGGCTGCCGCGCGCCCAGAACTCGTCGAAGCGAGGGGCCTCCAGGCCGCGCTTGGCGAGCGAGGCGCGGGTCGGCTCGTAGAGATGCTCCAGCCATTGCCGCGAGGTGCGGCCCTCGGTGAAGGGTTCGCGGGCCCCCAAACGGTCGGCGAGATCGGCAAAGATGTCGTAGTCGTCGCGCGAAAGCCCGAACGGCTCGGCGATCTGGTGCATGGCCACCATGAGAGGGTCGTTGCTGGAATAGCCGATGTCCTCGCGCTCGAGCGTCATCGTCGACGGCAGCACGATGTCGGCATGACGGGCGGTGGCGGTCCAGGCAAGCTCATGCACGACGAACGTATCGAGTTTCGCAAAAGCCTTGCGCAGGCGGTTGATATCCTGGTGGTGATGGAAGGGATTGCCGCCGGCCCAGTAGACCATGCGGATGTCCGGATAGGTCCGCGTCTCGCCATTGTAGCGATAGGTGCTGCCCGGCTTGAGCAGCATGTCGGCGATGCGCGCCACGGGAATGAAATCGGCCACGCCGTTGCGGCCCTGCCCCAGCGTCGGCCCCGGCACGTCGTTGACGCGGCGGCCGTAATAGCCGATGGCCCCGAGCGAATAGGCATAGCCGCCGCCGGGAAGGCCGATCTGGCCGAGGGCTGCCGCCAGCACCATGCCCATCCACACCGGCTGCTCGCCATGCTCGGCGCGCTGCAGCGAATGCGAGACGGTGATCAGTGCGCGCTTTCCGGCGAGCCGGCGCGCGAGCTTGCGGATCGTATCCGCCTCGACGCCTGAGATCGCGGCTGCCCATTCGGCGTGCTTGGGCTGGCCGTCGCTCTCGCCAGTGAGGTAGCGCAGAAAGACCGGCCAACCCTCGGTGTAACGATCGAGGAAGGCCTGATCCTGCAGGCCTTCGCTGACCAGCGTGTGAACGATGCCGAGCATCAGCGCGGTATCGGTGCCGGGCACGCAGCTCATCCATTCGGCACCGGCTTCCACCGGCAGATCGTCACGCAGCGGGCTGACCAGGATGAAGTCGCAACCGCGCCGGCTCGCCGCTGCCATCGCGCCGCGCTCGACGTGCTTGCTGATGGAGCCGCCGGCCACCATTGAGTTCTTCAGCGCCATGCCGCCGAAGGCCAGCACGATGTCGGTGGTCTCGGCGATCTGCTCCCAGGTGACATTGCGCTTGGTGATGTCCTCGTAACCCGCCAGAATCTGCGGCAGCAGCACCGAGGACGCGCCGGAGGAATAGGTGTTGACCGAGCGCACATAGCCGCCCATCGCGATGTTGAGGAAGCGATGCACCTGGCTCTGGGCGTGATGAAAGCGGCCGGCGCTCGACCAGCCATAGGAGCCGCCGAACACGGCGCCAGGCCCTCGCGTATCGCGGATGCGCGACAGCTCGTCGCCGAGGAGGTCAAGCGCCTTCTCCCAGCTCACGGAAACGAATTCGTCGCGGCCGCGGCGATCGTCGGGGCCCGGCCCGCGCTCGAGCCAGCCGCGGCGGATCGCCGGCTGGGAAATGCGCGCCTGATGGCGGAGCGCGCCGGGGAAATTGTCGATGATGCCGTTCGGATCGGGGTCGCCCGCATAAGCCCTGACCTCCAGCCCGGCCGCGCCCTGACGCGCGGAAAACACGCCCCAATGCGAGGTGTGCGGCTTGAAGCCATCCGACAGGTCGAGACCGGGATCGGGGAAGCCAATCGTATCGTCCATCATCTGATCCTTGTTCCGGCGTCGGCCTGCAATCGGGGTGGTACTATACCGATCCAATCCGGACGTCGTCGAGATCAGCGTTGACGGGAACGCTGGGCTGCCCCGCGGTGCTGGCTCTTGGCGTTAACCGCGGCGGCTAGGCGCTGGCTCGCACGCGCTGCAGCAGGCGTGCGGCGGCTACCAGATCCTGCGTTTCAAAGCCTTCGGTGAATTCGCCGTAAAGGGGAGCCAGCAATCGGACGGCTTTCGGCCTGCGGCCCGTCGCGATCCAGTGCGCGGCAAGATCGGTGGCGATCCGCAACTCGAAGGTCACCGCCCCGATGGCGCGCGCTTCGGCGAGCGCCTGCTGCAGCCGCTTTTCGGCACGCAGCGGCTCCCCTTCCTGCAGTAGAACCGATGCCTCGACCCGCTGAAGTTCCGAGCGGCACCAGCGCTCGCCCTGACGCTCCTGGTGGTCGATCGCCCGCGTGATGGCCGCACGCGCCTCCGCGATTCGCCCCTGCCGCAGATGGGCGCGCGCGAGGACCGCCAGATAGCTGCCGATCCGCATCAGAAAGCGGCATTCGATCAGTTCGTCGATCGCGGCTCGAATATCCTCCACCGCCTGCCGATCGCCACGCAGATCGCGAAGGCAGGCGGAGAAATAGTGCTCGACGGGAACCCAACGCGAGATCCGCTCCCGTTGCAGATTGCGCCTCAGCCGCTCCGTATAGGTCTCGAGCGCGGTCAGGTTTCCGGTCTCGAGCGAGACCGGGAGCGCGGCGAGCCCGAGCGCATTCGACTGGGATACCCAATGACCGCTGCGATCCGCGGCGTCGACGGCGTCGCGCGCGAGCCTTGCCGCATAGTCGGGCTGCCCTTGCATCCACGCAACGAAGGGCAAATTGAAACGCACGGTGATGAACCGATAGACCTCGTTCGCATCCTTGCGCGAACGTCCGGCGGCGAGCGAATAGGTCGCCGCGAGGCGATCGAGGACCGGGCGGCTCTTGCTCAATTCGCCGGCAAAGGCGCGGGCCCAGGCCAATGCCCGATCGGCTTCGGACGTTGCCGTCAGGTTGCGGTCCCGCTCGGCGAGCTCCGTGGCCTCCTCGAGATAGGCGATGGCGCGCGGGACCTGGCCGATCTGCAGCAGGTAAAAGGCAAATCCCACCAGCGCGCGCTGCTGATACTCGACGTTACCCGAGCGCCTTGCAAAGGCGATCGCATCGAGCCAGGCAACCTCGTTTTCGTTCGACATCTTGCGTGCGTAGAACAGGCTCCATCCGAGGGCACAGGCGAGCTTTGCCTTCGACAGGTCGTCGCATTCCACAATCTTGGCCAATGCGAGCGCCTGCTTCAACCGCGCCTGCGCTTCCGACAGGATGGAGGTTTCCGACCACAAGGTGATCGCCGCGACCGTGAGCCTGATTCCGAGGACAGGGTCTCCCGCCTCGCCGAATGCCCAAGACAGAGCAGCCCTCAAGTCCGCGATACGGCCAAGGTAGCGATGCGTCCAATCAGCCGGCTCGCGCCAGTTCCACTCCTCCTCGGACTGCTCGAACAGCGCGAGGACGCGCAACGCATGACGGTGCAGGGCATGGCCGCAGGCGGGATCGGCCTGGCGCCGCTCGGCCGCGTAGCGCCGTGTGCTGTCGAGCAGTCGATAGCGAAGGCCCGGTCCCCTCGTCTGCGCGCTTACAAGCGATTTGGCGACGAGACTGCCGAGGCCGGTGACGACGTCGACCGGAGTGAGCCCGGCGGCCTCCGCCACGAAAGCCGCGTCCTCGACCTCGAACGCGTCGCTGAACACCGACAGCAAGCTGAACAGCACGGCTTCCTTCTGCGACAACAGCCTGAAGCTCCAATCGATCGTCGCCATGAGGGTTTCGTGACGCGGCGGTGCGCCCTCGGTGCCGGGGGCGCGAAAACCCAGATTCTGATCAAGCAGCGTCACCAATTCGCGAGGATTGAATGCGCCGATCTGGGCCGCCGCCAATTCGATCGCCAGCGGAAGACCGTCGAGCGAATGGCAGATCGAGGCGACAGCCTCGCAATCGCCGTCGATGAACTGGTAGTCCGACCATTCGGCGGCGCGGCGGACGAACAGCTGGACCGCCGGAAACCTGACGGCCTGATCGACCGTCAAGTCTAGACCGGACCTCGGTGAGGGCAGCGAACCAAGCCGCACGACGTGTTCGGTGGCCGTCCCAAGCGGTTCGCGGCTCGTGGCCAGCAGCCTGGACGGCGAGGTGTCCGCCAGGAACCTGCCGGCAAAGATCGTGGCAGCCGGCAGCACATGCTCGCAATTGTCGAGAATGAGCAGCATCTGCCGTGGTCGCAGATAATCGAGGACCGCAGCCAGGCTGTTGTCCGGATTGCCCCTGATGCCCAGCGCCGTGACCAGCGCCGCGCCGAACAGCGTCGGATCGGAGATCGTGGCGAGATCGACGAAGCAGGCGCCGTCCCGGCATTGTGGCGCGAAAAGCCGTGCTGCCGCAGCGGCGACCGTGGTCTTGCCGACCCCGCCTGGGCCGGCCAGCGTGACGTGCCTCGTATTGGTCAACACATCGGCAATGTCGGCGATGTCGGCCTCGCGACCGACGATCCCCCGCAACAAGGGCGGCCCGGACAAGGCGACCGGCTGAGCGAGTGCCGGATCGTCCTCGATCTCGCCAATGCTGGTTTGCACCTGCGCGATGAACTTGTAGCCACGCCGCGCCACGGTCGCGATGTAGACCGGCTCGATCTGGGTATCACCCAGCGAGCGACGCAAGCTCCACATGTTGACCTTCAGATTGCTGTCGTGAAGGAAGGTGCCCGGCCAGGCGGCCGCCATCAGCTCATCCTTGCTGACGAGTTCGCCGCCACGCTGCACCAGCAGCTGCAAGAGTTCGAAAGCCCGCCCGCCCAGTTTGACGGGGCGCCCGTCGAGCAGGAGCAGCTGGCGGCGGGGAATCAGCCGAAACGGCCCGAAGGAGAATGTGAGTTCCTGTCGGCCTACGCTCCGCTGCAGTGTCTCGGTGACAGCCCGCATTGACCATTGCCAGTCGATCGAAGAGATCGCCAGCAAATTATCATGCACTGCGAAAGTGTTGAATAGCGCCCTTTTGAATTAGCACGATTGCGGCGGGCATTTCGCCGCAGGACATGCGCGAGAACACCGCGTGTGCGGAATTCCGATCATTTCCTGGGCACGTCGAGGATCGCCATCCGCATGACCTCGACGCCGCCTTCGGCAAGCTCCGGAAGCTTGGCGAACCATTCCTGGACGTAAGCAGTGGCGTTATGCGCGTCGAAATCGGCCTGGCTCGCGAAGACCTCGTAGAAGATGAAGCGGCCAGGTTTGGCGCGGTCCTCCTGGAGAAAATAGACCAGGTTCTTGGGATCGCTGCGGACCTTGGCAATCAGCGGCAGGGTGGCTGCGCGCAGCGCATCTTCCTTCCCGGGCCTTGCTCGCACCTGCGCCACGACCGAATAGGCGCCTTCCGGAATCTCCTGGTAGTGCACGCGCGGCGCTTCCTGAGCGACGGCCGAGGACGCCGCCATGGATAGCGAGACCGCGAGAAGCAGGACAGCCGGCGACTGACGGACGAGGATTGGCATGATGAATTCCTTCACATTGTGGTCGTGAACGCTTCACTGGACGAGCAGGCTGTCGGCACAGATCCCGCGGCCCCGTCGCCCGGGGACTTACGGATCAGCGTGTGACTGTCTGCTGCCGTTTCGCCAGGGCCTCGCTGAAACGCTTCTTGACGGGGCCGAGCGCCTTGACGAACTCGAGCTGCTCGCCTTCGGGACCCTTGCAATAGATCAGCTCCCAGCCGTTCGAGGGCTCCTCGGTCACTCGGTTGGTGTTGGCGCTCTGAGGTGCGGCTTTGCGTGCAGCCTCGGTCATGACCCGGACCGTGCGGTTCGCCCTCACCTGCGTCATGCCGCGTCGCGCAGATTCGGCTTCGAGATCGGCGATGAATTTGTTGAAGTCGACGTCGTCGCGAACATAGAAGCAGATGTGCATCATGCGCGGAAAGGCGGGGCTCATGTGCTCCAGCGGTTCGGCAAAGCTCTTCGAACTGCCCATGGGCTGGTCGGCCTCGCGATATTGCAGCAGCTCGAGCACCATGTTGTCGAACTGGATGAAGCGGACGTCGAGCCTCTGAGCTCCGCTGCGCAGATCCGGGACGCCGATCGTCCGTGGATTGACCCCGCGCGCATTCGCCTCGATCTCCTGGTCGGCCAGCAGCGTGTTCTGCACCCCGTCGCCCTGGAAGTCGCCATGACGGAAAACCTCTGTGCCGCCCAGCACGCCCGTGTAGAACTCGTAGGCCCGCTCCATGTTCTGGACCGTCAGCCCGAAGTGCTGGACGCCCTGGAGCCGCACGCCAAGCGGCGCCTCGTTGCGCTCGGCTGAGGACATGCTGTCGGCGCCTCCTGTCGCTGCAGCCGCATCCGTCGCCGTACCGCCGACCACGAGGCCCGTGACGACGGCTGCTCCGGCAGTCCGAAGCATGGTGCGGCGGCCCATGCCGGCGGCGTTGTGTGCTTGATCTGTCATGTCTTTCTCCTTGGTCGCTGGTTGACTTGGCGTGTGTCATCCTTCGGTCGAGGCCTCGCTCGACCGGATGAACCTGCCGCGCCCTCAAGCGGCTCAATCGGCCGCCGGAAGCGGAGCTGCGGGGTTGACGAGCCCCGCCGAGCGGAGCTCGCGCCAGAAATCGGCGGGTATGGCTTCCTCGACGGCGGCGCGATCTTCAGCGATGCGGCTCGGACGGCTCGCACCTGGAATGACGGCAGCGACGACTGGATTTGCCAGCGCGAACTGCAAGCCGGCCGCCTTCATGCTGATCCCGTAGCGATCGGCGATTGCCTTGATCCGCGCCACCTTGCCGAGAATCTGTGGAGGCGCCGGCGCATATTCGAAATTCGGCCCGCCGACGAGCGCGCCCGAACTGTAGGGGCCGCCGACGATGATCGCGAGTTCATGTTCCGCAACCATCGGCATCACCCGCTGCAGCGCGCGGGCATGGTCGAGAAGTGTGTAGCGGCCCGCGAGCAGGAAGCCGTCGGGGCGCGGATCTTCGAGCGCGAGCAGCAGCTCGACCGGTTCGACCCGGTTGACGCCGAGCCCCCAGGCCTTGATCACGCCCTCGTCGCGCAACCGGTCAAGCGTCCTGAACGCACCCTTGCGCGCGCCTTCGAACACCGCCAGCCACTCGTCGCCGTAGAAATCCTGCGCGACATCATGCACGAAGACGATATCGACATGGTCGGTGCCCAGCCGCTTCAGGCTGTCTTCGATGGAGCGCAACGTCGCGTCGCCGGAATAGTCGTTCACGATTTTGTTCGGGCGTCCATGTTGGAAGACGCCGGCCTTTTCGCCGAGCTCGCGGACGCCGGCGTCCTCGGTTTCGTCGAGGATGAGGCGGCCGACCTTGGTGCTGATCACATAGTCGCCACGCGGCCGAGCGGCGAGCGCGGCACCCATACGGATCTCCGCGAGCCCTGCGCCATAGAAAGGCGCAGTGTCGAAATATCGGATGCCGTCGTCCCAGGCCGCGTTCACCGTCGCCAGCGCTTCCTGCTCCGGGATATCGCGAAACATGTTGCCGAGCGGCGCCGCGCCGAAACCCAGTTTTCCCGGCAAAATATCCTTCAGGGTCATGTTGCGAGTCCTTTGTGTGTGACAGGCAAGACCAGTCCGTGCGCGGCGCGGTCGATCTCAGTCGGCTGCGGACGTATCCGCGCTTCTGATGAAGGCCGCGACCTCGCGCGGATGCGACAGCATCACCGCGTGGCTGCTTTTGATCTCCGTCACCTTCGCACCCGAGCGCTTGGCCATGGTGCGCAGTAAGCTCGGAGGGATAATGTGATCCTCCATCGTCACCATGTAATAGGTCGGCTTCGTCTTCCAGGCCACGCGCTCGACCTTGGTCTGCACCGCCTGCAATCCAAACGGCAATTGCGCCGCAGCCATGAAGCTGGTCGTGGCCGGGTCGACACCGGCGGCGAAGGAGGTCGGGAATTTATCGCGCTCGACGAAGAGATAATTGCCTTCAGTGACCAAGGGACCCTTGTGCTCGCCGGGCGGCACGGGTGCTTCCGACAGCGTGCTGACCGACTCCCCGACATCGGGAGCATATGCCGCGAGATAGACCAGGCTGCGAACCTTCGGATTGTCGCCGGCTTCGGTGATGACCATTCCACCATAGGAGTGACCGACGAGAATGACCGGATGCCGCGCCTTGGCGATCACGCGTTCGGTCTCCGCGACATCGTCTCGCAGCGAGATCGTCGGCTGCTGGACGACGAGCACTTCATAGCCGGCCTTCGAGAGGATGTCGTAGGTGTCCTTCCAGCCCGATCCGTCGACGAAGGCGCCATGGACGAGGACGATGGAGACGGGCCTCTCGGCCGCGACCGCGGCAGAGGCCGTTGCGATCGACATTGCAGCAAGCGTAAAGATAAGCGACTTCATAACAGGCTCCGATCCTCGATACGGCGGCATTGCCGTTGACGAGCCTTTCACTAGAGCAGGCGAGCACTGCGGTATTTCCGATTCCTGCGCGATGACGGACGCATCTTGCTCATTCACGGCATGATCGAATTTAGGAGGCTCGTGGGGCGTATCGCCAAGTCTTTGCGCTGCTTGCCTTTTACCTCTTTTAACCGGGCTGCCTCTGGACTTCGCTCTTACCGCTTGTGAGAAATTCCCATCGGCGTGGCAGCAGCCGGGGCTGCAGCTCTACACCGGATGGAATGATCGCTCGCTTGCGATACGGGGCCGGGAGTCGTCGTAACGAAGCGGAGGTCCTGATGGCGCTCGTGACGCATGGAGATCAGAAATACCAGAACAGCGAGAAGCTCGCGGAGACCAGCAACTGGTCCGCACTGAGCATCGAACATCGGAAATTCGAGGCGGGACGGCAGCAAACGCCCGTTCCCGTTTGCACCGAGCTCGTCATGCTCGTGTCGGGCGGCGGCATGGTGTGCCGGGCCGGCAATGGCGAAGTCCAGAAGAGCCTCGCCCGGCCGGGCATGAGCTACCTGGTGCCCGTCGGAACGCAGGAAAGCCATCTCGAGCTTTCGGACCGGATGGAATGTCTGCATCTCTACCTGCCGCCGGCGCTGCTGGACCAGAGTGCCCTCGCCGACTTCGACATCGATCCGGCAAAGGTCGAAATTGCCTATGCTCACGGTCTGGCAGACCAGGTGCTCTTCCACATCTGCTCGCCGCTGCGTGACCTGCTCCATCGTCCCCGCCAGCGGACCGATGCGCTGTTCGTGGAAGGAATTCAGGTGGCGCTCGCGGCTCATCTTCTCGGACATTATACGATCGACCGCTGGCGCCCGCCGGAAAAGTCGCCCTCGCTCGATCCACGACGGCTGCAGCGCGTGCTGGATTATATCGAGACCTCCCTGGGCCTCGACATCAGGCTCGAGGAGCTGGCGGCGCAGGCCTGCCTCAGCCCCTATCATTTTTCCCGGCTGTTTCGCGAGGCGACCGGACTGTCCCCGCATCGCTACGTCACCGATCGCCGCGTCCAGGCCGCCCGGCAGGAGCTCGCACGCAACCGTTTGGCCCTGGTCGAGATCGCGCTGGAGTTCGGTTTCGGTTCGCAGGCCAATTTCACGCGCGTGTTCCGCAAGGCCGCGAGTCTCACACCGGGACAATATCGTGAATTGTGCTGCGGCCAGCCGGACATGAAAGCCGATCGCGCCGATCCATTCCGCAGGGATTGCGCATGATGCCGCAGGATTCGGAAATACTGCGCCTCGCCATGAGGCGATGCTGCCGTGCCGAAGAGATCCGCCAGAGGGACATATCGACATGATCGAGCTCACAGTGAACGGGATCAAGCGCCAGGTTGACGTCGTTCCCGAGATGCCGCTGCTCTGGGTGTTGCGCGACGAGCTCGGCATCACGAGTCCCAAATATGGCTGCGGGGTCGCGCAATGCGGTGCCTGCACCGTCCACATCGACGGAAAGGCCGTGCGGTCCTGCCAGTCGCATATCGGCGAGATCGCCGGCAGGTCGGTCGTCACGCTCGAAGGGTTGGCCAACAGGGACCAGCACCCGGTGTTGCAGGCCTGGATCGAACATCAGGTCCCGCAATGCGGCTACTGCCAGACCGGGCAGATCATGCAGGCGATCTCGCTGCTCTCGAAGATCCCCAAACCGACGGACGAGCAGATCAATCAGGTGATGTCCGGCAATCTCTGCCGCTGCGGCACCTATCCGCGCATTCGCGCTGCGATCCACGCGGCTGCCGCGCACAAGATGGCGGAGAAGTGAGATGGGCCACATGCAGAGCCTTTCGCGTCGCGCCTTCGTTTTCGGCTCCGCCGCGCTCGCCGGCGGCATCGCCTTCGGTGCTTACAGCAATGCCGAAGCTGCGGCGCCGGCTGCCGATGGCAATCCGTTGGCTGCCGGCCTCGGCCCGAACGCCGTGACCTTCAATCCCTGGGTGGAGATCAGTCCGGACAGGATCACGCTGATCGCCCAGCACGCCGACATCGGTCAGGGCGTCGGCTCGGTGCAGCCGATCATGATCGCCGAGGAGATGGACCTCGATCCCGGGCAGTTCGAAGTTCGCTTCGCTGGTCCCAGTCCCGCCTATTTCAACACCGGGTTCAAGGAAGAGCTGGCGCCGTTCCTCGCCTCGGATCAGAGCCCCGCGGCCGAAGCGGGTCGCGCCGCGGCGCTCGAAGGTCTTCGGAAGTCCGGCCTGCAGATGACGGGCGGCTCGAGCACGATCCCTGACACCTATGAGAAGCTGCGCATGGCCGGCGCGGTCGCGCGCGAAACGTTGAAGGCCGCGGCCGCCAAACGTTCGGGCGTCGCGGTGGCCGACATCCGTACCCAATCCGGGCACGTGATCCTCCCCGATGGCACGAAAATTCCCTACGTCGAGCTCGCGGCAGACGCCGCCAAGATTCCCCCGGTGCTCGATGCGCAGACGCGCGATCCCTCCACCTGGCGCATGATTGGCAAGCCAATGATGCGCCTTGATGTGCGCGCCAAGGTTCTGGGCGAGCTGAGTTTCGGCATCGACATGAAGATGGAGGGCATGCTGTACGCCTCCGTCAAGCTGAACCCCAACAAGGGGCAACCGCTGAAATCTCATGACGCGGCCAAGGCGCAATCGATGCCGGGGGTCAAGAAGATCCTCGAAATCAAGAATGGCGTTGCGGTGATTGCCACGAACAGCTGGTACGCGATGAAGGCAGTCGATGCCATCGCGTGCGAGTGGGCGCCCTCGGTCTATCCCGCCGAGCAGGCCGACCATTGGAAGGTTCTGGAATCCTCGTTCAAGCCGGAGTTCCTGGGCAAGGAATGGCGCAAGATCGGCGATGTCGAAGCTGGCCTGAGGACGGGAAAGCGCATCGAGGCCGAGTATCGCGCGCCCTATGTCGCGCATCAGCCGCTCGAGCCGCTCAACGGGATCGGCCTCGTCACCGACAAGGGGATGGAGATCTGGGTCGGCCACCAGAGCCCTCAATTCGTACAGTATGTCGCGGCGACCGCGATCGGCCTGAAGCAGCCGGAACAGGTCACCTTCCACAATCAGTGGACCGGTGGGAGTTTTGGCCACCGCCTCGAATACGAGAACGTCCGTGTGCTTGCCGAGATCGCGAACCAGATGCGCGGCACGCCGATCAAGCTGGTGTTCTCGCGCGAGGAGGATTTCCTCCAGGACATTCCGCGGCAGATTGCGATCGCCCGGCACAGAGGGAGCATCGACAAGGGCAAGATCGTCGCGGCCGATCTGCAATTGGCCTCGACGGCACCGCTCAAGGGACTGCTCGAACGTTCGGGTGCCCCCTCGAAGGATCCCGACGCTCAATTGGCGGCCGGCCTCTGGAACGTCTACTACGACATCCCTAATTTCCGGGCCACGACTTACGAGGCGCAAGGACTGTCGCCGAGCACGACGTGGCGGTCGGTCGGCGCCTCTACCGCCGGCTTCTTCACCGAGAGCTTCATCGACGAGTTGATCCATGCCGCGGGCCTCGATCCGATGAAAGCGCGGATCGCGATGTGCGCCGTGCCGACTTACCGCAAGCTGCTGGAGACGGTGGCGGAGATGTCGGATTGGAAGGGACCGCTCGGCAAGGGCAGAGGCCGGGGCGTCGCATTCGTCGAGTCCTTCGGGACGCCGGCGGCCGAAGTCGTCGAGGTGACGGCGACGGACCGAGGCATCAAGATCGACAGGGTCTGGGTCGCCGTCGACGTCGGCAAGGTCATCGATCCCGTCAATTTCGAGAACCAGGTGCAAGGCGGCGTCGTCTGGGGGCTCGGCCATGCCATCAATTGCGAGCTCACTTACGCAAAGGGCGCGGTGCAGCAGACCAATTACAACCATCACGAAGCCATGCGGATCTACCAATGTCCCGTCATCGAGGTCCGCGGGCTCGAGAACGATCCCAAAGTGAGAGGTGTCGGCGAGCCACCCGTTCCACCTGCCGCCCCCGCGCTCGCCAATGCGATCTTCGCAGCGACCGGAAAGCGCATCCGCGAAATGCCGTTCAACAAGTTCATCGATTTCGTGTGAGGCAAGCCATGAACAGGTCTCTGATCGCCGTCGTTCTCGCCGCCTCATCAATCGCCGTCCTCACCGGGATCGTCGCGGCCAAGGACGAGACCGCCAGGCCTGCGCTGCCGACCGGCAGCGTCAGCCGCGCCGAGGGACTGGCGGCCTGGAAGCGGATCGAAGCCGTGGTGACCCATCCGCGTTGCGCCAACTGCCACGTCGATGCCAAGGCGATCCCGATATGGACGCCGGCGGGCGAAACCAAGCCGCGCGTGCACGGGATGAACATCCACGGCGGAGCGAGCCGCATCGGCACGGAGGCGATCCCCTGCTCGACCTGTCACATGACCTCCACCCAGGCGAACGAACCGGCCCCGGCGCCGCCGCGCGCCGGCATCGACTGGCAGCTCGCCCCAGTGGCCTTCATCTGGTTCGGCAAGAGTGGCGCTGAGATTTGCGCGCAAATGAAGGATCCCAAGCGCAACGGCGGTCGCGACGCCGCCGGCCTCGTCGACCATTTGCGGCACGACGCTTCGTTGAACGGTTTCATTCCTCGTGGCTGGGCACCGGGAGCCGGCCGCTCGACGCCGCCCGGCACCTTCGAGGACCACGTCAAGGACATGGCGATGTGGGGAGCGGCGGGGCAACCCTGTCCGAATTGACGGTTTCGTTGCTTGCGGCATCGATGACGCGAGCGTGATGACGCCGGAGGAGCGCTATAAATAGTGGCGCCTGCCGCCAAGGACGGCATCACTCACCTGCGCAGCAATCCACCAACAGCTGCCAGATCCGCTGCGCCTCGCGTCTCTCGTGGCTCTCCGTCACCTTATCGGCGCCGGACTGACCATAGCCGGCGATGGTGCGCGCTTCACGCGGCGCGATCCACCGTTCCGAGATCGGGTCGTACCATTTTCCGATGTTCATCTCAGTCACGGCGATCGACTCACAAATTTTCCAACCGTCGAGCGATGCACCTCCCGCGGCCTCATGCGGACCATTCGGCGGCGCGTCGCTCAATTTACCAATCGGCGGCGCGTGTGTTGGTTCCAGTCGCTGCATCATCCCGGCCGGGCCGGATGAAGCGTACGCGGGTGCCGCTCGTGCAACAGCCGCGCGAGCTCCTCGCGCTCGGGCTCGCGCCCCTTCATGGCCGTCTCGAACAGCGCTTCCTGGATGTCGCGAGGCATGTCGCCCCACACGTCCATCGCCGCGCGGCCGAGCAAGCCCGCAAGATGATCAATTCCGTCGCTCATTCGGCCCTCCTGGTCTGCACACAGGAATGGAACAGCTGCGGCCGCGCAGCGTTCCAGTGTCATCATTGTGAAAAGGAGGCGTCTTTTATGGGATTCTTCACCAAGGACATCAAATCGATGGAAGACCTGCTGCTGCACGGGTTGCAGGACATCTATTACGCGGAGCAGCAGATCCTGAAGGCGCTGCCGAAGATGATCGACAAGGCGACCAACAGGGATCTCGTCGCCGGCCTGAAGGCTCATCTGGACGAGACCAACAAGCAGGTGGAACGGCTCAACAAGGTGTTCGCCAAGCTCGACAAGGAGCCCAGCGGCACGCAGTGCCCCGCCATCGACGGCCTCATCGAGGAAGCCGACGCGACCGCCGGCGAGATCGAGGACAAGGCCGTGCTCGATGCCGCGATCGTGGCCAACGCGCAGGCCGTCGAGCACTACGAGATGTGCCGCTACGGCACGCTGATCGCCTGGGCGCAGGAGCTCGGCCACGACGACATCGTGCGCTTCCTCACGACCAATTTGAACGAAGAGAAGGCCGCCAACACCAAGCTGAACACGGTGGCGCTCCGCAAGGGCGTCAACGCCAAGGCGTCCAACGCCGCCTGATCGATCTGCTGGCCAGGACGTGGCAGCCCGGCCTCCGGCGCCGCCACGATCCTCGTGCTCTCAAGACGCTGACGAGGCACCTTCAATCAGATGAACGGCTTCCCGCCGGTGACGGCCAAGGTGGCCCCCGAGGTGAAGCTCGAGAGCGGATCGGCCAGCATGACATAGGCGGTCGCGAGCTCGGCCGGCTGGCCGGCGCGCTGCATCGGGACCTGCTTGCCGAAATTCTTGACCCTTTCCTCCGACATCGTCGACGGGATCAGCGGCGTCCAGATCGGCCCCGGAGCCACGGCGTTGACCCGAATGCCTTTCTCGGCCAGCATCTGCGCCAGCCCACCCGTGAAATTCTGGATGGCGCCCTTGGTCGTGGCGTAAGCCAGCAAGGTCGGGTTCGGCATGTCGGAGTTCACCGACGCCGTGTTGATGATCGCAGCGCCCGGCCGCATGTGAGGCACGGCGGCCTTGGTCAGATAGAACATGGCGTGGATGTTGGTCTCGAACGTGCGCTGCCACTCCTCGTCGCTGATGTCGGCGATGTCCTTGAACGTGGCCTGGTGGGCGGCATTGTTGACGAGGATATCGATCCCACCGAGCTCCTCGACGGTGCGACGCACGATCGACCAGCAGTGCTCGGGATTGCTGATGTCGCCGGGAATCAGGATCGCCTTGCGTCCCGCTTGCTCCACCAGCGCCTTGACCTCGGCTGCATCCTCGTCCTCGTTCAGATAGGAGATGACGATGTCCGCGCCCTCACGGGCATAGGCGATCGCGACCGCTCGGCCGATGCCGCTGTCACCACCGGTGATGAGCGCCTTCTTTCCGGCCAAACGTCCTGAGCCTCTGTAGCTCTCCTCGCCATGATCGGGGCGTGGATTCATCGCACCCGTCGAACCAGGCATCGGCTGCTGTTGCGAAGGATAAGGCGGCTTGGGGTATTCGATCATGGACAGCTCCAGCAATTCGCTCCGCTAACGGAGCCCCGCCCGAAGCGTTCCTGTGACAGCCTGTTGCACCGCGGAACCATTTGCGCCGCACCATTCAAAAATGAGACTGCCCGTCAAACCAAAGGAGGCGCTAACGGATGCACCGCATCCGACTTCGGTTAGCTTTCCCATCAAAGCCGCGGGCCTTTCGAGAGCCACGCGGCGACAAAAGACGACACACAGGGAGGAGCACAATGTCGAAATGCAGTGTGGGACTGCTCGCGCTGAGCAGCTTGTTTCTTTCAAGCGCAGCGATCGCCCAGGAAAAGATCAAGGTGGGCGTAACCGCAACCCTCGAAGGCACCTACACGGTGCTCGGCGAGGACGGCATGCGCGGCCACCAGACGGCACTCAACGTCCTCGGCAAGAAGGTCGGCGACAAGGAGCTCGAATTCATCGTCGCCTCGACCGACGCAACGCCGGACAGCGCGGTGCGCGCCGTGCGCAAGCTGATCGAGCAGGACAAGGTGCAGATCCTGCTGTCGCCGCTCTCCGGCGACGAAGGCATCGCGGTGAAGAACTTCGCAAAGACCCATCCGGAGCTGACCTTCATCAACGCAGCCTCCGGCGCGCAGGAAACCACTTATGTCGATCCTGCCCCGAACTTCTTCCGCTACAACATGGACGGCGCGCAATGGCAGGTCGGCCTCGGCAAATACGCATTTGAGGACAAGAAGTATCGCAAGATCGCGACCGTCGGCGAGGACTATTCCTTCATCTACACCCAGGTGTTCGGCCTCGTGCTCGAGTTCTGCGGCGCCGGCGGACAGGTCACCAACCGGCAATGGGTGCCGCTCGGCACCAAGGATTTCGCCTCGGTCATCGCCGCACTGCCCGACGACGTCGACGCGATCTATCTCGGGCTTGGCGGCGCCGATGCCGTCAACTTCCTCAACCAGTACCAGCAGGCCGGCGGCAAGGCGCATCTGATGGGCGGTTCCATCATGATCGACCAGACCATCCTGTCGTCGAAGGGCAACGCCAAGAACGCCCTGGTCGGCACCATCGCGGCGAGCGGCCAGGCCGATACCTGGGAGGATCCGGGCTGGCAGAAATTCGTGAAGGCCTATCAGGACGCCTTCCCGCCGAACAAGCGCTTCCCGAGCCCGTCACTGCTCGCCACCAACTATTACGGCTCGACCATGGCCCTGATCCTGGCGCTGCGTGAGGTCAATGGCGATCTCTCCAACAACCAGGCCAAGTACAAGGAAGCCCTCGCCAAAATCGAAATCGATGCGCCGAACGGCAAGATCAAGCTCGACTCCAACCGGCAGGCGATCGGCACCAACTTCGTCACCGAAGTCGTCGATGACGGCAAGGGCGCGCTGTTCAGCAAGGTCGTGAAGGTGATCCCGAACGTGAACCAGACGCTCGGCTACGATCCGGCCGTCTTCTCCAAGATCGGGCTGCCGAGCCGCACCGTGCCGGAATGTAAGAAATACTGACGCATCACCTCCGCGATGCACAACCCGGGGAGCGACTTGCTGACGCGGTCGCTCTCCGCTCTTGCAATCTCGTCGGCGTTGTTGAACGCTGAGCGAAAAGACAAGAACATTCGGGAGGGGAAGGCATGAGCCGTGCGCTCGCCGTCTTCCACGGCCGGTTCGGCCGGGCGACGGTTTATCAGTTGAACCGCCCTTTCAATATCCACGCCCATCGTGAAGGTCATCTGATCTTCCATGTTGGCGGCATGCCGGCATGCATCGACGTCTCCGAGGGACACCACGATCTCAACGAGACGTCCGTCGTCGCGGTCAATCCCTGGGAGCCGCATAATTTCCTGCCCGCCGATCTCGACGGCGGCGCGATCTTCTTCGTGCTCTATGTCAATGCCGAATGGTTTGCACCCGATGCCTCCGGCACCCACCGGATGCGTTTCGGCCGCACCCAGTTCCGGCGCACGCCGGCGCTGGACAAGCACATCAGGCGGACGGCCGCGCTCGTGTGCGGCGCACCATCGCTCTCCAGCCTCGATTCCGAGCTGCGGCGGCTGATCGACATCTGCTACGACGAAAGCTGGCAGCAGGCCGAGATCGCGCGCGATCCACGCGCAAACGGCTCCGTCACCGATTTCCGCGTGCGCAAATGCATCAAGATGATGTCGGAGAGCCCCGGCGCCGAGATCGAGCTCGATACGATCGCGCGGGAATCCGGACTGTCGCGACCGCATTTCTACCGGCTGTTCCGCGTCCAGACCGGCGTGACGCCGAACCTCTATCTCAACACGCTGATCATGGAACATGCGCTCGAAGCGCTGGTGGCAAGCGAGACTCCGATCGCCGATATCGGCTTCGATCTCGGCTTCTCCTCGCAGAGCGGCTTCACCCGCTTCTTCGCCGCCAATGTGGGAATGGCCCCGACCGATTATCGACGCGCAGCCAAGATTTTGCGCGCCTGAGCGCGGGCCACGAAAAGATACTCACGATCAAACGTCGCCCTCGCAGCCCCGCTAGGATGCGGGCAACGCGATCCCGAAAGAGGGTCGCGAGTCCAGGGAGGACGTGCGTCCATGGCAGGGCCAGCAGCAGCCGGCAACGGCTTGCATGCCCCCTCGCCCCGCTTGCAGGGAGAGGGTTGGGGTGAACCCGCGTGCTCGGCGCGACCTCTCTCCGCACGCGCGAGCGCAATCGCACACGATCTCCTGGAGCCGCCTGAACAAGCGCCTCCTCCTTCGAGACGATCGCTGCGCGGTCTCCTCAGGATGAGGCTAATCGGCATCGACCCCGCTGAAATTGCTGCCGCATACTCTGCCCTCATCCTGAGGAGCCCGCCAAAGCGGGCGTCTCGAAGGATGGGCCGCGGAAAATCCGCTTACGATATGCCATTGCCCCGCCGCAAGCGATACGAGGCGAGAGCATGAGCCGCTTCGTCGAACGCCATCCGGCCTGGGCGCTGATCTCGATCATTGCCATTGCCGTCGGGCTGTGGCTGGTCTTCGCGGTCTGGCCGCCGGGCCTGGAAGAGGCCATCGGCCGCAAGCGCGTCTTCCTCAACGCGGTCTTCAACGGCATCACGCTCGGCGGACTCTACTTCCTCGTCGCCAGCGGCTTCACGCTGATCTTCGGCCTGATGCGCAACGTCAACCTCGCGCACGGCTCGCTCTATCTGTTCGGCGGCTATGTCGGCTACGCCGTCAGCACGGCGACCGGCTCCTGGCTGCTCAGCTTCATCGTCGCCTTCATCCTCACCGCCCTGGTCGGCGTCCTGCTCCAGTTGATCGTGTTCCGCCGGATGGAGGGACAGGACCTCAGGCAGACCATGGTGACGATCGGGCTTTCGATCGTGTTCGCCGATCTCATGCTGTGGGCCTGTGGCGGCGACTTCTACCAGATCCAGACGCCGAACTGGCTGATCGGCCCCATCGAGCTGCCGCTGGTCACGGCGATCAAATCCTCGGGCGAGCCGGTCTATCTCCGATATCCCCTGGTGCGGCTGGTGATCTTCGCCGCCTCCGTCGTGATCGGCGTGGCGATGTGGCTCGCGCTCAATCGCACCCGCGCCGGCATGATCATCCGCGCCGGCGTCGACGACCGCGATATCCTCGCCGCGACCGGGGTGCGCATCCAGCTCGTCTTCGTGGCGGTGTTCGCGTTCGGCGCAGGACTTGCCGGCATCGCCGGCGTCGTCGGCGGCACCTTCCAGTCATTATCCCCGGGCGAGGACATCCGCTTCCTGCTCGCCTCCCTCGTCGTCGTGATCGTGGGCGGCATGGGCTCGATCCCCGGCGCGGCGCTCGGCGCGCTGATCATCGGCCTCGCCGAACAGCTCGGCTCGGTCTACATCCCGACCTATGCCATCGTCGTGACCTTCCTGATCATGGTGCTCGTGTTGGCGATCCGGCCGCAAGGCCTGTTGGCGAGGCGCTGACATGTCGCTCGCCCACGATGCCCGCGTTACCGTTCGCCCCGCCGATGTTGCGCAGCGCCCGGCGCGGACATGGCCGGAGATCAACAATCCCGCCGCCTGGATCGTCGCGATCATTCTCCTGATCATGCCGTTGATCGCGAGCGGCTTCTTCCTGATCGAGATCTTCGCGACCACGCTGATTCTCGGCATCATGGCGCTCAGCCTGATGTTCCTTGCCGGCTATGGCGGCATGGTCAGCCTGATGCAGCTCACCATCGCGGGCTTCTCCGCCTACATGGTCGCCGTGTTCGGCGTCAGCGGCAACGCCAATATCAGCCTGGGCTGGCCGTGGTGGCTCGCGGTCCCCATGGCGCTGGCGCTGGCGACCGCCTTCGGCACGCTCGGCGGCGCGCTCGCGGTGCGCACCGAAGGCATCTACACCATCATGATCACGCTCGCGATCGGAGCGGCCTTCTACTATTTCACCAACCAGAACTGGGCGATTTTCAACGGCCATACCGGCATCAACACCGTGGCGACGCCGCACTTCTGGGGCGTGAACTGGCGCGCCGACATTCCCTTCTACTATATCGTGCTCGCGGTTGCCGCGCTGTGCTATTTCGCCGTCGAATATCTTTCGCGCGCCCCGTTCGGCCTCGCCCTTCAGGGCGTGCGCGACAATCCCAGGCGCATGGCGGCGCTCGGCTTCAACGTCAATGCGCACCGCGTCGCCGCCTATGCCTTCGCCTCCTTCGTGGCGGCACTCGCCGGCGTCCTCCAGGTCTGGAACTACCGCCAGATCTCGCCGGGCTCGGTCAGCGTCGGGGCCTGCATCGACGTGCTGATCATCGCCGTCGTCGGCGGCATCACGCGTCCGATCGGTCCCTTCATCGGCGCGCTGATCTTCGTGCTGCTGCGCACCTTCGCGCTCGACTTCCTTGTCAGGCTCGGCCTCGACGGCAACCGCTTCCGCCTGCTGATCGGTCTCGGTTTCCTCGCCATCGTGTTCTGGTCCTCGGACGGCGTCATCGGCCTGTGGCAGCGCTGGCGCCAGAGCCGGCGTCCTGCCGCAAATCGACCGGGCGGAGGACGCGGCCATGGATAGCGTCGCCCAACGCCTCTCGGCCGTCGGCGCCGGCGCCGCGCTGGAGCTGCGCGGCGTGACGCGGTTGTTCGGCGCGCTCGCGGCGCTGACCGACGTCACCATCACCGTGCGGCCCGGCGAACGCCGCGCCGTGCTCGGCTCCAACGGCGCCGGCAAGACCACGTTGTTCAACTGCATCACCGGCGACTTCGCGCCCTCCTCCGGCACGATCCGCTTCTTCGGCGAGGACGTCACGCATTTCCCGCCCTATGAACGCATCCGCCGCGGGCTGCGCCGGACCTACCAGATCTCGGCCTTGTTTCCCGGCCTCACCGTGCAGGACAATGTCTATCTCGCCTGCCGCGGCGTCTCGCGCGGACGCTTCTCGTTGCTGCGGCCGGGACAGAACGATGCCCTGATGCATGCGGCCGACAACCTCGTCCAGGCCGTGCATCTGGCCGCCGTGAAAGACCAGCGCGTGGCGGAGCTCGCGCACGGCCAGCAGCGCCAGCTCGAGATCGCGCTCGCGCTCGCCGGCGCCCCGCGCTTCGTCCTGTTCGACGAGCCGGCCGCGGGCCTGTCGCCGACCGAACGGGCCGAGCTGATCGAGATCCTGACCTCGCTGCCGGCGCATATCGGCTACATCATCATCGAGCACGACATGGACGTCGCCTTGCGCGTCGTCGAGAGCGTCACGATGATGCACAACGGCCGCATCTTCAAGGAGGGCCTGCCGGAGGAGATCCAGTCCGACCCCGAGGTGCAGGAGCTTTATCTCGGAGGCGGCCATGAATGAGGCCCGTCGCTCCGCCGCCGGGCTCGAGGTCCGCGGGCTCGACGTCTATTACGGGCACTCGCACGCGCTGCAAAGCGTCGACCTCACGCTCGAGAGCGGCGTGTTCTCCGTCGTCGGCCGCAACGGCATGGGCAAGACCACGCTGTGCAAGGCGATCATGGGGCTGGTCGGCGTCAGCGGCGGGTCGATCCGTGTCCGCGGCGCGGACATCACAAGGCGGCCGCCCGCCCAGATCGCCCGGCTCGGCGTCGGCTACGTACCGCAGGGGCGCCGCCTGTGGCGCTCGCTCAGCGTCGACGAGCATTTGCGGCTGGCCGGCGGCATGCGCTCCGGCGCCTGGACGGTCGAGCGCATCTACGACACCTTCCCGCGCCTTGCCGAGCGAAGGGATCACGGCGGCGGCCAGCTCTCCGGCGGCGAGCAGCAGATGCTGGCGATCTCGCGCGCGCTGCTCACCAATCCGCATTTGCTGATCATGGACGAGCCGACCGAGGGACTTGCGCCCGTCATCGTGGCGCAGGTCGAGGAGATGCTGCTGCGGCTCGGTGAGGACGGCGACATGTCCGTGCTCGTGATCGAGCAGAATATCGGCGTCGCCACCGCGGTCTCGCGCAACGTCGCCATCATGGTCAACGGCCGCATCAATCGCATCATCGACTCCGCGCGGCTCGCCGCCGACCGCGAGCTCCAGCAACGCCTGCTCGGCGTCGGGCTTCACGCCGAGCTCGAGCCGGATCTCGACATCCCCCCATCCGGCCCGGACGCCAAACCGGCGCCGGCGCCACGCCGCGACGGGCCGATCCGCATCTACGTCTCCAATCCGACACTGCCGACGCGGTGGTCGCAGCCGGTGCCGATCGCCCGCATCGAGGCCGCAGCCCGCACGCTCTCGACGCAAATCGCGCGGCTCGACGAGACGGCAAGGCGCAAGCGCGAGCCGATGGCGGCGCAGACCGCGGGCCCGCCTGTCGTCCTGGTCGTCGGCACGCTCGACACCAAGGGCCTCGAGCTGCGCTTCATCCGCGACATCATCGCCGAAACCGGCCTGCGTACGCGGCTGGTCGACGTCTCGACCAGCGGCAAGCATTCCAGCTGCGATGTCTCCGCGCAGGAGATCGCCCTCAACCACGGCCGCGGCGGTGCCGCGGTATTCGGCCCCGACCGCGGCGCGGCCGTGACCGCGATGGCCGATGCGTTCGCGAGCTGGCTACGGCGCCAGGGCAATGTCGTCGGCGTGATCACGGCGGGCGGGTCGGGCGCGGCGTCGCTGGTTGCCCCCGGGATGCGCGCGCTTCCGGTCGGCGTCCCGAAGCTGATCATCTCCTCCGTCGCATCCGGCGATGTCGGGCCCTATGTCGGCCCGGCCGACATCACCATGATGCACTCGGTCACCGACGTGCAGGGCTTGAACTCGATCTCGCGCGCGGTGCTGGCCAACGGCGCCCATGCGCTTGCCGGCATGGTCAAGGCGCGGCTGGATGCGCGCGCCGCGACGGCACGGGAGGCTGGCGGCCTGCCTTCGGTCGGCATCACCATGTTCGGCGTGACGACGCCGGCGGTGCAGAAGATCGCCGCCGAGCTGCGCGACGATGTCGAGTGCCTGGTCTTCCATGCCACCGGCGTCGGCGGCCGTTCCATGGAGAAACTCGTCGAGTCCGGCCAGCTCGCCGGCATCATCGACCTCACCACGACGGAGGTCTGCGATCTCCTGATGGGCGGCGTGTTTCCCGCAACCGAGGACCGCTTCGGTGCGATCATCCGCACGCGTATCCCCTATGTCGGCTCGGTCGGCGCACTCGACATGGTCAATTTCGGCGCGCCCGACACCATTCCCGAGCGCTACCGCGGCCGCAAATTCCACGTCCACAATCCGCAAGTGACGTTGATGCGGACGAACGTGGAAGAGAACGAGCGCGTCGGCCGCTGGATCGGCGAGCGGCTCAACCAGATGGACGGCCCGGTGCGCTTCTTCCTGCCCGAGGGCGGCGTCTCCGCGCTCGATGCGCGGGGCCAGCCGTTCTGGGATCCGGACGCCGATGCCGCGCTGTTCCGCACGCTGGAGCGCACCGTGCGGCAGACCGGCCATCGCCAGCTCATCCGCACGCCCAAGAACATCAACGATCCCGATTTCGCCGCCGCCATCGTCGGTGCGTTCCGAACCCTGTTCGGCCGCACGGGCACGCGGCGGAGACTAGCGAGGTGAGCGATGCCAAGGTTTGAACGCGCAGCACTTCTGAGGCGGTTCCGCGAGATGGCGAAGCGCGGCGAGCCGATCGTCGGCGGCGGCGCCGGCACCGGCCTGTCAGCCAAATGCGAGGAGGCCGGCGGCGTCGATCTCATCGTGATCTACAATTCCGGACGCTACCGCATGGCCGGACGCGGCTCGCTCGCGGGCCTGATGGCTTACGGCGATGCCAACGCCATCGTGCTGGAGATGGCCGGCGAAGTGCTGCCCGTGGTCACGAGGACGCCGGTGCTCGCGGGCGTCAACGGCACCGATCCGTTCCGCGACATGGACGCGTTTCTCGACCAGCTGAAGGCGCTCGGCTTCGCAGGCGTGCAGAACTTTCCGACCGTCGGCCTGATCGACGGCACCTTCCGCGCCAATCTCGAAGAGACCGGCATGTCCTACGCGCTCGAGATCGACATGATCGCCAAGGCGCACGACAAGGACATGCTGACGACGCCCTATGTGTTCAGCGAGAAGGAAGCCGCCGCGATGGCGATCGCCGGCGCCGACATCGTCGTCTGCCACATGGGCTTGACGACCGGCGGCTCGATCGGCGCGCAGACCGCGTTGAAGCTGAAGGACTGTCCGGCGCAGATCGACACCTGGGCCTCCGCCGCGCTCAGCGTCAATCCCGACATCCTGGTGCTGGCGCATGGCGGCCCGATCGCGGATCCCGCCGACGCCGATTTCATCATGAAGAACACCCGCCATTGCCACGGCTTCTACGGGGCCTCCTCGATGGAACGGCTTCCCGTGGAGCGGGCGTTGACGGAGCAGGTACGTCAATTCAAGGCGATCGGCGCGCGATAACGCCTGAAGGTTCGAGGGAGGAAAAGATGTCGGGGATGCTCGTCGGTGAATTGATCCTCTGGCTGATCGTCGCGATCGTCGTGATCGTGGTCGGCGTCTATATCGTGAACTGGCTCTATCACCGCTCCTCCAAGGAGACATCGTTCGTCCGGACCGGTTTCCTCGGCGAGCGCGTGGTGATCAATGGCGGCGCGTTCGTGCTGCCGTTCATCCACGATTACACGCCGGTCAACATGAACGTGCTGCCGATGGGCATCGTGCGCTCCCGGCAGGACGCCGTCATCACCCGCGACCGCATGCGCGTCGACATCGAGGCCGATTTCTACGTCCGCGTCCAGGCGACCCGCGAAGCGGTGTCCATCGCGGCCGCCACCCTCGGCCGCCGCACCATGGAGCCGGGGCAACTGCATGCCCTCCTCGCCGGCAAGTTCATCTCGGCGATCCGTTCAATCGCCTCCGAAATGACCCTCGAGCAGATGCACGAGCAGCGCGGCGAGTATGTCGCCCGCGTCAAGGCCAACGCGGCGGAGGCCCTCGCTCAGAACGGCCTCGAGCTGGAGTCGGTCGCCATCACCGATCTCGACCAGACCGATCTCGAATTCTTCAACCCCTCGAACCGGTTCGACGCCGAAGGCCTGACCCAGCTGATGCAGGACATCGAGGCCAAGCGGAAGCTGCGCAACGACATCGAGCAGGACTCGATGATCAAGATCCGCGCCCGCAACCTGGAGGCCGAGCGGCAGGCGCTGGAGATCGAGCGCGAGAGCGAGACCGCGCGGCTGGAGCAGGAACGCGACATCGAGATGCGCCGCGCGCTTCAGCGCACGGAAGTCGCCCGCGAACGGGCGCTGCGCGAAACCGAGGCCGAGCAGGCGCAGATCTCCGCGCGCGAAGCCATCGAGCGCGCCCGCATCGCCAACGACCAGGCGATTGCGGAAGCCCGCATCGCCTCCGAGCGCGAAACCCGCCAGAAGGAGATCGAGCGGACCCGCACCATCGAGGAAAAGGAGCTGCTGGCACGCGAGGAGATCGAGAAGACGAGGATCGCCAACCAGCGCTCGATCGACACCACGCGGATCGCATCCGAGCGCGAGGTGCGCCAGCGCGAGATCGAGCGGATGCGCACGGTCGAGGAAGCCGAGATCGCGGCGCGCGAAGCCATCGAGAAGGCGCGGATCCAGCAGGACCGCGTCGTCACCGATGCCCGCATCGCCAACGAGGAGGAAACGCGCCGCCGCGAGATCGAGCGCACCCGCGCGGTCGACGAGGCCGAGATCGCCGCCCGTGAGGCCACCGAGAAGGCCCGCATCGCCCAGACGCTGATCGTCAATGTCGAGCGCATCTCCTCGGACGAGCGCACCCGCGCGCTGGAGATCCAGCAGGTTCGCACCATCCAGGAGGCCGAGATCGAGGCGCAGCGCGCGGTCGAGGCCGCCCGCATCGCCCGCGAGCGGACGCTCGCCGCCGAGCGCATCGCCGCCGAGCAGAACACGCGGCAGCTGGAGATCGAGCGCAACCAGGCACTCGACGTCGCCGGCATTGCGGCGCGCGAGACCACCGAGGCCAGCCGGATCGCCCAGGAGGAGCGCGTGCGCTCGCTGGAGATCGCCCGCAACCGCGCCGTCGAGGAGGCCGACATCGCCTCGCGCGAGGCGATCGAGGCGGCCCGCATCGCCCAGGAGAAGGCGGTCGCGGCCGAGCGCATCCAGGCCGAGCGCGATACGCGTTCGCTCGAGATCGAGCGCACCGGCGTGCTGGAGGCGGCCGAGCTGAAGCGGCGCGACGCCATCGAGCGCCAGCGCATCACGGTCGATCTGGCGCTCGAGGCCGAGCGCATCAATTCCTCCAAGAAGCGCGAGGTGCTCAACATCGAGCAGAAGAAGGCGATCGAGATCGCCGACGAGGACCGCGTCATCGCACTGTCGACCAAGAAGTCCGAGCGGATCGATGCCGATCGCCAGGTCCGGCAGGCCGAGATCGTCGCGCGCAAGGAGGTCGAGACCACGGACGTGTCGCGCGAGCAGGCGCTGGAAGCGGCCCGGATCGAGCGGCGGCGCTCGATCGAGCAGCTCGAAGTCGCCCGGGTGCAGTCGCTGCAGGAGGCCGAGATCGCCTCTCGCGAGGAGGTCGAGCGCGCGCGCATCGCATCCGACCGCGGCCTCGACGAAGCCCGCGTCGGCCGCGAGCGCGAGCTGCGCAAGCTCGAGGTCAACCGCGAGAAGGAGGTCGAGACCGTCCTGATGGAGAAGGCCATCGCCATCCATCTGAAGTCTCTCGAAGAGTCCGCCGCCAAGGCGTCGGCCGAGGAAGCGCGGATGCGCGCGACCGAAGCCACCGAGCGCGTCATTACCGCGCGCGAGAGCGAGATCGCCAAGCGGCGCAAGACGGTCGAGGTGCTGCTCGCCGAGAAACAGGCCGAGGAGACCCGGATCGCCGCGGAAGCCGAGCGCGTGCGCGCCGCCGTCGAGGCCGAAGCGCAGCGGATGCTGAACGAGGCCGAGAACGTGCTGACCGATCAGGCGCGCTACTCGCTGTTCCGCCGCAAGCTGCTCGACCGGATCGAGGGCATCGTCCGCGAGAGCGTCAAGCCGATGGAGAAGATCGAGGGCATCCGCATCCTCCAGGTCGACGGCCTCAACGGCAACGGCCACGGCGGCAATGGCGGCCGCAGCGCCACCGACGAAGTCATCGACTCCGCCCTGCGCTATCGCGTCCAGGCGCCGCTAATCGACTCGATCCTGTCGGACATCGGCGTCGAAGGCGGCAGTCTCTCCAAAATGCCGGGCCTGATCCGCGAAGCCCGTGACATGCAGGGGATCAAGGAGTCCGCGCGCAAGAGCGGCGGAGGCGGAGGTGGCGGCGACAAGCCGGCGGCCTCGCCGGCCCCCTCGGCCGAAGGTGGGGAACCGCCGGCCGAGCGCGGGCCGCGGAAGAAGAGCTGAGGTCGCGCCATGGCTCGCGTCTACGTCTCCACCGTCGTCAATGCCCGCAACGACCGCGTCTGGGCGCGGGTGCGCGATTTCAATGGCTTGCCGAACTGGCATCCGGCGATCGCCGAAAGCCGCATCGAGGGCGGCGAGCCCGCCGACAAGATCGGTTGTGTGCGAGATTTTCGCCTGCGCAACGGCGACCGCATCCGCGAGAAGCTGCTCGGCCTCTCCGACTACGACATGTTCTGCACCTATTCGATCCTGGAATCGCCGATGGGTGTCGAGAACTATGTCGCAACCCTGCGGCTCACCCCCGTCACCGACGGCGACCAGACCTTCATGGAATGGACCGCCGAATTCGACTGCGCGCCGGAGCGGGAGACCGAGCTCGTCAGCAATATCGGCGGCGGCGTGTTCCAGGGCGGATTTGATGCGCTCAAGCGCGTGTTCGGAGGCTGACCGTGCCGCATGTCGTCAAGAGCACGATCCTGGACGCACCGACCGATACGGTGTGGACCGTGCTGCGCGATTTCAACGGGCACGATCGCTGGCATCCGGTTGTCGCGACCTCGTCGATCGAACGCGCGCAGTCCTCCGACAGGATCGGCTGCATCAGGCGGTTCAAGCTCAACGACGGCTCCGAGCTGCGCGAGCAATTGCTGGCGCTGTCGGACCTGGAGCAGTCCTTCAGCTATTGCCTGCTCGACACGCCGGTGCCGATGTTCAACTACGTCGCCCATGTCAGGCTGCTGCCGGTCACCGACGGCGACCGCACCTTCTGGCACTGGGAATCCCGCTTCACCACCAAGCCGGAAGATCGGGACCGCATCACCCACATGGTCGCGGAAGACATTTACCAGGCTGGATTCGAGGCAATCCGCCGGCATCTGAGGGAGGCCGCATAGTCATGGCCGTGACAGTGAAGACGTTTGCAAGCGCCAGCGAGGCGGCGGGGGCATTGTCCTCGGACCGCAGCGCGCGCTATCTCGGCGGCGGCACGCTGGTGATGCGGGCATTGAACGAGGGCGATGTCGCGATCTCGATCGTGGTCCGCGCCAACGATCAGGCGCTGACCCGGATCGACGCCTCGGGACCGCGCATCACGCTCGGCGCCGGCGTCACCTTCGCGCGCATCCTTGCTGAGCGGGACCTCGCCTTCCTGCACGCGCCCGCCCGCTCGATCGGCGGTCCCGCCGTGCGCAACATGGGCACGGTCGGCGGCAATCTTTTTGCCCAAGCTCCCTACGGCGATTTCACCGTGGCGCTGCTGGCGCTCGATGCGACCGTCGCCGTCGCGGGCGGCTTTGGTGCCCGCGACATCCCGATCGAGGAGTTCTTGCAGGCGCGCGAACGTCAGGCCGGAACCCTGGTGCTGTCGGTTTCTTGCACCCGGCCGGCGAGCAGCGACGCGTTCCGCTATCGCAAGATCGCCCGCATCAAGCCGAAGGGCGGCTCGGTCGTCACGCTTGCCGCGCATCTGCCGATCAGCGGCGGCCGGATCGCGGGCGCTCGGATCGCGCTGGGATCGATGGCGCCGACCCAGATCCGCGCCCGCGCCGCCGAGCGCGCGCTGGAGGGCCGCTCGCTGGACGCTGCAACCATCGCGGCCGCCGCATCCGCGGCGACCGAGGGAACGTCGCCATCCGACAACGCGCTCGGCAGCGCGTGGTATCGCCGCGAGATCGTCGGCGTCCATCTGCGGCGCCTGCTGTCAGGCCAGGAATAGAGCCATGTCCAAGATACCCCTGCAATTTCGTCACAACGGCCGCGATGTCGCGATCTTCGTCGACGGCGGCACCAATCTGCTGGTGGCGCTGCGCGAGTTGATCGGCGACATGACGCCGAAATTCGGCTGCGGCCAGGGCGGCTGCGGCACGTGCAGTGTGCTGATCGACGGCGAGCTTCATCTCTCCTGCCTGACGCTGGCGGAGACGGTGGCCGGCCGTTCCATCGAGACGCTCGACGGCATGAAGCAGGGCCCGAACCTGCACCCGCTGCAGCGCGCCTTCGCGGACCATTTCGCGGCCCAGTGCGGCTATTGCACGCCGGGCATGCTGATGGCCGCCAAGGCGCTGCTCGACCGCAATCCCTCGCCGAGCCGCGACGAGGTCATTGAAGCCATCTCCGGCAACATCTGCCGCTGCACCGGCTACGAGCCGATCATCAATGCCATCCTGGCCGCAGCGAGCGGCCGGGTCAGCGCCTGAGGTCAACCATGCTGGAACTGCGCAAGGACATTTTCGCCGACGAGCGCGACGATAACCTCAAGGAGATCGGCAAGGGCACCCAGCGCCAGGACATGCTCGGCCATGTCACGGGCACGTCGAGCTACTTCAACGATCACAAGCTGCAAGGCATGCTGCACCTGAAGGTCGTACGCTCGACCCAGGCCCATGCAAGGATCCGTCGCATCGATACCACCGAGGCCGAACGTTCGGCCGGCGTTCGCCGGATCATCCGTGGCACCGACGTGCCGGTCAATCTCAACACGCTGCTCAGCCTGATCAACTTCGGCAAGGATGACGAGCCGTCGCTGGCGGTCGACAAGGTCCGCTACAAGGGCGAGCCGATCCTCGCCATCGTCGCCGACAGCGAGCGCGAAGCGTTCGAGGCCATCGCGAGGGTCAAGGTCGACTACGAGCCGCTCCCGACTGTGTTCGATGTCGAGGACGCGCTGAAGCCCGGCGCGCCCGTGGTCAACGAGACCTATCCGAAGAACGCCTTCATCTATCACGACGTCTACGATCACCAGCGCCTGCGCTTCGGCGATGCGGACGCGGCGCTCGCCAGCGCCGACCACGTGCTGGAGCAGCGCTACCAGATGTCCCCGATCGAGCACGCGCCGACCGAGACCAACGGCGCCATTGCGGCACCCGACACCAACGGCCGTTACGTCGTCTACACCTCGACCCAGGCGCTGTTCTTCTCCGTCGACACCTGCGCCAAGATTCTGGACGTGCCTTCCAATACGTTCCACTTCATCGGCGGCACCGTTGGCGGCGGCTTCGGCGGCAAGGTGGACACGTTGACCGAGCCACTTGCGATCCTCGGCGCGATGCTGACCGGACGCCCCGTCCGCTACGTGTTCGGGCGCGAGGAGGAGATGCAGTACGGCCCGCCGCGCGGCGCCGAACGCATCTACATCAAGGACGGCGTGATGCGCGACGGCCGCATCGTCGCGCGCAAGATCCGCGCTTTTTTCGACAGCGGCGCCTATACGCGACTCTCCAGCTACGCCGCAGTGAAGTGCGCCGCCCATCTTCCAGGCCCCTACACCATCCCGAACGTCTATGGCGACGTCTATTGCGTCTTCACCAATCGCACGCCCGCGACCGCCATGCGCGGCTTCGGCGTCACCGCGATGGACTTCGCGATCGAATGCCAGATGGACAAGCTCGCAAACCTCGTCGGCATGGACCCGATGGAGTTTCGCATTCTGAACGCCTATCGCGACGGCGACATGAAGGCGCACCGGCGCGAGGCCAAGAACACCGCGCTGATCGAATGCGTTCAGGTCGCGGCCGAGAAGGCCAAATGGCCGATCCGCGACGAGTTCAAGCGCGCCTCCTCGCGCAAGGACGGCGGCGGCAGCCGCGCGGTGATCCCGCCGACCGCAACGGAGTCCCGCGCACGTCCGGCTGCGCCTGCACAGCAGCGCACGAGCTACGACCGTGCACCCGTAACCACGACACGGGAGCCGCCGCGCGATCCACCCCCGCCGGCACCGCCGCCTCCCCCACCACGCCCGGCCGCACCATCGCACGGCGCGACGCGGTTCTCGTCGGTGTTCGGCACCAGGAGACGCTGACATGACCAGGCATCGCGGACGCGGCATGGCGTCGATCAACTACCCCATCGGCATGAACCTTGGCGGCGACCCGAGCCAGGCACTGGTTCACTCCAATCCCAGCGGCAAGTTCACGGTGGCGCTGTCGTCGATCGACCTCGGCCAGGGCATGAAATCGGTGACGCGGCAGATCTGCGCCGAGACGCTGGGCGTGCCGGTCGAGGACGTCTATGTCGACACGGCGGATTCCGACACCGGCCCGCACTGCATGGGCTCGTTCGCCTCGCGCGGCACCCATCGGGTCGGCAATGCCGTGATGGCCGCGGCGCGCGAGGCCCGCGGCGTGATGATGGAAGCGGCGGCTGAAGAGCTCGAGGTCAATGCCGCCGATCTCGACACCGACGGCCGCGGCAATATTCACGTCAAGGGCGCGCCGCACCGTTCGATCTCGACCAAGGACGTCGCGATTGCCGCGCAGTTCAAGCAGGGCAAGACCATTTCGGGCCGCGGCATCTTTCTGGTTCCCCTTTCCAACGTCGATCCGGAGACCGGCGAGATGTCGCCGGCGACCTGCTACGCCCATGCCTGCCTCGTCGCCGAGGTCGAGGTCGACGACGAGACCGGCGATGTCGCGATGGTCCGGATGGATTCCGCCTATGAGCTCGGTCGCGCGCTGAACCCGCGTCTGGTCGAGCAGCAACTGGTCGGCGGTGCCTGGATGGGCGTCAGCCACGCGCTCTATGAGACCCCGGAGCCCTATTATCCCGATCCCATTCACGGCCCCCGCGACTTCGTCGAATATCTGATGCCCGGCCCCGGCGACATCTGCCCGCACGATATCGCGGTGCTGGAACGTCCCGCTCCCGATGGCCCCTTTGGTGCCAAGGGCCCCGGCGAGATGTGCGCCAACCCGGTGCTGCCGGCCGTCGCCAATGCGATCTTCAATGCCGTCGGCGTGCGCATCGACGACCTGCCGATCACGCCTGAAAAGGTGCTGCGCGCGATCAAGGCCCAGGGCGGCGCGCGGCCGCAGGCACGGCGCTAGAGGAACGGCCGTGGCGGTTCGCAGCAACATCGTCGGCATCGACAGCCCCGAGGCGCTGGAGAAGGCGCTGCGCGCGGCCTATTATCTCGCCGACGAGGGTCTCGCGACCGCCGCCTATCTCGGCCTCGCGCTCGGCAAGCCGTTGCTGCTGGAAGGCGCGCCAGGCGTCGGCAAGACGGAGGCGGCAAAAGCAATCGCTGCCGTGCTCGGCCGCCGCCTGATCCGCCTGCAATGCTACGAGGGCATCGACGCCTCTGCCGCACTCTATGAGTGGAACTACCCGCGCCAGATGCTGGCGATCCGCCAGGCCGGCGACGAGAGCATCGACATCTATGGCGAGACCTTCCTGATCGAGCGTCCCATGCTGGCCGCGCTCCGCGCGCCCGATTCCACCGTGCTGCTGATCGACGAAATCGACCGCGCCGACCAGGAGTTCGAGGCGTTTCTGCTCGAATTCCTCTCCGACTTCCAGATCTCGATTCCCGAGCGCGGCACGGTTCGCGCGGCGGAGCGCCCCGTGGTCGTTCTGACGTCGAACCGGACGCGCGATCTGCACGAGGCCTTGCGCCGCCGCTGCGTCTATCACTGGATCGACTATCCGACCGCGGAGCGCGAGGCGCGGATCATCATGATGCGCGCCTCCAGCGTCGCCGAGGCCACGGCCCGCGCCGTCGTCGCAGCCGTGGAGAGGCTGCGGCGCGAGCCGCTGAGCAAGGCGCCCGGCATTGCCGAGGCCGTCGACTGGGCCGAGGCCGCGACGCTGCTGCACAAGGGCGGCGCCCGCTGGCCGGATGCGTTCAAGCGCTCGATCGGCGTGGCGCTGAAGGACGAAGAGGATCTGCATTTCATCTCGCCGCGGCTCGACGCCATGCTCGCGGAGGCGACCGCATGAGCGCCGAACCGCAGCTCCCGCGCGCCGCGCGCATCTTCGTCGCCTTCGTCCCGCTGCTGCGCGCGAACGGCTTTGCCGTCGCACCGGAGCAAACCACCACGTTCCTCGCCGCGATCGAGCTGCTCGGCCCGCGCGACATCGAGCACGTCAGGCAAGCCGCCCTCGCGACGCTGGCGCCGCCGCCCGAGCGCCGTGCGACCTTCGACCGGCTGTTCGATCTCCACTTCCGCGGCAGCGAGGCCATCGCGCGAGCCGACGAGGACGAGGACGACGAGACAGTCCGCCTCCAGGAAGAGGGCCGCGGCGACGAGGCCCCCCTGCTCTCCGACGAGGCCAATGAGTCCGGCCTCACCGCGACCCGAAGCGAGGCGCTGGTCGAGCGCCGCTTTAGGGCGGCCTCGAGCACGGACGCATTGCGCCGCCTGGCGCGGGAGGCACCGCGGCGCCTGCCGCGACGGCGCGGCCATCGCCGCATGCGCGCCCGCCGCGGACCGTTTGCCGATCTCCGCCGCACCTTGCGCGACAGTGTCCGCAGCGACGGCGAGATTCTGCGGCTCGGTCACATGAAGCGGCGCCAGCGTCCGCGCAAGATGCTCCTGCTGATCGACGTCTCCGGCTCGATGAAGGGCCGCACCGAGGAGAACATGAAGCTCGCGCATGCGCTGGTGCAGGCCGCGCCCAGTGTCGAGGTCTTCACCTTCGGCACGCGGCTGACCCGCATCACCCGCCCGCTGCGACTGAAGCGCGGCGAGCAGGCCATGAACGCCGCCGCGCATCTGGTCAGCGATTGGGACGGCGGCACCCGCATCGGCGACGCACTCCAGGCCTTCCTCGCCGTGCCCCGCTTCGGCGGCTATGCGCGCGGCGCCGCCGTAGTCATGGTCTCCGATGGACTCGAGCGTGGGGAGACCGATGCGCTTCGCGACGCCGTCGCGAAATTGTCGCGGCGGGCCTGGCGCCTGAGCTGGCTGACGCCGCTGGCGACAAGCCCCGGCTTCCACCCGCAGACCGAGGCGCTCATCGCCATCGAGCGCTTCGTCGATGACCTCGTGGATGGCGGTTCGAGCGCGTCGATCGTCGCGCATATTCTGGCGCTGGGACGAAGGAGAGCGGCGTGACCGACATTGTCGACGGCCATCATCACATCTGGCGGCAGGCCGACCTGCCCTGGCTGACCGGCCCCATGCAGCCGCGCATCTTCGGACCCTATGAGCCGATCCGGCGCGACTATCCGATCCAGGAATATCTCGACGACCTCAAGGATACCGGCGTCACGCGTTCGGTCTATGTGCAAACCAACTGGGCCAACGACCGCTTCGAGGACGAGGCCGCGTGGGTGCAGCAGACTGCGGACGAACACGGCTGGCCGCACGCGATCGTCGCCTATGCCAATTTCGCCGTGGACGACGTGCGTCCGCAGCTCGATCGCCTGAAGCGCTACAAGCTGGTGCGCGGCGTGCGCATGCAGCTGCACTGGCACGAGAACCCGCTCTATCGCTTTGCCGCCCGCCCGGATCTCTGCACCGATCCGATGATCAGCCGCAACGTCGCGCGCCTCGCCGACTATGGTTGGAGCTTCGACCTGCAGGTGTTCACCCCGCAGATGCCGGATGCCGCAGCGCTGGCCGAAGCCTGCCCCGACGTGACCTTCATCCTCCAGCATGCCGGCATGCTGGAGGATCTCTCTCCTGGTGGCCGCGCCGCCTGGCGCAGCGGCATGGCCCGGCTCGCGGCCTGCGCGAACGTGGTCTCAAAGCTCTCCGGGCTCGGCACCTTCATCCATCGCAACGATCCCGCGCACATCGCCGCCGTTCTCATCGACACCGTCGCGATCTTCGGCGCCGAGCGCTGCCTGTTCGGCTCCAATTTCCCCATCGAGAAATTGTGGACCAGCTATCGCGAGCTCGTCGGCGCCTTTCGCACGGCCGCCGCGCCGTTCAGCGCGGAGCAGCAGGACGCTATCTTCAAGACGACGGCGAGGCGCGTCTACCGGCTTTGACAGACAAGAAACAGATGAGGGAGGGCAACGAATGGCGCTGGAGATCAAGATCCTGGACTATGGCGATATCGAGCTGGAATCGAGCTTTCTGGTTCTCGGCCGCGACTGCGGTCGCACCCGCCGCGTCCTCACCCTCGGTTTCCTGATCCTCGGGGGGAAATATCCGGTCGTGGTCGACACCGGCTACCGCTCCAACCAGATCATGGAGACGCTGGGCATGCGGGGCTTGCAGTACCACGAGAACATGATCGAGAACCAGCTCGCGCGCCACGGCGTGCGCATGGGCGACGTCCGCTTCGTGTGCCACACCCATCTGCACATCGACCACGCCGGCAAGGACGATCTGTTCCCGATGAACACGACCGTCGTGCTCAACCGCAAGGAACTCGAGTATTCCGTCTCCGGCCTGATGCATCCGCAATATCCGGCGCCCGACATCAAGCACCTGATCGACCGGCTGCACACCAAGAGCGCGCTGCGCTTCCTCGACCTCGAGATCACCGGCCCGGTCGAGCTGATGCCCGGCGTCTATTGCGACGCGGCCAATGCGCATACGGAGGGCTCGATGAACGTCATCGTCGAGACGGCCGACGGGATTGCGACCATCTGCGGCGACGTGATCTACGATTTCAACGACCAGATCGTGACGCCCTTCAACGAGATCCACGATTGGGAGCCGCGCACGACGGGCAATCATGGCACCAGCAAGCGTGCCGAGAAAGCCTCGATCAAGAAGCTGCTGAGCAATTCGCGCTATCTGCTGCCGGTGCACGACCGCCCGGCCAAGATCGAAGGCGGCAACGTCGTCGGGCGCCTGCACGATCAGGTCCCCGGACCGATCGTGCAGTCCTTGCCCGCACGCAACTGGTTCCCGGCTTGAGATGATCTTGGGGATCGACCGATGACGCACGTCACCTTGCGAAGCGAATTCGAAACTTTGATCGACCCCTATGCGCCGGTCGCGCAGGTCGGCACCGGCTTTGACTTCACGGAGGGACCGATCTGGCATCCGGTCGATCACTATCTGCTGTTCTCGGACATGCCGGGTGACGTGCGCCGGCGCTGGGATGCGCGGCGCGGCGTGGCCGAGGTCAAGCGTCCCTCGAACAAGTGCAACGGCATGACCTATGATGCCGAGCTCAATCTGATCGTCTGCGAGCACGCGACATCGCAGCTAGTCCGCGAACGGCCGGACGGGCGGCGCGAGGTGCTGGCTTCGCACTTCCAGGGCCAGGAACTGAACAGCCCGAACGACGTCTGCGTGCACTCCTCCGGCGCGATCTATTTCTCGGACCCCTGGTACGGCCGCATGCCGGTCTATGGCGTGGAGCGGCCGCGCCAGCTCGGCTTCCAGGGCGTCTATCGCCTCGTGCCCGGCGGCGAACCGAAGCTCGTGGTCGAGCGCAATCTGTTCGACCAGCCGAACGGCCTGTGCTTCTCGCCGGACGAGAAGCTGCTCTATGTCAACGACACCGTGCAGGCGCTGATCCGCGTCTTCGACGTCAACGCCGACGGCTCGCTGTCGAATGCGCGGGTGTTCGCAAGCGGCATCCGCTCCGAGCTCGAAGCCGGCCTGCCCGACGGCATGAAGTGCGATCAGCACGGCAATGTCTGGGTCACCGCGCCCGGCGGCGTCTGGGTCTATTCGCCGCGCGGCGAGCTGCTCGGCAAGGTCCGTGTGCCCGAGATGGTCGCCAACCTCGCCTGGGGCGGGCCGGATTTCCGCACGCTGTATCTGACCGCGACGCACTCGGTCTATGCGATCCCGACCAAGGTCGGTCCGCGGCATGAGCCTTATATGAGTGGCCGGCGAAGCGGCGGCGGCCAGGCGGCAAGCGCCTCGCCGGCGGCGCCTATCCTCGCTGACGGCGACATGCGGCTTGATCCGCAGCGCTGCGCGATGATCATCCAGGATTTGCAGAACGACGTCATCGTGGACGGCGGCGCGTTCGCCGAGTCCGGCGCTCCCGGTCATGCGAAACAGCAGCATGTCGTCGAGAATGTCCGCCGTCTCGCGGAGACCGCTCGGGCCCGCGGCGTCGCCATCATCCACGTCTGGTTCGTCGTCGAGCCGGGTGCGCCGGGTGTCACGCTGAACGCACCGCTGTTCGAAGGCCTCGTCGACAGCAAGGCGATGGTGCGTGGAAGCTGGGGCGCGGCGCCCGTCTCCGGCCTCGAGCCCCGGCCCGGCGATTTCGTCGTCGAGAAGATGCGGATGAGCGCGTGGGAGGGCACGCGGCTGGAGACAATCCTCAAGGCGACCGGGCGCGACATGATCATCAACACCGGTGCCTGGACCAACATGTCGGTCGAGCACACCGCCCGCACCGGGGCAGACAAGGGCTACTTCATGATCGTTCCCGAAGATTGCTGCTCGACCATGAACGCCGATTGGCACAATGCGTCGATTAATTTTGCCATGCAGAACGTGGCGATCGTCACGAGGGCGGATGCCGTCATCAGGGCGTTGGGATGAGCGGTGGCAAAGATTTTGCACCTCTCCTGCTCGCCGCGCCCTGACTCCGAGTCGAGTGCCGGCGCGCGCGTCTTTCTTGACGGCTTTCGCCAGGCCCGGCCGGACTGGGACCTCGATGTCGTGGACCTTTGGCGGGAGCGGATGCCGGAATTCTCAGGCCCCATCGCCGAGGCCAAATATGCTCGGATGAACGGGCAAGCCTTCAACGACACGCAACGCGACAGCTTTGCCGAGGCCGAGCGAATGGCGCTGCGGTTTTCGTTGGCCGATCGCGTGCTGATCTCGACGCCGATGTGGAACTTCAGCATTCCCTACAAGCTCAAGCAGTGGTTCGACATCATCGTCCAGCCCCGGGCTGACGTTCCGGTTCGACCCGTCACAGGGCTATCTCCCACTGCTCAAGGACCGGCCGACGCTGGTGATTCTCGCCAGTGGCAGCGACTTCGCCACCGGCATGAACCGCGGCCGCATCGACATGGCAACGCCTTACCTGCGCGACATCCTGCGCTTCATCGGTATCGACAATGTCCGTTTCGTGCCGATCGGGCCAACCACGGGACCGCAACAGCCGATCGAGGCCGCGCGGGACAGGGCCCATCGACGGCTGGCCGCAATGGCCGCGACTTTCTGAGCGCTCGGAGCGTCGCCCCGTTTAGCGAGTCCCGATCTGCGCCGCGCCTTGCGCATCCCCTGATCGGGCCTGACGGTAGACGTGCCCCGGCTCGGCCCACAGGAAGCCATTCGAGAACGGCACGCCCGGATAGGCCGCGGCAAGCCGGCGATTTCCACCCTCGACATCGTCGCGACCGTCCAGCACGTCGCGAAAGGTCCTGGCGACGACGACCATGTCACAATCCTGCGGCGACAGGCGCAGTGATCCGACGTTGCTCTCGTGCAAGAGGCCGGCCTCACCCAGCAGATTGGCACAGGTGTGCGACAGCGTCTGCACGCCGTTGATGGTCAGGAAGTCTTGCTGCTCCAGCGTGTTGAGGAGAAGACCATCCGGGTCTTTCTCGCAGACGAAGCGGCAATTGTCCTTGGCGAGCTTGTGAAGTCGCGCATGGTAGCATCGCGCGGAGATGGCCAGCGGCACCCGGCCAAACGCTAACACTTCGATCGTGGCATCGGGAACAGCCCTCGCGATCGTCGCCACCGAGGCCAGCGGCAATTCCGGCGGCAGGCAGATGCGCCTCGCCCCGCTTGCCGCGTGGAAATCCGCGCTCGCCTCGTTGTAGATGTTGACGAACGGACCGATGGCGTGCGGCCGGCCCGCAAGCGCCCTGAGACAGGTCAGATCATTGACCTCGACCATGGCGCCCTCGACCGCCGCGAGCTCCTCGGTCTGGCGGCGCTCGCGCCGCAGCGAGACCAGGATCAGCGAGCCCAGCAGCACCTGCTTGCCGGCGCTTTGCAGCCGTTCGACCACGGCCGGGATGTGATCTGCGAAGAACGGCGAGCGCTTCGAGCAGACGATCTCGCCGACGGACACGACGTCAACCGGCGCTTCATCGGCGATCCGGAAATAGAAGTCGCGCCAGCGTTCCGGCGCCCAATTGTACAGAACTGGACCGAGGCTGAGTTGCATCTTTCGGATCTCACATCGTCGAACGGATTAGCGCCAGGTCTTGCGATAGGCGCCAACCGTCGAGGCCTGACCTTCGGTGAACGGCTTCAGGCTCGCGATGTCGGCCTCGCTGCCGGTCTCGAGCGCGGCGAGCGCCTGGCGGAAGTGGCGCACCACGCTCTCGACATAGGCACGGCCGCGCTGGCGGCCCTCGATCTTGAGCGCGGTCACGCCGGCATCGCGCATGCCTTTAAGCAACGCCGTGGCGTCCAGGCTGACCGGGTCCTCGAAAATATAGCCGGAGCCCTGGGAGGTCGAGAAGCGGCCCTTGCACAGCGTCGGATAGCCCGCGGGCTCGCTCACGGCGAACCGGTTGATGGCGAAGCCGCCGAGACTGGACTTCGTCCCCTCCGCAGTCTGTTCGTAGGTCACATGGCTCGGCGGCGAACAGACGCCCTGCATGTTCGGCGACTTGCCGGTCGCATAGGACGACAGCGAGCAGCGCCCTTCGGCCATGACGCAGAGGCCGCCGAACACGAAGACCTCGGTCTCGCAGGCCGACTCCCGGGTGATCTCGGCGATCTCAGGCACGCTCAGGACACGCGGCAGCACGACGCGCCGCGCCCCGAAAGTCTCGGCGTAGAAGGCGATGGCATCGGGATTGGCGGCCGCAGCCTGAACCGAGACGTGCAGACGCTGGTTGGGATGGCGCCTTGCCGCATAGTCCATCAATCCGATATCCGCGAGGATCAGCGCATCGGCCCCCGCACTCGCCGCATCGTCCACCGCGCGATGCCAGATGTCGACGGCGGAGGCGCGCGGAAAGGTGTTGATGGCCACCAGGATCTTCGCGCCGCGGCCATGCGCCAGCGCGATCCCCTTGCGCAGCTCGTCGCGGCTGAAGTTCAGCCCCGGAAAATTGCGCGCATTGGTCTCGTCGTTGAAGCCGCAATAGATCGCATCGGCGCCGGCATCGATGGCGCTCTTCAACGCCGCCGGCGTGCCGGCAGGACAGATCAGCTCCATCATCTCGATTGCTCGCCATGGCCTGAGGAGCCGATCACGCGGCCACGGGCGGCTTCGAAGGCGCGCCTCGCTGGCGCGCCCAGCGGGCCAAACAGCGAGGACAGCTCTTCGGCCAGATCGAGCTGGGCGTCGTCGATCGCATTGCGCAGCGCCAGCACTGCCTCGACATCGCCCTCGACCACGAGCTCGCGCGAGAACATCAGGGCATCGCCATCGACCTTGCCTTCGAGCAGCGCCAGCAGATTGGCGAGCGAGGCTGAGATCCGCGCATCCAGACCTCGCGGCAAGTCGCGCACCACGGACAGGCGCGGCGGCCTGGCCTCGACCACGAAGGCGAACGGCAGATCGATCGGCTTGATACCGAACCGCGCGCGCGCGTGATCACCGAGCCGGTCGAATATTGCGGGGTTGCGCCGGTGGATCCCCTGCAGGACGCCGGCGAGAACGAGCTGCAGCGGCAGCAGAGGCAGGGGACGCATGGCCAATGCGACAAGGGGCGGAATCGTCGGCAACGGGCCGGGCGATGCGGCGGACGGATCATTCATGGCCCCACATCTGGACGGATTGCACGCCGCTGTATTTGAGCGGGAACAATGAAGACCGAAAACAACCCGGCTAGCTCTGATTTTTTGGGAGCTCGTCCAGTTGCAACGTGATGTGCCGCGCTTTCGCGACCTGTCCGACTTCCTGCGCTTCATCGAAAGCCGGGGGCAGTTGCGACGCATTCGCGAGAAGGTCTCCGTCGTCCACGAGATCACGGAAATCCACCGGCGTGTGCTTGAGGCACACGGACCGGCATTATTGTTCGAGCAGCCCGTCAGGGCCGATGGCAACGCGTCGGAGATGCCGCTCCTCACCAACCTGTTTGGAACGGTCGAGCGGATCGCGTGGGGCATGGGCATCACGCCCGACCGTCTCGGAGAGCTCGGCGCGCTGATGGCCGAGCTCCGCGCGCCGCGACCACCGCACGGCATCAGGGATGCTTTCGAGAAGATCCCGCTTGCGCGCGCTGCGCTGGCGACGCGCCCGCGCACACGCCCGGCGGCCCCGGTGCAGGACTGCGTCGCGATGGGGCCCGACGTCGATCTTGCAAGATTGCCGGTCCAGATCTGCTGGCCCGGCGAGCCGGCGCCGCTGATCACCTGGCCACTCGTGATCACCGTGCCGCCGGAATCCGCGACGGCGGACCAGGAGGAGAATGTCGGCGTCTACCGCATGCAGGTGCTCGGCCGCGACCGCGCCATCATCCGCTGGCTCGCGCATCGCGGCGGCGCCAGGCATCACCAGCAATGGAAGGCGATCGGGCGCGACATGCCGGTCGCGATCGTCATCGGCGCCGATCCGGCCACGATCCTTGCCGCGGTGCTGCCGCTGCCCGAGACGCTGTCCGAGCTGCGCTTCTCGGGCATCCTGCGCGGCGAGCGGCCTGACCTCGCGCCATGCCTCACCGTCCCGCTCGCGATCCCGGCCGAGGCCGAAATCGTCATCGAGGGCTTCGTCTCCGCGACCGAAACCGCGCCCGAAGGACCCTATGGCGATCACACCGGGTATTATAATTCCGTCGAACAGTTCCCCGTGATGCGCGTGACCGCGATCACGAGCCGGCGCCAGCCCATCTACCTCTCGACCTTCACGGGCCGGCCGCCGGACGAGCCGTCGCGGATCGGCGAGGCGCTCAACCAGCTGTTCGTGCCGTTGATCCGGCAGCAATTCCCTGAGGTGACCGACTGCTGGCTGCCGCCGGAGGCCTGCTCCTACCGCATCGCGATTGCGGCCATTAAAAAGCGCTATCCCGGCCAGGCGCGGCGGCTGATGCTCGGCCTGTGGTCGATGCTTCCGCAGTTCAGCTACACCAAGCTGCTGATCGTGGTCGACGACGACATCGACATCCGCGACTGGCGTGCCGTGATGTGGGCGGTCTCGACGCGCAGCGATTCCTCGCGCGATCTCGTGACGCTCACCGACACGCCGATCGACTATCTCGACTTTGCTTCGCCGAAATCAGGGCTCGGCGGCAAGCTCGGCATCGACGCCACCACGAAGATTCCGCCGGAGACGGATCGGGAATGGGGCGTTCCGCTGGCCATGGATCCCGCCGTGGTCGCGCGTGTCGATGCGATGTGGGCGAACCTCGGCCTGTCCGGCATGCCGGCACCGGTCCTCACATGAGCGGGCGGCAAGGCATCATCGTCGGCATCAGCGGCGCCTCGGGTGCCGCGATCGGCTTGCGCATCGTCGAGCTGCTGGCCGACAATCCACACTACGCGGTGCATCTCGTGGTTTCGCCCGCGGCTGAGCGTACGCTGAGCGAAGAAGTCGGGCACGATGCGCTCGCGCGGCTGCGCGCCCTCGCCTTCCGCCACTATCTTCATTCCGACATCGGCGCCGCGATCGCCAGCGGCTCGTATCCGGTCGCGGGCATGATCGTGGCACCGTGCTCGATCCGTACGCTCTCGGCCATCGCCTGGGGGCAGCTCGACAACCTTCTGACGCGCGCGGCCGATGTGCAGCTCAAGGAACGGCGCCGGCTGGTGTTGCTGGTCCGCGAGAGCCCGCTGCATCTCGGCCATCTCAGAGCGATGCTGCAAGCGACCGAGATCGGCGCGATCATCGCCCCGCCGATGCCGGCCTTCTATCTGAAACCACAGTCGCTGGATGAGGTGATCGACCAGATCGCCGCCCGGGCGATCAACCTGCTCGACCTGACAAAGCTTCGCGCACCCGCAAGGACCTGGTCCGGCCCGGGCGGCGAAGGCGTCTAGCCGGCCGCCTCGCCGGGTCAGTTCACCTCAGCAAAACCGAGCGACGCCTTGACGCCTGGCGAGATCATCCAGGGCTGCCAGGGCGGCTCGAACGTCATGGTGACGTCGACCGATTCCACGCCAGGAACCAGGCACGCGCTGTTGGCGACGCCCTCCTTGAGAAAGGATGCGGCGGGACAACCTGGTGTCGTCGCCGTCATGGTGATGTGCGCGACGCCGTCGTCGATCGACACGTCATAGACGAAGCCGAGGTCGACGATGTTGTGCCCGAGCTCCGGATCGATCACGACCTTCAGCGCCTGCCTTATCTGAGCCACGAGATCGTCGTCGTTGATCGTCATGCGCAAACCCTCACGGTCAGTTGATAGGTGTCGTTCTGCGGTGTGAAGCCGCCGCGCCATTGATGGCCGCGCTTGGTCAGTTCCCGAAACAGGAAGACCGGTTCACGACTGAGCAAGGCGAAGAGGGTCTGCCCGGGGGCGAGCCGCTCCATTGCAGCCAGAATCCGGACCATCGGCTCCGGTGGATCGAGGTCGCGGTTGTCGAGATGAACCACGGGCTCCGGCCAATCGCCACCACTCGCCACCGCGGGCGCCGGTTCAGCCGCATCGGACGAGCCGTCGTCCGGCAGAAACCGGATCTCCCATTCGCCGCCTTCGAGCTCGGCCTCCCGATGCGCAAAGCCCTTGCTCGCCATGACGTCGAACAGGGGAACCGGTTTGAAGGGGGCATAGAGCCGCAGCCCCTCCCCGGGCTCGAGCCGCGCGAGCGCGGCCATGATGATCGAGAACGGCTCGCCGCCTGCACGCAGGATCGGCCGGACATCGACGTCGATGAATTGGGTCATTGCAGTCTCCTTTCAGTTTCGCGAGACCAACAGATGGGGCACGACTGCTCCCGTCGGCAGGCGCAGCGGCTCCGACACGTCCGCAAGCCGCCTTGCCCTGATGAGCTCCTCGCCCAGGCCGAGCGTCGCAAGCGTCACGACCGCGACGGCGACGCGGAAACCGGGTGCCTCGTCGACCAGGAGCATCAACGTTGCCGCCCAGCTTCCGGCAAAGAACAGCATGAACCATTTCAACGCGCGGCGCTCGTCAACGAGATCCTGCACGCGGGGCGTCGGCACTCTGCCCATCACCGGACCGTAGGTCTCGAGCCAGGTCAGGAACGGGACGATCTTGTAGAGATTGGCGAGCACGAGGCCAGTGAGCCAGCCGAACGCGACCAGGAACGCGAGCGCTCCGACATGCGATTGGAGAGAACCGGTCGCAAGGAACACGGCGCCGAGGATTGCGACTGCGACGAGGCTCGCCAGCGCAACGAGGCTCATGCGCGTGTTGAGCTCGAGCGCGCGACGCTTGCGGGCTCTGTAGAGGCCGAGCATATCGCGGCCGTAGGCGATTAGCGACAGCAGCGCCGCGGCTCCTGCCAGCAGAAGCGCCAAATTCACCCCGGTCGCACGCCAGAGTGCGAGCACCCCGCCGACAGCTCCGGCGGCCAGCGCGGCAATGCCGGCAAGCCAGGCCAGCCGGCCCAGCCGCGCGTCGCTGTCGGGCGCGAGCATGAACATCGCCAGCAGGCGATAGCTGACCCCCATGGCCGTGAAGGTCAGCCATCCACCAATCCCGGCAATGGCGTGGATCGGAACGCCCGATACCAGCAGGTCCGGCCATTGCGCGCCGATAGCGGTTCCGGACAGCACCAGAGAGAACATGCCGCCGAATGCCGCCGTGACGCAGATGCAGCCCAGCCCGGCTGCGACGAAGCGCGCCGGCCCCGGCAGCGGACGGGCCGACCAGAGCGTCATGCCGAGATTGGCAACGACCAACGCGAAGCCGGCAATCAGCAGGCTCGCGCCGACCGGAAGCAGCCGGGGCGACCCGTTGAAGTGCCCGCCAAGCGTCAGGAAGCCCGCGAGCAGGATGGTCAGCCCAAGCGTCAGCAGCGCCAGAGCCGGCAGTGTCCAACGCTCCGCATAGAGCGGCCTTGCGGCCAGCACCGGCACGAACTGGAACAGCGCGCCACACAGGACCGTGCTCAACCAGCCAATGCTAACCATGTGCACGATGACGAGCGTGTCCGGCCCGCCGAAATCGTGGTTCGGAAAGCCGAACCCGGCGACAACAAGCACTTCCGCGAGCAGCAGCCATACGATTGCGACCGCGAAGTAGCTGATGGCCCATTTACAGAGGCTGGTTCCAATCACGGCTGCTTCCCATCGCGTGCAACACGAAACCCCGTGTCAGCACCCGAAAAGGTAAGCGGTTGCAGTCACGACCACTTTGTCGAGGCGCAAACTCCGGCGCCTTTCGCGACTGCCGACGTCAGCATCTGTTCAGGGCAAGACCAACTTCTTGCGGATCGCGTAGCGGACGAGCTCAGCGGTGGACGACATCCTGAGCTTGCGCATGGCCGAGGCGCGATGGGTCTCGACGGTCTTCACACTCAGTTTCAGGATGGAGCTGATCGACCTGTTGGTATGCCCCTCCGCGATCAGCTGGACCACGCTCTGCTCGCGTGAAGTCAGCAGCATGTCGGCCCGATTCTCCTTGTTGCCCTGGTAGTCGTGCAGCAGCCTCTCCAGCAGGATGCTGGTGAAGTAGGGCCTGCCGTCGAGCAGGGCCTCGATGGCGGAGATGAGGTGCTTGCGCGCGTCTGACTTGAACAGAAAGCCGCGCACCCCGGCCAGAATGGCTTCGGTCAGAAGCTCTTCGCTCTCGTGCATGGTCAGGATCAGGACCTGCGCGCCAAGGTGGAGTGCCTTGAGGCGGCGACTGACCTCCAACCCGTTCATGACCGGCATGGAGTAGTCAACGATCACGATGTCCGGCCTGGTCTCGAGCGCCAGCGCGACCGCCTGCTCGCCATCGGTCGCCACGCCGCTCACGATCCAGCTGGAATGCGCTTCGATGATTGCACGCAGCCCGGAACGCACAACTTCATGATCATCCGCAATCAAGATGCGTTTCACCGTGTCGTTCCCGTTGGCCGACCCTTGCGCTTCCGGGCCGATACCGGCAGCAAACCGGCAGCACAGTCGAACGATCATAGGGAGCGTGGCTGGAATCGTTATCCCACAAAACCCTGATATCTCCCGGCGAAGGTACCGACGCCCGTATTGCTCGCTAATATCGCCGTTTCACGCCTCGACCAGCCCGGTCCGAACGGCGTACCGGACCAGCCCCGCCGTCGAGTTCACCTCCAGCTTGCGCATCGCTGCTGCCCGATGGGCCTCGGTGGTCTTGACGCTGAGGTCGAGGATCGCACTGATGCCCTTGTTGCTGTATCCCTCCGCGACCAGCTTGACGACCAGTTGCTCGCGGGCCGTGAGTTCGTGATGCCGCTCGCCGTTGGTCCGCGGCGCATGGTCGAGTTCGGTCTTCCGGGGCCAGAACGGCCGGTGCAGCAACAAGGCTTCGACAGCTGCGACAAGCAGCTTGTTGGCGTCGGACTTCACCAGGAATGCACGCGCCCCCGCCTCGAATGCTTGCTGGGCAAGCAAGCCCGAATTGTGCACCGTGAAGATCAGCACCTCAGTCTGCAGCGGATACTCTCTGATCCGCCGCGCCACCTCGACACCGGTCATGCGCGGCATCGAGAAGTCGACGATGGCGACATGGGGCCGGCTTTCGATCGCGGCTGCTACCGCCATGCCGCCGTCATTCACCTCGGCGACCACCTCCCAATCCACCCGTTGCTCGAGCACCGCCCGCAAGCCCGACCGTACCGCCTCATGATCGTCCGCGATGAGAATTCGCTTCATGGCAGAGCACTCCGAATCCGCATCGGCGATGGGCCGTGACCCCGGCCCGCCGCCCCGCAGTTAGTGTTTTTTCGCTGATTGTGCGCCTGCGCGGGCCCTTGCATTTGTCGTGGCCCCGCGGCGATTGGCCCTGTTCGCCGAGGGAGCATACGGAAATACTGCACACAGCACCGTGCCGGCATGCCGGGGCGCGCGACTGGATTGGATATCGAGCGTACCCCCGATCTCGTGCAGCCGTGCTTGCATCGCCGGAATTCCGACACCAACAGAGACCGCGCTCCTGCCGAAACCCGGCGGGAGCCCACGTCCATTGTCGCTGAGCGTCAGGTGAAACCGGCCGTCCGCGGTGTCGATAACGATGGCCACCTCGGTCGCGTTCGCATGACGGAAGACGTTCGTCAGCGCTTCCTGGACGACCCGTAGCAACGTTCGTTTCGTCTCGTAAGGCAACCGATCCACATCCGGCACGATGTTGACACTCGCGCGCAACGACGTGCGCGCCGCAAATCCCTCCGCGTACCGCTCGATCGCAGCCTTCAGGCCCTCACCGGCGAGGTTCCGGGGATGCAGCAGATAGGCAAAGGCGCGGATTTCCCGGAGGGCTTCATCGATCGATGCATCGATTTCGTCGCAGAGCCGCTCGGCCAAATCCGGTTCGCCGATGCTGCTTCGGATCCGCATGAGACCGAGACTCGCGGCAATCAGGTGCTGGCAGGTCGAATCGTGGAGATCGGACGCTATCCGCTGCTGGATGCCTTCCTGGATCGATACCAAGCCGAGATTCACGTCGAGCCCGTTGCCCTGTCCGACCCCGCTCTCGAACGCGCGGCTGCGCAGGGCGCGGTGGCTGCCGATCAAGCGAACCGCACCACCACACGAAGATTGAACGACCGGAGTTACTACGGTTTCGACGTTCCGGGGCGAGCCGCCGAACGCGAGACGCTGCCGGATCCTGATTTCCGCTCCTTCCGCAACGCACGCCCCCAGCGCCTGGCAGACGATTCTAGCGTCGTCTGCGTTCATGCAATCGAACACATCCATGTCGTAAACGTCCTCCGGCGAGAGACCGAGCCGGGACCCGAACTCCGGATTGATCGCCTCATAGACGAAGCGCCCTTCAGGAGACGGGCGCACGACGAAGAGGAGATCAGTCGAAAACGTCCAATAGAGCGCTTCGATCGATTGTTCCGAACCTGTCCGAAGCCAGTTCCCGAGGCCGGTTCGATGCGACTCGCTGGCGGGGGAGACATGTACCTTCACGATACGCACTCACTCTTCTCCGGCGACATCGCGACGCTGACAACAGTATCACCTGTGTCCGCTCGCCTGTTCGGGGACATGTCCCCTCGCCGGCCCGCGGCGCCTTGGAGCCGATCCAATTATACACCCTGGAATCGCCCCACAACAAGAGGTAGCATTTCCTTAGGATTAAAATCTTGAATCCGCGACGCGGCGTCTGCGCGGCGAAGCGGTTCGGTGTCCTGCGCAAGCGCTCGAATTTGGCGCAACAGAGATTAAAAATGCGGAATTCCGAGACAGCGAACTCCCGCGCCGATAGGCGGCCATGCCTACCAACGTAGCGAGGCGCTAGCGGCTGCCGCCACCATTTGCGCCGGACTTCCTCCTGCGTTCCGTCCTTGCCTTTGGAACTGTCGGAGGTGGCGCAATCTGCAGGGGATGCGATGGCAGCGTCAAACGGTTTGTCGCAGCATCGTCCCGAAGCGCATCGGTATCAAGACGCTGGCTTCGATCGACGGCATCGCGTGGATCGGCGGCGGCAACGGATACCGCCGCTATGCCCACAACAATGCCGATCAACAGCGACAAGCCTCTTGCGTGCATCGATCGGATACCTCTCAGAATGCAAAATCCAGACGAGGGCCGATGCGAACGTCCCTGTATCGCCGTAGCGGTACGTTCGACGTTCGCGCCTCGTACAGCACGGTCGTCGTGAGCGACACATTGCTCGCAAAATTATACTTCAGGCCGACGTCTGCCGAATAGAGCTGATCGCGCCGCCCGCTATTGAGCCCATCGGTGAACCAGTAAGCCTCGAACAGTGGCGTGCTGACAATCGACCATTTGGAATCGAGCTTGACCTCGATACCGAGCACGGCGTCGAAGCGCCAGCGGCGCGCCTCCGCCAGGTCGGAAAATCGATAGGTCAGGAGCAGCAACGGCGAAAACGTCGCGTTGTTGAAGCGGAAGTCACGCGCAACCGAGCCCATCACATCGTTCGAGGTGAAGGCCAGGTCGCGGTAGATACCGTCAAAATCGTAGCGATGCTCGTAAATGGCGGAGAAACGCCAGCCGTCCCAGTTTTGGGTCAGGCGCCCGCCCATCCGCGCGACGGCAAAGTTGCCGTCCTTCTCACGCGAAAACGCTTCATATTGCGCGCGTGCATAGAGGCGGTACGACAGGTCGTTGCTAAGGTTCCCGTCCAGCCGGACGCTCACGTCGGGCACGTAGTAAACATCCGACTTGCGGTTGTCCCGGGTAAACAGGGCGTTGTCGGTGAAGGTGGGCGCGATGGAACCGACGACGCTCCAGGATGGTGCGGAGGTGTACGGTACAGGGGCCGCGATCGTCTTGAACTCGGTGACATCAAGGTCGGCTGCACCTGCGGTGCTTGCGCCGAACAGACCAAAGATCGGCAGAAGAATTCTGGACCTTCGCATGGCGTCCCTCGATGGCTGTCGCGTGCATCGGGATTCGCGTCAGGCTGTGACACGATTGTGGCGTGTTAATGTTATTCGATTAAATCATGGGTTGATGAGATCGATCATCGTTTCGCAAACAGCCGCAAGGGCCGCTGCTGCGGGCCTAATAGTCGACTGCGTCCCTGATGATCGGACAGGTCATGCAATGACCGCCGCCGCGACCACGTCCGAGTTCCGCGCCAACGATGGTGATGACCTCGATGCCTTCCTTGCGCAGCAGCGTGTTGGTGTAGGTGTTGCGGTCATAGGCGAACACGACGCCAGGGGATGCGCAGACGAGATTGGCGCCGCTATCCCACTGGGTACGCTCGCGCATATAGGCATTTCCGCCCGTCTCCACCACGCGCAGCTTCTTCAGCCCAAGCGCCTCTGCCACGACCTCGACGAAGGGCTTTTCATCCTTCCGCAGTTCGATGCCTGCGGAGCTGTCGGCCGGACGGTAGGAAAATGCCGCGATATTGTTGACGATGTCCGGATAAAGCAGCACGCAATCGCGATCGGCGAACGTGAAGACCGTATCCAGATGCATCGCCGCTCGGAGCTTGGGCATGGCAGCCACGATCACGCGCTCGGCCGCCTTCTTCTTGAACAGGGCGGCGGCGAGCTGGCTGATGGCCTGCCGCGAGGTGCGCTCGCTCAATCCGATCAGCACGTTGCCCTTTCCGATCGGCATCACGTCGCCGCCCTCGAGCGTCGCAAGACCGTGATCCTGTGTCGGATCGCCCCACCAGACATTGACCTTGCCGGCGAAATCCGGATGGAACTTATAGATCGCTGCGGCGAGGATGGGCTCTTCGTGGCGCGCCGGCCAGAACAGCGAATTCAGCGTAACCCCTCCGTAGATCCAGCAGGTCGTATCGCGCGTGTACAGGGTGTTGGGAAGCGGCGGCAGGAGATACTCGGTCATGCCGGCCGCTTCCCGGATGAGCCTGAGCGTCTCGCCGCCGCGGGCTTCCGGAAAGTCCTGGGTCGACAATCCGCCGATCAACGTCTCCGCCAGCTCGCGCGGCTTGAGACTTTCCAAATAGCCGCGCAGCTCGTCGATCAGGCCGAGGCCGACCTGATTGGGGATTACCTGGTTGTCGAGAATCCACGTCCTCGCCTCCGGAATGGCGACCGTGTCGGCGAGGAGATTGTGCATCTCGACGACTTCGATACCGCGGTCACGCATCTTCTGCACGAAATCGAAATGATCGCGCTTGGCATTGTCGACCCATAGGACGTCATCGAACAGCAAGGTGTCGCAGTTCGTCGGCGTCAGACGTTGATGAGCCCGCCCCGGCGAACAGACCAGCACCTTGCGCAGCTGGCCGACTTCCGAATGAACACCGAAGGGAATCCCTGCATCCGATGTCTGCTTTGTCATGGGGCCTATCTCCGGAACCGCTCCGTTCAGATCGTGATGTAGCCGGTGGCCAGGCCATGAATGCCGATGACCGCGCCGATCGCAACGACAATGAAGATGATCCACTCGACGAAGGTGAAGACTCTCGCCTTTTGCTCGAGGCGTGCCCACAAATACAGTGCCGTGCCGGGCGCGTAGAGGATGGCCGACAGCAGCAGATATTTCATTCCGGCCGCATAGATCAGGAAGAGCGTGTAGATCAGCGCAATTCCGGTAAAGGCCAGCCCGCTTCGACGCTCGTCCGGACGCTTCTCATAGGTCTCGCCCCGCTTGACCAGCAGGAGCCCGTAGGCTGCGACCAGGAAAAACGGGATCAAATTCATGACGCTCGTCAGATTGAGCATCAGCGAGAAAGCGTCCCGCGACCAGTAGGTGCTGATGACGAAGAGCTGGACGACGATGTTGGTCAGCCACAGCGCCGCCGCCGGGACCTTGTTCTCGTTCTCGGTGCCGAACAGGGCCGGCATATCCCTGGTGCGGCCCGCGGCCGAAAGAACTTCGGTGCAGATCAAGCTCCAGGCGAGATAAGCCCCGAGCACCGAAACCAGAAGTCCGATGCTGACGAAGACCGCGCCCCAATGTCCCACCACGGCCTCCAGCACCGCTGCCATGGACGGCTGACGCATGTCGGCGATGTCGGGACGCGGCAGCACGGCGTAGGGCAGCATGGTGACGAGCACCATCAGGCTGGTCACCATCACAAAGCCGATGATCGTCGCCGCGCCGACATGGGATCGCTCCTTGGCATAGCGGGAATAGACGCTGGCGCCCTCGATCCCGAGGAACACGAACACCGTGACCAGCATGGTCGCGCGGATCTGCTCGAAGAGGCCCTTGTCCGGCATGCCCTCGCCGCCCCAGAAATTGTCGCGGAACTGGTCGGCCTTGAAGGCGAAGATCAGGATGACGATAAAGACCAGGATCGGCACGATCTTGGCAATGGTCACGATGGTGTTGATCGCGGCGGCCTGTTGCACGCCACGCAGGATCATGAAGTGGAAAAGCCAGATCCCGATCGAGGCAACGATGATCGCGATGACGGTATTGCCGTCACCAAACACAGGAAAGAACGCGCCCAAGGTCGACTTGATCAGGACCCAATACGACACGTTGCCAATGCAGCTTCCCATCCAATATCCAAGCGCCGACAAGAAGCCGGGATAATCGCCGAAACCTGCTTTCGCATAGGCGTAGACACCAGCATCGAGTTCAGGCTTTCGCTCCGCCAACGATTGAAACACGCGCGCCAGCGTGTACATGCCACCGCCGGCGATGCACCAGGCTAAGATGGCGCCGAATGGACCGGTTGCGATGCCGAATGTGCGCGGCAGTGAGAAGATGCCGGAACCGACCATGGAGCCGACCACCATGGCCGTCAGAGCAAACAGCGAGAGCTTCTGGATCGACGGCGTCGCGCTCATGTGAAGGCCTCGAACCGCGAGTGATGGTTGGCGTTGCGGCCGCTTCGCTCGCTGCGACCCGGACGATGCGCCGTGGGGCACGCATGGCCAATCAGGTGATTACCTAGTCGAGGTCCGGGATTACCCTCACCGCCCACGCGCTCTCAGGCCGCGGACGAAGAGCCGGACGCTTCGGCCTGCTCCTTTCCGCCGAACCAGGCGACATACAGTGTCGGCAGGAAGACCAGGGTCAGACCGGTCGCAACCAGCAGGCCGCCCATGATCGCAAAGGCCATTGGCCCCCAGAACACCGTCGGAGCAATCGGGATCATGCCGAGAACGGTGGAGATGGCCGTCAGCATGATTGGACGAAAGCGGGAACTGCTGGCGTCCACCGCGGCCAGCCAGGGCCCCTTCCCCAGTGAACGCTCCGCCTCGATCTGACCGATCAGGATGACCGCGTTCTTGCTGATCATGCCGAGCAGCGCAAGCACACCGAGAATGGCGACGAAGCCCAACGGCCGGCCCGACAACAGCAGCGCTGCGACGACGCCGATCAGACCGAGCGGCGCAACACTGACGACCATCAACAATCGCGGAAAGCTCTGCAACTGGGCCATCAGGACCGTGAACATGACGAACAGCATCACAGGCACCACCGCCATGACGGACGCCTGCGAATTCCGGCTTTCCTCCACCGTGCCGCCGACCACGACGCGGTATGAAGCCGGCAGCGCCGCCTTCAGCTTTGCCATGGCCGCGGCCTGCCTGTTGACGACCGTCTCCGGCAGCACGCGGTCGGCAATGGCGGCCCGAACCGTGAGCGTGGGCACGCGATCTCGTCGCCAGATCAGCGGAAACTCCTGATCATACTCGAACGATGCAAACTGGCTCAGTGGAACGGTTCGCCCGCCCGCGATCGGCATCTGCAACGTGCGCAAGCTCGCCAGCGAGACGCGCTGTTCGTCGGTTGCGCGGACCACCACATCGACCAGGTAGATATCGTCCCGCACCTGCGTGACCGGCGTGCCGGATATCACGGTGTTCAGAACGGTGGAAATCGTCTGCGAACTGAGGCCGAGAAGGCGGGCCTCGTCCTGGTTGACGCGAATCCGCACCTGGCGATCGGGCTCCATCCAGTCGAAATTCACGCTCTTGGCGGCCGGATCGGCCCCGACGATCCGTGCGACCTCGAGCGCGATGTCGCGCACCCGCTCGACGTCCGGACCGCTGACGCGATACTGCAGTGGCCATCCGACCGGGGGACCGAGGCCGAGCGGAGACACCGACGAGATCGCGTTCGGAAACTCGTCGGCGAGGAATCGTTCCAGCTTGCCGTGGAGCCGCTCACGCGCCCCCATGTCTCTGGCGACGACGACCGCCTGCGTGAAGAAGTCGTTCGGCAATTCGACGCTGAGCGGCAGATAGAACCGGATCGCACCGCGCCCGACATTGGTGCTCCAATGCGCGACATCGGGATCGCCCGTGAGCATCTTGTCCAGACGCTTTGCCGCGGTTTCGCTGGCAAAAATCGATGCATTCTGCGGCAGGCTGAGATCGACCAGCAGTTCCGGCCGATCGGAGGACGGAAAGAACTGTTGCGGGACGAGCGGCAGCGCGAGCACGGAGGCGGCGAACAGCGCGGCCGTCCCACCGAGGGTCAACCACTTGGCGCGGATCGCCGATATCAGCAATCGTCGATACAGCCGGAACACCCGTCCGGGAGTCGTAGCGCCCTTCTGCGTTGGCGGGACAAGGATGGCAACGCCGAGCAGTGGCGCGAAGATCACCGCGACGAACCAGGACGCCAGCAGTGCGATCGCGACCACTGCGAACAGCGAGAACGTGTATTCGCTCGCGGCGCTGGCGGCAAAGCCGACTGGAACGAAGCCCGCGATTGTCACGAGCGTCCCCGCAAGCATGGCAAGCGCGTGGGTCCGAAACGCGTAGCTGGCGGCCTCGACCTTGCTGTCGCCCAACGCCAGGCGAATGAGCGTGGCGTCCGTCGTCGTCATGGCGTCATCGACCAGCAGGGCAAGCGCAATGATCAGGGCGCCGAGCGATATGCGCTGCATGTCGATGTGAAGGACCGCCATGACCGGAAACACGATCGCGAGCGTGAGCGGGATCGCCAGCGCGATGATCAGACCCGGACGAACACCGAGGCTGATGAAGCTCACGACCAGAATGATGGCGATCGCCTGCAACAACGAGGTCATGAACTCGCCGACCGCTTTGCCCACGACGACGGCCTGGTCGGCCACCAGGCTCGGCTCGATCCCGATCGGCAGATCAGCAGTGATCCGCGCCATCTCCGCCTTGACGTTCCTGCCCAGCGCGAGGATGTCGCCGCCGTCGCGCATGGCAATGGCAAGCCCGATCGCCGGACGGCCATTGATCCGGAACAGTGGCTGGGGTGGATCGGCGTAGCCCCGCCGCACCATCGCAAGGTCGCTCAGGCGCAGCATGCGACCGCCGGCGGCGAAGTTGATATCGGCAATGTCCTGCTCGGACAGGAAGCTGCCCGACACCCGCAACGATATCCGCTCCGTGCCGGTCTGAATCGTTCCCGCCGGCATCACGATGTTCTGCGCCCGCAACGCCGCGATCAGGGCCGTGCGATCGACGCCGAGATTTGCAAGCTCCTGCTTGGAGAACTCGACGAAGATCACTTCCTCCTGTGCGCCCAGCAGCTCGATCTTCGCGACATCCGGTACAGCCAGGAGCTGCGAACGGATCGCCTCGACCCGGTCACGCAGCTCGCGTTGCGCAAAGCCGTCGCTGGTGAAGCCGTAGACGATGCCAAAGGTGTCGCCGAAATCGTCGTCGAAGAACGGCCCGACGACACCGGCAGGCAGCGTATGGCGAATGTCGCCGATCGTCTTCCGTACGTGGTACCAGGTATCGGAGACATCCCGCGCATTGGCGCTTCCCTTGAGGTTCACGAAGATGGTCGTGAGGCCCGGCCGGGTGAAGCTGCGCAGGAAATCCAGATGCGGGGTCTCCTGCAATTGGCGCTCGAGGCGCTCCGTCAGCTGCTTCATCGTCTCGTCGGCCGTCGCCCCTGGCCAGACGGCATGAACGACCATGGTCCGGATCGTGAAGGCGGGATCCTCGTTCCGGCCCAGCCGGAAATATGACAGGACGCCGGCGGCCACCGCTATCAGCATGAGGTAGACGACCAGCGAGCGTCGCCCCAGCGCCCATTCCGAAAGGTTGAATCCACTCATCGCCCCGACCCGAGCACGCGCACCTTCTGGCCTGGATGAAGGGCCTGAACGCCTGCAGTCACGACGATCTCGCCGGCATCAAGCCCTTGCGCGACGATCACCTGCGCCTGGTCGAACCGCAGCACGTCGACGTTCCGCACTGAGACCGTATTGGCCGAGGGATCGAAGACCCAGACGGCCGGCTGTTGATTCATCCTGGTCAGCGCGGTTGCGGGAATGCCGATCATCGGGCCGGAGCTCGCCTCGGCGCGCCCGACCACGGTCGCCCCGAGCCGCATCGCAGCCGGCGGATCGGTAAGGCCCACCTTGACCTCGAAGGTCCGCGTGACCGGGTTGGCCTGGGCGGCGACCTGCCGGACGCGCCCTTGCGCCGTCACTGCCGGATCGTCCGTGAGCGCGACCGTTACCTGCAGATTGGCAGGCGCCGCTCTCACCAGTTGGGCGGGCACATCGAAGACCGCATCGCGACCGTCCTGGCGAGCGATCTTCGCGATCGTCTGCCCGGCCTGGACGACCTCGCCGGCGGCGGGGCCGGTTTCGGTGACCTTGCCCGGCGCATCGGCGCGCAGCTCGGTAAAGCCGACTTGATCGTGGGCGGCGCTCAACTGGGCTTCGGCCATATCGAGCTGCGATTGGGCGGTCTGCTGCGCCTGCGTCGCGGCTTCGAAGTTGGCGCGGGTGGTCCAGCCCTGCGCCAGCAGCGTCTGCTGACGCTCGAAATGATTGCGGGCCTGAATGAGCTGGCCTTGCGCAGCAGCAAGCGCCGCCTGCGCCTGGCGTAGCGCGTTCGCTTCGTTCTGCGATTCCAGTTGCGCCAGAAGCTGGCCGGCCTGGACGCGATCACCAAGCCGGGTGCTGTTCGAAAGCAGTCGCCCGCCGATTCGAAATGCAATGCTTACCTCGTCCTCCGCCTCGATGCGCCCGGTGAACGTGAACGGCGTCAGCTGCTCGCGCTTCTCGACCGTGGTCGTACGAACCGGACGTGGCGCCGGGGACGTATCCTCCACCGGGTCCCTTTCACAAGCGGCAACCAGCAGCGTGGCGACCGCTGCGACAAGCGCGATATTCAGCGGCCGCATCGGCATGACATGATCATCGGTCAACTGCTCCACTGACAATCTTGTCGATAGATCATCTCCCTTCCATCGGTAAATCTACTGAGCGATCACCGATGCAATCGTGGTCCGGAGAACCTTCCGGCAGCGGTCAGAAGATTCCCAGGGCAACGTCAGGCAATCACCCGATACCGGGGACGCCGCAAGCGGTGCATTAAGGCTGCACCTGCTCCCGCCGCGGCGCTCTCGCCAAAGCAGCAGGTGGCAAGGGAACCGGCCGCTCAGGCTCCGAATGATTCACACGACCTTAGGAGGATCGACATGAGAAAGCTGGCTTTGCTGTCCGCCACCATCTTCATTGCGCTCAGCGCGATGGGCCCGTCGACGCCCGTACAAGCGCAGGATCTGGCATGGTGCTCGAAGATCAAGGGAATGCTCAACTGCATGTATGAGACCCGTTCCCAATGCCGCGCATCGGTGAGCGGACGGCAGGGCACCTGCGTGCAAAATCGCCGCCGCTGACGGCAGCGCTCAGTCCGATATCGGCCGGGCGGCGTAAATGACGTGCTGTTGGTTGTCGTACGCCACCCGGGCCTGAATGCCGCAACGGTGCCTGCGCCATCGGGACATTCCTCCGCCAACGTCCGGGGTTTCCTCCAATCGCGGCGGGTCTCCTTGCACGGTAGCTTCGACTGCTCCGGTTCGCATTTGGATCAACGGGAGGTGTCAATGTCCGATCTTGTCGCGATCGTGTATCCGTCGGAAGCAAAGGCAGAAGAAGTGCGCCAGCAGCTATTCAAGCTGCAGAAGGAATATCTGATCACAATCAGCGACGCCGTGATTGCCGTGAAGACGGACGCGGGCGGCATCAAGCTCAATCAACTCGTCAATACCACTGCGATGGGCGCAATGACGGGAAGCTTCTGGGGCCTTCTCATCGGCGTCCTGTTCCTGAACCCAATCCTCGGAGTCGCGGTGGGCGCCGCGTCCGGCGCGCTCGGCGGTGCGCTCTCGGACTTCGGCATCGACGACGCCTTCATGAAGAGCTTGTCGACCAGCCTCCAGCCCGGCAACGCGGCCTTGTTCGTCTTGATCAAGCACATGACGGCGGACAAGGTGATCAACGAGATCAAGAGCGCCGGCGGCGTTGTGCTCAAGACGTCACTCGACGAGACGAAGGAAAAACTCCTCCGCGATGCGCTGACGAGTGCAGTAGAGCGGCCAGCGGCCTGAAGCCGCCGTTCCTCCCTGTCTCAGCGCCGGCCGCCCGCAAGCCGCAGCAGCATCATGAAGAGGTTGATGAAGTTCAGATAGAGCGACAGCGCCGCGATGACCGACTTGCGACCCGCAGCGGTATGGTCATCCGCGCTGTCGTACATCGCCTTGATACGCTGCGTGTCGTAGGCCGTAAGCCCGGCAAATACGCCGACGCCAACGATCGAGATCAGCCAGTCAAGTGCGCTCGAGGACAGAAAGATGTTGATCAGGCTTGCGATGATGACGCCGATCAACCCCATGAACAGGAACGTGCCCAGCCCGGAGAGATCGCGTCGCGTCGTATACCCGAAGGCGCTGAGCGCTCCGAAACTCGCGGCCGCAATGAAGAAGACCCGGGCAATCGACGAGTTCGTGTAGATGTGGAACAACGTCGAGAGCGATACGCCGACCAAGGCGGCGTAGAGGAAGAACAGCAGCCGCGCCGTCGACACGGACAGCGTATTGATGCGCGAGCCGATGAAGAAAACCAGCCCCAGCGGCGCCAGAATGAAGACCCACATCAATGGGCTCTGCAGCAGCGCCGGGCCGGTGAGCTGATAGGTCAGCCAGGCCACGACAGCGGTCAAGCCGACGCCCGCGGCCATGTGTGCGTAGATGCGCAGCATGTATTCATGCAGGCCAGCGTCCACCGCAGACGCGCCGCCAGCCGGCTCTGCCGCAGTCAGGTTCTGATCGAAATTTGACACATCCGCCTCCTTTGGACTTCGCCGGGGCGACGACGCTAATCCTCGGGCTTCCGGAACGGCATCGGACAATCACCCGAATGCCGCCCGTGGAAATTACCCTCTGTCGCAGGCATCGCAGGGATGCCGCACATTACCGATGCGAGAGCTTGGAACGACGTCTAAGCCCTTTGGCGTATGCTCCTTACGGCTTTGTCACTTGGAAGCCGGCGCGGGTCGCGATCTAACCCATGCCATGCGCTTCTTCTTTCACATCGCCGACAGATACGGCCTCTTTCCCGACGGGATCGGACAGGACTGCCGAGATCAGGATGCAGCCATCCTGCACGCCAGACGCCTTGCCGCCGAGCTCGCCAAGGCCGGTGAATTCTGCCGCGGCAGCGTCGTGCTTGTGGCCAGCCCGCCGCAGACGGCATGCGGAGCCCCGGGCGGCGGCTGATTTTTCTGCCCTCACCACCTACAGAGAATCCCTGATGTGCGCATGCGGCAGACACTTCTAAGGTCGTCCGCAGGGGGCGGTCGGCAGATGCGACCATCGCCGCGTTGCGGATTGGGAGACCATTCTCCGTCATGGCGTCTTCGTCGAACGAGGCCAATCAAGAGCTTTCGCGCAACGCGTTGATCGCGCTTGTGATCGGATCGATGGTGGGATCCGGCATCTTCGCCCTGCCTGCGGCGTTCGGGCGTGCCACCGGCGCCTTCGGTGCGATCATCGCATGGATCATCGCAGGGACGGGCATGCTCATGCTGGCGCTCGTTTTCCAGTCGCTGTCGCAGCGCAAACCGGAGCTGGATGCCGGCATTTATGCCTACGCCAAGGCCGGATTCGGCGACTACATCGGATTCGCGTCGGCGGCCGGCTACTGGATCGGCTGCTGTCTTGCCGACGTCGCCTGTCTCATTCTGATCAAGGCCACACTCGGGCAGTTCTTTCCGATCTTTGGCGACGGCACGACGCCGACGGCCATTGCATCGGCGACACTGCTTTTGTGGAGTGTGCACTTTCTCGTGCTGCGGGGCATCAGGGGCGCGGCCAGGCTCAACACGATTGCAACCTTCGCAAAGATCGTTCCGATACTCCTGTTCATCGTCGTGGCCGCGTTCGTCCTCGATCGCGACCTGTTGGTGCAGAATTTCTGGGGAACTGAGCCGCCCAATCTCCAGCAGGTGCTGAGCCAGGTGCGCTCTACGATGCTGCTTACCGTATTCGTGTTCGTCGGCGTCGAGGGCGCGAGCGTCTATTCGCGCTACGCCAGGAATCGCGCCGACATCGGCATTGCGACGGTGGTGGGCTTTCTGAGCGTTCTCTGCCTGCTCGTCCTGGTGACGCTGCTGTCCTACGGCGTGTTGCCGCGGAGCGAGCTGGCGGATCTTTCGACGCCGTCGATGGCAGGCGTGATGGAATCAATGGTCGGGCGCTGGGGCAGCGTGTTCATCAGCCTGGCCCTGTTGATCTCGATCCTCGGCAACTATCTGTCCTGGTCGCTGCTCGCCGCGGAGATCCTGCATTCGGCGGCGATGCACCACACGATGCCGTCCTTTCTCGCGCGCGAGAATGCGAACAAGGTTCCTGTCGGTGCGCTCTGGCTGACCAACTGTGTGATCCAGGCGTTTCTGCTCGCCAGCTGGTTCGCCGAATATGCCTTCACGCTCGCACTGAAGATGACGAGCGCGATGACGCTGATTCCCTACGTTCTCGTCGCGGCCTATGGCCTCAAGCTCGCATCGACCGGCGAGACCTATTACGCCGGCGAGCGCGCCCGCACGACCGATTGGATCCGCGCCGCCGTCGCGACGCTCTACGCCGCCGCGATGATCTACGCCGGCGGACCAAAGTTTCTCCTGCTGTCCTCGATCCTCTACGCGCCCGGAACCTTGCTGTTCCTGATGGCCAAACGCGAGCGCAAGGAAAGCACATTCACGAGAACCGAAGCCATCCTGTTTGCGGCGGTCGCAATCGCGGCGGGCGGTGGAGTCTACGGGCTCGCCGTCGGTGCCATTTCGATCTGACCCAGCGTCTTTGATTGTAGGGAGGCGAACATGAACATGATGATCACGCGTTGCAGCTTGCTCCTTGCCGGGTTACTGGCCGTCGCGGCGCCGCCCGCCGTCACGCTCGCGCAATCGAAAGACGACAGCGCGGCGATGGCAAAGCAGATCGGGACCGCCACATCCAAAAAGGAGGCGCCCCCGAACACAAACACCAATCCGACAAAGCACCGGTACTGGCGTCATCGCGGCGGCAGACACCCGCATTATGGCAGCCGCCGCCTTCGCACCTGAGACATCCTAGTGGCCCCTTCAATGGATCAACCTGACAGCGATTCCGGCATGCGCTCCGAAGAATACCGAGAGCTCCCTCGGCATGAGAACGCTGCCGACGAGGCCGGACGGCCAAGCCTGCTAGCCGTCGGTCTCACCCTCCTCGCCGCCGGCGTCGCTTTATTCCTGATCTGGCAAATGGTCTCCAGCCTTCTGATTGTCTTTGCCGGGGTGCTGTTCGCCGCCTTTCTGGACGCATTGGCGCGAGCTTTGGCGCCGGTCCTTCCACTCAAACGAGCCTGGCGGTTGACGCTCGTTGTCTTGCTTCTGTCCGCGCTCTCTTGTTTCGGCCTCGCCTGGGGCGCGCGCAAGTTGCCGGAACAGACACGCCTGCTTCTGAAAGTGATGGATGCGCAGGTTGATCTGCTCCAAGAACACCTGCTGTCGTATGGCGTGGACCTGCTCGGCCCGGAATGGGGCCGCGACTTTGCACAATGGCTGTTCGCCGATCAGGGCCGGTTCTTCAGCCACGCTCAGTTTCTGCTCGGCGGAGCGTCGAGCCTCTTGACCGCCGTGCTGGTGATCCTGTTCCTCGGCATTCTCTTCGCTTTCGATCCCACCGGCCACCGCGAAAGCGTGATCGCGCTGGTCAGGCATTCCCATCGCGCCCGTGCGCGCGCCGTGATGGACGAGATGGGCAACGTCATGCGGCTGTGGTTCGTCGGACAATTGATCCGCATCATGCTGATGACGTTGTGCGTGTGGCTCGCGCTCTATCTCATCGGGCTGCCCGGTCCCTTCGTGCTCGGACTTCAAGCCGGTCTGTCGAACTTCATTCCCTATCTCGGGCCGATTGTTGCCGCGATCCCGATCGCGCTCGTCGCGATGCCGCTCGGCGCATCGCTCCTGATCTGGGCGGTCGCCGTGTACACCATCATCCAGTCGATCGAGGGCTACGTGATCGGCCCACTGATCCAGCGCCAGGCGGTCGAGACCCCTCCGGCGTGGACACTGGTTGCGATCGTCCTTCTCGGCGCTCAGTTCGGCGTCATGGGCGTAGCGGTCGCGATGCCGCTGGTTGCGATCGGTCGGGTTGCGATCGTCAGGTTTTATGTCGAGGACTATCTGGGTGGCGGACCCAAGCCACGATCGATTGCGAGTGAGCAGCCATGAGCGAGTTCGAAGCGCATTCGAATGATGCCCCGGCGCGTTCGACAACGGCCCGTTTCCTGTGGCAGCAACTTCCCTATGTCGTCGCGCTGCTGCTCGCCATCGTCGGCGTTGCCTACACCAACGTCTCGCACCAGCCGTTGACCGGCTATTGGGAGTTCCTGGCGCTCGCCATCGGCGTGGTCTGCGTTGTCACCAAGTGGCCGGAGATAGAGGGCAAGGAGGGCCAGATCCGGCTGATCTGGACGCAGGCCCTGCACTGGATCGCGGTCCTGATCACGATGAACATCATGCTGGTCTCCGGCGTGCAGCAATTGCTTCCGACCCCTGCAACGGGACTCGTCCTGCTGACGTTGCTCGCGCTCGGCACGTTCCTTGCGGGCCTGAGCCTGCTGTCGTTGCAGATCGCCTTCCTTGGCCTTGCGATGGGCGCCGCCGTTCCGGCGATATCCTGGCTGAAGCAATCCATCTTCTTCTTCCTGCTCGGGGCGGTGCTGCTGATTGGCCTCGCCATCTCGTTCTGGTGGCGCCAGGACGGCAGCCCCTCGCAGAGCGCCGCCAGGGACATCACGAGCCAACGGGAGGATTGAATGCAAGCGTTGAGATATCTTGCCGCCATCGGCGCATCCGTCGTTCTTTGCGCCGTCACCTCGCCCGCGCAAGCCGAGAGATTCAGGGTCGGCAGGCTCCTGTGCTCCTCGGAGCCACGCGTCGGACTGGTGCTTGGATCGACGCAGGCGCTGCGTTGCGTGTTCAACGCGCTGCGCCCGCCCCGGCAGTACGTCTACGAGGGACGGATACGGCGCGTCGGCGTTGATATCGGTGTGACCAGCGCCGGCGCGCTATCCTGGGCCGTCTTCGCCAGGAACTCGCGGATAGGCCCCGGCACGTTGCGCGGCAGTTATGTCGGCGCGAGCGGCAATTTTGCATTCGGTCCCGGCCTCGGCGCCAACGTCCTGGTCGGCGGCTCGCGGAGGAGCGTGATGCTGCAGCCGATCTCGGTCGAACGCTCGATCGGGCTCAATCTCGCGGCTGGCGTGACTCATCTGACATTGGGACCGCGAGGCGGTCTCTGATCCCGCCGTCTCGGTCCCGCGGTTCGGTCTGCTCTTGATGCCGGTCCGCGCAGGGAGAGGATGAGAACATTCCCGCCCCGCCGCTCAGGGTTTCGTCCGATGTCGGCGTCGGGTGTTCGACGTTAGGATCCGATGCATGCTCGATCGGGCCGTAACCGCCCAGGAGGTCGCATGACAGTGTATGACAGTCGCGGGAGTCTCGATGCCGTGGTTGCTCCGCCGCTGTGGGTTTGTGCACTCCTCGGCGTCGTCCTGATCGCCGCCGGCCTGCTCGCGCTCGGCGACCTTGCCTTCGCCACCGTCGTCAGTGTCAAGCTCATCGGGCTCATCGCGATCGCCGCCGGCGCATTCGAGATTGCCCACGCCTTCTGGACCAAGGGATGGGGCGGGTTCCTTTGGCAAGTCGTGCTCGGCGCGCTCTACCTCGCCTCCGGTGTCGTGCTGCTCACCCAGCCGGTCTCGGGCGCGCTGATCCTGACCTATTTCCTCGGCGCGGTGCTGTTCGCTTCGGGTGTCATTCGATGCGTGCTGAGCTTTGCCTATTGGCGGCAGAACGGATGGATGATGCTGATCTCGGGCGTCTTCGCGGTGATCGCCGGCGTGCTGGTCCTGTTCGGCTTCCCCACCATCAGCGCTTGGGCTCTCGGCTTCTTGTTGGGCGTCGACCTGATTGCCCATGGCCTGGCATGGCTGCTCTATGCGCTGCAATCGGTGCGAACGACCGGATAACAGAGGAGAGAACAACCATGGATGCTCCCAGTCGCCGCGTCTTCCTCAGCCTTGCGATGAACGCTATTGCCGCCGCCGCGATCGGAGCATCCGGCGCGCACCTCATCGGTGTTGCGGACGCAATGCCGGTCGATCCCGATCTCTCTCGGGCCGGCCGGGCACCGGAGGATCGCGCCATCCCGGTGCAATGGGGACCTCCGCCGCGACCCGGCTGGGGCCCGTCTCGTCCTGGCTGGGGCCCGCGACCGCGCCGACGCCGCCGCTGGGTTTGCTGGTGGCATCGTGGGCGCCGTCATTGCGGATGGCGCTGGTAGTCCGAAGGGGATGAGGAAATGGTACGCAACAAGAACCAATGGCTCCTCGTCGCCGTGCTGGCAGTGCTTTTCCTCGGCGCGAGCTGGTTCTGCGTGTCAGTCTGGAGGGCGACGCCCTCGATGCCGCCATACGGGAACATCGTGCTGGCGGCGGCTGCGATCCTCGTTCTGGTGCTCGGCTGCGGCCTGATCGCGCTGATGTTCTATAGCCATCGCAAGGGCTACGACGAGCCGGCGCGCAGTAACCGAACCGCGCGGGACTAGCTCGGCTGGTCGAATCGCGGAGGCCTGACGCCGGCAGTTCCGAGCCTGGTGCAGGGAGCGGACGATGAACCTTGCTGACGTCCGGCTCGGACTGCTGGCGGCGAGCCTCGTGACATTGTTGGCCGGCGAACCCGCGCGGCCGCAGCCAGCTCCACCCGCACCTGCCGTCGGCGTCGTCGAAGCGGCGCAGCGGCCGATCACCGAGAGCAGTGAGTTTCTCGGCCGGATCGAGGCCATCAACCAGGTTAATATTGCCGCTCGCGTCACCGCTTTTCTGGAGCAGCGGCTGTTCACCGAGGGCGCGGAAATCAGGAAAGGCGAGCAGCTTTACCGGCTCGAACGCGGCCCGTTCGAGGCGGATGTCGCCGCCAAGCAGGCGCAGGTAGCACAGCTCGAAGCGACGCTCGAGAACGCCAAATTGACCACCGAGCGCGCCCGCACCCTGCTTGGCGGACCGGCCGGGCAGCAATCGACCTACGATGCCGCCCTCGCGAGCCAGCGCAGCCTCGAGGCGCAGGTCAAAGCTGCACAGGCGCAGGTCCAGGCCTCGCAGATCAACCTCGACTACACCATCATCAGCGCGCCGATCGACGGCAAGATCGGACGCACGGCCGTGACGGAAGGCAACATCGTCAGTCCGAATTCGGGCGTGCTGACCACGATCGTCAGCCAGGATCCAATGTATGTCACGTTCCCGGTGCCGCTGCGCCAGGGGCTCGAGTTGCGCGAACGCTACGGCCCCCAAGGCGGCCTCGAAGCGGTGACGATCCGATTGCGGCTGCCCGACGGGCGCATGTATGGGCAATCCGGCAAGCTGAATTTCGTCGACAACACCATCGCGCAGAACACCGACACGATCACGGTGCGCGGAGAGATCGCCAACCCGATCCTGCGCGCTCCCTCGGCAGCGGGCGTTACCGTCCACGAGCTCACCAACGGCGAATTCGTCACCGTCGTCCTCGAAGGAGTCCAGCCTATCGAGGTGCTGGCGATCCCGCGCTCAGCAGTGCTGTCCGACCAGCGCGGCGACTACGTTCTCGTCGTCGGCGCAAACGACAAGGCGGAGCAGCGGCGCATTCAGCTCGGGCAATCGACTCCCACGATCGCTGCCGTCATCAGCGGATTGACGGCCGGTGACAAGGTGATCGCGGAAGGTTTGCAGCGGGTTCGCGCCGGACAAACCATCTCTCCAGAGCCGGCAAGTCCACTGATCTTGTCGAGCATGAAGGATTCAACCGGCGAGGCGGCTCCGCAAGAGGGGCGCGCTCCCCAGCCCCGAACCCCCAAGGGCGGCAGCCAATGATATCGAGCGTCTTCGTCGACCGGCCGCGTCTTTCGATGGTGATCGCCTTTGTCATCACCATCGCCGGCGCACTGGCGCTCACGCAGATCCCGGTGGCGCAGTTTCCCGATATCGTGCCGCCGCAAGTCACCGTAGCCGCGAACTTTCCCGGCGCCTCCGCCGAGGTCGTGGAGAGCAGCGTCGCACAGCCGTTGGAGGCGCAGGTGGTCGGCGTCGACCGCGCGCTCTATATGAAGTCGACCAGCGGCAACGACGGCAGCTACACGCTGACGGTTTCGTTCGCGCTCGGCACCAATCCCGACATCAACACGGTCAACGTCAATAATCGCGTCCAGAGCGCATTGTCGCAATTGCCCACGGAAGTGCAACAGCAGGGCGTGACCGTCCAGAAGCGATCCTCTTCGATCCTGCAGTTCCTGGTGCTCTACAGTGCAGATGGTCGGCAGGACCCGCTCTTCATCACCAATTATGCCATCATCAACGTGCTGGACGCGATTGCGAGCACGCCGGGCGTCGGCCAGGCCAATCTGTTCGCCAAGATGAATTATTCGATGCGGATCTGGTTCGATACGCAGCGCCTCACCAGCCTCAACCTGACCCCCTCGGACGTGGTCGCCGCCATTCGCGCACAGAGCGTCCAGGCTCCCGTCGGCCGCATTGGCGCGCGGCCGATCAGCGACGATCAGCAGTTCCAGTTCAACGTGCAGACGATGGGCCGCCTCGCCACCGCCGATCAATTCGCCAACATCGTGCTGCGCGCCGATCGGGACGGATCCTCGCTGCTGGTCAGGGACGTCGCCCGCGTCGAGCTGGGCGCGCAAAATCTCGACAGCGAAGCCCGGATCGACGGGCGAGCTGCCGTTCCGATTGCGATCTACCTCGCCCCCGGCGCCAACGCGGTGACCACCGCGCGCGCGGTCGCGGACACGATGCAGCGGCTGTCCGGCCGGTTTCCGGCAGGGCTCGGTTATCTCGTGCAATACGACTCCACGACCTTCGTCCGGGACACGATCATGGAGGTGCTGTGGACTTTGGGCGAGGCCTTCGTCCTGGTTGTGATCGTGGTCTATCTGTTTCTCGGAAACATGCGGGCCACCGCGATTCCGGCCGTCGCAGTCCCGGTAAGCCTCGTAGGCACCTTCGCCGTTCTGCTCGCGCTCGGCTATTCCGCCAACACCGTATCCCTGCTCGCAATGGTGCTCGCGATCGGCATCGTGGTCGACGACGCCATTGTCGTGGTCGAGAATGTCGAGCGTGTCATGGCGGAGGAGCCTGATCTGTCTTCGGCCGCGGCCAGCAAGAAAGCCATGAGCCAGATCACCGCGCCGATCGTCGCGATCACGCTGGTGCTGCTCTCGGTGTTCGTGCCGATCGCTTTCATTCCCGGCATCTCGGGCACGCTGTTCCGCCAATTCGCGGTGACGATCAGCGCCGCCATGATGATCTCGGCATTGAATGCCCTGACGCTGTCGCCGGCCCTCTGCGCGCTGTTGCTGCGTCACACAGGACGGCGTCGCGGCATCATCGGCCGCATCCTCACCGGCATCGACTGGGTGCGGGATCGTTACAGCGGCGCGGTCCGCCGGCTCGTGCGCATGGCAGCCTTGTCGCTTCTCCTGGTGGCCGCCTTTGCCGCAGCAATCTTCGGCCTGTCGCTGGTGACCCCGACGGGCTTCCTGCCCGAGGAGGACCAGGGCGCCTTCTTCACCTCGGTTCAGCTGCCGGACGGCGCATCGGTAGCTCGGACCAGCGAGATCACCCGGCAGATCGAGGACATCTTGAAACAGATGCCGGCCGTCGATCACGTCCTCGCGGTGATCGGCTTTTCGCTACTCGACGGAGCTTCCGAGCCGAACAGTGCGCTGGTGGTGGCGCGACTGAAGCCGTTCGCCGACCGCAAGACGGCAACGGATTCCGCACAGGCGCTGATCGCCAAGACCTTCGCCGCCGGCGCGCAGATCCGGCAAGCCAACGTGCTGCCGTTCAACCTGCCGCCGATCATCGGGCTCTCCACCGGCGGTGGCTTCGAATATCAATTGCAGGCCCTGGAAGGTCAGGCTCCGGCCGCGATCTCCAGCGTCACGAACGCGTTGATCGGCGCGGCCAATGCCGATCCTCGGCTCGCGCGCGTGTTCTCGACATTCACGGCGACCAATCCATCGCTCTATCTCGATATTGACCGCCGCAAGGCCCAGGCGCTGGGCGTCACGGTCAACGACATCTTCACTGCGCTCCAGGCCACGCTTGGCGGCATCTACGTCAACAACTTCAACCTGTTCGGTCGCACCTGGCAGGTCAATCTGCAGGGTGAAGCACTCGATCGCGGCGATACGTCCGATGTCTGGCGCATCCATGTGCGTGACAGCTCGGGCGAGATGGTGCCGCTGCGATCCCTCGCCGGCCTCAAGATCGTGACCGGGCCGCAGGTCATCACCCGCTACAACAACTATCGTTCGGTGACCGTCAACGGCAGCCCGGCATCGGACATCTCCTCCGGGGCCGCGATCGCCGCCATGACGCAGATCTCGGAGGATGTTCTGCCGTCGGGTTACGGTTTCGCGTGGACCGGCACCGCCTACCAGGAACAGCAGGCGGCCGGCCAGACCGGCATCGTGCTCATGCTCGCCGTCCTCTTCGCCTATCTGTTCCTGGTCGCGCTCTATGAAAGCACCGTGATCCCGATCCCCGTGCTGCTCTCGGTCGTCGTCGGCGTGCTCGGATCCTATCTCGGCATCAAGATCGCTGGCCTCAATCTCGACCTCTACGGCCAGATCGGCCTCGTCGTCCTGATCGCGCTTGCCGCCAAGAACGGCATCCTGATCGTCGAGTTCGCCAAGGAGCAACGCGAGGCCGGTGTGCCGCTCGACGAGGCCGCGATCCAGGGCGCACATATGCGCTTTCGCGCCGTCATGATGACCTCGGCGGCCTTCATCCTGGGCCTCTTGCCGCTCGTGATCGCGACCGGCGCAGCCGCCCTCAGCCGGCGCGCCGTCGGCACGGCCGTCTTCGCCGGCATGCTGGCCGCAAGCTCGATCGGAATATTCATGGTGCCGATGCTCTACGTGGTTTTCCAGCGCCTGCGTGAGCGTGCGAAGGCAGCCTTCAAGTCAAGCCGTCAGCCGAATTCGCCCGACCGCAATGCAGTCTAGGCAGGCTTCGGAGGTGTCCCTTGCATCCGGCAATCCTCGCCTCACCGGCTACCGTCCTCGTGGTCGGCATCCGCGCGGGTGAACCTTGGCATCCAGTTGGTGCCCGATCTCTTGAAGCTACCCTTAGAGCGGCTCACGCCGGGGGCCTGGAGCCTTTTCCGTTCCGATTGATCGAATCCTCGGGTACCCTGTTCTAGCCGCGTCGGCGGAACTGCGTTGATAGATGGCGGCATGGAGAGCGGAGATGGGCCGGCTCGATAAGCAGATGGATCCCTTCCACCCTGCCGCTCATCTGGCTACGGGGGATCGCGTCCCCGAGAATCTAACGTCGTCAGTTGATCCGGACCGAGAGGAAGCCACCTCGCCCGCGCATTTTGGGTCGGGCCAGGCGGCGACCGGCGTAACGGGCTCTACCGATTGGATCGACCGAGGACGTCGCATCTGGCGGCGCCATCTCCAGCGCGATCGACTCCCCCGGACGACCGGAGGGTCGATGGGAAACTTTGAGCGGTGGTTGATCGCACTGCTGAGCGTCGGCTTCGTCGTGAGCTGCGTTTGCGCGATCATTGTCTTCATGCAGGTCAACGCGCGCAAATTGGAGATCGCAGCACTGCAACGTGACATCATCGCGCTCAAGCTACGCGTAGCCAGGCTCGATCAGATCGCAAGCACCAATGAGATACGTGAAAAGGCAAGCAGTGGAACAACCAAGCCGCCGTCGGAGACCCAGCCTGACCAGGCTCCGCTCATCCTGTCACGTGAAGAGATTCAGCTTATCCGAGACTATATCAAGCCTGTACCAGTTGCAGGCCCCGCGACTGAGACGATAAAAGTCGGCGATCCCGTCGCGGGAGAGACCGTTCCCTTTCCCTCTCCGATCACGGAGAAGGTGCGGAAACTGCTCGGCGCGCGATTTACCGTTCGCAATGGCCTTGTTGTCATCATCCGCAGCGGCAGCCGTCACGCTGATGCTGTGATTGGGCCAAATTAACGAGAACTGGTCGCGATCGCGGTAGCCGGTCGAGCACTTATGGCTGGTTGTTGGGTGGTCTTTCAATGAACCGCCGGCTGCCATTGAGAAGCTCGAGGTTATTGGCGATGACCGGATTACCCGGATCGAGCGAATAAGCCTTCTCGAACTTCCGTCGCGCCGCATTCAGATTGCCGCGCAGCATGTACGAATATCCCTGGTCATTCAGGATCTGAACGGTTTCGCCTCCCAGCCGGATCGCTTGGGCATAGGCCTGATCGGCCAGGTCGAAACGACGCAGCTTGTCGTAGCTCGCTGCGAGGCCAATCCAGGCCGTGACGTCCTTGGGTGATTTCTCGACGGCGTCCTTGAAATAGCGCTGCGAGAGTCCGTAACTGCCGCGATTGTAATGCTCCAGGCCCAGCCGCACAGGCTCGTCCGACGGGTAGTACTTGACGTCGGTCGGCTCCTGCACCGGGTCCCCACCCGGTGGCTCGACGGGAGCCACGATGGCAGCCTCCCTCGTGGTATAGTCACATGCCGCAAGGCCTGGCGCCAGCCAGCAACAGGTCAGCAGTAGAATGGCACGTCGCATAATCTTGTCCCCCGCCCGGCCCAGCGGACGCACTGCACCGCACTCAAATGTCCCGTCCCTCAACTCAATTACCCGAAGCCGCTACCTGCCCCCTGCCCCGCCGACCGGCACCGATACTCCCGCCGATGCTCCCGCACCCAATCCAGTTACGTTGACATTCTGCGTGACCGGAGGTCGCTGGCCCATGAGTTTCGTCGGATCGCCCATGTCGGGAAGCTGATCCACCGGCTGTTGCTGGTTGCCGTAACGCGTCACGGCCGAGCCCACACGTCGAGCATCGTATGCGATCCGGCGATCACCGACGTATCGCGGCCATGGATGAATTGTATGGGTCACGGCGTTGACCTGCTTGGCATCGCCGGCGGTCATCGTGATGCTGTCGGAACGCTGAAAGTAGCGGTCCACCTCGTCATGACCGGCGACGCCGTAACATCCCCCGAGCAGTAAGGGCGCAAACAGAGCCAGATACCTGATCGTCATCTCGCGCGTCCTCTAGTTTAGAGTTTTGACGACCGTCTGATCGGCACTCGCGGCCGGGACGACGACGGGGGTCCGGACTTCAGGCGCGATGATGTGGCCATACGGCCCCTTCACCTCGCCTCCGGAATTGACGTAGTCATTGTACCGCTTGCGGACTTCCATCTGACCATTGAGGAAGAAATCGACGTCGTTGGCCGGCAGGCGGGAGTCGAGTGGCGATGCCAGTTGCTGACCGGGTGCCGCCGGCGCGACCAGGCGCGGCGTCACGATGATCACCAGATCGGTTTCTTCCTGCTGATACGATTTGCTGCTGAACAGGCTTCCAATCACCGGCACCGAGCCGATCCAGGGCAACTGCGAGACGTCCTGGCGATTGCGGGTCTGCAACAGGCCGGCGATGGCAAAGCTCTGGCCATCGCGCAACTCAACTGTGGTTCGCGCGTCGCGGCGGGTCAGCGCAGGAACGGTCGTCCCCTGGATCGTCACAGCGTTGGCGAAATCAAGTTCGCTGACCGACGGCTCGACGCGAAGATTAATCACACCGCGCGAGAGCACAGTGGGGACGAAGGCGAGCTCAACACCGAACTTCTTGTAGTCAATTGTGATGGTGGGAAAGCCGTTTGTCGTCTGGGTCGGGATCGGTACTGGAAACTCGCCGCCGGCGAGAAAGCGGGCGGCATCGCCGGACAGCGTGGTCAGGTTTGGCTCCGCCAGCCGGCGCGCCAATCCTTTGGTTTCCAGGGCCGAGATCAACAGGTCCACCGAGCCCCCGCTGCTGGTCCTGACAATGCTGGTCAACAAGCTACCGAACGGGGCCGGCGCGATGCCTCCCGCTGTACCGGCGAGCGTCCCTAGAGTTCCGAGGATTGGAAGGCTCCCCGTCGGGTCCTTGCCGACAGATCCTCCCCCGGCACCGAGAGGACCGTTAGCGGTATTGATCCCACCAATCGGTGATCGACCGGCGGCGGTCACACGACCCAGCCCGGTGTTACCAACGTTCGTGCCGTTGGCATTGGCCGCATAAAGATTAACGCCCAGGTTGCGACCCGCCTCGCGATTCACCTCGAGAAAGCGCACCTCGAGCATCACCTGTTGCGGCGCCGCGACGCTCATCGCGTTGACGACGACGCCCCCTTTCGCGACCGTGCTGGTGGCGATCGCCATGGCCCGCTCGGCGGTAACTGCGTCGGCGGCGACCCCGCTGAGCACCACCTGGCCCTCGGAAGCCGACACGCGGATACCCTGCCCGCCGGTGCTGGTCCGGATGTTCTGCTGCAGATTGCCGGTATCGATCACGACCTCGACGTCGAGGATCCCGATCTGCTTCATCGAGCTGTCGAACAGGATGACGTTGGTGGTGCCGGTCTGCTTGCCCTGCACGTAGATGAGATGATCGCTCAGCGACTTCACGTCGACGATGTCAGACGACCCCGCCACGATCGTCGCAAAGGCCGTGTCGACCTTGAAGGTACGTGACTTGTTGACGACGAGCTTGACCCGCTGGACGTCATTCATCTCGCTGACGATGACGCCGCCGGAGGAGCCGCGCCGGTCTGCAGCCGTCGCGCGCTCCGTGACCCCAGAGGAGGCGAGCGCCGCGCCCAGACCCATCACGCCGAAGGCGAGAAGCCTCCCGACCCTGTTACCCGAAACGCGATCGCCACTCATCCGAGTCCCCCCACTGCGATCCACGAAGATCCCCGCAAATCTACGTGCTCGACGTCCTCAACATTTCCCCTCTGCGCACCACGTCGCAGAGTTTACAATCTGTCCCACTACAATTCGTTACTTCGTGTTTCCAAGATCATCCTCCTTCATGCAGGCAGCTTGCAAGACGAGATACTTACCGCAGCGCCGCAAGCAGAAAGAAAACCCTTCGATGTTGCCAGCGCGCATCATTCTCACTGGTTGTGGGGAACTATCCCGCAGCACGACCGCTCTTGGCGCGCGCTCCCGTCGCGGCTTTGCTATCGAAGGACAGTCGGTGGCACGCTTGGCGATTCGCTTGTCCCAGTAATTCCGCACCCGCGCGCTTGGCCCGCCCGCCGCGGCCCCGCAGCGCTGTCGAGCGAAACATGTCAGGCGTGCTGCCATATTTGCGCTAGAAGGGAATCTGGTTGGAGGCGCTCGGCGCGTTGAGCGTTGTGCCCCATATGGGCATCAGCATCGTAAAGTTTGCCTGGGAAGCTGTAACACTCAAGCTGTTGCTGTTGGCCCCCACGGTCAGCGTTGGCGTGAGACCTCCAAAAAACAGGAAGGGCGCCGCGGTCTGCTTGGCGGCGGTGGACAGGGGATCCCCGATGCAGCCGGCCGGCGACTGCGGCGGGCTTTGAAGCAAGGCAGGCGTATAGCAGCTGATCATGACCGCACGGGCGCCGGCACTCGCGAGCGTCCGCAAGGATTGCATCGTGATGGCATAGCGCCCAAGATCGAAGATGGCGAACATCAACGTGAAAAGCGCCACGGACACCATGATAAATTCAAACGGCGCCATACCGCGATTGTCGAGCTTTCTCATCATTGCACCAAAGCGACAACCTGGGTGTATACGATGGTGGCCGGCGCACAGCCTTCCGTGCTGAGGTAGCCGCCACCGCTCATGTCGATCGTTTTGGCGATCACTTGCGAACAGGTCGTATTCGCACTTGAAGTCGTACCGGCCCAGCTAACGTCGACATTGGGAAAGTAGATGGCCCCGCCCAGGCTAACCTGGCCGCCACCGTTTATGGTGACCTTGTTGCTGGTCTTGCTCGGGGCCTGATCATCAATCAGGACGCCATTTAGATCAGAGGAGAAGGTGTTAGTGGCAGGTGCGGAGAGATCAGCCGTACCCCCGTTGATGGTGAGCTGCGAGTCTCCGAGCAGGACGAGGGTTACGCCTGCGCCTTTCAGTTGTCCGCCGGTCATCTTTATATTTGCTTTGTAGAAGACATATGTTCCCGGGTCCAAAACGTACTTGTCGCCGTTCTGCACCGTGAAACTGCCGTAAGCTCCAGTCCCCGCGCTATTCGGCGCGCAATGCTTCCACCCGTCCGCCTGAAGGGTGCATGGCATATTTGTATTGCCCGTCCTGCTGTTGAACGATGCGGTGTCCAGTTTGCTGAGCGGATTGCTAGCGTACGTCATAAAATAGTTGTGCGGCACGCTAACATTACTGCAGCTGCCTGAGGGGGTGCAGCCACTTACACCATAAACGGCCCATCCCGAGCCGGTGAACGTTGGAGTGCTGGCAAGTTGAACACTGGTATCCGACATCAAGGCGCAGCCAGTTCCGTTGTTGCTGAGGTTACCAGCAAGCTTGAGTGCGCCTAAATCAGGTCCAAGCGCCAGGACGCAGGCCTTGGTCGGCTGCTGGACCACTGCAATGGCTTGGGCGGGGATGTTGACGGTGGTCAAACCCAGCACTGCCGCCAAGTACGCCGGCTGTTGCTGGCTGACCCTGGCGCGAACGGCATTGCCGGTGCCTGCAGGTGGCGTTGTGAACGTGGTCCCATTGTAATCGCCGATATCGATCTGCACGGCCCGCGAGATTCTGGTCGGTAGGCTTGTCGGACAGTTTCTGCCCGGATAGCCGGTAGCGTCGTTGGGACTTGAGTTGCAAAACCCGTTCTGTGCCGCGAATTCCTTGCCGCGATAATCCACGGACTGCGTGTCGCAGGCCGCACCCGCCATGATACATGAAAGCCGCAATGCGCCCGAATAGGCCGCTGAGTCGGCGGCGTTCTGCGCGTGCTGGCGGGTGACGTACCACGATCCGGCCTCGGCCCCGAGTGCGACGAATCCGATCAGCGGCACGAGAGCGATGACTGTTGCGAATGCGACGGAGCCTCGTTGGGAACGGAGTAGACTACGCATTTAAGCCCCCTACTGGAAGCGTTCTGAGTAAGGCAGCGTGTAGGTACAGGTGGTGGGACACAGCACCCCTCTCCACACAATTGGAGCCAAGGTGATGGTTGTCGAGAATGTAATGTACTTGGGAGAAGCTAGATTGCCTGGCGAACAGCTGGCCCCTGCGTCTCCGCACAAAACCTGAAGGTTGCTGATCGCATGACCAGCGACTGTCGTCTGTAGCCCTGTCTTCCAGCTCACCGTGCCGTCAGGGGCGAGCGGATTGGCGTACTGCACATACTGTCCGAAGGAGCGCAATGCGCTCCATGCGGAGATAAACTGGAAGCCCGCAGCAGCCAGGTCGGCGAGCGGCATGAGCAGGAACGCCACCAAAACCGGGTAGACGAGCAATGTCTCAAATGCGACGGCGCCGCGCTGATCCACGTTGAACGACTTCTTGCGGCTCATGAGTTGACCTCGACCAATACTCACCCTTCCGGTCGTCCACCGGAACAGCACTCACCAAACGTAAGGAATCACTCTCCAGCGCGATGCTTCGTAAGCGGAATATTCAGGGCAGTTGCGCCGAAGCAGGTCCTCTTCGTAATAAATCCGGCAAACCTGGATGCCGATATGCAAGACGAGCAAGGCCGCTGTCAGCGGCGTCGGGCTTCTCAGCACCACACCCAGCACCGCGATTTCTTCTGCGAGGTAGAGCGGGTGCCTGATCCACCGATACGGACCCGTTTGCACCACGTTGCGCGCCTGTGGCACCAGACTGAAGGACCTGCCAAGATGTCGGATGGTGACCAGCATCATGATCATGCCGATCAACACGCACGCGGTGGAGGCCAGGTTTGGCAACGCCTTGTCGGTTTCGCCGAAGAAAGCGATTGTCCACGGCATATAGGTGCCGACGAACGCCGCTATCCTTGGGAGACGGCCCTTCGCTTGCGCCTTCGCCGGGGGCCGCGTGACGATCAACAGCGCCAGGAGCACGTAGAAGACAGCGAGGCAAACACTCGACAGGAGCGATGGCCAGGGATCATGAGCCGATGATCCGATCTTGATGGCCACGCCAAGCGCCAGCAACATGAACCACATGCCGCCGAACAGTTGCATTGTCCGATCGTAAGAGGACGTTTTCGACAGGGCAATCGTGCTCATGGCTACTTACCGAAGCTGGCGAACGAACGCACGAGATGCAGAATGGGACTTCCTCCCAAAATGACGAACATGGCTGGAAGCAGGAACAACACCATCGGAATGGTCAGCTTGGCGCCCAACTTGTGTGCTCTTTCTTCAAGCTTGGTAATTCGTTCGCGCCGGAGGTCGACGGCGATGCTCCTCAGCGCCTGGCCCACCGGAGTTCCATATTGCAGGCTTTGGCCGACCATGATTCCGAATCGGCGAAGCCCATCCGATGTAGCTCCCAGTTTCTCGAATGCGTCGCTGCGGCTTGGCAGGATCCGGAGATCATCAAGAAGTCCGGTCATGACCCTGGCTATGGCGGGATTGGTCTCTTGCATTTCTTGCGCTACGCGTGCCAGCCCGCTTTCCAGTCCCATTCCCGATTCGCTGCACACAACCAGCAAATCGATCATGTCCGGCGTGCCCAGTCGAATGGCGGCATCAAACCGCCGCTTCAGCACCGCCAGTATCAATCGCGGCGCTAAAATCCCGATCGCCACGCCAATAAGTGTGAAGACCAGTACATCAAGCAGCGGCTTCCCGAGAAGCTGAGCGGCACCCCCGGCGATGATCGGGCATAGCGCCATGCTGACGGCTTTGACACCGATCCAGGTCGGCAAGGCTCGATGATGATTGAAACCCGACGATTGAAGGATGGTTCGTAGCTGATCCAGATTTTCCTCGGCATAGAAGCGACGGTAGCGCATGCCGAGTGACGAAAACCAACCGGTCACATCCTGGAAGGGCGCAGACCGGCCAGCAACGCCCATCACGGCGTTTGATACCCGGGCGTCCAATGTACGAATGTGTATTTCGCGGATGATCAACATGCAGGACGCAGTCGCAGCCACGACTGCAAGGGCCACCAGACTGAGACCAGAAGTCATAGTTCTGTTTCCCTTCTGACCATCCAGCTTATCACCAGGGCTCCGACAAGCACCGAAAGGACTGCGTAAGCCAGCAGCTTGTTTCCAACCGGATCGGTGAACAACAGATCAACCGTTTGCGGATTGGCTGCGTACAGGACCCCACCTGCAATCAAGGGCGAGACTGTCAGCGCCCGTGAGGAAAAGATCACCTCTCCTGCCAGCGCCTTGGCGCGGGCAGCCAGCGCAACACGTTGCCTGACAGTGTCTCCCAGGTTCTGCAAAGTCTCGGCCAGGCTGCCACCGGACTTCAACTGGACGGCAAGTGTCACCGCAAATATCGCATACTCCGCCACCTGCGTTCGCCGATAGACAGCTTGGACAGCTTCCTCTGCAGGTCTTCCCAGATTCACTTCGCTGCATACGATGGCAAACTGCCCGGCGGTTGGCTGCGGCATATCCCGCGCGAGGGCACGAAATGCCTCGTGCACAGGCAGACCCGATCGCACTGTACTTGTCACCAGCTGGATCGCATCAGGCAGCTGTCGAAAAAGCTGAAGAGCGAATCGACGTTGCTGCCATCCGAACAGGCCTCGTATCACAATGAGGGCCGCGATTGCCGCGACAATGGACGCGTAGACAATGGAATATCCCAGCTGGCTGTTCGCATAAAGGATCGCCGCTGCTCCGAATGCACCGACAAGTAGCACGTAGGCGGGACGCAACGTGTAAGGTATATCGGGATTGTAGTTGGACAGCCGATTGAGAAACTGATCCTGAGACCCGGCCTCCAAGCGGCGAATGGATGGCAGGTTAGCCGGATGCGACGTTGGCAAAGCAACCGCCAACCGACGATTGATGCGTCTTTCCCGAGCGTCGAGCCACAACGAAACGGCTGCTGCGCACATCGCGAGCGCCAGAACAGTGACGATCACGGACTCCAGCGTCATATTTGCCTCATGGCCTCGGCCCAAGCACCATCCAGCCCGAAATAGACAAGCCGGCTCTTGAACTTCGGGGTTGCAAGGTTGGACTTGTAGCTGCCCGATATCCGCCCGTTCACATCCTCCTCCTGATACTCGAAGGCTGCGATGTCATTGGTGGTGATCACCTCCCCTTCAAGGCCGATCACCTCGCTGATCTGAACGATGCGGCGCTGTCCGTCCCGCATGCGTTCGACCTGCACAATGAGATCCAGCGCAGCGACGATCTGACTTCGAATGGCGCGCGACGGTAGATTGACCTGTCCCATCTGCACCATGTTTTCGATGCGGGTCAGGGCATCCCGGGTACTATTCGCGTGTACCGTGGAGATCGAACCATCATGGCCGGTGTTCATCGCCTGCAGCATGTCGAATGCTTCGGAACTGCGCACCTCGCCGACGACGATCCGGTCGGGACGCATGCGCAGGGCATTCACCAGCAGATCGCGTTGTGTCACCTGCCCCGTGCCTTCGAGGCTGGGAGGCCGGGTCTCCAGGCTGATCACGTGCGGTTGCTGAAGCTGCAACTCCGCCGCGTCCTCGATCGTGACAATACGTTCGGTGTGATCGATGAACTGACTCATCGCGTTCAGGAGCGTCGTCTTGCCGGATCCGGTGCCGCCGGAGACCAGAACATTGAGCCGGGAGCGGGCGGCGATCTCCAGCAATTGTCCGATGGCCGGGGTCATCGAGCCGTTTTCGATCAATCCGGCGATGTCCAAACGACGGCTTGGAAATTTGCGGATGGAAATGCACGGACTATGGATCGCCAGCGGCGGGAGGATGATGTTGACCCGGCTGCCATCCAGCAGGCGACAATCCACCATCGGACTGGATTCGTCGACGCGCCGACCGACCTGCGCGGCAATCTTCTGAGCGACGGAGGCGATGTGATCATTGTCGCGGAATCGCACCGCCACTCGTTCCAGCCTGCCGCTTCGCTCCACGTAGATATTACTTGGACCGTTCACCATGATATCGTTGATCGATTGGTCCAGCAGTAGCGGACGGAGCGGCCCGTAACCCGTCATGTCGTCGGCAATTTCGTCCGCGAGCTGCAGCTGCTCGCGGCCCGACAGCTCGAGCCGTTCCTGGTTGGCAATGTGATGGATGATCTCTTCAATCTGCCGCCGGAGAACCTCCCGCGAGACGGTTGCGGCCACCGCGGGTTCGATCTGCTCAATCACCCGTTCACGCAGCGAAGGCGGAATGATGGGTTGGTGGATCGCTGGTTCGTCGCGCCTTGGCGCAGGTGAAGGCAAGTTCGGTGCGGCTGCAGTCGCGCTGGGCGACGGCAAAGACAAGCCTATCGCAGATGCAGGGAGGCCAGCCGCCAAGGCGGATACGTGAGCTGGTGCGTCGTCTTCGCGCCTACCGAACTTCTTCATCGCAGATGTGCTGTGAGCACCCTCCTCCACCAGCTACCCCGCTCGGCAGCGACACCGCTGATCTCCCGTACGATCGGCGCCAGGTGACGCCGCAATTTTCTGACGTGCTTCAGAGCTGGAATTCCGAGATTGAGCGCCTCGGTCATGCCCTTGCCGAGATCGGGAACGACGATGTCGGGCTCTGCACCCAACGCCTTGACAACCGCCGCCCTCGGAAGGCCCCCGGGACGACCGGCCCGGTTGAGCAAGGTAAAGACCCGGTCCTTGCCCGCGATGTTGATCACTGCGGTGCGTAGCGCATGGGCATTGCGAAGTCCGGTCACCTCGGATTCGAGCAGCACCATCACATGACGGGAAAGCGCAATCACGGGATAGATCGACGGCGGAAACGGGACGGGTACATCGACGACGATGTAGTTGAACCGTTGACGCAGCAGACCAAGCACGTGTCGTACGCCAGCCTCCGTAATTTCAAGCTGCGCATCGAGGTCCTCGTCGGCCGAGACCAGGCAAACCCTTTCGTTGACTTCGATTGCCGCGCGCTCGAGGAAGAGCGTGTCCGCCCGCATCGGATTTTCCAGAGCGATACGCAAGCCTGGCCCGGGACGAACACCCAACATCACGGCGGCCTCGCCGCCCTGCAGATGAAGATCAAGCAGCGCCACCTTGGCCTTGGTCGTCTCGGCAAGTTGCAGCGCCAGATTGATCGCAATGCTCGTGGCGCCGGCGCCGCCCTGCGCCCCGCAGATCGAGACCACGTGCCCGCCACGATCGATCTGGTTGGCTGCGACGTCGCCGAGAAGCTTGGGGCGCAGCTTGTCCAGCACCAGATCGCGCGTGAGCGGCCGCGGCAGATACTCGGTCAAGCCGAGCTCCAGGAGCTCACGGTAGAACGTGATCTCCCTGTTGTCGCCGATCACGGCTACGCGGACATCGGGTGGACAGACGCCGGCCAGCCTTTCCAGCTCAGTAAAGGGATCATCGACGCCACTGATGTCTACCACCAGCGCGAACAGATCCGTGTCGGTTTCGAGCATCCGTATGGCATTGCGGATCGTGCCGCGTCTGATCGAGAGATTGGCGCCTTCGAGCCCCTTGCGCAACGCCGCAGCGCTGAGCTCATCGTTTACGAAACCGACGATGCGGTTACGCGTAACGATTGACGTCGTTTCTTCAGGCGGAGTGGCTATGGCGATGCTCATCAACGTTTCTCCGACAACCTGTTATCGTAACCCGCCGCCGTCGCAGTCGGGCGCACGGCTTCCGATGCACCGTCGCAGCTGACGAGAGCGTCTTCCTCTTGCTTCCTGACCGTGTATTGCTTGACCTCACCGCCTGAATGAACGAACACTGCCGTTCTCTGTGCGGAAATTGCATACTGGCGGGCAAGTTCTGGCGACACGTCACAGCTCGACATCGCGCCGGTGTCTGCCTTGTCCCACTGATCGACTGCTGCGCGTACGGCGAACGAGAGCGTCCCGAGTTGCTTTGCGACGGTGACTTTCTTGACCTGCACCTGCGTAAGCTCCAGTGACACGGTCTGCGTTTGCTTACCTGCCATCCCGCTGATGGGTCGCGCGCCCTGCACGATCTCCTGATCAATCGCGATGACTCGAACGTTACGCAGAACGGTTTCGCTGAGGGCGCGGCGCGCGGTATCGACTTTCTCGAAGACCTGGGTCAACACGACGTCCACGTGATCGCCTGGCCTGATGAGACCCGAGACACCGGCCTCCTCGTCAACCTTGATGCTGATGGCACGGCTGTCTGGCGCCAGGACACTGGCGAGGAAACCCCGATCCCGCGGACGCAGGATATCCTGCAACGTAACGGGACTGCCCGCTTCGACGAAGTTGCGGATGAGTGAACCGGCAAGTCCGGCCTTGGACTCGGGGGTTTCAAGGATAGCCCCTTGGGGAACGCGCTCCGGCGGCACCGAGCGGACGGCGAAATCCTCTTCGCGGGCCAACGTCCCCCTCGGCAATGGCCGTGCCGCGACGAAGTATCCGGCGGTCGCCGGCGCCGCCGGCGCGAGGGGCGCCTCCGTCACCTGTACCGGGACCGGAGGCTGCGCCTTCGGCAGGTTCATGCTATAGGCGATCAGTCCGAACGCTGTGGTTGCAAGCAAAAGCACCACGATGATCGACAGACGCAGCGCGGATGACATTTCACGATCCTTTGCTCAAAATGGTCCAGATACCGCCGCAGGCGATAGCGGCTCCGTAAGGCAGCGGGGCGTGTCGCAAATGGCGCCACCGCTCGATCGCGTAGATCCGGCGCGCGAGCGACGATCCGGCGGGTGCCAGTCTGGGATATGGCAGGTGACGCATCATCAGATGCACCAAGGCAAGAACGCCGCCGGCCAGCACGGTGACGGTCAGCAACTGCATCACGCCGCTCGGCGGGAGACCAACCGCCAGGGCAACCAGCAGCTTGACATCGCCGCCACCAATTCCTCCGCGCGCGTACAGGACAAAAAGCAGCAGAAAGAGGATCCCGGCTGTGATCAGCGACACAGCGACTTGAATCGGGCTGGGCAATTGACCGGCGATCCCGAGCAGCGCCAGCGCAAGACAAAATTCGTTTCGGATCAAGCGCGTCGCAACGTCCATCGTTGCGACATAGAGCAACAACAGGATTTCCAGGATCGAGGCTGTGGGAGCAATCCAACTCATGAAATGCACGTTTCAAAAAAGGTGGAAGGCAAACTGGCGGGAGCACTTCTGCAGGAGGGGGGCAGCTTGGATTGCCCCCCTCTGGCGCCAAAATGGCGGTATCAACCAGCGATCGCGGTCGTGAAAGCGGTGGTGATTGCGGTGATCCCGGTCGTCAGCGCCGCCCCGATCTGCCCGCCGGCTCCGCCACCGAACACGGCACCCACCGCGCCGACGATACAAACCGCTACGATGATGTACTCGAATGATACCACGCCATCCTGGTCCGTTCGCAGACGCTTCAACGCTTCCTTGGTCTCGATGAAATGATGCAACATAGGAAGAATCCCTTCTTTCAAGATGAATTTGCAGACACCTCGGCGACTTCCAGCGGCTGCGGATTAATGTCCGGCCCCGCCAGCGACAAACTATCCATTAAATGTTTATTACCGTCAACATTTAATATATAATGCATTTTGAATTAACCCTACCGGAACGAGCCCGTGAAAACCAAAGATGGAGATCACAATCAGCGAAAACGTCGTGATAAAAAGACGTTAGCTGACTGCCATAAGCGAATCCCAGGCTGAGCTCCGGCTGGGTCGTCGGGAAATCACCGGAATTATACGGGTAAATCAGGCGGTATAATTTTATTTATCAGAGATACAGGAATTATGTGATTGGCATTGAACTGTGGTGCCGCATCGACCGATTAATCCACGCACATATAATCGAGCGGAGGCGCGACGGTGGTACATCTGTCCACGACGAGTGAGGCGATCCCTCCGAAGATCCCGATCACGGCCGCCTTGTAGCCGCATGATTCCTCCAGTTGTACTGGCGTGACGCAATCATCAATTTGGGTTCGCGTCGATATCTTCGCCGTTTTCGGGCAGAAGCTCGAAGAACTGGAACGGGCTCCAGTAAATCGTAACTCGAGCGGGATTTGGTCAACCACGATCAAGAGGATGCCGGCTATTCGGAAGCGGCGGGACCTGTGCTTCGATGATTAGCCTCGTCGTCCGCGGGCACCCCCATCCGCTGCAGGGCGCCCGAATCTCCATGCGAACCAAGTACCGACTTCGCAGTCAGCGCCTTTAGCCACCTCCTCGCAGCGCCTCAGACGAGATACTCGTGGTAGCTGATAAGCGTTCCCATGTTCTTGTCTGCCTCAGTCTGGAAGCTCGCGGGATCGTACTGGCCGAACAGGCTGATATTGGCGGTATGAACTCCGTCAGTCACCGAAAGGATTCCTCCAGTGCCGGCCTGATTTGCGACATAACTAGCGGTCGTGCCGTCCCCGAACGCGACGTCGAGGAGATCCAGGTGGTCATCTCCGTCAAACCCGGACACGACTCCGCTGAAGTCGAAGGAGTCATGGAGCACGATTGTCCCGGTCGCTGCGGCATCGAGCGCGACATGCGCAGATGAAGCCGCTCCGAACTCGACCGTAGCCACGCCATCCATCAGCGCGGTGCCGCTGCCGCTTACACTGCCATTGAGAGTGATGTTGGCTCCATGCGCCCACAGCAGCCCTGAATTATCCACGTTGCTGTCGATGACCAGTCCGCCGCTGCCGCTGGCCGCAATCGTTCCGGAATTGACGACGGTGTTGCTACCGGTGTCAATCTCGAGCGCGTTGGTGCCCGTCGCGTTGATTGTACCTTGGTTGACAAGGATCAATGTCCCCCCGCCAAGCTGTCCGGCTCCCGAAATGGTATTGTCGATGTTGGTCAGCGTGACGTCGGAAACAGTTCCACTGACCGTGTTCTCGCTATTGTCGGACAACAGCACCTGACCGCCACCTTCGAGCAAAATTCCGTGCCCGACGAGTTGGAGGTCGGTCTCGGCGCCCGTCGAGTTCAACGAGATCGTGCCCGTATTGTGGATGTTACCGGATAACGGCAGCAATGCGCCGTTGCCGATCGTCATTGTGCCTGAATTGTCGACCACGGGCTTGAAGTCGAATACGAAGTCGTCCGCTGCGAGCGAGCCGGCATCGACGCCATCCAGAGTGATCGTTTGACCGTCGGCCAGCGCAATGACGGCGTTGCCGTCGTTGTCGGCAGACAGATGCGTTTGGACGTCCGCGAAGGTCTTGAAGCCGGCGTAGCCGATCAGGTCGATCTGATCATGCGCAATCTCGAAATTATAGATGACGTCGTGGCCGATCGGCTGCGAGAATACGAGCAGATCGCTGCCACTTGACGCTGTGAGATAGTCGTCGCCGGAAATGGCGATGATGGCGGAGCCCGCTGCAAAAGCTTCAACATTGTCGGCGAATGTCTCGATTACAGCCGAGCCATCCGGCTGCATCCAGGTCACGGTCACGTCGAGGTGCAATGCTCCGGCGAAATCGACTGGCGATGTCACCATTAGCGAGCTGACGTCAGTGGTCTCGATCGTCCAGTTGCCATCGGGGAGCAGCATCCCACCATTTAATGTCCAGCCTGCGGGCACGCTGCCGACAGTGACGGTGGCGATTTGACCCTGATGAGCGGGCGAGTCCGTCAGACCGAGATTGATGGGCTCGCCCGACACGCCCGCAGGAGCAAGGGCCGTTCCAAACGCAAAATCCGCCGCGCTGAAAGTACCGGTTATGCTCGCCAGTGTGGTCAGGTTGTCCAAATCGGCGACGAGTGTCGCGCCGCCTGCGACGCTCGGATTGGCATCGTAGTAAACTTGCGCGTGACCCACCGTCGAATTGTGGAATACAAATAGAGCTCCTGTGGTGATGTTGGAGTAGCTGTTGATCGTTGATTGAACTGTCGCCGTCGTCACGGATGCGTCTGTTTTGATGCCGACCTCCGTGTTGGCGAGATTTAGCGCAGCGTTGTTGCCCGTTCTGACATTTTCAACGGTCGTATCGACATCACCAATGACGAACCGTCCGGCGGTTACCGTAAATTCCAGCTTATCCCCTGAGGTGCTGAAGTCGGTGATGTGGTCACCCGCGTCGGTGACAGCGAGATAGGCGAATGTATCGTTCCCGCCACCACCAGTCAGCGCATCTGCGCCACCACCACCCACGATCCTGTCCGCGCCAGTGCCTGCGCCACCGTTGATGGTGTCGTTACTTGAACCGCCCTTGAGGGTATCATCGCCGCCGTTTCCTGAGCTGCCCATGATCACAAACGATCCAGACGTGACTGCGCTAGCATCTACGACCAGGTCGCCGTTACCCGTGATGCCGGATCCGTCAATCGTGAGCGTTCCTCCATTTTGGAATGTCGAAAGGAATGTCAGGGTGTCGGTGTGATTTCCGCTGTTGCTGTCACTTAAACTGATTGTTTCGAAATTTGTCAGGCCAATGCTTCCTGCACCATCGCCGAAGGTGAATGGCCCCAGACCACCACCACTGACGGCGAGAGTATCCGTACCGCTTCCCCCAGTCAGCATGTCACCGTTGTTTAGCGTTAGGGGAGATTGGGTACCGGTCACAGTATTGGTGCCCGATGCATAGAAGACCGTATCGGTGCCGGTCGTGAGAGCGAAGGGACTGGGGCTCGTGACCGAAATGGTCACCGTATCCACATCGGTCAATGCGCCACCCGCTCCGCTGTGGCCATTGTCGCTTGTCGTCATGGTCAGAGTGCTGGTTCCGGCAAAATTCGATGTCGGAACGTAGTTGACCGTCGAGGCCAGGGTAGAATTGATGGCGCTGACTGTTCCGGTCAGCGTCACCGTCGACGTTCCGCTGCCGCTGATCCCTGCGGTACCTCCTGAAACGGTCAAGGTGCCGTTGGTTACCGACAACGTGATCGTTTCGCTGGCGCCGCCCGAGTCGGCATCGGAGATGCTGAGTCCCGTGATCGCCTTTGTCGTGTTGACGTTTGTCGTCTGTGCTCCCGGAACCGTATTCACGGGCGCGTCGTTGACCGGGATGACCGCGACTGTCGAGCTCACGATATTGCTGGCGTGGCTGGCCGTCTGGCCGTCGTCAACTTGGTAGCTGATGGTGCGGGTCGCGCCCGACGGATTGTCACCCGAGTTCGAATACGTCACGGAGCGCAGGGCCGCCTGGTAGTTCGCCACGCTCGACGAACCCGTCAGGGTCAGCACCCCAGTGCTGGCGTTATAGCTGCCGGTGATGCCGTTCTGATTGGAAAAACCGAGCACATCCTGGCCGGAGGCGAAGTTTCCTGTGATCGCGACCGTCGCGCCGGTCAGATTCGTGCTGTCAACGTCCGACAGGATCAGCGCCGTGTCGATCGCGGTCGCGGCCTGACCCTCGGCATAGGACAGTGAACCGCCATTGGCGTTCAGCACCGGCGCATCATTGCTGCCGGTGACGGTCACCGTCACGATGCCGCTCGCGGTGCCGTCCTGGCTGGTCACCGTAAACTGGTCCTGCACCTGCTGGCCGGCGATGAGCTCGTTGTGGGCACCGTTGCCGGTGTAGCTCCAGGCGCCGTTGGCATCGATCGTGAAGTCGCCATAGGTCCCGTGAGCATCGGTTTGGGCGACGACATGGGCTTCGCCGCTGTCGGGATCCACAATCGTCAGCTGGCCGCTGGCATTGAGCGCGGAGGCGGCATTGCCCTCGCTGACGGACTTCGAGTCCGAAGAGACCGTGGCCGCATCGTTGCTGCCGGTGATGGTCACCGTCACCGTGCCGGTGGCCGTGCCGTCCTGGCTGGTCACCGTAAACTGGTCCTGGACCTGCTGACCGGCGGTGAGCTCATCGTGGGCGCCGTTGCCGGCGTAGCTCCAGGCGCCGTTGGCATCGATCGTGAAGTCGCCATAGGTCCCGTGAACGTTCGATTGCGCCACGAGATGGGCTTCGCCGCTGTCGGGATCCACAATCGTCAGCTGGCCGCTCGTGTTCAGCGCCGCCGCGGTGTCGCCCTCGGTGACGGACTTCGAGTCCGACGAGACCGTGGCCGCATCGTTGCTGCCGGTGATGGTCACCGTCACCGTGCCGGTGGCGGTGCCGTCCTGGCTGGTGACCGTGAACTGGTCCTGGACCTGCTGGCCGGCGGTGAGCTCGTCATGCGCGCCGTTGCCGGTGTAGCTCCAGGCGCCGTTGGCATCGATGCTGAAGTCGCCATAGGTCCCGTGCGCGTTCGTCTGCGCGACGACATGGGCTTCGCCGCTGTCGGGATCCACAATCGTCAGCTGGCCGCTGGCATTGAGCGCGGAGGCGGCATTGCCCTCGCTGACGGACTTCGAGTCCGACGAGACCGTGGCCGCGTCATTCGTGCCGGTGATGGTGACCGTCACCGTGCCGCTCGCGGTGCCGTCCTGGCTGGTGACCGTGAACTGGTCCTGGACCTGCTGACCGGCGGTGAGCTCATCGTGGGCGCCGTTGCCGGCGTAGCTCCAGGCGCCGCTGGCGTCGATGCTGAAGTCGCCGTAGCTGCCGTGCACATTGCTCTGCACCACGACATGGGCTTCGCCCGTATCCGGATCGGTGATGGTGAGCTGGCCTGAGGTGTTGAGTGCGGCGGCCGTGTCGCCTTCGGTGACAGACTTCGAGTCCGAAGAGACCGTGGCCGCATCGTTGCTGCCGGTGATGGTCACCGTCACCGTGCCG
>NZ_LBJA01000001.1:604533-604700 GCF_028128695.1 Bradyrhizobium sp. CCBAU 25360
CGGTATTGAGCGCAGAGGCGGTGTCGCCCTCGGTGACGGACTTCGAGTCCGAGCTGACGGTCGCCGCGTCATTTGTGCCGGTGATGGTCACCGTCACCGTGCCGGTGGCGGTGCCGTCCTGGCTGGTCACCGTGAACTGGTCCTGGACCTGCTGGCCGGCGGTGAGC
>NZ_LBJA01000001.1:604939-1095837 GCF_028128695.1 Bradyrhizobium sp. CCBAU 25360
GCTGGTGACCGTGAACTGATCCTGCACCTGCTGGCCGGCGATGAGCTCGTTGTGGGCACCGTTGCCGGTGTAGCTCCAGGCGCCGTTGGCATCGATCGTGAAGTCGCCATAGGTCCCGTGAACGTTCGATTGCGCCACGAGATGGGCTTCGCCCGTATCCGGGTCGGTGATGGTGAGTTGGCCTGAGGTGTTGAGTTCGGCGGCAGCATCACCCTCGGTGACGGACTTCGAGTCGGACGAGACCGTGGCCGCGTCATTGGTCCCGCTGATGGTCACGGTCACGATGCCGGAGGCGGTGCCGTCCTGGCTGGTCACCGTGAACTGGTCCTGGACCTGCTGCCCGGCGGTGAGCTCATTGTGGGCGCCGTTGCCGGCGTAGCTCCAGGCGCCGTTGGCATCGATCGTGAAGTCGCCGTAGGTCCCGTGGACGTTTGATTGCGCCACGACATGGGCTTCGCCGCTGTCGGGATCCACAATCGTCAGCTGGCCGCTCGTGTTCAGCGCCGCCGCGGTGTCGCCCTCGGTGACGGACTTCGAGTCCGACGAGACGGTGGCCGCGTCGTTGCTGCCGGTGATGGTCACCGTCACGATGCCGCTCGCGGTGCCATCCTGGCTGGTGACCGTGAACTGGTCCTGCACCTGCTGGCCGGCGGTGAGCTCGTCATGCGCGCCGTTGCCGGTGTAGCTCCAGGCGCCGTTGGCATCGATGCTGAAGTCGCCGTAGGTCCCGTGCGCGTTCGTCTGCGCGACGACATGGGCTTCGCCAGTGTCGGGATCCACAATCGTCAGCTGGCCGCCGGTATTGAGCGCCGCCGCGGTGTCGCCCTCGCTGACGGACTTCGAGTCCGACGAGACCGTCGCCACGTCGTTGCTGCCGGTGATGGTCACCGTCACCGTGCCGCTCGCGGTGCCGTCCTGGCTGGTGACCGTGAACTGGTCCTGCACCTGCTGCCCGGCGATGAGCTCGTCATGCGCGCCGTTGCCGGTATAGCTCCAGGCTCCGCTGGCATCGATCGTGAAGTCGCCATAGGTCCCGTGAGCATTGGTTTGGGCGACGACATGGGCTTCGCCGCTGTCGGGATCCACAATCGTCAGCTGGCCGCTGGTATTGAGCGCCGCCGCGGTGTCGCCCTCGGTGACGGACTTCGAGTCCGACGAGACCGTCGCCGCGTCATTCGTGCCGGTGATGGTGACCGTCACGATGCCGCTCGCGGTGCCGTCCTGGCTGGTGACCGTGAACTGGTCCTGCACCTGCTGCCCGGCGGTGAGCTCATCGTGGGCGCCGTTGCCGGTGTAGCTCCAGGCGCCGTTGGCATCGATCGTGAAGTCGCCGTAGGTCCCGTGGACGTTTGATTGCGCCACGACATGGGCTTCGCCGCTGTCGGGATCGGTGATGGTGAGCTGGCCTGAGGTGTTGAGTGCGGCGGCCGTGTCGCCTTCGGTTACCGACTTCGAGTCCGACGAGACCGTGGCCGCATCGTTGCTGCCGGTGATGGTCACCGTGACGATGCCGGTGGCGGTGCCGTCCTGGCTGGTCACCGTGAACTGATCCTGCACCTGCTGGCCGGCGATGAGCTCATCGTGGGCGCCGTTACCGGTATAGCTCCAGGCGCCGTTGGCATCGATCGTGAAGTCGCCATAGGTCCCGTGCGCGTTCGTCTGCGCCACGACATGGGCTTCGCCAGTGTCGGGATCCACAATCGTCAATAGGCCGCTGGTGTTCAGCGCCGCCGCGGTGTCGCCCTCGCTGACGGACTTCGAGTCCGACGAGACCGTCGCCACGTCGTTGCTGCCGGTGATGGTGACCGTCACGATGCCGCTCGCGGTGCCGTCCTGGCTGGTGACCGTGAACTGGTCCTGCACCTGCTGGCCCGCCGTGAGCTCGTCATGCGCGCCGTTGCCGGTATAGCTCCAGGCTCCGCTGGCATCGATCGTGAAGTCGCCGTAGATCCCGTGGACGTTCGATTGCGCGACGACATGGGCTTCGCCCGTATCCGGGTCGGTGACGGTGAGCTGGCCGCTGGTGTTCAGCGCCGCCGCGGTATCACCCTCGGTGACGGACTTCGAGTCGGAAGAGGCCGTAGCCGCGTCGTTGCTGCCGGTGATGGTCACTGTCACCGTGCCGCTCGCGGTGCCGTCCTGGCTGGTGACCGTGAACTGGTCCTGCACCTGCTGGCCCGCCGTGAGCTCGTCATGCGCGCCGTTGCCGGCGTAGCTCCAGGCGCCGTTCGCGTCGATGCTGAAGTTGCCATAGATCCCGTGGACGTTTGATTGCGCGACAACATGGGCTTCACCGCTGTCGGGATCCACAATCGTGAGTTGGCCGCCGGTATCGAGCGCCGCCGCGGTGTCGCCCTCGCTGACGGACTTCGAGTCCGACGAGACCGTGGCCGCGTCATTCGTGCCGGTGATGGTGACCGTCACCGTGCCGCTCGCCGTCCCGTCCTGGCTGGTGACCGTGAACTGGTCCTGGACCTGCTGGCCCGCGGTGAGCTCATCGTGGGCGCCGTTGCCGGTGTAGCTCCAGGCGCCGTTGGCATCGATCGTGAAGTCGCCATAGGTCCCGTGAACGTTCGATTGCGCCACGAGATGGGCTTCGCCCGTATCCGGGTCAGTGATGCTGAGCTGGCCGCTGGCGTTCAGCGCCGCCGCCGTGTCACCCTCGGTGACGGACTTCGAATCCGATGAGACTGTCGCCGCATCATTGCTGCCGGTGATGGTCACCGTCACCGTGCCGCTCGCGGTGCCGTCCTGGCTGGTGACCGTGAACTGGTCCTGGACCTGCTGGCCCGCAGTGAGCTCGTCATGGGCGCCGTTGCCGGTGTAGCTCCAGGCGCCGCTGGCATCGATCGTGAAGTCGCCGTAGGTCCCGTGGACATTCGATTGCGCGACGACGTGGGCTTCGCCGCTGTCGGGATCGGTGATGGTGAGCTGGCCTGAGGTGTTAAGTGCGGCGGCCGTGTCGCCTTCGGTGACAGACTTCGAGTCCGATGAGACTGTGGCCGCATCGTTGCTGCCGGTGATGGTCACTGTCACCGTGCCGCTCGCGGTGCCGTCCTGGCTGGCGACCGTGAACTGGTCCTGGACCTGCTGGCCTGCGATGAGCTCGTCATGCGCGCCGTTGCCGGTGTAGCTCCAGGCGCCGTTGGCATCGATGCTGAAGTCGCCGTAGGTGCCGTGGACGTTCGATTGCGCCACGACATGGGCTTCGCCGCTGTCGGGATCCACAATCGTGAGCTGGCCCGAGGTGTTGAGCGCCGCCGGGGTGTCGCCCTCGGTGGCGGACTTCGAGTCCGAGCTGACGGTCGCCGCGTCATTCGTGCCGGTGATGGTGACCGTCACCGTTCCGGAGGCGGTCCCGTCCTGGCTGGTCACCGTGAAGTGATCCTGGACCTGTTGGCCCGCAGTGAGCTCGTCATGGGCGCCGTTGCCGGTGAAGCTCCAGGCGCCGCTGGCATCGATCGTGAAGTCGCCGTAGGTCCCGTGGACATTCGATTGCGCGACGACGTGGGCTTCGCCCGTATCCGGGTCGGTGATGCTGAGCTGGCCGCTGGTGCTCAGCGCCGCCGCCGTGCCACCCCCCCCCCCCCCCCCCCCCCCCCCCCCCCCCCCCCCCCCCCCCCCCCCCCCCCCCCCCCCCCCCCCCCCCCCCCCCCCCCCCCCCCCCCCCCCCCCCCCCCCCCCCCCCCCCCCCCCCCCCCCCCCCCCCCCCCCCCCCCCCCCCCCCCCCCCCCCCCCCCCCCCCCCCCCCCCCCCCCCCCCCCCCCCCCCCCCCCCCCCCCACCGTGGCCGCATCGTTGCTGCCGGTGATGGTCACCGTCACCGTGCCGGTGGCGGTGCCGTCCTGGCTGGTGACCATGAACTGGTCCTGGACCTGCTGGCCGGCGGTGAGCTCGTCATGCGCGCCGTTGCCGGTGTAGCTCCAGGCGCCGTTGGCATCGATCGTGAAGTCGCCATAGGTCCCGTGCGCGTTCGTCTGCGCCCCCCCCCCCCCCCCCCCCCCCCCCCCCCCCCCCCCCCCCCCCCCCCCCCCCCCCCCCCCCCCCCCCCCCCCCCCCCCCCCCCCCCCCCCCCCCCCCCCCCCCCCCCCCCCCCCCCCCCCCCGTCAGCTGGCCGCTGGCATTGAGCGCGGAGGCGGCATTGCCCTCGCTGACGGACTTCGAGTCCGACGAGACCGTCGCCGCATCATTGCTGCCGGTGATGGTGACCGTCACGATGCCGCTCGCGGTGCCGTCCTGGCTGGTCACCGTGAACTGATCCTGCACCTGCTGGCCGGCGGTGAGCTCGTCATGCGCGCCGTTGCCGGTGTAGCTCCAGGCGCCGTTGGCATCGATGCTGAAGTCGCCGTAGGTCCCGTGGACGTTCGATTGCGCCACGACATGGGCCTGGCCAGTATCCGGGTCGATGATGCTGAGTTGGCCGCTCGTGTTGAGGGCGGCGGCGGCATCACCCTCGGTGACGGACTTCGCCTCGGAAGAGACCGTAGCTGAATCGTTTGTGCCTGTGATCGTGACCGTCACCGTCTGGGTAGCTGTCGAGCCGTGGCCGTCATTGATCGTCACCACGAAGCTCTCGGTGATCGTCTGGCCCGCAGCGAGGTATTGCGCGGCGGCGTTGTTCAGATTGTAATGCCATTGCACCGAGCCGTTGGCGGCATTGGCCGTCTCGTTGACAGAATCAAGCGAGAAGGCGCCGAGCGACGTGGTGTTGGAAGAGGCTGCCGCGAACGAGGCCGAATGCGTGTCGCCGAGATCGGCATCGTTGAAACTGATGGTGCCCGCCGCGCTCTCCGAATCCGAGATATTCGGCGTGGTGTTCGCGTCTTCTACCACCGAGCCGCTCTGCGGACTCGATGTGATGATGACCGAGTCGTTTGCGCCGTTGAACTGGAGTGTCACGGTCGCCCAACTGAGCGTGCCATTGCCCAGCTGGATAGCGTAGGTGAATGTGTCAGTCAGCGTTTGCCCGGTCGCCAGCGCCTGAAGCTGAACGTTGATGTCGCCCTTGTCGTAATGAACGGTGCCGTCCGCTTCAATCCAGATGCGTGCACCGAGGGCGCTGCGGTCACCGGTTGCAGCCATTCCGGCGGCATCACTGCTGTACGCCACATCTTTGACCAGCAGATCTGCAGGTGCGTAGTTCTTGGTGGACGCGGAGGCGCTCGTTCCATTGTCCAGGGAGAACAGCGTCTTGGCCGCGCCCCCAAGGTCATTTGCCAGCACATTCAAGATGAGAATGTTGCTGGCGTCTTCCGTAAACGAGAAAATGTCCGTGTTGGCTTGCGGAGTATTGCCGAACGAAACCGTGCTGCCGCCGCCCGTTGTCTGCGTCGCCATAGCTTAAATCCTCTGGATGATGCGCCTTCCGCATTCACGGACCGGCACAAATTGCACAATGGCGCGGGGATGATCGGCCGTTGCCTTGCCTATGCTGCTGAAGAAAAATGCCGAGCTGCTCAGCATGCCTGCCGTCATGCTCAGCGCTTCGAAAAGGTGTAAACAGAACACGTGCCGCTCAAGCCTGTTTGGGGCTGGAGTCGATCCGGGCTCGCGATCGGATGTCGTGCGCACGGTCGCGCGCCTGACAGCCGCCATGTTCGCAAACCGCAAACTTGGCTGGATCGGAAGATCGCAAATTGACGAAGAATTCGAACTTGCCCGAGCCCAGCCGAACATTGCTACAAAATGCGTGCACGTCATTCGCAACCCTCGTCTGCCAATGCAGAGCAGAGAGCGTCGCCGCAAATCAATTCACGCAATTGGTAGCGCTCGCTCGGACGGCGATAGGTCCGCCAGCCAGCGACAGTCCATCAGACTGCTGCCAAGTTACTCGAAAAGATCTAGAGCGGTATCCCCCTGCCCAACGTGGCCGGTGCTTAGCCGCCCACGTTTTGGCAATTATTTGATCTTGCAATATTCGCGGCTCCAGAAGCGACGACCGTGATCGAGAAGCGCCACGGCCGCCCGCCCCTAATTAAATAAGCCTATTTTAAATTAAAGCATCAGTCCATTTATTTATTTACGCGATCGATTTAATAATTAATACATCGAAATCAATAACAAAGAGGCTCTTGCGTCCCTCCTTGCGAGGCGACACCGGAATTTTACGGCTTGCCTCCCGGATGCACTCGGTTCGCGAGATGATCTTTGCCTCGCGCAGATCGGCAACTCGCAGGGAGCAATTGGAGCCGAAACTCAGCCCCATTCACGAAGACGAGGCATGAAAGCAGCAGTCTCGCAATACTTTGCACCAACCTGTGCTTATTAATTTGCGCATCCGACGATCCAGGCCCACCGTGAAGCGGCGGACGAGGCCTTCAATGTGTTGCTGGTCATCCCATCGGGTCAATGTAGCCGTCCTTGTCGCCCGGGCGTACGTTCCAGAGCGTGAGACCATCGCGGGGGATCCGATGGTGGTGCGCTCTAAGAGCGAGACGCGTAGCCAGAGCGCTGATGCTATCCAATGGCTGGGTTATGGCTCGGTAGCCGGCGCATGTGTCCTGGGGTGCGGCGAGAAGAGTCCTCGATGCTCTCGCACGAAGCTTCGCATCTCCTGTTGCTGTCCCGCACGTCTCTCGTTCGCTTTAACGCGCAACAGGGCCTCGGCAAGCCGCGTTCGAAATCCATGTGAAGCTAAAACCGAAACCAGTTCCCGGTTGACGCGCGAACGCGGCCAAATCGACCGCCATTAAATGATATATTTGATTATTGTGTATAATCATGATGACTCCATCGCAAAATTGAAAAATATGTTGGGGAAAAGAAAACATGGGAGGTTGAAATGGAAGCTGCCCGCCGCTTTCGCGCAATGGCGTTACTTTGCCGACAGACTGCCGCACTCCAACCTGAGAGAAGCTGGAAACTGCTTGCAGAGGCAGAGTATTGGGAACATCTGGCGGCTGCGGCCTTAGCTCATTGAGCTTCGTCGAGCGTTCTTTGTCTTTCGCTTTTCGTCGACTTCTTACTTCAAGTCATTTTCTGAGGCATGTGATGTCGAGTACGCGTCAGATCTTTTCTAGTGCTGTTCTGAGCGAACGGCACCAGGCGCTTCTGGAGGAGCTTAGAGAGGTGGAGAAGCTTCGAAGTAAGCTCCGACATGTAGAGGCAAAAACAATCGGCAGAAGACGGCGTACCAAAGCGAGCGGCAGAGCAAGAGCCGTTTAAAGACCCGCCGGGTCCGAAGGTTGACCGGCGTTGGCTCACTCGCGCGGTTCGATGCACGGATGCCCGCGCTCCTCGCATCTGCCACTACTTTGAGAGGGGACTGGGCGCCTTCATCCCCACAGTAGCGAGCCTCCGCGATGACGTCGCTGCGACATGTCGCCAACCAGCCAGGCCGGGGTGTGAACTAAACTCGGCGGCGAGACCGGCCAGCTATTCAGGATCGCGCGTTAGCTCCGACTTTCATTCGACGTTGCACTTCGGAACACTGCAACGAGTCGATCGCCTTCCCAAAGCTCAACGTCGTGCTCGTCATGCATTTGCTCGGCTCGTCGTCTCGCCGCCTGCTCGTCAATGCAGTCGAGCTTTGCAGCGCAGATCACTTGCCGGCTGCCGTCCACCACGAACACCTTGTACCGCATGATGCAGTCCGATCCAAAAGGGTGACCACCATCGTACCCGATTGTCCGTCTGAGGCAGTGCCAAACCAGCGACGCACCGAACCTTTGTACGTGTAGCAGTTCGGCCGTGCCTGCTCGTTCAATCCCTCGGCCGCGCGGCGGCAGCACCTTATATGTCGCTACCTCAGTGGCGTAATCTCACTGCGTGCCGAAGCGTGCGGCTCGAGCTCAAGAGCGAGAGGCCACCAAGCGTCATCAGCAGCACACCGAACCAGGCCGTCCAGCTGCGCGCTTCGTCGTGCGCCTCTGCCATGCGCGCGCCCAGCGGCATATCTTGAGGTGGGTTGGCGGGCGCGGCGGCGAGAAGCTGCCCAGCGTCGACTTGGCCCGGCACGGAGTGTTCGGGCGTGAGCTGGTTGCTGGGAATATCTACGATGGCGGCCGCCGACATGAGGGTAGAGCCCGTGCCGAGATCGGGAGCGGCATCTGCTACCTGCATTTCGGGTACAGTCGTCCGAGATCGCTCGGGCGGCGCGGAGCGCAGCAACTCCGCGCGCGCATCAACGACCGCGCTCCGCCTGGCCTGCGTGGTCCCGTTTCCGTCCAAACTGGCGCTGCGGTCTTTGGCCACGCGAGCCCGAATGGGCTTCTTCACCGTCGCGATGCCCTCGACCAGGAACCAGCATTTGCGGCGACCGTCCGTTCGGTAGACCCAATGCTGTCCGCCACTGGTCGAGGTACCGGGACGCGGCACGCATTCGGCTTGCGGCGGAGAGGTTACCGCCGGTTGGGACGTAGCAGTATTGAAGAAGTCGGCAACAGGATTGGAGGACGCGGGCGCCGCCGAAAAACCTCCGACAAGGACCAAACTGGCGAAATACAATCGCAATTGACCGGACATCGAAAACTCCCGGGTGCGCCCTACCCCCGCTTGAGCCTTAGCGGCGACAACGGCTCCCATACGGCTTAAATCGGGCGGCGCGATGAATTAATTGTCCTCTTGACCACCTAATTAATGTGCCGGCCCAGCACTCCAGGGGTGCAACACGAGGCAGCGCGATCGATTCATCGATCCATCTGAGTTGCGCCGGCCCTCGCTCCCGCCCACGATCTGCGCCGCGGCCGCCGGTCGATCGCCATCATTGCGCTCGTCGAAACACGAAAGCGCAACTCGCCGAGGAATGAGTCTGTGGATGTCACGAGACGTGGCTACCCCTCGCAGCGAATTAAATACTTCGCCACGATATTACCACTGTCGCGCCTTTCTCCCTGCCACCTCTCGCATTTAAATGTGGATTGCAGGATCAATATTTAACTGACGGCTTGTCTGCTCCCGGATTCCCGACTTGTCTGCCTGGGCCTTCTGCCCAAGATTCGGATGGAGCCATGAACACCGCGCATTTTAATTCGCTCTCCATTGACGAGCTCTGGATACTTCACCAAGAGGTCGCCGCCCAACTCGCTCAGAAAATGTTGGTGCAAAAAGCACATTTGGAGGAAAGGCTCCACAGGATTGCACTGGCCAACGAGGCCACACGGCTCAATCGTAAGCGCCGCCGTCCATACCCGCCTGTCCGTCCCAAATATCGCAATCCGAAGAACCCGGCGGAGACATGGTCGGGTCGCGGCAGGCAGCCGCGATGGCTGCGTCCGCAGCTTCGAAGCGGCCGAGATTTGGACGATTTCCTGATCGATGGGGCTTCAGCTCAAAAGCGGCAGACAAATTGAGCGCTGATTGCGGCATTTGAAATGGCGCCAGTTGCTACCTCCTGGGGCTCTGAGCTCTTCACATCATAGTTTGAACGCGGGGTCATAACCATGCTTGGAAGCATGGCCATAGCGAGCGCTTGCGATCTGTCTGATGGTCTAGCTGAATCGCTCGGGGGGCCCTCGGCGCAGTGAAGACATCGACGAGAATCTCAAGCGCGCGATGGTCCGCGTCTAGTCTGGGCGCCCTCTGAAGTGCCGCCTAGCCGCATTCCACGCTCGAAGGACTGGAAGGAGGAGGGCGACGAAAAAAACTCTGATTGCAACCGGCGTCATTCCGCGCCGCAGGAGTGGTGGGTCGTGATCGACCGAGCGGCCGGCCGTCGTGTTGATCGTCACCGGAGATGGGGTTCCTTCTCGCCGAGTAGGTGCCCGTCTGCGCGAGGGCAGGACAACTACAACGAACAGAACGTTCACCAGTAGCCATATTCCCACAATGAGAAGGAAAGTACGCACGAGAACGACCATCGTTGATCTAAAATCGCCGAGCTTACTCCTGCCTCATAACCCGGCGCGCAGCCGGCAACACTGCGTTCGCGGACGGAGCCGCTTCAGCGCAGCCGGCACATTTGGCGTGCCCCAAGGCCGTTGGGTCCTGAGCGCTTCGCAAGCGTCCAGGATGGCTCACAGCCTAGTCGGGCGCAACACTCGCGTCTGTGCGCTTTCGAACATTCATGGCCCTTCAGGTATGCTAATTCTATGCATCATCCGGCGAGAGCCGGACAGGGATGGCTCATCAGCCAGGACGGCCGTCCTCAGCCCGCAATCCCTGAACAGGGGCCGGGTCATGGAGCATGACCAAATTTCGCAGCACGATGAGCGGCGAATTTGGCGGTCCGCATAGAACCAAATTCGAGTTTCGGCAGTTGACTCCCGGTGGATCCGAACAAGCAAACTGATTGTTCGGGCCGAGGATAAGTTTAAAAGCTAAGCCGGCACACATGAAGGACCTCCGACGACGTTTGGAAAAGGTCCGCGCTGACGCCAGAGAGTTTACGCTGATGAGTCAGCAGGCGACGGACATGGAAAAGCGCGAGCTGTTTAAGCGCTTGGCGGATGAGCTCGCCTTCGAGGCTCTCGAGCTTGAGCTAACCGTGAAGAAAAATGAGCCACCTAATCCGTGCGGCCAGCACGAGGTCGTGGAGTTCAAGCCACCCTCTCAGCGAAAGCGCGGCTGACGCGGAAGAGCTAGATCGTGCGTGCACGACGGATCTTTGCGGCTCCGCCAGCGATCGCTGCGCCGCCCCACGCCCCCTCTTCGGGCCAGCTGTCCCGCAACGCCCCGCCTGTGGCATCCACCTGACTTTCAGAAGGTTCGCCGCCCTTTTCGCGGCTGAGACAATCCGTACGAGCGCTACGACAAGCACGTAATCGACTTATCCCATCGGATCTGTGCGCTTTATCGAATGGGTGACGATATAGAGACCAGGAAAAAGCCGAACGGCAATCTGGCCGTGTCCACCCCATACAAAGAACGTCGCACGAGACGTGCATTGTTCTGTCGAAGAGCTTAAAAAGGCTCTTGCGGGCCAATCTTTTAAAGGTGGTGGGCGCACCAGGGCTCGAACCTGGGACCCGCTGATTAAGAGTTCAAGACCATTGAACGGTATCCCGAAGCTCGATCGAATCGACTTGAACATCCTCGTCCAGCTGCAGAAGGACGGCAGGATGACCAACGCCAATCTGGCCGAGGCAGTCGGCCTTTCGGCGAGCCCGTGCCTGCAACGTGTCAAGCGGCTGGAAGCGACCGGGTACATAAGGGGCTATGGTGCGCAGATCAACCTTGCGAAGCTGACCGAGAGCATAACGGTCTTCACCGAAATCACCTTAGTCGATCACCGCAAGGAAGATTTCGTCAAGTTCGAGTCCTGTATGCGCAACGTCGACGAGCTGATGGAATGCCATCTTATCAGCGGCGGTTACGACTATTTGCTGCGCTTCGTGTGCCGCAACATCAACCACTATCAAGAGCGAATGGAAAACCTACTTGAACGCAACGTCGGCATCGAGAAATATTTCAGCTATATCGTGCTGAAATCTCCCATCGTGAAGCATGCCCTTCCGCTCAAGACACTGCTCGATCCTCAGTGGTCAGGCGACCAACTCGCTGCTGACGCTTCCGCATCACACCCCAGGCTGACTTGCGCTGTTGTTTAGCGGACGGCTTGCTCCAATACCTGCCCATCTCAAGCCTCGCGCATAGAACGCAATCAGCGCCAAGCGCGATCCGTACAAACATCGCACAAGATCGTAGGCTAGCGTGAGATCATACGCAAAGCAGCCGCGGAGCGCCTCGAACTCCGATCCCATTGTTCGCCTGCTCTGACTTACTGGTCGCAGCACCGGGCTTATCCGACCGAGAATGGTTTCGTCGCACGATCGCAGCCTTACCGGCGCGGCGAAACTCCGGAAGGCAGAGGCCAATGTTGAGTTGCTTAAAGGGGACAAGTGACTCACGCGCCTCGCAGGATGAAGTCGCTTGAGCACAATCGCGATGCGCTAATTGCACACCATCACGCGCCGGTATCGCCCGTAGACGTAGTGGCAGTCACTGTCCGAGGAATAGTCATCGCGCGAACGGCCATAGGTGTAGCCGGCAGAGGCTCCGGCAGCATAGGCGCCTGCAACATAGGCGGCGCGATGGCCGTATTGGTATCCGCCGTAGCGGCCGTGGTCTCCGAAGCGGTTGTAAGTGACCGATGTGCCGCGAACCGCACTCTCCACCGTCGGTCCGCCCCGACCAGCGGCGCCGACACGCCCAGCCGCCGCGAGATCACCGCGCGGTGCAGGTCCAGTACCGAGACGAGGCGCCGGGCCGCCAAGGCCGGCACGGGGGGCACCGCCAGGCCCTATCGGAGGACGAGCTGCGAAAGCCGGAGGACCTCCGGCTGCCAGCGGAGGCGGCCCGCCGGCCGCAATCGGCGGAGGCCCGGCCATGGGGGGCGGCGGAGGAAACTGCGCGAAGGCTGCATGTGGCGACAGCGTCACGGCTGCGAGCGTCGCAGTGAGGGACAGTATCAGGAGTGTCTTGCGGGACATGGTCTTTCCTCTTGTCAAAACTGCGTTTCGAGAACGGGCTCGGGTTTGAGTACGGATATCCGCTCCGACGCAGGCGCATCATCGTGAGAAGGCACCGCGGGCTCATGCGTGGACGAGTGATCGCTGTGATCAGGGTGAATGCGGAACCAGGCCACATACAGCGCAGGCAGGAACAGCAGCGTCAGCAGCGTGCCGACAATGATGCCGCCCATCATCGCGTAAGCCATCGGGCCCCAGAAGATCTCGCGCGCGATCGGAATCAGCGCGAGACTTGCCGCGGCCGCGGTCAGCAGGATCGGTCGCATGCGATGCTCGGTCGCTTCCACAACGGCATCCCAGGCCGGGCGCCCCTCCTTCCTCAAATCCTCGATCTGGACGATCAGGATCACGGAGTTGCGCACCAGGATGCCGATCAGGGCGAGCACGCCGAGGATAGCCACGAAGCCAAGCGGGGCGCCGCTCGGCAGGAGCGCCATGACCACGCCGATGACGGCGAGCGGCGCAACGGCGAACACCAGAAACAAGCGATGGAAGCTCTGCAACTGGATCATCAGCACCGTGGCCATGACGAAGAGCATGAGCGGAACGACGGCCATGATCGGCGCCTGGCTCTTGGCGCTCTCCTCCACGGAGCCGCCGATCATCACCGAATAGCCGGCCGGTAGCGCTTTGCTGAACTCCGCCACCTTCGGCGCGAGCTGGTCCACGATCGTCTTGGGCTGCACGTTGCCGACGATGCCGGCCTTCAACGTGATGGTGGGGATCCGTGCGCGCCGCCAGATCGTCGGCTGCTCGAGCTCGTACCGCAGATTGGCGACGGCTCCGAGCGGCACGGATTGACCGCCGAGCCCCGTCAACTGCAAATCGCGCAGCGTGTTGATGGAAGCACGTTCCGGCGCGGTTGCACGTCCGGTGACATTGACGAGATAGATGCTGTCGCGCACCTGCGTGATCGGCGTGCCCTCGAGCACGGAATTCAAGGTCGTGGCAATGTCCTCCGAGGTCACGCCGAGCTGGCGCGCCTTGTCCTGGAGAACGTCGACCTTGACGACGCGGGCCGGCTCCATCCAGTCGAACACGACATTGCCGAGATCGGGATTGCTTCGCACGATGCCGGCAAGCTTTTGCGAGAGATCTCGCACCTTCGCGATGTCGGGCCCACTCAAGCGATACTGCACGGGACGACCCACCGGCGGCCCGACTTCGAGCAGCTTGACGTAGGTGTCGGTCCCGGGGAACGTCTTCTTCAGGTAATGCTCGAACTGTGCCTTGACCTGGTCGCGCGCCTTGATGCCGCCCTTGGTCACGACCACCATCTGGCCGAACCAGGTGTTGGCGGTCTGCACGTCGAAGGACAGGACGAAACGCGGCGAGCCGGTGCCGACATAGGTTGACCAGTGATCGACCGAATTGTTGCCCTGAAGCTGTTCGCGTTCGAAGCGCGCCATCTGCGCATTGGAGTCGGCGATCGACGCGTTCTGCGGCAGGTTCCAGTCGATCACCAGCTCGGCGCGATCGGACGACGGGAAGAACTGCTGCTGCACGAAGTTCATGCCGAACAGCGCCAGCAGAAAGGCCGCAACCGTGACGCCGATCGTCATCCAGCGATAATGCATGCAGAAGAGCAAGAGACGCGCGAACAGCTGCGCTACGCGCCCCTTCTCTTCATGATGGCCCTTTATTTTTGCGGGCAGGATGGTGACGCCGAGCAACGGCGTGAACAGCACTGCCACGATCCAGGAGACGATCAGGGAAACCGCGATGACAACGAACAGCGTGAAGGTAAACTCACCCGCATTGCTGTTATTGAGCCCGATCGGAATAAAGCCGGCGACGGTCACCAGCGTGCCCGTCAGCATGGGAAAGGCGGTCGAGGTATAGACGTGGGTTGCCGCCTTTTCCAGGGGATCGCCGACCTCGAGCCGCGCGACCATCATTTCGACCGCTATCATGGCGTCATCGACCAGGAGGCCGAGCGCGATGATCAAGGCACCAAGCGAGATTCGCTGCAGCGAAATGCCGGCATAGGCCATCACGACGAAGGTGATGGCGAGAACCAGCGGAATCGCAATCGCGACGACGAGTCCGGCGCGCATGCCCAGGCTGAGAAAGCTGATGCCGAGGACGATGATCACGGCCTCGAACAGCGCCTCGGTGAAGCCGGACACGGCATGCTCGACCACGATGGGTTGATCGGCGACGAGTTGAACGCCGACCCCGACCGGCAAGTCGGCCGTGATTTTCGACATCTCCTCCTTCAGCGCCTCGCCGAAGTGCAGCAGATTTGCGCCGGACTTCATGCCGATGGCAAGCGCGATCGCCGGCTCGCCATTGTACCTGAACAACGTCCTGGCCGGGTCGGCATATCCGCGCGTGATGGTTGCGACGTCGGTCAGGGGGAAGAAGCGATCGTTGATGCGCAGATTGACTGCCTTCAGGCTTGCCTCTGACGTGAACTGGCCGTTCACTCGCACACTGATCCGCTCGGGTCCTTCCTGGAACACGCCGGACGGCGTGACCGCGTTCTGCCCCTGCAGAGACGCCATGATGGAGTGGACGTCGAGACCGAGGGCTGCGATCTTGCGGGTGGAGAATTCGAGATAAATGACCTCGTCCTGCGCGCCCAGGATGTCGACCTTGCCGACATCGGGCACGGTCAGGACCTTGGCTCGGATGTCCTCGACCTCATCGCGCAGCTGTCGTTGGCTCAACCCGTCGCTGGTGAACGCATAGATGTTGCCGAACACATCGCCGAAGCGGTCGTTGAAGCCGGGCCCGATCACTCCTTGCGGGAAGTCGCCCTTGATATCCGCGATCATGTTGCGGACGCGAACCCATGTCGGCTTGACGTCGGCTGCCTTGTGGTGTCGCGCAGATAAACGAAGACGGTGGTCTGGCCCGCAACCGTCACGCTCTTGGTGTAGTCGAGCGATTCGAGCTCCTCCAGCTTCTTCTCGATCCGGTCGGTGACCTGGCGTGTCATCTCTTCAGGCGAGGCGCCCGGCCACTGCGCCTGGATCACCATGGTTTTGATGGTGAAGTCAGGATCTTCCTGCCGTCCCAGCTGAAGGTACGCAAAAAGGCCCGCGGCCATGAAGGCGATCATGAAATACCAGACGAGCGAACGATGGCCGAGCGCCCAGTCGGAAAGGTTGAACGGTTTCATGGCATTTCATCCTGTGCAATGCGGACTTGCTGTCCTTGCTTGAGGCTGTGGATCCCCGCGGTGACGACGCGTGTGCCGGGAGCGAGCCCGCCGGTGACGCGCGCGCCGGTTTGGTCTGCGGCCACATCGATCCTGTGCAGCGAGACCGTGTTGGCGGGCTGATCGACGATCCAGACAAAATTTGCGCCGTCCTTGGCGAGCAGCGCCGAGCTGGGCAGACGCAATATCCCGCCTTGGCTCTTGTCAAGTTTCGCGGTGACAGTCGCGCCGAGGCGGAATCCTTCGGGCGGATTACTGAGCGCAATGCGGACCCGCCTCAATCGCGTCACCGGATCGGCTTGCGGCGCGATCTCGCGAACGCTCCCTTGCACCTGAACGGAGGGCAAGAGCTGCAGGCTGACCGTGAATGGCAGGCCGACCTCCAGCGGCAACGGAAAGTCCTGTCCGATGTCGACGACAGCTTCGCGAATATCGGGTCTTGCGATCGTCACCACGCTTTGGCCGGGAGATACCACCTGGCCAACTTCAGCCCCCACTGCGGTGACCACACCGGCGAAATCGGCCTTGATCTGCGAATAGCCGAGCTGCTCGATCGCCTTGGTCAGATTTGCCTGTTCGCGAGCTACCGTTGCTTCGGCGCCGGCACGCGCCTGCTCGGCGTTATCCAACGTCTGCTTTGTGGTCGCGTCGGTCGTGATGAGCGTTCGCTGCCGTTCTTCCGTCGCTCTCATGGTCGCGAACTGCGCCTCGGCCTTGGCAAGCTGCCCTTTGGCCGCGCGAACGGCGAGCTCAAGGACCGTGGGGTCGACGACGCCCACCGTCTGTCCTTCATTCACGAGATCACCGACATAGACAGGTCGCGTGGTCAGGCGTCCCAGTACGCGGAAACCGAGATTTGTCTTGTAGCGTGGCTCGACGACGCCCACCGCCACCGCATCGTCTGCGCGGTCCGCTTCGAGAAGCACCGATTGGACTGGCCGCACGGGCTCGGGCGCCTTTGTCTCCTGCTGACATCCGGCAAGTGCCAACGCACATGCAAGTGGGCCCGCCACGATCATTGCGCGGCTCGTCATGACCGGTCTCCTTCATAAGTCACGGACTGGCCCACGCTCAAAAGCTTGCCGCCGTCGACGACGACGCGCTCGCCCGGCTCGAGGCCCGCTTTGATCAATACTTCTCCGGCCTCGTAGCCGCTCACTGTTACCGGCTTCAGCGAGGCTGTCCGCGTCGCCGGATCGACGGTCCAGACCGCGGGCCTGGTATCGGCCGCCATCAATGCACGCCAGGGCAATGCGATCTGCCGCTCGGCCTTTACTTTCACAGTTCCCGCGACGGGGCTTCCAAGCGTCATTGCGGCAGGCGGATCCTCGATGGCAACCTTGACCCGAATGGTCGAACTCTTGGCGTCGACGGCCGGCGAAACCTCCCGAACTTGGCCGCCTGCGGTCACGCCCGCATCGGAGACGAGCGCCAACGAAACGTCGCGGCTATCGGCATTGCTGAGGAAAATGGACTCATAAACGTCAAAGACGGCGTCTCGCTCCCCATCCTGCGCCAGCTAAAATACGGGTTGCGCAGCCTGTACGACTTGACCCGTTTCCAGATTGCGCGCGGTGACGACGCCGTCCGCTCCGGCTCGCAGCGCGGTATAGCCGAGGGCGTCCTTTGAGGTTCCAAGCTGCGCTGTTGCCGCTTCGAGCGCGCCTTCCGCGGTGCGCAATCCCTCCTGCGCCTGGTCGTAGGCCGTGCGCGTGGTGAAGCCGCTTGCGATCAGCGCCTTCTGCCGATCGAAAGTCGCCTTTGCCACACGCAGCTGCGATTCTGCGGCGAGAACAGCGGCGGTCGCGGCATCGACATCGGCCTCCTGTTCGGCCGGGTCGAGAAGCGCCAGCACTTCGCCGGCCTTCACGTGGGTCCCGACATCGGCATAACGCGCGAGGACACGCCCGCTGACGCGGAACGAGAGATCCGCCCGAAAGCGGGCCTGCACCTCGCCGGTCAAAGTGATCAAGGACTGCCGATCCCTGGGCTGCACGATTTCCGTGCGCACGAACGCGGCGCGCGCGGGGGGCATGGCGGCGTGATCATCGCAGCCGCCGAGCGCGCCGGCGACAAGCGCGAGCGCCAAGGCGCCGAGAGGCCTCAGACCGATCTTGGATTGGTTGAAATAGCGCGGTTTCATAGCGCGGCCATTCGGGGAGAGGGTGACAGCAGCCCGCCCAAGACGTCCGAGGCCCCGCTGAGCGAGACCGGTTCGCTCGGATGCGCTCGCAATAGATTTGGATCCGTTCGCATGGCGGCCGGACGCTCGATCTGATCCGATAGGCCGGAGCTAGGGCCAGGCGCCACGGACGACCTGGCCTTCAGCCGACGTGGCGACCTCATGCGGCGCGTCGCCATCGACCAGCTCGCCTGCTGCTCCCGCTCGCTCAGGTGAAATGAGAAAATGACGGACGTGAACTCGGCGGCTATGCCGTGCTCGATCCGTCCGCCGAGCCCCTTGGCAAGATCATTGCTGATCTGGAGCTCCCGGCCCGGGGCCGCCCGCCCCGGCCGCGAGCCGTTATCCAGCACGACGCAGTTCGCGACCGAGCCAATGCGCGTCAGCTTGACTTTGATCTCGCCGGCGCGCGCGCCGAAATACGCATGCTTCGCTGCGTTTACAATCAGATCGTGGACGATCAGGCCAAGCCGCCCGCACCGCTCTGATTGAAGCGGGAGAGCCTCAGTTGCGAATGCCAGCCGGATCCCCATTCGATCCAACAAGGATTGGCGCATGGCGCAGCCCAGTCTGCGAACGTATGTCGCGGCGTCATTGAGGGCATCGCCCTGTGGCACCGCAAGCGCCCGATGCAACTCCGCATGTCCGTGGAGCAGCTCGACCACATCGCTCAAAGCGGCCTTTGCTTCCGCCCCGTCGGCCCGGATGGCCGCAGCCGCGACCAGATTGATCGCCGAGGCGATCCCTTTATCGACCCTGTGATGCAATTCGCGCAGCAGGATGCCGTCTTGTGGGCGGTACGGGTCCGGGCTCAACATGGTCACTGTGATCTCCTGAGGTGGACCGGACGATCGCGAGGCCAACGCACCTTGCGGCTTCGACCATCCGGGAGCCGTCGCAGGTCTTTGCCGACCCAGCGACGATTAAATAAACTATACCGTATATTTTCTTTTTCTTGCCTTTTCCCGCCGGGCGTGTCAAGTGCGATCTGCGTGCGCACAGACTCGTGATTGGGAGACCGACGGATGACAAAAAAGAGCAGCCCGAAACGGGGCAGACCAACGAAAGACCTGGCCGGCGACGTCCAGGCTCGGATCCTCGATGCAGCTCAGCAACTCTTTCTCGAGAAGGGCTACCGCAGCGCCAGCATCGATGACATCTCCGAGCTGGCGCCGGCGAGCAAACCAACCATCTATGCTCATTTCCCCGGCAAGGACGCACTGTTCGCGGCGGTGGTGGCCCGCACCATCACTGGGCTGACGGATTTCGAAGGCTTCGAGCCTGAGGGCCGCACCCTTCAGGACAAGCTCTCAAGTCTCGGCACCGCGGTCGTGGAGAAGGTCATCGAAGAATCGTTGGGCATGGTTCGCGCCACGATTGCCGAGGCGCAGCGTTTCCCCGAATTGAGCCGCAACGTCCACGATGCCGCGCGCGATCGCTCCGTCAACGCCGTTTCCCAACTCTTGAATGAAGCGACGCAGAAGCTGGCGCGCTCTCCAAAAGGTCCCTTCACCGGGAAGCGAAGCCTTGCCACCGCTCAGATCTTTCTGGATCTGATCCTGTTGCCGATGCTGTTTCGCTCGTTGGTGGGAGAAACACCGAAGGAGCTGAGACGGGAGTTGCCCTCTTTCGTGCGCGAACGGGTCGGCTTTTTCCTTGCGGCCTGTGAAGCGGACTGGACGCCGTGAGCCGGCAACCCGTCGAGCGCTAGGTTCGACAGGCGGGCTTGTAAAGCAAATCGACCCGGATGCCGGTCACTTGAGAGGACGCCGCGTTAACGGACGCTGCGTTGCTGAGCGCTTCGGCGCAAAAGCTCATCATCTCGCCGAAGGCCGGCCGAAGAGCATGCGCTTTGATGCGCGACGGATTGAGGTATGCATCCATCGCATCGAGCAGGCAGCAAGCGAGCACCATCGGGCTCCCTGCTCGAAATTCGCCGCTCGCCTGCCCAGCCGCGATGATCGACTGCACGAGACCGCGGACCCCGTCGGCGTGGGACAGGGCGATCGGCCAATTCGCCTGTCCTGCGGCAACCACCAATTCGTGCAGCCTGAGATCGTGTGTCAGCCTGTGTTCATGTCGCTGGGAGATCGTGATGAGAGTCGCGCTCAGGCGGTCCAGGCCGGAGCCGCCACGGCGAGGTGCACTTGCGGCTGCCGCCGACACCTCATCAAGCAATTCTGCCACCACTGCCTCTTCGAGCGCCTGGCGGGAAGGATAGAACCGGTAGAGGTTTGCCGGGGACATGGACGCGCCGCGGGCGACGTCGGCAACCGTCGTCTTCCGATAGCCGATGGCCCGGTACAGCCGAATGGCAGCCTGCACAATTCTTTCGTGGGTGCACGACGATCCAACCTGACGGGTAGTCTGTGCCTGGAGCACGTTCGGCCTCAACGTGACGGGGACGCCTGCATTTCACGCCGGCAGGCCTCGCCGAACTCGCGCAACGGGTCCATCTCCTCCAAGAAGCCCGGCAGGTCGACGAACGATGTGTTCGGCGCAAGGTAGGTCTCGATGATCAGCCGCCCTGCCCGCTCCGCAGCATGGACAACCTCATCATTGGACAGGATCCGCATGCGCCCGATCAGCGCATACAAATTCACCAATGCCGGGATCTCGGATTTGTCGCTGGTCAGCGCGTCCGCATAAAGCCGGGACGCCTCCTCGATGAAGCATCGATACAGCTTTTCACGCTTGGAGACCGCGTGGGCATGATGGCGCTCACGGACCCTGCGGCGACGGGTCACCCATCCCGTCACGATCGTGGAAATCGCTCCGAAGGCAGAGCCCCCGAACGCGGCGAAAGCGGGAAAATAGATCGTGTTCATGCGATCATTCCTCATCTTTTGTGCCACGATACCGGTGCGACCCCACGGTCTTGACCGAAGCAGCGGCCGCTGCGTGCTCGAAGACAGCTCCGCAAGCTTCGCTCAGCTCTGACTTTTTTTGCCTGAGACAGGCTTCCACATTCGTGGCGTCGGGGATGTAGCCGGCGCACAGGCGAAACGCGTCAGGCGCGCATGCCGCCCTCTGCTCGGCTGTGCCGCGGTCCTCCTGCGCGAAAGCAGCCTCGGCGCCCAGCGCAACGAACACCAGGACTGCGAGCACCAGTCGGTTCTTGAACATATCGAATCCCTTCTCAAGTTGAGGCACTGCTGTCCGAAAGGGGAATCCGGGCCTCATTCCGAAGTCCCCATCGTCCAACCAGGACGAACACGGGCTTGTGAGTCTCAGCTCTTGACACATCCCGCGATCCGCGCTGTATATGAAATATACGGTGTAGTTTATTTAGGAGGTCGAGGATGTCAAGCCTGTTCTTGGCGCTGGTACGGGAAAATCCCTGGCCGGGGATTGCCGTCGCGTCGCTCAATCTGATCGTGGCCGTGTCGCTCGTGGGCGTGAGCCTGCTGCTGGGTCTCACCATCTCGGTGCTCGCCTGGGTGCACGCGCTCGCCGATCGCGAGCCCGCCCCGGTACGGCACGCGGCCAGCCCACGGAGCTTCGCATGACCGCGGCACTGCTGCTCGCTCGCGGTTGCATCATCTATTCGGTCAACGTCTGGCTCGCGCCAGTCGAATGCATGTTCGACATGATCGAATTGGAACTCGTCCGCAGAGGCATCGCGCTTGAAGGGGTCGAGCACCCTTCCCCCTCCGCCGCCTGAGCATCCTGGAATTTCGACATGCTCAACTTCATCGAAGTGTTCGACATCATGCACGTGGAGCCGGCCACCGGCGCTTCAGTGTGGACCGGACTCACCGGCACGCGAACGGCCCTCGAACGCGACGGGCACCTGATCGACCCGAAGGCGATGGCCTATTGCCCGGCCGACTGGATCGACGAGCGCGGCTATCTCGATGCCGAACTCGCGCGCCGGCATCCCCGCCCCTGGGGCATCTGACGGTGAGACGAAATCAGTCCATGTCCAGGAGCCGGCTGCCGTGAGCAGGAAATCTGCGCTGTCGAGACACGCGAACAGTCTTGTCGAACCCGAGCTTCCGTTGCGGGCCTATTTTCTGTCGGTTGGAGGAGCGCTGCTCCTGCTGCTGCTGGCCGCCGATTGGGTGCTGCCCGCACCTTTGCCGAGCCGGCTCACGGACTCGCATTCTGCGCTGCCGCCGATCCGCATCCACACAGAGCTGAAAGGACCGGAAGCGGTCATCATCGATACCATCGGGTTCGGACTGCTCCCGATGCCCCCTGAACACGATATCGCTGTGGCTCCATCGCAGCTGCTGGAACCTGAGGTCGCCAACGCCGCTGTGATTATCAGTGACAGTAGCCCAGCGCCGACGACTGATCTGCGCCTCCGCGAAAGCCTGGCACGGTTGCAGTCCCCCGTTCACGATCAAGCAAGCAAAGCCACGAGGCCACGTGATGTCGCGGCACGACAGCGCACCCTCGCTCAGGCACGCCCCGGAAAGCGGCGGCGATCCGCTCGACATCCGGGTTTCGAAACCAGCCGCGGCGGCTGCGTTTCATTGAGTCGCGAGCACGGTCCTTGCCGATACGCTCTCGTGCCGAACTAGGTCACTGTTCATGTTTTTGGATGAAAACCACAGGATTCACGCGATGTCCAAGAAGCACCTGTTTGCCCTGATCGTTTTTTCGGCTGCCCTTGCTGGCACGGGAGCTATGGCCGATGTCACGCAGGCTCCTGCCGATGCAGAACAGCACACCGCGGCCGCGCAGGGTAATGCCGACGAAGCAGCTATTCGCCGTGTGCTCGAACAATTCAGCACCACGAAGGTACCACTCGGCCAGGCAATGGCGATCGCGGAGCGGCTGCATGACGGCTCGAGGACCGCAGACGTCAGTTTCGAGATATCGGGCCCGCCGGTCTATCGCGTGCGCACGGTCAAGAATGAGCGGATCTTTGAAAATGTCATAGATGCGAACACCGGAAGCGTATCGCAAGCGGAAATTGCGTCATCGCTGAAGGAACTCGATCGAGAGGACCTGGCCAACATCATCGCCCTGAAGTGGATCAAGCAGGAACTGTCGGACGCGGTGCGGGTCGCCGAAAAGGCCGCGGCGGGAAACGCACTCGCCGGTGGGCTGGTGAAGCAGGACGGCAAACTCAACTTCGTGGTCGTCGTCGCCAGTGGTGATCGCTTGAAGGAAGTGATGCTCGAGCCGCCCAAGGTCGGACAGCGATCAACTCAGCACTAACCGACAACTGGCTGATCTGCCGCTGAAGCACGATCTCGTGAGTTGCTTGATCGATGCGCACGTATATACACTATACCGTATAGTTTCTTTTTATCGAGGCCTTCGCACGACGTCAGCCTCGATCGACACACACCCGAGAGCAAGCCAAGTCATGAACTTCCAGCCTCGCCCCCATCTGCCCGCCGCCCAACGGCGGCTACCATTCGATTGCATTGCCCTGCTGCTGCAGGGCGGCGGCGCTCTGGGGGCCTACCAGGCGGGCGTCTATGAGGCGCTCGCCGAAGCCGGCATCCATCCAGATTGGGTGGCCGGCATTTCGATCGGCGCAATCAACGCCGCGATCATCGCAGGCAACCCGCCGGAGTCCCGTGTTGACCGGCTCCGCGATTTCTGGACGCAAGTGACTTCCACTGCGCCCTGGGATTGGTCCGGAAATCCACTTCTCGATCGGCGCAACGACAATGCACGCAATGTCCTCAACCAGATGAGCGCCGGCCTTGCCGCGGCATGCGGCGCAAACGGATTTTTCTCGGCGCGCCCCCTCATGCCCTGGTTACATTCCGGCGGAACGACCGAGGCGACCAGCTTCTACGACACAAGTGTGTTGAAGAGCACGCTGGAGCGCCTGGTCGACTTCGATCGTCTCAACGAGGGAATGACGCGCTTCAGTGCAGGTGCGGTCAACGTAAGAACGGGCAATTTCGTCTATTTCGACAACAGCACCCATACGATCCTGCCGGAGCACATCATGGCGAGCGGCGCGCTGCCGCCGGGCTTTCCCGCGGTGGAGATCGAGGGCGAGCATTACTGGGACGGCGGCCTGGTGTCCAATACGCCGCTGCAATGGGTGATCGACTGGGGTGCGCCGCAGGACATGCTGGCCTTTCAGGTCGATCTCTGGAGCGCGAAAGGTCAGCTCCCGGGCAACATGGCCGAGGTCGTCACGCGTCAAAAGGAGGTTCAATATTCGAGCCGCACGCGCGCAAGCACCGATCAGTTCAAGCGTGTGCAGCGCCTGCGACGTGCGCTCACCGCCCTGTTGGGCCGGCTTCCGGAAGAGCTTCAGGAACATGACGACGTGAAGCTCCTCAGCACCGCGGTCTCTCACAACGTCTACAACATCGTCCACCTGATTTATCGCGCACGCAATCACGAAGGGCACTCGAAGGACTACGAGTTCTCCCGGCTTTCGATGCAGGATCACTGGCGCGCCGGTTACCACGATGCACTCCGCACGCTGCGACATCCCGAGGTGCTCACACGCCCCGCCAGCGCGGACGGCGTTTTTACATTCGACCTGGAGAACGATGGTCGCGAATAGGTCCGGCCGTCATGGCCGCTGCAGGGAGAACCAAATGCGTGAGAGTGAAGTACGAAAGCGTGCCTTTGCAATGCCGCTTACCAGCCCGGCCTATACGCCAGGACCGTATCGGTTTGTGGACCGCGAATACCTGATCATCACCTATCGCACCGACCCGGCAAAGCTGCGCGCCGTGGTGCCTGAACCACTGGAGCTCGATGCACGCGAAGCGCTCGTCAAATATGAATTCATCCGCATGCCGGATTCGAACGGCTTTGGCGACTACACCGAAAGTGGCCAGGTCATCCCGGTCTCCTTCCGAGGGCGCAAGGGCGGGTACACGCACTGCATGTTCCTCAACGACGAAGGCCCGATTGCAGGCGGGCGCGAACTCTGGGGCTTTCCGAAAAAGCTGGCCCAGCCGACATTACGAACCGAAATCGACACCCTGATCGGCACGCTGGACTACGGCCCCTTGCGGGTTGCAACGGGTACGATGGGCTACAAGCACCGGGAGGCCGACCTTTGCCAGGTCAAGGCCGCGCTGGGCGAGCCGAATTTCCTGCTCAAGATCATCCCGCATGTCGACGGCAGCCCGCGGATCTGCGAGCTCGTCGAATACCATCTTGAGCAGATTGCGCTGAAGGGGGCCTGGACCGGGCCCGCAGCCCTATCGCTGACGCCGCATGCCTTGGCACCGGTGGCCGATCTGCCGGTGCTCGAAATCGTCTCCGCAACTCACATCCGTGCGGATCTCACGCTCGGCCTCGGCAGAGTGGCCCATGACTATCTGCAGGAACCAAGCCGACGTGCGTTCCGGGCCTCGGAGCGAAGTCTGGTCACCTGACCAAGCTCCACGCAACCAAGCACCCCCGTGAGCTTTAACCCAACATACAGAACAAGCGAATTGAGATGAGTATTCTGAAAGGCAAAACGGCAGTCGTGACCGGCTCGACCAGCGGCATAGGCCTTGCGTGCGCGCGTGCGTTCGCAGGCGCCGGCGCCAACATCGTGCTCAACGGCATGGGCGCTCCGGCCGACGTCGAGACGGAGCGCTCCGCAATCGAGAGCGAATTTTCGGTCCAGGCGATCTATTCGCCCGCGGACATGGCGAAGCCGAAAGAAGTAGTCGACCTGATCGCGCTCGGCGAAAGCACCTTCGGCAGTGTTGACGTTCTCATCAACAACGCCGGCATCCAGCACGTCTCTCCCATTGAAGAATTTCCGGTCGAGAAGTGGGATGCGATCATCGCGATCAACCTGTCCGCCGCATTCCACGCCATCCGAGCAGCGGTGCCCGGCATGAAGAGGCGCGGCTGGGGCCGCATCATCACCACGGCCTCGGCTCATTCGCAGGTCGCCTCCCCCTTCAAGTCGGCCTATGTCGCTGCCAAGCATGGCATCGCGGGCCTCACAAAGACGGCAGCGCTGGAGCTTGCCCGGTCGAAGATCACCTGCAACTGCATCAGCCCGGGTTACGTCTGGACCCCGCTGGTGGAGAGGCAGATCCCGAACACGATGAAGGCGCGCAACTTGAGGAGAGATGAGGTCATCAGTGACATCCTGCTCGCAGCACAGCCCACGAAAGAGTTCGTCACGGCCGAGCAGGTCGCCTCGCTCGCACTGTTCCTGTGTAGCGACGACGCCGCGCAGATCACCGGCGCAAATCTCGCCATCGATGGCGGCTGGACGGCCGCATAGGGCTGCCTGTCCTGCATCGGAGGCCGCCAACCTGAAGCCAGCACCAGCGGCCGCTCGTCCCCGCACCCGTAGCTCCCGCGCCCTGGCGAGTCGTTTCTCGCGCACGTCGGCCAAGTTCACGTGCCCTGCTCCGCTTCTGAGCGTCTGCTAACACTGGCTCTCGCAAGCTTTTTCTTGATCTCCCGGTGCACACGTCGTGCACGCGCCGCGTCCTAACCAATTGAAACACTTGAACTCTCGCTCCAGTCCATCATTGGACACATCGCGGCGCCTTCCCGGTCGCCATCTCTTGAGGCCGGGGCTCGGGCCGCAAGACCGTTTTTTGCTGCGACGGTAGCAATTCAGGCGGGCGAACTGCCTAATCTATGGAGCGAGGCCGCGCCCCACAGCATCGAGTGCTGGTGGGTCACATTTTCCAAAAGGACCGTTTGAAAAATCAGTTGCTCAAACGGTCTTGCTGGCTAAGTCGTTGATTTGGTGGGCGCACCAGGGCTCGAACCTGGGACCCGCTGATTAAGAGACAGCCCCGGAGTGAGAACAGTCAAGGACTTACTCGTCGCACCACTGGAGTTTTCCGCCCGAAGATGGGCATTCGTCGTACGGTTTTGCCAGGCCATCATCCGAGCGCAAGCTCCAGCTTCCCATCAAACTTCTATCGCACCAGCAATGGCAATCGCATTTTCGACTGGCGTAAAGATGTCCACATTCGACCCCGGCGCCCTGATCGTCACGATCAGCGCATAGCGCGCAGTGCTGTCGAAGCGCTCCAAGTAGGGCTTTTCCTTCCACCAGCCCCCGACCGGAAAGACGCCAATGGCATCACGTTCCGCAAGGTCAGCTGCGCTTCCGGACCAAAAATCGGAATGCACCGATCCATTGTCGCGAAACGTGCCGAGGAGCCAATCCTCCCACCGCCGGGAGGCGACCCCTCCTCCTCGCCCCGTGCCGCCTGATTGATGCGGGCTCTGAACTCGTCGACAGTCTCCGTCGCGGACTTCACACGGAAGCGAAGACCGTGCGAAGCGTACCGATGTCGCCTCGACCAACCGCGCAACAAACCACAGAGTGCTGATGCAACGCCTTTCGCCGCGTAGGATACCTGAGAATCGATCATGACCAGTCACCCGAGCAAGAAAGAAAGCTAGCCCTGGACTGCGCAAGCCCGGGAGCAATTGACGATCTTCGAGCGCTTGCCGAGGCATCGGTTCGTGAGAACCTCGGGAAAGGTCCGCTACAATCGTTTCTCCAGCACACGGCGGCCCCTGCAACTTTCTACAACAGAAAGGATTTGTAATGGGCATTGCCGCAGGTCTCTTCTACAACTCCGATGACAAGGAGAATTGTCTCGATTGGCGGGTGCGCCCATCGAACGACCAGTATGACACTCAGAAGGAGCGTTGGAACGACCTCGCAGAGCATTTGAAGGAGGATCTCGCCAAACGCTCCGATTGCCGAATGTCCTCTTGGCTCCAGGGATCGTACAAGTTCGGCACTCAGGTTCGACCTGCGAGCCTAAATGAAGAGTTCGACATCGATCTCGGTGTCTATTTCATATGGTCCGGTCAGCCGGAAGACGGCGACCACAATCCGACCGACCTCAAAAGCTTCGTCCACGACAGCCTTGCTGATTATGTTGAGGACGACACCAACGATGCGAGCGGCATCGATGAACCACGAGCGAAATGTAGCCGCGTCCATTTTGATGAGAATTTTCATATCGACGTGCCGGCCTATCATCTTGATGACGGCCGGGACGCTCGATCGCTCGCAACATCTGAGAACAATTGGGAAAATAGCGATCCGAAGGCAATCTACGCTTGGTGGAAAGTGATCACGGGACAAGCCGACAGGGCTAGGTGCCGGCGGGTGGTTCGTTACCTTAAGATGTGGGCTGCCCTAAAAATCGATGCCGATGGGCGTCCATCATCGATCTTGATTACAGTGCTTACAGCAGACGCTTTTAATGATCTGGAACGTGATAAATTCAGTGGCGACGACGAGTTTCTGCGCGAGATAGTATCCAAGATCGCTTCTCGACTAAGCGAGGACGCGGAAGTTCAAAACCCAGCCAACACGAAAGAAAATCTAAATCGCTTGAAGGGCGAAAAAACGACCGCGCTCGTCGAAAAGCTCGATGAATTGCTGTCGATCGCTGATCGAGCTTTGGCTGCGTCAACGAAGGCTGCAAGCGCTGAGATCTGGTCTGAGGCGTTTGATCACTTTTTTCCGGTGCCGGAAGACGATGACGACGAGGAGGCTGTTCTGAAGGAGCACAGCCGAGCGCTTGCGACCATCCAGTTCAATCCTGTTGTCTCGGTTCAGGCCTCAACTGGCCGTCACACCTACCGAGCGATCGATCGCATTGGACCTATCCCCAAGGGTTGCGAAATTACATTCACGTTGGCAAATGCGCATCAACTCCCTCCGGGAGCGATGGTCAGCTGGATGGTCCGAAACTCAGGCAAGGAGGCCGAACTTCAAAACGACCTCGGTCATAGGTCGGAGGCTCACCGTATCGCGCGACTCAGAGTATCGCGGCACTCACCACATGGACGTCGCGGTTCATTTGAATGGCCTGCTCATCGGGAGAAAGCGCATCCCTGTCGAAATCACCGGGATGGGCGTCCCCAAGCGTAATCCTCCTCGGCCAACATGGACTAAGTTTCGGCGATCAGGGGTAAGACTCGCCCTAGTGCACCCGCCGCGTTTGGGCCTCGCCCACCCTATGCCGCGCGATCTCAGCACCGGAGGCATCGACCACGATTACGACCGTGCCCGCATCACGGTCGCAATCTGGATCGCTGGCGATATCCCGAGCGACACGGGCGCCGTATTGGACCGCCAACTCAGCGGAGCGAAATAGCTCCCCCACGTCGTCCGGCTGTGTCTCACTGTTGTGGAAAATCGGGAAGTAGTAACGTCGCATAGCCGCGGACCTCGTCCTTTAGCCGCGACCATGCGCACATCTCGCGACGGCCCGAACCTGTCGAAAACGACAGGGTCCGTGCGACAGCGACTTCGCGCAACGGATCGGCTACGTGCTTTGTTGCGCTGCGCCTTGCACTCTCGCTTTGGTTGCGGTTGAATTCGGGCGGACGGATGGGGGAATCACAATGAGGTCGATAATTGCAGCCAGCTTGATGGCGCTCTTGCTGTCGGCTACTTGGGCGCGGCCGGCTGAAGCTCAGTTCGAACCGTTGGCATTCGCGGTGTGCAAGAAGATCCCGAGCGACGCAGACAGATTAAAGTGCTTCGACACGATCGGGAAAAAAGGCGAAGATCAAGACTCAAGCAGCGAGCCCACTCCAGTAAAGGGCAAGTGGACCTTTCGAGAGAGCAAATCGCCGATCGATGACAGCGATCAACTCGTTGCAATGCTCCAGGGCGAAAATGGGGAAGCGTTCCTGATCCTCAGATGTTGGGAGAACAAGTCCGAGGCCGTGTTTATCCCGCCCGACTTCGTTATTTCTGGCACCGGAAACCGCTACGACCTTCTAATCCGGATCAATGGCGAGACACCAGCGAGTGTGGCTGGTATCGGCAGCACGAATGGAAGGGCGATCTTTATTCCTAACGCCCGAGACTTTATGAAATTGCTCCCGGACCAAGGCAAGCTGTTCATCAGAGCGACTGGTTTTCAAGGCAGATCAAGCGACGGCGCGTTTCTCCTGAATGACGTCACAGCCGCAAGGAATCGGATCGCAGAGACCTGCCGTTGGACCACATCTAAGTCGAGCTCAATGAAGGCGGGCAAATGAGCTCGCTGACGGTTTTTTGAGGGGGCCTCATGAAAGCATGGCTATCTGTTCTGGCCGCGATCGTTGCGCTGATCATCGGCGCACAATTCATATCCATCTTTGTCGTACAACCGATCGGTGCGCTTCCGGAAGGTCGCACGGTCATTTTGCTCCGTTATCCTTGGAAGAGCGCAAAGGGGCTGGCCTTTATCGATAGCGCGGACGCGTTCTGCGCAAGAAATAGTGGAGGTGTTACGCTACTGTGCCGAGGGATCACAGCGGGAGTGATAGCGAAGAACGCGACAATCCTCGCTCGACTTCCTTACTCAGCCACCCTCTACGGCATCAGTACGGGCGGCCGCACCTATGAGCGGTAGCGTTGTCTCTTGAGCCTTAATTCGCCTCACTTTCCGAGAGCGACTATGCGCCTGGAAATAGCGGCGCCTATCGCCGATCCGAGAATCTATTCGTTGGGCTCGGCCGGCAATTGGCCCTACGCATGGTTCGCCAAGCTCCTCGGATCAACTCCCGGTTTTCAACGACTTCGCGGCGTCCAGGTGCTTTTGCAACGTATCTATCTGGCCGGAAGCATATTCTCCTGCAGCATCCTTACTGTTCGATGCCTTCTTGTACTCGGCGATATCCTTCTGGTGGTCTGCGACCATGTGGGTAGCGAACATCTTGTCGAAGCCTGCGCCGGACATTTTTGACATCTTGTCATACTGGGCTTTTTGCTTCGCATTCGGTCCGACAGGTGGGTTCATTCCCATTGCCTGGGCAGCATCTAAAGCCTTCTGATTAGCGGCGGCGTGATCTGTGGAAAGCATTCGGCCATACGATTTGACGCCATCGCTTTGACCGTTCTGCTGCGCCAGCTCTCCCATGCTCACTTCAGCGAAATTGCCTTCGATGGCCTTCTTGAGGAACGTTTCGCTTTCTTTATCTTTCGCAGGTGCGCTGGCAATTGAGATCGCCATCAAGGTTGCTGTCCCGAGCGACAAAAGCATTCTGTTCATCGGCGACTCCTGTGGGGTGTTTGTCGATGAACACGCCAATAGCAGTAGAGGTTCCAATTAAGGACGAGGGGGCCGCTTAGGGTGCTGGCGGACGCCGCTAGAGGTCCGGGCGCAGGTACTGAGATCGTTGCGTAAGTGTGCGGCTTGCACACGCCGCGCGGTGTTGTTAGATCGTGCCTTCAAGATCAAAGGAGTGATTTTGGCTAGAAAGAAGAAAGTAATTCGCCGCGAGTGGACGAAGGACGACATCAAGGAGCTAAAAGCCCACTCGAGGGCGCGGACGCCGTCAACTTTTCCAAGGCGACCAAGCGCACCATTGGCGCGCTACGTCAGAAGGCGCTCAATCTCGGAATAGGGCTCGGGCATCAGCGATAGTTAAAAACTGAGTGGATCACATCCATTCACCAAACTTCGATATCGATTGACATCAATCTGACGAGATCGGGCGCAGACTGTTACTGGTTACGAGGGTGGAGGGCTCGTTTTAGCCAGCCCCGGCGAGCCCTCCCTCTTGTTCGTCAGTAGGACTGACGTAAACGTTTCTTCTGAAGTGTGACATAGACAACATTGCGGTGCAGCGTCGCGGCGATAGATTGGGCTCGCCGGGGCTGGACGCCATATTTCACTCATCAATTTTAACCCGGCACCAGGCCCGCAGTGGTCCGCCGCTGCGGGCCTTTTTGTTGGGGCGCAGGATCACCCGATCCGCAGATTTTCCGCCGAGTCTTTTCCCCGATTGTTCACAACGTCGAAGCTAACCTTGGCTCCCTCTGCGAGGGAAGTGAAACCAGCCTTCTCGACTGCCGAGATGTGAACAAACACGTCCTTGCCGCCCGAATCCGGTTGAATGAACCCGTAGCCCTTTGTCGGGTTGAACCACTTAACAGTACCCATCGCCACTTTGAATTCTCCATTCTTCAAAAAGCAAAACTAGTGCTCGAATTTCGCCGAAAGAAAGGCTGATCGCAACCCGCCTTCACGCGGGGGCGCCGGCAATCGACGAATTCGTCTTCCGGCTCCTCTTCAACAATTCCGCCCTCAACTCCAGCACCACCTCGACAGGACGCGGTCGCAGCCGATCAACGACCGGGGCTCAATATCCAACGGATTGGCAGAGAACTTGCCGCGGCCAAGTGCTGCGGCCAGAGCGATCCTCAGGTCCCGCAACTGGGCCGGGTCGCTGGTGGCGAGGCCCCGCCGAAATAACGCGACGGCTTCAAGGGAGATGTTGGCGTGCTTGCGGCGTCTATTCTTCCGCGTCCGAAGCGGCATCAGCGCGGTTGTCCAAACTCGGTCAAAGCCCACGGTCTCCCGTAGCGGCCCGGGCGGTTCGGGTTGCGGATGGCATGCTCCTCAAGAAACGCGCGCCCAAACCGCTGCCAGGCAGCGCGTGCCTCCTCGCGATCAGGGTAGCCATTTTCGTCCACCCAGACGCCAGCGCACTTCAGATCGGAAAAACCGTCGTATCCGGTCTCGAATACCTCTTCCCAATCCTCAGGGGCAGCAATGGCGCGATGCTTATTCTTTTTGGGCCGTGCCGGCATCAGCGGCGCGCCCCAATGTTAGATCCCTATGCATTCGCGGCCCGTCGCCCGGCTCAACGTCCAAGCCGAGTTCACGGCAAAGAATCCGGAATCGGTTCTGCGCTTTATGCTCGATGTCGCACCATGGTGAGGATTTTTGGCGGCCGAAGCGGTCGAGCACGACATGGCCATGCTCTGCCTGCGGCGCGGGCCTTTTCCGCCTCGTCCAGGCTTCGCAGGCCAAACGCAGCAGGTGTCGGTGATGGTCGTCTAATTCGAAGTCGGCGTACACCTGTCGCCACCACGTTCTGGCGGCGCGCGACAGGTGATCCGGCGGTTTTGGTGTGCTCATGTCATACCCATAATATTTTAAACTCTGGGGCAGCCCGCGCGATTGTTGATCTTGGGCGCCGGTAAGCAGCGCGCATTTTGGGAGAACGGTCGAATACCCCTCCCCGGCTCACGTCAGCGGGATTCCGGCTTTCGCATCTTTGCTTCGATGCGCCGACGAGCTGCATCGCTGTTGCTGGAGCGGAATGCGGCGGTTGTGGTTGGATAGGCAGGGAATGCCGTCAATGTCAGTTCAAACAAATCTAGATCTGTAATCGTTCTCAGCGGCAATCGATCGCCACCATCTTCCCATTTCTCGGCACGCACTCGAAATCCGAAGCTGCAGCCGCGAACATCTTGCCGGCCAACCGTTCCGAGCGCTGTCAGTCCTTCTGGCGTCGTCGGATCGACGATCAGGGAGAAGTACAAACCAGCACTATTCTCTTGCAGAAAGAGCGAGCGCGCGGCCGTCCGCCCCAATACGCGCCCGCTGTCATGATCGAGCAGCATGACGACGTCAGGTCGCTCCTTCAGCGTTCTGGTGAACGCTCCCCTCGCGATGAACTCACGGAACTCGCCCGAAATCACCGTTTGGTCGCCGAACACCACCGCGAATCCTGTGATCACGTTATCAGCCACGCGCCCTTGCCCCCGCCGCAGCAAGCCTCGCTTCGCGCTTTCCCAGCTTGGATTTCGCCCGCAGCTAGCGTGCGATCTCTACCGGATCCGTGTTGGCGTAAACCTCGGCCTTTCCGGGATTTTAATGCGGCGCGATAGCTTGCTGGCCCGCGTCCGTTTTGAGGTGGCTTTCTCAAACATTGTGACCGGCCTCCGCGCATTCCCTCAAGAAATAAGCGACCCTTTCCGTGAAGTGTGCGCGGACCGGTCCCAAGTAACGGAGACGCACGTCCTCTCGCTCCAGATCGTCCAGAAGCGCATCATGCTCCTCGCGGGCGGCCTCCAGCGCACGAGCGGCCTCGCACACTGCAGCCAGACGCGTTGATATTCTTGGCGTACGGTGGCGCATGCGGTTTTACTGGCTATGTCGCGTGCCTCAGCAGTGCGTCGGAATAGTACCTCGCGGGCGTCCTCGATGTTTGCCATTTCGGTCGCGACTTCACGCAGCTGGCGCGACAGCTCCGCGATGCTGGTGCCTTCCTGAGGGTCACCAAGCAATTATGCGACGGCGGGCGCAATGAATTTGCCACCAGCCACCTTAGCCGCTGCGATTTCACTGAGTCGCTTCGACCGCTGGGTGTTGAGCTCGCAATATCTCTGCTCCAACTCCATCCGTTTTGCGAGCAAGTCAGCGTAGGCGCCGTCCGCCTCTGCGAGGCTGGGCACGCGGTATTCGTCGGCGGGTTTCTTTTTAAATGGAGCCATCAGGCAACAACCTTTCCAAACAAACTGTCCAAAATATCCGCGATTACACGCACCGGCACGGTCGTGGCCGTGCGGTGTCCGCACCGCGCCCAATGTCCGGCGTTAGACCCGGCAACTACAAAATGGCGGATCCAGACGCTGGGGTAGCGATTTAGGACGATCTCAGGCCAGCTGCGCACGAATTCGATCGTTGAGAGTCGCGCATCTATATCGCCACCACGAGCGGTCTCAACTAACAACTCGATTGCGTCGAAAGCCGTTCGCGGAATAGAATGTGGCGTATCCTCGTGGAAGACATGCCGAAAGGGACAAGGCCCGCGTACACATCGTGGTCGTGATCTGCGAGTCTGATTTTGCTAGTGACTGCAATAGCCAAGATCAAACGCAGCGCGTCGGTGTCGTTCAGATTCGGTGACTGGGCTGGGCCACCAGCCGGGATCACGCCCGCATCTCTCAGTCGTGTTGCCACCACCTTCGAACGCCCCGGGTCAAAGCCGAGCGCATCAATGGCCGACAACACATCGGCAAGTTTCGCCATTGTGTTCCCTACTCAATAGAAAGAGTGTTGTTGAAGGTGAATAAAAAGCCGCCAAGCGGCCTCACGGCTCTAAGGCCGAAAAAGATGGCGACGCCGCTAGTGGGCCCGGCGCGCGCCGAAGGGTGCATGTCACGTCGGGATGAGCACATCCCTACGTGTCAATACGGTCCCACCTGCGCGCGGGGACGCTTGTCTACGAAAAAATCAGGTCGCTAGCTCAGAAATTTCACGCCGAGACGGCGCTCGTCGCGCCAAATTACCGAGCAGCCAATGTCTACACCGGCACTTGGAACACGCAGGCTGAAGGCTGCGGGCACGAAAGGCGCGTTATCGATTTGGACTATGGCAGAGGAATCGGTGAGGTGGCGGACCTTGCACCGGACAGGACTGCCGTCGACAAATATCTGTCCAGCATAGACATTGCGTCGCCGCTCGTTCGCCACGTCTTGAAGACTCCCCCGCTATAGCGCGGAGGGATATTCTTCGAAGATTCCGGTCTCAAATGAGGCTAGACCATGGTTTCATTGCTAGACTGCGATCTTCTCCAGCACGACCAGTGCTGAGTCCTGCAGTGCCACGCCCTTGCGCTCGCCTGCCTTGCCGGTGCCCCAGCCCCGTTTTGCGCCAATCTCGCGCGCGTTCAGACCGTCTAAGCTGGCTTACAATACCGCTAGGTGATCGCCCAACGCAGCTTGAACGCGTGGCGCGTCCGTGTCGGCCACGATGGCATTCTCAGCCGCGTCTGGCGCACCGACGAAGCTGTCCTTCGCTGCGGTCGGATTGCTGTGCACGCGATAGGCTAGGAACTCAGCACCGTGCGCAACGGCAGTTGGGCACCGTTCTGCTGGCGCAAGGCCGGCATTGGTACGGGCTTCGGCGAATGTGGCGCGCGAACCTAGAGCCGTGCGGTCTATCTCCATCCCTCGATTGTCATTGCATGCGCACAGACTCTGCGTCCAATGGGCTGAGCGCATGCGTCGATAATCCTCACCCTCGGAGCCACGCTCACGATAGGTCGACAGCATCGGAAACCCGCCGCTACCACGAATAGAAAGGTGCCACTGATTGTCGGCCTGCCGCTCTTCATCGCTTATGCGCCGGCCGCCCTTCGCTTGCCTGAATAGCTCAGCGGCTTCGTGCCAACGGTTGTCCGAGCCGCGCCATTTTACAACGCGCCCGTTCTCAACCTTGATGTAGCTCCTAGCAGCTGCGTCCAGTTCCGCGGGGGTAATCGGGCCGTAGCCGCCGCGGATCCCAATGGCGCCTTTCACGGCAATCCGCACTATCTCGTCGGGACTCGGCCGGATCTGCACGATCCTATCAACTTGTGTGCTGCCGACCTCGTTATCGTTGGCTGCGAACCATGCCGAAGGCGCGAGCGGAGCGGCACGCAAATCTGAACGCCTGCCTGCACGGGCAAGGCGACGTAGGATATTCATTGTCTCAATTCCCATTCCAATCTAGATGACGCGCCGCTTGGCCCGATCGCCTACATCCTGCGGGCTCGCGTCAAGCTGTTGCGGGACCTGCACGCCGCAGGGCCGGCGCATGTACGAGTTTGGGCGCCGCGATGTCAGGCAACCTCTCAGACCTCGTTAACGCCTACAACTTCGCCAAGCGACTCAAAGCTCTCAAAGGCCTCACACCGTTCGAGTTCATCTGCAGTGTCCGGCCCGCACCAGGCCTTGCTTTTTCGTCCACCGACCTCCCGCGCATTGCCGCCTGGCTAGTCGGTTGCGGATGTGCTCCGTCAAGCAGCTAACAAGCTGGCGGATTATCTGCGAAGCGAAGCCATCACCCATGCTACGCTGCCTCAAGCCTTGGTTTTAGGAAAAGCTGGAAGGTTTGGAATCGCAGCCTCTCATTCTTGCTGGAGAGCTGCCGAAGGCTGAACTCATCCGACGCCGGCCTACAACATTTATTGTCAACACCTATGGACGCCTACCGATCTTCGCCCACGTAGTTGCTTGTTTCGGTGATCGTCCTTGTCGTCGGTGTTGTTGTTTGAGCTCTGTCTGGTTCACCACATCGATGCCTCAAGTCGAACAGTAAAACTCCTCTATCACGGCTATAAGCGCGTCGTTCTTTGAGGAACTCTCGCGCAACATCGTTGGCACGTCGGTTGCTTAAGATGCGTAGAACTCTGTGACAATCATCTCGTTTCGGTTCGGATTAGACGTTCGCAATCGGTCCAAATGTAGAAGCGATGGCGTTGTCGCAATCAGGTGCTTGGAGGTGTCGTCTAACCGCTCGGGCTTATCGGCGGGCTCTCTCTCCTTGAAATCACCCCGACGTTGCGGGTGGCGACAGGCACGGAGGATGTTGATGTTTGGTTCGGCGGCTCAGATGGTCGGCCCGTGGATGCGCGGGCACTCGCGAGGAATTCCGGCATGGATCTAGGCCACCGCCTCCGGAACTTAAGCGAAGCTGAGGCGAGAAGCACAGCAGCTGCCCATGAATTGTTGACATCTCGTGAAGAGTTCTGGCGACAGCGACTAGAGCAGTTCAACGTACTTCAGCTTCCGTTTTCGTCGGTAGAAGGCAAGGCTCCGGGGACATGGCAGTCGAGCGGTTGGCTCGTGCCGAGTGCGTTGGCTGAGCTATCTCCCAGTGATCGCGCGGAATTCTTGCTAACTGCTTGGCTGGTCTATCTCGCCCGAATCACGGGGGATTCAGAGCTTCAATTGGGATGGACTCCCGTGCCGAGTAGATCGCGAGCCGGCGTGAAAGCGCTCTAGGTGCTTGTCGCGTCTGTCGTGCCGATGGCAATTACTATCGACCTCGATAATGATTTCGCACAGGCGCGGGCGGCGGTCGCGGCCGAATTCGCTCAGCTGAACGAGCAGGATACCTTTGCGCGGGATCTTATTGCGCGATGCCCGACGTTGCGCGGGGTGGAGGCGCTACGATTGCGCCGGCCCTGGCCGGTTGGCGTTACGCTTACCGGAGAGAGCTGTTCTGCTGCTGAAGAGTCGGCTTCGAGCTCCAGTTCTGAGGTAGCTCGCTCCGGTGAGTTGCTAACGCTCGAGATTTGCGCTCTGGACGGGAACTTCCGATGGCACTTTGATGCAAGTCGCCTGGAGCCGAATCAGATCGAACGTATGACACAGCATTTGCAGAGCTTGTTGTTTGCTGTGAAGGCCGATGCGCAGCACCCAGTGTCGCGGGTTGAGCTGTTGTCATCCTCTGAGCGAGCGTATCTGCTGGAGGAGCTGAACCGGACGGCTGCGACCTATCCGTCGGACCGGTGCATCCATGAGCTGTTCGAGACCCAGGTGCGCCAGGTGCCGGATGCGGTGGCGGTGGTCTATCGGGACCAGCGCGTAAGCTATGGCGAACTCAATGCGCGGGCCAACCGCCTGGCGCATCATCTGATCGCAATTGGAGTGAAGCCGGACCAGCCGGTGGCGATTTGCCTGCAGCGCAGTCCGATGATGGTGGTGGGGCTGTTAGCGATCCTCAAGGCGGGTGGGGCCTATGTGCCGCTGGACCCGGCCTATCCGAGTGCGCGGCTGCACCAGGTGATCGAGGATGCCGCTCCGCAGTTGCTGCTGGCCGATGCGGCCGGCCGCGCCGCGCTCGGCGCTGAGGCGCTGGCCGATGTGACGGTGGTCGATCTGGCGGAGGCGACGCCGGAATGGGCAAATCTGCCAGCCTCGGATCCGGACCCGCGCGCGCTTGGGCTGACCTCGCGCCATCTCGCCTATGTCATTTACACCTCGGGGTCGTCAGGCATGCCTAAGGGCGTGGAAATGCCCCACAGGTCGCTTATGAATTTGCTCTGGTCCTCGCCGGAGTGTGACGCGCCAAAACGACGTACCCTTCAGTTCACGACTTTGAATTTCGACGTCTCGTTCCAGGAATTGTTCAGTTGCTGGAGGGACGGCGGGCTGCTCGTGCTGGTGCGGGAAGAGATCCGTGCCGATTTCTCCGAGTTGTTGGACTTTGTCTGGAGAGAAGAGATCGAAAGGCTTTTCCTTCCATTCGTGGCCTTGAATCATTTTGCCGAAGTTTGGTGCGCTCGGGGGACCCTGCTGCCTTCTTTGAGGGAAGTCTATACAGCGGGTGAGGCATTACGAGCCACCCCCGAGATCAGATCGTTCTTCGAAACGCACCCGAGAGCAAGGTTGATAAATCAGTATGGGCCCACGGAAACCCACGTTGTTACTGAGCACCATCTCGCGGCTGATCCATCATGCTGGCCGCAATTGCCTCCGATTGGCCGTCCGATTGCGAACACGCGGGTGTACCTGCTGGACGGACACGGTGCGCCGGTTCCGTTTGGGGCCGCGGGTGAGCTTTACATTGGCGGAGCGGGGGTGGCGCGCGGCTATCTGAACCGGCCGGAGCTGACTGCGGAGCGGTTCATCGCCAGCCCGTTTGTCGATGGCGACCGGCTGTACCGCACTGGCGACCTGGCGCGCTATTTGCCGGACGGCAATCTTGAGTTTTTGGGCCGCAACGACGATCAGGTGAAGATCCGCGGCTTCCGGATTGAGCCGGGCGAGATTGCGGCGCGGCTCATCGAGCATGCCTGGGTGCGCGATGCGGTGGTGGTGGCGCAGCAGGATGGCACCGGCGAGAAGCGGCTGGTGGCCTATGTGGTGTGTGCGCCTGAAGCTCGATCGGATGAGCGGGATGTAACTGGAGCTGAGCTGGCCGCCACGTTGCGGGCGCATGTGGGCGCGCATCTGCCAGACTACATGATGCCGGCGGCGTTTGTACGGCTGGCGGCCCTCCCGCTGACCGTGAATGGCAAGCTCGATCGCAAGGCGCTGCCGGCGCCGGACGATGAGGCGTATGCGCATAGCGCCTATGAGCCGCCCCAAGGCGAGATCGAGGGGGCGCTGGCACAGATCTGGGCCGAGCTTCTCGGTGTGGAGCGGGTCGGACGCCACGACCACTTCTTCGAACTGGGCGGCCACTCGCTCTTGGCGGTGCAGCTGCTGGAGCGGCTGCGGCGGCGGTCGCTGGGGGTCGAGGTGCGGACCTTGTTTGCAAAGCCCGTGCTGGCGGATCTTGCCGCGAGCCTCGGCAGTCATCACGAGGTGGCGGTCCCGGCCAACCTGATCAGCGAACAGAGTCCGGCGATCACGCCAGAGATGCTGCCGCTGATTGAGCTGACGCAGGGCGAGATCGAGCGGATCGTCGCCACAGTGCCCGGTGGCGTCGGCAACATCCAGGACATTTATGGCTTGTCGCCGCTGCAGGACGGCATCCTGTTCCATTATCTGTTGGCGACAAAGGGCGATCCGTACCTGCTGGTATCGCAGATGGGGTTTGCCGATCGTGACCTGTTGGAGCGCTATCTTGTCGCGGTTCAGCGGGTGGTGGATCGGCACGATATCCTGAGGACGTCATTTGTCTGGGAAGGGCTGTCGCGCCCGGCCCAGGTGGTGTGGCGGAAGGCGCGACTGGAGGTGATCGAGGTCCAGCTGGATGCCGCTCATGGCGGTGGAGCCGAGCAGCTTAAGGATCGGTTTGATCCGCGCCAGCACCGCATCGATCTTGGCCGAGCGCCCTTGTTGCGGTTTGTGATCGCGCGCGAGCCCGGCAGCGCGCGCTGGCTGCTGTTGCAGCTGCAGCATCACCTGATCGGGGATCACACCACGCTGGAGGTGATGCACGCCGAGGTCCGGGCCGTGCTGGCGGGATGCGAGCATGAGCTGGCAGCCCCGCAGCCGTTCCGTAACCTGGTGGCGGCGGCACGGCTGGGCGTTGGAGCAAAGGCGCATGAAGAGTTCTTCCGGACGATGGTGGGGGACATCGCTGAGCCGACCACGCCGTTTGGGCTGAGCGAGGTCCACGGCGACGGCCGCGGGGCTCATGAGGCGCAGCGGATGCTGCCGCAGGCGCTCAACGCGCGATTGCGCAGCCTGGCGCGGCGGCTTGGGGTGAGCCTGGCGAGCCTGTGCCATCTGGCGTGGGGGCAGGTGGTGGCGCGCAGCAGCGGTCGCGAGCAGGTGGTGTTCGGCACGGTGCTGTTCGGCCGCCTGCAGGGCAACGCCGGAGCCGACCGCGCCATGGGGCTGTTCATCAATACCCTGCCGCTGCGGCTTGATCTTGATGGGACCGCGGTCGAGGCGAGCGTGCGAACCACGCATGCCCGGTTGGCCGAGCTGCTGGCACATGAGCATGCTTCGCTGGCGCTGGCGCAGCGCTGCAGCGGCGTTGCGGCGCCGGCACCGCTGTTCAGCGCGCTGTTGAACTACCGCCACAACACGCCGGCGGCGATCTCCGCCTCCGCAGCCGATGAGGTGCTGTCCGGCGTGGAATGGCTGGGCGAGGAGGAGCGCACCAACTATCCGCTGACCTTGTCGGTGGAGGATTTTGGCGAGGCGCTCGGGCTGACGGCGCAGGTGACGGAGGGCGTCTCGGCGGATCGGATCTGCGGCTACATGCAGCGGGCGCTCGAGCAGCTGGCAGAGGCGCTGGAGCGGGCGCCGAACACGCCGGTGCGGGAGCTGGACATCCTGCCACCTGACGAGCGGGCGTATCTGTTGGAGGAGCTGAACCGGACGGCTGCGACCTATCCGTCGGACCGGTGCATCCATGAGCTGTTCGAGACCCAGGTGCGCCAGGTGCCGGATGCGGTGGCGCTGGTCTATCGGGACCAGCGCGTAAGCTATGGCGAACTCAATGCGCAGGCCAACCGCCTGGCGCATCATCTGATCGGGCTCGGAGTGAAGCCGGACCAGCCGGTGGCGATCTGCCTTGAGCGCAGCATCGCGATGGTGGTCGGGCTGCTGGCGATCCTCAAGGCGGGTGGGGCCTATCTGCCGCTGGACCCGGCCTATCCGAGTGCGCGGCTGCACCAGGTGATCGAGGATGCCGCTCCGCAGTTGCTGCTGGCCGATGCGGCCGGCCGCGCCGCGCTCGGCGCTGAGGCGCTGGCCGATGTGACGGTGGTCGATCTGGCGACGGCAACGCCGGAATGGACAAATCTGCCGGCGTCGGATCCGGACCCGCGCGCGCTTGGGCTGACCTCGCGCCATCTCGCCTATGTGATCTACACCTCGGGATCCACAGGTACGCCCAAAGGCGTCATGCTTGAGCATCGCGGCCTGGTGAATCATACGATCTGGCAGGTCGATCAATTCCAGTTCACGGCCCACGACATCTTCTTGCAGCGAACCTCCTTCGCTTTTGATGCTGCCGTATGGGAGCTATGGACAGCTTTGTCGATTGGAGCACGTTTGATCCTTCTTCCTCTCGACCGGCAATCAGACATTCGAACAATTTTAGATCTATTGCACAACTACCGAGTCACAGTTCTGCAAGTGGTTCCGTCGCTTCTTTCAGCATTGCTTACAGTCGCTGAGGTTGAGCAGCAGCAAATCGCTTCTTTGCGCTACCTATTCTGTGGTGGAGAGCTCCTCCGAAAAGAGTTAGTCAACAGATGGTTGCAACTGGGATCGCAGGTACTTGTCAATCTCTATGGGCCTACCGAGGCGACAATTGACGCGGCGGCTTGGCTTTGTCGCGCTAGGTTTGACGGGGCAGTTGTCCCAATTGGGTGCCCGATCGCGAACACGCGGATCTATCTGCTGGACGGTGATGGCGCGCCCGTTCCGTTTGGCGCGGTGGGGGAGCTCTACATTGGCGGGGCGGGGGTGGCACGCGGCTATTTGAACCGGCCCGAGCTGACGGCGGAGCGGTTCATCGCCAGTCCCTTTGTGGACGGCGACCGGCTGTACCGCACCGGCGACCTGGCGCGCTATCTGCCGGACGGCAATCTGGAGTTTTTGGGCCGCAACGACGACCAGGTGAAGATCCGCGGCTTCCGGATCGAGCCCGGTGAGATCGCGGCGCGGCTTGCCGAGCACCCGTTCGTACGCGAGGCGGTGGTGGTGGCCCACGAGGGCCCCGCCGGCGACAAGCACCTTGTCGCCTATGTGGTTGTGGCTGCTGAGCATGCGCTCGAAGCTGAGGGGCCTGACCTGGCCGGGGCCTTGCGCGCACACATAGGTGCGCACCTGCCGGACTACATGGTGCCATCGGCGTTCGTCCGGCTGGCGGCGCTGCCGCTGACGGTGAACGGCAAGCTCGACCGCAAGGGCCTGCCGGCGCCGGAGGATGAGGCGTATGCGCATCGCGCCTACGAGGCGCCGCAAGGCGAGATCGAGACCGCGCTGGCAAAGATCTGGGCCGAGCTTCTCGGGGTAGCGCGGGTCGGACGCCACGACCACTTCTTTGCGCTCGGCGGCCACTCGCTGTTGGCGGTGCAACTGCTCAGTCGAGCACTAGAAGCTGGGCTGACGTTTAGCGCTGCCGACCTCTTCCAAGCCCCTGTTCTGAGTGAGCTTGCATCGAAGATTCGTTTGAAGCGACAGCCCAGCAGTCCGCAAGTGATTTCCGTTCTGGAAACGGGATCACAGCCACCGCTCTTCTTTGTTCCCACAGGGTTGGGCGATTGTTCCTATGTCCTCCCCCTTGTGAAGGAAATGGACCTAGAGTGTCCGGTCTATGCTTTGCCATGGCCGCATTTCGACGACGTACATCCACCAACTCTTGAGGCAATAGCTGCGGAAGTAATGCTAGCAGTTAGAGAAATCCAGCCACATGGACCGTATCGCTTTGCTGGATACTCATCAGGGGCAATCTTGGCTTACGCAATTGCGCAGCAGTTGCTGAATCTGAATGAACCTGTGTCATTCATGGCCTTTATGGATGCTGCGTTACCTGCAAATCGACGAAGGTTATCGCTGACCCAAATGGCACAGGAAGTGCTACTGGATTCTATGGAATTCTTGGAAGATGAGAGCTTCCGATTCTTAGAACGTTTTGCTGCAAACAGCTCGATTGGCCAACTGATTCAAAAGGCACAGCAAATTGGGGCGATACCCCTGGATCGTGATCTAGAAAGCCTTGTTCTGACGTATGAAAAGGCCGCGCAGTTCCAAAGGGCACTGGAATTGTATGAAGTTCCACCTCTTGGAATCGAGATCAACCAGTTTTATGTCAACGCACCTGTCCGCAGCCGTCGTGCACGACGTTCAATAGGTCAGGAAGCAAGTTCGCCGTCGCGGGGGTGGGACAGGGTTTTGCGTCCCGAGGCCATTCACGCCGTGTCCGTTCCGGGTGACCACACGACGATGATGAACATCCCAGAAAACCGCCGAGTTCTGGCTCGATGCCTTTTGATGGCCTTGACCAACTCACCAGACCGTCGGCGGCAATCGCAGGTGCCGCAGCGCTAGTCTAGAAAAGGATACGGGCAACATTTCTCTGCACAGCAAGCATGACGAGTAGACCAACGACCAGAAATGGTCCGAACGGGTTCGACGTTCGTGCGGTGACGCCTTGCCCGACGACATGGCGGCAGAGTACTGTGGATCGGCGCGGCTTTTTGACCCCCGACCGGGGCCAACATTGCAAAAATGCGTAAGCGCCTGGATGCATTTTTTTGGCGCGAGAAGCCCGCCGATTCAAGATGCCTTTTGTGCAGCTGATTTGAGTAGGATCATGACGCTTCGTAGACTGCGACAATTCTGGTTGGATCTGCAGGAATTGTCTGAGCGAAAAGCCGAGTAGCAGGCAGACATGGCGCAGAATATTTAAGACGATCCCGATTTCTTCGCTGGCTACAGCCAGTTGCCCTGACAGGTGCATGGGCTGGACGGCGCCCCTGAATGGCCCGCGATCCGGGCTATGCTGCCCGATCTGGGTGGGAAACGTGTCGTCGATCTGGAATGTGCCTTCCGCTGGGCCTCGCGCTGGATGCGCGAGCAGGGTGCGGCTCGGTTCCGGGTCTGGATCTGTGGCAAAACATGATCGAGCGTTGCGGGAGAGACACGGCGGATAGGATATCGAGTATCGCATCGCCGATCTCGACACGCTGGACCTACCTTAGACGGCTTTCGACCTCGCCTACTGCGCGCTGACCCTTTCACTATGTTCAGGATTTTTGGCCGCCGCGTGCATGTCATCCGCAAAGCACTGGTTCCTGACGGGCATTTTTCCTTACGATAGAGCATCAAAACAGCGAGCGTGAACAGCAACCAGCAGCAAAAGCCGATGCCGACGAGGACAAGCATTGGTCCAAAGATGATCATGGTGCTGGTCTCGGTGAGATAAAAGTCTGACGGTCGCGCCTTCCATACGTGATCGGCTAGAATGGATAGTCAGTCGATGTGCGGTTGGGAGGCCGATCTGGCGGAAAGGGCGCACCAACCGCTCGCTGATCACCATGCTCGAGATTGCCGGATATGGTGCTGCTGCACGACGGAGGAACGGGCAACGAAGGCGAAGCCTGGCGCATCGTTCCGCGTTGCCTTGAGCAGCGCCTTCCGTTTGTTGCCGAGCAGGCGCAAGTAATTCGTTCTGCCACGTTCCACGAAACGCAAAAAATTTGCGTGATAAACAATCTGGCCGGCGTCGGTATCTTCAAAGTAGACACGGACCTGCATGTCGTGCCGTCCGTCTCGAACTTTGCCGTCAAGAGAGACTGTCACAGCGCGGTTCCTCTTATTGCGCGTACAGGGACCCTTGTCTCACACAGACGGGGGTTTTCTGAGCAAGCGCCAAAATCTTGAGCTTGGCTCGAGCCACCGGAAGCTGAGTCAGGGGCCTGAATGCGGCAGGCGTTACGCTGCTGACGTCGACTTCGGACGAATATATGCAAGATCTATAGTGAACGCGTATTGCGGGTATCCAACCACAGCGCGCACAAGAACGTAAGCGGAGTTCTGCTGCTGAAGCCGCATCTCTGGATTTCGCGATGAGCGATGGCAGCCCCTTTCATCGGCAATCCTTAGACCAACTATCCGCTTCCCAAGGACTCTATACCACTGCGTTTTACACGGTGAACAACGCATCGGGCGACGGTGTTGCGTCGGATCGGACCGCGGCATCGCGCGCACGCCGCCGCCTCCCGCGCGTTCAGGCCAGCGCACGTTAGCCTCCTCCCGCAGCGTCGCTGCGGTAGCGGCTGGTCGAGGTCTGGTAGTACTGCGCGCGGATGGCCGCCATGGTCTCGATCAACGGTGCCCAGGGCGCAGGAAAGCGTTCTTTCGCTATCACCCGCTCCAGCATGCGAGTATGCCCGGCCAGCTCGTCATTGAGGAACTCCACCACAGGCATAGCCGGATAGCGCTGCAGCAGCAGGATCGCCGCGTTGTCGGCCTCGCCGGCCGAGCTGTCCATGTCGCGTCCATGCAGATCGTTCTGCAGGCGCCCTATCGCGGAGATGAGCCGCAGGACCTGGCGAAACGCCGGACGCGCGCGCAAGGTCGCCATGTCCAGTCCCCACAGCAACGACAGGCAACAGAACACGTTCGCGTAGGCGATCGAATCGATGCCGTTGTGCAGGTACTCGGCGTAGGACCAGCGTCCCGCCCCTGCCGCCCGCGCGTGTCCTGCGCGCAGCGCCGCGCAGTAGCACCGGGTATCGTCGAGAAGCTGAGCATAGTCGCGAGGATCGTAGGCGAGCGCGGCCAGCGAAGCGCGCAGCACAGCGCAACCCTCGAATCCGGGGAACGCGCACGGCACGCCCTGCCCCAGTGCTTGCTCCACCGCGGCGAGCTGCTCCGGTGCGATCAGGCCAAGGTCGTTGCAATCGTCGAGCCAGAACAGCAGCGCCAGTTCGCGATAGAACGCCACGGTCAGCGTTTCGTCCTGCGGATCGCGGCCGGTGCGGGCGCTGATGTCGTGCAGGCTCGGGTGGATGCGCTGCAGGATGTACTGGCCGCCCCTGACCGCTTCCGCGGCGTGCTCATCGGCGAACCCGGTCAGGGAACGCCCCCACTCCAGCACCTGCTGCAGCGCTCGTTCGGTCTGAATCATGGCGCCGCTCCTGTTCCCTCGGCGAGGACGCGGCGCCCCCAACCAAGCGCCAGCCACAACCCGGCGAGTTCGGCCACGCGCACGACCCGGGTGGGGCAATAGAGTTCCTTGCCGATCCACAGCGGAGTCTGCGGCAATGTGTGCGCCGCATGGCGGGCGAGCATCCACTCCAGCGCACGCGCCACCGCCTGCGCAATGCACTGCCGCCCTGTCGGCTCTTCACTCCCGTCCATCACGTGCAACGCGAACAGCGCATAGGCAGTTTCCTCGAATGTGGACGCGCGACCGGCGCCCCAGCCGCCGTCGTCGCGCTGCGCCTGCAGCAGCGCCGCCAGCGCGCGCTCGTCGCGCCACCGGGGCTTGCCTTGCGCCAGCGCTGCGACCGCATGCGCGGTGGGATACAGCCATGAAACGTGCCATTTTTCGTTGTCCCAGAGACCGTGCGGGTTGCGATTGGCCTCGACGTAAGCGCTGGTGCCGACGGCGGGCTTTCCCAACAGTCGCAACGCATGCAGGGCATGGATGTTGGTCGACACCGAGGCATTGCGCTCGCCGGAGAAGGTGACGAACAGCTCGCCGATTTCGAAATGGCGCAACGCATCGACCGCCCGGTCGCGGCCTGCAAGGCGCAGGACGCACAACGCAACGGCGGTGTCGTCCGCATCTGCCGCGAAGTGCACGGCCGGACCCAGACCGCGCACGCCAAGGCGGGCGTCGAGCTGCGCGACGATCACGCGCACCGCTCCGGCGAGCGCGGGATGCGCAAACAGACCGGCCAGATGCAATGTGTACAGCGACCAGCATGGCTCGAACACATTGATCGGCCAGACGTTGGGAACGACACCTTCGATGCCGCTGCGCGTCGCTCGCGATGCCGCCTGCAGATACGCGTCGGCGCGCCCGACCTGCTGCGTGCTCCCCTGTGTCACGGCGTGCGCACGCCACGCGGCGGTGGCTGCCGGACTGATGCCGATGCTGCCGTCATCATCAGGCCATGCGGTGGTCGGCGACGTCCCCCAGGCTTCCCAGGAGTGCAGCAACGGATGGCCGCTCGGCAACGTCGCCACGGCTCCCAGCTTGACCCGCGCTTGCCGCAACGGCAGCAGCGCCTGGTGGCGCGGAAACGCCTCGCCGCCCGGCAGGGATGCGGCCTCATCGCAAAACCGCGGCAGGATCAGCTCCGCGCCGATCGGCGCGTCGTCCGGCACCGCATGCGCATAGGGATCGGGCTGGCGCTGGAGGAACCGCGTTGCAGCCTGGACAGCGTCGGCAGCGCCGGGAAGAGCGTCGACACGCTGCAATGCCAGCAACGCCGCCCACGTCGGCGCATGACGGAACAGCGGGAAGTCCGCGCTTCCCCATCCGCCATCGGCCTGTTGCTGCGCGATGAGCCACGCGTATGCGTCCTGGCGACCGGTGACGTTGCCGTGGAACTGCAGAGCTCGCGCCGTGTCGTAGACGGATGGACCGACGCTGCCGCCATCGCGCATCTCGCTCAGCAGGTGGCGCAATTCGGAAAGGATCTGTTCAGCCAGCGCGTTCACGCGGGATGTTCCTTCTGCAGACGGTTGACGGGAACCAGATCGGGCAGACGCCGCGCACGTCGCCGCAGGCCCGTCGCGGGCGTGCTGGGCACCGCTGCGATCGGCGCCGCGGACTCGGACACAGTGCAGCATGCACCGCTGCCGCCGGCCGATCGCAGCGGCACAGGGGCGACTCCATGCGGACGGGCGCGCTCATGCGCATGGCGCGTGCTTGAACAGATACGCGTTGGCCCGCTGCAGGATCTGCGCCAACCGCTCCGCACGCGGCCCCAACGGGGCGACGGCCTCCCCGGCGTCGCGCAACAGATCCGGCACGAACTGGCGCGCTGCCTGCAGCCCCATGATCGACGCGCAGGTCGGCTTCCGCGCCGCCGCGTCCTTGCCGGGGGTCTTGCCCAGCGTCGCGGTATCCGCTGTCGCGTCGAGAATGTCGTCGATCACCTGCAACGCCAGGCCGAAACAGGCGCTGTAGCGATCGAGCGCACAGTACAGCGCAGCGTGCGCGGCATCCTCCGAGATGGCGCATAGCGCGCCCATGCGAACGGATGCGCGCACTAGCGCTCCGCACTTCATCCGGTGCATCACCAGGATCCTGTCCAGCTCGACGTGCTTTCCAACCAGCGACAGATCCATGGCCTGCCCGCCCGCGGCACCCTCGGCGGACACCGCCTGCGCCAGTTCGCGCACGAGCGCGATGCGGTTGTCGCCCGGTGCATCCAGGCTCGCCAGGGTCAGGAAGGCGTGCGTCTGCAGCGCATCGCCGACCAGGATCGCGGTGGCTTCGCCGAACTTGACGTGCACGGTCGGAAGGCCGCGGCGAAGCACGTCGTCGTCCATCGCGGGCAGATCGTCGTGGACCAACGTACAGGCGTGCATCATCTCGATGGCGGCACCGACGTCGTCGAGCATGTGCGCCGGCGCGTCGGCCAGTGCGCCGGCAGCCAAACAGAGCAAGGCGCGGGTGCGCTTGCCGCCATGCAAGGTGGCGTAGCGCATCGCCGCCATCAGCTCGGTCTCACCGTCGTCTTCGGCGCAGAGAAGACGCGCCAACGCCTGTTCGACCCGCTTTGCGCCGTCCTGCATCCAGATCTCGGGCAGCAGCCTGCCGGATGCGCCGCGCGCCTGGGCGCCCAATCCGCCGTTGGCGGAAACGCCAGCTCGGTCGTCGTGTGGCGTGTAACCGGTCTGCATGTTGTTCATGTCCTTGTACCTGCCAGGAGATGCCCACGGCGAGCGGCGAGCCGCCGCGGTGTTGCGGGCCTCGCACCGAGCGCGCGCGCCGAGTGCAGCAATGCCGCGCGTCGCCGGCACCGCTGCCTCACCACAGGGGGCATGCGATGCCAGCTCATGAGAATCCGATGCGGATAGTCATGGACGGATGTGCGGTCGGGTAATAGCGCCGGCCTTTTTCGACGCCGCTCAGCAACCGCGGTCGCACCCCGGCCTCGTGCATGGTCAGCGCCAAGGCGATACAGAACTGCACCAGTTCCAGCCATGCCAGGTGGTAGCCCATGCAGACGTGTGGGCCGGTACCGAACTGCAGCATGTCCACCGGCCGGATGGGCTCGGTGCGTTGCAGCCACCGCGCCAGCCGAAACCGATCAGGCGCCTCGTGCAGCAGTGCCGAGGTTGAGAAATGTAGCAGCGGGATGCACAGATCGGTACCCGCAGGAATGCGCCGTTGGCCGAGTCGCAATTCACGCACTGCGCGACGCACTAGGAGCGGCGTCGGCGGATGCACGCGCAGCGTCTCGCGGAACAGCGCCTCGGCGACCGGACACTGCACCAGGTCCGCGTGCCGGGTCGGCACCGCGCCTACGCGTTGCGCCTCCTCGACCAGGGCGTCCCACAACCCAGGCTGCCGCGCTAGCTCGATCACCATCCAGGCCATCGTCGAGGCGGTGGTGTCGTGACCACCAAGCAGCAGCAACCGGATATTGGCGACCAGAACGTCATCGGAAAGCGCATCGTCGCTGCGATCGAAGGCGCTCACCATGTCGTTGATCAACCCGGTGCGCGAGGCATGTTCGCGCGCGGCGCGGACGAACTCGCGCAACCGCGCATCGATCCAGTCGCGGGCGGCACGGCCGCGCCGCAAGGGCAGTCCGGGCAGGTCGACCGGGGGCGCGACGATCAACTGCAGCAGTTGCCGGTACTTGCGATGCCATCCCGGCAGGTCCTGCGCGGGGATTCCCATGAGACTGAAGATAAGCTTGAGCATCAGATCGCCGGTTTCGCGCAGGATGGTGACGTCGCCCTGGTCGCGCCACCTCTGCACGCGCGCCCGGATGACAGGCGCGAACAGCGCGCCGATGCCGGCCTGTGTCAGCCCCTTGGGCAGAAGCGCCGCCTGGATCGCATCGCGCGCCTGCCGGTGCGCGATGCCATCCTGGGCGACCAACGTTCCGCCAAACAATTCGGGCGCGATGTCTTCGATCAGCGCCGAGGACACGTCCTTATGCCGGAGCAGTGCGAGAGCATCCGGATCCATGCAGGTCATCAGGTGGCCGATAGGGCCAAAATCCAGCCAGAACTGGCTACCCAGCGTCCGTTCCGCGCGCCGCAGCAGGCGCGGCAGGTCTCTGGCGATGGCGGGAAGATGCCCGACCAGCGGGAAAGCGCCGGGCACGACCGGGATGTCGTGCCGCAGCCGATGCCGACGGTTCAGCGGGTTGAGCAGCATGTCCATCAGCAGCGCGGCGCCGCGTCTGCTTCGGCGGTCTCGCCGGCAGGCCGCGCCGCGCGGCTGTTGCCACCGTCGGCGTATGTCGGCACATGCGCCAGCATGCCGCCATCGATGCACACGACCTGGCCGGTGATGAACGCAGCATCGTCGGAGAGCAGGAACGCCACCAGCGCGGCCACGTCCTCGGGGCGGCCGACGCGCGGCAGGAGCTGGTGGCGCCGCAGATGCCGTTGCATGCACGCGTCCAGCTTGGCGAGGAGTCGCTCGGTCATGATGAGACCCGGCGCAACCGCATTGCAGCGGATCTGCGCATGACCGTACTGGGTGGCGAGTGAGGCCGACAGCATGTTCATCGCCGCCTTCGACGCGGCGTAGGATGTCAGCGCGGTGTCACCGCTGAGCCCCTGGCACGACGACATGTTGACGATCGCGCCACCGCCGCGGGCGATCATCCGGGGGATGGCCTGCCGGCAGCAGAGCAGCGTGCCACGCAGATTGGTCGCCATGGTCTGATCCCAGACCGCTAGGTCCAGCTCAAGGATCGCGCGGTCACGCGGGGTCAGATGCATCGCGCTCGCGTTGTTCACCAGCAGGTCGACCCCACCGAAGTGCCGCTCCGCCGTCCCGAACAGCGCTGCCACCGCCTGCGCATCGGCGATGTCGATCGCCAGGGCGCGCGCGTGGCCCGCTTCGGCCGCGATCTGCGCGGTGCAGGCGATAGCCGCCGAGCCATCAATGTCGGCCACCACCACTTTGCCGCCCTCGCGCGCGATGGCGAGGGCGCATGCCTTGCCGATGCCGGCGCCGGCGCCGGTCACCACGGCCACTTTGCCTTCAAACCGTCCCATCATGTCATCCTAGATTGTGCTGGTCTTTCGCGGTATGTCGCTCGGCCTCCGCTGGAGAAGGCGCAGGGTCGGCGCTGGCGCGCTCGCCATGGCCAGCGTCGCTTTCGATGACCCGAATGGCGGCGACCGGGCACTGGCTGGCCGCGAGCCGCACGGCGGCGTGCAGCGCCTGCGGGACGGTCGCCACGCACACTTCGGCCACGCCGTCCGGTTCGCGCTGGCGAAAGGTGCCCGGCAGCGTCAGCACGCACTGCCCGCTGGTTCCGCACAGATCCTGGTCGACCGTGACGCGCATCTCAGCTCCCCTACGCATGCAGCCGCACCGGCAGCGCACGGAACGTCCGAAGGAACGCCGAGGGCTCCCGGGTCGGCTGCTCGGCCAATGCCAGCGTGGGGAAGCGGGCCTGGATCCGCGGCAGGCTCTCGGCCAACTGCACCCGGGCCAGTTGCGCACCGAGGCAGAAGTGAATGCCGTGGCCGAAGCTCAGCATGATCTTCCCGTCGGTCGACATGCCTGGACTGGTGCCGTAGAACCGCGCGGGATCGAAGCGATCGGGATCGGCGAAGGCGTCCGGGTCGCGATTGCCGGACGCGATCAGCACGCGCACGTCCGCGTTCTTCGGGATCACCACGCCGCCCAGTTCGATGTCGCGCTGGGCGATACGCGGAATGGAGCTGAACATCGCGGGCGCGTCGCATCGCAGGACTTCTTCGACGAATGCCTTCACCCCCGCGGCGTCTGCCTGCAGCCAGTGCCGCTGTTCGGAATACGCCAGCATCGCCAGGACCGCATGGTCGATGGTCGCAGCAGTGGTGGCGAAGCCGCCCAGCAGCATGCCCCACAACATGCTAATCAACTCGGCATCCGACAGCGTGTCGGCATCATCATCATGTGCGCCGACCAGCATCGACACGATGTCGTGGCGGGGATCGGTGCGCTTGCGCTGTATGAGGCAGCTGAAGTAGGCCTGCACTCTGGCACTGGCCGCGTCCGCCGCGGCGAGTTGGGGATCGCTGGCGTGCGGGCTCAGGCCTTCCAGAATGCCGCCGATGCCGGCGGCGAGCCCGAAAATGTCGTCCTGGGGCATGCCAAACAGTTCGGCGAAGACCAACATGGGCAAGGTCAGCGCGAATTCCCGATGCAGGTCCACCGCCTCCCCGCGCTCCAGCGCGGGCGCCATGCCCTCCAGTCGCGCAGCGACGATGCGCGCAATGCTCGGCCGCAGGTTGTCGATCTGGCGCATGGTGAAATCGCGCGAGATCAGCCGGCGCAGACGCGTATGCGTCGGTGGGTCCTTCATCGCAAGCGTGGACGCCAGCAGATTGAGCGACAGGCTTCTCGCCGCACGCGGGAAATAGCGCGCCAGTTCGCCAGGCGCCGGTCCCCGAAACGCATCGCCCGTGGCCTTGAACGCCCAGGAGATATCGGCGTGGCGGCTCAACAGAAAGAGGCCCGACGCCGCGCGATGCACCGGATCGTGCTCGCGCAACCACCGCATGAACGGATATGGGTCGTGGATGCAGGTTGGCGACGCCAGTTCGGCGAAGGCGTCCCGGCATGCCGCCGTGGTTTCTTGCACGTTGATGGTTACCTGTTGGCTGGCTGATCTGACCGGCGCGCGCGAGGCGCGCCGGCAGTTGCGGAGAAGATCGCGATCCGCGGCGTATCACCAGAGCACCGGGAACTCCTCGAACCCACCAGTGATGATCTCCTTGCGCAACTTCAGTTCTTCGGGCGCTACGGCTAAGCGCAGCTCGGGAAAGCGCTGGAAGATCGAACCGAACACCACCTTGAGTTCCAGCCTGGCCAGCGCCGCGCCGATGCAGGAGTGCGACCCGGAAGAGAACGCCAGGTGCGGCTCTCCCTCGCGTCCGATGTCGAAGATTTCCGGGTCGACGAAATGGCGCGTATCGAACGATGTCGCCGGCAGGCCGACCAGCACCTTGCTTTCCGGGGGAATATGCACGCCCGCGATGGTCACGTCGGTCCTCGGATAGCGCATGATGCCGTCCCAGCCCGCGCCCGGCGGGTACATACGCAGGATCTCCTCCACCGCCTTGTCGACCAGGGATGGATCGCGGACCAGGCGTTCGCGCTGTAGCGGATGGCGGAACATGGCCAGCAGGCCGAATTCGATCTGCGCGACGGTGCTCTCGTGGCCCGCCACCAGCATCCCCGCCGCCAGGCCGATCGCCTCTTCCTCGGTCGCCTTGCCCTGGTCAACCGCCGCGAGCAGATCCGTCAGCAGATTGTCGCCCGGATCCTGGCGCTTGTCCTGCATCTTACCGCGAATGTAGGCGCGTAGTTTTTCCCAAGCCAGGCGCGAAGCGCTGCGCGGGCCGCTTTCATGCTGGTGCGTCATCACCTCGTCGGACAGCCCGGCGAAAAAGGCGTGGTCCTCGTAGAGCACGCCCATCAGCGCGCTGATGACCATGGCCGGAAGGGGAAATGAGAGGTGGTGCCGCAGGTCGGCGGGCTGGGGCTGGGCCGCCAACGTCTCGAACAACCGCGCGGCGATAGCCTCGACCTGCTGGGCGAGCAGCTTCACCCTGTGGCTGCTGAAGGACGGCGCCACGATCGCGTGTAACCGGGCATGTTCGTCCCCCTCGTGCGAGACCAGCCAGCCCGGCGAACCGAGAATCACCGAATCTGGGGTGAATCCCGCCGGCGGCATTCCCGCGGGCCGGAACGCCGCGTCACACAGCACCGCCTTGGCCTCGTCGTAGCCTGTCACCCACCAGCCTTCGTGCCCGGACGGGAAGCGCACGCGGTGGATCGGACCCTTAGCGCATAGCACCAACATCTCGGGCGAGGGCTCGATGTGATCGACGCGCCACATCGGCAGCGTCGGCAAGGGTTGCTCGGACATGGTGGCACTTCACTCTCTGAGCGATGGAAGGGCGGAAGGTGACCGGCGGGCGCTGCGGGCAGCGAATGACGTAAAACGGCATGTAGACGACGTCCTCCGCGGCGATGATCAGCGCTAGATCCTGCAGTCGCACGAACAGTGCGGGGAAGGCGCATCAATTGCAGGCGGGCCAGCGCAGCGCCCAAGCAGAAACGCGGCCCGTGGCCAATCGACAGGTGCGGGTTGTGCCGGGTGACATCGAACCTGTCGGCATCGCCATGAATCGACTGACCGCAGGGATTGGTGAAGGAGGTTCGACCGTAACCTGTCCGCCTATATAGCCCCCGGACCAATCCCGCACCGCCGGTGGCAGTTTCACTCCTGGCTCAAGGTTCGCCGTTTTGGTTGCGCCGCTCGCGACGGGCGCAATTGTTGCGGCTCCCAAAAGAAGCATTCTAGACCGCATCCAACACTTGCCTGCATTTTCTCAGTCAACAACCGAGCGCCAAGTCACTGCCACAGCAAACCGTCGGAGGGGACCAGACGCGAACGCGGCGGTCGGTCCCCGAAGACCATCGCAGTGCGATTGGCGACGATGCCGTGAACAGAGCAAATCGCGTGCCGAAGTGAATTCGCAGGCTCAGCAGACACTTCGTAGCGGCGCGTAGTGTCAGGTTTCTGGCATTGAGTCTTAATGTCGACAACCGGCCCAGCAAGTGCCCGACAAAGGCCTGCTCTCGCGCTGAGATGCGGGGCAGCCCTTGCGCGAATTTCAAGCATGCGGATTGGCTGCAGCAGGTGTGGTTCGTCGGAAGCCACTCCGATGTCGGCGCTAGCTACTACGGAAAACAAAGCCCACCTCTCCTAGCGGTAACGGTTGCGCTGCGCCGGCCCTCGGGATCCTTCTGGCCGTAGGCCGCTCCGGTCTGGCCTTGCACTTCCAGCTCCATCAGTAACTGGGCGGCAAGCCGATCATCTCCCGCCGCAGATCCGCATCAGGGTCTTCTCCACGAGCGTCCGAGGTTCATCATCTCGTCGGTCATCGGTAGTTCCTCGAATCAGGTTGGTGTCAACAACCCGACCCTAACGGCGAATCGCCGGACCACTGGCCAGCGCGGACCTTTGGTCCCTTCGCCGGACGCCGAGCGGTGCCAGGCCTTCTTGGGAAGGCTCTGCGCGATCGCGGAGGTGGTGCCGGCGACAGGCTGCTGCTTGCCCCGGGAACGGAACACGTGATTGTAAGAACCCCCAGAACATAGCCTTTTCCCGCCTTGCGCAGCAGGTTTCGATCTCACCTGAGCCATACACGCTGTCCGCCGCCGCGAACGAGAACGGCGCCTTTGCGGCGACGGCGCGAGCGACCATTCGACGCGCGATCTTCGGCTTCGTCGCAAAGCCCATATCGCTCGGGAACATGCGCCGCTTTCAGGCGAGCGGGGTCGTCCGTCCATTCCTTTGGCGGATAGAGCGCCCGGACTCGTTGTTGCCGGTCGTCTTGAAGGTGCCGATGGTCGCCATGGTAGTCCTCCTTGGTCTCTGTTTTCCGAGCCCGCACTTTGCGGCCTCGATGGTGATCGACAGGCCGGAGGCGATCGACGGCGCACCCCGCAGGGGCTCGACAGCAAAGGAGTAACTTTCTTGTTTCTCGAGGAATGACGGCGCAGGCGGCAGGGGATGAACGTTGTGACGCCTCTGTTGCGCCATACGCGATTGAGGCTTCTAAGCCGGCCTTCGGTCAGATCCACCGATCGAAGAAGCCACTTCGTGCGTCCGAAACAGAGTTGACATCAACGAGATCGTGGATTCTCGCGTCCCGCAAAGACCGGCGCGAAACCGGATCTCGGCCGGATGGCTACGACGAATCAAAACCTCCGCGACCGCACTCGAGCAATACGCCCGCCAAGTCGAGTCGGCCGTACTTGTGATCCGCCGCTATTCGGTCGATCGCTCACGACATTCACCACGTATCTGCCTCACTGCGGTCGAGCCGCGGCGCTGCACTGCCCTTAATGCCACCTCAAAAGACGATGACGGCGTGCGCTCCGGCTGCGTGATCACGTCAACCTCACGCGACGGAACGTTATTAGCTTATCGGCCAAGCCTTGCCCGCCTGGTCCGGGCGCGGTCAGTCGCCGCCTCTGCATGGGGCAAATCCGTCCAGAGCGCCCCTCCCTCCGCGCGAGGATGTTGAGCCCAGTTGCACGCATCATTGAATTTCGTAGCGCAGCCTTTCCGGCAGACGCTCGTTATAAGACCGCCGATCGCGGCGATCGGCGATCAATTCGGAGACCCGGAGAGTGGCAAAGAGCAACAAGCGAGTCGCCGTCACCGGCGGCCACGGCAAGATTGGCAAGACTTTGGTCCCGTATCTACGCGAGCGGGGCTACGACGTGTTCGTTATCGATCGCGACGGACCACAGAGTCCTGATGAGCCGGTGATGGTGGCTGACCTTACGGACTTCGGTCAGGCACTTGACGCACTGTCGTCTGTCGGCAAGGACGTTTACGCACGCCCTGAACGCCGGGCCTTCGACGTGGTCGTTCATCTTGCAAGCATGCCTCACCCCCGCATGATCCCGGACGGCGATGAATTCCGGCTGAACATGATGGCCACCTTCAACGTGTTCGAGGCTTGCCGACAACAAGGTATCAAAGACATCGTGTGGACGGCCAGCGAAGTCGGGACCGGCGTGCCTTACGACAAAACCGACGCGCCATACGTTCCTGTTGACGAAGACTACCCGATGCGAGGCTACAACATCTATTCACTGACCAAGGTGCTGGGGGAGGAGATGGCGCGGCAGTTCTGCCTGAACGATCCGGAACTGCGCATCACATGCCTGCGCCTGAGCAACGTGATGGAACCTGAAGAGTACCCGGGGTTTGAACGTTGGCAGGACGATCCAACCCAGCGCCTCTGGAATTTCTGGACCTACGTCGACAATCGGGACGTTGCGCAGGCGATCGCCCAATCCATTGAATACGATGTCCGCGGGAAGGACGCGTTCTTCATCACGAATGACGAGACGGTGATGCGGACCCCGACGGAAGAACTACTCGACAGGTACTTCCCAAATATCGAGCGCCGGAGGAGATTTCGGGGCAACGAGGTGGTGCTGTCGAACGAGAAAGCGAAGCGCATCTTAGGTTACAAGCCGGAGTATCGCTGGACGAACAAGGAGTGACCACGAGAGATGCGGCCGAAGCCGCTCACATCGAGCCCTGCATCAAACCAGTATGCTTCGTGGAGCGGCACTCCAACTACGCCTTAGCGTGCTTGAGCTGGGCGGCAGGCGCCTGAGATTAGAGGAAACATCGTCCACTTCACGGTTCGCGTGAGGCGGGATGGCCGAATTGACGGCGTGACCAAAGTGAGCGGCGAGATCTCCGTTCGGATATCTCGGCTAGTTCCCCAGAGCGGGGATGTCTTAGCCATCATCGGCAGTCTGACTGCCATCGCAGAGAGAAGAGAGTTGCGACTGCAATGAGCCATAAAGTAATCACTTCGCCTCGCGGGCTGGCTGCTGCACAAGTCGTGCTCGCGCTGGGCGGCTTGTTCATTGGTACCGGGGAATTCGCCGCCATGGGGTTGTTGCCCGGCATGGCCGAATCCGTCGGCGTTTCAATACCTCACGCGGGCAATCTCATCAGCGCCTATGCGTTGGGCGTGGTCGTCGGCTCTCCCTTGCTTGCTGTGCTCACGGCTCAAATGGAGCGGCGGACGCTGCTCTTGGTGCTTGGCTCAATCGTCCTGCTCGGCAACGCGGCGTCCTCGCTGGCGCCAGGGTTCTTCAGCCTCGCAGCCGCGAGATTCATCGCCGGTCTTCCCCATGGCGCCTACTATGGCACGGCCTCGATCGTGGCGGCGGCCATGGTCCCTCCGTCTAACCGAGCCCAGGCGATCAGCCGCGTCATGCTCGGCCTCGCTGCCGCCAACGTCCTCGGCGTACCCATCGCAACGTGGCTGGGCCAGATTTTCGGCTGGCGTTCGGCCTTCGCCTTGGTAGCTCTCGGGGGCCTATCACTAGTTGGACTGCTACGCGTATTCATCCCAGTTGTCGCAGCGGACAAGCAGGCCAGTCCGCGGCGCGAACTCTCGGCTTTCGCCAGCGCACAGATCTGGCTGACGCTTGGGGTCGCCACAATCGGCTTCGGTGGAATGTTCGCAGTCTACAGCTACATCACTCCGACGCTAACCGAGGTCGCCGGTGTCGCCGCGGCGCACGTTCCGGCTTTCCTGGCGCTCTGGGGACTAGGCATGATCGCCGGCAACGTCGCCGGAGGATGGCTTGCTGATCGTGCGCTGATTCCATCAATCCTTGGCATCATCCTATGGAACGTGGTCTTCCTTGCCGGCTTCGCGTTGGCGGTCAATGCGGGCCCCGTAGCGGCTGGTCTGGCGCTCTTCATGATCGGCATCGGATTCGCCCTGGTGCCCGCATTGCAAGCGCGCCTGATGGCGGTGGCAGGGCATGCACAATCGCTGGCGGCGACCGTGAATCACTCTGCCTTCAACCTCTCCAACGCCATCGGCGCCTGGATGGGCGGAATGGCTATCAGCGCCGGCTACGGCTGGCCATCGACTGGTTTTGTCGGGTCGGCGCTCGCAGCCGCAGGATTGATGGTGATGGTCTTATCCACACTGCTTCCATGGCTTTGCGCGGGCGCGAAAAGCAGCGAAGCGGCCGGGAGCCGGGCCGCCTAGGGTCGGCTTTCCTCATACCCAAAGCAAGGAACCGTTGACATGGACGACAGAGTTGGAAGACCGACATTGTTTGGTAAAGGCAATGTCGCTGTCATCACTGGCGCGGCCAGCGGAATCGGCCGTGCAGCGGCGGAGCACTTCGCCGCGCTTGGCATGCGCCTGGTGCTGTTCGATAAGAACGAACATGCGCTGGCTGGGGTCGCGAGCGGCCTGCAAGCCGACGTCCGGCACCTCGCCGGCGATGTCACCCGATTCGAAGATCTAGAGCGCTTGCGCGACCTCGCCGTCAGTGCCTTCGGCAACGTCGCTGTGTTGATGAACAATGCGGCGATCGGCGGCCGAGAGGACGACAATTGGACCGGGCTGAGCGATTGGCGCCAGATCATTGAGGTCAACTTCTGGGGCGTCGTGAATGGCGTCCACGCATTCACTGGAGCGATGTTGCTCCAGCCTGCGCGCGGCGCGATCATTAACACCGGCTCCAAGCAGGGCATCACCAATCCGCCGGGCTTTCCCGCCTATAACGTCGCCAAATCGGGCGTGAAGACTTTGACCGAGCAGCTGGCTCACGGTCTGCGCCAAAAGGGTGCTGCCGTGACGGCGCATCTGCTGGTTCCCGGATGGACTTACACCGGCATGACTCATGCCCCGGACGGAAAGCAGCCGCCAGGCACGTGGACAGCCGAGCAGGTGATCGACTTCATGGTGCCTCGGGTCGAGGCGGGTGATTTCTATGTCATCTGTCCCGACGGCGCCGTGACACCGGAGCTCGACGCCGCGCGTATTCTATGGGGCGCCACAGACATGACCGAGAACCGCCCCGCCCTATCGCGCTGGCATCCCGACTGGAAGAAACGCTTCGACGATTTTGTAGCAAAGGAGACGCGCGAATGAAGCCTTATGTAGTCTGCCACATGATGGGCCCGCTTGACGGTCAACTTCTTGTCGAGCAGTGGACCCCGTCCACCGGACAACCCTACGACGCGCTGATCGCTGAGTATGACCGCGTGCACGAACAGTTCGGCGCAGACGCCTGGATTTCCGGTCGGGCCGTCGGTGCTGAATTCGCCGACGGCAAACCACATTCGCCGATACCGATACCCTCCGTGGAGCGGCCTGTTCACGTGGCGCGCAGTGGCGCCGACGAATATGCGGTGCTAATTGACCCACACGGCAAGCTGCACTGGAGTGGACCGAAGACCTATGGCGCGGCCACAATTGTGCTGCTGGGACGAGACGTTCCAGACGCCCATCTGGCCGAACTGTCTTCCGATGGCATATCCTATGTTACCGCAGCGAGCGATAAGATCGATCTCGTCCATGCGCTCGAGACACTGAACACGAAGTTCGGGATCAAGCGGCTGATCCTCGAGGGTGGCGCGCACACCAATGCAGAATTCCTCGAAGCAGGCCTCGTCGACGAGATCAGCTTGCTCCTTTTCCCGGCGATCTGCGGACGGACCAGCAGTCGGACGATATTCGGGGCGCGGCCGGACGGACTCGCTGACCGACTTCGACTATCCATGATCTCGTCCGAGGTGCGACAGGCCGGCGTCATGCATCTCCGTTACAAGGTGGACTACGCGTCGAAAAACAAGGGAGGGTGACTCACGTGGAGTCACTGGACTTCGTTCTTCAAGAAGGAGATCAGGGCGCGTAGCGCGCTCGGCACCTGCCTCCGGCTACTGTAGTAAACATGAAAGGCTGGTCCGAACGAGCTCCACTTCGGCAGCACCTCCTTCAGCGCCCCGGATTTGAGCTGATCATGGACGCGCGGTTCGACGCAATAAGCTATGCCGCCACCGGTCCCTGCGATTTCGATCGCGAGCGCGGTCTCGTTGACGACGATCGCCCAATCGAGGGAAATCTGTGCACGTTCAGGGCCTTTCTCAAGCTCCCAGTGATAAATCGCTCCCGTACCCGTCCGCAGGCCAATGCATCGGTGAGAAGACAGGTCGGACGGATGCTTCAGTCGAGGGCCTCGCGCGAGATATTCCGGGGAGGCGATCATGATCCAGCGAAGATCGGCTCCAATTGGTACGGCAATCATGTCCTCGGGAACAGACCCGCCGAAACGAATCCCCGCATCGAAACTGCCGCTGACAATATCGACGAACTCGTCCTGGACGACGACTTCAAGTTTTACCTTAGGATAACTCGCCATGAATCCTGCGAGGTTTGGGCCCAAGGCAAGCCGAGCCGCGTCGGTGAGCACATTGATCCGCAGGCGACCCGACGGCGTATCCCTGTGAACGTTTAGATTCTCGATCCCGCTCTCGATTGCCTCGAACCCGCTCTCAAGGCTCGCAAGGAGCTTCTCGCCGGCTTCGGTTAACGTGACGCTCCGATTTGTGCGATTGGCCAGACGAACCCCGAGCCTCGTCTCAAGTCCGCGCAACGCATGGCTGAGTGCAGATGCTGAGACATCGAGCTCGAGGGCGGCGCGTCGGAAGCCGCCCGCTCGCGCGATCGTTCTGAACAGGTTCAAATCCCCAAGGTCGGAGCGTGTGAGTGTAGGACGCGCCATGCACAAACTATGAACGTCGCTCTGTTCAATGTCCATAATGTGCTAATCGACGTCATTTTATCTTACGGAGGCAGGCGACCGTAAGATACGAACCTGGCCGCGACTATGTGATCAGTCGAACGCTTCCGCCAAGAGATCGTCTGCGTCGCTATCGCCTGGGCCACCGTGAAAAGAGCCACCCTCACATCTCAATGCTGCATCTTCAGCGGAACGCTTCTCTTACAACTGGCCGAGCGTCGTTCCATCATCTGCCGGTCGCTTGATATAGATGGGGATTCGCTGTCAATCCCGAACGAGAAGTCGTGAAGAGTTTCTGATCGTGGCGAACTAAAGAAAAAATGCGTCCTGTCCGCGCGGCAGGGACTCACGTCGCCGGCGCCGCGCGCGCGGAGAAGCTGCACAATCCGGGGGCGTGTACTCGAAACCAAGACGGGGTGCCGATGCCGTCTGCTTTTTGCTTAGCAGCGAACGGAAGCGTATCTTGCCGGAGGTCTGAGCAGGATCAAAAGGCGACGTTGCTTGGCGACATCAGGGGGATCAGCTCAAGGATCAAGAGCATCATCGGCTAGGGTCCTATGCGTGCGCGCACGAAGTTGAAGGACGATCTCGCCCGCTCGCTTACCGTCGTTAGCGATGGCATCGAGCACTCGCCGGACTTCCTCCAGATCTGGCGGTTGAGCGCTCAGCCAGTTTAACCCCGCCTGTGCATTAATGATGGTCGCTGTGAGCGCGTTGATGGCGGCACCATGGGTGTGCACAGATTCCACTGAGGTCTGCAACGGCGCTCCGCTTTTCGGATCGCCCAGATTTTCTTCTGGTTCGGCGATACGGGTGCGGTGCACCCGACGCGGCCTTAGACACTGAACAGCGTTTGCAACTTTCCGGATCACATCGAGTACGAGGTCAGGCTGGCACAGCTTGGGAAATCGGCCCCTATCGGCCTCGAAGGCAGAAGCGCCGATGCCTTTTACGACAAGACGTTGAAACTCCGGTTGAACCGTGCGGCCCTTGTTGGCCACGATGCACCAACTCGACTTCCAAGACATAGCGCGCTCCTTCCGCAAGCGGTGAAAACGATTCGGCGCTGTCGGCCCGAGAAGCCGCTCCAACGTGGATGCAACGAGCCAACTACTTCCCTTCGGTTCTTTGTAGGTTCTGAATACACGCCCTCTGGCAAATAATCGGAAATGAGAGCTTGAAGGTCTTCGCCAGATCCTGTTCCTGCTCCGGCGATAGGTAGCGGGGGTTGAGTCCACGTAACAGCAAGTAGAGCCTCGCGGTCTCTTCCAATTCTTCGGTAGCGAAGAAGGCAGCTTCTAACGTATCGCCCGCAACCACAGGGCCATGGTTGGCGAGCAAGACGGAGGAATATTTTCCCCCAAGACCTTTGATCGCATTCGCAACGGCAGGATCGCCCGGCCTATAGTACGGCACCAGAGCGGTCCGACCACATCTCATGAGGTAATAGGGGGTCATCGGCGGCAGGACGGCTCGCCGATCGACCTCGGGCAACATCGATACCGCGACCGAATGAACCGAATGAATATGTACTACGGCCCGGGCCGTACCTCGCGTTTGGTACAGCGCGGCGTGTAACGGGACTTCCTTCGTCGGCGCATCGCCAGATAAGACGCTTCCCTGCGCGTCCGGATGGGTGACGCGATTGGGATCGAGGAATCCGACCGATGCGTTAGTGGACGTCACGAGCCAACCGCCGTCATCGAGCATAACACTAATATTGCCAGACGATCCCGGCGTGAAACCGCGCTCGAACAGCGAGCGGCCGAAGCGGCAGAGTTCATCCCTCAACTTGCTGTCGCTCACTGTCGCACCGCCATTCGTCGACTTCAGGTGGCTACTTCTGACATTCGAATGAATCGAAACCTCGCCGGGTTTGGCCGGCCCACAGACCGATAGCCTCAACAGTTCAAGGTACCGCGATGACGCGGATATTATTCGTGGTCCCGGCCTGCGCGAACGGAATTCCGGCAACGATCACCACGTGGTCCAAGCTATCTGCGAAACGTTCTCCGACCGCGGTAGAAACAGCGCGCGACACCATCTCCTCATAGTCGCTCACGTCGGACGAGAACACGCTGTGCGTCCCCCAGAGAAGACACAGACGACGGGCGGTGTCCGAGCTCGGAGTAACGGCAAGCACTGGCACATCTGGACGGCGGCGAGCGATGCGTGCGGCGGTCGTGCCTCCGGACGTGTACACGACGATAGCCGCCGCATGGATCGCCGACGCCAAGCCCGCCGCAGCTGTGGCCACCGCGTGGGGCGGCGTTTGCTCCTCGTCGGGGCGCAAGGCATCAACGATCGATCGATACATCTTGTGACGTTCGGTGCTGCGGACGATGCGATCCATCATCTCCACCGCCTCGCGCGGATATCGGCCGACGGCAGACTCCGCCGATAACATCACGGCGTCGGCCCCATCGTAAATGGCCGTGGCGACATCGGACGCTTCCGCGCGTGTCGGCGTCGGCGAAGACACCATGGAATCCAGCATTTGGGTGGCTACGATCACAGGCTTGACCGCCAGTCGACAGGCTCGCACCAGTTCCTTCTGCCGCCCGGGAACGTCTTCGTGGGGTATTTCCACGCCGAGATCGCCCCGCGCCACCATGACCGCGTCGGACAAGCTAATGATGTCATCGATCCGATCAAGAGCAGCCGGCTTCTCAAACTTCGCAACGAGCCCTGCCCGATCGCCAATCAGGCCCCTCGCTTCAATGAGGTCTCCCGGTCGCTGCACAAAGGACAGCGCGACCCAATCGACGCCGAGTCGAAGGCCAAATTCTAAGTCTGATCGGTCTTTTGGGGTAAGCGGAGACAGATTCAAGATCGTCCCAGGTAGATTGACGCCCTTGTGGTTGGAGATTTTGCCGCCAACGATTACCTCAGCATCGAGACTGTCGCGGAGCAGCGTCTTAACGCGAACGCACAGGCGACCATCGTCGATCAGCAGATCGTGGCCAGGAGCCGCTGCCACGAAAACCTCCGGGTGCGGCAGCGGGATAGCATCCCGATCCCCGGCGCCTTCTTGGACAAAGCGAACGGTTTCGCCCGGTGCTACGGTCAAGCTCCCGTCGCGCAATGTCCCGATCCGGATTTTCGGTCCCTGGAGATCCAGCAAGATGCCAATCGGTCGGCCCATTTCAGCCTCGAGCGCGCGTATTGCTGCGTGGACCCTGGCGTGATCCTCCCTCGCCCCGTGACTAAAGTTAAGGCGAAAGGTATCAACGCCTGCCTCGAACAATGTCCGAAGCATCTCTGGTTCGCAGCAGGCGGGTCCAACTGTTGCTACGATCTTCGCTCGGCGGCTTCGTCGCACCTAATTAGCCTTTCCATCGAAAAAGCAAGCCTGCACAACGGACGCCTATCGAGGCGGCGTTTTGTCCGGTCCGAACATCAGACCAGCTTCACGGAAACCGCCGTCAACGTTCAATGTATGGCCGTGGACATACCTGCTCTCGTCCGAAGACAAAAAGACTGCTGCGTCAGCGATCTCTTCCGGGGTCCCGTAGCGGCCCATCGGAATGAGGTATTCATAGGCCCGGCGTGTCGCGGGATCGTGTGCCGTCTTGGCCATCTCGGTTTCAATCGCTCCCGGAGCGATGTTGTTGACATTGATGCGGTGTTGAGCAAGTTCGACCGCCATGACCTTGGTCAGCAACTCGAGGCCGGCTTTAGCCGCGCCATATGCGCCGCGTCCGTTTCCGCCGCGCTGGCCCGAGAGCGATGCGATGTTTATGATCTTGCCACCACGTCCTTGCTTAACCATCTGGCGCGACACGGATTGTGCCACGATGAATGCTCCCGTCAAATTGATTGAGATCATTCGCTGCCAGTCCTCGAGCTTGATGTCGAGGAACGGCGTGTTGCCCCCGATCCCGGCGTTGTTGATCAGGATATCCATTCCCCCGCAGCGACGGACCACTTCGTCCATCAACTCGCCCACCGACGGTTGATCCGCCACGTCCACGCGCAGGCCTAAGTGATCTCGGTCGGCATTTTCGAGAGCAGCTGCCGCTGTCTTCGCACCGTCAAGGTTGACATCCGCGATCACGATGCGCGCGCCCTCCCGCGCCAGTGCCTTCGAGATTGCAAATCCGATTCCGCGTGCGCCTCCGGTGACGAGTGCCACTCTCTTGTCCAATCTCATGTCTATCTGACTCCCGATTTTGTCGTCTTCACGTTAGCTTTCCGGCGGTGCTCTCAAGCATCGTCCAGAGTTCCTCCCCGTATTTGGTTCGCCATTCCTTGTAGAAGCCGGCGCTGCGAAGAGCATCTCGGAAGGCGTTGACGTCGGGCTCGTTGAAGATCAGACCCTTCTTGGCCAGGTCACCGCGCAATGTCGTGGCAAGCGTCGCCATGTCCTTCCTCTCAGCCATTGCGGCGTCATTGATTGCCGTGGCCACGATTGCGCGCAGATCCTGAGGAATGGCTTCCCAGTTTCGCTTGTTCGCCACGCAGAAGAAGGCATCCCACATGTGACCGGTCAGAGCGCAGTACTTCTGCACCTCGAAAAGGTTCGCCGTAAAAATGTTGGCGAGGGAGTTTTCCTGGCCGTCGACGATCTTGGTCTGCAGCGCGGAGTACAACTCGCTATAGTTGATCGCGGTCGGTGCGGCGCCAAAGGCCTGGAACATAGACGTCCATAGTGCACCTACCGGCACGCGAATCTTGACGCCCTTCAAGTCGGCCGGCGTATTGATCTGCTTCGAGCTCGTCGTAATGTTGCGGAAGCCATTGTCCCACATCTTGGCCATCGGCACGAGGTTCGCCTTGCCGATCGCGGTTCGCAATGCGTCGCCGAGTTGTCCGTCCATCGCCTTCCAGACGGCGTCATAATCCGGAAAGATGAATCCCAAACCGTAGATCGACGCGGATGGAACGATCGTCGAGAGCACGTTGATCCCCGAGTTAAGAAACAAATCCAGACCACCGGCGCGCAGCTGCGACAGCATGTCCGTGTCGCCCCCGAGTTGGTTGTTGGGAAAGACATTGATTTCCACCCGGCCTTTCGTTTCAGACAACACGCGTTCAGCAGCTTCCCGCGCACGCGCGGTAATTGGATGTGACTCGGCGAGGTTGAACCCCCATCGGAGCTGAAATTCTGCGGCCCGAGCCGGCCTCACAGACAATCCGGCTCCAGCAGCCACCGCGACCGACGTTGTTGTCTGCAAGAACGTCCTGCGACTGATCTTCCTCATTGCTTCCTCCATCGTTCAAGTTGCCAGGCTCGATGCCACCTACGGCGGAGCGTCAGTTCACAAGAACCCTGTTGAGATCCACGGAACTGACGCGACAATCACCAGCCCAACCAAGAGGGCCAACATGTAGCCAAGAATGGGCCGCATTCCGGCGTCCGGGCTCACCCTGCTGATCGCGCATGCGGCGTAGTAACCAACGCCGAAAGGCGGTGCGAAGAGGCCGACACCCATCGCCAATATGACGACCATCGAATAGTGAACGAGATCGATCCCCAGAGCTTGAGCTATCGGGAAAAGCAACGGACCGAAGAGAACAATGGCCGGAATACCTTCGAGAACGCTGCCAAGAATGACGAAGGCCACAATGGACACCGCCATGAAGCTTGCCGATCCACCAGGCAACTGCTTCATCGCCACAGCGAGTGAGCGAGAGAAGCCTGATTGGGTCAGACTCCAAGCCATCGACGTCGCGGTGCCGATGATAAAGAGGATGGCCCCAGACAGACTCGCGGTCTCGACCAGCATCGGCTTGATCCTCCGCCAATCGAATTGCCTGTAGAAGAGAGCGCCAACTACAATCGAATAGAAGATCCCAATGGTAGAGACTTCGGTCGCCGTTGCCACGCCTTCGATCACTGCGGATCGAATAACGAAAGGAAGAGCGATTGCCGGTACCGCGAGCAGAAACGCCTTTCCAATTTCCTTGGCTGAGGCGCGACGAGCAAGGCTAAGATCCTCATTGCGGTATCTCCATGCAATGACCCAGCAAAGGGTGATCGCCAGAATCACGCCGGGAAGAAGTCCGCCGGTGAACAGAGCCGCAATGGAGACTCCGGTAACCGAGCCGATGGTGATGAGAACTATGCTCGGTGGAATCGTCTCGGTTTGAGCACCTGTCGCGGCCAGCAGCGCGACGAGATCTCCTTCCTTCGCACCCCGACGCTTCATTTCCGGAAACAGAACCGGCGCCACCGCGGCCATGTCCGCGGCCTTTGAGCCGGAGATCCCCGAGACGAGGTACATCGCTCCGACGAGGACGTACAATAGACCACCGCGCACATGGCCTAACAGGCTCGCGAGGAACGTAACCATGGCCCGCGCCATGCCCGTCATTTCGATCAGTTGACCGAGAAACACGAACAAGGGAACTGAAAGCAGGATGAGATGGCTGACACCTTCGTCGATACGACCCACGATGATCAGCGGCGGAGTCCTGGTCGTAAGCATGAGATAACCGAATGTTGCCAAACCGAACGAAAAGGCGATCGGAACGCCCGTAAAGACGGTGCAGGCAACGACAACGACGAAGAAGATGATGAGATTTACGTTGCCGAGCGGCGCAAAGACCGGCTTGAGAAGCCAAAGTATCCCCACCAACAGTGCGACAATGGCGAGGGCGGTCAGAGCCTGTCTTGCATCACCGAGACGCACGAGGCGAAGGAGTGTGAATATTCCCATCAAGCCAAAGCCGACGGGAGCGGCGGACGCTCGCCACGCGTTTGAGAGATCCATCGCGGGGGTTCTAACGATAGCTTCCTCGATTGCATACTCGAGCGTAGCCGGAAACAGGAGGACGACCAGCCCCAGTGATGCTGCCAGCGCGATCGCGTCGAGGTGAGCTCGCATCCTAGGAGACACGAATGCGAATAGCGCCGTCATTCTCATGTGCTCGCCGCGTCGCAACGCAATCGCGGAGCCCAGCATCACAAGCCAGAGAAACAGCATAGAAGCCAGCTCGTCCGACCAAATGATGGGCTTGAGGAAGACGTAACGCGCCAGGACTCCTGCAAACAGCAGCAGAATCTCGGCCGTCAGCAGTATGCTGACGCAGATTTCAAGAATAAGGCCGAACAATTTATCGGCGCCATCTGCAATCGCCTGCAGAACGCTCTGGCGCGAACTCTCCACGGACCGTCCAAACGGCGCGTGCGAGGTCGCGCTGCCGCGACTATCGTGCGCGGCCATGCCGCCTGAAGCCATCGTTGGGACACGCATTGGCATCCTCCCTATTTCGTTCTTATTAGACTCGACCCAGCCATCCGCGCTTGAAGAATTCTTCGTCGCCGAGTTGACCGCCCTTGAATGCTATCTGAAGTCCATCGAGACGGCCGCGGATCGATCTGGCTCGGCAAAGTGGCACGCCAGGGCTTACGCGCGATTCAATTTCAAGCGCATCAATATCCAAGAGTTGTGCGACCTGACTCGACGTGTCGCCACCGGACAACAACAATCTCTTGAGGGGTACCTCCTGCAGAATATCACTAACGAGTTGGCCAAGCTTCCGACCAAGGTTTCGGCCACCTTCATGCTTGGCGAACTCGCGCGACATCCCGCCCGTTACGAGCATATCAATCATCTTCCCGATCCGTGGATCATCGGGACCACGGGCTGTATGCAAAATGACGCTGCGTCCTTCCTTGAGCAGCGAGAGGGTACGTGCGACGGCTTGCCTCGCGGCTGCCATGTTTTGGCCATCACCGAGCAGCGCAGCAGCGTCGAGAGGCACCTCCGCAAATCCCGCCCGCACAGCGGCATCGATCTGCAATGCGGTCACAGGTGAGGCACTGCCCGACACGGCCAGTACCTGATCGATCGCAGCTGGGCCGCCGTAGGAGCTGGTAGGTGGAGGGATCACACCAGCCTCCCGCCACCACTGCGTCAGGGCATACTCCACCCCTGACGGACCCACCACGAATGCGCTTCCACTCACTCCAGCCCAATCGACGAGGAGTCGCCCAACCTGTGTAAGCTGTGAAGCATTGGTCGAGTCGAGCAGGATTGCGTCGGCCCCACCCTCTGCTAAATCCTTGAACTGCCCGGATGCCAATTCATAGCCCTGGTCCAAGAACGGGCACGTCAGCTTTTCGATCCTGAGCGCTGCCTGCCGTCCGATGTGCAGCGCCAGATCGCTTTCTTGCATAGGCGTCACGGGGTGAACGCTCATAACCGGATGCCTATCGATACGATAGACGTTCCCATCAGTTCCGGATCGGGCAAACAGGTTTCCGAACGCGCAATATCTTTGAAGCGATGGCGTACCCCCAACGATGGGAACTGGATCGCCAAAGATTGACCTTGCGATTTCAATCACTCGACCGATGCTGCCGATCTCCGGCGAACTGTCAAAGGTCGAGCACACCTTATAATGAACGATCGGCGCGCGAAGCGATGCAAGGTACCGTAAATGCTTCTCCAGATGTTCGGTCATCTCCGATGGAGACATGCCGCGACTCACACCGGCAAGGCCGACGACATCAATGTCTCGAAAGTGATTCAAGACATCGGGGCTCGGCGGACGGAGAAAGAGAGCAGCACGGAGCCCGGCGAAGGCTACGACCTCAAGCGCATCCGTCGATCCAGTGAAATCATCACCGTAGAATGCCAACCGGTAGCGAGGCTGTGTCACGCCGCCCCCCCGAACTTGGACAGCGCGAGCTGAAGCGGCGCATGGGATTTTGCGTACTCAACCGCTGGTATACCTTGGACTGCCGCCTGCCAGGCTTCTCGCAAACTCATGACGCCGCCAGCGATGCCGCCAGGATGCCCCATGATCCCGCCGCCGGCGAGGTGCATGAGGTCTATGCTTCCGAGGCGCTCGAATGTGTCTCCGGCTTGTCCGGCCCATTGTCCTGAAGAGAAGACCGGCATCATTGGTTTGACACCTGAAAACGCAGCTAGGCATGAGCTCGCAGACAGGATGACGGAATCATCCGGCTCCCAGAATTTACTCCTCAGACCATTCACGTGCAGATGATCGACACCAGTCAGTCGCCACAGCTTTTGAAATGCCAAGAAATCGAAGCCGAGCCAGGGATGACGGGTAAATAAGCCCCACCCATTGCGGTGACCATGGATCGGCAGATTCGTGTAGGTCCGCAGATGTTCGATCGCAGAGAAGCCGCACCAATTGACGCTCACCATGACGCAGGTTCCACCGGCCTCTAGCACCAGGTCATGGCGACGCCGCATGTCGTCGATCGAACCACTGATATTGATCGCGTACATGGGCTTTCGGCCCAATCGGTCGGCATGCCTGTCGATCACCGGAAAGACCGCCTTCAAACGCTCCTCGAAAGGCGCGTAAGGCGGATCGGCGATTAACTCGTCATCCTTGAGAAAGTCGATCCCGGCTTCGCAGATCTTATCGACCAGCGAGGCGGTCTCGGATGGAGACATACCGATACTTGGCTTCAATATCGTACCGATGAGCGGGCGATCGAAAACACCGGCTAAGCGGCGGGTCCCGTCGACGCCGAACTTCGGACCTGGAAAGCTTGCGGCGTACTCGATGGGAAGGTCGATGTCGAGCAGCCGAAGGCCCGTGATTTCGCCGAGCTCGAATAGATTGCCGGCAACCGTCGCCAAGAGCGTTGGAATATTGCGGCCCACGTTATCGACCGGAAACGCGATCTCGATCTCGCCGCGCCGAAACGTCGTTGTTCTCTGCCTCCGCTCTGAGAGCGCACTGCGCAATGTCGGGGCGTCGGCGGATGGCAGCTCGGTCACCCGAAGCACCCGTGCGCGCGACCGCTTCTTCAACTCATCCGTTTCGCCGGGCAATGAGAGAAACGTCCCGCTTGACTGCTCTCCTGCCACGACTTCTGCCGCCCTCTCGAGACTATCGACAGTCTCGATCAAATATCGGGCTGTGAACTCGGCTCGCGGATTGTCGCTGCGCATTGTGACGCCTTGCTGCATTTCTTCCCGGAATTCGTCTCATCCATCCGTACGATCGAAGAACGTTTGGATGCGGACGGTGATATCTTCACCCGGGCTATGGCATGACGGCAAACGATATTCGTGAAGCAACCCGTGAGGAAAACTCACAGGGGCTCGGCCTTCGCTGGTGTCGGGAGAGGTTGCTAAGCTTCGACCTTACCCAACATGGCACAGCTCTTCACAGTGGCAGACATTTCGCGCGTGAGCCATTGCGAAACCGCTCTACTCTCAGGGCGAGTTGCGACGTGGGGCGCCGTCCATAGCATTAAGGTGCGTTTACCGGGGATGCTGCCAAAGGGCGCAATCAGTCTGCCGCTATTGATCTCCTCCAAGACGAACATCGTCGGGACCAGCGCCAAGCCCAGCCCGCATAGCGCCGCCTGGATGAGAAGATAGAAGTGATCATACGACTCTTGAATGCGGATATCCCACTTCAACCGCATCTCATCCAGCCAATCTGACCAAGCCTCCGGGCGTGTTCGCGTGCCGAGCAAACGGCACCCCGCGATATCATCCGGATCATTCAGGCTGTTGGCCTTGGCGTAAGAAGCTGCGCAAACCGGGGAAATCCACTCCCGCGCTAGCTCCTTGATGACTACGTCTCGCGGCGGTGCGATGGTACTTGAACGGATAGCAATACTGACCTTGTCACGAATGAAATCTACTTGATCGTAGTTCAGGTTGAACTGGAGATCGATGCCTCTGTGAGCGTCATGAAAGGCTGCGAGGCGGGGAATCAGCCAATACATCATGATGGTCGCAGAACATGAAACCGTCAGCGGCCCCGGCAGGATTTGCTCTACACTCGCGTCGATAAGGCTGAATGCGCCAGATAGTCCTTCCGCCAGACGAATCCCCTCCGGCGTCGGGTCTGTGGAGGACGACCCTCGCACCAATAGCGGGACACCGAGCAATTCCTCCAGCGATCGGATGTGCCGGCTAACCGCCCCATGTGTGACGGACAATTCCAACGACGCAGCGGTCATGCTGCGCAATCTCGCCGTGGCCTCGAAGGCACGCAGCGCATTGAGCGAAGGCCGGGGACGCACCATCGATACCTCGAAAGCCTAAAGTTTAGCCGTTGTGAGCTTTAGTCACAAGTGCCGCGATAAAAGTCGTTTGGGCATTTGGCGGCGGAGCCATAATCTCTCGACCTCAAAATCGTTCATGGCTGATGCACTGCGAAGGAGGCCGCCATGAACCAAAGCTCGAGCACCGCCGGCAGCGAGAGAACGGACTATGTTGAGAAAGATGATCGTTGAAGCCCGCGTAAACGAATACGCGATGCGGGACGCTAACCCGAATGTGCCATGGACAGCCGATGAAATAGCCGAAACCGCGGCCCGCTGTCGCGAGGCGGGAGCGTCGATCCTTCATTTTCACGCCCGCGCAGACGATGGGGCGCCGCTCCACACAGCTGAGAAGAACGCTGAGATCATCCGCAAGGTCAGGCAGAAATGCGACATCCTGATATTGCCGACGCTCGGCTTTTTCGCCAACGACACTGATCCGAGCGCACGGATCGACTGCATTCTCGAGCTTGCCAGGGATCCGCAGACCAAACCGGATATCGTTCCCATAGACACCGGAAGCACCAATCTTGACGTGTTCGATCGCGACAAGCTCATGTTCGAACATTCCCAGCGCATCTATGAAAACCGTACGGCCGCTGTAGAGCACTATTTCCGCTCTCTCAAATCCGCAGGCATCAAACCGAAGATGACGTGCTGGTCGATCGGGTTTGTTCGACGCGCGATAGCATTCATGGAAATGGGCCTTGTGGCGGCGCCGGGCTATTTCCTTCTCAACATGACGGACGGTCCGTATCTCACCGGCCATCCGGGGACACTCGAAGGTCTAGACGCATTCTTGCCGTTCTTGCCGAAGCACATCCGCCACACGTGGACTGCCAACATCGTCGGCGGCAACCTGCTGGCTCTGTGCGAGGGCGTGGCCAGGCGCGGCGGCAACATCGCTCCGGGGATTGGAGACTATCCCTACGTTGAGTATGGCTGCCCGACTAACGAGGAGCTCGTTCGCCGGACATGTGACATTGCAAGAAATTGCGGTCGCGAGATCGCTTCTCCTGACGACGTTCGAGAGATGCTTGAAATTTGTTAAGGCACTCGTCCCGGCGTACGTGCTTCGCCGCTAACCAACGGGCGCCGAGCGAACGACCAGCACCCTTCCGCTCTCTCGAGGCTCTCTCCCTGACTGTGCCGGGATTTCAGTGATCCCGGCACTTTTTTTTACAAACTTAATTGTCTCTGATCTGCAAAGCCCAGCACCAAAATCGGCTTCCGGCGTCTACTCACTTCAATCCGACAACGCTGTGAGGCACATAACGCTTTTCCAGTCGCACGATTTCTTCTGAGGTTAGCTTCAGACTTAAAGCGGCGATCGCATCGTCCAAGTGCTGAGGCTTCGTAGCACCTATGATCGGTGCCGTTACGCCGTCTTTTCCGGCCACCCAGGCCAGGGCTACATGCGCTGGTGCTACTCCGCGCTCCCTTGCAATATCGGAAACCACATCCACAACACTCCGATCGGCCGCTTCAGCGTGCCCGTAGAACTCCGAAGTTACATTGTCAGTCTCGGAACGGGCACTTTTTGCGGTCCACGGGCGGGTCAGGCGCCCGCGAGCCAGCGGACTAAAGGCGATCACACCGATCCCTTCGTCGCGACAAAGCGGCAACATCTCTCGTTCCTCCTCACGATAGAGGAGATTTAGGTGACATTGCATGGACACAAAACGCGCCCAAGAATTAGTGTCGGCGCGATGGAGAGCCTTGGCAAATTGCCAAGCGTAGGTATTGCTGGCGCCGATGTATCGGACTTTCCCGCTCCGCACGAGATCGTTGAAGGCCTCAAGAGTTTCATCGATTGGCGTGTCATTGTCCCAGAAATGGATCTGGTACAGATCGATATGGTCGGTGCCGAGCCTCCGAAGACTTGCTTCCGCTTCGGCAAGAATTGCCTTTCGTGAAAGGCCGATCCCGTTTGGTCCCGGGCGCATGCGGCCGTAGACCTTCGTAGCGATCACGATTTCGTCTCGCGGTACCATCTCCTTGAGAATCTTGCCGACGATTTCCTCGCTCGTACCGTCCGAGTACACGTTGGCCGTATCGAAGCAATTGATCCCGAAATCGAGAGCCTTGCGTATGAATGGCCGACTATCGCTCTCGCCTAGGGTCCAAGGATGATTCCCTCGCTCCCCGACCCCGTAACTCATGCAGCCAAGTACAATCCGCGAAATCTTGAGGCCTGAACGGCCCAAACGTATGTAATCCATGAGCGATACCCTCGCTGTCTCGCCAGCCCCTGGGCTGTTTCAAAGTGTCGCGATGTCAATGATCCTCAGTCCCCGATCGCTCACCCGCGATGGGAAGTGATCCTTGAGCTTTTCCTCGTGGACGGGGACGAGCCTCAACATGTCGCCGCCGACGCTGTCGAGCATCTCTTCCGCCGCAAGAATCAGATTGGTCTGACTTCCCGTAGCCAGTCCTGGTGGCACGAAGCATGGATCATCCCGATCACCTCCATGCAGGTTTTCGTAGGTGTAGACAACGTCGCCGGTAAGGACCCATCGGTCCTCCAAGCTTCCGCCGTTGCGGACCACCACGTACTGCGAACCCGCCGTGTGGGTGTCAAAGGCGGGAAGAAGATCGATATTCGGCAGAACGTCATGCGACGCACCGTCCAGCACGGCCAGCCGATTGTTCATTCCGAGATCCACGAGCTTCAGGACATCCGCAGGGTTGATGCCGCCGAGGAGGGATCGAAAACGACGTCCCTTGGACAGCGCCCAAATCCAGCTCTCGATCTCACGCTTCTGGATGTAGAACTTGGCGTTCGGGAAGTAGGCCAGCCCACCCATGTGGTCAAAATGAGCGTGAGTAAGGAACACATGCTGCACATCCTCGGGACGAATGCCGACGGCTCCCAACACTTCAGAGGGCGGAGACCAGCCGGTGACGCCGATGCTATTGGCGATCTCGCCTCCGAAATCCGATTGATCGTAACCGGTGTCAACCAAGGCGACAGTGTCACTGCTACGCAGGAGCAGATAAGCAAACGGCAAGTTCATGCTTCCGCTGTTATGTCGACCGTATACGACACCACTTCTCGGATGTTTGGGGCTCGCTGCGTATTCGAGCACGGTGATGGCATATCTCGTCATTTGGAGGCTCCAATCAGGAGGTCAGCACCAAGCTTAAGTTGGCCGCAGCACTGCCGCAGGTCGATCAAGCCGCCGCAGGCGATCGGACTCGCCCGACGCAGATGGTCCCACGCTCCTGACAGCAAGCTCACTTCGGACGAGCGTTGATGTGGCGCCAGGGGTGCCGCCCGCGGCGGCATCAGCAGATGCGCCGCCTGTTTCACATGATGATGCTCGTGCTGCCGCTGCACCGGTACCCGAACCGCCGCAAGAATCTCGTACACATGATCCGAATCGCCGGAGTCAGGCTTGCTTTCATCCTCCAGACGCGACGTCCCAATGAAGTTCGCGAGAAGACGAACAGAGCGGTCAGTCACAACATCGCGCAGATAGTGGACGACCGGCCCGATGACGACATCGTATTCGGCGACTGCTGAACCCGGTGCAATCCCCTCGAAGGGATCGTCGGCACGGAACTGTGCGCTTAGAAATCCGCTCACGAGGATCGCCCGTCTTCCGGAACCGGAGCATTCGATGGGATTAGGTCGAAATTTTTCAAGTCCTGCCAGAGAGCAGCGGGTATTCGTGCCGAGACAGCGTGGACGTTCTGGGTAACCTCGCTTGTGGACTTCGCGCCCTGAACAACGGTGGCGACGGCGGGATGCGCTTGCACGAACTGGGTCGCGACGGTGGGCAAATCGACACCGTGTCGTTCGCACACTTTCTCGATTGATCGGACGCGCTCCAGGATGGCGCTCGGGACCTGCTGGTAGTCATAGGTCGAGGCCGCCGCCTTCGATCCAGCGGCTAAGATGCCTGAATTGTAGATGCCGCCGGCGATGACCGAGACATTTCGAGACCGCAACTCGTCGAAATGCCCATCGAGTGGTGCATGATTGAGCAACGTGTATCGACCTGCGATCAGCGCACAGTCAATCGCAAATTCGCGAGCCACCCCGAGAACCGAGTCGGTCTCGTTCACTCCTAACCCGACGGCAGCAATGACTCCCGAACTCTTCAGTTCCTCGAGCGCTCGGTACCCGCTCTCCCGGAGCTGGTTCCAGTAGAATTCTGCTTGATCGCCGTGCCATGCGCGTCCCACGTCGTGAATCAGAAGCACATCGATATAGTCGAGGCCCAAACGCTGCTGACTGTCCTCGAACGAGCGCATCACGCCGCTATACGTATAGTCGTACGTGTCTCGAAACGGATACGGATCAACCCATTCGATCCCGTAAACGGTCTCGAGCTTCGGTGTCCGACTGGCTGGCTTGAGCACCCGGCCGCACTTTGTGCTTACTACAATCTGGTCTCGGATACGGAGGTCACGGATAGCGCGGCCGAGGAAGTGCTCGGCCTTTCCGAGACCATACATCGGCGCGCAATCAAAGTAGCGCACGCCGAGATCGAATGCAGCTTTCACGACAGCTTCGAATTCGGCATATGGCACTGCGACATTGAACCCGGAAAGAGGCACTGTCCCGAGCCCCAGCGACGTGACGGAAACTTTGGTGCGGCCTAGAGTTCGTGTCTCGAGCGGCATCATCGCTCTTCTCCTTGCTTGACGTGGAAGTTCAGCCCGACCGGGCCAGTGAGCCCGGATCCGGAAGCGGGGCATGTGTGGGAATCAGGCCTTCGCTCTTCAGGTCCATCCAGAATGCCTGAGGAATTGGCGTCGATATCGAGGCGACGTTCTGCGCGACATGTGCGGTCGTGAGTGCGCCCTGAACGACCGATGTCACGGCCGGATGCGCATAGACGAACTGGGAAGCCGCATTGGCAAGCACGACTTTGTGACATTCGCAGACAGCTTCCAGCGCCTTCACGCGCTCTACGATGTATTCTGGAGCCGTCTGATAGTCATAGGTCCGCGTTAATGCGTTACCCCGACTGCCCTCGGCCAAGATCCCCGAATTGTAGACACCGCCGGCGATGATGCCGATGCCGCGGCGTTGAGCCTCGGGAAAGAACTCCGTCAACGGCGCATGATTAAGGAGCGTGTACCGTCCTGCTACGAGTGAGCAGTCGAGATCGAATTCCGCAGCCACTTCAAGCACTGAAGCCGTCTCGTTGACGCCGAGACCGATCGCCTTGACGGCTCCCGACCGACGGAGCTCATCGCAAGCCCGGTATCCGCTCTCGCGGAGTTGCCCCAGATACAGGGGATACTTCTCCCGGTGCCAAACTCCGCTCACGTCATGCAGGAAAAGAATGTCGATGTGGTCGAGACCGAGGCGCTGCTGGCTATCTTCGAAAGACCTCATGATGCCGTCGTAGCTGTAATCGTATTCGTCGACGAAGGGCAGCGGATCAACCCAATTGATCCCATAGAGACTTTCCGCGCGCTTCGACCGGCTTGCCGGCTTCAACAGCCGGCCCGCCTTGGTGCTCACCACGACGTCCTGACGAAGGCCGTGCACACGAAGAACATGACCGAGGAAATGCTCGGACTTTCCGAGACCGTAAAGCGGAGCAACATCGAAATAGCGTACGCCCTGCTCGTAGGCTTTCAGGATCACTGCCTCGAAGGTCTCAAAGCCGACCGGAACACCGCACCCGCCCAAAGGTGACGTCCCAAGCCCAAGCGAAGTCAAACTCAGACGCCCGTTCGGAAGCGCCCTTTTCTGCAGAGCCACCATTTCCAAATATCCCTGTTTAAGCATCAGTGCGCACGCAGCTGTCCACCGCGTGCGCACGATAGGGTTCACATGTATTTTGCGACGTTCGAGGAATCCAAGATGAGCCACGGGACGGTGTAATCCTTCTGGGTTCCGCCTTTCCACTCCATCAAAGAATCCCAGACCTCGGACCGCGGCTTGTAACTGTCCCCCTTGATGGCACGCAGGGCGAGATCGACTGCGCCCTGCCCCTCAGCACGGGCGTACTTGTAGAGCGTTACAGTCATTTCGCCTTTCTGAACTGCGCGCTTGCCGTCCGGGATGCCATCGATTGCGAGCACCGGAACGGACTTGAAGTCGACCTTTGCACTCTTCATGGCCTCAATCGCGCCCAGCGCCATCTCGTCATTTTCGGCGAGTACGGCATTGATCTGCCCCGGATGCGCGAGCAACCAATTCTCCATGAGCGACTGCCCCTCGGCACGGCTCCAGTTGCCCGACTTGCTGGCAATCAACTTGAGCTTCGGGAACTTGGCCAAGCCGGCGTCGATGCCAGCCTTGCGCTCGATCTGCGCCGACTGACCAATGGGGCCTTCCATCAACACCACGTTCCCACCATTCGGAAGCAGCTTGCCTAACTGATCCCCGATAATACGCCCTCCCTCCGTGTCGTTGACGATGATCGACGCGGTGTAATTCTTCGATGCGGTTTTCAGCGCCGATACGATCACCGGAATGCCAGCCGCGACGGCTTTATCGATTGCGGGCGCCGACGCCTGGAGATCGAACGGTGACATGATGATGGCATCGAACTTTTGGGTAATGGCGGTATCGATCTGGTTCGCTTGGACGAGAGGATCGTACTTGCCGTCAAAGATCGTGACTGCGACAGAACCGTCCTTGACTGCCGGGTGGCTCTGAATCTCGCTGGACCAGGCCTTCATGTACTCGCCGGATTCCCCGAACGATAGGGCGGCGATCCGCGTCTTGCTTTGAGCAAAGGCCGTACCGGTCGATAGAATGATTGCAGCAGCGGCGAAACTCGCCATCGTCGATCTACGCGTAACCTTCATCGTCTCCTCCGATTGATGTGGTCAGTCACCTAGTCCGCCCATGCTGGGCGTTACAGCCGTTGTCATCGTCTGTAATGGTCTTCGCAGGTGTCACTTGCGAAATTGGTCGAGCATCACGGCGACGACAATGATCGCGCCCTTGAGAAGCTGCTGGTAGTAGGAAGACACGCCCATCAGATCCATGCCGTTGTTGATCGTCCCGATGATGAGTGCGCCGAACAACGTCCCGACTAGCGAGCCGCGCCCTCCTGCGAGGCTAGTCCCGCCGATCACCACGGCCGCGATTGCATCGAGTTCGTAGCCGATGCCCGCCTGTGGAAGTGCGGCAGTCGTACGGGAAGTAAGCACCAGGCCGGCGAGTCCGGCGAGGAGGCCTGAGATAATGTAGGTGGATGCAATGACGCTCCGCGTGGAGATGCCGCTCGTCCTGGCGGCCTTGTCGTTTCCTCCCACGGCGTAGACGTAACGCCCGAACGTCGTGTAAGAGAGAACGACCCATCCGATGGCGAACACAAGAAACAGAATTAAGACCGGCACAGGAACGCCAGCAACGCTGCCGCCGCCGATCCATCGGAACGACTCGGAGAGATTGGGAACGGGACGCCCCTCGGAAAAGATCAGGGTCAAGCCGCGCGCCATGCTCAGCATTCCGAGCGTGGCGACGAAAGGTGGAACATTGAATGTGGTCACAATGACGCCATTGACCAGGCCCAACGCGGCGCCCGTTCCGAGCCCTGCCAGAACAGCCCACAGCACGAAGTGCTGGTTGGTCGAAGTCACGAGGCTCGCTGCGATCATGCCTGCGAGAGCCATAACGGAGCCAACGGAAAGGTCGATGCCTTTTGTCAGGATCACGAACGTCACCCCGATCGCCAGAACGCCGTTGATCGAGGATTGTCGCAGCAGGTTCACCCAGTTCAGCCAGGTCATGAAGTATTCGTTGGCCACGGCGAAGAATGCCGAAATGACCACGAACACGATGACGATGCTGAACGACTTCAGGTACAGTCCTAGAGCAGCAATACTTTTGGATCGCGCACCCGTAGGGACGCTGCTAACTACGTTGGTCACCACCTCAACTCCTCGCTTCGACCGCATGCGCAAAGCCAGTTTGGAAAGCTCTTCGATCCGCTCAACTTGCGAGATCTGTCAGCATTTGCTGGGTTGTCTCGTGTCCATCCACGACATGATCCAGTCGTCCTTGCCGAAACACGGCGATCCTATCGCTGATCTGGAGGATTTCCGGCGCTTCGGATGAGACCACGAGCACGCCATTGCCCTTCGCCGCGAACTCGCGGAGAAAGGCGTAGATCTCCTGCTTTGAACCCTCGTCGATCCCGCGGGTTGGCTCGTCGCAGATCAGCAGACGCGGATTGGTCAGGAGACAGCGTGCGAAAACCACCTTCTGCTGGTTTCCGCCGCTGAGCGTCTCCACGGCGACATTTGGGGATGCCGCCTTGATCCGATGCAAGCGCATCATGCGATCTGTTGCGGCCGCCTCCGCCTTGCGGCGGACGAATCCGCTGACGGCGCGCAGCGCAAGGGACGACAATGCAATGTTATGTGCGATGGAGGCACACAGAACGAGGCCGGTGTCCTTCCGATCCTCGGGTACCATGGCCATGCCTCGTTGGATGCACTTTTTGGGATTGCCGGGATCGACCCTCTTTCCATCAAGAAAGACGTCGCCGGCGGTCGGCGCGTGGATGCCATAGATCGTCTCCAGGAATTCGGTCCGACCAGAGCCAAGCAAACCGTAGATTCCCAGAACTTCTCCTGCAGCGACGGTCACAGAGATGTTCTTGAAATGAGATCCACGCGACAAAGAGCGTACTTCGAGCAGGATTGGCGCGCCCTCGTTCGGCCTTCCCTTCTCCACCGACTTGATCTCGTGGCCGACGATCTGAGTCACGAGGTGATTTCGGTCAATCGAGGAAATTGGTCCGCTTTCGATGAAGCGGCCATCGCGGAAGACCGTGTATTCGTCCGCAATCTCGAAAATCTCGGTCAGCTTGTGCGAGACGTAGATGATCGCGGCTCCACGCGCCTTTAGCCGCTTCAGCGCATTGAAGAGGATGTGCACCTCGTGTTCGCCGATGGCCGAGGTCGGCTCATCCATAATGACGATGTCCGCACGGTGACTCAGCGCCTTCGCAATCTCGACGAGCTGGACCTGGGCCAAGCTCAAGTCTCTCATGCGGGCACTGACCGGAACGTCGAATTCAAGGTCATCCAGAAGCCGTTTTGCGGCCTGCCGCATCTTGGGGAAGTCCACCACAAGCCCGCCGATCTTCGGCTCTCTTCCCAAGTAGATGTTCTCGGCCACTGTCATTTCCGGAACCGGAGACAGCTCCTGAGTGATGATCGTCACACCGTGTCGCAGTGCGTCTGCGGCGCTCCTGAAATCGACGGCCACCCCGTCGATCTGAATGCTGCCCTCGTCGCGGTGCAGCAAGCCCATCACGATGTTCAGGAAAGTCGATTTTCCGGCGCCGTTACCTCCACACAACGCGTGGACGGTTCCGCGTTTGAGAACCAGCCGACCATCGCGAAGGGCTGCAACGCCATTGAAAGACTTCGTGATTCCTTCCGCCACCAATAGCGGCTCGTCTCGCGCCTTAACGGCGACCTCGTCGCGGCCTTCCGGATTTGCCCCGGTCGACAAATGCATCGGTTTCCTCCAGCGGCGTCTTTGATCGCGCTCTTCTGTAGAGATATGAGGTCATACCTTATACCTGTTGTCAATGGAGATCATACCTCCTACCTTGTGGATGTTCGGTGGTTTGGGCTGGTTGCCTAGCGGCTTATGTGTTCGCTTGGCTTGCGGCAGAAAATTAGAGTTGCGAGCGACCGATGGAGCGAATGGAAACCAAAAAACTGCCCACGCGTGTCGAAGTCGCGCTGAATTACATTACGGGTGAGATCGCCAACGGAAATCTAAGTCCCGGAGACAAATTGCCCAATGAGAAGGAGCTCGCAGAGAAGCTTGGCATCAGTCGCACTCCTATCCGTGAGGCGATGAAGACGCTTGCGGTGTCGGGATTGATCGAAACCCGACATGGGCACGGCAACTACATCCGGAAGGATGAAGGCACCGCCGTGATGCCGCTGATGATGTTTCAGCTCTATCTCCAGGATTCAACTCCCGAGATGCTGATGGAGCTTCGATACATTTTCGACCGCAATTGCGCAGAGCTGGCCTCGATAAGACGCACCGAAAAGGATCTAGCCGTCATGAGAGAGAGCATCGACCGGCTGAAGGCTCTCTCCGAAGACCCCCATTCGCCGATCGACAAACTGCTGGAAGCCGATCTCGACTTCCACCGAGCAGTCTATGCGGCAGCGGGCAACAAACTGATCGTGGTGATCGCCGATTTCGTCCTGAACATGGTCGCTCCCTGGATCCGCAAATCGCTGGAGGTCAGCGGACGCTACCGCGCTGTGGGCCTACACGAGAAGATGTATGCAATGATCCGTGATCAGAAGACGGGCATGCTCAGTCGGGAAAGCGTGGAGGCGAACATGGAGCACTTCATGTCTTCCTTGAAGATTCCCGCGGCGTAGCGCCTGTGGCAACCTCGATTCAGGCACAGCTCGGGCCCGGTAGGTCTGTTTCTGCCACACGGCTGAGCTTTCTCACATCGACCTCGTATCCGTCTTGCCGGCAGAATACTCATGCAAGCCTGATTGAGCCCAGTTTGGCCACCGTCGAGCGCCTCGCATGATCGCAGGTCTCAGCCTGATTCTGCTCTGCCAGTTGGTGGGCGAAGCAATTGTGCGCGGTGTCGGGCTGCCGATGCCCGGACCGGTGCTCGGCATGGCGTTCTTGCTGCTGCTTCTCTTGACTCGCGATCACTTCACCGCCCTCAGGCGTGGCCCATTGCAGAACGATGCAGTTGAGACAACGGGCCGTAGCCTGCTCGGCCATCTATCTCTAATGTTCATTCCCGCTGGCGTAGGCGTCGTGAAGAAACTCGACTTGGTCATCGAGCACGGCGCCGCAATTTTATTGACCTTGTCGGCCTCGGTGGTCATCACACTGCTCGTGACCGTGACTACATTCCTCGCGGTCAACCGGCTTCTCTCAAGGAGCCAACCGGGGCCATGAGCGAAAACTCATTCTCGCTGTGGGTCTACCTCTCGCAGTCACCTCTGCTTTGGCTCACCGTAACGCTCTCGATTTACGCCATCGCGGAAGCTATCTCGCTTACGACGCACCGGCATCCGCTGGCAAATCCTGTATTGCACTCGATCTGGATCATCGGCGCGTTCTTGATCGTCACGGACACTACGTACACCACATACTTCGCGGGCGCCCAGTTCGTGCACTTTCTTCTCGGGCCAGCGACGGTTGCGCTCGCGATCCCACTCTACGACAACCGGGCGCGGGTCACCGCTGCGCTTCTGCCAATGTTGGTTTCGCTGGTAGTTGGCTCGATTACCGCGATCGTTACGGCCGTACTGTTAGCCGAGGCCTTCGGTCTGCCTCGATCAGTTATCCTATCACTTTCGCCAAAATCAGTTACAGCCGGCGTGGCCATGGGAATCAGCGAATCCCTGCACGCCGATCCGTCCCTGACCGCTGTCTCGGTTGTACTCACCGGGATCCTGGGAGCCATCATCGTCACGCCCCTCATGAACCGGGCCGCCATTACCGATTTTCGCGCCCGGGGTTTCGCGGTCGGTATCGCCGCACACGGTATCGGCACAGCACGGGCGTTCCAAGTCGACGAGGTGGCCGGCGTTTTCTCCGGGATTGCCATGGGCCTGAACGCGCTTGTGACATCGTTCTTGGTCCCGATCGCGGTGACCCTACTTCTACGCTGATGGCACCTTGCATATCCGCGCGCCCTAAGAGCTCGCTCGTTCAGCGGGGATCGGGAGGCGACCGATGAGCGTCGCGGCTCCATTACGGCGCGGCATGGGGAACGTCGGGCAGAATTAGCTGCTCTCGCGATGTCGGGTTCTTCAACTAAAGTGCTCGGGCAAAACTGGCGAAGAACTCGTCGGCCAGCTTCTTAGCCGCTCCGTTGACCAGCCGCTGTCCCAACTGCGCGAGCTTTCCACCAATCTGCGCGTCGACGTGATAGGTCAAGAGCGTGCCACCATCCCGCTCTAGCAGATTTACTTTCGCGCCACCTTTCGCGAAGCCTGCGACGCCGCCTTCGCCCTCGCCAACGATATTATAGCTTCTCGGCGGATCGAGATCTTTCAGAGTCACCCTGCCTCTAAATCGCGCCGAAACAGGTCCCACCTTCATTTTTGCAACGGCCCGCAATTCGTCCCCATCGATCCTCTCCAACTCCTCGCATCCGGGAATACAAATTTTCAAAACGACGGGGTCGTTCAATTTGGTCCAAACGACTTCCCGCGAGGCGGCGAGCAGGATCTCCCCGTTCATTGTCATTGCCATTGATGTCTCCGAAATAGCCGAGATCGGCCCGCTTCTGTGGGCTCAGTTGGGAACAGGCGCAAAGACTCTGGCCATGTAAGTCGATAGATCGCTCTCGATCTCTGCCCGCGTCCTGGAAGAAATACCGGCGAGCGCTTTGGCCAATTCCTTCTTGAGCTCGATCTGCATCGATCGGGCGATCTGGATACGCTGTGCTTGCGGCGAGCCGGCGCCATGCATGGACTCAGTGAGATAGCCCACAGCGTTCCTTCCGAGGGTCATGTTTTCCACCAGGCGAAGGATGCGAATCCGGTCTTCCGTTGCGATCTCAGGCCGCCCCTTCAGATATTTCTTGATCATCGGACCGATCTTCTCATGCTTGAGCTCACGCTCGGAGGGCAACGTCACCATCAGCCCACCTGCGAGATCCTGAGCCAGTCGGCCGATCTCATAAGGTAACCGCGTGACGTGATGCTTGCAGACGTTCGCGAGCATCTCATCCGGCAAGAAAGCACCGGATTTCATCTTGATTCCTTGATGGCTCGCCGCAATGCCTGTGCCGTAGATCGTCTCGTTGAGATGGGTCATCTCGACGAGCTTGTCGCGGATATGCGATGCGCGATCGACACCGTTGTAGTCAGCAATGGTTGCTGCAGCACCAATCAGGACGTCACCAACACCGGTTTTGCAGACGTAGCTGCGGCGGTGGTAGCAGGTGAAGCGCTCGACGAGCGTCGAAGCAAATTCGACCTGCCCATCCAGGAAAACATGTTCGTTCGGAATGAAGACATCCTCAAAGATGATCATCGCTTCCTGGCCGGCGAATTGAGCGTTGCCTGCGTCGATATCTCCGCCTTCGGTGCTTCGGGTATCACAGGACTGCCGGCCGTAAATGTAGGTGATGCCCGCAGCATCGACCGGGATCGCGCCGACAATTGCGTAATCCTTGTCGGCCGCCTCCAATCTCATCGTCGGCATGACGATCAGCCAATGCGAGTTTAAGCATCCGGTTTGATGTGCTTTCGCTCCTCGGACGAAAACGCCTTCAGCCGTTCGACGGACGACGTGCAGGAACAGGTCTGGATCCGACTGTTGCGAAGGCGAGCGACCGCGATCTCCTTTGACGTCGGTCATTGCCCCTCCGATGACCAGGTTCATGGCCTGCATGCGTGTGAGGAAATGTTTGAATCGCGCGTGGTAGTGCGTGCCGTACTTTCCGTCCAAATCGTAGGTTACGGAGTGCAGTGAGTTAAGTGCATCCATGCCCACGCAACGCTGGAAACAGGTACCCGTCAGCTGTCCAAGACGACGTTGCATCTTGTTCTGCATCACGAGGTCCGCAGAGCTGGTGGAAATGTGCAGGAACCTGTTGACCTTGCCGCCGGTGAGAGGCGATACCGCGGACGCGAGGGCGGGGTCCTCGTTTGCAAGATCGTAGGTTCTTGCCACCGCATCAATCGATGGCCGGATCATGGGATGCTCGACCGGTTCATCGACCAGCTCACCCATCAAATAGACTGTCAATCTACGTCCGCGGAGGCTCTCGATATATTCGGCTCCACTGCGGATCGGATTCATAACTCCAGATCTCGCCGCGACAACTTCCTGATCCATCGAGATGCCTCCTTGAGTTTGAGCCATGACGCACACGGGTTCGAACCCGACTCTCCTCGCTCAACCTTTCTTCACGATCGGGCAGGCGCTATCCTTGAGCGGACGGAACGCCTGATCGCCCGGGATCACTTCGCGGAGCCTGTAGAAATCCCAATCACCCTTCGATTCCGACGGCTTCTTGACTTCGTATACGTACATGTCGTGCACCATGCGGCCGTCCTCTCGAATACGTCCGTTTTTGGCGAAGAAGTCATTCACGGGCATTTCGCGCATTTTTTTCATGACTGCCTGAGCTTCGTCCGTGCCGGCCGCTTCGACCGCGCGCAGATAGTGCATAGTCGACGAATAGTCGCCGGCATCGCCCATGTGCGGCATCACCTTCATCTTTTCGAAGAACCGCTTCGACCATGCGCGCGTCTCATCGTCACGGTCCCAGTAAAATGCGTTCGTCAATACCAGTCCCTGAGCGGCCGAAAGGCCAAGGGCCTTAATGTCAGTTTCCCAGACGAGCAGGCCAGCCAGCGTTTGGCGTTGTTGAATTCCAAATTCCTGCGCGGACTTGATTGAGTTGACCAGTACGTTGCCCGATCCGGCCAGTGCAACAACCTGGGCTTTCGACGATTGCGCCTGGAGCAGGTACGAGGACTGATCGAACGACTCAGGCGGGTATCGTGTCGATCCGACGACCGCACCACCCATTGCCCTCACGACAGCGGAAGTGTCGGCTTCGAGGGCGTGCCCGAACGCATAGTCCGCGGTCAGGAAGTACCAGGACTTCTTTCCTTCCTTCGCCAGCGCAGCGCCGGTTCCGCGCGCCAGCGCGTACGTATCATAAGAGTAGTGTATGCTGTTCGGCGTGCACGCATCGCCAGTCAGACGAGAAGATCCGGAGCCGTTGATGATGGCAATCCGATTCTTGTCCTTGGCAAGCCCGGAAACGGTAAGTGCGATTGAGGAATTGATCAGGTTCCCGATCATGTCAACCTTCTCAACATCGAACCATTTGCGCGCCAGCGCGGAGGCCGTGTCGGGCTTGTTCTGATGATCGGCGACAACAACCTGAATCGGCTTTCCGAGGATTTTGCCACCGAAATCCTCGACAGCCATCTTGATCGCAGTCACCGCGCCTTCGCCCGACTCGTGCGAGAATTGACCCGACATGTCAGTTAGCACGCCGATCTTCACGACATCGTCCGAGATTGTAACGGTCTGAGCACCGGCGCCGACGCTCACCGTCAGAATCGTTGCCGCCGCGATCAGGCCCCTATTCACTCTTCCCTTCATGACACGCCTCCCGCCTTTTCTGGTTTCCAATCCCGCCATTACTATCATAACTAGACTGTTGTTACATGCATAACTAGACTTATTTTTTCAACGAGTCAATCGCGCGATGTGTTACAGGTGCGCAACTTTCAGGGCTGTCCGGTCGTGGCGGCTGTGCGAAAACGGACCGTCGGAATGCCTGTCGCCGCTAAACTCCAAACGTCCAGAACATCGGCCAAATCGAAGACGGCAGCCGCTGCTGCCCGTACTGCCGGTGGACGAACGGAGCGCAACTGCTCTGTCGCTCGCACGTTGGACATCGTCTCGGACGCATGGGCTTTCCTGATCATCCGCGAGGCATTTTTTGGAACTCAGACCTTTGAAGCCTTTCGATCAGCGCTTGGCATTCCGCGGGCCACTCTGACCGATCGGCTGAAAAAACTGACGCAGCTCGGGATCTTCCGCCAAGTTGCGCCTGGCTCTTCACAGAGGAAGGAGTACCGACTGACGAGAATGGGCTTCGATCTCTATCCGAGCTTTATTGCGCTCATGCAGTTCGGAGACCGTTGGCTGTCCAAAGGCAAGCCGCCTCCACTGACGCTTGTCCACGCGACCTGCGGCTGCGAAAGTCACCCGATCGTCACGTGCTCCCATTGCGGCGAAAGCATCTCGGCGCGCGACGCGAAATACCGCGATGGACCTGGCGCCGGCCGCAGTCCGGCGAAAGCTGGTCGTAATACACGGCGCCCTTCGGATGGAAGCCGGTTCATGCTCGGTCGCCCCAGCTCCGTATCTCGCGCCCTTGAGATCATCGGCGACAAATGGAGCTTTATGGTCGTCCGGGAAGGATTCTTCGGCAACCGGCGCTACGATAAGATTCTCAATGAGCTCTCAATCGCACCCAATATCCTGACTGATCGGTTGAATCGCTTGGTCGCCAGGGGAGTGCTCCGACGGAGACGCTATCAAACTTCTCCCGACCGCTACGAATACCTGCTAACGGACATGGGTTTAGAGCTTTACGGTCCCTTCATCGCCATGCTGAGATGGGGTGATCGCTGGCTTTCGAAGGGAAAGCCGCCCCTTATCCTCACGCACATCAAGTGCGGCCACGACTTCGATCCTGTCGTCGATTGCGATCGGTGCAAGACGCCGATCGTAGCCGCAGACATGCGGTATCGTCTCGCCTACGATCCGAAATCCTTTGGCGCGCTTGGTCCGCGCTCCGTCGACTGAATGCGCGCGCGGATCAAGCCTGGGCACTCAAGGCCTCGACGAGCTTGAAGCGCATGATTTTGCCAGACCCCGTGCGTGGAATTTCTCCGACGAGATGTGTAGATTCCGGGATCTTGTATGAGGAGAGATGCGCCCTGCAATGCTCCAGCAGCGCGGGGACGTCGAGAGCCTCATCCTTCGGGACAACGAAGAGGCACGGCACTTCGCCTAACGTCGCGTGCCGCATCCCGACGACGGCGCAATCCCTGACCTGGGGGTGCTTCACGACCACTTCCTCGATCTCGGCCGGCGCAATGTTCTGACCGCCGCGAATGATCAGTTCTTTGATCCGGCCGGTGATCGTCAGATAGCCCGACCGGTCCGATTTCGCGAGATCGCCGGTATGATACCAACCCTTGCGCAGCGCCGAAGCAGTTTCCGCAGGCTTGTTGTGATAGCCGTGCATGAGGTTCGGCCCGCGGACGATCAGTTCGCCTTCCTCGCCGATCGGGACGTCCTCAAGCGAGGACGGATCGACGATGCGGACCGCGAGGCCGGGCACCGGAAGGCCGCACGATCCCATCGGCCTGCCGCCGTGCAGCCAGTTCATGGTCACCATCGTAGATGTCTCGGTGATACCGTATCCGTCGAGAAGCCGCGTCTTGAAGCGTTCCTCGAACGCCTTGTTCAAAGTCGCGGGCATGATCGCGCCTGCCGAGATGCACAGGCGCACGGCTCCCAAACGCTCGATGCCGGCCTCCTGCGCGCGGAGCAAAAGGTAGTGAAACATCGTTGGCACGCCCGGCATGACCGAATATTTGCCGGTCTGGAGCAGTTCGAGCGCCTGCTGCGGCGAGAAGCGCTCCATGATGTGCTGACTGGCGCCGACTGCAAGCACACCAAGAACCGAGAGGTTCAGACCATAGGAATGGAAGAGTGGAAGCGGCGATAGGATCACGTCCTCGCTCGTCAATTCGGCGATCGGCGCCCAGCACGCTGCCGAAATCCACAGCATACCGCGGATCGACAACAGCACGCCCTTTGCCCGTCCCGTCGTTCCTGACGTGTAGATGATAAACGAAGATCGATCGATGTCCGCCGGATCGAGCGACGCCGCGCCATGCGCCTTAGCGAGGTCCTCCATAGATACTCCGGCTCCACCGGCGTCCGGCCCAGCGAAGATCACTGTCGGCGAGATACTCGCGTCCCGACAGATCTTTTCCAGCAGGTCCTTTCGGGCACCCGCTGTGACGATAATACCGCAGTCGGCGTCGGTCAGGCGATAGCTGACCTCCCCCTCGGCTGCATCAAAGCTGATCGGCACCACAACGGCCCCGGCCCGCAACGCAGCGAAGCAGGCTTCGATCCAGTTCACCCCATTCGGCAAGTACACCGCGAGCCTGTCGCCCTCCTTCAACCCTGCCCTCGTCAGGTTCGCAGCGATTGAGGCGGTACGGTCGGCGAGTTGTGCGTAGGTGATTGACCGCGCCGAATCCCAATACGCCACCTGCTCCGGTCGGCTTTTCGCCTGACGCTCCATGAGCCTCGCAATAGGTGCGATCAGATCGACATTGAGCATCGCCGCCTCCCTCAGACCATCGAATATCCGCCGTTCACGCTGATGACCTGGCCGGTAATCCAGGCGCCGGCGTCCGAGGCGAGCAAGGTTACGAGGGGAGCCACATCCGATGGCAGGCCCAGGCGACGAATGGCGTAGGCCTTGACCAATTTGTCGCGATTAGCTTCGACCCAGGCCTTGTCGTGTGCGGTCTCGATCAGACCAAGCGAGATCGAGTTCGCGGTAACGCCCGAACGGCCCCACTCGCGAGCCAGCGATTTCATCAGCGCGATCGTTCCGGCGCGCGCGGCTGCGCCGATCGCGAGCCCGGATTCGCCGACGCGCGAGGAGTCGCCCATAATCGAGATGATGCGTCCATGGCCCGACGCCTCAAGTAGCGGTCCCGCGCTATGGGAGCAGTTCAATGCGCCGTAAAGACAGGTGTCGACCTGCTTCTTCCAATCCTCCGGCGTGCTCTCACTGAACTTTTTTCGAAATACCAGGCCCGCGTTGTTGACGAGAATATCGAGGCCACCGAAGTCGTTCTTGATGCCGGCGATCATCTTCTTGACGACATCCGCATCAGCGATGTCGGCCTGATAGGCTTTTGCTTTTCCGCCGGTCCTTTCGATCTCAGCGACGACTCCTTCTGCATCCACCTTCGAACTGTGGTAATTGACTGCGACGGACGCGCCACGTTCCGCCAGCATCTTGCAGATAGCAGCGCCGACGTCGCGGCCGCCTCCCGTGACCAGCGCGACACGTCCTTTGAGGTCCGTCATGTTTTTTCCTTTGCTCTAAGCTTTGCGTTCTGGATAAGCCTGAAGATGCGTTCCGGGGTCATTGGAAGGATCGAGACGTCAATCTCGAGGGGCGATAGCGCGTCGGCGATAGCGTTGGCGATCGCCGCCGGCGCACCGATTGTGCCGCCTTCGCCCATACCGCGGAACCCGCCCGCCACCGCGGACTCGCTTTCGACGTGGACGACATCCATCATCGGCACTTCCGGGGCCGACGGAATCACGTAGTCGACAAGGCTCGCGCTGAGAAGTTGGCCATCGTCATCGTAGATGAGTTCCTCGAACAGCGCGGCACCGATGCCCTGTGCGACGCCCCCGTGGACCTGACCATCCACGATCATCGGATTGATGATGCGGCCACAATCCTCGGCGACGACAAACTTGTGGATCTTTACGAAGCACGTCGCCGGATCGATCTCGACCGCCGCGATGTGGGTTGCCGCCGCGGTTGTGCCATTGACCGGATCGTAGGTGTAGCTCGCAGTCAGCTCTTCCCGCGCATCGACCGGCAAGGTCTTCATGTCGGAATAGACGGCCTTGGAAATCTGCTTGAAAGACACTGTGCGATCGGTGCCGAGTACAGTCACCATTCCCTCGGAGACTTCGAGGTCATCCGCGTTAGCTTCCAGGAGATGCGATGCCACCCTCTTAATCTTGGCCTTCAGGATCTCTGAGGCATGCTTCGCGGCACCACCGCCGAGCACCGCGCTGCGGCTGGCGTACGTCCCGGTCGACATCGGGACCTCGTCGCTATCACCTTGAATGACGCGAATGTCCTCGAAGCGCGCACCGAGGTCGTCGGCAACGATCTGCGCCAAAGTCGTCTCGAGGCCCTGGCCATGGGAGGCGACGCCAAACGCTGCGGTGATGCCTCCGGTCGAATCGATCGTGATCTTCGCCGTTTCCGAGCCCGTATTGATCGGCATGCCTGGCGCGACCGCTATACGTGAGCCGATGCCGGTCAGTTCCGCGTATGAAGCGATGCCGATCCCGAAAAGCCGCCCACGTTTGCGGGCCTCGGACTGTTGCGTTCGAAGCTTATCGTAGCCCGCTGCCTCGGCGGCAGCCTCCAAGCAGTCCACAAAGCCAGTCTTGTCCCAAATGATGCCGGACGCGATCCGGTATGGGAATTCTTCAGCCCGCACCATGTTGCGGCGCCTGATCTCGAGTGGATCGATCCCCAGTGCCTTGGCGCCCATGTCCATCAGACGCTCGCAAACGAAGGTCGAAACAGGCCGGCCAACACCTCGGTAGGGTCCGGTCGGCGGCTTGCAAGTCGCTACACCGCGAACCGCGCCGCGATATGATTGGATCTTGTAGGGGCCGGGCAGGAAACTGACGACCTGCACGGGTTCCAGGCCGCAAGTCCACGGATAGATGGAAAAGGCGCCGACGTCGCCGATCACGTCTGCTTGCAGAGAGGTAGCCATGCCGTTCTCGTCGAAGCCCATTTCGGCGTCAACGATCTCGGCAAAAGCCTGACTGCTACTGCTGATGTCTTCGAGCCGGTCCGCCGTCCATTTGATCGATCGGCGCAGCTTGCGTGCGGCGATGCAGATCAGAAGCTCCTCCGGATACAGCGAGCCTTTCGACCCGAAGCTGCCACCGACGTCGGGGGCGACCACCCTCAGGCGATGTCCTGGAAGCGAGAGCGATTCCGAGATGGCATCGCGGATGATGCCTGGGATGTTCGAGGACGTGTAGAGCGTGAGCGCATCTCTTCGCTTCTCGTATTCGGCAACGTAGCTGCGCGGCTCCATCGCAAGCGCCGCCTTTCGAGTCATCTCGAAACGCCCACCCACCCTCACCGCGGCGCCAGCCAGACCGGTTTCGACGTCCCCCTTCTTGAACTCGCGGGCGATCAGGACGTTCGTCCCAGCCTCTTCGTGGAGCAGAGCCGCACCTTCCGCGACCGCTGCTTCCGGGCGCGCGACCGGCTCCAGAGGTTCGTAGTCGACGTCGATCAATTCGATCGCATCTTCGGCCAGGTAGCGGGAGGTGGCGACAACGGCGGCGACGGCCTCTCCAACATAACGGACCTTTCCGGAGGCGAGCGGCAGAATCGGCGTCGCGTAGTAGTTCGCCATCCGAGAGAATGGGATGACCGGCTTGAAATCGCCGGCTATCTCCTCCGCGGTCAGCACCGCCACGACACCCGGCGCTTCCAGGGCGGCAGACGTGTCGATCCGCACAAGTCTGGCATGCGCCTGGGCGCTGCGTAGGAAGGCGATATGCAACGGCCGATCCAGCTTTCGATCGGCGGTGTATTCACCGCTTCCCGCGAGCAGGCGTGGATCCTCGGTGCGCCTTATCGGCGCGCCGACGTTTTTCGGGCGCTGCACGTCGGAGGGGTTGGCGCGATGATCTCTATTCATAGCTGTCGCCGCCTTTGCGCAAGCCTTGCCATTGCGCATCGTCGTGTCCGCAGATCACCGTTGCACCGGACTTCTCGATCCGGCGAACCTCCGCAAACGTCTTCAACTGCTGTTCGACGTTCCAAGTGTTGCGGGGGGCCGCGTCAGCATCGAGGTTCTGGCGCAGGCTGACGGCATCCGAGGCGAGCAGGAACTGCCCATCCTTATCCAAATTGACGAGCGCTCCCATCGTCCCCGGCGTGTGGCCCGGCAGCGGAAGCAGAACCAGACTAGAGTCGCCGAAGACATCTTTCTCTCCGTTTACTAGCTCGATCGGCTGTCCGTAATCCCAGTCGGCTTTGAGGTATCCTGCGGCGTCTGCGCCAGGCGCCTTCGCCGCTTCGATCTCCTTGGCATGTGCGAGAATTGTCGCCTTGCGGAAGAACTGATTGCAACCGCAATGATCCGGATGAAAGTGCGAGTTGACGACGATGTCGATGTCATCCGGCCCGAGGCCCGTGCATGCCAGGCTTGGCAGCAGTGTCTCATCCTCTCGCATCATCGGCTTCATGACCTTTGCGAGCGGGCCCCAACGACCCTCAGCGTCGGTGAGGACGGACGGATGACATCCGGTATCGAACAGCACATTGCCCTGCTTATGCCGAACCAACGCGCTGCTGACCGGAAGATCGATCGTCTCGCTCCGCTCTGCGCCGGCCACGTAGATACTCTTCTTCATCCGAAGGCGCCCGGCGGCGAGGAAGTTCAACTTCATGACTTTTTCCCTGCGCGCATAGTGGCGGCGCTGCGGATCGCGGCCACAATGTTCTGATAGCCCGTACAACGGCAAAGATTTCCGGAAAGCCCCTCCCGGATGTCCTCATCGGTAGCTAGAGGATACTTTCGAAGCAGGTCCTCACCGGTCATCAGCATACCGGGCGTGCAATAGCCGCACTGAAGCCCGTGATGCTCGCGGAACTGCGATTGAAGGACGTTTAGTTCTTCGGCCGACCCCAGTCCCTCGACTGTTACAATTTCGGCACCATCGGTCTGGACTGCCAACATCAAGCAGGCGCGCGCGCTGTCGCCGTTCAGAAGGATGGTACAGGCTCCGCAGACACCATGCTCGCACCCGACATGCGTTCCGGTGAGACCTAGTCGGTCGCGCAAGAAGTCAGACAACAGCATGCGCGGCTCGACGTCAGTGATGTCGTAGCGCTCTCCGTTCACTTTCACCGAGATCTCTGTCATGCCGCTTGCTCCGTCGGTATCAGAGCGGTGCGCAATGCGCGCCGGGACAGCTCTTTCAGGAGGTGCGTGCGGTACTCACCCGATGCATGAGCATCGTCGTTCGGAGACACCTCTGACGCGATGATCTCTGAAAAGAGCTCCGGAGCCTGTTCGTCGAGCGGCAATGCAACGAGTTCCCGCTCGGCTTGCTTCAAGCGCAGCGGAGTGTTGGCCACTCCCATCACCGCGATGCGCGCATCCTCAAGCCTGGCACCCGTGCGACGAACGGACAGAGCGATGCTCGCCAGCGCGAAATCGCCGAAGCGGCGGGCGACCTCTTCAAATGCCCACCCGTCGTGATCGAGGACCGGAAATTCGATTTCCACGACGATCTCGTCGGGCTCTAGGCAACTTGTCAGAGCATCGACAAAGAACTCCTCCGCGGCGACCGTCCTGAGCCCGCTCGGGCCCCGAATTGATATGGTTGCATCGTAAAATACCGTTAGCATCGGCAGTTCGGCGGCGGGATCCGCATGGGACAAGCTGCCGCCGATTGTGCCGCGATTGCGTATAGCCAGATGAGCCACGTGCCGCATTGCGGCCGACAAGACCGGAAGCTTTGAAGCAATGAGTGGCGAATGTTCGAGGTAACGATGGCGGGTCAGCGCGCCGATCGCGATGCTATCGCCCCGGTCCTTGATATAGGAAAGTCCTTCGATGCGGTTGAGGTCGATCAGAACCGAAGGGCGGGCCATCCGGAAGTTGAGGAGCGGTAATAGGCTTTGCCCTCCGGCGAGCAGCTTTCCCTCTCCGTTCGAGGCAACTAGTGCCTCGACGGCCGCCTCCACGGTCGTTGGAGCGACATAGTCAAACTTGGCAGGCTTCATCGGCCCTCTCCAAATCCTGATGCTTCTTCATCCGACCTATTCTCCGCAAAACCGTGGCGACCTCTTCTGCAAGAAAGCCTCACGCCCTTCCTTGAAGTCGCTGCTGTCGGATGCCTCGTCGACGAGCCGCTGTGCTGTCGCCAGATCCAGCGCTCCGTTGCCCATGGTGAGACCATTCAGCATGAATTTGGCGCCGGAGATCGAGAGCGGTGCATTGCCGGAGAGGTGTTGCAGGAACTTCTCCGCGGCCGTGACGACATCGTCGTGAAGCTCGTCGATCAAGCCCATCCGAATGGCTTGTTCGGCGCCGAAGCGGTCTGCCGAATAGAGTATCCTCTTGGCGTTGGACACGCCGGTGAGTGCGAGCAGGCGCTGCACACTGTGAACTCCGTAGACAATCGACAGCCTCGCCGACGGAATGCCAATTATAGCGTTGAGATGGGCGAAGCGGAAATCGCAAGCGAGCGCAAGATGGCAGCCGCCTCCGAGACAGTAGCCATCGATCGCCGCGACGACAGGCTTTCCCAGCGCAGCAATCGCTCCCGAGCAGGCATCGACTGCGACTTCGTAGGCGGCCGCCTGATGACGGTGTTCTCTGATGCGGTCGAATTCGGAGATGTCCGCGCCGACCGAGAAGTTCCGGTCCGAGCCACGCAGGATCACGCCGCGGACATCCCGATCAATTGCGTAACTCGAGAAGATGTCAGCAAGCTCCCGCCACATCGCAAGCGTTACGGCGTTCCTTACAGCTGGACGATTCAGAACGACGTGCGCAACGCCGTCTCGCCGCTCGACCCGAATTTCCTCCACGAATGCCTCTCTGGGCTGGAACGGGTTTGAGCATACCCGACGAAGGTCGAGGCTCACCCCTCACTTGCATAACTAGACTTAATACTTCGAACGAGTCAAGTCCGCTCTTGCCGTTGACCTCAATCTGCGGAAACATCTCGAATCCCGCGAGTTTCCAGTTCAGCGTCAGGCGATGGTTCGGCCAGCAGATCTGTCGGGCAAACTGTCAACTCTGCTGCCCTTGCTCAGGTGGCGCTACCTAGAGAACGATTGACGTCGTCGAATAGACTGTCTCTACGCGATGGTTCACCGCCGACGCCCAGCCAGCGCCCATTCGAGGCTGTGCAAAATTTCATGGAACACTGATCACGGTTATAGACCATGCCGTTGATCGACGAACTGCCTCCTAGCGTGCGGCCCTGAGCTGTCTAGATAGGTCGACCACCAGTCCGAGCGGTCGGATCCGTCTTGAATTGCTAGGTGGAGGAAGCATCGAAGCGTTTTGATAAACCCCGCTGGTACACGAATGAATGGGTTGCGGTCCACGGGAGCAGCCTCGAGGAGACAGCCTGTTGCGATATCATCCGCCGAGAGGCGACTTGCGAGTAGGCAGCCGGCCGCACCAGCCCCCACAATCACGGCCGCACAAGGGTGTCGCGTTCCACGACGAGGACAAGCGCCGATTGGTGCCAACGCCAATCCAAGTAAAGAGGCCATGGATGTGAGTTGATCTCGACCACGACGTGTTTCGCACAGGTCGATTTCGTGGCCAGGGCGGCGCTGTAGCTGCCGCCCGGTCATGTGGCCGACGATAATCGTGTGAGGATCGGAAGCGGCCCGAAGCAGTCCCTGCGTCTCGTCTTGCAGTCCAGCATGAAGCGCCCGTGGATACTGGCGACAACGAAAGTCGAAACGTCCAAGCACCTCGTCATCGTAGTCAAGCGAGCCGTCCGCCAGAATGTCCGACTCGATGCCGCTAAGGATCCGGAAATCCTTGCCGAAGCGCTTTGTTGAGCCGGTCGGCTGCTCGATGCTGCTGCGCGCCCCGAAATACATCGTATCCGCGCTGGCGCGTCGCTCTTCGCCATCGTCTCCAGGGTCTCGATCCCGTCCGAGTTATCGGCGTGGGAGTGAAGGATTCCGCGCGGGTTCTCCGTCGGTGAAGAGCTTCGGCAGCTTGCCCTTCAGGACCAGCTCAATTTCGCCGCGCCCCTCCCTGAGCTCCGGAGCGATGAAGGGCAGCCTGGCAGCATCTAGCGTTGCACATGGTGGTCGCACGAGCCGGGGCCGTTTGCCGCGCGAGCGGATTGAGTTAGGCGAATAGGGCAGATTCCCGGACGATGGCGACGTGATGTTGCTCTATTACCGGAAGGACATCTTCGACGATCCGAAGATCAAGGACGAGTTCAAGGCCAAGTTCGGCTACGAGCTGGCGCCGCCAAAGGACTGGAAACAGTTCGACGAGATCGGCCAGTTCATCACCGACAAGATGGCGACGAAAGTCTAAGGCGCCGGCTTTTTCCGCAGCGCGCCCTATCCGCAATACATGTTCCAGGAACGCTTCCGCATGGAGGGCGGCAAGTTCTTCAATGCCGACACTATGAAGGCGACGGTGAATGGCGAGGTCGGCCTCAAGGTGTTCAAGCAGATGCTGGCGGGGAACAAGTTCATGCCGCCAGGCGTGGAGCAGTGGAATTTCGTCGACAATCTCGCTGCGTTCCTTCAGGGCACGACCGCGATGACGAGTTCCTGGCCGCCCTACGGCCGCTGGGCCGCGGGCTACGGCTCGGGCGAGGAAGCTTTGAAGTGGGTGCCGAAATCGCAAGTCGCCGGCAAGGTCGGCTATGCGCTCACCCCTCTCGGTCGCCCGGAGCTCGGCGTCGGCTTCGATCTATCTGTGTCGGCCACCAGCAAGAACAAGGAAGCGCCTATCTCTTCATCCAGTGGCTGAACAGCAAGCAGACCAGCCTCGAGCGCGTCCAGCTCCCCTATACGCTGCGCGATCCGTTCCGCCTCTCGCACTACGCGAGCGAGAAATACCGTGCGCTCTGGTCTGGCGCTCCAGCCTATCTCGATACGATCAAGACGTCGGGCGAGAAGGGCCTGCTCGATCTCTCGCTCCTGCAACAGGACAAGTACGACGAGGCGATGACCAAGGCGATCTCGAGCCTGTGGGCCGGCGAAGAGCCCAAGGCCATTCTCGATCGCATGGCGCAACAATTCGACGCGATCACCGAGAAGGTCGGCATCGAGAGCCAGAAAGCCGTCTACAAGGTCTGGGCCGCAAAGCCCCGCGCCTATCCGCAATAACTGACTGGATATCGCACGGGAGGCATCGCCCTCCGCGACTCGCAAGCTGGAGGACACGCTTCGCGACCGTTTTTGACTAGGTGACTTCATGGCTACGAAAAGTTGCGTTTACTCTCGACGTTAGGCATCAAAGATGCCCCGCCAACCAATGGGAGCGAGGTCGTCTTTGAGACGCTTGTTGCTCCTGTGATGGAAAGCTTTCCCAATCTTGAAATAACTCACTTCCAATCATTTCGAGAACCCGGCTCGATCAATCAAGCAATCATGGAATACGTTCTAGCGGCGGATTGGGTTATCGCAGATTTGACTGATCTGACGTTCGACGGATTTTACGAACTCGGGTGCGCCATGCGACGAAGCTGCCCACTGTTCTATTAGCTCAGGATGGCGGACGCATGCCTTTTGATCGCAAAGACTATCGCTTTGTTGTCTACCCGTGAGAGGCCACGGACGATGAAACCGAACAAAGGGCACGCGAGGCTCTGGCCGAAGCAATCCGAGATGTTCTTGAAGCGATGCCAACTCCTGCCGGCTCAACGATGCCGGGAATAGATATGACCCCGCGCGAGACGCGTCACCAGCTGGCTTCGCGGATACATGAGGCCGCTGAAGCTCTCCGAACACTGCGGATAAACTCGGCTGCCGAAGTTGTCGCCTCAATGGATAAAATCGCCACGGACCTTGAATCCATCGCAGATGAAGAGACCCGATCGCATTACGAGATGCCGGCGAGAAGGTACTCAAGATTCTTTCGCGGATCGCTGACCAGCTTGCAACCGTTAAGGGCTCGCGGATTATCGTTGCCGGAATTATCTCCCTTGTGCTTGGAGGTGCTAGGTACCCAGGAGCCACAATTTACGGGCTAACATTAGCATTCTGGCAAGGACCAGAGATATTCTCAAAGGCGATCGAGGCGTTCACCAAGCGCAAAAAATAAGCGTTTAGCCGTACTCAAAGCCGAGATTGAGGTCGGTACCTTCAAAAGCCAGTCGAGGTGATGGCGAGAGAGTTCAGTATGACCTGCTTCCCGTTCGAAATCGCGCGATCATTATCGCAGCATGGCAGCGCGGGGGATCGCTCCTGGATACGAGTCCAAGGCCGATGCGGCAGGGCAATGGCTGAACAAGGCCTCGAAGTCAAGAATGTGGCTCCGAAGGAACGAGGAGAGAAGCCTCGCAATTCGGACCTGGTTCTACGATAGAGATCCTTTCATGGGTTTCACTTTTACTCCGTTGGCCCTGCGCTTTCGCTATCGCACTCTTCCATCTCGATGACGCGCCGTTTCAGCGGGGAAACCCATCCCCTGCTATCCTCGACCAATTTCCACCGAGCTTGCTTAGCGATCAAGATTGCGGCATCCATGTAGTCGGCGCCCAACGCGAACTGCGCGTGAATTTGCGCCTCGATCAGAGCATTGACCGGTTTTTCGTAGTATTTGACGATGTAGTAACTGGTGCGCTCGCGATATTCGTCCCACACCATTCTGTGCGCTTTCTCGGCGGCAGCCGCCGAAGCGGTCACGCCCCAGTAGGACATTAGGTCATGCGCGGCGTTGCCACTCCAATCGCGAAACAACCGGTGTTGCCAGTTCTTATTTCTCAATATGGCAGCAACGTCCTGACACCAGCGCGAGATCTCGACAGGATCGACATTGATTCCGGGGGTGGAGGCGAGCCACTCTTTGACCTGCCGCAACGGCTCGTGCAGTCGCCAGTCGAACGCCTCCATCTCGGCGCGACGCTTGGCATCGGGCCGCCATTCGAACAGCACGCGCGTCTTGGTCTGCATTCTGTCGACAGTCGAGCGCGAAGCGAACGACAGGCGCGCCTTTCGTGCCCGCAGCAACTGCAGGACTTCCGTCTCGCCGTAAGTCAAACTCGCGGGAAAATCTAAGGACTTGCCGCTGTTTTGGGCGCGATAGTGCGATTCGTCGATATGCTCCTCGCGGCGCGGTGCGGTCTCAACCACGAGGTCGATATCACCGTGATCGTTGCTGTCGGTGAGGTAGGATCCGAACGCGGTGATCTTATGCACAAAGAACACCAACTCATCGCGCGTGTTGATCTCGTTTGCGCGAGCGATCAGGGCAGCGACCTCGCTATCTGCCTTGGCGCGGTCAAAACGTTTCGTCAAGTTCGCAGCCGCGAGTTGCCGACCCTTCTGGCTGGTCTGGTATTTTCTTTCGTCGCCCTTATACTCCGGTTCGTGGGGTTCAAGATATCCCTCCTGGAGCAGCGCCGCGAAGACGCGCTCGGCCTCCGCGAGCTTGATTGGCTTGAACTTGAAGCGCCAGATTTTGCAATAGTTCTTGCGATCATCAGCATCGCATCGCTGGCGAAGGGTCTTCGGGATTCTCGGATTGGTCTTGCAGGCGGCATCTACCGTGCTGCGCCAATGTAGATCATTGAGGAATTGAAGCACCGCCTCCTCGTCGATTCTGGATACGTTGAGGTTGCGCATCAGGTCGCGCGCGGTCTTGACCGGCAGTCCGACGATGCTTTTCACTTCGAGTCTCATCTGGTCCTGTGTTGTGACTGCATTTGAGGATTTGGTCTTTTACTTGTTGGTCCCGCGAACTCGCCGCTTTGGTAGCTTGGAGGGCGATATCTCGCGATCAAGCGTAGCGAAAATCAAGGCGTCACGCCTCCGCCAGATCGCGTCCGAGCCGGGCGATTAGCACAACCAGGACCCCCTCCCCGGTGAAGGTCGATTGTATGCTAATGATCCGCAAGACCGTCATCCTGCTTGAGACTGCTACGCACAATGGGGCATTCCTGCCCTCATCCACCCGCACCGGCAACTGAGGTCTCCTCGAAAGCCGGAACGGCACTAAAACTTCCGTCCGCACAACACACACCCAAGCGCTCTTCATTGAGCCACGCGACTTGACCTGAGTCACTGAACTTTGTCGTTCCCAACACTTCCGCTGATAGTCCAGAACGCCAAACAACGAGCTGGCCGTCCTCTCCCGCCGATGCGATGTGACGTCCACTGTCAGAATAGGCGACGCTCCAAGACCTGCCGGCGTGGGTCGAGTATCGACGGACATCGTTTTCATCGTCTAGTGCTGCAGTAACGATGTCTTCGGGGCTTGCCGCGTAGACAATGTGACTGTCATTTTTCGACTAAGAGAGCGACTGCACAGAATCGCCCGCCTCGATCATTCGGATCAGTTTTCCCGAAGCGGCGTAAATCTCAATCGAACCCGTTTGGATGCCAATGGCCAAAAGTTCACCAGAGCGAGACCACTCACAGCAGTTTACGACAGTGTGGCGTAGTGAAATGCTCCGGTAGACGCTTATTGGTGAGAACATCGTCCAGCTCTCCGCTTGTAAATCTGCTGGGTGCGCAGCAACAAAACATTTCGGCTCGCCGCGCTCATTTGTTCGCACTGAACGCGGCCGCACCTGCTAGCTCTCTTACTGGTCGCCCAAAAACACGCCTGCGAACGGCCAAAGAGCCATTCAGTATGGATACATCCAATAAGTCGTATTGGAATCGTCGGGCATCGATCGCAAGGTCGGGGTCCGCTGCGGGGGTTTAAGATGCGTCGAGGAAGAAATAATCCGGCCTATGTCATCGAGAACGGCGCGGCTGGTTGAGTACGTACTGTGATTTAGAGCGAACATTTCGCTGCCCACCGCGGAAACATCGATGGTTTCGATACCGGGGACCAGCGTTGGCCCGCTGTCGGTCACAAAGCCCATTCGCGAAGTGGACTGCGCTTTCTTCATGGAGGCTAGCAATGCCAGATCCGTCGAGGAGGCATATAGAGTCACCGCCCCCGCAGCTGCCTTGATCTGACTCGCACGCTTCAGATAGAGATCGCGATCGACATCCGGCGCAGCAAAAATCAGCTCGGTGATTCCGAGCGTCGTCTGGCTCAGAGCAGCTTGTTGCAAGGCACCCAGGACAACTTCGCTGCCGAGGCTATGCGCAATCACGATGATCCTTGAGACCTTTCCATCCTTCTTAATCAGCTGGAGAAGATCGAACAAGCCGTCCGGCGCGAACAGAGCACTCTCGCGGTCGTAATCGTAGTCCTTCACTCCGCCCTTCGACGGCCACGAATACATCATGACGCGACCTTTGTAGTTCGCGTCGAAGGCGATCTGCGCGGCCTTGAATGCAGCGTCGGAAAAAGCAACGTTGTAGCCATGCACGAAAAGCATCAGGCTGTCGGCAGGATTGGCGATAGCGGCGGCAAACTCTTCGCGTGAGAGCCTATTTAGCTTCTGAATTCGGAAGTGCTTCCGGTCGTCCTCCGCCTGGCGTATTCCAAGCCAACTCTCGGGTGTTTCCACTTCGCCCATCTTGTGAACGATAGGAATGCTGACGGTCACGTAGCCAAAGGTATTTGTGGCGGCCCGACCATAGGAGATCTGGCCCAATTCAAGACGTGGTCCGCCCGTCACCACGCGATTTGTGGCGAAGTAGACCGGCACCAGGCCCTTGATGACTGGCTTGTTGACCACCACCTCGGCTCCGGTGGTGGTCTTGTCGGGAGGTGCCTCCTGGCTCGCCTCACCAGTTGTCGGTCGCCATGGCCGATAGCCATGATAGTGCCGGACATGATGGTAGTACCCGGGGCCATAGCGATAAGCGTATTTCTTGAATGCGCTCCCATGTTTCTGCGGGGCTTGGTGGATATGCGGCTTTGCCGGATGCGTAGTTGGACCCTGGTGGGCGCAACCGGCCGCAAGCGCGCAGAACAGGACTACGAGCATTGCTCGCACCTGCTGGAAACCTTGACCGAGCCGATGCAACCGGTTCGAAGCGTAAATTGGCAATGCAAGCATGACCATCTATTTGGCACCTACTTCGCAAGGATCTGAGAAACGTTGACCGTAGCGCCCAGCCATCCGCGGTACCTGTCGACGGCAGGTCCGCTGGTGAGCTTGTAGGTGAAGCGAGCCTGCGCCCCAGCGCCGTTTATCGCGCAAGCGATATTGCTGGCACCGTTCGCGGTCTCAACGTGCCACGAGCACCCTGTGATGCGGTAACCGGGCTCAGCAGGGAAAGTCTCGGTATAGTCGGCCGAATGCTTCGCAAATACGACCGGGTGATCGTCCTTGGTTTTGTCCACCGTATACGAGCGCTCGATCTGCTTCGGCTCGACGAGCTGCGACACTGGTACGTTCACGATGAGACGCCGGTCTTCGGGCACAATCGTGTGGATCGCTCCGGCAAGTATCTCGGGAATTTTCATGCCGGCATTGGCTTGCGTCTGCACATGCGTGGAATTCAGCTTGCTCCAGTTCTCAAACGAGATCGTTGTCTCGACCCACTTCGTCCAGCAAACAGACGGCTGGGGAATGGCCGTGATCATGCTGTAGAGTGGACTTGCAGTAATGACAGTGGCGGGAATGATGAAGTTGACGCCAGAAACCAGCGCCTCGTTCCACTTGACGATGCCGCCGACCGCGATCCCGAGCAGCGCGCCGAACTCGTTGAACGCGGGCCCGCCGCTGTTGCCGACATTTATGACCGTGTCGGTCTGCCAGCGACCATTCGGGCTAGTTTGGTTGCTTATCAGACCGCTCGAAATGCTGAGATCCAGATCGAGGGGATAGCCGAGCAGATAGAGCTGAGTCCCCATCGGGGCTTGCTGGTTGTCGTCGATCACCGGCATTGGACAACGAGAGGCGCCTCCGCTATTTCCGGCGGGCTGCGACAGTTCGAGAAGAGCCAGGTCTCTGGCATCGTCGCGGTGAACCGCAGTGACCTTGATCGGGTTCGCATTGCGCGACCCGAGGCGGGCATTGACTTCAAAGCTCTTGTAGTTCTCCTCGCGTCCGATCACATGGCTATTGGTCAGCACGAGACTATCGCCGATGAGCAGCCCGGAGCCGCCGCCGACCTCCTGCTTATCGTTGTACATGACGCCAACGTACTGGACGTGAACCGTCCTGACGTTGTACCGCGCAGCAATCTGCACCGCCGCGCGATCCGCCTGCGCGGGAGCGCTCATGAATACGAAGAGACTGAGTGTCAGGACGGATAGAATGTTCTGACAGCGGCAATATCGAGCGGGCTGAGTTGTCCGTTTCCGTTCCATGCTGGATTACAATAGTTCATTATGGAGTTGGGGTCGTATTTAGTGACTTTATAATCGCCGACCGAGCCAGAAGCTTTCTCGTTGCGGCATTGCTCCGGCGCATCGTCGCGGTTCTGTTCATGTGTGAAACCAAGCGCATGTCCGAATTCGTGGACTGCAACTGCACGAATGCAGAACTCGCGTCTATCTCGACAGCCTTTGCTCCAATGATTGAAACTGAAATTGAGAGTCATGCCCGATGGCTTTCGGTCGAGGTACTTGCCAACGACATCGGTGTGGGCGCCCTCGTCAGCGATCCGCACGTGCACACCGGGCGCGCCATCGGTACACGGTGGCCAAGTCTTCGAAAACCACACGCCACCTTGCGCCGCGGCCTCCCAAGTCTCGGCAACGGCTTTTCGAACTAAGTCGGCATATCTGTGATCTTTTGGTTGCAGGTTCTCCCAGCAGACCGGGATTTCCTTGATTTCCCATTTCGAGCCACGGATGACCGTGCCGTACAGTTCAATTTCGGACACACCTGAAGGAAGCGCAGGCTGTGCATTCGCACCCCAGCAGAACAAGCACACGAGCAGCAGAACGAGTCTGGGCAACCAGATGGGAAACATTTTCCTACTGCGTCGGAGTTGGGGTCGGGGGGAACACAGGCACCGGCGCCAATATAAAGCCTTTGGTGCGAGGTCCGGCGCCCGATGGGCGACCGGCCGCGGCACCTCCGGGGAATTCCTGCGACTTCTCTCCTCCCGGCAAGGGAGTCGTGTAGATGGGATTCTCCTTCGATCCGAGCGGTGGCGTCTTCTCCGCATAACCGGCCGAGCCGGATCTGGCTCCATTAGCCAGGACCGCATTCGGACCATTGATGTAGATTCCGAGATTGCTGAACTGCTGAGCGGAGGCAGATGCTTGGACCGCAGCGGGCGTCCAACGCGACGAAGTGAGAGAGTACTTTGCTTCCAGTCCGCCGGTGACCTGGATCGAAAACGTGTACGTCATCTGCGCCGGCTCCGCTCTCTCCGTGGGCATGGCAGGAGTCAGATCGTTGGCGGCGATGAGAATGGCATTGTCCCGCAACCAGGCCGCTAGTGGCTTGGAAGCATCTACAATAATGCGCTTATAGGCGGTTCTCTCCGGATACTTGTTCTCGGCCAAGCCCTCCAGCTCGACCAGGTCGGCAGGCGCTCCGCGGTAGCAGCCGCGTTCGTACGATGCAGGACTCGCCGCCTGCGGGGTGGTATCGGACGCAAGCTGGGCATTCTGCTTCAGAAGGAACGACCAGATCAGGTCATAGGTGTCCTGGGCTGAAGCGGTGGGACCCACATGGGTCACCTCGTTGCTGGTCGCGCTCAGTATCCGCCTGTAGTCAAATGCCGTACCGGATCCGAAGCCGCCCGTATCAGTCACCTTCAACTCCAGGAAGAAGGTACCATATAGGAAAGGGTCGATGTCGAAATGGGCGTACCTGTCGAACGCCTCTTCAGGCCGCGTCTTGTAGATCTTCAGGTATGCCTTCCGTCTCTCTCGTTCGATTTGGTAGAAGGTCACGACCTCACATCGGATCGACTTGAGGAAGTAAGGCAGCTCACCGGCCGTGATCACGCCTGTCTGCGGATCATGAATATGATATAGACTGGTGCACCCGCCCATGGCGAAGCAAATCGCAACATAAGCCGCGGCTCGGCTGAATTTCCACATATGAACGCCCCCGTCCGCGTCGACGCGCGGATCGCCCGCTCAGATAGAAAAACAGTCCGCACGGGTTCGTCAATAGCATCGTGACAACAATGCAGCTTTTCGTTGCGCCCGTCGCATTTCGCGCAGGTTTTCCGCGCGGCCTCCCCACGTCTTGGTAAGCGTGTTTCGTGATGGTCGTACGGCACGGGCCAAGAAGTGTGAGCAACAATGTCGAGCCGATTGCAAAATCGTGGGCGCACGCTATCGATGGAACATATTGCTGGTGTGATTTGGACAAAGATTTTGCCTGGGCCCGTGAACAGCCGAGCCGAAACGTCAGCCTTTGATGCCTGGAAGAAGGAAGCGTGGGAGCTTGCCGGGCGGCAGGAGCTGATCACGAATGCCAGTCGGGATGATCTCAGGAAAGCTCTGTTCGAGCTCGACACGCTGTTTCGGAAAGCCCCGGGAAGCGTGCACAAGGCCTACCGAAATCTTACAGAAAGGCGGATCGAGCAGGCACGAGAGAGCTTCACCCATTCAATAGGAGATGGCCATCTCTCGTGGTCCTTGTCCAATGAGACGCCTGAACTAACAGCGTTAAGGATGGGCGGCCTCATACGGGAAATCGATCGGATCCTTGCTGAGCGGCGGTCTCAGTGGCCGATCGCACCGAGTGAGTGGCACCTCGAGCAGCTTGGATGCTGGCTCATTCCGCGGCAGGGCGTGAGCGCATTGCGTCCGGCTCGAAGGGGGCAGGCCTACTCGAAGCGTGGCCTGCTCTTTCACAGGATTCTGCCCGCGCTGATTCAGGGCTATCCTGTCCATGTCGTAGATACTCGCACCTTGCGTAGTACCGCACCGGACGCGAGCAAATGGACGATGGGTGCCTGCCTGTTCAAGGAGCTAGAGATCAAGCCAGAATTTGTTTCCATAGGAGGCGATAAGCGTTTCATTGTCGCGGCCGTCGAGGCGCCGTCAGCCGGTGAGGCCATTTCGGAGCAGATTACTCAGGCTCTCAAGGAGAACTGCATCGCTGTTGTGTGGCCGGAGCTCACCGTCTCGCCGGAATTGCGCGAGAACATCGTTAAACTCATTCGAGACCGCGACGTTGCGGACGAGCTCGAAGCTCCCGAAATTCTCATTCCAGGAACCTGGCACGAGACGACCGACCATGGCATCGTGAACCGGGCTCGGATCTACGACGGTTATGGAGAGGAGCGCCTGATCTACGACAAGATCGCCCCGTACGCCGACGATGGCTGGGGCACGGAAAACATCACTGCGGGTGACCGGGTATGTGTCCTTGCCACCGAGGGCGCTTTGATTGGGATCGCCATTTGCCTGGACTTCTGTGACATGTGCGAGACGCCCTTCGGCGAGCTCGACGTCGACGTGATGCTGGTCCCCTCGATGGGGAACGACCGCACAATGCAGGGCCACCAAACCACCGCGGCTCAAGTTGAGGTGAGGTTCGGCACCCGCAGCTTCGTGGTGCAGCATCCAACCCAAACCGTCTTCAAGGATCACAGAATAGGTACTATTTTACCTTTATTGAAAGAACCTAACTCGGTTTCAGCCAAGGAACTCGGTCAAAAAACCGTTTGGGCTGCCTACAAATGGGGCTCTTGACACCTAGATTCCGGGACTAAAATCAGAGTAAAGCGTTGTAAAACGTTCTTAACGGTTGTGATGTAGGGCTAGCCCATGTCGGACGCAGCATTGGAAAAGATTGAGTCGGGCGAAGCGACGGCGAACGAGGCAAGGTGCGTCATTTCGGAATTCCTCAAAGAGGGGTCCGAAACAAGCTTGGAGCGCCTCTATGCGACACTGGGCGCGTGGGTTTGGAACGCCCTTGAAAGCCGCCGGCGTGACCCTGAGCTGCGGGAATGGTTCGATATCTTACGTCGGACGAGCGCAACGCTTAAGCCAAGGAATGCAGCCTATGCGGAACGCTTCAGAGCATTCTACGATCTTCTGCAGATGTCGATAAATACCTCCAAGCTCGCACGGCCGAGCGAGGTCATGCATCGTCAGCACGTCATTGAGATACTTCGGTTGCTGCGTGACACACAGTCGGGGCAGATGGAGAAGGCGGCGATCGCCAAGAGGTTATCTCTTAGAGATGCCAATCTCAGCCGCATTCTCCGCCTCATGACGAATGCTCGTTTCGTGGAGCGAACAACACAGGGCAAGTTCGCTCATTTCGCCCTGACGCGTGACGGCTTGCTTGAGTTAGAAAGGCGCGAAAAGCGCGAAGCCGAGGAGCGTGGCCGGTCAACCCATCTCGTGCGAGACAAGTTTCCAGCAGCCGCCCACCCGATCCATGTACCGGCGGATGCAGACGCGGTTCTTCGTACCTTTATTGATCTGGCAATGCATGGCTCGTTGCCCGCCAACATAGCTGGCTCGCTCAACGCGAGCGCTGTCGGCGTCCGGCGAGCAATGGAGGACTATCTGCTCCATTTTCACGGCCCGGCACCTGCCGCACCCGGATATATGAAGGCCAGGACAAAAAGCTCCTACCAAGCCTTTTCCGTCAGTGTCGTGCAGCCAAAAAAGGCTGAAGCTCACGGCTCCTACACTATAGAGCCGATGAACAGTCCCAAATCCGCCTCATTCCCCGTCGGGATGTTGCATCTGCAGGGAGAGGAGAGCGAACATGTCGAATGAAGATCTCAGTGCTTCGAAGCCGGATGAGGCGCAAAGTGATCCCGACGCCGTCATGTTGTATGGAAGCGCCCTGGTCGACCGGCTCACATATATCTCAACGACATTCAGCTCGCTAGTCATGAGTATGGGCAGAGCTGCGCGGGACAATCGCGATGTCCTAGTCCCGCTCGTCGAGGTGAAGTTTGAGGGACCTACCGGCCAGGACGACACCGTATCCAAGACCTTTTTTTCGGAGCTGGTGCCTCTCGAAAATATAGCTTTCGTTCTCGAGGACATGTCGAACGATCTCACGACTGTTTGCCATCACCTGAGCGCGGTGGGTGCAGGCCCGGTGAAACCTGATTTCAAGCGACTGGGCGAAACGAGAAGGCTTTTGAACGAAGCCAAGGGCAACCTCGAAAAGTGCCTGGCCGATTTGGAAAGGATTGGTTGAGGCTCTCTTAAGCAAGGGCACCAAGCGCTGGAGCGCAGTTGAGAATCGCTTGCCGAGGCGCCAGGTCGATCAGCCATGTTCGCTAAAGACAAACATGAAAGATGAATAGCGTACTGCGGAAGTGTTGTTCGCTTCCGGCGATCGCCACGGTGCGGGGCGCCCGCCCATCAGGATCGGATCGGTGAGCGCGCGATGGACCGGCGCGAAGAAGCCCGGCACTTCTGGATCGACTATTCCGGCCATTACACTAAGGCTCCGCCGGAGAAGCTGAAGAAGGTCAGGAAGGGCTCGATGCAGCAAACGCGATCGAGAGGCCGAAACGATCTGGATCAGCCGGCGGAAGCCGCCGGACGCGTCGCCGAAGGCGAGCGTCAGGCCGGTCACGGTGATGATGATGACCGACATGATCTTGGCGACGGCCCTTGCACCGACTCCAGGACCGGATTGAGCGGCGTCTCCCACGGCCAGCGTTCGTGAAAGTAACGTACTGACGACCTGATCGTGCTCCAGTTCAACCACCATCGACAAGCCGCCGATGTGCATAGATGTACATGAGCGCATCCTGGCGAGCATTTTCGATAGGAGTGGCGGGCCAATGTCCGCCCTTGAAATCCTCATAGTAGAAATACGTCTGACTAAGCGCACGCAGCCTCGCGGCTGCCTTGCGGCCGTGCGCTGGATGCACGACGTTGTCGTTGGTCGCGCTGAGAATGAACGGAGCCGGGTAGGTTCTGCCTGGCACTAACTTCTGATAAGGCGAGTAACGCTTGATCCATTCACGTTGGTCGGGAATGGCGGGATCGCCATATTCACCCCTCCAGAGCGCGCCCAATGTCAGCTTGGTGAACCGAAGCATGTCGAACAACGGTACCCGCGCGATCGCTGCATTGAAGAGATCGGGGCGCCGGGTCAGCGCGGTTCCCACCAGCAGGCCTCCTTGGCTGGCGCCGACCACTCCCAGCCGCCGCGGACTTGTGACCTTCCGCCTGATCAGGTCCTCCGCAACTGCGATGAAATCCTCCCATGTGCGCTGCTTCGATGCTCCCTGGGCAGCCTCGTGCCAGTGCGGCCCCAGCCCGCCGCCGCCGCGCAGGTTCGCGACGACATATGCGTTGCCCTTTTCGAGCCAGAGTCGTCCCATGACCCCATCATAAGACGGCAGGAGGGGATGCCCAAAGCCCCCATAGCCATAGAGAAGAGTAGGAATTGAACCGTCAAGACCGGCGTGACGGGGCCTCACCAAAAAGTAAGGAATACGCGTTCCGTCGCGCGAGGTCGCCTCGAGTTGCTCAACAACATGTCCAGACGCGTTGAAGCTTTCACGCGCGACCTTCAAGGACTCAAGGTGTTCGGTCTCGGCGTCAAAGTACCAGAGTGACGTGGGCTTGAGGTAGTTGGAGACGGTGAACACTACTCGATCGGAAGTATCGGAAGCGGTTAACAGGCCGACATTCGCATTTTCTGGAAGTGGGATCGACGTGACCCGCCAAGTGCCGCGGTCATACTTGTAGGTGAATGCCTTGCCCTGAAGATTGTCAAGGACTGTGAGTATCAACAAGCTCTTGCTGATGAGGAAGCCGCTGAGTTCCTGTCGAGGCCCGGGCTGAAAGACAAGCGAGGGCCTGGCATGCAGCGGATCCCGCTTCCATTCCGCCAAATCATACGAGATTATCGAGCCGGCCCTGAAGCCGGCGCCACCGAACGGCGTCCAATCTTCATCAAGGTCTTTATCAAGTTTAATGAGCAGGCGGCCACCTGTGATGCCGCCGATCTCCGCGCACTTGGGCAGAGGGAGCTTGATTGGTCCTTTGGGTCCCAGGAGTATATACTCCCGCTCGTAACGGCTATTGACTCGTATGGCGCCGGTCGCATGGACCGCGCCCTCACTGTCTCGCACCACGAATGGCTCAACCCTATAATCAGTCCGTTTGCCGCGAAAGACCTCGCGTGCTTGCGCGAGCGGCTGAGAGCGCTTGACCTCCTTCAAGACGAAGGGATGACCGGCACGTGTCATGGTCCCTTTGCCCCAATCTCGCGCAACCAGAATAGTGTCGCGGTCTACCCATTCGACATCCTGCTTTCCCTCAGGAAGATTGAAGCCGGTTTTGACGAAGGCCTTCGTATCTTGGTCAAATTCGCGTACAATTGCAGCTTCCTTTTCGCCATCGAAAAGTTTGACTAAGCACAGCCGTTCTTCGGGCGGCAGGCATCTGGTGTTTGTGTGGTTAAAAACCCAATTCTTCTTCTCCTTCGCAGCCAACGCGTCCACGTCTAGAATAGTTTCCCATTGCGGCTCCTCGGTGCGATAGCTATCAAGCGTGGTACGACGCCAGATGCCGCGCACGTGCTTCTTGTCTTGGGTGAAATTGTCTAGGCCGCGCCATCCCAAGGAAATCTTCGGGATGTCGTCTCGGGCCTTTCTGATGGTGAGCGCGTCCCGGTGGAAGCGCCGATAGCGCCAATCCGATTGTAGCGTCACTAGTGTCTTACGCGTCTCTTTGCGAGCCCACCTCAATGCGCGCGGCGCCTTCCTCCTCTCGAGCCAAAGAAAAGGATCACCTGCCGGCACGCTGGCCACTAAGGTATGGGGAAACGCCGAGGAGAACAAGCAAGTCATGGAGAGTGATGCGGCGAGGAGGAGCGACTTATTTAGGGGCATGTCTTGGGCTGGGTCGGCCGGCCAAGCTCTTGCGAACTGGACCGAAGCTGCGAAGCGCCGGATTGGTCTCAAAGACTCACATTGGAGATCGGGTCTGCGACTTGCCTGAACTTTGCAAGAGGCGGGCCAATCAAAGCAGATGGACTCTCCAGTCGCTCGAGAGCGAGAAGCATCTGAACTTGGTTTCAAGCACGACAATCCGACCAACTTTGTCGGTATCGTTTCAACAACGGCAGTCCCGGCGCGAGCTCCGCGCCCCCTTCCAAAGATATACTCTTCTACCTCTCATATCGGCTTTCGGACGCGAAAGCTTCTGTGCCAGCTTCAAAAGGATCAAACGAAATGAACGAAACCCCGCCCGGATAAGGCAAGGGCGGTGTTGCCGTAGCGGGCGAGTGCTTTAAAGATTGCCAGCCAATGTCCGCGCTTGATGCTGTGGATGGCTCCTCCACCGGCACGAGACCGCAGCGACGCCCGAAGACAGGTGCGCTGGCCAGCGAGGCGACGCACGAAGTGTGGCGCTACCTCGGCCCGCAGTTCGCTCATGCTGTCGAGCGGCACGAGTGCGGCGGGGCGGCGCGCGGCTTGCTCGTCGCGCAAACGGACATACAGCTCGCCCGTGCCGTCGGAGACAACCAGCTCGCGACCGTCAGCATCCGTCTGCCCAACGGTCGGCAGTCCGAAACTTGCGATCAATCGGATGAACGGTCTCAAACTCCGGCAGCGCGGACAGGAGGATCAGTGTTCCCGTTGACGCGTCGGGCAGCCAAACGGCTGGTTCGGGTCCAACTGGAGAGGCGGGGTCATGGGTGACGCCGCAACCTCCATCGAGAGCGCCGCCACTTCCGCCACATCAGGATGCTCGGCATTCTTGGTCGCGAGGTAACCGAGCTGGCTGGCGCCAGCGAGTCCCGCCCGCCCCTGCCTCGCCGGCGGCCGCCCCGGCTAAGTGTAGGCGCACCACGTCCCACTGGCTTCGGCCGACTCCTTATGGACATTTCAATATTCCAGTGAGGTGTCCGCTTCCGGTAAGGGCTTGAGGAAGGGACCGGTGCTGTTGCCGCGAATCCAGAAGATATGCGATCCATGCCCCGAGACGAAGCTGTGCTTCAAAACAGCCACCGATAGCGGTTGTCCTGCCGGAAATTCGGTGTTCATCGGCATAGGCAAATAGAGGTCGCCAACCTCCACGCTCGCGATGCCGTCATTTCGCACCATGATCTCCCACGTCAATCCGGCCTCGTCGACTGCGACGCGGGTCTTGAGAAGGACGCCAGCATCGCGGGCTGCTAGTTCAAGGGCCACGCTATGCATCGGCCTCGTTGCATCAGCGCCGGTTCGAAGCGTATGCCACTCGGATCCGGCACGCCGAACCCTAGCGTGAGCCGTCCCCAGCACGGCTCCAGGCAGAACATAATCCGTGTGTCATACGCATCGTTACGATAACGCAACGAGGTAATGCCGTCTTGTGTGCACCCAACGACGAAGGGAGAGTCGGCCGCCTTCGCGAGGCACGTCGCCCATTTTACGCGGGCGTCACTCGCCCGCGAAAAGAAATCAGTCTAATTTTCAGGAGCATCATCACTCGCCCGGGGTGAAGGAGCTGTTTGACAGGGCAAAACAGGGAATGGTGGACCACATCTTATTTCCCGAAATGATCTAGGACATTTCGATCAACTATGTGGAGCACCTTGTGCTCCGCATGAACCACCAGCGGGTTCGCGCGACCCACTCTCAAAACCTGGATCACTACGGCGCAGCCGTGAACCTGTACGTGGGCCCATTAGAATCTTTGTCGTGTCCATGAAGCCCCGCGGACACGCCAGCGATCGCGCTCGGCGTCGCTGATCGGGTTTTGGATGATCGGTGTTTTGTTGGCGCGCAGCGCACGAGATGCCTGCGCTTGAAAGGATAGCGTTGTAGCTCAGAGAATGCCGGCAGCACATCTACCGCCCGAGCTCTGAATCGGTGTTGTCTTTCGACCCCAGATGATGTCCGCGCGCCGCGCGCGCCATATCGAGTCCGCACCAAGGGCAAGAGCCGCCTTCGCGCACACTCCGCACCATTGCCTCTCGACCTTTCGGCGTCAGAGGCACATTATTGTGGGTATCCATTCGGCTCTCCCCACCCGCAGCCGGCCCCACTCGGCGGATCAATTTAGTCCTACCTTGGTCTAGTTGGCCTCAAACTGAGCCCGCTGCCCCGGTTTATAGCCTGGTCCTTGTCTTAGGCCAGAGCGAATTTTCAACCAAAGATTAAGGCCGCGATGCACGATAGGGATGAGTCGACTCCTCGATCTTTGTCTGGTTTTTCACAGCCGTGTACAAAAGCTGTAAGATTCAAGACATCGCGCGCCGTTGCGCATGGCAAACTGTTTCAAAGTGTAACCAGGCGGTTTAATGCGCGAGGAGCGCTGGCATAGTCATTGCTCTCGCAGCAGGCAACAACGGCGCTGGCTACTCCGCGCCTGGCGCGAGAGGAATGGTCCAAGATGAGCTTGGTAAGGTCATTGGAAAGGGCAGAAGTTGACGCCTTCTATACGCTCAATGAGGGGCGGCTTGCATCCGTCACGCGCGAATTCACCGAGCATTTCTCAGGACGCGTGCTGTATGCGGTCAAGGCGAATCCGTTGCCCCAAATTCTTCAAGCGGTCTCTCGCGCCGGAGTGGCCGGATTCGACGTGGCGTCGCTTGCCGAGGCCCACCTTGTCCATTCCACTATTTCCGGGGCCCGTTCATGGTTCATGAATCCAGTGAAATCTCGTCGCGATATCGAACGGACGTTCCGCGATCTCGGGGTTCGCGACTATGTCATCGATTGCGAAGCCGAGCTGCGGAAGCTCCACGAAGTCTTGCCGTCGCATGATCCGGAAATACGAATCTACGTCCGGTTCAAGTGTAGCAGGACGTGCGCCATCTTAGACTTAAACGGCAAGTTTGGTGCCTCGCCCGCCGAAGCCAGCCGTCTGCTGGATCTCGTCAACGCGCAATCGCGCTGGACCACGGGATTGTCCTTTCACCCAGGTTCCCAAACGATCGTTGTCGATCCCTATCTGGATGGCATACGGGCGGCCGTCCACCTGATAGAAGCTGCTTCTCCGGCCCCCATAGCGCTCGATATCGGTGGCGGCTTTCCCGGCCATTATCTGAACGTCCCCTATCACTCTCCCTTGCGCATGCTCTCCGAGATCACGAAACTGGTGCGCGGAACGGATGCACTTAAGCGTGTTGAACTGTTGTGTGAGCCCGGACGAGCACTGGTTCATGATAGCATCTCTTTGTTTAGCCGCGTGATCTTAAGAAAAGGCGAGGCGCTTTACTGCGGCGCGGGCATCTACAGCGGGCTCTCACCTTCCCGACAATGTTTTCTGCTCCCAACCCGCGCTTGGCGTGGGGGACAGCCGATCCAGACTGAGGAGTGGCAGGACTTCATCATCTTTGGCCCAACTTGCGACAGCATGGACAGGCTTGGATTCTCGTATTCACTGCCACGCGATTTGAGCGAAGGCGATTGGATTGAATTCCAGAATGTGGGCGCCTATACGGATATGGCGCGATTCAACGGGTTTTCGGTTGATAAGATCGTGGCTGTAGGGAACGATGAACTTACCATGTTGCCCGCCGCCATTCAGTAGTTGTTCATAAACGTGCTCGGGTCTGTACCTGATCAGCATCACGTGATTCTTTGACCTGTGTGGTTGATCCGGGGCGAGAAAATGCGTGAGGGTCTGTTTTGGCTGAACAACAAGCAATGGGCGCGCATCGAACCTCATCTGCCGACGATGCTGTCGGGGCCGGAGCGGGACGACGATCGGCGCATCATCAGCGGCATCGTTCACATGCGGCAATCGGGTGCGCGACGGTGCGATTGTCCGCGTGAATATCGCCCTTACGCGAGCGTCTACAATCGCTTGGGGCTGAACCAGGAGGATAGCGCATCGGGGCGAAGCCCATCGAAAACGGTCGAAGGGCAAGTTAAGTTGCTGCGAAGCCAGCGGTCAGACCTTCAAAGCGGTGCCGGGTGCGCCAATTCCGTAGTTTGTACAATGCGACATCGCGCCCGTACCGAAACTTCAGCTTCGCCATGTTCGAGCGAGTAAGCAATTTGGAGAAACTCGCACTCATGTCGGCACTGCGCTTGCACAACTGTCTGCGCAGACTTAGATCATTTCTCTTAGACTGCGGCCGACAAAATGGACCGAAAAAGAATGAGGGCCGAGGGCCCTCGCAGTTTGGGAGAAACAGAAACATGCAGCTTCGAGACGCCGTCATGACATGGTTGGCATGACAAATTCAGCACCTGCTCGCATTCCAGTCGGCCAGCGGCTGGTCACGGTCTTCATTCGCGTGTTGAAGCGGACGCCTTCAGGGCCGTGCATGTGGTGGTCGCCGAAAATCGATGCTTTCCATCCACCGAAGGAGTGAAAGGCCATCGGCACCGGAATCGGAACGTTGATGCCGACCATTCCGACCTTGATCTGATGGGCGAATTCACGCGCGGCATCGCCATCACGCGTGAAGATGGCGGTACCATTGCCAAATTCGTGTTCATTGATCATGCGAGCGGCTGTCGCGTAGTCCGGCGCTCGAACGACTGACAGCACCGGTCCGAAGATCTCTTCCGTATAGATCTTCATGTTCGGCTTGACGTGGTCGAACAGGCTTCCGCCCACGAAGAAACCATTCTCGTAGCCCTGCATCCTGAACTTGCGTCCGTCGACCAGCAACTTTGCGCCCTCGGCGACACCGGCATCGATATAGCTCCGGACCTTCTCCAGGTGCTGCCTCGTGACGAGAGGCCCCATCTCCGCTTCGCGGTCGGTACCCGGCCCGACCTTCAGGCCTCGGACCTTGGGTTCGAGTGCGGAGATCAGCCTGTCTGCGGTCCCCTCGCCGACCGGCACGGCAACCGAGATTGCCATGCAGCGTTCGCCGGCGGAGCCGTAGGCCGCTCCCATCAACGCATCGACCGCCTGATCCATGTCGGCATCGGGCATCACGATCATGTGGTTCTTGGCGCCACCGAGTGCCTGGCAGCGCTTCCCGGTATTTGCGGCCGTCGAATAGATGTACTGCGCGATGGGTGTGGAGCCCACGAAGCTGATCGCCGAAATATCGGGGTGATGCAGCAGCGCATCGACGGCTTCCTTGTCGCCTTGCACGACGTTGAACACACCGTCCGGCAGACCGGCTTCCTTCAACCACTCAGCCATGACGAGCGACGCCGACGGGTCGCGCTCAGATGGCTTCAGAATGAACGCATTTCCGCAGGCGAGAGCGACCGGGAACATCCACATCGGAACCATGACCGGGAAATTGAAGGGCGTTATCCCGGCGACAACACCGAGCGGTTGGCGGGTAGAATAGCTGTCGACGCGGGTTCCGACATTCTCCGTGAGCTCGCCCTTGAGGAGCTGTGGAGCGGCCGTGGCAAACTCGACAACCTCCATTCCGCGCTGAACTTCCCCGAGAGCGTCGGAGTGAACCTTGCCATGCTCGGAGACGATCACGTCGGCGAGCTGACTTGCGCGATCCTCGAGAATCCGCAGAAATCGATTGAGGACGCGCGCACGACGTAGAGGGGTCGTGCCGGCCCAAGCCTGGGCCGCCCTGTTCGCGGCGGATACCGCGTCCGCCACCACAGCCGCGTTGGCGGCGACAACACGGCCCGTCTGCTCGCCCGTTGCCGGATTGAAGACCGGCGAGCTGCGTTCGCTGCCACCCGTGACTTGCTTGCCATCGATGAAATGATTGATCTGCGTGACCACGAACGTCTCCTTCTAGATTTTGATCAGACGCGCACCTAAAGTCAGGCCGCTTTCATTCCCGCCATGTATTTGCCGATCACGCGCTTGTCGGCGCCCTCGGCTGACACTTCATGGACGATGCGACCCGCGCTCATGACGAGGACCCTGTCGACCAAACCAAGCAACTCGTCGAGATCCTCCGAGATGAGCAGCACGGCGGTTCCGCGATTTCGTGCCTCGACGATCCGGCGGTACGTTTCTTCGCACGCAACGAAATCAAGCCCGAACGTTGGATTGGACGCGACCAGCAAGCGAACGTCCTGCGTGAGCTCCCGCGCCAGTACGGCCCGTTGCACGTTGCCACCGGACAGCGCGCTCATGCTTGCGTTCAGGCCAGGGGCCTTGACACGAAATTGTGCGACCAGCCTCTCGGCCTGCTGGGCGAGCGCGCCGTAGTTCATTGCGATACCACGGCAGAGCGGCACCCGATCGAAATTACGCAGGGCAAGGTTCTCGGCCAGCGACATGCGATCGATGCAGGCGTTCTTCAGGGGCTCTTGCGGCAGTCCATAGACGCCGAGGCGAGCAATTTCCTGTCGCGTACCGTTGAACGGCGAGCCGGACACGGTCATCGTACCGCTGCGATCCCGCTGCCCCATCAGGGCCTCGACCAACTCCAACTGTCCATTTCCGGATACCCCGGCAATCCCGACGATCTCGCCTGCTCGCACCTCGAGCGAGAGACCCTTCACGGCCGGAAGACCATTGTCCCCGTTCGCGCAGAGGTCCCTGATGGAGAGGACAACCTTGGGCTTTGGAGGTAATTTCAGCGCGTGCTGCACCATCTTGCTGACGGGCTCTCCGATCATAGCTTCTGCCAGAGCGTCATCAGTCAAATCGGCGACGGCCCCCGTTCGCACTGACGCGCCGCGCCGCAGCACTGTCACGTCGTCGGCGAACCGGCGGACCTCGTGAAACTTGTGGCTGATCAGGATTGCGCTGAGTTCGCCCGTCCGTGTCAGACTGCGAACGTGGCCAAGCACTTCATCGGCCTCGGCAGGCGTCAGCACCGACGTCGGCTCGTCGAGGACGAGTAGCTTTCGCCCCAGATAGAGCTGCTTGACGATCTCAGCCTTCTGCTTCTCGCCCGCAGAGAGCTGGGAGACGCGCACGTCGAGCGGCACGTGAAACGGAAGTTTCCTCGTGACTTCGCCCAGCCGCCTCAGCTCGCTTTGCCAGTTGATATAGGCCGGCAATCTCGTACCGCTGACGACCAGATTCTGCGCCACGGTCATCGACGGCACGAGAGTGAAATGCTGATACACCATGCCGATGCCGAGCGCATCGGCATCCTTCGGCGAGTTTAGCCGGTGCTCGCGCCCATCCACCTGGATGTGACCCTCGTCCGGATGATAAAAGCCCACGAGGCATTTGACCAACGTGCTCTTCCCAGCGCCATTCTCCCCGAGCAGCGCATGGACGGTGCCGGAGCGGATCAGTAGCGACACGTTGTTCAAAGCGAGATTCGCTCCGAAACGCTTCGTCATGTTCTTGAGCTCGACTTGCGGAGCTGTCATCGGACGTTCCTCCGAGGATGAATTCTCATCACGGCGCTTCTCACCGGTGCAGCTTGAGCTCGCCCGGCGCATCGGCGAACGGAGCGGCGCGCGAGGTCGACGCCACCATGATCGCCAGCGTCAGGATGTAGGGCGCCGCGTTGAACAGGTAATAATAGCCGGTCACGCCGATGCCCTGGAGCGCAGGACCGAGAGCGCCCGCCCCGCCGAACAGCAGCGATGCGCCCAACGCGTTGACCGAACGCCAGCGCGCAAAGATGACGAGCGCGACCGCCATGATGCCTTGGCCACTCGACAGGCCTTCGCTCCAGCTCCCCGGATACGAAAGCGATGGGAAGCTGCCGCCGATGCCCGCGAGAAAGCCGCCCGCCATGGTCGCTATGATGCGCACCCGCAATACGGGAAACCCAAGCGCGCGTGCCGCATCCTCGCTGTCTCCCACCGTGCGCAGCATCAGCCCCCAGCCGGTCCTGTTCAGGAAGACGTAGACCGCAAAAGCCAATGCAATTCCGACGAAGAACAGTGCGTTGACGTCCAGCGCAGCTCGCACCTGCGGTACGCTCGACCAGAATCCGAGTGCGATCGAGGGAAGCGGCGGCGCTTTGGGCTCGATCAAGGGTTTGCCCAGGAAGAACGCGAGGCCCGTTCCCAGCACGATCAGGCTGATGCCGATCGCGGTGTCATTGACGCGTTTCACACTGCACAAAAGGCCATGCAGCAGCCCGAATGCCATTCCGGCAAGTCCGGCCGAAAGCACGCCGAGCCAGGGCGAGCCGGAGAGGTAGGAGATCGCGTATCCCGCCATTGCACCGAGCATCAGAGTGCCTTCGAGGCCCAGATTGATACGGCCCGATTTCTCGGTGATCAGTTCACCGATGCTCACGAAAATGAAGGGTGTCGACACACGGATCGCACCACCCAGGATCGCGAGCGGCAGCGCAAGCCAGCCGATTGATGTACCGTCCATGCCTCTACCTCCGCGTCGTTTCTCGGAGTTGTTGCGCAATTGCGTCCGCGACGAGGACGCAGACGAAAATCAGGCCCTGAAACACCAGCATTGTCGCATCGGGAAGTCCGAGGCGCCGTTGCAGCAGACTGGCGCTCGCCTGCATGCCCCCGATCAGCAGCGCGACGGTGACAATCGCAAGCGGCTGGTGTCGCGCCAGGAACGCGACGAGGATTCCGCTATAGCCATAGCCGACGATGAGTGAGGAGTTGGCCGTCCCTTGCACGGCCGCCACTTCAATCGCGCCGGCAACTCCCGCCATACCGCCTGCCACGACCGAGGCACCGATGATCCAGCGATTGACGGCAAGGCCCATCATCTTCGCCACCCGGGCACTTCCGCCGACCACCCGCAGCGCAAAGCCCCACCGGGTGTAGCGGAGCACGACATGCGCGGCGATCGCCAGCGATAGGCTGATGGCAAGCCCCGCGTGAACGCCGACACCGGGCATCACCGGCAGCATGTGGGACGTATCGATCGGGTGGGTCGATGGCTTGTCGAGGCTTGCCGGATCGCGGAGCAGACCTTCCGTCAGATGATGAAAGATTGCGATCCCGATATAGGACAGCAGCAGACTCGAGATCGTTTCGTTGAGGCCGCGGTACTGGCGGAGCACGCCCGCCAGACCGAACCAGAGTCCTCCGATCAAGGCGCCGGCCAGCAACATGAGGAGTTGCATGGGAAGCGCGTGCGCCCCCGCGAACGGCAACGTCACAACGGCACCTGCGAGCCCGCCCAGCACCAAGGCCCCCTCGCCGCCGATAATCACCAGCCCCGCTTGCGCGGGGATCGCGACGGCGAGCCCCACGAGGACAAGAGGAGCGGCGCGCGACAAGGTATCCTGCCAGGCGAAGCTGCTGCCGAAGCCGCCCTGGACGATCAGACCGAACACGGTAATGGGGTTCTGTCCGTACAAGGCGACGAATGCCGCGAAGATGGCCGACGCAAGCAGCACCGCCAGCACAGGCAAGGCCAAACCGAGGTGGGCTGCGGTTACTGGCTGACTCGATGGCACGGGTTCGATTCCGGAGATCGAAGACAAGGGCACCTCCTAGACTTGGCCAATGATGCCTTCGACGAGATAATTGATGCCGTCCAGCACACGGTCGCTGCTGCTCTGCGTGGTTCCTGCAGGGATGACGACGTTGCCCTTGTTGTCCTTGAGCGGGCCGCTGTAGATCACGCGCGTGCCGCCGATGAGGTCTGCCCGCGCCGTCTCGGCCGCCGCGCGCGCCTCGGGCGTAACGAGTTTCCCGAACGGACTGTTCTTGACGAAATGATCGCCAAGCCCGGCACGGAGATAATGCTCCGGCTTCTTGCCGCCACGCACGCTGCCGGCATAGACGAGGTAAGGCGTGATCCAGTTCCACTCGGCCCCCGTGAGATAGCCGTTGGGAGCCACATCGGCCTGGCTCGAGTGGTAGCCGCACGACATGACGCCGCGCTTCTCCGCCGTCTCGATCACGACCTTGGGGCTATCGACCTGGGCGGCGATGACGTCGGCCCCCTGGTCGACCAACGTGTTCGTCGCTTCCGCCTCGCGCACAGGAAGCACCCAGTCGCCAGTGAAGATGACCTGCACCTGAATCGCCGGATCGACCGAGCGCGCGCCAATCGCGAACGCGTTGATGCTGCGCAGAAGATTGGGTGTCGGCTTCGCAGCAACGAGGCCGAGCTTCTTGCTCTTCGTCATGTGACCAGCGACGATTCCGGAAATGTACTGCGCCTCGAAGATGTAGGCGTAGAACGTGCCGATGTTCTCGGGCATGCCCGCTGTCCACACGCCGCCGGTGTGAGCGAAGGTGACGTCCGGGTACTTGGCCGCCATCTCCAGAACGTGCGGCTTGAAATAACCAAAGGACGTCGCCAGGATGAGTTGAGCGCCGTCCTGACGGATCATGCCTTCCATGCTGCGCTGGGCCGCGATCGTTTCCGGAACGCGCTCCTCCTCGATCACCTTGATGCCGGGCAGCTTCTTCAGCGCCGCGGCCGCCTGCGCGTGGGACTGGTTAAAGCCGTAATCCTGCTTGGAGCCGGAGTAGAGAACTCCAACGGTGAGCGGCGTCTCCGCATGGGCAACGGTACTCTTGAGGACGAATGGTGCGGAGCTGGCAGCGGCCAGCATCTGGAGCACCGAGCGACGGTCGACAGGCCTCAAAGTCATGTTCCTCTCCGTTGAAGATTGCAATCAGCACGTCACGACGAAATTCGTTCGCCGGCGGACAACAGGCCGGGCGCACCACATGCGATGAGATCGGCTTCCAGCTCCCGCTTTTCAGCAGCGGACAGCGGTGTGACCGGCGAGCGCACGGCGCCGCCGGCAAGGCCGATTAAATCGCACCAGTGCTTGACCGCCGCGTTCGGCATGTGACCGCGCTTCAGCGGGTCCATAATCCACTTGTTGAAGATGATCCGTTGTGGCGCGAGTGAAGCACAGATGCGTACTGCTTCTTCCGTCCGTCCAGCCGCCAACAGAGCCACGTATTCCGCGATCGGGCGAAACTCGCCGCGTTGATAGAGGTAGGGCTCGGGGTCGGCATAAAGGATCGACTGACCCTCGGCCTGCATGTTGGCGAAGAAGTTCTCTTCCAGCGGGTCTGACACCAGCACGCCGTTTCGCGCAGCCTGGCGAAGCGCCGCGTTCTCGGCTGCATTGCCTGTCGTCTTCAGGAGCTTGAGATTGGGCAGCGAACAGAGCTGGGTGAAAACTCCGGCATCCAATGGGCTGCCTGCGGCGGTTCGCGCGTTGAAGATGACGATCGGCATCTCCAAGCGGACGCAGACGTGGTGCAGATACGCGAACTGCTGCGCAGGCGATCGCGGCCCCGAGGTTGGGACCATCAGCACGGCGTGGCTGACGCCAAGCCGACGCGCGTGCTCGCCGAGATCGATGGTTTCCTCCACCGAGGGACCGGAGATCACCACGGAAATCCCAAGGCGCCCCCACGCCTCGTCCGCAATGACCTCGATGACACGCTTTCTCTCCTGCAGCGTGAGCGACCAGACTTCGCCGATCAGCCCATTGCAGAACACGCCCGCCAATCCGGTCGCGATGTAGTGGCGGAGGTTCCGGCGGACTCCGGCCTCGTCGATGGCACCGGAGGCATCGAAGGGCGTGTGAATGGCCGCCCAAATTTCCGGGATGTTCTGCCCGATTGCCATGCTCGCTCCCTTCTTATTTGACCGGTCTATTCTATTTATCATGATAAACCGGATTTGCATGAATATGCCTATCATGGGAGAAGTGTCAATCGACGAGTCGGTTCTTTCCCTGGGCCCGCGACTGGTTCGCCCGGACCTGACCCTGGAACCCGTTGGTAACTTTGGAGAATTCGGGGGAATGACGATCGAATTGGAAAAATTGCCGCGGCCGCGGGGCCGGCTGAAAATTCAAAAGCGAGCCGATCTCGTTACCGAAGAGATCAAGCAGCTGATCACCCAGAAGAACCTTCGTCCGGGCGACAAACTTCCCATGGAGAAGGAGCTTCAGCGGCTGTTTTCGGTCAGCAAGAGCACGATCCGCGAGGCGCTTAAGTCCCTCGAGGTGCAGGGACTGATCACGATCAGCACCGGCCCGACCGGCGGGGCGACGATCATGGAGGTCCCGCTCGAGCGCACCTTTCAGCTGTTGCAGAACTACCTGTTCTTCAAAGAAGTCAGCATGGAGGACATCTATGCGGCGCGACGCTTGCTGGAGCCCGAACTGGCTGCCGGCTCGGTGCCATTTCTGTCGAATGAGCAGCTCGACGCGCTAGAGCAGAACATTCAGACGTGTCAGCCGGCCTCGCAGGAGCCGTCTCTTCTGGTTCGTCAACGCCAGGCCGATCTCGACTTTCACGACATTTTGGCCGCTGCAAACCCCAATCCCTTCCTGCGCTTTGCATGCGAGCTGATCAACGAGATGCTCCGTCGGCTGGTTGTCTTCAGCACCCAGACGCCTCCCGAAGAGCACACGCGATTTGGATGCGCCAACGTCAAGATTCACACGGAGATCGCCAAGGCCGCCCGCGCGCGCGACAGCGAGCGCGTGCGCGCGCTCATGAAAGCGCATATGGAGGAAGCTTCAGAATACGTGAAGCGATTGGATGGTCGACTCGACGGTCGACTAATCCTCGACTCGGAAATGGCGCCGCTGCCGCGACCACTGTCCTGATGGACGTTCTATCTGCAGAAGATGGTCAATTCAGCTCCGCTCGGCGGATGAACGTCGTCGGCCGAGTTGGTATAGGCCAAGTTGAGCCGGGCCGATCGCCGAAGCAGCCCAACCGAGGTAAGTGTCTCGTCCGAGATCGTGCAGCAGGTACACATCACATGGTCCCCTTGATCTCGCGATATTGCGTTAGGGTGCGCTCGTTCGTCGACGGTCCCGACGAGCGCGTCGCCAGCTCGCCCGCTGAGGTCCGCTCCGGTGGCTACGCTTCCGAAGCACCGGCAGCTCATGGGTTGAGTAGGCCTAATGACCGAAAAGCAGGAAGCTGCGATCGGCGCTTCGGCGATCTTTCGTGTCGCTGGTCCATCCGACAGCCCGACGATAGGTGCCCATCCCGTTCGCCTGCTTCAGCGCGGCGACATCGACCGGCTGGGTACCATCCGCGAAAGGCGAGACGTAGAGCGCATCCTCAGGACAATAGAGCTCGCAGAGAAAGCACGTCTGGCAGTCGCTCTGTCGTGCAACAACGGGGATTCCGCTAGTCTTGTCGAACACGTTGGTCGGGCACACATTTACGCATATGTCGCAGGACGTGCAACGCTCGGCGTCGATGATTTCGATCATTCTGCTGCCTCCGCATAAGCAGTCTCCGCGTGTGGCCTGGTCGAGGTCCAGACCTCGTCAAGGCCGCCCGTCGTCACGTAGTGGCGCTGCCGGTGATCCTGATCGGGGAAATCGTCGCGGCGATGCATGCCGCGGCTTTCCTGACGCGCCAGCGCGCTGCGATACATCCACCTTGCGGTCGCCAGCATCGCCGCGCTTTCCCGTGCGCGCAATAGCTCGGACGTGTCGGCCGCATCTGCTTCGGAGGCGTTACGCCATCCGGCGTCAAGGCGCGCCAGCGCGCCATCCAGCCGGGACGCCTCGCGGAAATAGTTCAGCTCATACGGAAACACCCCGTCCTGGACAATCTTCTTCAGCGCAGCAGGTTCGAACGCGTGCTGCCCGCGGCGGCGAAAGCCGACCGTTCCCGCCGACGACAGCTTTTGCCGGCCGGTCGTACCGGCTTGTCTTGCGTAATCAGCGGCGCCCCTCCCCGCCAGCGTCCCCGACGACATCGCCCAGGCTGCGTTGTGGCTACCGCCGCCAGTGAAGCCGCCGCAGATCAGTTCACGAGTGGCGGCATCGCCCGCCGCATAGAGACCCGCCACACTGGTGGCGCAGGTGTCGTCAACGATGCGAAGACCGCCGGTGCCGCGGACGGTGCCTTCCAACCGCAGGGTCACCGGAAAGCGATCGGTGAACGGGTCGATGCCGGTGCGATCGAAGGGCAGGAAAAAGTTCGGCTGCGAGACGCGCATGTGCCGCTGCACGTCTGCGTCGGCCTTGTCGAGTCTGGCATATACCGGGCCCTCGAGAAGCGCGCGCGCGATCGCCGATCCTTGGATGCCGCACCCGGCACCACGCTGCCGTCATCATAGGTGAACGTCGCCCAGCCATAGAACAGCGTCTTGGTTACCGAGCCGAACGCCGGCGAGATCGCATAGGGGTTAGAAAATTCCATGCTGCTGAACTCGGCGCCTGCTTCCGCAGCCATCAGGTAGCCATCGCCGGTCAATACGTTCGAGCCCAGCGTCTTGCTCAGGAATGCGCAGCCCCCCGTTGCGATCACGACTGCCTTGGCGCGCACCGTCCAGCCGTCGCCTTTCTGGCGCCGCAAGCCGCTCGCGCCGGCAACCGCGCGGCCGTCCAGCAACAATTCGAGCGCCGGACTGTGATCGAGAATGGTGACGCCGGCCTGCTTAGTCCGCTTGCGCATCAGGCGCATATATTCCGGGCCCTGCAGCGAGTTGCGCTGCGACCTGCCGTGGTCATCGATCGGATAGGGATAGCCCCAGTCCGCCAGGCGATTGCTCTGCTGATAGGTGAGATCGAGTGTGCGGGCCATCCAGCGGCGGTCCTGCAGATAACCGCCGAGCTTTTCGCGGCCGGCCATCGCCGCCTCGCGCTGCGCCGGGTCCGGATCGACATACCAGACGCCGGTCCCGGCCGCCGCCGTCGAACCGGATGTGCCACAAAATCCCTTGTCGGCGAGTACGACGCGCGCACCGCGCCCAGCCGCGCTCACCGCCGCCCAGGTGCCCGCGGGGCCGCCTCCGAGCACCAGCACGTCGGCATCATATTCAACGGATCCGGGTGGCGCAGACCTGCGTTCGGCGCGCCGGAATGGGCTGGTCATGATTGGTTCCCCTTGTTCGAACGATTGCAGTCGGTCGCGGGCTTCACGCCGCGACCGGAGCCTTCCAGCGCATGAAGCGGCGCTCCAACGCCTCGAGCATGGCATTGAACGCCAGCCCGATCACCGTGATGCCGAGAATCCCGAAATACATCTGGGGAATCAGGAAGCTGTACTGGCTGTTGATGATGAGATAGCCGAGACCGGCTTTGGCGCCGACCATTTCAGAGGCGACCAGCACGAGCATTGCGGAGGCGCTGGCAAGACGAATGCCGACGAAAATGGTTGGAAGCGCCGCGGGAAGGATCACCTTCCGAAACAACTGTTGCGGCGTCGCACCCATCGTCCGCGCCGACTTGATCAGCAGCGGATCGACCTGCTTCACCGCGGCGATGGTATTGAGCAGCAGCGGCCAGGCGCAGCTATAGATCACCATGGTAATCTTCGACATCTCGCCGATGCCGAGCAGCAGGATGAATACCGGCAACAGCGCCAGCGGCGCGGTGTTGCGGCAAATCTCGATGAATTGGTTCAGAAGATTGCCGAGCCGAGCATACCAGCCGACGGCGAGCCCAAGCGGGACAATCAAGGCGACCGAGATCAGGAAACCGCTCAGGGCGCGCAGCAAGCTCGCCGAGACATCGTCATAAAGCTCGCCGGTTTGCGCCAGCTGCCAGCCGGCGGCGATCACCTCTGAAAACGGCGGTAGGAATACGGGATCGATCAGCTCGAGCCTTGGGGCCGCCTCCCACACCGACAGCAACAGAATGAGTAGCAGGGACCGGTGTCCTAATGCGGCAAGCCCGCGAATAGGGTTATGAAGCCCGTTGCGGATCCGGGACGGTCCATGTTGTACGCCCGCTACCGACGTCGAACGCCCATGCGCGAGCTCCAGCAATGTCAGCGTTTCCAGGCTAGACATGGGCAACCTCCTTTACCTCGGAATTGACACGAAGCGCACCAGCTCCGCCGCTCAATTGCCCCTGCTGTGCTTTCTGCACCTCGTCGCGGAGTTGACTCCAGATTTCATGCCGCACCTGGCCGAACTCCGGCAGCGAGCGCACGTCGTCTGCCTCGTTGCGCAGCGAGGCGGGAATCTCGATGAGCTGCTTGATGCGGCCCGGGCGCGACGTCATCACCGCCACGCGTTGGCCGAGCACGACCGCCTCGTCGATGCCATGGGTGATGAAGACGATGGTCTTGCCGGTGGCGCGCCAGATCCGCAGCAACTCGCCTTGCAGCGTCTCCCGGGTCTGGGCATCGAGCGCGGCGAACGGTTCGTCCATCAGCAGCACTTCCGGGTCATAGGCGAGGCTGCGCGCGATCGCGACGCGCTGCTTCATGCCGCCGGAGAGTTCGTGCGGATAACGATTGGCAAAGCCGGACAGGCCGACGAGATCAAGGAAATGGTGTGCGATCTCGCGCCGCCGACGAGCGTGGAGCCCGCCGATGTCGAGCCCGAACTCGACATTCTCCGCGGCCGTGCGCCAGGGAAATAGCGCGTATTGCTGGAACACGATGCCGCGGTCGCGACCAGGACCCGTGATCGGCCGCCCGTCCAGCAGGATGCGGCCACTGGTCGGGGTCGTGAGCCCCCCGAGCAAATCGAGCAGTGTCGATTTCCCACAGCCACTCGGGCCGACCAGAGCCAGGAACTCGCCTGCACGAACATCCAGGGTAATGTTCTCCAGCGCAGTGAATCGGTCCGGCGGGCGGCCTGCTTCACCTCGCGCGACGAAGTCCTTTCGGACCCGCTCGAAGCTGATCTTGACAAAACTCATTGCGCATCCGCCGTCTTGCCGGGACGGAAATAGTTGAACGCGTTGGTGTAGGTATTGGAGGCCTTGATCTGGCCGGGTTTGAACAGCCCGTCCTTCTCCAGCCAGTCGATCCACACCTGGATCTCCGCATCAGAGATCACGCCGCCCTTGCTCGCAACGCCGGTGCTCTTCCAGTATTTGATCGAGGAGCCATCCTCGTTGCGCTTGCGGTCGGCGATGATCCTGTCGAAGCGTGCACGCACCTCCTCCGGCGGCGCCGTCTGCGCCCATGCGATCGCCCGCGAGATGCCCTCGACCAATCTGCGGGAGGCCTCGGGATTGTCCTTGATGAACTTGTCCCGCAGCACATAGGAACCGCCGGTGAACTGACCGAACAGGTCGGTGTCATTAAATAGCGAGTGGATGCCGCCGCGATCGAGCGCCTTGTCGCGCAGCACGCCGCTGAGCGCGCTGACCTCGACCTGGCCCTGGCGCAGCGCTTGCTCGCCGCTCACGGGCGGGATGGCCACCAGGGTCACCTGCTTGGCCTCGCTCGCCGAGAGGCCGTTACGGGCGAGATACTCACGCAGCACGAACTCCAGATGCGCGCCGAGCGTGTTGACTGCGACCTTCTTGCCGATCAGGTCGCGCGCTGTCTTGATTGGACTGTCGTCCTTCACGTAGTAGCCGTAGTAGGTGTTGGCATCGGAGCCGTAATAGCCAACCACCGCCTTGATCGGTGCGCGCGCCGCGATAAGCTTGAGGATCGCGCCGTAGAAAGCGCCGCCGATGTCGATATCGCCGGTCACGACGGTCTGGATGTCCTGCGGGCCGCTGATGGTGTTGCCGACCCATTTCAGCTTCAACGGCGCGAGATAGCCAAGATCGTCGGCGAGCTCGATAAACGTCACCTGTCCGGCCCAGCCCTGGTAGCGGATCTCGGACTTCTCGAGCGGCGGCTCCGCGAAGGCCGGAGTTACGAGGCCGACTGCCAAGGCGCCCGCCAGCAGCACCCGCAAGGCGCGACGCCGCGCGCCAGGGAATCGAAACTGAGAGTTCATTGTGCAAATCCTATGCTAAGGCGGAAATCAGGCGGCCTTGACCGTCTGGGGTTTCGGTGTCTTGACACGCGTCACGCTGCGGCGGCCATCGACGCTGAGCGGAACATCGCCATCGATGGTGGCGCGGCGAACGATGCGGTGCTGATCGCCATAGTCGTTGACAGCGTAGTGCTGGGTGGCACGATTGTCCCAGATCGCGACGTCGCCGGCCTGCCAGCTCCAGCGCACGGTGTTTTCGGGCGCGGTGATATGGGACTGGAACAGCTCGAACAGCTTCTGACCGTCGTATTTCGGCAAGCCGACGAAGCGCTGAACGAAATTGCCGAGCACAAGCGAGCGCTCGCCGGTCTCGGGATGAACCCTTACTACCGGATGTTCGGTTTCGTAGATGGTGCCGGTGAACACCTCATCGAAGTGTTTTCTGTCCGCTTCCGTCGCGCGCGTCTTCACGGCGTAGTCGTAGGCGTTGCTGTGAACCGCCCAGAGCTCGTCGGCGAGCTTGCGCAGCGGCGCCGGGAGGTCGAGGTAGGCCGCGGCCGTGTTCGACCACACAGTGTCGCCGCCATAGGGTGGGATCACCACGCCGCGCAGCAGGGAGATCTTCGGGTAGGCGTCCACGAAGGTGACATCCGTGTGCCACTGGTCTGCTCTGCCGCCGCCGCGATCGGAGTCCAGTTCGAGGATCGACGATGTGCCCTTGATCGCTCCGACCGTGGGGTGCGGCACGAGCGTTCCGAGGCGGACGGCAAAGCACTCCTGCTCGGCATCGTCGAGATGGCCCTGGTCGCGCAAGAAGATCACTTTGTGCTCGAGCAGCACCTGGTTGATGGCGGAAATGACATCATCGGACAGATCGCCGGACAGCTTGACGTTCCGGATCTCGGCACCAAGTCTCGCCGCGCGTTTGACGATATCGGCGCGCGGAATGACGTTGTCGATGGTATTTCGATTGCTCATGATCATGGTTTCCTATGATTGTCTGGGCAAGGCTCCGCCGTGCGCCGATCGCGCCGGCGGCTGGAAGTGATGGATTTTCATGGGTTGGTCGTCGGGGACCCGTGTGCCCCTGCGGGTGCTAGGCTTTCAGCCGTGCACGGATCCCGGCGGTACAGCTTTCCGCCATAGCGGTGGCACCGCACGCGCTCCGAGCCGAGCTCAACCGGGCAGCGTCACAAAAGACGAGTAGATCGGATTGCCGCATAGTAAACGACCTCGCTTGTACCTCGCGGATCGTAAAAGCGATCGCGATCCAGTCAATGAAACGAAACCAGCTTTGTTTTCCGTAGCGCGCGACGATCGCTTCGTCGGTCAATCGGCCACGGAAATATTTGCAATGGTCACGGATTATCTGATGGCCTTGCGCGCCAGAAGGCAGGTCAAATCGAGTCAATCGGCGCTCGAAGCGGCCTGAAACACCGCGATCGTTGCTGACAACAAACGCACTCGTCTCTGTTAGATGATGCGCTCACGAGTTTCATGTTCGCATCCCCTGCAACAACGCAAATTCATTTCATCGACAGCTTCGCGATGCCCGACATACAGTCGAGCCACGTCTCGATCGCCAACCGACCCCCCCCACAATGACCAAACATTTGCGAGTCACGCAATGCGCCAGCGGCAACTTTCCCTGAACTTCTTCATCTACCCGGACGGCCATCACGAGGCGGCCTGGCGCCACAAGCTCTCGACAACGGACCGTATCCTCGACGTCACCTACTATCAGGAGCTGGCGCAACGCGCCGAAGCACACAAATTCGACGCCGTGTTCTTCGCCGATGGTCCCGTGCTAGCTGACAATGTCCGCTACGCACAGCGCTTCCGCCTTGAGCCGATCACGCTGCTCACCGCAATCGCGTCCGCGACAAAGTGCATCGGCCTGATCGCGACCGCGTCGACGACCTACACGGAACCATACAATCTCGCTCGGCTGTTCGCCTCGCTCGATCATATTAGCAGCGGCCGCGCAGGCTGGAACATCGTGACGACGAGTTCGCCCCAGGCGGCGCAGAATTTCGGGCTGCCCGAGCATCCTCCGCATCACGAGCGCTACGAGCGGGCGCGGGAATATCTCGATGTCATCACGAGGCTATGGGACAGTTGGGAAGACGACGCGCTGGTCAACGATCCCGTGTCGGGCATCTTCGCCGACACGAACAAGATCCACACCATCGACCACATTGGAAAGCACTTTCGTGTGCGCGGTCCGCTCAACGTGTCGCGGACACCGCAGGGCCGCCCGGTCTATGTCCAGGCCGGCTCGTCCGAGGATGGGCGTGCCTTTGCCGCCCGCTTTGCCGAAGCCATCTTCACCGCGCATCAGACCTTGGCAAGCGCGCAGGAGTTCTATGCCGACATCAAGCGCCAGGCGCTTGCTTTCGACCGTAGCTCCGACCAAATCAAGATTTTGCCCGGCATTTCCCCGTTCATCGCGAGCACGCAAGTTGAAGCGGACCGGCTCCAGGAGGAGTTCAACGCCCTGATCCAGCCGGAGTTCTCACTGACCCAGCTCCGCCAGATGACCGGGCTCGACCTCACCGGCTTCGATCTTGACGGTCCCTTCCCGCGCCATCTAATCGACACCGACGGCGCGCATGGCGTTGCCAGCCGGTTCAAGCTCGTGGTCGACATTGTCGATCGCGAGAAACCGACGATCCGTCAACTCGTACAGCGGCTCGCCGGCGCGCGCGGCCATTGCGTGATCGCCGGCCCACCGGAAAAGATCGCCGATCACATCCAGACCTGGTTTGAGAATGGTGCTGCCGACGGCTTCAACGTCATGCCGCCATGGCTGCCAGGTGGCTTCGACCTGTTCGCCGAGCAGGTCGTGCCGGTCCTGCGCAAGCGCGGCCTGTTCCGCCACGATTACGCCGGCACCACCCTGCGCGAACATTACGGTTTGGATCGTCCAGCAAGCTTGTTCTCCAGCCCGATCCGGGCAACTGCATAATCGACCGTTGTACTTCTTGGAGCCGCCAGCAGATAGGTGACTGCGGTTCACCGATGCTTGCAAAGTTCTCATTTGTCGGCCAGTTCCGCCTCGACGCAGACTAGCCCCAAAGTCAACGCTCTCGAGCGTTTTGGGGAGGATGCGTGCTTCTACAACGCCAACTGGCGTCCATTCAGGTTGCGGGCGACAAGCCCGGACCTGCGATGCGCCTGCGCTGCAAATCCTCGACATAGATGAATTTGTTTCTTTCGGCCAGGTCGCCGCCGACAGGGTCCGTTCACGCCTGCGGCTGGCTAACCAGGCGGGGATCACGTGAGAAGCGCTCCGAAGCCGGCTCTCCCGGACTCCGGACGCCCAGGAGGAGGAGGAGGAAGGGATGAAGTTCAGGACGTTTTTCGCCGCGGCCGCAGTGCTAGCGCTGGCTGCAGGTCCAGCGCCGGCTGCCGACAAGGATGCCGCCGACACAGCGGTGGAAGCAGCGAAGAAGTATGCTGGCACGACCATCAGTATCGTCTGGGAGGCCGGCCTGCAGTCGCTCGACCCGCTGAACTATTCGGGCCCGCAATGGGAGAAGCTCACCGGCATCAAGGTGAAGGTGGTCGAAGTGCCGACCGATCAGATGTTCACCAAGATCATGCAGGATTTCAAATCAGGCGCCGGAGCCTATGACGCGCTGAACGTCATTCCGTCCTGGATGCCCGACCTTGCGCGTGCAGGCGCGCTCGAGCCTCTCGACAAGTATGTCGACAAGTTTGGCTACCGCGACGAGTTGCAGGACATCGCGGCCGCCTATCGCGACAACCAGATGCAGTATGACGGGAAGATCTACGGCTTCCCGGACGATGGCGACGTGATGCTGCTCTACTACCGGAAGGACATCTTCGACGATCCGAAGATGAAGGACGCGTTCAAGGCCAAGTTCGGCTACGAGCTGGCCCCGCCAAAGGACTGGAAACAGTTCGACGAGATCGGCCAGTTCATCACCGACAAGATGGCGCCGAAGGTCTACGGCGCCGGATTCTTCCGCACCGCGCCCTATCCGCAATACATGTTCCAGGAACGCTTCCGCATGGAGGGCGGCAAGTTCTTCAATGCCGACACCATGAAGGCGACGGTGAATGGCGAGGTCGGTCTCAAGGTGTTCAAGCAGATGCTGGCGGAGAACAAGTTTATGCCGCCGGGCGTGGAGCAGTGGAATTTCGTGGACAACCTCGCCGCGTTCCTTCAGGGCACGACCGCGATGACGATCTCCTGGCCGCCCTACGGCCGCTGGGCCGCGGGCTATGGCTCGGGCGAGGAAGCACTGAAGTGGGTACCGAAATCGCAGGTCGCCGGCAAGGTCGGCTACGCGCTCACGCCTCTCGGCCGTCCCGAGCTCGGGGTCGGCTTCGACCTGTCGGTCTCGGCCACCAGCAAGAACAAGGAGGCCGCGTATCTCTTCATTCAGTGGCTGAACAGCAAGAAGACGAGCCTCGAGCGGGTCCAGCTCCCCTATACGCTGCGCGATCCGTTCCGCCTATCGCACTACGCCAGCGAGAAATACCGTGCGCTGTGGCCCGATGCTCCAGCCTATCTCGATACGATCAAGTCATCCGGTGAGAAGGGCCTCCTCGATCTCTCGCTACTGCAACAGGACAAGTACGACGAGGCGATGACCAAGGCGATCTCGAGCCTCTGGGCCGGCGAAGATCCCAAGGCCATTCTCGGTCGCATGGCGCAACAATTCGACGCGATCACCGAGAAGGTCGGCATCGAGAACCAGAAAGCCGTCTACAAGGTCTGGGCCGCAAAGCCCGGCGCCTACCCGCAATAATTGGCTGGATATCGCACGGGCGGCGTCGCCCTCCCGTGCGGTGCCGTTTTCCGGACTAATGATGACAGTTTCTGTGAGCCTCAATGGCGCCGAGCAGCGCCGCCCCAGCCGCTTCGGGCGCATGCTCGAGGACCGCCTGCCCTATCTCATCGTCGCCCCGGCCATTCTGATTCTCCTCCTGGTCGGCCTGTTCCCTCTGATCTACTCGCTGATCGTGAGCTTTCAGCGCATCACGATGACCGAGAACGACACCTCCTTTGTTGGCTTTTTGAACTATGCGGAGCTGTTCAGGGATGCCCGCCTCTGGGCTTCGCTCGGCCACACCGCCATCATCACCGCGATCGCCCTCCCCCTGGAGCTGCTGATCGGGTTCCTGATGGCGCAGCTCTTCATCGATCGCATGCCGGGTCGACAGATCTTCGTCGCACTGCTGGTGCTTCCGACGGTTATCTCTCCTATAGTCGCGGGCGCGACGTGGCGTCTGATGTTCGACGTACGCTTCGGCCCGATTGGCCAGATTCTGAGTTTCTTCGCCGGCGAGCCAGTGCGGATCCTATGGACCGTCAATCCCGCCTACGTCTATCCAGCGATCATCATCTGCGAAGTTTGGCAGTGGTCGCCATTCATGTTCCTGCTGCTGCTTGCTGCGCTGTCGAATGTTGACCAGTCGCAGCTCGAAGCCGCGGAGATCGATGGAGCGTCGTATCTGCGCGTGCTTGGCGCAATCGTTCTGCCGGCGATCGCGCCCGTGATCGCCGTGGCCTGCCTTATCCGCGGCCTCGATCTCGTTCGCATGTTCGACATCATTTGGGCCCTAACCGAAGGCGGGCCGGGCTCGATGACCGAGACCATCTCGCTCTACACCTATGTGCAGGGTTTCTCGCAATTCGAGACCAGTTACACAGCCGCGATCTCCTTCTTGGTGATTGCGCTACTGACGCTGATCACGACCCTGGTCCTCAAGCGCATGGAGCTTGCGCGATGAGGATCGGCAGGCTTCCGGCCAGAAAAGCCCGCATTCTCGCTGTCCGCTATCTCGGCGCCGGCATCGTGACCCTGCTGTTCCTGTTTCCGGTCTACTGGCTGTTCATGATTTCGTTCAAGACCCCGGACGAGATCTATCATGTTCCGCCCTTGTGGATTCCCGGGCAGATCCAGTTCTCGAACTATTACGTCCTGTTTAGAGATGGCGACGTCCTGGCGATCCTGAACAGCCTGATCGTCGCCGGCGTCAGCTCCGGCATCGCAATCGTTCTCGGGACGCTCTGCGCCTACAGCCTCGCCCGGTTCGGCACCGGCGGCGAGAACCTCGCGATGTGGATTATCTCCCAGCGCATGATCCCGCCGATCGCGGTCGTCTTCCCGATCTTCCTGATCTACGTGTATTTTGGCCTCGTCGACGGTTATTTCGGGCTGATCCTCCTCTACACCGCATTCAATCTCCCCTACGTGATCTGGATGATGCGCGGCTACATCGTCGACGTTCCGCTGGAGCTCGAGGAGAGCGCGCTGGTCGATGGACTCAATCGATGGGAGGTAATCTGGAAGGTCGTTTTCCCGATGGTTCGCCCCGGCCTCATGGCGACGTCGGTCTTCACCTTCGTCTTCGCCTGGAACGACTTTCTGTTCGCACTCGTGCTCACGCGCACCGAGGTCATCACCTTTCCGGTCATGCTGACGCACTATTTCGGCGGCCAATCGAATTTCTGGGCAAAGATCGCGGCGATGTCGGTCCTGGGGACGTTGCCGATCTTCGTCGCGGTCTCGGTGATGCAGCGCTATCTCGTGCGCGGCATCTCGCTGGGCGCAGTCAAGGGTTAGGGAGAGCGGAGTGGCTGACGTCAAGCTGTCCGGAGTACACAAATATTACGGCAACGTGCATGCGGTCCGGGGAGTTGATCTCACCATCGCCGATGGCGAATTCGCGGTTCTCGTGGGGCCGTCCGGCTGCGGCAAGAGCACTCTATTGCGGACCATCGCCGGTCTCGAGGATCCGGATGGGGGAACGATCACCATCGGGGGCGCGGTGGTCAACGATCTGCGCCCGCGCGAGCGCAATATCGCGATGGTGTTTCAGAACTATGCGCTCTACCCCTATCTGACCGTCAGCGAGAACATCGCCTTCGGTCTGCGCGCCCGCAAGACTCCCGAGATCGAGATCAGGAAGCGGGTCAGTGAAGCCGCCGAGTTGCTCGGCATCGGCAATTTCCTGCAGCGCTATCCGAGGCAGCTGTCCGGAGGACAGCGTCAGCGCGTCGCCATCGGCCGCGCCATCGTCCGCAAGGCCGACCTGTTCCTGTTCGACGAGCCGCTCTCGAATCTCGACGCTCAGTTGCGTGACGAGATGCGCACCGAGATCAAGCGCCTGCATCACGAGATCACGACGACCATGATCTACGTCACCCATGATCAGGTCGAGGCGATGACACTGGCCGACCGCATCGTGCTGCTGCGTGACGGAAACATCGAGCAACAGGGTGCTCCGCTGGAACTATTCGAGCGGCCCCGTACGGGGTTCGTCGCCGGCTTTCTCGGCTCCCCGTCGATCAACCTCATCCCGGCAACCCTTAGGACAAACGGTCCCGACGCAGCAGTGGTGTTTCAATCCGGCGGTGGACTGACGCTTCCGAGCGCGAAGACGAGGCCGCTGGCCAGTATGGATGGACGAGAGATTCTCGTCGGCATTCGGCCCCAGCACTTCAGTCGGGCCAGCGGGCCGTTGCGCGACGGCGTGGTCTCCTATTCGGCCACTGCCGATCTCATTCAGCCGACGGGGACACGCACCTTCACCACCATCAAGATCGGTGGCGTCGATGCCGTTGCCGAACTGCAGGCCCATGACGTCAGCAGCTATGGCGAGCTAATCGATCTCGCCATCGACCTCAATCGCGTGGTGCTGATTGATCCGGCCAGCGGCCTGGTCATCGCATAAGCGAGAGCAACATTCGAAAACGGGAGGGATGAATGGCGTCGAGACTGTTTTCAAGCGGAATTGGCGCGCCGGAGGGTCCGGTGTGCCTGCCCGACGGCTCGATGTATGTCACGGAGATGTCCGCGTCGACCCTTTGCGTGACGCGGCTCGATCCTCGCGGCAATCGCCGCGTGATCCGGACGACGGGTGGCCGTCCGAATGGACTGACGACCGATGGCCACGGCCGGATCTGGATCGCGGAAGCTGGTTTGCAGGCGCTGATCTGCATCGACGAGCGCGGAAACGAGATCCGGCGCATGCAGGGCGAAGGCGCGGAGCGCTTTCTGTTTCCGAACGACCTCTGCTTCGGTCCGAACGGATTGCTCTACATGACCGATTCCGGAATGGCCGCCGAGGATTTCATCAACGGCCAGGCTTTCGTCGACGGCTATATGGATCTCGACTGGGACGGCCGTGTGTATGAGATCGATCCGTCAGCCATGAAGGTGCTCCGCGTGCTCGATCGCAAGATTCGCTTCACCAACGGCATTGCCTTCGGTCCCGACAACCACCTCTACGCCAACGCGTCCTTCACTGGCGAGATCTATCGATATGACGTGCTTGGCCAGGCGTCGCCTAAACGTGTAATCTTTGGCAACGTGCTGCAGCCGGATGCCAATCCGGACTTCAAAGGACCGGACGGGATGGCCTTCGGAACAGACGGCCGGCTCTATTGCACGGTCTACAACCAGATGAACGTTACGGTGCTAGACCGGCGGGGTGAGGTCGCCGATCGTCTGGTCCTGGACGGACCCCAGCCGACGAACTGTGCCTTTGCGCTCGAAGGCAGGAAGCTACGGGTGACCGAGGTCGGCAAGGGCCAGGTCGAAGAGATCGATATGCCTTGTGAGGGCCTGCCGCTGCACCTGCCGAAATTCGCCTGAGGGGATGCCAGCGCGATGTTTCCCGCGAGGGCGCCTCGCCCTTTATCAAAGGAAGCCGATCGCGAGCCAGGGCACGGCGGCAACGATCAGCGTGCCGATCAGGAGCGCGATCATATAGCCCACGATCGGCTTCATGCCTTCGTCAGGATTGATGCGGCTGATGGCGCAGGCCGCGTAGTAGCCGACGCCGAACGGCGGCGCGAACAGGCCGATGCCCATGGCGAGAACGACGACCATCGCGTAGTGGACGTCGTGCACCCCGACCTGCCGCGCGATCGGGAACAGCAGCGGCCCGAACAGGACGATGGCCGGGATTCCCTCCAGCACGCTGCCGAGGATAACGAAAGTCACGATCGTCACGGCCAGGAAGACGGGGACCCCGCCCGGAAGGCCGGTCATGAATTTGGCCAGAGAGGCCGAAAATCCCGATTGGGTCAGCGCCCAGGCCATGCCTGTGGCCGCGCCGATAATGAGCAGAATTGCCCCCGATAACGAAGCTGTCTCGACGAGCATCGGATATATACGACGCCAGTCGAACTGCCGATAGATGAACAGACCCGCGCCGACCGAGTACAGGATGCCGATCGTCGAGACTTCCGTCGCCGTCGCAACCCCTTCGACCACGGCGGTTCGGATCACAAATGGTAGCGCGATGGCGGGTATCGCGATCACGAAGGCGCGGCCGATCTGCCGGCCGGTAGCCCGTTTGACGTGAGACAGGTCTTCGCGGCGGTACCGCCACCAGACGACGGCAGCGAGCATGACCGCGAGCACCAAGCCCGGAAGCAGCCCGCCGGTGAACAGCGCCGAGATTGACACGCCCGTCACCGAGCCGATGGTGATCAGGACCAGTGAAGGAGGAATGGTCTCGGTTTGCGCTCCGGTTGCCGCCAGGAGTGCAACGAGATCGCCGGGCTTGGCGCCACGCTGCCGCATCTCGGGAAATAGGACGGGTGCCACCGCAGCCATGTCCGCCGCTTTGGAGCCGGAAATGCCCGAGACCAGATACATCGCTCCGACCAGCACGTAGTGCAGACCGCCGCGCACGTGGCCCAGCAGGCTCGCCAGGAAGCTGACCATGGCGCGTGCCATGCCTGTCATCTCGATCAGGAGGCCGAGAAAGACGAAGAGCGGCACGGCGAGCAGGATCAGGTGGCTCATGCCCTCGTCCATCCGTCCTATCATCACCACGTCGGGCGTGCTGGTCGTCAAGGCGAGATAGCCGACCGTCGCTAGACCAAATGCGAACGCGATCGGCACAGCCGCAAAGACCATCGCCCCCACAACGAACACGAAGAAGATCAGGAGGTTCAAATTGCCGAGCGGCTTCAAGACGGGAGCGAGCAGAACGAAGGTCGCAATGATGCCTGCGACGAGCGCTAAGGAAGCCAACAAGCTGCGCGGGCTCGCGATGCGCATGAGGCGGAGCACCGCTGCGATCAGCATCAAGCTGATGCCGATCGGTAGCGCCGCCGCGCGCCAGCTGTTGACGATCTCGAGCGCCGGCGTCGTGACAAAGGCCTCGTCGGCCGCAAATTCATAGGCCGGCCAGACAACGAGCGCAAGAAATGCCAGCGATGCTGCGGCCGCTACGACATCCAGGAACGCGCGATGCTCCGCACTGAGAACGCCAACAATAGCCGTCATCCGCATGTGTTCGCCGCGCTGGAATGCGATCACGGAACCGAACATGGCCAGCCAGAGGAAGAGAATGCCGGCAAGCTCGTCGGACCAGATGATCGGCGAGTGGAACACGTATCGCCCCACGATGCCGGCAGACAGCACAGCGATCTCCGCCAGCACGAGCAGTGCTGCCGGGACCGCCACGACATGACCAAGCACCGTGTTCGCCGTTATCACCCAACTGCGCCGGCCTGCATGCGGGGCGCTGGCCGCCACACCGGCATTGACGTGGGGCGGATGGCTCACGCCGGTCATGATAGCTGGCCCGCGGCTTTTTCGAGCTGCGACCATGCCTCCTCGCCAAACTTGGCTTTCCAGTCGGCGTAGAAGCTGGTTTTGGACAAGGCCTGGCGGAAAGCGGCGCGATCGACGTCGATGAATTTGAGGCCCTTGGCCGAGAGATCGTTGCGCAGCGACTGGCTGAGCTTTGCGATGTCGGCACGCTGATCGACCGCGGAGCGGTCGAGCTCGCGCGTCACGATCTCCTGCACGTCCTTGGGCAGGCGCTCGAAGGCACGCTTGTTGCCGAGGATCCAGTAGCCGTCCCAGACGTGCCCCGTCAGGCTGCACGTGCTCTGCACCTCATAGAGGCGCGCGGTCGCGATGATGGGCAATGGATTCTCCTGGCCGTCGACAACTTTGGTCTGCAACGCGGAATAGACCTCGTTGAAGTTGATCGGCGTCGGCCCGGCGCCGAGCGCCTTGAACAGCGAGGTCAGCAGCGGCGCGGGCGGAACCCGGATCTGGAAATTCTTCAGATCATCCGGGGTGCGGATCTCGCGGCCGGACGAGGTCACCTGGCGGAAGCCGTTGTCCCAGGCCTTCGACACCGCCATGATCGGCGTCTTGGCGATCTGCGCCCGGATGTAGCTGCCGAGGTCGCCATCCATCGCCTTCCATACGCTGTCGTAGTCGGTGAATGCGAAACCCGTGTTCACGATGCCGGAGCTCGGCACCAGCGTGGCAAGGATCGAAGACGATTGGTTGAAGAACTCAACGCCGCCGCTGCGCACCTGGCTCAGGAGCTCGGTGTCGGAGCCGAGCTGATTGGCCGGGAACAGCCTGATCTCCAGCCGTCCGCTGGTCGCTTCGCGGATGCGGTCGATCGCCTCCTGCGCGCGGATGTTCACCGGATGGGTCGGGTCCTGTCCGGTTGCGAACTTGTAGACGAACTCGGCGGCAGACGCCGGACGGGTCAGAATCCCGCAGAGAGGTACCGCGCTCGCCGCGATTAATAGCGAACGGCGGCTGATGCGTCCGGGTTTCGAGACAGTCATGTTTTCCTCCTGGTCCTGTATTGACGTTGTGCCGGCTGCATGAGCCTGCGCTGTTTTCAGCTCTCCGGGCTCTTCGCCGGCCCCATTCGGGCAACAGCCATCGCTCGCCCGCCGCAATATGCAGCGGGCGGAACACTTCACTCGTATTTGGCCTGGCTGGCGCTTAGTGCCGGTGCGCTAAAGCCACTGCTTGATCTGCCTTGCGACCTCGGCGGTGGAAATGCCGTAGCGGTCGTGCAGCGTCGGAAGTGCGCCGGCGTCAAGAAATTCGTCAGGCAACGCAATCTGGCGGAACGGCGGATGAACGCCGGAACGCATCAGGAGTGCGGCAATCGCCTCGCCAAGCCCGCCGATCGTCGTGTGGTTTTCGGCAACGACGACCAGGCGGCCTGATTTGCCGGCTTCACGCAGGATCGTCTCGGCGTCGAGCGGCTTGATGGTCGGAACGTGGAGCACCGCGGCATCGACGCGGTCGTTCGTCAGAGTTTGCACCGCCTCGAGCGCACGCATGGTCATGATGCCCGATGAGATGATCAGGACGTCCTTTCCGTCACGGATCAGCTTGGCCTTGCCGAGCTCGAACTTGTAGTCGTATTCGTCCAGCACGACCGGCACCTGGCCCCGCAGCAGGCGCATGTAGACCGGTCCGTGATGCGCCGCAACGGCGGGCACCACCTGCTCGATTTCATGGGCATCGCAGGGGTCGATGACCGTCATGTTCGGCATGGCGCGAAACAGGGCGATATCCTCTGCGGCCTGATGGCTCGGGCCATAGCCCGAGGTCAGACCGGGCAATGCGCAGACGATCTTCACGTTGCGGTCTTCCTCCGCGATCGTCTGATGGATGAAGTCGTAGGCACGGCGCGAAGCGAACACAGCGTAGGTGGTTGCGAATGGCATGAAGCCTTCGGCGGCAAGGCCTGAGGCCGCGCCGAACAGAAGCTGCTCGGCCATGCCCATCTGGTAATAGCGGTCCGGGAATTCCTTCGCAAAGATGTGCAGGTCGGTGTATTTGCCGAGATCGGCCGTCATGCCGACCACATCGGGACGGCTGCGCGCGAGATCGACGAGCGCGTGTCCAAACGGCGCCGGTTTCGTCTTTTGCCCTTCAGCCGCGATCGAGGCGATCATGGCCGAGGTGGTCAGGCGCGGTTTGCCCGGCGGGGGTGCTGATCTGACGGTCTTCATGCCTGCCTCCCGGCTTCCAGCGCTGCCAGCGCAAGCTGCCATTCGTGCTGCTCGACGCGGATGAAATGGTTCTTCTCGCGCTGCTCCAGGAAGGGAACGCCCTTGCCCATCAGCGTATCGGCGACGATCATCCGGGGTTTTGGCTCGGGATGAGACTTGGCGACATCGAACGCGGCAACCACGACGTCGAGATCGTTGCCGTCGATGCGCTGCACAAACCAGCCAAAGGCCTGAAGCTTCTCGACCAGCGGTTCGAACGCCATGACCTGCGTCGAAGGACCGTCCGCCTGCTGATTGTTAACGTCGACGATGCCGATCAGATTGTCGAGCTTGTAATGGCCCGCCGACTGGATGGCCTCCCAGACCGAGCCCTCGTCGAGCTCGCCATCCGAGAACAACGTGTACACCCGCGCGTCGGATTTCTTGCGCTTGAGCCCGAGGCCCATGCCGACGGCGATGCTGAGCCCAAGCCCGAGCGAGCCGCCCGACATTTCCATTCCCGGCGTATAGGAGGCCATCCCCGACATCGGTAAGCGGCTCTCGTCGCTGCCATAGGTTTCGAGTTCTTCCTCGGGGACGATCCCGGCCTCGATCAAAGCCGCATAGAGCGCGATGGCGTAGTGCCCGTTCGAGAGAAGGAAGCGATCGCGCTCCTCCCAGGACGGATCGTCCGGCCGGTAGCGCATCGCGTGAAAGTAAGCCACGGCGAGAACGTCGGAGATATCAAGCGCCTGGGCGATATAGCCTTGGCCCTGGACCTCGCCCATGCGCAGCGCATTGCGGCGAATATTGTAGGCGCGGTCCGCCAGCTTGGGCGTGTTGGTCAGCGTTTCCATCGATCTTGACCTTGTCTTGCGCTCAGTGGATGAGCATGCCGCCGTTGACGTCGATCACGGCACCGGTCACGTAGGCGGAGAGATCCGAGGCCAGGAAAGTGTAAATGCCGGCGACGTCATCTGCCGTGCCGAGGCGATTGAGCGGAATGCCTTCCAGGATCTTCGTCGTCATCTCGTCGGTCAGCTTGCCGGCCGTGATATCGGTGCCGATCAGACCGGGCGTGACGCAATTGACGCGGATGCCGTCCGGGCCGAACTCACGGGCCATCGCCTTGGCGAGACCGAGCACGCCAGCCTTCGCGGCCGAATAGTGCGGACCGCCAAAAATTCCGCCGCCGCGCTGGGCCGAAACCGAGGACATGCAGGCGATCGATCCGGACTTGCGCGCGCGCATGTGCGGGATCACGGCCTGGGAGAGGAACAGAATGCCCTTCAGATTGACGTCCTGAATGCGATCCCAATCAGCCGGCGAGATATCGAGGAACCTGACCGGTTGGGTGATGCCGGCGTTGTTGATGAGAATGTCGATGCTTGCGAAGGATTCGATCACGCGAGCGACGGCCTGCTCGCAGGATGATTTGTTGGCGACGTCGCATTGCAGGCCAATGTGGGACTTGCCAAGCGATGCCGCGGCATCCGCCGCCGCGCTCGCGTCAATGTCGAGAATGGCGACCCGAGCGCCCTCGGCGGCGAACCGCCGTGCGGTGGCCAGCCCGATGCCGCGCGGCGAGGCCGCGCCCGAAATGATGGCCGTCTTAGCGCTGAGCAGCATCAGTTCCTCCCGCAGATTGTTTTTCCTTGGCAAGGCTAGGAATGGCCCGCGGACGCGCAATAGACAAACGCACAGTTGTCACGGATCGATGAATCTGGTTCACTTATGGAATGCTGTCGAATGTCCCGATATCGGCAATTCGCGCCTTTGAAGCCGCCGCTCGCACGGGATCATTCCGCGATGCGGCGAATGAGCTTCACCTGACGCCGAGTGCCGTCAGTCATGCCATCCGCAAGCTGGAGGACACGCTTCGGACCGTTCTCTTCGAGCGCAGTGCGCGATCGGTGCGGCTCACGCCGGCCGGCGAAAACCTGATGCGCCACACGGGAGCGGCCTTCGACCAGCTCCGCCGTGGTCTGGAGGAAGTCGCGGCGCGCGGACCACAATTGGTGCGCGTCCATTCGGCACCCAGTTTTGCCGCGCAGTGGCTTGCGCCACGGCTTGCACAGTTTCTCGCCGCTTATCCGAAGCTCGAGGTTCGACTGGCTGCAAACACGGAGTACGCGCGCTTCAGCAATGATGATTTTGATATCGACATTGTTTACGGTCCGCCGCGCGCGGAGGGGGTAGAGGTTCTTCCTCTCCCGGAGGAGACGGTCACCCCGCTCTGCTCGCCTGCCCTCGCAAAATCGATCAGGAAGCCTGCCGATCTCCTCGATCAGACGCTGATCCGCTCTGACGTGAAGCAGATTCAGTGGCACCAATGGTTCACCGCCAACGGATTGGAGGCCCCTGCGCTCCACGGCATGAGATTCGATCGCAGCTTTCTCGCGATCGCGACAGCCGCGGAGGGCCTGGGAGTAGCGCTAGAATCAACGCTTCTGGCCGAACGCGAACTGGCGAGCGGGCGATTGGTTGCGCCACTGGCAGGACGCGCCAACGATATCCGCTACGTCGGCCATCGCCTGATCTACCCGCGGGCCAGCCGACAGAGATCGGCGGTACGAGCCTTTGCAGATTGGCTCATGGCGCAACTCGATGGCGAAAATGCCATTTCCCCCCGCTGAAGTTCTTCGCACCACGTTCGATAGTACACACACGCGCGGCGAAAGAGCAGCCAGCGGGCGGCTAAGCATAAAGCTTGCTCCAATGGATGTGAATGGCGCCAACTTAGGTCATGGGAGCGGCGTGAACTTCAACTGGCTGAGCGGCGCGACCTTATCGGTGCGTGTTCTTAAACTCGGTGCTCGAACCGAGCCACTTGTCCCAGAGTTGGTTGATCTCGCCGGCCTGGTCCATCGCGAGCAGGGTCTCGTTGATCTTCGCGAGCAGCGCCGGCTCGTCCTTCTTCATGCCAACGCCGATCGGCTGCAGCACCATGGGCTCCTCGATCATCTTTCTGCCCGGCCTCCTTGGACTGGTTCACGAGCTTGGTAATGGTCATGCTATTCCGACGGCCTCGTTCTGTTGAACCGCCATGAAGGCCGAACCAGTATCGACGAAAGTCAGCGGGTCGGATTCGTTCATCTTGATCGCAAGTTCCGCATCGATTGCTCAAGATCACGAATTGCAGGGTTGGCTCGGGGAGAGGTGCGTACCGGCGCGCGAGTCGTGGCACGATTTCCGGCAGGAGGCAGGATATGGTCCGAACCGTTACCCAAGTGGAGCAACGAGTCTGAGGCTCGTTGAAATTCGCGCGCTATAAGGGATTGTGAAACGGTCTAGCGCGGAACGTCGGCCACCTTCTCCAGCTTCTGCAGGCAACGCGAAGTGCGGACCACGGCCGGCATCTTCTCGTCAGGGAAGTTCGTCTTCCAGTCGGTGACGCCGACCTCGCCAACGTACATGTCGCCTCTGGAGTCTAGCGCGATCCCATGCGGCGCGAGGAACTTGCCGCTCGCAAGACCGGGGCCATCCTCGCCGCCGAGCCGCGCGATGCGCTTGCCCTTGGCGTCCACGATCGACAGCCGCGGGCCGAGATTGGGCACTTTGCGGTTGACCGGCATGGCGGGACCGAGTTCGCCGATGACGAAGGTCGGGTTCTTAGCCCCGCCGCAGCGGCACAGCGCGCACGGCCGGTGGAGGTTATTCCACTGCGCCTCGTATTTGCCGTTGCCGTCGAACACCTGCACGCGATGGTTCTCGCGGTCGGCGACATAGACCCAGCCATCGGTATCAGCGACGATATTGTGCACGATGTTGAACTGGCCGGGATCGGTGCCGGGCGCGCCCCAGCTCTTGATCAGCTTGCCGTCAGGCGTGAATTTGTGGATGCGGGCGTTGCCGTAGCCGTCGGAGACGTAGATCTCGCCCTTCGGCGACAGCGCGGTGTGGGTGCAGCGATGGAAGGGCTCGCCACTCATGAACGGCGCCGGCTTTGCTGGGATGCCGATCGTCAGCAACACCTTGCCATCGGTGGTGCATTTGCGCACGGTGTGGTCGCCGTCGTCGGTGCAATAGAGGTTGTCGTCGGCATCGATATGCAGGCCGTGGGCGCGGGAGAAAAGCCCCTCGCCCCAGCCGCGCAGGAAATTGCCGTCGCGGTCGAACACCACCATCGGATGGGCACCACGGTTGAAGACGTAGATGCGATCCTTGCTGTCAACCGCGACAGAGGCGACATCGGTGAGCTGCCAGCCGTCTGGCAGCTTCGCCCAATTGTCGATGACGCGATAGCGATGCTCGCCCGAGCCGAGAATGGCTGACACCTGATTTCCCATAACTGCGTGCTGCGGCGCTTGCGCGCTCAGGCGAAGGTGCAGCCCTTGGATTCGAGCACCTTTCCGATGCCAGAGAGCTCGAGGATATCGCCACCGGCCTTGAGGGCCTTCATCACGCCGGCTTCCTTGTCCTCGCGCGCCGCCGACTTGACGCAGACATCGGCGATGTTCTCCTTCGGCACGATCACGACGCCATCGTCATCGGCGTTGACGATGTCGCCGGGACGGACGGCGATGCCGCCGATGACGATCGGCTGATTGATGGTGCCGAGGGTCTCCTTGACGGTGCCCTTCATGCAGAGGCCGTAGGAGAAGACGTTGAAGCCGGTGTCACGTACCGCAAGGCCGTCGCGAACGCCGGCATCCGTGACCAGGCCGACGATGCCCTTGGCGACGCAGGCCGTCGCCAGCACCTCGCCGAAGCCACCCTGCTCGGGATGATCGCCCGCGCTGACCACGAGCACGTCGCCTGGCTTGGCCAGCGAGATCGCTGTGATCAGCATCATGTTGTCGCCGGGGTGGCAGCTCACGGTCAGCGCCGGTCCGCAGGCGCGCATGCCGGAATAGATCGGCTTGATGCGGGAGGTCAGCGCGCCCGATCGCCCCTGAGCCTCGTGCAGGGTCGACGGAGGAAACTTCTTGATGCGCTCGACAAGCTCGGCGGCGGGCCGATTGAATGTCCTGATCACATGCACCATGAAAACCTCCTTACGAGCGCGATCTCCGTTACACCTCCATAACCAACGGCCTTGAGGCGGCAAATTCAGAATTTGGGATTGCCGCATCGTGTTTCGTTATGGCTCGTGCTTCGGCCCGTCCAGAGGCGACGTCGGGCCACCCGTGGCAATCGCAGCCGAGCCGGGCTGGGCATCGAACGGCCCCCAGGTCTTGACGATGATCTCGAGCAGGATCTTGTAGACGGCGAATGCGGCGTCGGAGAGCGGGGCGCTGTCGGAGATGCAGAGCGACATCTGCTGCGAAGCCGACGGCGTGTTGATCCGCCGGATGCAGAGTTCGTCGAGGTTCGGCAACTCCTGTGCGATCGACATGGGCAGCACAGCCGCCCCCACTCCAGCGGCAATCGCGGAAGAAAGGGTCGATTGGGAATGGATCTCGGCGACGATGCGCGGGCGGAGCCCGACCTCGGCGCAGACCCGTTCCACCGTCTGCCGCAGGAAGGATTCCCGATATGGCAGAAGCAGGTCGAATTGCGCGACCTCCGCCGCCGAAACGTCCTCCGAAGGCATCTTCTCCGGATACATGCTGCGGGGCGCGACGAAATAGAAGTACTCGCGCATCAGCGGCTTGTAATCGAGACCGGTCACCGGGCGTTCGCCGTAGAGGACGGCCATATCCATGCTCCCCTTTAGCATCATCTCGCTGAGCATGACCCCGGAGCTGTCGTAGATGTGCGGCACGATGCCGGGGTAGCGTTCGCGTATCTGCGTGAGCAGCGGGGTCGCCAGCAATGCCGCTGAGCTGAGCGGGGCCAGACCGATCGTGACGTTGCCGGTCAGCTCCGGCTTGTTGTCCAGAATGGTGCGCCTGGCTTCTTCGATTTGCCGCTGGATCGATTTGGCGTAGCGGTAGAGGATTCGTCCGGCCTCGGTGGGCTTGACCCCGCGGGCGCTGCGGTCGAGCAGCTTGCACTTGAAATCCGCCTCCAGGCTCGCAATGTGCTGACTCAGGGCCGGCTGTGCGACATTCAGCACCTTCGCCGCGCTCGTCATGCTGCCGAGATCCACAACCTTGATGAAGGCCTCCAAACGTTTCGTATCCAATACGGCGTCTCCGGATATCCACTCAGGGAGCAATGCAGCAGCAATAGGCTGAAGCTATGGGATCAGAAGGAATTGTTCTTACCACTGGGAACCTGACGGGCCTATAGCTAGTGCTGAACTCGTCCGCCGCTCGCGTTGCAGCCGACACCACCAGCGGGTCGGGACGGTAGCAGAGGAGCCCTCGCGGATGGGATTTTCGGACTATCGGACGGCCCTGGTGACGGGCGCATCCTCCGGAATAGGGGCTGCGACGGTTCGCCGCCTGAGTGCGGAAGGGCTCCAAGTCTACGCCGTGGCCCGAGACGCCACGCGCCTGAGCGCCCTGTCGGCAGAGACCGGATGCCGCCCCTGCGCCGTCGATATCAGCGACCTCGATGCACTTGCGGCCTTGGCGAAGTCGGCCGAGTTCGACGTCCTGGTCAACAATGCCGGCCAATCCCGGCGCGGAAATATCCTGGACACCACGCCAGAGGATGTCGACGCCCTGATCGACGTCAATCTGCGTGCGGTCCTGCATCTGACGCGGCTGATCGTGCCCGGCATGGTGCGCCGCGACCGCGGCCACGTCGTCAACATCTCCTCGATCGCCGGCCATTACGCATTCGGCGGCGGCAACACCGTGTATCACGCCACGAAGGCCGGCATTCACTCGCTGTCGCAGCAACTGCGTGTCGATCTTTATGGAACCCGGGTCCGCGTCACCGAGATATCGCCCGCGCGGGTCGAAACCGAGGTTTTCGGCCGGCTGCTGGGTGACCTCGCCGAAGCCAAGCGTCGCTTCTTCGACGACTATGATTCACTTCAGCCCGAGGACATCGCCAATTCGATCGCATTCGCGGTTGGATCGCCGGCCCGCATGAATGTCGCCTTCATGGAAGTCCTGCCGACCCAGCAGGTCGTCGGCGGCCTCAATTTTGCACAGAAGAGCCGCCCCCCTGCGGAGTGACGCATGAACGCCCCGAACTCGACAGGCCCTCAACGCGGAACGTGACTGTGGACCTCGCCAAAATCGAACAACTCGTCGATCTCGTTACGCGCTCCTCCATCGCGGAGCTGGACCTTACTGAGGACGGCACCCGCATCCGCATCCTCAAGCGAGCGTCTGCAGGAGCTCCTGCGGCCCCGGCGCAGCCTGCAAACGGGGTCGAGGTTGAGGCCCCTGCTCTCCATCACAGGGAAAGCCCAGCTCCCGAGGCCAACGCCGACATCGTCGTGCCAGCACCGATGCATGGCATCTTCTTCCGGGCTGCGGCGCCGGACGAGCCGCCGCTGGTCGAGGTCGGCGCGCGGATCGAGGCTGGGCAGAAGATCTGCATCATCGAAGCGATGAAGACCTTCATCGATATCGCCGCCGAGGCGCCCGGCGTCGTGCTTGCGGTCCTCGCGGAGAACGGTGAGGAGATCGCAGCGGGGCAAGCCCTGTTCCGGATCGGTCCTGCGGGTTCATCCTGATGTTCGACAAGGTCCTGATCGCCAATCGCGGCGAGATCGCGTTTCGCATCCAACGCGCCTGTCGGGCGATGGGTCTCAAGACGGTCGTCATTCACTCCGAAGGTGACCGCGACGCGCGCTATGTCGCGCTCGCCGATGAGGCACTTTGCATCGGGCCCGCACCGGCGAGCAACACCTATCTCAACGTTGCGGCGATCCTGCTCGCAGCCGAGGCCAGCGGCGCCGAGGCGATTCACCCCGGCTACGGATTCCTCTCGGAGAGTGCAGAGTTCGCCGATCGGGTCGCGCGCGCCGGCCTCACCTTCATCGGTCCGCCGGCCGATTGTATCCGGATCATGGGCGACAAGGTCGCGGCCAAGCGCGCGATGCGGCTGGCGGGCGTGCCTTGCGTGCCCGGGCCGGACAGCGCCCTACCGGATGATCCGGCCGAGGTGCGCGCGATCGCGCGCGACATCGGATACCCCGTCATCATCAAGGCCGCCGGCGGCGGCGGCGGACGCGGCATGCGGATCGTGCGCAGCGAGGCCGCGCTGGACGAGGCGTTGGCGCTGACCCGCGCGGAAGCCAGCAAGGCCTTCAAAAACGCTGCGGTCTATATCGAGAAATTCCTTGAAAAGCCGCGCCATATCGAGATCCAGGTGCTGTGCGATCAACACGACAACCATCTCTGGCTCGGCGACCGCGACTGCTCGCTCCAGCGGAGGAACCAAAAAGTAGTCGAGGAAGCTCCCGCGACAGGTATCGACCGCGCGCTGATCGAGCAGGTAGGCGCGAGCTGCGTCGAGGCCTGCCGGGGGATCGGCTATCGCGGTGCCGGCACCTTCGAATTCCTTTACGAGGACGGACAGTTCTTCTTCATCGAGATGAACACGCGCGTCCAGGTGGAGCATCCCGTCACCGAGATGACGACGGGCATCGACATCGTCAAGGCGCAGATCCAGATCGCGCAAGGCGAGCCGTTGGGCATCGTGCAAGGCGACATCGCACGTATCGGCCATGCCATTGAATTCCGCATCAATGCCGAAGACCCCATGACCTTCGCGCCCTCGCCGGGCACGATAACGCGCTGGGATGTTCCCGGCGGCATCGGCATCCGCGTCGATTCGCATATCACCGCCGGCGCCACCGTTCCCCGGCACTACGACTCACTGATCGGCAAGCTGATTGCCCACGGCGGCACCCGCGACGAAGCTATGGCGCGTGCGCGCGTCGCCTTGTCCGAGCTGCGCGCCGAAGGCATCCGAACCAATGTGCCGCTCCACCAGGCGATCCTCACCGATCCGACCTTCTGCCGGGGCGGCTACGACATCCACCATCTCGAGCACTGGATGAATGAGAAGGTGGCCGCGCAATGACGGCGTCCGACCGGCCGCGGATCAGCCTGCTCGGGACATCGGCGCTCCTATTCGAGGCACCCGGCGCGTTCGACCTGCCGCACCAGCGGCGCATCTGGGCGCTGGCGGCCACTGCATCGAAATGGCCCGGAATCCGCGAGGCCATTCCTGGCATCACCAACATGATGCTGACTTTCGAGACGCCTCCGCGCGAGCTCGACACCCTGGTCGCCGCGCTCAACGACGGCTGGGACGCGGCGGAAGGCCTCGCGATCGGCGGCCGCGAGATCAGGCTACCTGTCACCTATGGCGGCGAGATCGGATCGCAGCTTCAGTCCGTCGCCGATAATTGCGGCCTGTCTGTCGACGACGTGGTCTCGATCCATGCCGCCCCGCTCTACACGGTGTTCGCGCTCGGCAGCCATCCCGGCTATTGCTATCTCGGCGGCATGGACCCGCGCATCACCATGCCGCGGCGGCAGACGCCGCTGCAACGCTCCGCGGGCGGCTCGGTGTCGATCGGCGGATCGCAGACCGGTGTCTCCGCATCGCCCGGCCCCAGCGGCTGGCACGCCATCGGGCATACGAGCTGGACCTTCTTCGATCCGTCCTGGCCGACGCCGGCTGCGCTCGCGCCGGGTGATACGATCCGGTTCGAGATCGAACGGGTGATCCGGTGATCGAGATCCTGTCAGTCACAGGGCCAGCCAGCGTCCAGGATCTTGGCCGCTTCGACCAGTATCGCTTCGGGGTCGGCACGTCGGGTGCGATGGACGATGTCGCCCTGCGTGCCGGCAACATCCTTCTCGACAACGACGAGAACGCCGCCGGCATCGAAATTCCGATGCTGCCGTTCAAGCTTCGTTTCGGCCGGGACATGGCCTTTGCTCTCACGGGCGCCGGTGTCGAGGCCGAGATCGCAGGACGCGTGATCCCGCCATGGTGGCGGTCGCACGCCCGTGCCGGAGATATTCTGACAATCAAGGCGATGCCCCGCGGCGCACGGCTCTATCTGACCATCGGCGGCGGCATCGACGTGCCCATGGTGCTGGGCTCGCGCAGCACCCAGTTTCGCGGCGAGTTCGGCGGTTGGCACGGACGGCCGCTCCAGGTGGGCGACATCCTGCCCTCTGCGGCATCCACCGCTACCATCGACGAGCTCGGGGTCGAGCCGGCCGAGATCACGCTGGCGCGGCCGAACACCGCCGCGGACGAGACCATCGTCAGGGTCGTGATTGCCGGCGAGTATGACGGGTTCGACGCCGCCACGCAGGCGCTGTTCTGGTCCAGCAGCTGGAAGATCACGCCGCAGAGCAACCGTTACGGCTACCGCCTGCAAGGCCCCGCCGTGAAGCCGAAGGCACCGATCGAGAAGCGCTCGCACGGAATCGTCCCCGGCGTCATCCAGATTCCGCCGAACGGACAGCCGATCATCCAGATGCGCGACGCGCAGACGTCCGGCGGCTACCCGAAGATCGCAACCGTGATCGGCGCCGATCTGTGGCGCGTCGGGCAGGCCCGGCTCGGCAGCAGTATGCGGTTCGAGCAAGCTGCTTACGCCGATGCGCTGGCAGCCGAAGCCGAGATGTCGACCTATCTCGATCGGCTCAGGACCAATGTGCGCCTTGTCGAGGAGACCCGAACATGCGGATCGAGCTGACCGACATCGCGCGTCTGGCGCAGATCCTCGAAAGGTCCGGGGTCGACACGATCGAGATCGAGGAGCCCGGCCAGTCCCTGAAGCTCGTCGTCGACACGGGACCGCGAATGGCCGTATCGCCGACGCTTGCCGCCTCCGCCGCCGACCATTCCGTCATCGCCAAAGCCGACGTCGCAGGGCATTTCCTTGCGGCTCATCCCTGGCGGGACAAGCCGTTCGTCGCACAGGGCCAGCGCATCGAGGCCGGCGCGATCGTCGGCCTCGTCAAGATCGGGCTCTTGTATGCGCCTATCGTGGCGCCGGCCGCCGGCACCGTCGATGCCGTGATCGCGCAGACCGGTGCAACGGTCGGCTACGGCACACCGATTGTGCGCATCCGCCCGCTCAGTTGAGCAGGACGGTTGCCGGCGTGACTTCGCCGCCGCCCTGCTCGATCACGCGGCGCACCGTGCCGGCAAGGTTGACCGATCCGGGCGTGTCGCTGTGGATCAGGATCGAGCGCGCCTCGACCTTGATCGACTTGCCCTCTATGGTCCCCACGGTGCCGCTGTCGAGGAAGCGCTTGACCCGCTCGGCCACCGCCTCGGTCGAGGTGATGACCGAGTTCGGAAGCTTGCGGGACACCAGGTGGCCGTGCTCGTCATAGGCGCGATCAGCCAGGAACAGAGTGAGGATGCGCAGGCCCACCTTGCGCGCGGCGCGCACGATCTCGGCGTCAGGCTGCGAGAACACGATGAAATCGCGATTGATGGTCGCAATCGCACGGGCAACGACATCGGCCATGTCAGGGTCGGCATTGACCATGTTGCCCATCGCGGCGTGGAAGCTGACATGGGTCACGCGATGGCCCGCATTGGCCGCGATCGCCTGCAAGGCGCCGATCTGATAGACCATGTGCTTCTCGAGCTCGGCGGCATCCATCTGGATCACGCGGCGGCCAAATCCGAGCAAGTCAGGCAGGCCGGGATGGGCGCCGACCTCGACCCCCTTCTGCTTTGCCAGGCGAACCATGCGATCCATGATGATGGGATCGCCGGCGTGGAAACCGCACGCGACGTTGGCCGACGAGATGATACCCATCAGCGCCTCGTCGTCGCAGATGCGATAGTTGCCAAAACCTTCGCCCATGTCCGAATTGATGCCGATTTTCATGCTCGTACCCTGCTCTTGTTATTGTTGACGTCCACTCAAAGCGCTCGATAGAGATCCGCGGTCGCGCGTAGCTTCGCGAGATAGTCGTTGACGGGAGCCATGGCCGCGACCGCGTCCTGATAGCTCACCTCACTGAAGGCGATGACCGATCCCGGTGCCGCCTGGCCGAGGCGCCAGAGGTCGGCCTGGATCACGGCCGCCATCTTAGGATAGCCACCGGCCGTATTGGCATCGCTCATCTGGATGATCGGCTCGCCGGCCGGCGGCACCTGCACGACGCCGGCCACCACACCGTGTGAGCGCATCTCGACCGGCGCGTCCAATGTCAGCTTGCCGCCGGCGAGCCGGTAGCCGCCTCGATCGCTCTGAGCGCTGATCTTCCATCGCGTCGACCAGAACGTCGCCTGCATCGCCTCGGAAAACAGGTCGTACTCGCCTGCCCGCATCACGCGTATCCGCAGCACGCGATCATCCGCTGGAGCGGCGCCTTCGATCGCGACATCCGGCGGCGCGACGCCGAAGTCGAAGCGGCCCTCGCCGCTGTGCGACGAACTCCCGATCGGCACGACGTCGCCCGCCTGCAAGGTACGGCCCTCGAGCCCGCCGAAGCCGCCGCGTACATGCGTACTGCGCGAACCCAGCACGCGCGGAACATCGACACCGCCGCCGAACGTCGTGTAGACCCGCGCACCACGCCGCGGCGCGGTGATCGCGAGAACGTCGCCCGCCTTCGCGCGCGTGCACCACCACGGCCGAACGGGCAATCCCGCCAGTGTCGCGTCGTGATCCGCGCCGGTGAGCGCAAATGCCGTCTCGGCCGAAAAGCGCAGGCGGAACGGAAAGGTCTGGATCTCGATGCCGGCCGCATTGTCGTCGTTGCCGAGCAGCGCATTGCCGGCGGCGAGCGCGACGGGATCCATGGCGCCCGAGGTGCTCACGCCGAAACGGCGCGCGCCGTGACGGCCCAGGTCCTGGATCGTGTTGAAGGCGGGGCTGGCCAGGATCTCGATCACAGCTCGATCCGATCGATCCTGAATTTGACACGGTCGCCCGGAAGCATGAGCGAGGGCTGCTCGGAATTCGGATCGAACATCACGATCGAGGCCCAACCGATGGCATTCCATCCATTCGGACTTGTCAGCACCGCGACGCCCGTCTGCATCCCACCGATGGTCACCGAGCCTGCGCGCATGTTGAGCGACGGCACGGATTTGCGCGGCATGGTGATGCGCGGATCGAGGCCGTGAAGATAGCCGAACCCCGGCGAGCTCGCGACCGCACAGACGGTGTATTCGCCTTCGCTGTGAATCCTGATGACGTCGCGCTCCGGCAGTCCGGCGCGGCTTGCGACTGCCGGCAAATCGAAGCCGAGCTCGCCGCCATAGACCACGGGAATCTCGATGAGCTTCCCGTCGGCCTTGCGGCCGGGCACACGATGCCACAGCTCGACGATCGAAGCACTGAGCATGCCGATATCCGCCGGCGGCTGCTCGAATACGAGCATCACATTGGTGACGCCAATGACAGCCTCCTGGACGTTGGGCCAGGTGGAAACCGCATCCGCAAGGGCCCAGATGCGGCCCTGCTGCACCAGGTCGAAATCACCCGGTGCCTCGACCAGCATCGCAAGCGTGCCGATCAGGCTGATCTTCGGGCTTTTCTCGATCGTGCCGACAAAAGGAGCGTTGGGCTGATTAATCGACAAAAGGGCCTCGCTGGTCGAACGCCCGTGGCGCTGCCACCCCTAAAGCGCGATGAGATTTGGATGAATCGCCATCGCGCTCCAGGTTGTTGTTACGCATGATCTTTTCGGAAAACCGCTTCGCACTTTTCCGGATCATGCTTTAGATCTAGCCAAGCAGCGCAAGCCGATCCAAGACGATGTTCGTCTGCGGGTATAAGGGATGTCGATTGCCCGCAAGACGCTGCACTCGCCTCCGGTTTCAGTGACGCGCAATGACGTGATTGCTCGGCGACTCCCACCGCGCCACGACTTCCTCGCCCACCGCGTATCGGAGCCCGGCCTGCTGCGACTGGTTCTGCTCGAACACAATGATCTGGCCGCCACTCGGTGTCTTGAGATAGTAATGACTGACGAATCCCCGATAGATGGCCTGGTCGACGCGCGCCGTCACGCTGTTGGCACTCTGCGCTGCCGGGCTCTGGCCAACACGCTCGACCACGATCGCCTCGGGCCTGATCGAAACCATCACGTCGCTGGCCGACGACGGGATCTGATCAACCTGAAGGCTGAGTTCGGGCGAGACACGAATGACCGCTCCGCTTCCGTTGCGCTGCTCGACGGGCCCCTGAAACAGATTTGACGCGCCGATGAACTGCGCGACGAATTTCGAGGCCGGACGCTGGTAGATTTCCGTCGCCGAACCGACCTGCTCGAGCTTGCCGTCGCGCATGACCACGATCTTGTCGGCCATCGTCAGGGCCTCGTCCTGGTCGTGGGTCACCATGATTGTGGTCAGGCCGAGCCTGCGCTGAAGCGCGCGCAGCTCGACCTGCATGCTCTCGCGAAGCCCCTTGTCGAGCGCCCCGAGCGGCTCGTCGAGCAGCAGCATGGCCGGCTCGATCACGAGGGCCCGCCCCAATGCGACGCGCTGCTGCTGGCCGCCGGAGAGCTGCGCCGGATAGCGCTTGCCGAAGCTGGAGAGCTGCACGAGGCTGAGCGCCTCGCCCACCTTCCTTGCGGCATCGGCCTTGGATATGCCGCGCATCTCGAGGCCGAAGGCGATGTTCTCCTCGACGGTCAGATGAGGAAACAGCGCGTAGTTCTGGAACAGCATCCCGACGTTGCGTCGATGCACGGGAACATCCGTCATCCTCTTGTCATTCACGAAGACGTCGCCGGATGTCGGGCGGATCAGCCCCGCGATCATGCGGAGGCAGGTCGTCTTGCCGCACCCGCTCGGACCGAGCAGCGCGACCATATGGCCGGGCTCGATCATGAGCGAGACGTCGTCGACCGCAACGGTGCGGTTATATTCCTTGCTGAGGCGGTCAAGCCTGACTTCGGAAGACCTCATGGCACCTGTCCTAGCTCGTAAACACCTGATTATAGCGCTCCAGCCACGGGCCGCGGCGGGGAACGATGAACTTCCAATCCGGCGTGAACAGTCCGAGATCGGTCGCCTTGGTGTCGGGATAGGCCAGGAACTTGGCCGTCTCCGGCTTGAAGTCGATGCCGCCGACGGAAGGGGCGCTGAGCGTCTGCTCGGACAGCATCTTGGCGACCGAGGGCTCCAGAATGCGGTTGATCAGGGCACAGGCGAGCTCGGGCTCAGGCGCATTCTTGACCAGAGTCATGCTGTTGATGCCGGTGAAGGCGCCTTCCTTCGGGAAGGTCATGTCGATCGGCATGCCCTTCGCCGTGTGCGGATAGATCGCCTTCGAGTATTCGATGCCGCCGATCGTCGCCTGGCCCTGGGCCACCTGGAGCACCTGTGCCTCGCTGTCGTAGATCGTCAGGACATTGGGCTTGAGAGCGGCGAGCTTGTCCCAGCCGCTATCGACCAGATATTGCGCCTCCTGCAGCGGCTTGCCGGTCGTGAGCGCCGTGGCCACGATGAGCATCAAGACGCTCTGGGTGTTCTTGGGCGTGTTCAAGAGGATCTGCTTGCGGTATTTCGCGTCGAAGATCTGCTCATAGCTCTCGAGCGGCTTCGTCACCTGCGGATTGATGAACATGGCCGCGCTCGAGATCGAGAATCCGACGCCGTAGCCATCCTCGAACAGGTACCGCTTATAAACCTTCTCGAGGTTGGGAATTTTCCCGGCGTCGAGCTTGTCGATCAACCCTTCCTGCTTGGCCTGGGGGATGCCGACATCGTCCATCATCATCATGCTGAAGCGCGGCGTGTCGCGGGTCGCGCGCAGAGCGGCGATGTTGGAGAGCGTCGCGCCTTCGATCGTGAAGACGCGGCACTTGAACTCGGCCTCGAACTTGGGAATGACCTCCTTCTGGATAAGCTTGCCCAGCGCGGAGTTGTAGACGCCGACGTGCAGTTGCTTGGCGTCCTGCGCCCACGACCGGCTGATGATCGTCGGGAAAGCAACCGCGGATGCACCGGCCTTAATGAGAGTCCTACGTGTCAGCTTCATGGGTCCAATCTCCATCTAACCAATGCACATCAGGCAGCCAGCGCGCGGCGAAGGCCGACCAGTTTCTCCAGTAGCAGCACGCCGACGATCGCCATCAGGATGATGATCGTCGACATCGCCGGCACGGAAGGGTCAAAGACGTTGACCAGTTGCCGCATCAGGACGAGCGGCACGGGCGAGTATTCGGAGTTCGCCAGCCACATCGTGACCGGGTAATTGTCGAAGGACACCATGAAGGCGAACAGCCCGCCGGCGGCGACGCCCGAGGCGATCTGCGGCAGCGTCACGCGCCAGAAGGTGGTCAGCCGGTTCGCGCCGAGGGTGCGCGCGGCGTCCTCCAGGTTCTCATCCACGAGCTGGAGGCTGGTGACCACGGTACGGATGACATAGGGCGACGTCACGACCACATGGCCGATCAGGAGGTTGAGGCGCGCATCCTGCGAGCCGAGCCTGGTGAGGACCTGAAGCAGCGCCAGGCCGGTGACCAAGGCCGGGAAGATCAGCGGCGACAGCAAGAACCCCTTGATCGCGGCCAGACCAAAGAACTTGCCGCGCACCAGCGCGAAGGACGCCGGCACGCCCAGCAGCAGCGAGCCCGCGGTCGTGCCGAGCGCAAGGAGGATGCTCAGCCTCATCGCCTCGAGGAAGTCGCGGTCCTGGAGAACCTTGGCATACCATTTCAGCGTGAAGCCCTGCGGCGGGAACGTCACGAAATAGGAATCAGAGACTGACACCGCCATGACGAGGAGCAGCGGCGCCAGGATGAACAGCATCATGCCGGCGGTGATGGTGTAGAGAATAAAGGCGCCGAAGCCGGAAAACCGCTCGTCCATCACTCGGCCCTCCTGAGACGCCGGCCTTCCAGAAGCCACATCGAGACGCCGTTCACCGCGAGGACCAGGCCGACGAGAACGACGGCGATCGCAGCCCCGAACGGCCAGTCGTAAACGACGAAGATCTGCTGCTCGATCAGATTGCCGAGCATGACCGCCGAGGCGCCGCCCAGGATCGCCGGAATGACGAAGGAGCCGGCGGTGAGTGAAAAGACCAGGGTAAAGCCCGCGACGAAACCGGGCATGCTCAGCGGCAGCGTCACGCGGAGGAACACCTTCCACCATGGCGCGCCCAGCATCCGGGCAGCATCTTCGAGGTTGGGATCGATCTTGCCGAGCGCCGAGGCCAGCGGCAGAACCATCATCGGGAAGAACACGTGCAGGGATCCGATGACGACGGCGGCCTCGGTGTAGAGGACCGATATCGGTGCGTCGACGACGTGCAGCGTCATCAGGATCCAGTTCAACATGCCCTTCGGACCGTTCTGAAGCACCAATTGCCAGCCGTATCCGCGAACGACGACGCTGACGATCAGGGGCGCGATGACGATCAGGGTGATGATGCGGGTGACCATCGGACGGCTCTTGACCATCACGAGGGCGACGGGATAGGCGAGCACCGTCGCAAGCAACGAGGTGATGATGCTGATACGCAGCGTCGTCCAGAGGACGCGCGCGTAGAGCTCGACGTTGACCAGACGGGCGTAGTGCGCGAGCGTGAACGGACGGCCGATGATACCGCGGCTGTCCTGGGTCTGAATGCTTGAGAGCAGCAGCCCTAGCGCCGGATAGAAGAAGAAGTACGTGAGGAACGCCAGCATCGGGATGGCGAGAAGCCCGACCGGGAGAGCGAGACGCCACCGCGATGCCCGCCGGGTTGCCGGTGGAGCTTGAACACCTAAGACTGCCACCGCATCGTTGCTGGTGGTCATCGCTGGCCGTCCTCGACTGCGCGATACCAAGGCATACCCCTCTGCTGCACAAAGCTTATGCGTCGGCATCCTACAGGACCAAGAACATCTTCGTTTAGGGGCATCAGGATGGATTATGACAATTGGTTCGGCATACTGCTCCGATCTTGGCCGATGAATGCCGCGTGATGCATCTTTCGCACTGCACCAGGCGAGCCGCCATCCCGATGCGCGGTCAGCGCAGGCCTTCGCAAAAACTGGCGATGCGTCGGCAGCCCTCCTTGAGTGATTCGGTATCGGTCGCGTACGAAATCCGGAAGTACGGGCTCATGCCATAGGCGCTGCCCGGGACAGCCGCGACATGATGTTCTTCCAGCAGAGCCGCAATGAAGTCGGCATCGGTATCCAGCCGTCGGCCGGCCTTCGTGGTCTTGCCGATGCAGCCCGCGATGTTCGGAAACACGTAGAAGGCGCCTTGCGGCTTGTGGCAGGTGATACCCGAAATCTGATTGAGCAGCTTGACCACCAGATCGCGCCGGTCGCGATAGATGTCAGCGCGCTCCTTCAGGTAGTCCTGCGGTCCGTCCAGGACCGCGACGGCCGCCGCCTGGCTCACCGTGCAGATTCCACCGGTCGCCTGACCGTGGACGTTGTTCATCGCCTCAATCAGGTCCTTGGGACCGCCACAATAGCCGACCCGCCAGCCGGTCATGGCGTAGGCCTTGGACGCGCCGTTCACTGTCACGACGCGATTCTTCAGCTTCGGCTCGACCTCTGCGATGGTGCAGAACTCGAAACCATCATAGGTGAGATGCTCATAGATGTCGTCGGTGAGAATCCAGACATCGGGGTGCTTCAGCATGACGTCGGCGATCGCGCGCATCTCTTGGCGCGTGCAGGCAGCCCCGGTCGGGTTGTTGGGAAAATTCAGGATCAACCACTTCGTTTTAGGCGTGATGGCCGTCTCCAGATCCGCGGGGCGGAGCTTGAACTGGTTGTTCTCCGGGCAAGGCACCGCGATGGGCGTCCCCTCCGCAAGGAGAACGATGTCGGCATAGGTGATCCAGCCCGGTGCGGGAATGACGACCTCGTCGCCGGGATTGCAGGTCGCAAACAGCGCGTTGAAGATGATCTGCTTGCCGCCATTGGCGATCAGGATCTCGTCGAGGCCGTAGTCGAGATTGTTCTCGCGTTTGAACTTGCGCTGGACCGCGGTACGCAGCGCGACGGTTCCCGGCTGCGCCGGATACTTGGTATCGCCTGCGAGGGCGGCCCGATGTGCGGCCTCGATCGCGTGCGGCGGCGTCGGAAAATCGGGCTCGCCGGATGACAGACCAACGATCTTGACGCCGGCGTCCCGGAGCTCGCGCGCCTTGTCCGTCATCGCCGCCGAGGCCGACACCTTCACAGTCTTGAGGCGGGTTGCGAGTTCAGGCATTGTCTGCTCCACTTCTCATCTCTTTCAAACGTGCGGCCTCGGATCGGCTCGCAAATCGCAATTCGCCGACGACCTGGAACGTGGGTACGACCTCGATCGTCGCGACGTTCATCCGCGCCGGCGATCCGACCGCGAACGCAATGGCATCGGCGATGTCTTCGGATTGAAGTGTTTCGAACGCCCCGACGAAGCGGGCATCCGGATTGTCGGCAGCGTTCTGGTTCTGGAAGATGCTCGTCGCCACACGCCCGGGTGAGACTTCGGTGACACGAACGCTGGTGCCGTAGAGATCGACGCGCAATTGCTGCGACAGCGAATGAACGCCGGCCTTCGTCGCGTGATAGGCCACGGATGAGTTGAATGTCGTGGCGTTCTCGCCGAATGCATAGTGGCCGGCGATCGACGAGACATTGACAACGTGGCCGCGGTTGCGCCGCGCCATACTGGGTGCGATCAGCTGCGTCAGGTGCAGGACCGCCCGCAGATTGACGTCGACCAGCGTGTCGATATCGTCAGGCGCGGTATCCAGGATGGTGCCGCGCCGCGACTGGCCGGCATTGTTCACGAGAACATCGAATTCAGCCGAACTCGCAAGGCGCTTCAAAGCGTCGAGATGGTTCACGTCAACCGCGCATGCGTGACATCCGGTCTCAGCTGATAGGCTGGCCAGCCTGCGAACGTCGCGCGCCAGTGCGTGAACCTCAAGCCCCTCGGCGCGGAGGCGACGAACCGTTGCAGCCCCGATACCGGAGGACGCGCCCGTCACCAACGCCGTTCGGTAGTCCGAAAATCCCATTCGCAAGGCTCGCTTGCCGTCAGCCAGAGCGGCGGAAAGCTACGTGCAGGGATTGGCACCCGCATACAGCGGATTTGTTCTGCCCTCATAAGGACATCCAATATCCCCCAGCCGAAAGTCGTCCGGCGTGCGAGCCATAAGCACAACCGATGCAGGCAGAGTGAATTTCTCTTACTCGTCGCCGCGCGCATCCGCCTACATTTTGCGATGCGCTTCGCTCACCCATGGGAGACGGACTAGTGTTGGAAGTCGGCAATCGGATCGTCATGGTCTCCGGGGCTTCGCGCGGCATCGGACGCGCCGTCGTCGACCGGCTGCTAGAGTCGGGCTTTCGCGTATCGGCGGGGCTTCGCGATCCGAGCCGCCTCGTCGAGAGCGAGAGGCTCATGACGCACTACTATGACGCCGAAGACGTCAAGAGCCCGATCTCCTGGGTCAACGCAACGGTCGCGCGGTGGGGCGGCGTCGATGCTATGGTCAACGCGGCCGGCATCAATCCGAAGGTCCGTGTCTCTGATGAGGGCGAGAACGAGCTGGATGAGATGTGGCGCGTGAACGTCAAGGGTCCCTTGCGCCTCGTGAGAGCCACCCTCCCCCATCTGGCCGTGTGCGGTCATGGCCGGGTCGTCAATCTGGGATCGCTAGCTGGCAAGCGCGTCGGAAGCAACGTTGGTTACGCGATGACCAAGTTCGCCGTCGTTGCACTCACCCACGGCATTCGCCGCGAAGGACGCGCGGCGGGAATTCGGGCGACGGTCGTCTGCCCGGGTTACGTTGCGACGGACATGACGCTGAACGACGACGAGATCCCGCGCCACGAGATGAGCCAGCCGGGCGACATCGCACGGTTGGTGGAAACTGCGCTCATGATGCCGAACAATGCGTCGGTCTCCGAGATGCTCGTGCACTGCCAGTTCGAACCGATGCTATAGGCCCGGCCGGAACGGTTATCATATGGCAGAGGTTGACCCGAACGGCAACCCAAGAACTGCCGCGCTGCATTTCGTCTTCGTTTAACTTTCCGCCACCTCAACGCAGCGGATGCGCAGATCTATCTTGTGCCCGCACCGGCCGGTCCCACGTGCTTGAAGCTCGCTCGTACGTTCGCAGATCGGATGCGGCCCACTTCCGGGGCCTGCCCACCAAAAATCTGCCGGCATCATCATCACGGGCATGCAATGAGCAGCAGCATGCATGAGCATCATGGTGCTGCTGATGATGGGCGGGATATACCGGTACCATTGCTGCCGAACTGGCTGCTAGGCTCGCGCAAAATTATCTTTCTTGGCGAACAGAGGCGCCGCGCTGTCGAGCACCTCTTTCGGAAGCATCCTCAATTGCTCTGCGTCGAACGGGAGGTGAGTGAGATAGTTCGCCACCAGAGCGCCTACGGCTCCAGCCTGCGCTGCATCTCGTTGGCGTTTTAGCGCCTCCCTGTCCGGCCGACGGGACAGCCATAGTTTACGGGCGGCCCAAACCCGCGGGTCGGGAGCCACGATACGCACCGGTTCGCCTTTTTCGTCGATGGCCACCGCCTCGAACGCGGGGGCATTCTGCAGCCAATCGAGGCCTTCGATCTGCACAGCGGCTAGATCTTCCGGGTCTAGGCCGATCTTGTCTGGAGCCTTCTTCCAAGGTGGGCTCCGCATTGGCTTGATCACATCGACGAGATAGCCATCCCGGTTTACGGCACGGAACGTCTGCTTGGCACGTTCGAAGCTGGTATCCACTCGCTTGAGTATCTTCATGAGCGATGATTCAGAGACGTCGTCGTCCGCGACGAACGTAAGGCCGCCGCGTGCGTCGAACAGCAGATCGAGGTCTTCCGTCGTAGCCAAGCCTGGATCGAGTCTGACGCCGGAAGAGGCCTCGTAACCGTAGATCGCGTTCGTCCCAAGAATCCGAATGCCGGAACCCAGAATTCCGAAGCCGTCGAGCGCGCGCATGATCCGCGCTCCCAGCAACGGCACGCGGCCCAAGCCGAGCGCACGATTGACCGCGGCTTGCCGTTCCAGGGTATCGCGCAAATTCTTCACCCTGTCTTCTGCAGCAGCACGTTTCGCTTCGAAGTCCGCCTTCATCTTTTCAGTTTCGGGGGAACGCGCGCCCAGCGAGGCCTGCTTCCGGACGCCTGCGTTGTTGTAGTAGCTGCGGACGAGGTACTGGCGGCCTTTCGACTCCGCCCAAGTCAGGGAACCCCGATGAGCATTGTAGGCCTCCTTTGCGTCCCGTAGGGCCTGGAACCGTTGCTGACTATTGATCACCTCTCGGCGCTGGTCATTGTTAAGCTCTTGAAAATCCATGGTTTCGACGACCCTAACTGATTTTTGACCCCACTGTTGAAACTGTATTTATCCTTAAATATCAATAGTTTCAACAGTTCAATCGAAAGTTCAGGCCAGGTGTTGAAACAGCAACCCGTCGGCCCCCTTGGGAGACAGATATTTCTTTCGTTTATGCGCTTATTGCGTCTGGTTCGAATGGTGCTTTCATACCGCCCATCGAGAATCACACCGTGCCAGCCTATGCCCAGGAGCTAGGGGTTGACCGGCTGCCTCCGCCAGCGAGAAGGTGGCCGCCAACCAGCTTCGTCAGATGCTGGGGTCCCATGCTCATGGCGGCGTAAAGCTGCGTTTGCTCCAGGACGAGCACAAGAAGCCTACTGAGATCACCCTGCCCCCCGAGCCTATCGTGCCTGCTGATGGAATTGTTGCGGCAAATCGTGCGTGGCGATGCGGTGTCGCTTGTGCCCGTGCATGAGATGCTGACGACGCAGCAGGCAGCGGATAACCTGAATGTTTCGCGTCCGTTCCTGATCTCACTTCTGGAACGAGGTGACATGAATTACAGAATGGTGGGCCGTCATCGCAGGATCAGGGCAGAAGACCTGTTTGCCTATAAACGCGTGCGGGACAAGAAACGCAGCAAGGCTCTTTCCGACCTCGCCGAACTGGACGCCGAGAACATGTAGAGCTTGTTTGCAAATCGATTTACTGCACTTGGCCGCCTGCACTTGCGAGCACAGGAAGCCGCGGAGCTGCAGGAGACAGTTGACCTGCTGAGCCCGTACGTCGAAGCTCTCCAGGGCTAGTGCGAGTATCGGCACTACGGCCAGACCCGGTAGCAGCAGCGCATCATGCTGCCGGGCATCGGCATTTCCGAGTGGACGACCTGAAGGCAGATATGGTGCGAGCAAGCAAGAAAGTCGAACCATGTTGCTTCTCAATCAGCACAATGAACACGGCACCTCCCTGGCTTCATCGGATGCAGAAATATTGAGCGTCGAAGCCGCTCGCGAAGTGGAGCGGTTTCTACGCCATCGCGCTGGCCACAAAGAGACTCCACTCGTCTCTCTGCCGGGCCTTGCTCGTGAGATCGGCGTGGCCTCGATCCACATAAAAGACGAGGGCCATCGGCTCGGGCTTGGCAGTTTCAAAGCCTTGGGTGGATCCTATGCCGTGATCCGGCTGGTCTTGGAGGAAGCAACTCGGCGGCTCGGCCGAGCTGTTGACGTCTCTGAGCTTCAGACACCTGACGTGATGGCCGTGGCTCGGGAGATGACGGTATCCTGCGCCACCGATGGAAATCATGGCAGGTCCGTCGCGCAAGGCGCCCGACTCGTTGGCGCGAAATGTGCCATATTCGTTCACTCCGGGGTCAGCGATGAACGTATCGACGCAATCGCCCGTTTTGGTGCGCAGATGATCCGGGTCAACGGCAACTATGACGACTCGGTCGTAGAAGCATCCCGAGTTGGCGCAGAAAAGGGTTGGATCACGGTCTCTGATACGTCCTGGCAGGGCTATGAGCGTATCCCCGGATTTGTAATGCAGGGATATACCGCACTCTTGAGTGAAGCACTGCGACAGCTCGCCAAAATCCCGACCCATGTCTTGGTCCAGGCCGGGGTTGGCGGAATCGCCGCAGCGGTAGCGGGACATCTTTCGGTTCTATTCGGCAACAACCGTCCGTTCTTTACGGTTGTCGATCCCTCGCGTGCAGCGTGCCTCTTCGAGAGCGCTCGAGCTGGCCGTCTGGTCAAGGTGCCTCATGAGCGGCCGACGGTGATGGCGATGCTCGAGTGCTATGAACCTTCGCTCGTCGCTTGGCGCATCCTGTCGCGTGCAGCGGACGCCTTCATGACTGTCGACGAGGAGGACGCAATAAATGTTATGAAGCGCCTTGCAAACCCCAGAGATGGAGACCCCGCTATTGTTGCAGGAGAAAGTGGCGGTGTTGGTCTTGCAGGGTTGCTGAGGGTTGCTTCTGACCGCACATTGCGTGGCAGGATTGGCCTTGGACAAGATGCACGGGTATTCTTAGTTAATACCGAGGGCGCGACCGATCCCAGCCTCTACGAGGAGCTGGTTGGTGCGCCCCCAGCGCAAGTGGCGGCCGAAACTGACCGGACCAAATACAGGTCAACAGACCTTATGTCTTAAGCAATCTGACAAGCTCACCGCGCGCTTAGAGTTCGTCGCGAACGCCGTCCAGATATGCTTGCCGTCCGGCGCTCAGCCTCTCCCACCTCAGGCGCTGCAATTGCGCTAAAACCCGCTTTGTCTCTCAAGTCCCGGTCTTCGCCCAAGCGTTTTCGATCATGTTGGCGGCACGTTGCCGGCATTGTGAAATAGCTCAAGTAGCGCCTCCGACCTGAATCACCCTGAAGGCCTGAAACGCCCATCAGTTCCGCGAAAGGACATGCGGGTGCACAAGCTTATTTTGAGATCTTTGCTGGCGACCGACTGCGGCGGCGGCGTGAACTGCGCGGGACACCCAAGCCGAACTCGCGGACGCTCTTGGAATTTCGGCTGGCGATCTGAGCCAAATGGAAGGAGATCAAAGGCCGATCACGCGCAAGCTACTAATGCGACTCAGCCGTCTGCTCGGTATTGGATCGAATTATATCGCGGCTGACGATGACTTGCGTCTCGCGAGCGAATTGCGCGAAACCGCCAGCGACCCGCTGGTCGGATTTGCCATCTCGGCCGACGAGGCGAGCGCAGAAGTCCGAGTCGCTCCAGAGATTGCGCCGCGCTTGCGCTCGAGTAGAGCATCGTTCGCTGCAAACGCGCGTGGCACAGAATGATACGGGTGCCGCGAGCCGCTTCCCTATGATGAGGTCCGGAATTGGGTTGGATGGAAGCGAATTATTTCGATGCGCTTGATCATGCCGCCCAAAGACTCGCTGAGAGACGAAACTTCCATCCCGAGAACCATAGTGGAGACTTCATCAAGTTTCTGCGCGACGCGTATGGGATCCGCAAGGCGCAAGCTCCAGAGGATCTTGACAAGGGCATGATCTGGCGCCTTGATAACAACGCTAAGACTCTTTTTTCTATCCGGAGATGCCCGCGTAGAAACCGACTGTTCTGGATCGCTCACGTCATCGGCCTCCTGGAACGGCGAGAGAGCATCGGAGCGGCAGACCAGACAGGTACGATTAAGCAATGAGGAAGCCGCACCGCTAGTACGTTCGCTCTCGCCAACTGCTATGCCGGCGCACTGGTCATGCCGTACGAAGCCTTCCTCAGCACCGCGCGCCGGGCGCGGTACGACTCGAACGACTTCAACGACGCTTCGGAACGAGCCTCGAACAGCTCTTCCACCGCTTGAGCACACTTCAACGTCGGAACTCTCCGGGAATTCCGAGTATTTTTTTGAAGACCGACATCGCCGGAATGTGCTGAAGCGTAGCAGCGCCACGCGCTTTCGGTTCGCCGTTTTCGGAGGCCCCTGCCCCGTCTGGAACGTGCACCGATCGTTTTCGCATCATGGCCGCATCCTGGTCCAGTTGGCCGCCACGCCGGAGAGCCTGCGAACGCAAATATTTGTCATCACTCGGCGCTACCAGCGATCGGACACCCGCTTGACGTCAGTACAATCGAAAGAGGTCGTCCCGTATCAAATCAACACCAAATTCCGCGGACCAGCGGCAGCAGATGACGACGCAAGAGCAACAACGGCGGCTTCGGCAATCGGTTGCGCGTGGACGTGGACGAGTGTATCTGTAGTCAAGTTGAGGGCTAGCGTACGACAGGCTAACCGCATCCAAGAGCCCGCCGGCCTTGCAGGAGCAAGGAGGCCCAGGAATCTAGACGTGGGCCTTCTTTGTCCCACCCAGGCCTGAGCCGGGGTGCTCCGGACCGCAACAAGAGACAGCCATGTTCGGATACCAGACTTTCCTCCTATTCTTGGCAGCGGCGCTGCTTGTGGCGATCACGCCAGGACCGGGTATTTTCTATATCGTCGCGCGAACACTTGCCGGCGGCAGGGGCGAAGGTTTGGCGTCGAGCGTTGGTCTGGGTCTCGGTGGGCTTGTGCACGTACTGGCTGGCGCGGTCGGTCTCTCCGCTCTCGTCATGGCGAGCGCGGAGGCTTTCACTTTGCTGAAGATCACGGGAGGCCTGTATCTCGTCTGGCTGGGAATCAAAACATGGCGCGAAGCGCGTATCGTCGAACCGACCGACGTGCAGACAACCGGAGCGCGTCGAGCCTTCCGTGAGGGCATCGTCGTTGAGGCGCTCAACCCCAAGACAGCCGCTTTCTTTCTCGCATTCATCCCGCAGTTCGTCGATCCATCGGCGAACGTTGCCACTCAATTCATCACTTTGGGCCTCATCTCCGTCGCACTTAATACGGGCGTAGATCTAATTGTTACCTATTGGGCCGCGAAAGCGAGAGCTGGATTTGCAAAGCGACCGTCGTTCATTGTCAAAACGCGACAGGCGTCGGGTGCTGTCATGTGCGGCCTGGGAGCGACGTTGCTGTTGGCTCGTCGCACAAGTTAGCCTTCCAGGCTCGCAAATCGCCGCCGCGTTTCAGCATCGGGACGCTCCGTGCTCCGCTCACCAATAGGGAGACCGTGGGAAACGTGCCGGTGTTCGAATCATAACGGTCTTCTGGAGCAAGCTCCGAAAGCAGCCTTGTTGTGTCCGTGAGTTGGGACAATAGATCTTGTACCCCGCTCCAGTTAAGGCGGATCTCCTCTTTCACCAAATGGCCCAGCCTTGCGTACAGGGCGAGGGGCAAGCCATCAAGATCAAAACGAGTTGCCGGGCCTCGGCAGCGTGTGCGTTTAGGAACGTGGGCGCGACGTACTTCAGCAATTCGAGGCGACACTATCAGGCCTCGAAATCCCGGGAATTTGCGTTCTGTCGTATTGAGACTTGCACCCCGTTGCTGGTCCCCGCGCCATTCTCGTCCGGTCCGTCATCCGATCGCTTCGTGCCACGAGGTCGCTGGAGAGGCGGCACAGCGCCTAAAGAGCAGGAGAGGAGCCGGCGCGATATCGCCGGCCGAGATCCGTCACCGAAACCATGGTGCAATGTCCGGTTTCCCGTCGACAGCCGATATCGCGACGCCTCGTTTCTGCTCAGCTTGGGGCCAAAACTAGCCTCACGCGCTGGCGCGGCTTCCGCTTGAAGCAGAACGAGCTTTGGTATCTAGGGACCGCATCAATCCGGTGTGGTCGCGCGCAGGATGGCTAAATGACCTTTGCCCGCATCGGCTGCGGTACCCCATACATGCAAGAGCGCCAGAGCCACTCGATAGGACCGAACCGATAGCGGCCCAGCCACCACGCGCTGAACACCACCTGCGCGACATACACGAAAATGCCGATCGCCAGTGTCGCGGCCACGTCGAGCCGGCCAAATTGGCCTAGACCATAGCCGTAGAAGATCCAGCCGCAGATCACAGATTGCGCGAGATAGTTGGTGAGCGCCATGCGGCCAAGCGGCGCGGCCCAGCCCAGCATCCTCCACCCGCCCGAGAGGTTCACAGCGGCGATGACTGCGGCCGCATAACCCAGGGCCAACACGACCGCTCCCAGCTGTTCGACCGAAAAATGCGCGCGCCCGAGCGACGGCCAATCGAAGAGCTCCTGTCCTGCTGCCGCGAGACTCAATCCGGCGCCGAGAAGAATGCCAAAGGTTGCGACGACGAACAGCAGTCGCCGGCTCGCCGAAGCCCAACGCAAAACCCCGCTGCGCCACGCGAAGGCGCCGACCAGGAACAGCGCGACAGTGGGCGGCAAGGCCATGACCTGCAGCGGAAGAATCACCGTCACCTCGCGAATCCGGAACGCGAGCACATCGAAAAATCCGCCCGTGCCGTAGGCACGCGTCGCGTCCGCGGCAAGAGCGGCCATCCCGGCCGCATCCGGCAGCGGCACGATCGGCGGTAGCACCGGCATGGTCACGTAGAGCCCCAGGAGCAGCAGGGCTGCACCCGCCATGAGCCACCGCGCGCCGCCGAGGAAGGGCAGCACCACGAAGCCCGCCAGCGCATAATGGACGAGAATGTCGCCGCTCCAGATCAGATGGAGATGCACCAAGCCAATCCCCAGCAACACCACCAGCCTGCGCAAGAGCAAGATCATGCGCCGTGGATTGCCGGCAAGCCGCTCGAATTGGATGGCGAGGCCGACGCCGAACAGCAGCGACAACAGCGCAATCGCCTTGGAGTCGACGGCGACCGTCAGCACGGCCGCCACCGCCCGGTCCAGCGGCCCCGCCGGCTCCGCGTTCGGCAAGTACGACGCGAAGATGGAGACCCGAAATATGGTCACGATGTTCATGGCCAGCACGCCGAGCAGGGCCAAGCCCCGCAGGGCGTCAATCGCGTCGAGTCGCTCCGACGGGCTCACAGGCTTTGCAAGCGTGTCACTCGCCGGCGCGGTTCGCGAGGCGATGCTTCCGCCGGTCATTGCAGGACTCTCCCATTTCCGATGGAGAGATTTAGAATGACGCCTCGTGCCGCATCAAACTACCTGAATTGGGGGCTGACTCGAACCGCGACAAATTGATTACTGCCAATGCGCGACGCAAGATTTTCTCTCACAAAAACTCCAGTTGGCATACGAGCGCGAATGGCGGTTGTTGGGTCCGCGCGACCGTCTTGAAATAGCCGGCGAAAGACTTGTGTCCGAATTATATCTGGGTTCTCGCATTGCACGACCTCATAAGAGGAGGATTTGGCGGCACTTGCACCTATCGGTGTCCCCATATTCGAAATGAATATTACTGACTATTTGCATGAATGGGTCGAGGCACGCATCTAAAGGAGTAGCCTGGACTCCCAACGTAGAGAACGCGTGTCGTCTCAATGCAAGTCAGAAGCAAAGCAACGACCGCTTCGGGTCAAAGCGGCCCCTATCTGCACCATGAAATGCAGGCGCGACACCCATTGCAGAGCCCGCGCAGACACCACGGCGAGATGCGGGTCACAAGCAGCGGTCGAAGTGAGCACGGCTTCGCGTCCGGCTCCCGCCGATAGTACGATGGTCTCAGCCTTGTTCGGCTAATCGCCGGGTTTACTCGCCTTCACTCCTCTCAGGGCAGTGATCTGCTGTCGATCAGGACGATGGTCTCAAAGATCGACCCGCCGTTATCTCGGACCCTGACTGAAAGTCGACCTTTCCGGCGCCGAGCGAGGAACTCTCGCGCAGCCTCGCCGAGCGATAGGCAAGCTTCGTGTTCGGCTTGGGGATATCCCGGAGCTCGGTCCCTTCACCGTCTTCGTGAATGGAGCAGCTTTCGTGATGATCGAAGTAGAACTTTTCATGATCGGCATCAAAGACCGCAATCGACGTTCCTAACGCTCCTATTGAATACCGCGGCTTTAACCTGGATCGGATTTGTTCCGCGGCGTCCGTCCACTTCTCTTAAGGGTGCCAACGGATGTGCGCGGCATTGATCAGCATTGCGGCCGCGACCAAAAGAGCCGCCGAGCCCGCGAAGAAATGCAGAATAGCCACCTCGGCAGATTCTCCACAGGAGTTCCCGCGCTCCCGCGGAACCAGGAGCGTTGCCAACAGCAGCAGCACGGTGGGTAAAAGGAGGGTACCGGAACTGATTTCGATGGGTCTGCGGCTTATGATTCATCGTAGCCGATAAGTCCGACGGACGCATTCAACGATAACTTATCCGCTTTCCTCAGGGACTGCATCGACGAGATTGGCGGATGTCGGCAACGGGTGTTGGCCGTGTGAGAACGCGAAGACGCTTGAGCGCGATAGAAGAAGTTATTCGTCCGAGCCCGTTCTGGGCTCAAGCTCGCAGCGCCTTCAACTTTGACGACGAACTGAAGAATGTAATTTTAGTCGTGTTTCGATCCTTCGCGGATTCACACAGCCAGCGTCAAAAGGCGAAGAACTCAGGTTGAGCAAATCTGGTCCGCTCTGGCTCAACAAGACTTCCGACCCCGAGGCGCGACTTCGCAGATCGGCCAAGAGCTGCTCTCCGTCCTCCACCCGCGATCTACCAGTTTAGCGAACCGACGGAACTTTCCCGATCGACTGCGTCGCCGCTGACTTCCGGTCGCGCTGGATGCCGATCGCGTTCAGTAACCGCGCGACGCCGATCATCATCAGCACTCCGGCAACACTAACCACGATCTGCATCGCAAGCCCCTCCGAGAGGTCGAACAGTGCATGCTGGCTGGCGAGCGCCAGAAGGACACCGAGACAATAGATCGGCAGCGAATTCTCGCCACAGCACTTCGCGCAGCGCAGCACCGGCGTCGATAGCCCCTCCCAATCGCGCGAAATGAACCGTAACGCCACAATTGCAAAAGCCACAAAGTGCAGCAGCCGCATCGGACTGAGATTCGATTTATCCAGTGGAAATGACAGGTCCGTCAAACTTTGCGAGACCAGCGGCTCGATGCTCCAACTCCGCGCAAGCACCAGGCCGAACACTAGATAGAGAACGGCCAGAACAAGCGCCAAGCGCGACATCATCCAGGGCCGGAATTTCTCTCCCTCAATGACGCACCATGCGCCCAGCACGATCAGAAGCTGCCAAGCCAGCGGATTGAAGAACCAGACGCCGTTGGGCCAGGCGGACACTCTCCAACCAAAGATGTGCACGAGCGCGTAGAGCAACAAGGACATCCCAAGGGTGAGGTTCGGCGCTCGCAGCAGCAACCACAGCAGCGGCGCGAACAGCACGTGGAAAATCATGAAAACCGGTAGGACGTCAGTGTTGACAGGCCGGTATTGCAGGATTGCGGCGTGCGCAAGCGTCGCGCCCGGACGTTCGAGCAGAATTCGCGTATTGCTCCCGTCGGCGAGGTCATCGCTGCCCGCAAGGTAGACCAGGATGGCGCAGGCGAGTGTAAGCAGTAGAAACGCCGAATAGATGTCCCATCCCCGGCGCAGCGAGCGGCCGATCATGCCGCTCCAGCCCTCGCGCTCACGCGCCCTGCCGTAGGCCAGCGCACAGGTCACGCCCGAGAGGAACATGAAGATCTCGGCGGCATCGCAGAAACCGTAGTTGCGCGGTGTCAGCCAGCTTCCAATGTTATTAGGAACATGATCGAGAAAGATCCACCATAACGCGATCCCGCGGCAGACATCGATACGCAGATCACGGCCGTCCGCTCTGAACTCCGGCGGAGTTTCGCCGAACAATCGCGTCGAGGTTTGACTTCGATCGTCCATCTGTTGGCCCGCGCTCGCGCCTCATAGGGTCGATAACGCGCTCCAGCTATCCGATGAATGATGGAGGCTCCTTCGTCGCCCAGCTACTCCTCCGAGCGCCAGGGTCGGGAGGATCATCGTCCTCCCAAGGCGCTTCCAGGATTTTGTCGCCAATGCCCCGTATCAAAAGTTGTTTTCGCATTTCGGTGAGGCGGGCCCGGCAGTACTCGCGATAAAGCATGTTGAGTATGGTGGACATGATCGAACCTCTTCCTGATCACCACGATTGACGTCCCATGTGACAGATTTCGACCATTTCATCCGGCAGCTAAAAAGAAACAGTGCCGGGAAGTGATTTGGGTCCGACGAACCTTAAAGGTAATGCGGCGATCAAGGCTCGATAGGAGACCGGATCAGAGGACAGTGTTGTTCTGCAGAACTTCCGCTCGCGGGCCGATGAGGCCGATTAGTCGCGAGCAGTCCGATAAAGTTGAATCCGGTCTTGCAGCCAGGGATGTTCAAACTGGATCCGATGGCAGCAATTTGAAATAGAGTAGTTACAATCATCTCCTCTTAAAGGAGATATTTGCACGTGGCATTTGCAATCAATAATTGTCGTAATTTTCTGGCCGCCACGTGAGCCAGTTCACATCAGCATCAATCACAGGTGAATGAGACTAGCAGACAAATGAACTAGCTTCTTGGAATCCTGCGTACCTGAGGGGACGGTCGGTGCGCGAATTGCAAAATACGGATACCGGTAGCTGGCCTGCCGCAGCATTTTCGCCCAGTGACTTATCAAGGCTGGAGGTCCCCATGTCTACGGACGCAGCCAATTTCGTGTCGCATCGATTCTCGTCGCGTGAGCATCCGAAGCGAACGCGACTTCCACTATGGCGCGAGAGGTTTGTGCGGGGAATAGTTCACGTCGATATCGAACCTCTAACGAATGTTCCGTTTCAAGCCGACGCAACATTGCAAGCGCTCCGGGGTCTACGCACGCTCGCACTGAAAGGCTCTCCCATGTGCTTCAAGCGCTTGCGGGCGAGCGTTGCTGACGGCGACGACTCAATCGGCCTCATTGTCTGCTTACCCGGCAAAACTCGCTTGTCGCAGCGCGGCCGGGACATCGAGCTTTGCGCCGGCGACGCAACCTCGATTCTGCATTCGGAACCCGCTACCGTCACCTATATCGACGGAATGCTATTTGGTCTGGCGGTGCCCCGTGAGGCCCTTGCGCAGCGCGTGGCAGATATCGAGAGCCTCGCCATGCGGCCGATTCTGCAGAGAAATGAACCACTCCGCCTCCTCATGGCCTATCTGAAGTCAGCATTTAAGGAGGGGGCGCTGGCCGCCCCCAAGCTGCGTGATGCGATCGTAGCCCACACCTGTGATCTTGTTGCGCTCGCGGTCAGCAAGTGCGCTCCCTTGGGCGAGAGTGATGCGAGTGCGGTCGTGGCCGCGCGCCACAGCGCCGTACTCGACTACATCGCGGCACACTTTCAGAAGCCCGGGCTTAGCGTCGAGGAGGTCGCTCATCGCCAAGGCATTTCACCTCGCTATCTGCAGCGCCTGATGGCATTATCAGGATCATCGTTCACCGGGCACGTGAATGAGCTACGTCTCCAACTTGCGTTCAAACTGTTAACCGAGGCGCGCGCCAGCGCGCAGCTGATTTCCGACATCGCGCTGGAGGTAGGCTTTTCGGATGTTTCGCATTTCAATCGCCTGTTCCGAGCTCGCTTCGGCGATTCGCCGCGTGGGATTCGCAGGGATACCGGCTAGAGCCACGTGCCCCTGATCGGCGCGTCCGCGAGATCCTGTTAGCGAATGCCCGCATTGAGTCAAAGGCAGCGGTGGACGCCAAGTTAGATCGGCGTCCGGTTTGCCCCTGACAGCCGACATGACACGAATTCGCTTTAGGAACGACCAACCCGGCGGCCCATTGAAGATGAGGAACGTCAGTTCCGCGACGCGCTGGCGTGCCAGCACGTTAGTGCCGCAAGGGTACAGCCATGTACGACATGCAAACCCACCTAGAGAAACTCCTCGCGGAGGCGGAGGAGTGCGCGCTTATCAGCAGACGCCACGCAGCCGACCAATCGAAGAGGGAGTTGTTTGCTGATCTCTCCTCGCACCTATTGGGGCTCGCTACCAAGGTGGAACTCGCCACCGAAGAGCGCCAGGGGTCTAACAGGTAGTGTGCATGGGCGAACCTTGCCTGCGTCTTGCACTGACGCTCGGAGAGTATGTCTAATCGCGACAGGCGATCGGCAGTCAATGATCAGGTTCTTCGCTTAAATCCGGCCATGATCGCGCAAGCTTCCCTGCCACACCTTTCAACAGCGGTAACTACAGGGTCGCACCATCAAGATAGCCGATCCCGGCGAGTCGGCCCCTCTGCCCACGAACGCGCGGCGAGACAAGCAGTGCCGCGCTAGTTGCCGCAGTTCCTAACGGGCTACTCTGCTACGTCTCGGAGGGTGCGGACCTGCTCTGCGCGGCGGGCGAGCTCCTCATAGGTCTTAGCGACATTACGCAAGCTTTTCCTTGTCTCAGGATGCTCGCAGTTGTCTGCCTTCGCCCGAAACTCCTCCGCTCGCATCTCCCAGTAGTGAGGCGAGTGCATACGCTCGATACCCATGACGCCAAATTTCCTGAATTGGTCGTTCATGCTGATTAATGTACATTCAGTCCAAGTGTTCCGCGCTCCTACCCAGGGAACGGTTAGGTCGCTTCCTAAGCCTAGCGAGCAAAAGCGGTAGGAGCAGGATCGCGCCGGAGAGCCGGCCTGCGTCCGCTCCGGGTCTTGATTGTATCGCAACCTGTCGGAAGCAGATTGTTCCGAAAGGCAGGCGGCATGCCACCAGCGATGTTAGATCTTCGGGCAAGCCTCTCTCCGGGGCGCCACCTTTCATTGCCTGAACGTGAGGAAATCGCCCTTCTAAAGGTGCAAGGCCATTCTATACGGAAATCGGGCGCCGCTTGGGGCGGGATGCTTCGACGGTCTCCCGTGAACTGCGGCGGAACGTGGCAATCCGCGGCGGCGAGTTGGAGTATCGGGCAACAACTGCCCAATGGCGTGCAGACCGATCTGCCCGCCGGCCCAAGCCCGACCAAGCTTGCGATCAACGAGCCTTGCGCACTTATGTGGAGTGGAGACTTGCCGGCGGCGTTGTAGCTCCTGCCGTTCGGTGGAACGGCCGCCGGCATGGCCGGCGGAAGGATCGACGATGGGCCAAGGCATGGAGCCCTGAGCAGATTGCCCGACGCTTGCCGATCGACTTCCCGGACGACAAGACGATGCGCATCAGCCACGAAGCCATCTATCAGGCTCTCTTCGTTCAGGGCCGCGGCGCAATACGCGCCGAGCTGACGGCCTGCTTACGAAGCGGACGCGTGTCGAGCGTGCCCAGGGCGCGCGTACGCAGGCGGGGCAAGCGCTTTGTTTCACCGGAGATCCTGATCAGTGAACGCCCCGCTGAAGCGGCCGATCGAGCAGTGCCGGGACATCGGGAGGGGGACCTGATCCTCGGTCTCGGCAGCTCGGCGATCGTCACGTTGGTTGAGCGCATGACGCGCTTCACAATGCTATTGCAGCTTCCCCGGTTGGCGGGGCATGGCGAAGCTCCTCGCAAGAAGAACGGACCTGCGCTTGCGGGACACGGGCGGAAGCGGTGCGTGACGCAATCTCGCGCACAATCATCACCTTGCCCGAAGAACTACGTCGAACGCTGACTTGGGATCAAGGCGCCGAAATGGCTCAGCACGACCGCCTCAAGATCGACGCAGGCATCCAGGTCTACTTCTGCGACCCGCAAAGCCCTTGGCAGCGCGGCACTAACGAGAACACCAATGGGCTGCGCGCTTCCCGAAAGGCACAGACCTGAGCATCCACAGTGCCGACGAGATATTCGCTGTAGCAGCGGCCCTGAATGCCCGACCGACAAAGACGCTGGAGAACGCCGGCAGAAGCGCCTGACGAACTACTGTCATGAGTGCAAAACAATTGGTGTTGCGACGGCCGCTTGAATCCGCCTTGCACGCCGCGGTCGGAGTGATGAATCAGGCTGCCCGGTGCCGGTCCCCGACCCGCGATGGCTTTTTCCAGCGCGGCGATGGCAAGCGAAGCATCGAGTGTCTCTTCGAAGGCCCAGCCAACAGGCTTGCGCGAGAACGCGTCGAGAATGACGGCGAGATAGGCGAAGGTTTTGGCCAAATGCACATAGGTGATGTCCGCGACCCAGATCTGGTCGGGTGCGGACGGCACCAGGCCGCGGGACGACGAGAAAGCCCGATGGCCGCTCCGTGGGCGGCTTCAGGAACGGCGTCTTGCGCTGCGCCAGCAGGTTATCTTCGCGCATAAGTCGCTGAACTTTCTTGGCGTTTACGACCAGGCCTTGGCGTCTGAGGGTGGCTGTTACCCGTCACGAAAAAAATCGAGGTCCATCTGCTGGCGGCCCACCAGCCGCTCGAGTTCGGCGATGCGGGCATTGGCAAGCGCGAGGGCGGAGCGCTTGTCGTCGTATGTCGCTAGCGGCTTGAGCTTGCGGGGACCAGGTTTGGGTCCGGGCTTCCGGTTCAAACCGTCCGGCCCATCGGCGTTCCAGGCTTTGATCCAGTCATGAAGAATCTTGCGGGAGATCCCAAGCTCGCGGGCCACAGGAAAGGCGCCTTCGCCGCGCTCAAGCCGCTTGATCGCCTTCAATTTGTAAGCCGTCCGAAACTGACGCTTCTTTCCTCGTCCTGCCACAGGTCATCCTCGAAATGCCTGTCACTGTAATTATCGTGTCTCACTTCAGGGGTGCAGTCCAAAGTCTTGTCGAAGGCAGCTTCTCGTCGCCGGAGACGCTGCGGCTTGGTTGCCTAACTCTCGGTGAAGACCTTGGGCCCTTAAAGCGGGTGGCCGAGACGTCGAACCATGTATGATCTTAGCCTTGCCCTCTTGAAAGAGGTTGAGGACGTGTTCTTATCCGCGCGTGAGATTAATGGTGGAGATGCGGCGCGAGATCGCCATCATCGCTGCTGCTCCTTTCAGGGCGCAGGAGCGCGACTGGTCTCCCAGTGATCGATAGAAGCCGCGAGCCGGACATGATGTCAGTAGCTTCAGCCGTTAGACATCCAGTCAGCTAGGAGCGAGTGCCGTGGTGGCTTGAGAGCTTTACCGTGCTCCTGTGATCACGCGAAAGCGGGAAAGAGCCTGCTTGTCAGGCGGCACGGCAATCGGCTTAGCCTTGGTATCCCGCCGCGCAGTGCACTTGCAGTTTGGGCAGATGAAAAGGTGGGCGATCATCGGTTCGGGATTGTCTCGCACCAACTCAGATCGAAACCACCTCATGGAGAGGTGGCAATTCGGGCAACTTGGAACTTCGAAGTGCCCCAATGCGTCCTTCAGTCGATTCATGGTCGCCCCCCAGGTTGAAGGCAACCGTATCAGCAGCCATCCGATCACAAGCTATCAAATGATCGCCTAAACGGGACACCAAATTCAGCGGTCCCAGCGGGGCAGCTGGGCCATTAGCATGCTGCTATACCCCGGGGCTGGGAATGGGCATCAAAGTATAGCGACAACTGTTTGCCTGCCCCTTGTTCCCAAAAATGAGCCCGGGCAGAATGCCACGCCCAACGTACTCAGGCGAACAAGCCCTCAAGCGGCACGTGAGGTTGCAGAGCGGCCCATCAACTCGCCACGGGCGAAGGGCCACGCGGCATCTATGCCGCACGGCACTGCTTGCAAATGTCCAGCCTCACCGAATTCCGTCGCGAGCGGACGCTAGCAGATTCGCAATTTCGACCACAAAGTCAGCGGCCCGAGAGCCGGTAATTTTCCGGAGTCTCGACTTTCGTCTGCTTTGATAATCCTGGCAAACGATACCATCCATGATTCGAGAGCTTGACCATCAAGCAGAAGCTCTTGCCGCAATGAGAAAAGCGATCGCCGCGACTTGTCAAGCAGAGCGCGACCGATGGCTGCGGGTCGCACTGCATGGAAGGACTTGGCGCGCCTAGTCGATCGCAAGGCTGCGGCGCAATGAAGCTCACGGCAGCACGCCGCGCGAGATGGGAGCCGCGGATCAATCGGCAAAAACGAACGTCATATCCTGGAATTTCTGCAGCGGCAGATTCGTGATGCTTCGCTGCATCGTTTGGATATCCACGCTAGCGCTTGACGGGACCGCCCGTGCAAGATGAGGATCGAAGAAAGCAAGCTTTGCGGCGACACCGACCAGGAGAACTGCGACGAGGCTCAGAGTGGAATGTACACGCATGGTCGCTCCTCCTTTGCAACTGCAGTGGGGGCTCCATTCCCCTCCATTGCGGATCGTTGGAGTGTAGATAGCGTGCGTTTCAGGTTCTTTTCCTTCTGCCATGAAATGATTTCGTCGACCTGTACTTTCGGCTTCGCGGTCGCCGGGCTACGATCATGGGTTCCCGATTGGTTGAATGGCGCGTGCACGCCTAGTTCGTTCATGCGTCCGGCGTAAGCTCTGCTTGGCGACTGCGGGCAAGCAGGTCTCTTCCCAGGTTTGTCGAGGCCGCCCTTAAGAACCGTCGCGCGCGCCATCAAGGCGCGTTAGCGGCCTTCTAATGGGTTCGGCCATACCGCGACACCCACCTTGGAAATGGTGCCAGATCTCAGCTGTGGCCGCTAAACGTCGTCGCAGGTGTGAAGTACCGGGTGTGACTGTCCACATAGGATGGAAGAACTCGTTGCTCAGCTTGAGAAGATTCGCCAACATGAAGCTGAATGTGCTCGATTAGCGAGGGCGCCCAGGACAGGCAGTCCCGGGTTCTTTGCGAACGCCTTGCGGAACGGCTCGGCGAAATGCTGGAAGACATCGAGGCGACGATCACCGCGGGAACGAAATTGAGTGCCCGCTGGGAACGGTTGTTCGGATCCGATGCAATTCTGCACTGTCTGACAAAATTCGGCGACCTCGAACCCCGGTTCAATAAGACACCCCGGCGGGTTCAATGGGGGCGCCCCTAGGGAGCGCCACGACGCCGGGAGCCCCGACAATCAGCGTTCGGGTGCGCGCCAAACGCTTGCTACACGCTTCGCTACACGTTGTGCCGCTGAGTTGCTCTCTCTCCTCTGAATAGATCGGCGCACTTGCAAGCGGTCGCACAGACGGCATCGGCGCCTTTGCATGGTGTCCTTCCTTCTCTGGTGGTGATGGCAGGGAAGCCGGCCGGCGCAGATCTCTACCTGCAAAACCGCTTTGCGAGCATGATCGCCATGCCGCTGTGGCCGCGCTCGCGCGCCAGCTTCTCGGCCGCCGCGACGCTGCGGGACTCGCGCACCATGCTACCGGCCGCACAGAAGGCCGGCCGGTCGGCGACGCCGGTCTGCCTCTACCCGACACGTCCGAGCGGAATTCCCCCCTCGGGCGGACGAGTACCGGGTCGGCGCCAACGGATGGGCCCCGGGAAGCTATTGGCGATGCTCAAGACCCGTGCCTCATCCGTTTCAAGAGCTATTTTTTGGGCGAGCATGACATCGCCCAGGACCAAGCCCCCCACCGGAACGAAGCACCACCCTTTCCCGAGCCGCCCGTATTCGTCGATCTCGTTGACGTTGCCGGACGTTCCCAGCCGGATGCGGTACCGCTTTCCGGTATCGCACCCAACGACGTCGAAATATCCTTTCCTATCGAATTCGACCCTTTGCTGGGGCGAAAGCCAGGAATGCAGCAGTCGCAGCGCTCGAGCCTGGACCGTTTTCTCCTCCTTTGCTGCTTGATAAAGCCTACCAACAGCCAGGCTCCGAAGGGTCCACGGGCCGACGCGACCGAACCTCTTCTTCACTGGTGCTCACCCGCCGACGAGCCGCGGGAAAAATAATGTCTCTTCGGCAGTCGGATCGAACGTGGTGATCCTTGTTGCCTCACCTGGCCCCTTCCGTACCGCCGCGGTATAACCTTTGCTCGTAAATTGCAGAAAAAGCCTCTCCGCCTCTACCAAAGCTTCTGCATTGGAGTTGTCGAAGAAGTGCCGGCTATCGCCGCTGTGATCCATCACGATTTGCATTGCCATGCTGAGGTCTCCCGATTTGCACCTCACAAGCAATGTAGAATCCGAGCCCTCGTTCCTAATTGACCTAATCGCCAACGAGACACCTTCGGTCGCTCTGCATCATCAGCACGAAGACGGTCCAGTGGGTTTGTCTGACGTCCCTGACCGTCGCCTCAGCTTGGTCGAGGCTCGACCGAACATCGATTTACGGTCTCGGGCGGAGTAGTGCAGGGTTCTCAACCGATCGATTGCGTGCTGCCGTGCAGCTGTCATTGCCGCACCAATGTTAGCTTCGCCTGTCATTGGCCCGCTCTATCACCCGTCTACGACCCCTGCCGGAAGCTGATCGGCTGAGACTTTGTGTCGATTACAACAGGTTCGGTGGGATGGCGATCGACCGCCCTAGGTTCCTGTGATTTTCCCGGATTACGGTCAGCTAGTGAACACACAATCGAGCCCCACCGAAGAGCGGCCTTATGGCGCTCGGCGCGCGGCGCAAGCAAACGAGCAAACCGTCACGATTTAGGACGAATTGAGCGCGAGCCGTGGAGCCGGATGAGCAGAACAGCGAAATCGCTCGCCGAGATCGAGTATCGGGCAAACCCGGTGGAGCTGCGGCACCCGCCTTTCAAGGACTATCCCAGGACCTTTGATAGGGCGCGTGTGATAGCCTTGGCGGTAGAACTATCGGCGGGAACAGGCGTTTACCGATCATGTCAGACGCATTCGACTATTTCCGCGCCTACGCCGTCCGAGCTTTTTGCAAGGCCCGATCGATGCCGAAGGGCCGGATGAAGCACCTGCAGCTTGTGGTCGGCCGGATCTATAACCTTCTCAAGAAGGAGGCGGCTTATGGCCCGAACACGCAACACCTGGAAGACTTCCGGGCAGCGCAGAAGCTCGACAGATCTCTGGAGAGTCGGCCCAACGACGACATGGCCCCTCGAACTCGCTTTGCCGCAACGAGTCCTCATCGGGCCGGGCAGGAGGTTCGTTGAGTGACTTCCCTCGACGCTCGCACCGTAGCAGGACTCCTGCGAGAATATGCGCAGCGCACCGCGTTGCGTGGCGGCAACCCCTACCGTGCAAAAGCCTATTCTCGGGCCGCCGATAGCTTGGGCGCCCTTGTCGTCCCGCTGGACGCGGTCATCGCCGAAGATCGTCTCACGGAAATCCCGGGCGTCGGCGATGCTATCGCCGACATTATCACTAAACTTCACCAGACGGGCACTCATCCGAGCCTCGAAAAGCTGCGGAAGGAGATTCCTGAGGGGGTGCTCCAGATGCTTGCCGTTCCGGGTCTGCGTCCGGAGAAAGTGCTGCGCCTCTACAAGGATCTCGGCATCGGCTCGCTCGCCGAGCTGGAGGCTGCCGCCAAGGAGCACCGCATCAAGAAGGCTAAGGGGCTCGGAGCCGCGCTGCAGACCAAGATCCTGCAGAATCTGGCGATCGCCAAAAGTGGAGAAGGCCGCCTCCATCTGCACCGTGCCGCCGCTCTGCTTGCGCAGGCGAAGGATTCGATCCGAAAGGCCCATCCCGAGCTGAAGCGCGTGACGCTCGCAGGCGACTTCCGGCGCGGCTGCGAGCTCGTCCGCGAACTAACGATCGTTGCAGAAGCTCCCAAGGGCGGCAAGACATCGGAGCCTGCTCAGACCGATAGGCTGCGGATCCGTTTGTCCGACCGCAAACACTTCGGCGCCGCCCTTCTCTTCGCCACCGGCTCCGCCGCTCACATCGAGCAGCTCCAAGCGATAGCCGCTAAGAAGGGATTGCGGTTGGAGGCCGACGGTTTGCACAAGGGCCGCACGGTGGTTGCCGGCGACGAAGCCGACATCTACCACGCTCTCGGGCTGCCCTTCATCGATGCCGAGCTCCGGGAGGGGCGCAACGAGGTCGAGCTGGCTCTGAAGGGCAAGTTGCCGAAGCTCATCACCGACCAGGATCTGCGCGGAATCCTTCACTGCCACACCGATGCTTCTGACGGGACAGAGACCCTGGAGACGATGGCGAAGGCCACCCGCCAGCGCGGGTTCGAGTATTTCGGGGTCGCCGACCATTCGAAGTCCGCCCACTATGCCGGCGGTCTCTCCGTGGAGGAGATCGCGCAGCAGCACCGGGAAGCCGACCGGCTGAACAAGCGCTTCGGCAAGGATTTCCGGATCCTGAAAGGCATCGAGTCCGACATTCTGGCGGACGGGTCGCTCGACTATGACGACGAGGTGCTTGAACGCTTCGACTTCATCGTCGCCAGCATCCACGGCCGGTTCAAACTGGACCGCAAGGCACAGACGCAGCGCCTGCTTCGGGCGATCTCCCATCCCCACGCCACCATCATAGGCCACATGACCGGGCGACAACTGCAGCGCCGGCCTGGCTACGAAATCGATGTCGAGAAGGTGCTTCGGGCTTGCGCAAAGCATGACGTGGTCGTCGAGATCAACGCTCATCCGTGGCGGCTAGACCTGGATTGGCGCTGGCACCAGGCTGCGCTCGATTTCGGCTGCATGATGAGCATCAATCCGGACGCGCACTCGATTCCCGAGCTCGACCACATGCACTGGGGCGTCGAGATAGCCCGCAAGGGCGGTGTCCCTGCCGACCGGGTCCTGAACGCGATGACGCTTCCCGAGATCACGCGCTACCTCCGCCAGAAGCGCCGCTCGCTTGCTCGCGCCGCCTGATGTCGAATGGCGACGATCTCTCGATCGAGGGAAGGGTGGTGGCGGTCGCCGCCGATCGCGGGCACCACTTCAGCAAGCCGATCCAGGGCCGCATAGTCCTGGTGGAAGGCCACAGCGTCGAAGGCGACGCCCACCCCGGTGCGTTCGTCCGGCATCGCTATCTCGCCCGGCGCCGACGCCGGCTTCCCAACCTGCGGCAGCTCCACCTGATCCCATTCGAGCTCTTCGCATCTCTCTAGGAGGCTGGTTTCGAGGTGCGAGCCGGAGAGCTCGGCGAGAACATCACCACTGCGGGCCTGGACCTCGAACGGATGCCGCTCGGGACGCTGATCGAACTCGGGCCCACAGCCATCGTCGAGTTGACCGGCCTCCGCACGCCCTGTGTCCTGATCGACTGCTTCCGGGCGGGCATTAAGAGGCGCGTGCTCTCGTCGGCGGAAACGGGCCCTGCATTCAGATGTGAGGTGCTGGGCGTGGTGCGGGTGGGAGGGCGGTCGTGGCCGGCGATATCGTGCGGGGGCGCCTCCCGCCCACCTAGTTTCAGGCCCTACCGAGGCCTGTAAGAGCCCGGTGCACACTCGGCCGCCTGATGACCGAATCGAAAAGCGGTCGGTAGATCGGGCCTGCATGGCCTCAAACAAGGTAACGGCGGTGGGGAGGCAATCGACAGTCCGGGACTATTAAGCCGCCGAGCTCCGCTGGCGGCTTTTTTCTTTGACTAGGAGGCGTTCGCCCTGGCTCGTTCGCGGGCCTCGCGGCGGCGTTCACGGCGTTCGCGCCGCAGCTTCGCACGGTCGGCGAGCTGCGGCAGCGGAGGAACCGCCGCTATTTCGGCTACCGGCGGGGTCGTCTCGCTGGCCGCCGCCGCTTGGATTGGCTCCGGCATCGGTCGGGCTTCCATAAATTCAAGCACTTCCCGTCCTTTGGAAGTCAGCCTCCAACCACCCCTTGTGCGTTCGACGAGCCCTTGTGACCAGATGTTAAGATCCGGCACCCGCGCCGCGAGGCGTCTAGTCCGGTCCGCCCAATCGCGTCCGCTGGTCGCCAGGATGGCCATGTCCCTCTTGAGGTCCTCCATCACGGCAAACCCATCCGGATATGCCACCAGGATCTTGAGGACCGTGACTTGGAAGTTCACGTCCGCCCTCCCGATCAACGCCGCATCGTGGGCGCATGCGAAAGGGCATGTTGCCCAATCTGCCTAAGCCTCTCGCGAGAGACTTCGCCCCTGGTCGCAGTTTCCAGGATCTTCGAAGCAACGTGCGTACGTGCGCCGATCTGTCGGCCTAAGACGCTTTCGCACACTTCATCAAGGACCGCGCGCAAAAGCGCGATGGTTGCCGTATCGAACATGAGGTGCCCCCAGAAGGGAAAATCCAATCTTAGCCCGGTTTTGCCGGCGTGTGGATTCGGGCATGTTAGCCTTTGTGGAAAATACGATCGAACTAGAAACGGGTGCAAGATTACGGGTGCCGATGCCCCGCCCGCAAACCTATTGGGTTCGAAGCCGCGTTCGCGCAAAACAACGCGCGGTAACGATTCACGACAACCCACTCTCACTGTAATTATCGTGTCTCACTGCAGGGGTGCAGTCCAGTCGTGGGGACAGCTAGCGTTAGGCGCCACCGCTGAATGAACCACTTTTTTGTAGGCCCTCTTGATGACTCGCACAGGCATACTTTGTCGCCAATGGGACCGCACACCGTTTAGCTAAAGGTGCCGAAGGCACTCGTCCCGCCCCTTCCATCCACAGCCCACAGTATTTGTCGATCGCGCCGCGAACAAATTGACTCGCAGCTGGAAACCGGTCCGTTCGAAGCAACGGATCCGCATGGAGGAGACGGACGCTGAGCTCATCCGGCCTTAGAGCGACGCCTCTTCGAGGGCAGAACGCGGCTTCGCCCAATCTCTCCATCGCTAGCCTAAGTTTGACGAAAAGCGGCTCAGTCAGGCTTCTTGCTCCATTTCGCGCATTATACGCTCGTTTTCGGCAATCCGCTCTGTTTCGACGGCTTTAGCTTCATCGCTGGTCCACCAGCTGCCGGTCAGAATTTTCGGCAAAACGTCATCGAGCTGTGTCGGAAAACCGACAAAGGCGATGCGGCCGTCACGGTCGACCACGAACGAGGTGGGAATCCCGACAGACAAGCTGGCATCTAGCCAGAGCTTTTCCATTTCGCCTGTGTAGTCGAATCCGATCCGGTAATTGAGATTCGGTACCTTTTCAGTCAACCAAGCGTCCAACTTGTCTCGGGCCTCGTCCGCTGTTTGAGCGCGTTCAAGAGCCGCGAGTCCGAGGACCTCAATGCCGCTGTTTTTGTATTTCTCTTGCAACTGCACCAGTTCCGGGACCACCGCGACACACGGCCCGCACCAAGTTGCCCAAAATTCGACGATGTACACCTTCCCAGGCTGGAAGCTCGAGAGGGGCCCGCCACGCAGCCAGTTCTCCACTTGTATCGGAGGAGCTGGTGATTCTAATCCGAGCACCATGTTACTCTCCAAAACTTAGTGCCCGACCTTGGGCGACTTTTTGTCTAGCTGATCTCTGATCGCAGGCGCGACCGGCTTGCCTCATGGCGGGTTCCCAGTGAGATCCGCGGCGAATGTCGGTGCCGCCGCTAAGCGCGAGGACGATCCAAGTCACAAGCAGGAAGGTTTTCCCTCATGAGGGGTTACATCCGTTCAAGGAAGCAGAGCTTCGGGCGGTGCGCATCTGTTTGCACCAGCACTCGTTCGCTATTGCCGCACTCCAGTAGCAAGGTCTGTTAGCAAGGTCTGTGCCATGTCGTCTGCGTGCATTGTCCTGAACCTATTTACGGCGCACTTTCCTGAGGTTTGGACGATTTCCTGCATCGCACAGGAATTTCACGGCGGGATTCACCTCAGGCGGGAGCTGATCATGCGATATGATCGAGTAGACGCCACATCCTCGAGATTGTGCGAAAGAACAACCGCCTAACTTCCGAGGTGCTCGGCGAAATGGCCGGGCTTTCTGCTACCGCCCTGTCAACGACGACTGAAGAGGCTCCGCTCTGGGGGCACCATCGAAGCCGACGTCTCAATCGTCTCGCCGAAGGCGGTGGGAAGACCTATTCAAATGCTTGTGCTGGTCACTCTGGAGCGGCAGCGCGCCTCAATTGCGAAATCGATCCTATCGGCCATTGCTACATGATGCGTTAGGGCGGCGGCAGTCCTAGACACGAGATCTTGCCGGATCGGCTCGCATGACCAAGCGCTCACCCCGCTTGGATTCCGTGTCCAACGTCTGACACGGGACAAATCCGTCAGGTTCAAAACACCGGCTGCGTTTGGGGCGCCTTGGAGTTTTTAAAGCGTAGTCAGGCGCTTGATGGGCGCTGACCGAGATGGCACGCTTGTTGCTATTTGGATGCAGAAACACCGAGTGAGGGGCGAGCGCACATCAGATGCGCAAAACGAGTGATGCTCTCCTTCTCTTGAAGGTGTGCTCCGTTTCTGAGAGAGACAGTAGCGCACAAAGTCGCGCAACGAGTGGCAATAGTTTTGGAGAACAATTTTGGAGAACAACATGGTGCTGCGCATGGAGTCCCCAGCTCCTCCGATCAAGGTGGAGAATTGGCTGCGCGGCGAGCCCCTCACAAGCTTCCAGCCCGGGAAGGTGTACATCGTCGAATTTTGGGCAACTTGGTGCGGGCCATGTACGGCAGTGATGCCTCATCTAGTACAGCTGCAAGAGAAATACAAAGACAGCGGACTTGAGCTGCTCGGCGTCGCAGCTTACGAACAAGCTCCAACGGCGGACGAGGCCCGAACAAGCTTGGACGCGTGGTTGACCGACAAGTTCTCGAACCTGAACTTTCGGATCGGGTTCGACTCCACAGGCGAAATGAACAAGCTTTGGATGGATCCCAGCTTTTCTGTCGGGATTCCCACCTCTTTCGTTGTCGACCGTGACGGCCGCATCGCCTTTGTCGGTTTTCCGACACAGCTCGATGACGTCTTGCCGAAAATTCTTAACGGCAGCTGGCGCACCAGCGATGAAGCTAAAGCCGCCGATACAGAGCGGATCGACAGCGGACGACGCGAAATGCGCGAAATGAAGCGCAAGCGGGCGCTGACTGAGCCTATACTCGCCAAGCTTCAGCCGGCGATGGAGGCGGAGGATTGGGCAAAGGCGCTTTCGACGGTTGAAGAGGCCGTCGCGGTGATGCCGGACGATCTCCGCTTCCGCGCGCTCCATGCGGAACTGTTGCTTCACAAACTGCGCAACTTGCAGACCGGCTTGCCGGTTTTGAGGCAATTCGCTCGCGACGCGATCGACAAAAACGATGAGCAGTGGATGGAGTGGGCGCTGCGCCAACTCTTTGATCCGGCGAATGACAACTCCCACTTCCCGTCTGCCGAGCGCCTCGCGATGGGCAAAGAGTTGTCCGAACACATTCTTGCGCTGAATCCTCTGCAAGGGGACGGTGGCTTTAAGTACCTGTCCTATGGGACGGTCGCTCAGTATTATTATGAGAGCGGCAACAAGGATCGCGCGATCGAATTGGTCGAGGTGGCGTTGAACTCGCTGGGCGGTCCTGAGCCTATCCCCGACGAACTGAAACAGCACGTCATGTCGCCGTTGGTCGAAGCGCTGGCCAACTACAAGGGTGAGGAGGCTTGCTATGGGACTGTTTGTGCAACTCCGCAAGACGGGTTTCCGACAGCGTCAAAGCGCAGGCGACGGAGAAAACAACAAAAAGAAGGGTGATCGTCGGAATTGCTCGCTGGCGATCATCCATTTCTCTGTCGGCGAGTGGCAACTAAATCTGACGGTCTGACGGTGTACACGAACATGCCAAACGACTCCTCCGCAGTTATTGAGAGCGGCGCGGGCGGTGCAGTCTCATGGGCCGCGATCGCGCTCGTCATCCCGCAAACCCGCTTTCACACCGTACGTGCTCTTTGGAGAAAAAGAAGGAAGGGGACGCGGTCCTGAAGCTCGCAGGCCTGACATCGTTATCGGGTAACAGTCTGGGTAACTTTGCGGGACCGAACTGAGATTAGCACGACTGTTCAGGGCATTAGGGTGCTGGTTCGACGCTGGCCAGGGGCACCAACGAGGCTGTTAGAGCCCGTTCCAAAGCGCCCGCAACCGTCTGCGCAGTACTTCGGAACCCCTTGTAGGCTCGTTCTGGCGCTTGGCTATCGCGGCGGCTGAGGTCGGCTCGATTCCCGTTCGCTTGCGAGCGGTTCCGCACCCCGCGGCCGGCGCCGGTTCGGAAAATGTCCGAGCGTACCGAGGCGCGTGTCGCGGTATCTCATTTTGCTGCCCAGGCTCTTTGCAATTCAGTCGACGATAGACTTCATCGAAACCGGGGCACGCCGGAATACAGACGGTCAGGAGTTCGCGGAGCTTTTTTGAGATTGCGCGGCCACCTCGATTGAACCAGCTTGGTTTTGGCGCCGAACGGGCGCAGACTGGTCTAGCCAGTAGCGTTCTTTGGTTAGGTTCATATGGTCCAGATTAAGGTGCCGTCACACCGCGTCGGGCAGATGGGAGCGCGTCGGATCTATGAAGTGCTCAGGGATCAGATCCTGGGGCGCGTATACGGCTCGAATGGCTCGCTGCCCTCGTCCCGCGCTCTTGCCCAAGAGCTGGGAGTATCGCGCGGTACGGTGACGGTCGCATACGAACAATTGGCGGCTGAGGGATTCATCGAGACCCGCCATGGCGCCCGCCCACGGGTCGCAAAGGCTCTCGTCGAGACTGGGCGCACAGGCACGAAAGCACGGTCGTCTACACGCAAGGCACGAGTCTCGCGGTATGGTGAACGTTTGCGACAGGTCGTCGCACGCTCAAACGAGCAACCTCGCAATCTCGTTGCCGACTTTCGCTATGGTGATCTCTCACCTTTGGACTTTCCCGTACTAGCATGGAAGAGAGCCGTAACCGCTGCGATCACGCAGCGACCCCGAACATTGACTTACGATGATCCACGTGGCTCGCTGCGCCTGCGGACGGCACTACAAGGCTATCTCTGGCGTTCGCGGACTGTACGATGCGAGATTGATCAGATCATCGTCGTCAACGGTTCGCAGCAAGGGCTCGATTTGTGTGCTCGGCTGCTGCTTAACGCTGGCGATCGGTTCGTCATGGAAGATCCCGGCTACCCTATGGCGCGGCACATCCTCTCGGCGACCGGAGCTATTGCGGTGCCAATTCCGGTCGACGCTAACGGACTAGACACGGCGAGGCTTGCAATGGCCGAAGCTCGTCTCGCCTACGTAACGCCCTCCCACCAATTTCCACTTGGCGGTGTCATGCCGATCGGGCGGCGGCATCAGTTGCTCGCCTGGACCAAGAAGGTTGGAGCCTACGTGATCGAAGACGACTACGATAGCGAGTACCGGTACGACACGAAACCTGTGCTCCCGCTGCACGCTCTCGAAGAAAGCGAGCACGTCATCTATCTTGGGACCGTCTCCAAGACACTCTCGCCTACCTTGAGGATCGGCTATGTCGTGGTGCCTCCTGAACTGCAGTTCGCGTTCAGCGCCGGCAAGCAGATCATGGACCGGCACACATCTCTCATCGAGCAAGAGGCACTAGCGACGATGCTCGATGCGGGCACCTACGACAGCCATGTCAGGCGCATGCGGCGGCGCAACGACGACCGCCGGCGAGCCCTGATCGAGGCATTGCGGCGGAGATTTGGCGACCGAGTCCGAATCGAAGGTGACGCTGCCGGCTTGCATCTGGTCGTTTGGTTCGACGATCTGCCCAAGAAGTCCGAAGCAGCATTGATCGAAGCAGCCCGCTCAAAGGGGGTTGGCATCTACCCCATCTCGCCCCTGTACGATCAACGTCAGCCGGACCGCCGGCGCGGACCAAACCTCGTCGGGCTCATCTTAGGTTATGCCGCGCTGGAGGCTCATCAGATTGAGCGTGGCTGCCAGCTCCTGGCGCAAGCGAGGGACCAGTTTCGTTCACGGTGATAAACGCGAAACAACTGGACTAGCGAAATCGTGACGAAGTGGTCTTTCTAAACTACCAGGCCTGGGCTATTCCGGAGCGGAGAACGGAGAAGCGCTATGTACGTGCCCCCCGCCTTCCGGGATGATGACATCGAGAACATCCGAGCGACCATCAGCTCCGCACGCTTGGCGAACCTAATCACAGCCACGGCAGAAGGGCCGCTCGCAACACCACTGCCGCTATTCCTCGACGTGATGGAAGGCGAACGGGGAGTCCTGTACGGCCACCTCGCCAAGGCCAATCCGCAATGGCGCGCGGCTCCGATCGGCGAAGCGCTGGCCATTTTCATGGGTCCGGAAGCTTACGTGACCCCCTCATGGTACGCCACCAAGCAGGAAACCGAAAAGGTAGTGCCGACGTGGAACTACATCTCCGTCCATGCTTACGGTCCGGTCGAGTTCTTCGAAGATAACGAACGTCTGCTTGATGTAGTTACCCGATTGACGAACATCCATGAGGGCTCAAGGGTGACACCTTGGTCTGTCAGCGACGCGCCGGCAGACTTCATCGGCGCCCAGCTGCGTGGGATTGTCGGCATCCGCATTCCTGTCACCAAGTTCGAAGGCAAGCGCAAGATGAGCCAGAACCGTCCTCTTGCCGACCGTATCGGTGTCGTCACCGGCCTTGCTGCGAGCCAAGAACCGCGCGATCAGGAAGTCAGCATTCTGGTCCCAACGCTGGCCTGAGCCAGGACGCTTCAGACCGCAACGCCAGCCCAAGCCGCGTTCGGCTACCAGTTCTTCATTTTTCGGCAGCGGCGATGCTCGTGGCCGTCACGCCGGGACCGGGCATCTTCTATATCGTCGCGCGAACGCTTGCTGGCTGCAGGGGCGAAGGTTTGGCGTCGAGCGTCGGTCTAGGGTCTCGGTGGGCTTGTTCACGTACTGGCTGGTGCCGCCTGCCTCACCGCCCCCGTCATGGCGAGCGCGAACGAGTCAAACGGCCTGGTCTTATAATGCCAGCAATTACACCTACACCCCCAAGGCGCCATCGGTGGCACGTCATCCTATGGCAGCGTACCCAGCTTCACCAAGCTCGCCATCGGCGCGACCGTGACAGGTGGGATTCCTCTCAATCGTTGGGATCGCCGTATCTAGTAGATGCCAATGCGACGCTACACTGATGGACTCTACCCGTTGAAGATCTCCGCCAACTTAGGTGCGCGTTGACGAACGGACCGGCCTGCCTACAGGGAAAGAGTTCTCCAGCGACTTTGCGGTACCGCGGAGCCTTCCGATCGCCGCGTCAAGCTCTTCGATCAGATCTTGCCGGTTGTCTTCTTTTCCCGCGTTCATAGTCATCAATTGAGCGCTGAGCTCCTCGCAATGCCTGGACGGCGACCTGGGGCCTGCTTCTGAAGGTCCTGGGAGTTGTCTTAAGCTCGAGCCGCGTGCTGCGACGTCGTGTTGAGCCAAGTAGGCGACGGCCTGCACCAGCGGGATAAAGCCCCCAGCCGCAGGGGCTGCTTGTGGCTAGGACCAGTCTACTCGCATCCATCGCTGGCGGATGCTCCCTCTCTAAAATCGGCGGCACGCCTTCTTCGATTTAGCTTTCCGCTCGGATCGGCGGCCTTCCTCAATCGCGCACGTGGTGGTGCTCGCAGCCGGTGGATGGTACCGCCTCCGATCTCGCAACCGCAGTTGACTTCAACAACGTCGAAGCAGCAGTTAGCCGGCGGGGTTTTGACAGCAAACCTGCCACATGCTCCTCGTCGCCGACGGCGCTAACGACATTCAGTTAAAGAGCCGCCCAGCATCGGGATGATGCTTCGCGGGGAGCACCCGCGTTGAGGCGCTAACCCAAGACCAGAGACAGATCTGAACCAACGCCCCGGATTGAGCAACAAATATTTTGAACCTGTAATAAACTCCGCGTTTTGCAAGCTCACGTCGATATTTGGAGAGCGCTCGGCCCGAAGCTCTCAAATGAAAGCTGATACGCCACGATGCGGAACTTAGTTCGGGGCTGCTCAGCTGCCAGGCCGCCCGAGTGGAGTTGCTCATGAGTACTGAGCGAAATCCCGACCCTGTGATCCTGTTGTTCGCGATGGCCGTGATATTCGCCGCCTTCGCGGCATTCGTCACGACGTTTGAGCGGGTTGGGAGCACCACAGCTGGTGGCGAGGCTCCCTCCATGACCACGGGGCTGGGCAAGCCTCGGCCGCCTCTTGAGCGGGCGCCCGGCCAATCAGAAAGGAAGTAAGCACCCCACCTGAACCGACAAAAAGTGTCCATCCTTGTGCTGCGGCGTCAGGCCCGAAACCTGGCCCAAGTCGACCGACTTTCGAACGAAGCTGACCCGAAACCAAAGCGAAAGTGACCCGCAACGAAACCCCTCTGGTGTCAATGGGTCCTTCCAACTATACCCTGCTTTTTTTAGCTTGTATGATCCTACCTCCGGTTGCATACTCTTCCCGCTTTCGCCCGATATTGTTTCAATAGTCATTGTTCGAGGCAGTAATGAGTAATCGAGGTCAGGTTTACAACTATTCGGCTATTCTGCGTCAACGGGTCGAGGGGCTTATCGCACTATTTGGGGAACTGCAGGCGCTCCGGCGACGCCTGCGAGCCGCTAACGCGAGAAGGATTGGTCGGCGTATCCAGAACGCCGCGCGGAGAAGAAGAGTTGTTCGGCGGTAACAGCTCCCGTTCAATGCAACGATCGCCCGTCCCCGCTTCGAATTTGATACGAAGCCGGGTCACGTCCTTCACGAGCAGCTGCCGTCTGCAGCCATTAGCCGGAATACCGAAGCATTGTAGCAACAGCAACGGCTTCTGCGTCCGCCAATCCTCTTGCGGAATCTCAATCCTCTTGCGGGACCTCTTCAATTCTGCTGCACGCCAACCTGCACCGACCTCTCCGATGCAAGCGGAATAGGTGGGACCCGGGCAACTCGCCCCCGCTCCCGCGGCCAGCATTGGGCCTATCGGTGGAGAGGCACCGCAAGTGCCGGTTCCTAACCGAGGGTACCGCGAAGGTGATAAAGACCGTACGGCGGCGCATGGCCAAAGATAGCACCGCCATCTTAAACGAGAGCGGGACCGCGCGGCCCAGGAGAGCCGAATCCTTGATGCGGGCGCGGAGTTGCTGCGCTCCGCACCGGCCGCGCCTTCTCAGCCGCCTCACGGCGAGGATAAGGTAGCTGATGCTACGTCCGATCTTGTTCCGGACACCGCTGTCATGTCGGCGGCCCCTTCTCTGCGCAGGCCCATCGGCCCACGCCGAGCCAAGTCGATGTTGAGCAACTTCTCGCGGCCGCGCCGGCAAACGATGTGACGACTTCGTACGAACCTCCGAGCATGCCGATCGGATTACGCTCGCGGAGGCTGATAACGAGGCGGCGAGCCGGACGGTAACTTGGCTTGGCGTACTGCTAATGATGCTGGGGATGCTCTCCATCTTAAGCTTGAGCCGCTCGCTTCGCCACGCGGTGAGATTGCGATGCTGAAGCGCGCTACACTGGGCAGGATACCTGACGCGCCGTGTGACGGAAACAGTCCAGGCGACGGTATAGCCAAGTGGCCACACGTCAAGGTTCCGCGCGTCTGCGCTTACTTTAGGCGCTGCTTTACACCAACATTCGACTAGGATGACAGGCTCCTTTGGGATGGGACTGTCATCATGCGGTACAGAGTGCTCGTGGTGGACATCAGCAGGCGAGTGATATGCGCCGCGAAGCTCGACTGCGTCGACGAGGAGGCTGCGAGATGTCGGGCCGAGCAAATGTATGGCGAGCACGACGTTGAGCTTTGGGAAGGGGATCGGCTCGTTGCCGTTTTCCCAAGTACAACGCCGACTGAAGATCGAAGCGACCGCTTGTCCTGATTAGAGGGTCCGCCACGCCGCCGAGTTTAGGTGTGTACTCATTGCGCGGCCGAACGATGACGCCCGATTACCCAAAAAACCGTCCAATCAATCTCGTAATTGCGGTTAATGGACGTCTCGGTCCAACTCTCGCAACAATCGATGCAGGAAGTCGCTGGCGTGGTTGTATTGTGCGCCACCGTCCAGGATCTGATGAGCCAGTGGTGACATTATGTTGCCAACGGCCTCAGGGCCAATCAGTTCGGTCCGTGACGACCACAACTCCAGCAGCCCGTCCGGGATGTGGTCGCTCGATCCAAATAGCTGCAGGAGCCGGGCTTCCGCGACACCGTTGTGATCATGGTGGGCCTTGGCCGCATAAAAGGCGAACAAGCCACGAAAGGCGTCACGGGAAACGGAAGGCTTAGCCATCGCAATGTCCCCCACAGAATCCTTCAAATGAATTTGCTTAATTGGAGCTGAACGGAAGCTATTCCTTCGAAATCCTCACACGAAGAAGATTCTACAACGGATCGGGAAAAAGCGGCAAGCCCTTAGTCCATGTTAGATACGACGTATTGAAACCAGGCTTTGTTCGTCTTGTAGAAAAGTTACCGTTGTTAGCGTGCGGTTCACACTGAACAAAACGTCTGCTTTCATGGGACGGTGCTCTCGGCGGCTCCGCCGCGGTGTGCCGCTCAGCCGTCCGAAGCCCGTCGTCCCTAGCCCGTTCCCGCTTTCCGCCGGAATGGCGCCCCTAGACGACCATGACCATTCCACCGAGCGCATAAGACATCACGAAGGGAGGCCGACTCCAGCGCAGTCAGGTCCCGCAATGCGAGGCAATGGTCTGAGGAAGCCAGAGAAGAGCGTTCCAGAACTTTCGCAGACCAGGAAGAACAAGAATGCAGAAATCAGCAGCGCTTTGCTGCAAACGAGGCGAGACCATAGATTGGGCCTGCGCGACTGCTCTTCGCCAGCAGCTCGCCAAGATGCGCTTCGCTTCGGGTCGAGGGCTTCGGAGAATGCGTTGCCGTCGCCAGTCAGGTCCATCATCTCCAGGTCGGTGGTGGTAAGTACTGGAGACCAACCTTACGCCCCGCGCGAGACTCCAGCAATACTCAGGCTCATGGATCCTGGTCCCGGTCGGCCGATATACGCCGTGCAGCTTAACCGCTTACTTCACGCCGTCGACGATCCAGTTTCAGCCTTCCCGTTTTCTTTTTCCGCGGAATCGCGATAGCTTGCTCGCTCAGCCGTGGTGTCGGAATTGTCTCGCCCGTCGATCGTCTTTCCGGAGCGGGCTTGCTGTCGAGCTGGAGCACCAGGGCTTGTTCGTGCGGCTGTAGCGTGAGCTGGTGCGTTCCTTGATTGGGAGGCGCAGCACTTCCCATGCGGAGGTGATGACGCCAGAGCGCGATGTTCCGCGGCCCCCGCTTCAAGCCCGCAGCTTTCCGGGAGGCGTTCGAGCGGTCGATGAGGGCTACGCAGGTTATGGCCAACACCGACGAGCCGGGATCATCTGTGAGGCTCGCGTCGTAAGAACCTGGCCAGCGGAGAGCGAGTTGAGGCCCGTCCATGAGAAGCGCAAACACGAGATTGGGCCCGAAGGATCGGATCAGCGACCGCGCATGGGCGACCCGAGCCAAGTCTTCACAGATCAGCTGTCAAAGCGGACCGGTTGCGGAAAACGTCCATGGGATGATGCGATGGTCGATCTCCGGATATTCCCACCACACGCATTTCGTGGACAGCTCGTCTTGTAAGCCGTAGGATTCGATCTGCTGGCCTCGAGCTGCCAACGATGATGCTTTCACCTGGAATGAGTTGCCGCAACTCTCTCGCCGAAGCTGTTGGCATAGAGAGTCGAGACCGCAACGAGTTCCGAGAAGGCCGTTACAGTCCCTCGACGCACCGGAGATCACGAACTCAATCGAAAGATGGTGATCGCGGACGTGCCTGACCAGAGCATCATGCGTGCTCCAGTCGAGCGCGTATTCCGGCAGAACGATACCGTTCGCAGGCTTTCGCTTTCGACGCGCCTCTGCGAGCAGCCGATCGATGAAGAAGACGAAATCACGTCACCCTCATCAGTGCTCCATGCCTCATCGGTGGCGCTCGGTGTGCCTCCTCCAGGCGGAGCCACTTTTGTCGACGCGAAAACGTCACCAACGATTCTTATTTCCCTTCTTGTCGCGATTCACTCGGCCACGGAAGCAACCTGCAGGGATGGCGTAGGGAAAGGGCACCAGGAGCACATTTGAGCCTGGTCTGATCGCTGCCGTAGTTCGCTTCGGGTTGGTGCCAATACGCGTTCGTGTAGGCTCTCGGCGGTACGAGCGTCAGATTATGACCGAGCGTCCGGATCTAGCAGCCCAACTCCGTTGTCCTGCTTTTTAAGGCTGCCGGTTATAGCCTATTGTTTTCGAAATGAGTGAAATCGGATGGCAATTCGGGTACGGAGCAATGCCACAGGCGGGCCCTGTTCGGTTTCGATGGAGCACGCCTCGGCACACGGAACGGCAACTGATAGCCCCACAGGGAACATCGAGAGCGTCTACCGGATTTGACGCAAATTGACCCGGACAAGCCAGGTTGTGTCGGCGAGAACGAAAGGTGTTCCCAGGGCTGGCGCCCGGACCTGTGGCAGCTCCCGTGCGTGTCCGGAATGTGAGGGCCATATCAGGCGCGGCGAGTCCCAGGACGCGATCATGACGCATCGCATTCGTGGTTTCTGGACGCGGCCGCAAAGTTCGCTACGCTGGCACCCCCGCGTGCAGGCCACGATGAGAACTGCGAGATTGCAGGCGTGCGCGCTTCTTTTGGAGCCATCTACCGAAATCGGTCCGCACAAACGTTTGTATGTATTGGACAGGCGCTTCGAGGAGCTAAGTTGAAACGCCGAAAGAGGGCGCTGGCAGCGGACAGGCTTCCTGGGCTTGACGACTTGTTCGCCCTCGTTTGGGACAAGGCAATGGCTTCCTTCGACCCCTCGGGTCGGAGATGATCTCGATGGGCACTTCAATGAGTACTTTGATTCGCCTCCGCTACAACACAATGGCCGATGAAAGCCCGGGCGGCGAATGGAGATGGCGCGTGATCATGGAGAGAGATGGCGGTTATGAGGAAGTTCTCGTAAAAGAGCTCTCGATCAACGTGCCGTCATTCTCCCAGGCAGACGAGATGCCTGTTGTTGGGCGCAAGTACCATATTGCTTGCCACGGCACACTCACGGTGAAAGACGGTGTCGGTACCATCAGGTGAACCGAATGAGGCCGCCTCGATTGGGCTGACTCGTCCTCACGCTCTAGCCATCTGTCGTGGACTTAAACGGGCGACTGAAGCGATGATCCCGCGAGGCGCCTCGTCCGCAAGGCTGATTGAAGTTCTATTAGCCGCCCTCTCCGGTTGCCGCCTTCGGCCCCCGTTTTTGTAAGCCTCACACCCACCAGGATTGAGCGGGTTGAAATCATGCGCGTCCACTTTTTCGCATCGTCTGCTCACGGCTGCATCATATCAAGGGGCGTAATTCGCCAATCTTAATCGCAGTCATGAAACGCCACAATGATTCTTAGCTGAATCCTTTTGCGAAGGGATAACCAAGGAGTGATTCGTTCGCTGCCTTCATAGTCTCAAATTGATCATCAATGCGTCTTTGGTGTTGTTGATCAAGCATCAAGAGGCCCCTGCGAACATTTCAAGCGATCACGCTTTTGGTTGGCGTAACATGGGGAAGAACGGTGGAGAACCGCCGACCTGGACTTCCGTCAAAACACTCCAACCTTGTTGAGCATAAAGTCGCATCGCGTGCGGACTGGTCGCCTCCAAGTGCACAGGTCTCCGCGCGGCATCTGAGATCTTGGTTGCGTGCCGAAGAAGATGTCCTGCGAGCCCTGATCGCTGATGTATGGGATCAATGGCTACCATAGTGACATACCAATGCGGCTGATGCGGATGGTACTTACCGAACGTTTCAAAAACTCTTTCGGTTTCGGAACGCCGGTGCGCAGGAACGCTCCTTAGAAGGAATTCCATCATGCTGGTGTTGTCGCGCTTTTCGCCAGCTGTGTCCCATAAGATGGCTCCCTTGTCGCCGTGGTTAAGGTATGCGCCGCTCGAATATGGACTGCCGCAGTAATGCTTAATAATTCCGTTAAAATGCTGCAGGTACTCCCGCGGTTCAGGGTACAGCCACCTCAACAAGGACACATCGTAAATCCGGTTGTTAGGATCGCAAGGACTCTCGAGTAGTCCTGAAGATCGATAGCCTTGATCGATAGTGCGTCCCCATTGGCGGATTGCATAGTGCCTCCTTGCGCTGCCAGTGCCGAACTGTGGCCCTACCGTTCTAGCGCTTTGAATGCACCGACCGCGTCGCCAAAAAACTGCGCTAGCAAAAGCCAGGCCAAAGAATTGTGCGGCTCGTCTTGCTTCTTGGAGTGGAATGTCGTCTTCGAGGGACGGGGACGCGGTTGCCGTCGGGGAGCTAGCGCTTGCGAAAGCGCTAGCCTAGGCTGGCTGATGCGCAACAGCCACCCGAAGGTAAATATCCGCACAACGTTGAGTGAGATGATTCACTCTTCAGACGCCCGGCATTTACCCCACGAGGGTTTCAACGTTCCTTCGCTCTCCTGCCGCCGCGGAGCCCCGCGAACTGCCGGTGAGGTGCGGGAGCCGCTCCGCGGGGTGATCCTGTTGAGCTGGGCGGATCGCTGGCCGGGCAGAACAGCCGCCGAAGCCGGCGATCCCTACGAATCTCTCCGAGCCTTCGCGGCCCACAGGAACGCTCGGCCCATACCGTGTCAAAAATCTTACGGCAAGCGATTACCGAAGACGTGAAGCCACCTCGCGGGCGATTGCAGAGGGCGCTTAGCGATTTCACCCGACGTTGGTATGGAATTTGCTGTCTCCGCTCGCGCAGCCGCGCGCAATTGCGCCATCGCCACTGATGCCTACGCAACGCGCGCGATCGCAGTGCTCTGCATCAATCAAAGCGTAAGGTTTCTAACATGAAGCCGCTCGTCAAGGCTAAGTCTGAGCCCGGACTCTGTTTACGCGACGAACCCGTGCCCATGATCGGACCGACTGATCAATTGATCAGGCTCAAGAAGACCCGGGATTTGCGCTACGGATTCATATTTTCCGCTGGGATGAGTGGGCTCGCAAAACCGTGCCTGTGCCCATGGTGGTGGGCCATGAGTTCGCGGGCGAAAGAGTTGATCTCGGCTCGGCCTTTCAAGGCCTTGCATGCGGCCAGCGTGCGACGGGAGAAGGCCATGTGATCGCAATGCACGGTCTGGCCTAGGCCGCCCGGACCGCATTTTTGAAGGCACGTAAATTGCTGGATAACGAGCAGGAGCTGGCGCAAAGAACGCAGGCCGCAGCGACTATCTCGGAATTCTAATGAGGCTGATCCGATCCATCTTGTTCCACCTGACTTTGATGCTGCTTGCACCTGAACTTTCGGACGCAACGAGTGCTGCCGCTGGCGCAAGTCCTTCGAGCGTCAAAGCTGTGGCGACATTCAAGCAGAATAGTCGCCGAGAGGTGCTACTAAGCTTCAGCAGTCGCGGCCCCTACGACAGCCAAACGACGCTAGCCGCACTCGGTCAACCGGCGGACAACTTCCGGCCGGTCAAGCTGCCTGGCAGTTCCGCGGCGCTGGAACCCCAGCCTTATATGTATGATCCGCACGCCCCAACGCCTGACAGTCAATATCCTCGATGGCGCTGATAGGCTTAACATCCCCCTTGTGACGTACGGGATGTGCAATCCTGCCGCCCCGCCTTTTAATCTCCTAGCTGCAGAGACGCCGCGCTCAAGCAATACAGCTATCCTCCTCGGAGTTCTGATTGTCGCCTTTCTGACTGTTCTTGTCGTTATTGTTGTAGAAGTAAACGGCCCAGGTGCGGGCACGTGAGCGAGCAGAGCTGGGCTATATCGCAGTCGCCGTTCAGCTGATCTGCCGCAACTCTTCGCTGGTTGCAATTCAGCGTTCACGCCAAGGGACTCACGGGAATTTGTCCGTCCTCCAGGGTGCGGCAAGACCACACTCCTACACTGCATTACCCGGATGCAGCGTCTGACCAGCGGAGTCTGCTCGGTCGACGGCGAGATTTGGTAGGATGAGGCGATGTCTCAGCCGCACTCATCTACGTCCCATCGGGGGTGTACTTCAGCGGCCGATCTTTTCTTATTTGTCTATCAAAGCGTACTCTCCTGTAGAGCCGGTCAAAACCGAAGACGGCACTGATCGACTTTGACGGTGTAGTCGAACCACTAGTCTTGGGGCACTGCCTGACGATGGGACTGTCACACCTTTCTCGGCCGCAGCAATGTAGCGCGCTGTTGATCCCAACTCGGCTACTTTTAGTGGCGACCCGCTCATTTGGACTCAACTGCACCGCCAAGAGCAAGCTCTGCCATGCCTTTAAGGCTTGGCTAGCTTGGCACGATTTTCCTCACACCGAGAGATCGCGTCCTACGACGGTCCGGTTCTAGCGCGCGTGCGTCACTCACGCTGCTTGATCGCAAATCGGCTATCCAGCGAACGCGGCCTCACCGGGGGCCCTCACCGGGGGAGTACTTTGTTACGGCCTTCCCTAAAGTTCTTTGGCCTTTCGCGTGATGCGCTCACCCGTTCGAAGCCGATAAAGGCAAGATCATTGTTGCAGCCTTTGTACGCGCGCGTCCCAAGATTTGCTGGGGCGGTTCTGCGCGATACCCTCGTGCGGCACTTGAGGGACAATCCTTTACGCATCTTCGCGAAATAGACTGCGCACCATTTCTCGCTCTCATGAATCCAGGGCCAAAAGTGATTGGCTCTCTTCGCCGGCAGGGAACTCAGAGCGCCGCGCGGGGCGCGTCCTGGCCAGCACCGATCTACGCCAACCTCGTCTCGGGCGCGGGGCTCCGCGGTTCGGCTACAGCGTCGCGCGTCCTGTTCTTCGGCTTCGCCCCACTGGACGAATATTCCCCTTTTGCCTTCCTTCTTGAAAAAGTCGAGCACAGCTTATCTGCATTGCACCGAAGCAACCGCAATTGCGGCCACAGAGCAGTTGGCAGCAGACCTCATCAGCTCCCCACGGCTCTCCTTAACGAGAGACGCGCCCTTCACATGGCTGCGAGAGGAATGAGGCACAGAACTGTCAAGACAAGCTAGATGATCTCGAAGTATCTCCGACGTTCAAAGTCGGTCACTCGATTTTGAACGGCGTCCCATTCCCAACGGCGCGAGCAAGAAAACGCTTCAACAAACCTTTCTCCGAAAATCTCGTTCGCCGCTGCTGACTGTGCGAAACGAGAAGTTGCCTCTGATAGGCTTTGAGGTAGTCTCGCAGTCATTTCCACACTTGCATCACCGGCGATCGACGCGGGTAGTGCCACACCTGTCTCGACTCCCAATATTCCGGAACCAATGGCACATGCGAGCGCAAGATATGGGTTCACGTCTGCGCCAGCCAGCCGATATTCCAGACGATGGACGGATGGCTCCCCCAAGATAGCGCGAACCGCGCAGGAGCGGTTGTCAACTCCCCAGCTTGGACAGATTGGTGCCCAGTAGCCAGGCACCAACCTCTTGTAGCTATTGAAGTTCGGCGCAGCGAGCACACAAAACTCGTTCATGTAGTTCAATTGTCCGGCGATGAATTGCCTCATAAGTTTTGAGAGGTTGCCGACCGCATTGCTGTCGTGAAACGCATTCTGACCATCCGAGGACATCGAAATGTGAATATGGCCGGACTGGCCCGGCCAATCCTCGGAAACCTTGGCCATGAATGTAGCCATCATGCCTCGCCTTTGCGCCCATGCTTTTATCATCGACTTGAATATGGTTGCTCGATCGGCAGCTTCCAACGCATCACAATGACGAAGTGACGCTTCGACCACGCCCGGTCCCGTTTCGAAGTGCAGTCCGCTGAGAGGTATTCTAGCTTTCTCACAAAGCGCTAATATCTCATCGAACAGCTCATGTTGAGCAACGGAGCGCATAATCGAGTAGCCGAACGGGCCGCGTGTTAAAGGAGCCCATTCGCTGAACGGCTTATCCTCAATTGTATCGGCGCTCTCCTTGAACAACATAAATTCAAACTCGAACCCAACAGCGCATCTGTATCCGAGGTCAGCAGCCCTTCTCAGGACCTTACGCAGAACACCCCGCGGGCAGATGTTCTCATGTGCGCCCGTGAACTCGGCGAGGTAGAGATGTTGATTGCCGAGATCAGACACCGAACGGCCGGTGGCAGACAGAATACGCAGGTCAGCATCGCCAAATGCTGATAACGGCTGCTGCGTGAAACTGATTGGGATGACCCGATCCGAACAATCCCACGCCAGCACCGCTTCAGAGAACTTGATGACTTTATCTTGACCCGAGAGATCTTCACCTAAGACATGCTTGCCTCGCAGCACACCGTCGAAGTCGCTTACGCCAATCATCGCTACGCGGGCTGGAGTGGCTCCGGTCAAAGTTGCTTCAGTTGCCATCACTGGCTATCCCGCGCCACCAATTCGAACACCTGATCCATCCGCATTTCTCGCAACTTGTGATAGTCATCATTAAGCTGATTCATGTCGCTATTCACGAGATAGACGATGCCCGGTGTCGACGCCAAATCGATAGTCGGAACCAGCTCTTCACCAATTGGAACGAATGCAATGGCATCCGCAAAGCTCGGGAGTTTGCGGATTGCTTGGAGTCCCGGGTAGCCGGCAACGACACCGCCCCTGTCGGAGATCAGGGAGACACAGAGTGCGTGCGCGTTCCGCTTGTACGGCCCGCGCATCCTCATGTACTCACCAAAACCCTCGGGATCTGCGTAGCGCCAAGCGGTCAGCGTGACATGGTTATGCCCCAACGCCATCGTTCGTGCTTTTGCCGACATAGTCCCTTGAAGCCTCGCCCCGAAGTCCACCAGAACGGGCCCCCGATGATCGACAATGATCTCGGCATGAGCCGGTCCCTCGAGGATCTGAAGTGCCTGCAACGCACGTTTCAGGTAGTCGGAGAGCTCCTGAACGATTGGTTCGCTGCCGTCCAACAATCTTTCGAGTGAGCAGACGGATGATGCCCCCTCGATAGGAACGGTGTCATAGGTCCAGGCCTCCGTAACGAAGGCATCTCCGTGGATCGAGACGGCGTTTACTGTGTATTGTTGACCGTTTATTTTTTCCTGCCCGAGAGCAAAACGATTCAATGCTCCGACACGGTTCGTCTTCCCAACAATCGCGCTTAGAGCACGCTGAATATCGGAATCTGTCGAGCAAAAGAATACATCCTCGGTGCCCGTACTGTTCAGAGGTTTGATCACGATCTCATCGAACTTCGCTTCGCGCCTCCAGCTTGCGATCTCCACAGCATTGTCAGACACGACTTGTCTGATCGATCGCACACCGGCATAGGTCAGCGCGCAAGACAATCGTGCTTTGTCACGCCGAGCAGCCGATAGAGCGGTCCCGTTTGAAGGTAAGCCCAGCCGCTCGGACAACGAATCGGCGAGTTCGACTCCAGGCTCGCAACCCGCGATAACGAACTCAAATTCTCTGCCCTGGAGCGCCTGAAGATGATATTCAACGATGTCATCATACCCCATGCGCTCGCCGGGGCGAATGAGTTCATCGTACAGATCCGCATTGAAATGCGCTTGGAATATGGGTGGAATCTGTGCGGCCGACATCACATGTACCGTCCCAATTCCATAGCGCTTGAATTCTTCGGGTAGGTAGCGGCCGGTAGAGTATGCATCCACGACCACACATTTCCGTTCTTTCATGCGGATCTCCGATACTGCAAGTAGATGTTGCTGACAGCGATAGCCGTAATGAGGACATTTCCAACGAACGTATGTGGCGAAGGCACGATGCGAGAATCGAAGTACTGGAACAGGAAGGTGACGATGGGGGCGGTGGACAGGACCATGTTGACGGTGAAGGGCTCTACGCGGCGAATGCCCTGCTGAATCAAGAGCAAAGGCAAAACGATCGTCGACAGTCCAATTGCTGCGATCGCAAACCAATGCTGCGAGATCTCGGGCACGATAGATGAATGGTCGACCAGCCCCAGCAGCAAAAGAATGGTTCCATAAAAGCGATGCGCCAGGACCTGTCGGCCGGAAAACCCGCGGTCGAACAGCACCTTGACAAGGATATTTGTGAGGGCGAGCGATAGGCCGGCCACGATGGCCAAGACGATGCCAAAGGACGATCGAGCCCCCCACTCCACACCCGCATTGCCGCTGGCCGAGATCCAAATCATGTAAGTCGCGATCGTCGCAATCGCGGCGCTCACGACAATATCGGATGTTGGCGGGGCGCCGCTGCGCCTGATCAGGGCGTTTAACCACACTGTTGCGGCGGGCCCCAACGCCACCATGAAAGCGGCCACGATCGCAGGTTCAGCGTATTTCAGTCCTATAAATAGGCCGATCCAGCTGATCGCCGTCACCACGTTGAGTGCGACGAAGACCAGGAGCGACCATTTTCCGGCTCTTGCTTCGCCTCCCTCGTGGCGAGCCAAGAAGTTGAACGTTATACAAACCACTGCGAAAGACAGCAGCAGCGCCACGAACACATCCGCTTTCTGAAAATACGATGCCGCATAAACCTCCCCTGCCGCGCTCAGAACGACATAAAGCGCCACAAAAAGCACTCCTAGAGCGAAGCCACTCGTAGATCGTCCGCCCCTTTTGTGCCCGCGACACCGGGCGGAGCTCTCGGAAGCCCACGCGCGCGAGTCGTTTTCGCAGGACTGCCCTTTCGGCTCGCGCGAGCCACGTTTCGTTTGCAATATCACGACCTGCCTCTAGCCCTTCTTAGTCCGGCAGTACCCAACACACGCCTCTCCAAATGCCTTGAACAGTTGCTTGCTGAGGAGGTCGGTTGAGACGTGCCATTCGGGGTGCCATTGCACACCGATTTGCAGCGTCGGAGCGCCAATCACTGAAGCTGCCTCGACCAGACCGTCGGGCGCCCACGCCTCGCGCCTCAGCGCTGGGGCAAGCGCCTCGATGCCTTGATTGTGCAGCGAGTTGACTTGCGCTTCGATCATCCGCGCGATTGGAAACAGTGCGCCATCGGATGATATCCTGACGTGGTGCGCGGCATCATATTGACGGTCCCTGGGACGGTCTGGCTTCTCAGCATGCATGGCGCCGCTTTCTCGGCTCCACTCCGCAAGCGATGGGCGGAGTGTTCCGCCGAGATAGACGTTGAGTTCCTGAAGCCCACGGCAGATGCCCAGAATGGGCATTCCGAGGGCGATGGCGCTCTCTATGGCCACGGCAGAGAGCCTGTCCCGGGGACGGTCAAGGATCCCAGGCTCAACATCCTGCCGATCAGGATCCAAGGACGCGGGCGCTGACAGGACTGCGGGGTCCACGTTCGATTCATCGCCTGTCAAGACCAGACCGTCCAGCCGGCGCATGATGGCCGGGGCGACCTCCTCCATAGCATCTTCCGCGTCGACGGTCGGCAATATGACACAAGCCACTCCCGCATGACGATGGAGTGCCTGCACGTACTTGCGCCGTAACCAGTCGCGATGCACACCATCGACCAGAAGACGGTTCGAAGTGACGCCGACAACGGCTTGGGTGCGCTCGGGCTGTTGCAACCTCACGCCACCTTGCCTCGCGTGCGAACCCCGGCAACGGACTGCTCATACAGCCGTCGATTTCGCTCTTTCAGCTGAGTTATGACGCTAGGCTGACCTTGAGGTCCCTTGACAAAGAGCCCGCCCCAGGTGGCGGCGACCTTCGCGTAGTTCGGATCCTGCATTCGGATTTTCTGCGCCGTACGCAACAGCCAAAACGGGATACCGGGTGAAAGGTGATGCTCAAGGTGGTACTCATCCAGATTCTGTCCCAGAATGGCTCGTTCGAGGAAGCTTCCTTTCCGATTCCTCGTAAGATAGACGTTCTGCGTCTCTGTTTCGCACATGGGTGAATGCTCAGCGAGTTCGATAAACCAGCCGAGGACCTGAAACGTGGTGAGATAGGGCACGATCCAAAACAGGACGACGATATGGAGCAGACCAAGAGCATATGACCCGGCCAGGATGCTGAACCAGAACAGATAGAAGCCATACCTGTCGACAAGTATGCCTGAGCGGCTCTGATCATCGGTCTCTTCGATCGAAAAACGATTAGTCCAAAGATACTTCAGATACGCTACTGTCGCGCCGCCGAAGATCGGCTTCCAAATGATGTTGAAAGTATATCTCTCTGGAGGCTGCACATCGTAGACGCCGCTGGCCAGGAAAAACTTCAGGTCGGGATCCTTGTCCGGGTCGCCGAGATAGGGATGATGCAAGTAGACATGTGAGATCCGGTAGGCCCAGTGGCGTTGGAACAAGGGATAGGAAGCGAACAGAATGCCCAGGACATAATTCCAGGTCGTATTCTTCGCGAGCGTGCGGTGAGCCGCATCGTGAGCGATGGTTGTCAATCCGCGTTGATAGGCACCGATCAGGAGAACGGCCAGCGGGTAGAACCACCACGAGACAGACACGGTCGCAAGCGTGCACGCTGTAATGACAGCGTAATCTTTCGCAATGTAGGCGGCCCCCGTGATGTTGTCCGGCCTTAGCTCCGAAAGCTGCTTATTGATCTCCCGACTGAATTGAACGGCCTCATAGCGTGATGACCTCAGTTTCCAAGCGTCTGCCTGATTCATGAGAACCTCTTCCTGATCGCCTTGCAGGTTGTCAGATTGCGGAAAGCGCCTTGTCCAGATCGCGCAAGATGTCGTTGACATCTTCGATGCCGACACAAAGCCTGATTGAGCCACCAAATATGCCGGCGGCTTCGCGCTTTTCCCGCGGGACAGTGGTGTGGGTCGTCGAGACAGGATGAGTCACGAGCGTGCGGGCATCTCCCACATTGGAAACGTGATACATCAAGTCAACGTTTTGGATGAACTTGCGCCCGGCCAGTTCGTCTTCCACTTCGAACATGACCATCGCCCCATGTCCGTATGCGGTGTTGAGTGTCTGATCGACGATTTCCCGATCGGCGCCCTCAAAGAGGCCCGGGTAGAAGACGCGACGCACTTTAGGATGCTCCTTTAGGACGCCGGCGACGATCCTGGCATTCGCGCAGTGCTGCTTCATGCGAACCGGCAGCGTTTCAAGCCCTTGGATCAGTTGAAAGCTCGCAAAAGGGGCGATGGCTGCACCCGTATCGCGCAACCAGGTCATGCGAGCCTTGAGGAGAAACTCGCTCTTTCCTAGATCATCGACATCGCGCACAGCGTTCTGCCAGACAATTCCGCCATGCGCTTCGTCGGGACCGTTGAACAAGGGAAAGCGGGAGGCTCCCCGATAGCTAAATTTGCCGCTGTCAACGATTAGTCCGCCGAGGGTCGTGCCATGACCGGATATGTATTTTGTTGCAGAGTACGTCGTAATTGCAGCGCCCAGGTCTGACGGCCGACATACCAGCGGCGTCGTCGTATTGTCTACGACCAGAGGCACGCCGTACCTTCGGCCGATTTCCGCCAGCTGTTTGACGGGGAGCGGAATCAGACAGGGATTCGAAATGACCTCTCCGAACAGGCAAATCGTGCGATCATCAATGGCACGTTCGAACGTCTCGGGCCTTCGAGGATCTGCTGTCCTCACGCTGATTCCCAAACGCTTTAAGGTATTGTGGAGCAGGTTCCAGGTATTGCCATATAGATAAGGAGAGGCAACGATATTGTCCCCTACTTCGCCACTTGAAAGGTTGACGATAGCAAGGAACGTTGCCGCTTGACCTGACGCAACGGCGAGCGAGTCGCTGCCCATATCGACGGCGGCGTAGCGCTTCTCCAGCGCGCGAGTCGTCGGATTGATAATCCTCGTGTAGGTGAACCCATCCGCTTTGACGTTGTAGACGTCAGCGATGTGATTTAGATCGCCATCGAGTTCATAAGCTGTGTTCTGGTAAATCGGCACTGCGACGGCTTTTGTCACCGGGTCGCGTCGATAGCCCGCATGCAGAACAGCGGTCTCGGCGGAATGCCGCAGCTGCCGGTCCCCAGCTGCTTGAGCCGGCATCTTTACGCGCGCCCCATATGCCTCTTGGCCCGACGCCGGCCTTGCTGACCGAGCCTGACCGGAGCGGAAATATGTACGAAAGGCGCATCCCAACTGCTCAATCCAGCTAGATTGGATTTCCCCAATGCAACCGACCCGAAAGCTCCGCGTCGCAAGATGCAGCTTCGAGTAGACGTAAAGGTTATGGGCCGCCAAGTGGCGATACAGCCCATCGAATCCTGGCTGGTCCACTATTCCGGGCGGCGCACTGAACGCAACACAGACCGGGGACTGCAACTCGGGGGACAACAACGGAGCCACTATCCCTTCGAGTTCCTTGATGAGGTCGTTTCTGACCTTCTCGTACCTGAAGCGCCTGGCATCGATGCCTTCCTCGTGCAGAATCTTCAAAGCCATTGTCGTTGCCTGAACGACGTGGGTTGGAGGGGTCGACCGCCACTCACCCGTGCGCTCGAGCGAGCGCCATTGATCTCTCACATCGAGCACAAACGATCTCGGTTCTTGAGTCACATTCTCCAGTAGCTCGCGCGAGGCGATGACGAACGCTACTCCCGGCGGCCCTTCTATGCACTTGTTGCTCGACGTGACCAGTACGTCAGGTCCACGCTGGCTCAGATCGATATTGAGGGCGCCGAACGAACTCATCCCATCGATGATAGTCTTTACGCCACGTTGCCTCGCCACCTCCACGATCTCGTCCAGCGGATTGACGATTCCGGTTGTCGTCTCACAATGCACGAAACACAGGTGCGTAACGCCGGGATTTCGGCTCAGATACTCGCTGATCTCTTCCGGATCCAACGGATCCGTCGCGCGCTTAACAAGCTTCAGTGCTTCGATACCCCACAGCCGAAAAATTTGAAGAATGCGCTCGCCATAGATGCCGTTCACGCAAACGAGCGGCCTGTGGGCTCGGGACACAAATGAGGAGAGGGCCGCCTCCATTGCAAAGGAGCCGCCTCCTTGAATAGGCACCACCGAATATTCCTCACTGTTTCCCAGCAAGTTGAGCATCAGCCGCCTCATGCAGGCGGTCACCTCCTTGAACTCGTCATCGCGAGACGCGAGATCAAGCTGCATCTGGCTCCTGACCGCCGGCGATAACGATAATGGACCAGGCGTCAGCAACGACCGCTGTCTTGTCAAACCATTTCCTCCTAACATTGTATTGGTCGATGACCTTGAGTACGCACAGTAGGGAGCGCCGTGGCGCGTCCCATCCTCATCAACAGCTTCGAATGAAGCGACATGTACCGTGGGCGCGTTTCGCGTCGACGCCCAAAAAGGCTGTCGGATGACAACCTCCATATCTCGTCGCGGACGGAGAGCGATGCTTCACAAAGCTCCTCATTGATGCCCTTCAGACCTCCCAAAATACCCCTTGGCGCGAAGAACTCGGGCGCAACCGGCGCCAACGTACGCTCTCATCCACTGTCATGCATGGCAAGCTTGAGCGCGATCGCCCTCTTGCAGCTATGAAGCGCCAGTCTGCGAACAATTTACGTGTGAGCCTGTCCGGTCAGGCACGCTTTACGCTAGCAAGGAGCTGCAGCCAGGACTCGACGTGCCCGGATTATCAATGCCTGGCACACTCGATGATCGTGGTTCGCAGCGGGAGTCTAATGCGTTCCTTTGGACTTGATACATTTGCACTCCGTCGCTGGTTGGAGGATCTAGGACGCCGATGACTGTCCATTTCGGAGATCGTACAACTTGACGTTACGGGCGGTTCAACCCTCTCCGAAGATTTTCTCACGTAAATTTTCCCGACGTGCTCTCATTTGGCTGCGACAAGCTGACGTAAGCAGCAGAGGGCAGAGGATTCATAGCGCGGTTTTCGGCGAGCGGCCGTACGACAGAGCACGTTGTCCTGATTTGGTAGGAGTGCGCCGAGCCGAGTCCGGATGAGTGGCAGGTTCATCTTTTAAATTGATCGGTAGATCGGCAGCATCCATTGTTCGCTACACACGCCGCTCGTTGCGAGACATCTCACCGGGCGATCGTCCGGCGGTGAAGGTACGGTGATTTACGGCGGTTAAAACGCCTGAGCCGGCGAGCCACGCATCACCAGCAATCGGGGTGCGCAAGTACCTCGCCCATGAGGCACTCTGGTTCGACGATAGTCACTTCCGAGCCGTTCTGCTCGCTTTTGATTCCTCCGCAGGCCCGCTCGTTGATGTGAACTCGCGTTCTACGCGGTCTACAGTGCGGTCGAGCACGTCGATGGCTGACCAGAGCGGCTCATCGAGAGATCATTCTTTGTCGCTTGGCCAGCGATGAGCTCCCTTTCCCTTTCGGCCGCGTCAATGGCCGCCTTCATGGCAAGGAACGATGGAAGGCGGACTGGATCATGACGCGAACACGCAACGGAGCGCCGTAGCACAGGATGGCTAATGTTCGCGGCAGCGTTGCCTCGACATGCGAAGGTGCTGGGCGGAGGCCGACGGTGTTCGCCTACGAACGGCGGCCACAATGAAGCAAGCTTGCCGGACGTTACCATAGGCCACGACAGGATGGATCGCGACCGATTGCTCGCTTCAGATTGGTCCATACCTGGAGTAGGCCCAGGCTGGCCGGATAGCCACCCCGGAAAACCGCGGCCCGCGCTTCGTACTGTGTGGGGAAGTAAAGCCGGCCGAGTCCGCGGCCCCGGCGCGGCTTTAAAGGCAGATCGGCGTGTTCTTGGCCGCACGCGCAGCAAGAAGCGCCAAGCCCCCCTTCAACCTAGTGGAAGTAGGACTTCCTCTCTGGCCTTTCTCGCCCCATGGTAGATTCTGATCTGCAGCATGGGACGGCCTCTCTTGAGCTCCACGCTCCTGACCATGCTCCATCTTTGCTCGCGTACTCGGTTTTGAACTGACCATCCACTTCGAGCACATATCCGGAAGCTGGCAGTACACGAGTGGGTGCGACCAGTCTGTTCCTCTCGAGCGAAAAGTTTGACCGCAGGCCCCGCCTGAGCCAGATCGCCTGAGCCGCGCCGGCAGGATATTACGCGAATTGATGACGTGACGCGAGCACATCTAGCCATCAAGAATTGAGCGCGCTATCAAGACATCCACTACCGCTTTCGCTGACTGCTCTAGGTTCTGCTCCATGGTCCTGAGATGAATATCCGGTGTTTCTGGTGCTTCGTAGCACGCGTCGAGGCCGGTGAAGTTCTTGATGTTGCCTGATTTCGCCTTTGAGTACAGCCCTTTCGGGTCTCGCCGTGCGCATTCCTCGATCGGCGTATCGACAAATACTTCTATGAACTCTTCGTTGCCAACCAGGATGCGCACCCTGTCCCGTTCCGCTCTCGTGGGCGAGATCAACGAGCAGATCACGATCAAGCCGCTGTCCACCATCAACTTGGCAACTTCACCGACACGCCGAATGTTCTCCCCGCGGTCCGCCTCCGAGAAGCCCAGATCGGCGCTTAATCCGTGTCGGAGGTTGTCGCCATCCAGCAGCATTGTATGCCGCGACATCGCAAACAGCTTTTGATCAACCAGATTCGCAATCGCCGACTTTCCCGCGCCAGACAGGCCGGTGAACCAAATGACGCAAGGCTTCTGATTCTTGAGTGCGGCACGCTCCTTCCTATCTACGGATAGGGCTTGCCTAGAAATATTGGCGGTCTGCCGTAGCGGAACGGCAATCATGCCTGCCCCCGCCGTACGATTGGTGTAACGATCGATGAAGATGAATGATCCGGTCTTCCGATTGACGTCATAAGCATCGAATACTGCGGGCATTGTGGTCACAACATTACAGAAGGCGATCTCGTTCAACGAAACCATCCCGGCGGCCAGATGCTCACAAGTGTTGACGTCGATCCGATGCTGAATTTCAGTAATTCTGCCGGAAATCGTCTGCGATCCGATCCGCAGGATGTAATTGCGTCCGGGAGTGAGCGGCTCCTCGTCCATCCAAATCACATAAGCAGCGAATTGGTCGGCGACCTTTGGTTGATCGTCCGGTCGGGACAGAATGTCGCCACGGCCGATATCAATTTCGTCTTCCAGTGTAATGGTCACCGCATCCCCGGCTTTGGCGCCGACAAGGTCGCCACCGTGGGTCACGATCCGCTTGACGCGCGTGGTCCGTCCCGACCTGGCGACAATGATCTCATCCCCCGCCGAGATCGTCCCGGAAGCCACCGTCCCGGCATAGCCCCGAAACTCAGGATTTGGCCGGTTCACCCATTGTACCGGAAAGCGGAAAGCCTGGCTTGCGGTGCCGGACTGGATGTCAATGCTCTCCAAATATTCAAGCAGGCAGGGACCACGATACCAGTTGGCACGCGCGGAGCGGTCTACGACGTTATCGCCGTAGCGGGCCGAGATCGGGATGGGAACGATCGAGGTGAAGCCGAGACCGGCGGCAAAGGCCATATAGTCGCGCGCGATCCGATCGAAGCACTCCTTGTCGTATGCGACAAGATCGATCTTGTTCACTGCCAGCACGATATGACGAATACCGAGCAGCGCACAGATAAAGGAGTGGCGGCGCGTCTGAACCATCACGCCTTTGCGGGCATCGATCAGGATAATGGCGAGCTGAGCCTGCGAGGCGCCGGTAGCCATATTGCGGGTATACTGCTCATGGCCGGGAGTGTCGGCCACCATGAAGGAGCGCCGCGGCGTAGTGAAGAAACGGTAGGCAACATCGATCGTAATGCCCTGCTCCCGTTCGGCCTCGAGGCCGTCCACAAGCAGCGCGAAGTCGATGTTATCCCCGGTGCTACCGTACTTGATGCTGTCGCGTTCCAGCGCCGTGATCTGATCGTGGTAGATCATCTTGCTGTCGTGCAGTAATCGGCCGATCAGCGTCGATTTGCCATCGTCCACCGAGCCACATGTGATGAATCGCAGCTGATCCTTCGTCCGGACCGGAACCGGCTCCGTTGTCTGCTTTGTAAACATCAAAAGTAGCCTTCTCGCTTCTTCTTCTCCATTGAAGCGGCTTCATCGGTGTCAATTAGGCGCCCCTGGCGCTCAGACATGGTCGCGGTCTGCATTTCTGCGACGATACCTTCGATCGTGGTCGCATCGGATTCGATAGCCCCGCTCAAGGGATAACATCCAAGGGTGCGAAAGCGGATCATCCGCATTTCCGGCGTCTCATCGCAGTTAAGCTGCAATCGCTCGTCGTCAACCATGATCATCGCACCATTTCGATGCACTGTCGGTCTTCGTTTTGCGAAGTAGAGCGGAACGACCGGAATTTTCTCGATCATGATGTATTCCCACACATCGAGCTCGGTCCAGTTTGACATCGCAAACACGCGCATAGTTTCGCCCTGGCGAATCCGTGTGTTGAACAGGCTCCAGAGCTCCGGCCGTTGGTTACGGGGGTCCCATACATGTCCAGCCGAACGGAAGGAGAGTATCCGTTCTTTTGCGCGACTCCTTTCCTCATCGCGCCGGGCTCCGCCAAAGGCGGCATCGAATCCGTGGAGGTCGAGCGCCTGTTTCAGCGCGTCCGTTTTCATGACCTGGGTATGGAGGGCGGAGCCGGAATCGATCGGATTGATCCCACGCGCGCTGCCGTCCTTGTTGACATGGACAATCAGGTCGAGACCGAGCCGCCTGGCTGTCGCGTCTCGGAAGCTGATCATCTCGCGGAACTTCCAGGTCGTATCGACGTGAAGCAGTGGGAAAGGTAGTTTTGCCGGATAGAACGCCTTGATCGCAAGGTGTAGCAAAACGCTTGAATCTTTTCCGATCGAGTAAAGCATGACGGGCCTTTTGAACTCGGCGACCACATCACGCATGATTTCAATCGATTCAGCTTCGAGACGGTGCAGATGTTTTGGCAGCATATATCTTGTTTTCGGTGCAGGATCTCTGTTCTTCGCCGCTCTATGGCTCCAGCCCAGAGCGGGGAATATCCGTGGCAGAAATGGCCGGCCAAGGCGCATGGCTCGTCAATGAGGCCAAGCCCCGTTCGACAGCACACTTCGACGCGGCAGCATATCGCATTCTGCCGCTCGCACTGCCGGCGCGTGCGGCACACCTGATCGGGAGATCAGCGTGCCGGTTAAGGATCTTGGCTAAATCAACCAGCGTTGCTCGACCACAAGCATTCAGAATCCTTAGGAGCTCCCGACGATCCGCTCAAGCCGCGCGACCTCGCCTCGCAACATCTCGATAGCCACGTCCCGGTTCTCCGAAACGTTCCAATTAGTGTGGGCAGACTCTCCAGCATGAGATAAGCCGGACAGTCCTCCCGCCTTGGCACTTCGAAAATCCCACCATGTTCGGAATATCCGACGATAAAGTTCGGTTACTTCCCGTCCCCTGTCCAGAACTCCGGCTTTCTGGGCATGCAGCAGTTCCTGCTCATATCCAAGTTCTACGAAAAGCTCGGCACCGACCAGATCGGTCACGGTTTGCATCTCTTCGACGCTCAATTGAGATTGCCACGATTTGACAGAGCTTTCGTCGATGGTGTTTCGTTCCAGGATTTTTCGGTCTCCAAAGCTGCTGGACTGAAGATAATCTGCTCGTCCCATGCTCACCGATGCCACGCCTCCTGGATCACAGCCGAGCGCTGTCAGTAGACGCTGGATTTCCTCGTCCGGGTGCGCCACGAGCAGTTCGTATTGCACCAAATGAGTCTGCGGGCGAATACGTTGCGCGGCGAGCCTAGGAAGACCCAAAACCAAATCGGCCAGCGAAGATATTATGCCATCGGGCAGTCGAAGCATGAGGTCAGCGAGACTGGATACGCTGACCGGCTGCGCGCTTTCTGCCCGCAGTGGGATGCCCCACGTCGATTTCAGTGAAGCGGCGATCGCGTAAGGATTGCGCATCAGAAGGATGTGTAGCGCTTCCGGATAGACGGATTCAACAAATTCAAGTGTCGTCCAATAGCGTGGTGTCTTATCTATGATGATGCGCTTGCCCGCTTTTGCCAGATATTGATCGTATGCTGCATCTGCAAAAGCGCGGCTGACGATCGTGCGATCTATCCGTCCCAAGAATTCGGAGGTGGCGGCCTCAATTAGAGAGCTGCCGGCCGGATGACGCCGATCCACCTTGCCAATTGCTTCAAGCGCCAGCATTAACCAGGGTTCAGGCGGAGCCGCAATGTCTGGATGGAGCTGCAGCAAATGTGCAAGGAGTGTGGTCCCGGATCGTGGAAGACCAAGGAGAAAACACACCTCAGGTGAACGACCAACAAGTCCGCTCATCATTCAGACACTCGTGCTTGGCAAGCGCCATCTGTCAACGCTAGCTCGATTGGGCGAAACAAAGCCGGCCGCCGGATCACATGAGGGCAACCGCTTGCGTACAAGGAGTCGAAAGGACAAGAATTTTGTCTGCCACTCATGGCTTGAGACCCATTCAGTCCGATCAGGCGGGATCACAGAACGATAACTGAAATCGCTTCCCCGATTGCTCGATCGATAAAACGAAATCAAGCAACAGCTCAAGTGCACGAAGATTGACCGCGAATATGGCAAGGTTGAAAAGAACTATACGGACGTTTGCCAAGACCGCGCGCGGCACATGGAAGGTTGCTACGTATAGAAGATGGGTGCGCCGGGGCATTGAAGAGGTAACTGCGACATGCACCTTGCTGAGGCTCGGCAGACACAAACAATTTCGGCATATGAGCGGAGCGCTGCAAAGAAGCAGGCCATATCGCGGACATCACAGCAGAACTCTTCTCAGCGCGGGAGCGATCCAGACGCTACCTCCAGTGAGCGCCGCCGTTGGTCGGTCAACAGACTGGATCGCCCTTCATGTGAGAGATCCATGACGGCGCCATCAGCAAGGCAATGTCTTCACTGCCGATCGGTCACACCCGTTGAGACCACGTCTAAGATAGTCCGTCAATAATGAGAGATGCTGGAGCTCCCACCGCGACAGTGAAACACCATCCAAACACTCTCTCAGCGCGGATCCGTAAAGCTAAATTTCCGACAAAATTTCTATGGGTACTGAGGGCGGCCCAGCGAGCCGCCCTATCGCGCCAGTACCAGCGCTGCTCAAAACTACCGCTGATGTCCGAGTCCGATTCCAAGATGCAAGGCCTTCTGGCGGAGCGCACCGACGCTGCGTTTGGTCATCTTTGCTATTTTTATGACCGGGGTTCGGGCCTTCGAATGGACTTTGAGCTCCTTGATATCTGCCCTCGTCCATTCGCGCCGCGTAACGCGTTTCTTGGTTGCTTTCTTCACGATGAATGCTCCTTTTGAGAGGAGCGGCTTGTAGCATAGTTTTCACGGCACGACGACCGCAAAAAGCAGACGATATATAAGAGTGGCGTCAGGTATAACTTGGTCATGCGTTCCAAACGCGAGACGTCTGGGCTAGTACAGCTGTGGAACTGCAAACCTCATATACACCTCGCCTCGCCCTCAGAGAACGTTCCCATCGACGCCCTTCTATTTGCGGCGAAGCAACCGACACGCGCTAGAATGAGTAAGCCAACGCGAGATCAGTTTAGCCGACCGTCTCGACCACGCTGATGTGCATGAGGAGGCCAGAAGCCTCATCCCTCAGGTTTGAATCACAATATCCCTAGCCGCGTTGAACGACTTCCTAATACCAATTGCAACGCCACTGTTTCAAGATGTGACTTCGAGATCTAGTTGAGTACATCACGATCAGCAAGGGGTTGAGCGGCTGGCGGTCGCCCCGGTAGCGGTTTACGTGGGCTCAATCGCCTGCCGTGGGGCGCTTTCTGCCCGCGTTCCTTCCCAGCTGCGAAGTCAAAGGCGCAGTTGCTCAGCTTTCGGCTGTTGCGCGATCTCTCGCTCAACCTACGCCTGCATAGTTCACTGATCTAAGTGTTCGAGCCTCTCAAGATATTCCCTTCCCTCCTCGGCGAGGATCCCGCATCCGGCCTCCCGCATCAGCTTTGGCCGAAAATGCCGAGTTGGGGCGCGTGGCCTGCGATGCGCTTCATATGAGCCGGCCACTCCGGGCCGCTGCTATACAAGTAGCCAATGCTGCTTAACGACTTCGATACTCGACCGGCCCGTGCGGCTAGCCGGTAGGTATCTTCAGTATAGACGTGAAAACTCACGCGCACGCCATTGACCCAAGAAAAAGCCTCATAACACCTATTTTGAGGTAAGCTCCAGAGGCGCGCCCCGCTTTCAAAAGAAAAGCTTGCTCGCTAAGCCCAATACGCGATGCCCCCCTGGTCTGGTCGCTTTAAGCAACTTTTTCGACGCATCGGCCACATCCTGCCCGAAGCTTCCGAAGAACGGTTCAGCATAAGATAGCGGCGTCGACTAGGAGTGTGAGGAGATCTCAACCGCCTTGGACCAGTACGAGATCAAACGACGTCGGTGGTAACCACGCTGTTGTACATCTTGACGAATGACGTCGCTCACGGAACGAACCGCCCGCCTCTTTCTCTTCCAATTGCCGTCCAATCCCGGCGGGATCCCAAAGCCTGTCGGGACGACCAAAAGATCGTGTCTTCGGTTCAAATAGATATCGAACATGTGGTATCTCTTGTCGCGCGAGCGTAGATCGGCCGTTCATCGGTCTGGTGACATTGAAGCAACAGTCTCCCTTAAAGTCACTGGACGATCAAATGACATTCGAAAGCTCCATCCTGATACGTCAAGACCATCACGGGCACGATGGTGCAAGATCTGAGCGTGTTCACGTCCCAACTTTCCGCTGAGAGGCGCACTCGACGAGCGTCGACCTGAAACGTGCGAGAGTACATCTAATTTTACTTAGCTACTTTGCGGCTCTGCGGCTCTGCGGCGCTTACGCTACAGTTTTTGGTTCTGGCAACTAGTTGATGCAGCATAACTTTGACAAGTTCTAACGAGCACACCTTCGCCAGCTATCAGGCTCCCAAAGCAATGGCTTTACGAGCCGCCGCCTCCGGTACTAGTCGAAGTAATCCTTGGACCCGTCTTCGCGGACCGCATCGACAGTAAAGCAATCCCCCCGGCAAAGATCCACCTATGGCGCTGCCGAGCCGGGATGACCGGAAAGCGATTGTGTTCAAGGATCCTGGCCAGTTCGGGGCCGGCGTCTTTGACTAAAACGAACGTCAGGAGGGACCGAAAGGACGTTGATATCTATGTAGAGGCCGGACAACAGCAGGTCGTCATCGTCGCAAGCTGGGGAATTAGTTTTGAATGGTTCGGGCGCGACTATCACTTGCGCATTGCTTCTGGCAAATAGTCGGTCATCGCTCGAGACCGCACCAACAGAAGGCTCATCGGTCGATGCACGATCACGTTAAGCTCCCGCAACGTGTCCACAATTGCTTCGACGTGCTCATTCAGTTCGTCGACATAGCGGTCCTCGATCCCGTGGCGGACCGGTGCGCGAGCTCAGGCACCTGCTGCCGCCGACGAGAGAACGCGGATAATACCAGTCCGAGCGAAGCTCAAGATTGTTATAAAGGAATAAGTCGCAAGAGAGTTCGCGATCATGAGCCGCATGATTGGTGGCCGTACCCACCACAACTTCCTTCAATCTCGACCACTCGTCGTACGAATCTAAAGTCACGCTTACCCGTATCGGCCGTGCGTTCAGGTTTCATAGCCGAGTCCGATCAAGACGCGAGCGTAGGCACAGTCTCATAGGCACGCTCGCCGAATACGTTATCGCGGGCAAGCAAGCCGTCCATGCTAATGGCGATGCCATGACTGGCGAGCACGCCGGTGAACGTCGCGGCCGTGAATAGCCTTGGTCGGTGCTTAAGATGTCGCGCTTCCGTGGAAAACTCAGGAAGTGCGAAACCCTTGCTTACTCAGGCGTCCTTGCGGGATGCTCGAAAGGCTGATGTGGACGGATTAGCTAAGGCAGGTGGGGTTCGAAGCTCCAATACATCGGCGAATATTGTCCAATCGCGGACACTCTTTTGCTTGCAAAATTCAGTCTCCGCCTGCTGAGCAGCAGCACTCAGGGAGACGGCATCGACCTTGAATGCTGCCTGGCACGCACGATGCTCGCCGCCGGTATCGTCACAAACGGTCTTAATAAACCGAACATTAAATGAAGGCATGCCCCTCGCTTCCCGTGGTTCGCTTATCGACTATTCTGCCATTCGCATCGCGAGTATTTGATCTGCCTCAAGTAGCCCCCCAAGAGGTCTGTCCGCCCATCCAAAGATCGATCAGATGTAACGGCACGGCACGAGCCGCTTGCGCGCAGATTTCTTATATACGCCGGCGAGGGACTATGCGCGCAGGCGATCGTGCGGCAATCAGGCCAGGAACCCGTCTTCCATCCGACGGTCCACTAGCCGCCCCCACGGTAAGCCGATCATAAGGATTGTCGCAGCCCACGTTTCGATGAGCCCAGGTCCAGGACTCCAGTGCCGAGACCTAAAGGTGGGATCAGCCCCGACAAGGCTACCGACGATGAAGGCGAACAATCGTTTGACCATCCGTGTGCACGGAGCAATGAGGAACAATGCTGCCGTAGCCCATGGAGCGTGAGTTGCGCCTCAAATCAACACGCTGGCGTGCTGCAGAGAGTGCGATGGATTCGCGCATGCCCGAGTTCGGACATGTGCACTGCCACGCGGGGATTTGCGGCACGTGCGGCCGCTCGAGGTCAACCACTCCCGGACGAACGAGGCTTTTGACCCGCATCAATGCTACGACGGCTGTGTCCTGATAGAGGTGATCTTCTAGTAAGGTCAGACGCATGGCAGAAAGAACGACTTGAGCCCATGATGCTCTCATGTCCAAGCACCAGCCATCACTTTTTAGGACTCCTTTCGGGCGCAGCCGAGCCGCGGGTTGATGACCTACACATGATAAGTTGCGCCGCTTGCGATGACGTCTACTTTATCGACCTGCGGACAGGCCCGATTATGGGCTCCGAGCAACGCTACGTCCCTCCTATTGGTGTCAACCGAATCCAGCGTCTTCGCGCTCTCGCTGGAGCACGTGCTACGCGCGCGAGAGCGCGGCTGAAGTCGCCCGCACTCCACGGGATGACGCCGCAGAACACGGAGTATCTCACCAACAAGGGACGTGACATGATAGAAAACCGGGCCATTTACCCCGCCACAAGCCAGATTGCTGGAGCTGCAGACCAGTTTAGTTCGTGCAGAACAGTTACAAATAGCGACAGCCGAGGCCTTGAGCTGCCCCAGATCCATTCGGCGGAAGCTCAGGCCTTGTTTGCCGGCGAAAATCCAAATATTCGCGAGCGGACAGTGTTCCGGACCAACGATGCCACCGACTGCCCTCTGCCGCGGCTCACGCCATCAAGACCGCGCGCCGTCCGGTCGAATCGCGCAGAGCCTGCTCGCGCGAACGCCAAGCGATGTTCGTAATGTTCACAAGGTTGTCTGAATTTGTCAGCTCGCAGCGATGAACTTTGTTCAGGATCAAATGGCGATTTGATCTGGGAGCGGCTCGAAATCATGCCGCCCTTCGATCAGGATCTGGAGATTGCCGTGATCGAGGGGAATTCAATTCACCGGGTGGTCTTTCCCTGCCGCCGGGCGTTCGGCGGATGGATCAACGCGAATACCGGAGAGCACGTCGCCGTGCAGCCAACGCATTGGCGTATCTGGCTCGGATAGCGGCGGCGATCCTGCACAATAGATTGGTGTGAGTTGAAGCAGGAACTGGCTTCGGCGTCCTCTCGTCGGACACTATGTGGGGTTCATCGAATGAGAGCGCCTGACGGGGAAACATGTCCGAGCGGACCGATGAGAAGCCCCTTGCGGTTACGTCCGGCATCACCCCTCTCATTGTTGTCGCAACCGTTCCCACTCTTCTTATGAGAGACACCACGGTGTAGATTTCGTCTCTCAGACCAAACGATCGCTTAGCACGGCATAAGGAGCTACGATAAACGTATCGATATGAGTCCATATTCTCGGCCAATGTTCTCGCCTTGGTGAACCGTCGGCTATTATCTTTCGGCCAAGTACCGCGAGCCGTCAGCGTCGTTTCTCCGGATGCACATCCGTTCCAACCATCAACTGGGGCCAAGCACTTTTTGTTGGCCCCAAGTCTTGCCGCGAGATTAAGGAGGGCGGTATTGACCACAAGCGAGTAGCTTGGTCGAGAACAGACCGAGCGCCGGATCAATGATTTTGCGGAGACGATGCAGCGCGCAGTTCGCGGGCGGCAGCGACCATGTTGGTAATCGCAGGCCGCACCTCCTCCCATTTGCGCGTTTTTAAGCCGCAGTCCGGATTGACCCAGAGCTGTGATTCTTGCAAACGCGTCCGAGCCAGCACCATCAGCTCCTTCATTTCGCTCACCTCGGGAACGCGTGGAGAGTGGATGTCGTACACGCCAGGTCCGATTTGATTTGGGTATTCGTACTTCCTGAATGCGCCCAGTAGTTCCATTTTCGATCGCGACGTCTCGATCGAAATGACATCCGCATCCATTGCAGCGATCGCACCGATGATGTCGTTGAACTCGGAGTAGCACATATGTGTATGGATTTGCGTCTGATCGGTAACGCCTGATGAGCAGATGCGGAAGCACTCTCCGGCCCAATCGAGATAGGCCTTCCACTCCGATCGGCGCAAGGGCAATCCTTCGCGAAGTGCAGCTTCGTCGATCTGTATCATGCCCGCACCGGCATTCTCGAGGTCGCGCACTTCGTCGCGGATCGCAAGCGCAAGCTGACGGCAGACCTCGCTCCTAGGAATATCATCGCGAACAAACGACCAGTTCAGGATCGTCACCGGTCCGGTCAACATCGCCTTCATTGGCTTGCTAGTTAGTGATTGCGCGTAACGCCACCAGTCCACAGTGATCGGCTTCGACCGCACTACATCGCCAAACAGGATCGGGGGCCGGACGCAGCGCGAACCATAAGACTGTACCCATCCCTTCCTGGTAAATAGGAAGCCGGCGAGTTGCTCGCCAAAGTACTGCACCATGTCATTGCGCTCAAATTCGCCGTGCACGAGGACGTCAAGACCGATGTCCTCCTGCCAACGTACGGCGCGGGCTATCTCCTCCTTGATGAACCTATCGTATTGCTCGTCGCTCAGCGCGCCTCGCGCATGCGCCGCCCGAGCATTTCTGACTTCTGTGGTCTGAGGAAACGATCCGATCGTCGTGGTGGGAAAAGCTGGTAGTCCAAAGCGTGCCCTTTGGATCTCGGAACGACGTGCAAACGGACTTGCGCGCCGGCGCATCGTCTGGTCGATTGCGCTCATCCGGGCAGCGACATTGGCATCATGGATCTTCGGCGAAGTCCGCCGGGCAGTCGCAGCGCATTCCGAATCGGCAAGAGCGAGCCCGACATTTTGGTCGCCAGCGAGTGCTCGCGCCAGGATCGCAAGCTCACGCATCTTCTGAACAGAGAAAGCAAGCCAGCTCTTGACGTCGGACGTGAGCCCGGTCTCGAGTTCAACATCGACCGGCACATGAAGCAGCGAGCAGGATGGAGCGAGCTGTACACGGTGCTTGCCGAGCTTCGCAATCGCGGGCTCCAACCGCCGACGGAGCGACGACAGATTCGATCGCCACACATTCCGGCCGTCGATGACACCGAGCGACGTTACGAGATCTCTTCGACCGACAGCAATGATCTGATCCAACAACTCTGGCGCTCGAACCAGGTCAACGTGCAGACCCGAGACTGGGAGGCTCAAGGCGGTATCCAAATTGTCGCCTAGGTCGCCGAAATAGCTGGCAACCATGATCTTGATAGCCGGTCCCTCTTTTGCGAACCGCTTATAAGCATGTAGCAGTGATTTTCGTACCGCTTCGTCCAGATCAAGGACCAGGCAGGGCTCGTCAAACTGAACCCAACTTGCCCCTCGTTCGGCCAATTCATGCAGAACCTCAATATAGATCGGTATCAAATCATCTAGTAGGGATAGGGGCTGGAACGCGCCATCGGCACTCTTGCCGAGTTTTAGGAATGTGACGGGCCCGATCAGGACAGGGCGGGTCTGAAAGCCGAGAGCCTTTGCTTCCTCATACTCTTCGATGGGTTTGCGAGAGCAAAGTCTGAACGCCTGTCCCTTGTAAAACTCGGGAACCATGTAGTGGTAGTTGGTATCAAACCACTTAGTCATTTCCTGCGCGGGTGCGCCAGACCCCCGCTGGCGGAGACCGCAACTCGTATCCTGGTCGTCGCATTGTGATCCGCGAGCCATGGCGAAGTACGTCTTGAGGGAAACGTAGTCTCCTTTCGAGGCGTAGATCTCCGGGATAGCACCAACCATGACACTTGTATCGAGCACCTGATCATACAGCGAGAAGTCATTCGACGGAATGATCGTGACGCCGAGAGATTTCTGACGAGCCCAGTTAGCTGCGCGCAGCCCGGATGCGTCCTCGAGCAATTGCTGTTCGCTGATCTTTCCCGCCCAGTAGCTTTCGAGAGCGAGTTTGAGCTCACGCCTTGGACCGATGCGTGGCGTCCCGAGCGTAGCAACCGGAAGAGAGAGAAGAGACATAGTGTTAACCCCTGTTGGGGACAAAGGCCATGGCGGACGCAGGCAGAGGAAGTCGCGCATGCGACGGCTGCTTGGCGCACCACCGAGACACCCCGCCCGTGGACCAATACATCGTCGGGGCAGGTCTCCTGGCTTGCTGGTCATCGCTGCTGTCCGGCCTTCCCGAAGCCGTGCTGGCTTCAGTGACATCGTTGGACAGTAGCTCGCCGCTCACAGTTGCGGGGGCAGCGCCGGCATTTGCACCGGCTTCCCTCTTAGCTCCGGATCAAGTGGGATTCGGAGAACCTCGACGACTTGGATTATCGACAGGAGGACTCTTCCGTCAACCTCTCAGATCATGTGCCAAGCTAATCTGCGACATCTAGGCGAATAACCGTGCCTTTCTATGAGCAGCGCAATCTAGCAACATACGGGACGAGCAGGTTGACTTGCGTGCTAACCAGACTTCAAAGTTCATCGATTAAGTCGGCTTCGTGTCGCCAGCCATCATGTAGGCCGCACGCCGACGCCAACGATCGCGTACCAGACGGTTCAATGACGGCAAACGCACTTGAAAGGATCCACAAACTGCGGCCGATACACTGAATGGAAACATCGAAGCGTGCGCAGGTTGGAAAGTCGACAAGAGGGACATAAAACCCGTGCAACTCTCCGCCCTCTCCCTGGCACAAAGAATGCAAGCCGCTCGACATACCCAGTCTCTCTTGCTCGGTATGTCCAGCTCAGCCAATTGAAGCTGTCGCGGGCTAGGGAAGTTAGCGGCGCGTGACATAGAGGGGAGCGGCTGCCCGCGCGGGATAGCCACGGGTGCCCCGTCGCCTCTCCGTAAACTTCTTGCGCCCGCTCATAGCAGCTTCAAGGTTGCCAGCTTTGAAAGATGTACGGATGAAACGCGATAGGCCGAGGGTTATGAAGAGAATGTCGGGAAGACCCGCGCTATGGCTTGCCCTGGGCGGACTTCTAATGTGCCTAGCCTGGCCGGCTGCCATGAGCAACACCATTGGCGCCAGCGACAACCCACTTGTCGAAAGACTCAAGTCAACGTGGCGAGCGCAAGATGGTGAGACGATAGAACAAATCATCTCCAATGTCTCGAAGGTGGCACAGTTCGTCCCTCAGATGTGGGGGGTCGTTGAACTTGGCGAAAACGACTATGTTTTCGTTTCGTGGACCAGGCACCGAGACAACAAATCAGACGAACAGTACGCTATCACCTGGAAAGTCGCGCTCGACGGTACGATTGAGCTTGCGTCAACCTATGCGAAGCCGATGGAATTGGGCTGGCGTGCCCTAGCGCTCTCGTTGATCGCCAAAGAAGTCGCAGATGGTGAAAGGGACGCAAACTTTAGCTTTCTGCATGATCCAAGTAACTTCAACTTTGTGACTACGCCGCAAGGCCGGCTCGGCGATCTTCTGCGGCAGGGCCGATGCACTATCATTGAACCTGTTGGGGTAGACTACTTACCCAAGCAGAATGACAAGCCGAACGAGAAAGGCGATCTATGGCGCATTCTGCTCTTGGTGAATTGCGATATCCAAGGACCACGTTATTTTACACACAACGGGGTCATCACTTTCGAGAAGAGCGAAGGCCAAGATTGGGAGCCACAATCCTCTTTTGCCAAGCGCATCGCGAAATTTCCTCCGGGCTCCTGGTTTCAACGGACCGAGCCAAAGGAAGAGGAAGACTTAGGGGACCGAAGGCCTTAGTAGACGGCCGCGCAGAGCAACATCGCACCGCAGCTGCCGTACGGTCGAAAGCCTCGTACCAACTGCAAGACATACCCGCTCCGCAGTTGCGTTGCTTACGGCTCCGCAATAGTCCGGCTGCCCTTCTCGCAGCAGTTCGGCCTGCCCTACGAAAGGTCAAGCAGCATGATACTTTTCCGCCAGGTGTCGAGCTCAGCGGCGCGTACTAGGACGCGGACTCATTAAGGCGCATCCATAGCCTGATTGACGCGAGTTGAACGAATGCGAGGTAGTTGGCAGCGAGCCTGTCGTAGCGCGTCGCCACCCGACGACATTGTTTGATCCTATTGAAGAACCGCTCGACCTGCTTGCGAGCACGATAGAGATAGGGGCTGAAGCAGATCGGATCGCTGCGATTGCTTTTCGGCGGGATGTTCGCCCACGCACCCTTCTTCCTGGCAAGCTCCCTGATCCAGTCCGCGTCATAGCCACGATCGGCAAGCAGCATTGACCCGGATTTCAGACGAGACAGCAGTTTTCCGGCGAGTCGAACGTCATGGGCCTCACCGGGGCTCAGCGCCAACCGTACTGGCAGACCATTGCCATCGACCACCGCATGGATTTTGCTCGTCAAGCCGCCGCGGGACCTTCCCATTGATTGGCGCTGGTCCTTGTGATGCAGGCTCCATGCTGATGCACGCGGACAATGGAGGTGTCGATCATCTGGACAGCGGCATCATGGGCAGTGGAAAGCGCTTCTATGATGCAGCCCCAAACACCGGCCCGCCGCCACCTGACGAAGCAATTGTAGCAAGTGGTGTATGGGCCAAACGCCGTCGGCAGATCACGCCAGGGTGCTCCTGATCGGAGGATCCAGAAGATGCCATTCAGGACCCGTCTGTCGTTCACTCGAGGAACACCACGCGGCTTGTTCGGCAGCATCGGCTTGATGGTGGCCCATTCATGGTCGGCGAGTTCGTAGCGCATGATTCGAGCCCTCGGTGAGTTTGAATCACGGCAGTCCGGCCAAATGCAACGCTTTTGGCCCGCTCCTGGTGCGGCGCTTACGGACAGGAGCGGACATCAACCAGCCCTCCATCTCTGCCAAATGCGTCGAAAATGACCCTAAGCGGGCGTTGTAAGTCCCCTTACCTCGCATCAGGGACACGCGGCTGGCCGTCACAACCGTTTTTTAACCCCGCCCACGAAATGGTACGAACTTAGCTTATGATGGTGCTTTGACGCTGCTGGACTGTTAGGCGGATCGTATCACCGCACGACCCGTGGCATCTACCGGTGATGCGAGCCCGGTTGCTCCCGCCCTAAACTGGCGAGGGGCCATGTGCGACAAGTGCGACCAGATCGATGCCCGAATTCAAAAGCTCCGCATCCTCATCTCTCCGGGCCTGGAATCTTTTAGTCGCGTAATGATCGAAGCCGCCATCGAGGCGTTGCACGCAGAAAGGCAGGCATTCCAGTGCGAGGGCAGTTCGTCTTCATCCAACGGGTAACCTTTCGGCTGCGCGGGCCCTCGTTGAGAGCATTCGAGCGTTCGAAGGCTAACGGCGCTCGGGTCAAATCTCCAAGTGCCCCTCAGCGGATCCGCGGCGGTGTCCGCCGGTCTGTCCGCTTGCCCCCTGCGGAGGTTCCGGTTCGCTCGGCGAATGCGATGCCCCCGAGGGAGTGGAGGCGGCCTAACTCAAGTTATTGAAGTGCGATCGAACAGGCTGATGATCAGCACAATGGACGAACTCCTAAAACGCGCTGCTCTAGCTATCGCAGACAGCCAAGCGCTTCAGCACCATTGGCGCCTTCTGTTCGAAGAGCAGAGGTTTGAGCGAGTGCAACTCCGACGCTCAGTTCTCGAAAGTGCTCAGGCGAGGGTCGAGAGCAAGGCGATGCGCGAAAATGGGCAACCCTAATTGCTGTGAAATGAGATCAATCCATGGTAGTCGTCCTCTATCACCGGCTGAGGCCCTGCCCGTAGGCGCTGGTGGCTGAGAGACAAGCGAGCTCCCGCCTGCTGGATCAGGAGGAGCCGATGTCGAAATCATCGGACGACAAGCGCTTTGCCGACAGCCGCTTTCCGCATACGGGGATTGACGCGCGGATGGTCGCTTGGTCTCGTGAGTTGTTGGCTCACTCCGAAGCTCTGCTGCGAAGGCCAGCCCCAACGGTCTTTCTTGGAGGCGGCCCCTACAAACCATGGCCAAAAGCAGAAGACGAGTAGAAAATGAAGTAGGCCATTCGCTGCTCTGAAGGCTAGTGAATGTTGCCTATTGGCCCAACCCGGTCCTGCAGCACCGTTCGCCGACTCGTCAGCTCGTGACCATTGGCAGACGTGCTCACCTGACCTCAGGTTCTGGAGACGAGCGGACGCGAATGGGGCAGAGAGGTTCCTTCGCGGGAACGCCACAATCGCACGGCGTCTCCATGGTTGGGGTAAAGGTCCGTTTCAGCTAGGATTGAGCGTAAGGGGCATCTCAGAAAGAGGTTCGATAAATGACGACTGTGCAACCGAACTCCCGCACGCCAAGAGCTCTGATGGCCGGGGCACAGGATGCGTGGCATCGATCGTTCGAGCATTCGCCTGTACCCGCCCTTCTACTTACGCCGGATCTGAAGATTGTTGATGCCAACGACGCCTACCTCATCGGCGTCTCGCGCTCGCGGGATACGCTTGCCGGTTTAGATATGTTCGACGCCTTCCCTGACAATCCGCACCTGGCACTTGCCAACGGGGTTGCCAATCTGGCCGAGTCGTTTGGCAAGGTCCTTCAGGAAATGCGCGGTCAGGTGATGCCCTTGCAAAGATATGACATCCAGCCCGAAGGTCGACCTTGGCAGGTTCGCTATTGGCACCCTAAGAACTGGCCGGTTCTCGATGGTGATGGCGGGATCGTGGCGGTGGTCCATCATGTCACCGACGCAACGACCTCTGTTCTGGCCCGAAAGGCTGAGAGAGCGGGTCGGCCTCCTTCGGCGTCAGAGGCGCTCTTGCGCTCTGCTGACAAGGCCATTTATGGGGCGCGCGAGGTTGTCAAGGAAACCCAGGAGAAGATCTTGGCATCTCGCGCTTTGATCGAGGAGAGTGTGGAGGTCGTGCGACAAACCACCAAGGCACTCAAGCACAATTCCCCGCCAGATGCATTCCTAGGGCGAAAGACTTTTGAACCCTTTCCCGAGGAGCCTAGAGATTAGGTTGGCTGGTTAGTGGTCCGCCGTCATCTAAAACGCGTGCCTGCTGTTGGCCCACCGCGACATATTGCGCTGCCGCACGAAGTCGGTCGCTATAGGGGCAAAGCAGACATTCCTTTAATCGCATCACGCCGCCGGGTTTATGGGTACAGAGCCTAGTTTGCGACTGGTTTGCCCGCCTGCACTCCACCCAGTGAGAGCAACCAGGTTGCGGGGGACTAGCTCTCCTGCATTCTTCGCTAGAGCGCTTGGGGATGCGTCGACCCGAGCCGATGAGGCGTGCGCTTCGCACATCGCGTAGCTGCGTGACATACGCAGGAGCGTGAGCGTAGCGACGCCCGGCACTAGGGACCGACGCTGAAACGAAACGGGCTAGGAAGTTACACTGGTAGCAAGCCCGGCCCACCCGCTGAGCGCCTACTCACCGCAGGGCGGAAGCTCCGGAGATGTACGCTAGAATGTCGAGCGCCAAACTGACTCGGCCTAGATTTCCTCGCGCTCATTCGTCTGCACGTCATAGACCCGGATCGTAAGCTTGGGAAACCGCTTCTTTAATTCTGCTCCACCTGCCGTGGCACCGTCTTTGGTTGCGAATTCGGCTCTGAGTTGGCCATCTACTTCAAGCGCGTAAGATGAGACTGTTACTTCCCGAACGACTGCCACCATGTCATTCCCATTATGTAGTGAGGTACTTAAGAATGATGTGTAGCTTGAGTCGGCTAAACCGCACCAGAGCTATTCGCCACGAGTGCGCGATGGGCAATCGCGTATCGTGGACTGACCCCTCACACTGAATTGCATCAGGATGGCGCTCGCGATTGTCCGAACACGTGGGCAGCTTGCGCACGCCCGGAGCGCACACGGCAAAGCGCGGCTCCATATCGCAACCGTTCCAAGTCCTGGAGCAAACGGCCGCTGATGCCGGCGTTCCTGGGTAGGCCACTCGAGATCGCGGGGAACCGTCACGACCGAAGAGCGGCCGCCCGTAGCGCCGCCGAGTCATAAACAATTCAGTTCTTGTAAAAGCGTATGGGCGGTAGCAGCAACGACCTACGGTGCAGCGCGGAGGACCAAATGCCACAATGCGATTGATAGCAACGATCATCTGGCTCGGTGTAAGAAGGCGTCGGATTTCCGCGCTTTGCTCAAACAAGAAAGCTTGATTTACACAGCGAGCATCGAGGCTGAACTCCGCCACGTAATTGTCTACACGGACAGAGCGAGCCAGACCAGATCATTTTGCAGATCTTTGTCGTGACAATACATTGGGGCGAACTCATCGTGCTCGTCGGCACGGTCTAGTTTGCCGATAGGAGTCGTAAGTAACAATAGCAAGGTTGCTCGTCCACCCCCAACGCCGCCGCGAGCGCCGACGCTTCATTAGTCGCTCACTTTTTGCAAAGGGGGCGCACAGCGTTTCGAGGCTCCGGGTTTGTCCAGCGCCGCGAGTACGGCGCAAAGCCGACGAGACTCTCCTCCCAGGTTCAGAGGGTCACAGTACGCTCCCAGTGAGACGCCGATGCTCGAGTGATACCGCCGCACGCACCAGAAGAAATCTCTTGATCCTTACGCAGCGTCAGGTCGTAGGTTTGAACTCACGCCAAGCTCTCATAAAGCACACATCGAAATACGCCGGCTGGACGGACCTCTGCCATCGAGCAGTCGGATCGCACCGTATCGTGCGTGAACATGGATCAGGAGCGAAAGGTTATTGTCGGGATGACGCACCGCGGAATCATGTTCGCATTGTTCGTTCTCATCACATCTCCGGTCTACGCCGCGACACTCAGCGGTGTTCCGCGCATCCTCGACGCCAATACGATCGAGATCGAAAGAACGAACGTTCGGCTCCTAGGCATCGAAGCTCCTGAGACGGATCACATTTGTCTCGACGCACAAGGCCGGAAATGGGCCTGCGGCCTAGCTGCTCGCGACGAGCTTATCAAGCATTCGAATGGGCGCACGTGGGTTTGTCATACCCAAAGAGTCGATGAGTATCGGCGAGCCCTCGGTAGCTGCTTCATCGAAGGCGAGGATGTGAACGTCTGGATGGTACGTGCGGGCTGGGCACTCTCCGCCGGTGCATCTCACCATACCTACGCTGTCTACGAGTTGGTGGCGAGCACAGCTAACACGGGGCTGTGGTCGGGGGCGTTCATCGCCCCCTGGGACTGGCCTCACCGCAATAGGGGCACGATCGTCGTTGGCGCGACCTTGGTCCCGATCGACGCTCAGGAAGTCCTGCTTGGATCGCTCCTGCTGGCGGAACCACCGTCGTCCGAGTGCCTGATAAAAGGGACTCTCGAGCGCAACGGCGAGCGGACTTATCGCGTGCCAGGGCAGCGCGGTTACGAACAAATCGACATGACGAAGAAGGGCGGCGAACGCTGGCTCTGCAGCGAAGCGGAAGCCGAAGCGACTGGGTGGCGTAAAGCCGTGCCATGAGGCGACACATGCAAGCAGCCCATTCTCATCACATGTACCATTTAACCAAGAACGCGCGCTCGCGCCGGTCACTGTTGCTGTTCGCTGCTTCGACAGTTTTCCTGCGGTTCGGCGATAAGATCGTCGACGCGAAGGAAGCAAAGGGCCTGCCCAAACCAAACAACCTGCTCTCGCCAAATGCTGCCCTGGATCGGCTGCTGAAGGGGAACGATCGCTATATCCAGGGCGCATCGCGAATCGACGATTTCAGGCGCGAGCGGCCAGTCTTGGTTGAGGGACAAAATCCATATGCAGCGGTTCTGAGCTGCGCCGACTCTCGCGTGGTCCCCGAACTTATCTTCGACAGCGGACTAGGTGATCTGTTTGTCTGCCGCGTCGCCGGCAACTTCGCTAACGAGGATACGCTCGCCAGTATGGAATACGCGGTTGCCATACTCAACACGCCGCTGATCCTCGTCCTTGGCCACGATCATTGCGGTGCGATAAAGGCTACGATCAAGTCGCTCTATGAAGATAAGCGGCCGCCGGGGCACATTTCGTCCCTGGTCACTGCACTTTCTCCTGCAGTGAAAGCATCTGGCGACCAAGCCGGCGACGCGTTCGCCCAAGCAACCCGACAAAATGTGGTCGATAACGTCAACAAAATCAAATCTACGGGGCCAATTCTGAACGCTGCAGTCGAGCAGAACCGACTGAAGGTCATCGGGGGGCTGTATCGGATCGACACCGGCAAGGTCGATATTGTGAGCTGATGCTAGCGCCTTCACGCTCCCGGCAATCGTACGCCGCCTGATACATCGGTTCAGTTCCGCGCGATATTATTGGTCCAACGTCCACCACAAATACGCCCGGACACTATCCGCTCCACAATTGTCATCGCTTCAGGAATCATTAGATATGCGTGGCCTCATAATTCTTCTCGTGTTTTACGCACTCATGTTGGCAACGCGGGGCCAGCAACAAGATACGCACATAGCGCGTCCAACAGCATTCATGGTTCCTGATTGAGCCGACAACCCAGTGGAGGTGGTTCAGGCAGCAGATCGCCATGCGAAGCATTGCAGGGTCTGAACTCCAGAGCACGCGACGATCCCGGGAGCTTCTCAGCTTCGACCGGAGCAAGGCATTCAGGGTCCTGCCTCGATAACCGAGCTCAGCCTGGGCTGAGGATCACATAGAACAACCAGCAGGACTGCCCGGCCCGGGGCTTTTGCAGCAGCATGCTACCCGCATCAGTACCGGAGAGCCTCCTGCATCGGCCGTTTGTGAGACCGCGACCATCGGAAAACCAGCCGCTCATCAATCATTCGTTAGATCGTCTCGTTCGCCGTCCTCCATGAGGAGATCGAAGAACCTCGAAGTTTACAAAGTGCGTCACCTGTACCCGGACGCTCCTAGGTTCTAAGCCGCGGCGAGACTTAGCGAATGTTTCGAGTTCCATCTGCACAGGTGACTTCGGTGCGCCAGCACCCTCGTTTCAAGCGCGCGCACCGCGTCTACAGGCCGAACTAATCTGGCAACCGCCCTTCCGGAATCAGGATCTTCAACCGCGGAGTCGCTTAGCTGGAACAGAGCACTAGCTTCGAAACGTGTCGCGCCTGGTCTGTCGCAACGTTCGTGATGTACGCATAGTTGTCGCACGAATTTGGCAAGCTCGGCCAAGGCCGCAAGCATAGATAGGAGGCGCCACCGGCCGCAAGAGAGAGTCGGTCAGTCAAGAATGTGCACGAACTTGCGTTCGGTATGCCAGAACGTGGACAGACTCGTCTGTTGCTGGCAACCCAAAACCTGTTCGAAACGGCTCGTCTTCGCTTGCATGAGCGGGACACTCTTGCGGTCACCTCGAACCGGAGTTCGATCGTGCAATTACCGCGTCTGGAGCCGCCGTGAGTTTCATGAACACCTGCGTACTTGAGCCGCTTCTAAGCAAGCGCTTACCAGCAGTCGCACGATCAGCACATTTGGGCTGTTGGTAGCGTCAGGAGACCGAAGCCGGACTTAGGCTTAAGCAGGAAGGTTGAACCCCCTTGGTGGCGGTCGCGGTCCGCCTCTGGGGTTTTCTTCGCCGCTTGTTGAGTTAAGGACATCTTGTGCCTGAAAGCAAACACGGAGACACGAGCATTGCGCTGGCACGGCACGGCGGAGTGATCTCGCGCGATTCAGACAAAGCCCGTAGCCAAGCTTGATGGCACGTCAATTGCTGGGAAGACGGGCAAGAGGCCGCAGGCTTGGGCGCTCTCACAAGCACAACTCAGGAATTCCAAACGTGGTTCGATCCGGCCTGTCCCAAGTGTGACCACACGTTCATGTTGAAAGACATGCACCCATGCCCCCATCGACCGCCGGAGATTCAGTGCGGCAAACGCGGATCGATGCCGCCGCAGCCTATCGGCTGCTTTGCCGGCCACTCAAGTTTGGGAAGCTACCGTGTCCACTCCCATGGACTCGATATCAACTGAGACAGCTTTGAGAACGCCGTCCAGCGGGGGCCAAATCACCTGGCCTCGCCATGCGGGGCCCAAATGAATGACACGCGGCGATGACCGGCTCAAGACACGGAGGATGATCTATGAATGCTCGACCAGAAAAGGGGACTTCCAGAACCCACGCCGCGCCTGCGACCTGGGCTAATCTGTCGCCGCTACTCGTCGAGATCCGTGCGCGTCGCAACGAGTTTAGCCGCACGCAGAAGATTCCAAAAGAAATCATCGACGGATTCAGACGCGTCGGCGTCTATCGGGCTATGACTGCCAAGCGATTCGGCGGTGAGGAGCGAACGCCAGCCGATTTTTGTCGGCTGGTGGAGCGCATTTCCGAGGCCGACGGCTCCGCCGGTTGGGTCGCCAGCTTCGGGGATGGAGCTCGCTACCTCGCTGCTCTTCCGGACGACACGCTTCGCAAAGTGTACGCCAATGGACCTGACGTGGTGTTGGCGGGTGCGCTTTTCCCACTCCAACCCGCTAAGCGATGCGCCGAGGGACTTATCGTGAACGGCGTGTGGCCATTCGCTAGCGGCTCACCAGAGGCGGATTTGATAGGAGTTGGTATCACGTTGGAAGACGATCCGAGCGGTGACCTTCCGCGTGTAGCGGTGATGCCAGCCGAGAAGGTGACAATTCGGCCGAATTGGGACGTCATCGGACTGCAAGGCACCGGAAGCCACGATGTCGTCGTCAACGACGTCATTGTGCCAGAGGAATGGACCTTGATCCGCGGCGGTCCGCCGACACTTGATGGGCCGATCTATCGTTATCCAGCCGTCGCCTTCGCTGCGCAGGCGCATGCTATTGTTGGCATCGGGATTGCGCGTTCCGCAATAGACGAGGTGATCGCCATGGCCGAAACTCGTGCCTCGATCACTGGAGCGCCCGTGTTGGCTGAGCGCGGCTATGTCCAGCTTGAAATCGCCAAAGCCGAAGCGTTGCTACGTTCCGCTCGTTCTTTTTTTTACGACGCCACCGAGGAGCTGTGGAAGGAAGCGCTCAAGGGTGAGGTAACTCTTGGCACCACGACGCTAATGCGGCTCGCGGCAACGAACGCCGCGCGGCAGGGCGCTGAGGTCTGCAGGGTTGCCAGCGGTCTGGCTGGAACGGAGGCGCTCTATAGCACCAGCAATCTGGCACGGGCCATGTGCGATAGCTTCGTGGTTGCCCAGCACGCAGCTTTAAACGAGGGAACGCTCCAGAGCGCTGGCCGTGCCCTTCTGGGAAGTGTAATACAGCCGGGCTTTCCATAAAGTGGGGCACGCAAGGGCTGGCCACACGCCACGCCAACGGATTACCGCAGTTGCGTGGTGAGTGGGTCCGCCGATAAGGACGTGGCCCCTTGTTTCGATGTGAACAAAGACACCGCTGTGCAAAGGGTCCCGCTACACATCCTGCACTACCATCGTTGTCCGAATATACGAGCCCTCGTAAGCCTCTTAGCCCCTGCCCCCATCATTGACGTTGCCGAGCAGGATACACCTGAACTTCTGCGAAACGGCTCGCGGTTCAACTCACGAACTCTCCAAATCACGCGCTAGCGGGATTCTCGCACCGGTTGCCTACGCGCTTTGCCCGGCCGGCTATCTTGCGGATCCATGGCGGCAGCAATACAGCCAGCCCTATACGGTCAGGATGGAGTGATATCGGCAAGCCGGACGTGGTTCTGGCTGCGTCGTTGAAGCCGCGTGATCAGATTCGGCGTGATCGGCATTAGATCCTGGCGAGTGTCGGTGGAGCGGATCCGACGCTGCGGCGCCAAGAGCGCGGAAGCGCAGCGCTGCTACGGTTCGATCGTAACGGTAGCCCCACGCCCCTGCCTTCCTCAGGGCCGCGTGGAGCCCACGACCGCCGTGGCGCTGGCCGCTCCCAATGGATCGGCCGACATGCACGCTAGCCCGGGGATCCGCTAGGCGCGCGAATTTTTGAGCAATACATCACCTTCCACTGCGCGCGGATAGTGAGCCGCCACTTCAAAAGATGGCAATAAGTCAAGAATGGCTTGCAAGGGCAACTGCCCTTCGTAGAGCTCGCGGTCACTATACTCGGTGTAGATGAAACGTGTGTTGCTCAAGGTCCGCATACCGCCGGCGATAACGTCGGCTTCGGCTCCCTGAACGTCCATCCAGATAAAATCGACTCCGTCCAGCTTGGCTTCGCTGCACCAGTCGTCCAGTCGCCGTGTTTCAACCGAGACAGGATGATCAAACCGAACCCAATCGTACTCGGTAAGATGGTTCTTTGGACGGCGTATTGAACCGGATAGGTCCCACTCCTTCGCATCGCCATCTGCATTGCTGGGGTGGAAGTCGATCCTTCCGTTTCGATCACTGATGGCTATTTCAAACAGCTTCACCCTATTGAGGGATGAGCCGAGCTTCTTCTTGAAGCGCGCGATCGCTCGGGGGTCCGGCTCAAAGCAGTAGAGCTGGGGCTGCGGGCACAGTTCGAGGAATTTTTGCGTATCAGTCCCGTCATTGCAGCCGATATCCAGGATGACTGGATTCGGCTTCTGAAGAAGTGAGATGATGTGCTGATGTACTTCTACGGACGACACAGCGGCTTTTCCATGGTGCGCGGAGATGTTTCCACATCACACGCCAGAAGCCGCGGCACAACGTATATCAAGGTATAAGATTCATTTGTCAGTCAGTCCTCTTGATCCACGACAACTGTTTGGATTTCATCGACATGAAATGGAGAGGCTATCCCTGGCGATGCAAGTCTCGAACCTATCGTCGGAAAGCGCGGCCTCATTGCGCCAGATGGTCTTATTGGCTCTTTCGAGTTGCCGAAAGATCGCCTTCGTTTGAGCGTCACCTGTCGGATATGGAAGACAATTGCACCGAATGTGCTCTGCCAAGTGATGGCCGCCATCTCAGATTCGCTGCCAGTAGCTCGCGAGGGTCTTTCCCTCGGCAGCGGGCGCGAGGAACGAGGTCGGCGAAAGCCCCGATGCACGCGTTGCTCGGCGCAATCAAGCTTTGCGGGCTCGCAACTTTCTTCCAATGCTGCCGGCTTACGAATGACCAGAGTCAATTCGGTAGGCCATAAGTGCCGTGCTACGGCTGGACACCGGCAATCGGTTACAATTCGGTGGTGACCTGCTAGCAGGCCGCCTCTTACAAGCAGAACCTGCTTTTTCGATATCGTCGCATACTATTCGCATGCACGACTCCGGCAGATTTGACGATCCGCTCTTCGATAACGCTCGTGGCCCGCACGCTTCGGCTGCCACGGCTGCTAGATTGTACCGCCAGGTAATCATGCGTAATCCCCACGTCGTCGAAACACTCTCCGATCAGTGCAACCGCCGTCCGAGCAAGGTTGAAGCGTCCTGGGGCTCAATGCCGTGCTTCGAAGAAGCGCAATGTCATTTTCACAACAGCCGGGGGGCTGTGCACCTCAGCGCGTATGCTTCCGGACAAGCGCACCCGCTGCCAGGCAATGCTTTTGCAGAACTGTACGGATAGATCGCTCAGCGCATTTCTGGCCTGACTCTTGCTATAGTTTACTAGCCACATTGTGCCCAATCTCAACTTGTTCAAACGCTCAGGAGACCTCTATGAATTTCCGTCCGCTTCACGACCGCGTCGTGGTCAAGCGCATCGACGCAGAAGAGAAGACCGCTGGTGGCATCATCATTCCGGACACAGCGAAGGAAAAACCATCGCAGGGCGAAGTCATTGCAGTTGGACCGGGCGGCCGCGATGAGAGCGGCAAGCTAATTCCGATCGACATCGAAGTCGGTGAGCGGGTGCTGTTTGGCAAATGGTCCGGCACCGAGGTCAAGATCGATGGGCAAGACCTGTTGATCATGAAGGAGAGCGACATTATGGGCGTTCTCACCGATGTGTTCTCAAAGAAGAAGGTCGCCTAATCCTCGGCTCGCACAGCTCACCCTCCTGAGGAGAGCCTACCGGGCGCGCTGAAGGATCATTTAATTGGATAACTGAGGGAATTCTCTATGTCAGCTAAAGAAGTCAAGTTCGGAGTAGATGCGAGGGATCGTATGCTGCGCGGCGTCGACATTCTCGCCAATGCCGTGCAGGTCACTCTTGGTCCAAAGGGCCGCAACGTCGTGCTCGACAAGTCGTTCGGCGCGCCACGTATTACCAAGGACGGCGTTGCCGTTGCCAAGGACATCGAACTCGACGACAAGTTCGAGAACATGGGTGCCCAAATGGTGCGCGAAGTGGCTTCGAAAGCTGCGGATGCTGCCGGCGACGGCACCACCACCGCGACCGTCCTGGCCGCCGCAATCGTGCGTGAAGGCGCCAAGTCGGTCGCCGCCGGCATGAACCCGATGGACCTCAAGCGCGGTATCGACCTTGCGGTCGAAGCCGTCGTGGCCGACCTCGAGAAGAACTCGAAGAAGGTCACCTCGAACGACGAGATCGCCCAGGTCGGCACCATCTCGGCCAACGGCGATGCCGAGATCGGCAAGTTCCTCGCCGACGCCATGAAGAAGGTCGGCAACGAGGGTGTCATCACCGTCGAGGAAGCCAAGTCGCTCGAGACCGAGCTCGACGTGGTCGAGGGCATGCAGTTCGACCGTGGCTACATCTCGCCCTACTTCGTCACCAACGCCGACAAGATGCGCGTTGAGATGGACGACGCCTACATCCTCATCAACGAGAAGAAGCTCTCCTCGCTGAACGAGCTGCTGCCGCTGCTCGAGGCCGTGGTGCAGACCGGCAAGCCGCTGGTCATCGTCGCCGAGGACGTCGAGGGCGAAGCGCTCGCAACGCTCGTCGTGAACCGCCTGCGCGGCGGCCTGAAGGTCGCGGCCGTCAAGGCTCCGGGCTTCGGCGATCGCCGCAAGGCCATGCTGCAGGACATCGCGATCCTGACCGGCGGCCAGGCGATCTCGGAAGATCTCGGCATCAAGCTCGAGAACGTCACGCTCAACATGCTCGGTCGCGCCAAGAAGGTGATGATCGACAAGGAGAACACCACGATCGTCAACGGCGCCGGCAAGAAGGCCGACATCGAGGCGCGCGTGGCCCAGATCAAGGCGCAGATCGAGGAGACCACCTCGGACTACGACCGTGAGAAGCTCCAGGAGCGTCTCGCCAAGCTCGCAGGCGGCGTCGCGGTGATCCGCGTCGGCGGCGCGACCGAGGTCGAGGTGAAGGAGCGCAAGGATCGCGTTGATGACGCGATGCATGCGACCCGCGCGGCTGTGGAAGAAGGCATCGTTCCGGGCGGCGGCGTCGCCCTGCTCCGTGCCTCCGAGCAGCTCAAGGGCCTGCGCACCAAGAACGACGACCAGAAGACCGGCGTCGAGATCGTACGCAGAGCACTGTCTTGGCCAGCCCGCCAGATCGCGATCAATGCCGGCGAAGACGGTTCGATCGTGGTCGGCAAGGTGCTCGATAACGAGCAGTACTCTTTTGGCTTCGATGCGCAGACAGGCGAGTACAGCAACCTCCTCGCCAAGGGCATCATTGATCCGGCCAAGGTCGTGCGCATCGCGGTCCAGAACGCCTCCTCGGTGGCCGGGCTGCTGATCACGACGGAAGCGATGGTTGCCGAGCTGCCGAAGAAGGCTACGGCTGGTCCAGCAATGCCTGGCGGCCCCGGCATGGGCGGTATGGACTTCTGATCCACTTCTTAAATTCTCGATGACATGCGAAACCCTGGCAATAATGTCAGGGTTTTTGCATCGAGCGGCCGGTAGCCCGTTGCCAGCCCGCCGAAGGTCCGGCCCATCGGTCTATCCGCGGCGGCAGCACCCCAACTCAATTTTCTTGACCGTTCCTTCCGCGACGACAGGACCGCGTCCGGTACGACGATGAGTCGGTCTATGGCGATTTGACTCACGAAGCTGCCTCTTCTCATCCAAATGTTCGACCCCTTGGCGTGCGGTAGACTCGGCGCCGCCTGTCCGCTTTCCACCTCCTTGTCCGCTTTCTTTTGCTGTAGCGTAGCTGGAGGCTTGTGACCTAAGGGCTTGTTTGAACCCGGAGTACATTCTCAAAAACCACAGTCTTTGCGGAAAGTGCGATGATTATTCTGCGCCTCGTTTGGTCCTCGCGGACGGGGCTCCCCTCAACTCCCCTGCTGCGGACGTCGGGGCAGGACATGCTTAAGAGTGATCACACACTACAATCGCAAGGCTTGCTTTGCGTCCAATATATACGGTATCCGAGCAACGGCGGTGCTTTGCAAAAGAGCTCGCCGGCGGGGCGGCTGCACGACAGTCCGGCCCCGGCACGGCCCCACATTGCGCCTGCATCCACACTATACCAATATCTGGCCAACGTAGCCTCTCGGATGAATTGGCACGAAACGCGTTCAGGATCATTGTGATCTTATGGTCATGTACACCCAAGTTTACGCTCACCGGGAGGCACAGGAACGCTTAGCTGAAGGGCACGCAATTGCACGATACTCCAGTTTCATCCCTGGGCTCAGTCAGCTGACTTTCGCAGACGCGGATGACCGCCGAGCCTTCCCTCCGACCGTACACGGGGTTTTGGCAAGGCATGGACTGTTCCGGCTCACCGCACCAGGAGAGCACGGCGGATTAGCTCTCTCTTTGCAAGAGGCTATCGACCTCATCTCCGCCACGGCATCGTTGGCTGCATCGATCTCATTATCCGTAACTTCCTAGCCTTACCCTGCATGGAAGCAACCTTGTAGGCACGGTGTGCTTTAAGCGTCCTGCTGCCGCCTTCTCGCTGGCACATGGTATATGCGAATTTTCACGACCTCTTTAAGGAAGAGCTTGTGTCTGTACTCAACGATACTTTTAAGCGACTCTTCCGTTAGGCGGGTGGCGGGGTTCACGACAGGAGGGCCTCCCCCGCACGGTCCGTTTTCGCCTGACGCATCGCGTCGGTTTCGTCAGCTTTCGGAAAGCTCCCCCGTCTACATTGATGTTGAAGTTAGCAGCACGTGGTAGGGACAGCGCTTGCCCCGAGTATGCGTGGGGATTTTGGCGCCGAGTCACGTTTCTGCTAACTTCAACCAGTAGTGCGAGCGTGGCAGAGAGAACATCTCATACATCCAGTCCGACCAAGGTCGTGTCGCGCGCGGGTTGCTTCCGGGCGTGAGACTGGGATCAGATCCGCACTACCGAGTGGCCGTCTTCCAGATCGCGCTCAATGCCCGCATGCGCTCGCTCCGTCGAGAACGAACAATGTCACCTCGCATTATTCGGCAAGTCACTTCTCAAACGGCTTTGTAGTCCAGCTCGGCGGCAAACTTCGACCGTGAGGCTTGGGACGACACAGTGCATAGTGTTGCCACTGAGCTAGATCGTGGATGAGGCCTTCACCGACAGCCGACGTTACGAGAAGTGCAGCGACGAGGAAACGGCGTAGATTGTTGCGGAGCTCGTGGCGAGTGAGGACTCGGCTTGTCCGGTACGACTGCATGCAATTGTCGTCGGCTGCAGTTATTCGGTTCGCGACTCAGTATCAAAAGGGCCGGCCAGGAATCCGAAGCAGTCGAACTACAGCTTGTGCCGGCTCTGTGAATGCCTAGTCAGACCTTAGCCCTGAGCGCGATTAGGGGGCGGGCATCGGAACCCACACGAGAAAGTCAGCCCAACGGGCCATCGATCCCTGCCCGAGTGCAAGCGCTCGCCATTTAGGCCCTGAGGACGGCGAGGGCGCGGGCTCAAATCTGAGCGATCTGGCGACCTATACCGCCTGAACATTCTCCCCCTCCTCCAGAGAGCATCCGCCCAGAGCACGGGTCCAACATCCGAACACCGTGGCGAATGCACCATGGTAGGCGCCGCGGCTGTCGCGCATCGACCGATGAAGTTCCGCGCGGTGGCATCCGGCGAGGTCCGTTGCCACCTAGAAAGTCCTCACATCATCCTTTGTGTGGCGACAGTCGATATCCTTTGTGTGGCGACAGTTGATAGTTCAAGGTTGTTCGGGGGGCTCCTGTAGCGCTCCGCAAGACTCTTGAACAACCCTCCGAGCTGACCCGACGGAACATCAAATTCGCCATAGTTTGGATCAAAGAGGGTCGTCGCTCCATTCGACGTCACTGTCGCAATAATGTGGGCGCCACCTCCGGCGAAACCCATCCTGACCAAATATATGGACTCATCCTTGGTGATCTCCTTCACGATCTCAATGCACGAAGATGTATCAAACCTATATCGCGTGTCTTCAGCGAACGGCTCTAGGCCAGCCTTGCGTAACGTTGTGCTTCTTGCTTGGAGGTTGCCCCCGTCCGCCCCATCGTTTATCAATTGAGCCTTGAGCTTTTCGTACTGTTCCTGCCGGCTTGCTGCTGAGCGGTGCTTTTCAGTGTCCGGGAGCAGAGCCCTCATTCGGGATGACGGGCTACTTGGGAGGTCAAGGAGCCATTCCGCTACCAATCCAACACAGATTCCGTTGACATTGGCTTCGGACAATTCAGCAGTCCTGTAATTGAATAGAGAGCGAACGGAGCTAGGAGTCGAGGATAACTCCGAGCTGGAGGGCAGAGAGGATATGCTGTAGCGCGAGGCGCTTGGACTATCAACGATTACATCTGAGGTATGCGGCTTGCTGAAGCAGAGCCCCATCCTGTCGAACAATTCGCCGGACGGCCGGCTCTCCCGTCGCGCGAGTTCGCTGAGTGTTTGCGCAAATTCGCTACTGTCTGCGGGCCTGTTCGATCCGTCAGCTTGAACAGCGCGTGTGTACTGGCCATCGACTCGATTATACATGCTGGTTCACCTGCTTCTTCGGCGCACGCCTCCTCAGAGGGAGCGAGCTAGAGGGAGCGCGCTGCTTACATCTTGCGGCGCATGATATTGCAACAAACTGACGAAGAGCTGACCACCAAACAGCTCAGGGACGCTACGGCCAATTGGTTGCGCGATAGTGCCTGCTCACGAGCGCGGCTGCAGGTGTGAGGCGATGGCCGAACAGCTAGTGACTCTTGCACCCTGACAGAGGGCGAGCTTGGAATTGCAGATGCAGTCAGGATGATGGTTGCGCTGGACAGCGTGACCAATCGGTTTGGTGGTCGATCTTACTTTTATCGTGTTGCGCCGGTCGGCCGGCCTCACTTCGCCTCCAAACAGTGCGCAATCGCGTCCCCGTGATCGGCCATCGGCCAGTGAGATGCTGTTGTTGCGGCTGACGTACCTTCAGCGCTGATCTGAAAACCCGGGTTTAAACACCATTTACGATCTTGTTCACTCTACAACACCTCGCGCAGACATTTCTCCCGAATCAATATGCCGTTAGCCGTTCCTGTTTGACGGCTGCATTTCCGGCTTATCTCGCCTGCACACTGCAACAGTCGAGCGAGCCCGACATACACCCGCATGTGACACGTCATTTCGGGAAGCCGAGCCGGTGCTTGTGCACCTGCTCGACCTCACCTTCTGCTCGACTTCTGTCAGCTCAGGCTGTCATGCTGTCGCGCTCATTCGCGCGAACAACGTTGCCGCATCTGAGGGACTTAATCCGACGACACCTACGAAGCTTGGGGACGGCATCGGAATGTCTCGATAGGTGGGCCTCCACAAGTGGAGGCAATATCGGCTGTTATTCACGTACCTCGAATGCGGCGGATGCAGTTGCATGACGCACTCTTCTTCATCCCAGAACAGGTCTTTCACAAAGCACATCTCGTCCCAGTTCGGACAGCGCCGCGGGGTCGAAACAGCGACGTGCTCCCAGCCAGGACGGACAAATGCACTTATCTTGAGTTCACACCCACAAGGCCCCTGCACAAGGAACAGACCGCGAGGGCCTGACCCTGGAGCGGTAGCGAACCGGCCGTGTTGCACGCGGCCGGCCTCCAGCTTGTCTATCATCTGCGCTCGCACGCCCGCTCCTTTGCCTCTCGGATAGCCCTGACGTCTACGTAGATGACGTTGTCTCGTGACAACTTAACCTGCTCGGTCCTCGACCCAGCGCTCCTAAACCACTCTACAGCGCGCCATCCGCGAAAGCCGTAGATGTGTATCATCACTCACTCTCCTCTGATTATTGCTCTAAGACGTATTGCGCCCCAGGACCGCCGGTTGCCTGAGCATGAGCGGTACCACTATCTGCGCGTCGGGCGACTCGAGCCGCCGATTGCACCTGCTGCTACTTATTTAAGTCCGTCATTCAGTCTCTCCGAGGCGAAACAGTTTGTCATCGATGCCAGGCAGTATTCACCGCTCATCGCCGGCGGAGCGCACATCCCGCATGAGCAGTCGAAATCGGCGAATCTTGACGCGTCACCTCGTCTTCAATGAATTGGTCCTCATCATGGCATGCTCCCCTGCTGGCGACGACATCGAGATCTCATCATGCTCGCAACACCAGTAGTGGCACCAGATAGATCGGGGTGACATTGCTGCCTGATGACGGAGTACTTCATCACTCGACGGCCTCCTCGCCAAGGCTGAACAGTCCTAATGCGCCATTTATGTGAAGATTGTTAGTTCTATGGCGTCCAAATCGGCACACACATAGCCGCGGACGCAGGTCGCCCTTTCTTTGCACTGAACCCTTCGGCGGATCGCCCGCTATCTTGGTCGTAAGCTGACGGTCAGGAACAATGGTTAGTCGATCTCATCGCTCCAACTGCGAATGTCGCCGCTTTTCCTGCACCACTAAGATGCAGCCCCTAACGCGTTGTCCACGGCATGGCGCTCGAGAACCGCTCACCTTTTACCGCTAATGCGGGTGTTGTTTGCGACATGAATGTCGCGACTCCGACGTCGCGCAATGGCTCCGTGTCACCAATCCACCGCATCAAAAGCGCTGCAGACAGTTCTACCTAGTGGCATGTCGCTTGCTGTGCTGACAGAACGCGACCTCGCTGTAGCGAAAATGCACGAGCAATGAATCGGCCGGACGGCCGCCGCACGAACATCGGTTCTGATGCCCAATGAAAAGAGGATTGCTAACTTATGAGTGATGGGAGGCATGCAAAGCTTGGCATTTTTCTGTTGACCGGCGCTCAGCATAACGAAACGACACATTGGCGCGCAACAAAGCACCGAACGATCATGCATATCGGGGCCGATCGTCCCTCCCGGCGACCCAAGAAAAGGTGGAACTTGTGGCTTCTGGCCGCACTCCTCATAAATGCGCTGCTTTGGGCCGGGATCTACTTAGTCATCGCGGCGTTCTTCTGAAACACTCTCGCGCATGGCACACGCCCCGATGGACTTATGGCGCCCCTCGCGACCCCGGGCTGCCACCGCTGCGAACAAACTGGTGCCAGGGCGCTTCGCGCTGCTACCTGGACATTGAGTGCGCTGCTCTGGCGATCGCAAGGGCATTTCGACTTACCCAAATGTCTGGAATTTGGCACACTGATGTGCCGCTGCAGCGTGAGGAAACGCGAAATTGACCTTTAACAGCTCAACGCGTCCGCGGCGAGTGGCATCCGGTCTTCCAAGTGAGGCGCGACGGATCGACTGCAAGGGAGGACTAGTGCCCGTATCCGCCTTATGTGACGGTTAGCTTTCGAGAAGCTGACGAAACCAGGCGACCTGGAGGAAGGTTGGCCAAGCGGCCGGCTGGGCACTCACGGGTGTGGCATAGGACGGTCAGGCGCCTTGCCTTCTGGCTCACTCAATGCTCCGTACAGGCGGCAGTCAACTTTCTTGCTGATCGGTATCTAGCCATTGGGTCGGCTAGAGAGGACGGTAGCGACGTTACAGCTCTTGCTCAGGCCACGTATCGTCCTCATTCTTGCGCATCTGCCAGAAGTGGGCACGCCGCGCTAACTTGTCGTACTCCAATGCGATTTTAAGCAGCCTGTCTTTGGCTTTTCCGTCGATGAGCGCTTCCGCTTTCTTTCGCGTTGCTTCCGCGCGGCCTCGCCAGTGATCGGGCTGGTACAGTTTACTTTTCGGATTCATGCCGAGAGCATGCAATCCGTAGATCAACGAATTGCGACAGCGACCCTCCGTATCATCACGTAGGAGCGACGCTCGTGGCACCGGCTGCCGAAGCAGTCAGCCCCCAGTCCAAAGCAACCATTTCAGAAACGGCCGAATTCGCATTGCAGTCGATGCTCATACGAAGAATGCACAGCAACCGACGGCTTCAGACCATTGCTCCCACCGAAAGACTTGAATCGCACCCAGCGTTAGATTGTAGGGTTCTGGACAAGTGGGGATCACCTCTGACAATCAGTCGCGTGACAGTTCACGATCATTGGAATGCCTCAAGTATTTACAATCGCCCGGAACGACCGAACAGAGAGCCTCACGTCATACAGGCGCGAGCCTGCCTCCGATTTCGAATTCTATTCCAGCTTCTGCTGAACGAATCGCGGGTTACGAGGTCTGCGCGGCCATGGTCCGAGCACCGCAGCCTCCCCTGACCCGACGCAAGACGCAGCCTAACTCACAGATAACCCCGCCCAACCTCTTCAACCAAAGTGGAACAGAAGCGCGATGACACCAAACATTGTGTCAGCCGGTCATCATGGTCGCTCTTGCAAGGCCGAGCGCATCATCAACAACGACAAAGCACATCCGCTCTTTCTGATCTCTATGCTTCGGCAGAGCTGGCCAGGGGGCGGTTCGAGCGGCATCGTGGCGAGTCCCCTACGTGAGAACGGCAAAAGTAGAGCAACGAGCTTGCAGACAGCTAAGCAGATCCGCCTGTTTCCCGTTTTGCACGTGATGCGTTCCGGGCAGAAAGAACAATAACTAGCTCCGCCGAACAGAAGGAATGTCATGATGCAAAAACAACGAATTCAGTTGGCTCCGCACCTCAGACTCTACTACCGCGATATCGCTCTAGGCCTAGCAATGGCAACTGCAATGCTTGCGCCGGTCAAGGCGAGTGATCGAACACCGACCGCAGACGAGAAAGAGGCCTGCATGGGAGACGTATTCCGACTTTGTAGCAGTCACATACCAGATCGTACCGCTATTACTGCCTGCCTCAGATCCAAGCAAGACCGTCTCAGTCAGCAATGTCGCTACGTGATCTCCGGGCGGGATATCGGCAATAAGAGCGGCGGGTCGAAGTGAAGATGCTGCGACCTGTTCCTCCGACTCCTCTCCAGAAGTCGTCCCAGCTTGACGTACAACACGTACACGTGGGTTCGCCGAACGGCTCGCCACTTGATGCGGCGCCGGTTAACGGACGCGTCGATCGCTTCCTGGAGGCAGTCATGCGCAGGTTCATTATAGTGGCGTGGAGTCATTTCGCAGAGCCAGCTAAGCTCAGTCTGGAATTGGCATCAATATATTCATAGCACGTGCGGAAGCCGCTCTGCGGTTCCGCCACGGCGGCACCGGAAATCGGCGCCTTGTGATCCGGCCGGAACATCGACAGAAAGCGGGCGCGAGACAGAGCTATTATCCTCGCATCAAGCAACTCAGTGGTCTGACTAGCCGCCGATGTCCTCTCGAGAGCCGCATCGAAGTGGAGAGAGCTTGACCCTCACGTAGCGTCAGGTTGTAGCGTGGCCACAGACCCCACGTTCATCCGACGTCTCGCCTCAAGGAATCGTGCGGCAGAGCGAGTGCGGATAGACCGGCAGCCGCAGCAGCGCACGCGTTGTGAAGAGGGCTGGCTGAACGGACGGACCCTAGTTTGGAAGGAACGTGTAAAGTTCGATGGAACCGCTTAAATCGATCATCGGTAAAGTTGCCACCGGCGCCACTCTGACCCGCGAGGAGGCCGCGTCAGCCTTCGACAGCATGATGTCCGGCGACGCAACTCCCTCGCAGATCGGGGGCTTGTTGATTGGGATGAGGGTCCGCGGCGAGACGGTCGAGGAAATCACCGGCGCCGCATCCGCAATGCGAAATAGAGTGCCAAAGGTCGAGACGCGATGTGATCCCATCGATATCGCTGGTACGAGCGATACCGTTATGTGTTCGCTGAACGTATCGACGTGCGTTTCGTTCATCGTCGCCGGCGTCGGCGTTCCCGTCGCCAAGAATGTTAACCGCGCTGCATCTTTGCGCTCCAGCACGGCAGCCGTGTTGGCGCACCTCGGCGTAAAGGTCGATCTCAAGCCAGAGTCAATTGCACGTTGTGTGCACGAAGCCGACATTGGCTTCGTGTTTGCGTCACCCGACTTCCCGCCGATGCAGCGCATCAGGCAGATCCGGGGCGTACTTGGAACCCACACGATGTTCAATCTAATCGAGGCTCTGTCGAATCCAGCCGGGGTCAAGCGGCATATCCTTGGAGTGTCCACTCCCGAATGGGTCCAGCCTCTGGCGCAAGTCTTGAAGAACCTTGGCGCCGATGCGGTATGGGTGGTTCATGGCTCGGACGGGCTCGATGAATTATCCCTCACCGACACAAGCTCTGTTGCTGCGGTTGAGGCGGGTACAGTCCGCACGTTCGAAGTCACGCCGGAAGAAGCCGGGCTCCCCCGCTACCGCGCCGATGCGCTGGAGTGCAGTGATGTCGAGGCTCATGCGTTTGCGATACAAAAAGTGCTCGATGGCGTGCCAGGTCGTTTTCGTGATGCCGCCCTTCTGAATGCGGCGGCCGCACTGGTGGTGGCCGGGCGGGCCTCGAACCTAGAGGAAGGCGTGGCGCTCGGACAAGAATCACTTGATCGGGGCGCTGCAGCCGCTCGACTGAATCGGTTGATCACGGTTTCGAACGCCTGACAGCCGAGCTCGTTGGTGCCGCATCCTTGCGATCAATAGTGCAGCTTACGCGCTGGAAAACTGTTGCAGCCGGGAATGCGCGTTACTTCTGCCGATTTCTCAGGGAGCGCCGCTTGCGCAAGTTCTGGTCAAAAGAGCTCGCGCTGAACACTCAGCCCGACAGCCAACCTTTGGTGCACCAGAGGCTGTTCGAGGCCCAGTTGTGAGGTGAGGACCCTCGACGAAGCGTGCGCAACGCGCCAAAGGAGACAATCGAAAATGCCGTGGCAAAGGATTGAAACACTTGGAACCATCGCAACGATAGAACACATCATTCGGAAGTTTCGAGAATTGATCGATACCGATAGCTCGATCCCGCCCGAGCTGCGGCGTGCGCTGCACGAGACGCTGGATGGGCATCTTTTGGAAGCAAAGCGGCGTGTTCTCCTGAGAGAAAATTAGGTCCGGATGCGGAGAGACACTAGCAGGCCGGCGTTGCGCTCTACGCCACGCTTCAAAATGCTTGCGGCCAAGCCTGGATTCGAGCTGCTCGCTCGTTCAGCGGTGGCTCGGATGGCGATTTCTCCGGGCCACTTCATCTCGCCTTGTCGGACTGGCCATCGATGTGATGGCTCGCATACGCACCCTGACCAATTCTAGATTTTGTCGAAACTCGGCGACTGGGGTCATTCGTTGGACACGCCTCCGGCGCATTCGCGGGATCGCTCCTCAAAGGCCTCAGCCAAAGGCTTGCCCCTCAGGGCACCGCTGATGCTTGCAACACCAGCTCTTCCGGGGCCCTCTTCGGGCATGAGCCGCCCGCAAAAAGGGGCTTGAACCTGACGTAACGTTAAATCGTAGGCTCGTGGGGTGTTACCTACATGGGTGTGAAGGACTTCGGGTGACTCAGCCGGTCAGATCGGCGGACCGATCGCTGGTCATGCTCCCTATCTCCGATGACCATCGCCGCAATCGGGACCACCGCAAAGCCCTTCGACCGTGGTTGCCATGGCCATTCATCCTGATCAAGTCCAGATGCCCGGAGGTTCGCGAATGCCGCGGATTCTAATTATGAATGCCGGTACGCCTCAGATGTCGGGCGCCCATCTAACAAAGGCTCAACTTTCGCTGGCCGCCAGCTCGGCATTCCGTTCAGCGTGGTTTGCTCAGGAGGGTGACCTGATCGTCTCCCCGGTAGTGATCCCGGCAGATCTGCTATCCTTCATTGGCGCGACGCTGGATTTCGATGCATCGAGTCTTCGCCTGCTTGTACCAACGAGCCGCCAACCGACCATCCTGGATGATTACGCGTTGCTGTCCGACACTGTTGTCGCACGAATTAAAAGACATATTCGTCAACAATCCACCTGGCGATTGTACCCCTGCTACTTTACTGAAGGCGTCGCACACCTGGCGGCCAAACTAAGCATACCGAACATTGGCGACGACTTCGCCCTGCAGCGCGGGCCTGATTTACTGAATCGCAAGAGTCACTTCCGTCAGTTGGCAACAAGCGTAGCACTTCCGCTGCCTCACGGATGTGTCGCGACAGATCCAAATGGACTGTTAAAAGCAGTCACTTCCCTCAAATCCGAGACCGGCAGGGTCATCGTGAAGTTGGATAATGGAGCTGGAGGGGTCGGAAATGTCATCTTAACGAGCAGCAAAAGCGATCCCCTACCTGGCGCCAGAGATACTCGGTGGATTTCCTGGCGTTCGCTTGATCCTGACGCGCTTTACTCCGAGATCACAACAGCATCGTGTAAGACGCTGGTCGTCGAATCATACCACTTGGCCCGGTCTTTGTTTTATCTCGAGTATGCAATCCAGGATGATGCATCAATCGCTTTCATCAATAGTGGAAACATACGCCTGCATAAAAGCACAGATCGGGCCGAAAGGGCTCTCATCTGGACAGGGCTTGAGCTTCCCAGCGATCTAGAGAACGAGCAGTGGTTGACTGCCCAGGAGCATGCCTACCGATTTGTGGCGCTAGCGAGAGACCTTGGCTATCGCGGAATGATCAACATCGACGCGATTTTCGCCAAAGACGGACGGTTGCTGTTCAATGAAGCAAACGGCCGCTGGGGTGGCGGCTCGGTGTTACACAACATTGCGATTCGGCTACTAGGCCCCGACTATTCCAGTCGCAACGTTATTTTAACTGTAAGAAATGTACGATCACCATCGTTTCGTGCGGCGCATGATCGCTTCTTCAAAGAGGGATTGCTATTCGACCGCACACGTAAGACAGGCGTGATCCCACTTGCCGCCGACGAAAAGGCTGGTACCGTGGAGTGCGTTGTGATTGCGGCCGACAGGGCCGCGGCCCACGATCAGCAATACCGACTGTTGAGGTCCTAGCGAACACATCTTCACACGCTCAATTCACCGCCCCGCGCAAAAACAGCGTTTTCCCCAGCCCCAAACATAAAAGAGGGCACAGTTTGAGCAAATAGGTTCGGCGCTGCGGCTGACTGCAGTAACTGCAGCGCCGGACAGGGCGAGAAGCTAGGTTTATCCCTAATGCTAAACGTCGGATCATGATCGTGACCTTGCGCGAGGAATATTCTTACCCAGCTGATCGATCGCTGCAACAGCTAGTCCTGCGCAACGGCATCGCTAAGCGAGCATTGCGTCCATCAACCCGACATTCTCTCGGCGGAGATTTGAGTCATGCCCAAGCGGCTGCGGTTGCAACCGGCGACTTGCGCAACTGCACGAGTGCGGCACCAATCTTCGGCGAGGACGAGGGCTGAGCTTATAGTGAAAAGATCTTCGTCGAGCGACCGATCGGAACGTTGAGCAGCAATCCCTGGCTAGGGTTGTTACGCAGAAGCTCATCCAAGCTACCAACAGCAAGAGCATACTTGTAGGCAGCTGAGCTCTCCCGCTCGTTCTCCTTGATGATAGTCGACCTGTACACTCTCAAGACCTCAGCTTCAGCGGCGGACGGAATTGGCCTGGCTTTGCGAACGATGCTGACTCCGCCCGTAGCGCGCGGTGCGCGCAGACGATCGAGTCCGGCAAGGACGCCACGCTCGCCGGCCATTCTAACTCGTTTCGTAAAGAAGCTCGGCTATGCCCAGCTTCTCGTTGTAGTCGAGCCATCATCCCAATCTCAGAAGAGCGTCCACATGATCCTTAGCACGACGCTCCTTGGACCTAGCCTGATGCGTGCCCGACCTTACCACCTTAACAAGCGGCCCATCTTGGGAATCGAGAGGCTCGCCACTACAGTCTGCGAAACCCCGCGCTACCCGGAATACAGCATCGCGCAGCGCCGACGCGCCTCCCTGGTTTCACCCAGCGACAAAGATGCAACTTTCGCTCGGATAGCACGTGGTGGCCTGTACATGGACCAATGTTAACCATGGCTTCCTACCAGAACTGTCGCACCTTACGAGAAACACTGACCACAAGATGTGAAAGCGTCTAAATTTCCCGGAGAGCTCACCCGCCACTCGGTTCTCAGCGAATCATACCAGGCGCGCCACCTCATAGCCGAGCGCTAGAACTTTCGACGATCCGGCGGTTGGCGCCGCCCCTTTTTGAACAGAAGTAGACGAGAGATCGGCGTTCCCCGCTCGACACCGGCTTTACTTCATGCCGTACCTTACATGTTGTGACAAGCACTGCACCAAATGGTGGTCGGAATACGTGCTGTTCGTACCCGGTAGGATATACCACGAACTCACCCCCCTCGAAGTCTCGCGCTAGCTGCACAATCACCGCGTACTCAAAATCCGGATCACTCTTCGCATCCAAATGGATGCCCACAAAGGACCCAGGCGGCATACGATGCATTTGGCACCGGCGAACCACGTAATCTGAGGATGCTCCGAAGATCTGTCTTAGCGCGAAGCTGCGGTCTTTACTTTCAAGTAGCTCCATAATCTGCCCTGAAGCTGCACCATCCACGTTGCTAGGCGCGCGACCTGGTGGATCTACCCTTATGCGCTTGACAAAGACGCTGTGCAAGTCGCCGGCATCTCCCTCCCGCACTTCTTCTTCGGGAATCTCAGCCTGCAGCTGATCGATCTTGGTCAAGTCGGCTTGAGTGAACAGTATCTGGGGGGCGATAACGGCCGTCCCCTTTACTAGCAGCTCTATGCGGTACTTTGTCAGCATTTCCTGTGAAAGCTGGCGGGATTTATCACTCATTGTGCGCGCCATTCGAGCTCACTCCTTTGATCTTCGAAGCAGGACTCCGGGTCCTTGTGCATTGAGACGAATGCTTTCTCCCAATGCTCGCCATCGAACTCGGTTATTCTTGCGAGTGCGACCGTCCTTCTATCCAGGCATCGAATATTTACGCTGAACCCGGAGGGGTTCGACCTCGGCCTATAGAATGGCTTTACCCCACAAACCCGGCAAAACGTGTGCCGAGCAATGTTCTTGTTGAACTGATATGTCGTGAGGACTTCTTCACCGCGCTCGATGCGTAACTTATCGCCAGTTACTAGCAAGTGAAGAAACCCAGACATTTGACAAATCGAGCAATTGCAACGAACTCCAGAGAGCTCTCGCGGCGCGCTGACGTAGAACTTGACAGAGCCACAATGGCAACTGCCATGATGTTCGATCTCAGAGTGATCATCCACCGCGCGTGCCGCAGTTGAAGTGAGATCGCGGCACCATTGGACGCTGAGCCCATAGGCCCGGAGGAATTCATTCAAAAACCGATCATTACGTTCAGGCTGCACAAGTTCGCCAATCAACCGACCTGTCATTTCTCCGTGGTACTTCTCAGCGGGATCTTCTCCGCCCACATGGCTGCGAAAATACTCCAGATCTTCCGACTTCGCCTTAAACGTTTTGACCAGGGCGGTCCACAGCGACTGGATCATGTCCGCAGCATGTAGCTCAAAAGCTACCATGTAAGCGCAACGGACGAGGGAGTCTTTCGATGACAATCCGGCGTAGAGAGAATGCAGATACTGCTTAGTCCTAGAGCTATAGTTGGGCAGTATTGTTCGGCCGAGTAGTCGGGAGGCATCTTTCTTCAACAGGTTGGAGTGAAAGTTTTCTGTCAACAGAATATCCGGTAGCGCGGCATTGCCTCCCTGGAGAATTCGGCCATGGCCACCGGTCTCATCCCAACAGATAAAGTTCGCGACCACGCTGGTCACCTCAATGTCTCTCGCAATATCCCGATTGTGATACATTGCATCGAATATGAGGTCCCTTTGTGAGCCCGCCTGCAGATACGGGAACGCCTGTGACATCGCCAGGTATTCGGGCAGCAGGCTGGCGGCCTGATCTTCGGACAACTGCGAGGCGAACGGATGCGTGCCGAACAAGGCTCGCGCTTGCTCGGTCAAGTACTCGTAGCAAAGCTTCGGAGGTTGATCCGCGGCAAATCGAGACGTTTGAGATGTCATTTGACCCCTGCAGATGAGAAGCGGACGGTCCTTGACGAAGCAACTTCGTGCCCCGGCCAACTTTTAACCGTCCCAGGTTCATTGGCTTTGAAGGGCCAATGATCGCGTTCGCCTTCTAGGCGACTATTTGTCGTTTGCTCCGCGAACGCAGACAGCGGCATGCTCAGTGCAGCTCATGAGCATCGAAGGAATGCGATCATTATTGGAGCGCCGGGAATCCGGTTGGATTCCTGTCCACCAGCAGTCCGGCGCCGCAATGCCCGCCACGACTAGCATTCGCGCGGAGACTCAAACGGATACTGCGCCCCCAGGCCATTTTGAAGCTAATGTCGCGTGCGCGAGTGGCGTGCCTTGCCGCTCGGCACGCGTGCAGCTTTCACGATCTTGAGCGAACGGATCAAGCCCTCGCGGTTGCCGCTCGCGCCATTTCGCCGAACCACCGTCAGCCTGGGACAGCATTGTAGACTCCAGTTTGTACGTATGATGCTCTTAAGGCCTTTGGTCCCTGATGTCATACCTCTCCGGGCGGCACAAAGCCTCTGAAAGCGACCCTCGCCTGTTCTTACCACCTCTAAATTCTTGGTGACTCACAGCAATCATCATGCCAACTCTTGAATTCGCTCCGTAAGATCTGACCAAGATGATACAACGGCCGTGACGCTTCCTCATCGCGAGTGTCAGAGGCTACGCGCCGCTGTCAGAAAGCAAACAGCGGAGAATCGGCGGCCGCTCACATGCGTACAGGTCTGCTCAACCGCTGAGATTGGCTTCAACAGTGACGTATACCTTGACTTTGCGCCCCGCAGCCTGCGACAGCGCTTTGGGCGTGCAGACGGCACCGCCAGTACGGTGACCCGGGTCCCTGGCTATTCCGTGTTCACTCGTGACCGTTACGGGAAGATGCAATGGCCTTCCAAGTCGTCGAATACGACCGAACGGCACCCCTGGAACATGCGCAGGCGCCTTTGCCTCTGCCCCGACAATCCCGCGCGACTCCGAGAGTCGATCGTGTGATCTACCGCGCATGCGGCCCCAGCTGCTCGCGAGTTCGACGGGTAAGATAGGCAGACCCCCACGGGTGCGCCGATGATACATTCCTGGAGTGTATCTACTATGATGGCCTAGCCTCTCCCGATCGAGCGTCACGAGCAAGTGCCGCAAGATCGGTTTCGAGCTTCGGTTGAAGTGAGAAAATTGCGTCTATCAACGCCTGCGCCGGTTGCTCGGCGGCCTCAACCAGCGCCGCTCTCTCGGCCCGTGCAGAGGGAGCGAACACACGCTTAACGACCGTCGGCGAGCCCTTGAGCCCGCAGTTGGAGGTGTCTTCGACACCGGCTTCTTGCGCGCTCCATTTCACGATTTGGGCACGCGCGGCACGCAGGGCATCCGCCATCGCGCCGCGCCGGATTTGATTCGTCGCCTCAAGCATGGTGATGAGGCATGGTAATTTGGTTTGCAACACCTGCACACCACCTTCGCAGCGTCGTTCCACTTCAATCGTTTGAGCGGCGAGGTCCAAGGATCTGATCTTCGCAACGTAAGTTAGCTGCACTACGCCCATTCGCTTTGCGACGCCGGGCCCAACCTGCGCAGTATCGCCATCGATGGTCTGTTTTCCCGTGAAAATGAGATTTGTCGAGCCATAGTCCTTCCCGATTTTCCGGATGGCAGTTGCAAGTGCATACGTTGTGGCCAGCGTGTCGGAGCCAGCAAAGCAGCGATCCGTGAGTAGGACGGCGCGATCGGCACCGTAAGCCAACGCCTTTCGCAAGGACTCTTCTGCCGACGGCGGTCCCATGGTAAGCACGGTAATTTCGCCGCCGAACCGATCACGCAGTTCAAGCGCGGCCTCGAGCGCGAAGAGGTCATATGGGTTGATGATGGTCGGCACTCCCTGACGCATGATTGTATTGGTCACGGGATGAACACGAATTTGCGCCGAGTCCGGAACCTGTTTGATGCAGACGACATTGTGCACGATGATGCTCCTAAAGTTGCGATAGCTACGAAGAGAACAGCAAGTGTTGTACCACCGCCGCCGTTCTGGAATCGGCTCGCTGTCACAAAGGCTTAAACGGGGCGATAACGCGCTCCAGCCCGCTTTCGTGACGAACGAATGCCGACACAGGTCAGGGCACCGACAACGCCGTTCCGCTCGGCACGCCAGCCGAGAGACCAAGGAATGCTCGCACGATGAATGCCGCGCAAACACTGCCGGCATCGGGCTGATCGACGGTTAAGCATCGTCACTCACTCGTCCGCAGAATAGGGATGATAGGTTGTTACCTGTTCGAGCCACGGACGGTTCGCGATTGTATGGCCAGCAGGTGAGGCTCTTTTAACTCATGGCGCTCAAATCGAGGTTGCGCGCCACGTCGTTGCCTCAGGCCGGCCGTTTCCCTTGCGGTTGCGTAGATTGCTTCTTCGGGATCATTCTTCACGTATCTGTTTGGCACTAGCGGCTCCGGCGGATGTGGTCGTTCAGAACCGCTTTATCTCAATTCCGTATTTCCGGAGCGCATAGCCAATTTGGCGCGGGGTTAGTCCAAGTAGGCGCGCTGCCTTGGCCTGCACCCAGCCAGATTTCTCCATGGCCGCAATGACCCGCTCCCGATCGGTCATGCTCGCACCACCAACGAGAGCTGTGCCGGCAGGTCGCAGTGGGGCCGGTTCGTAGACAGACGGCGGCGGCAACGCCGTTTGAGCTAGCGGAGTGATGGACTTTGCAGGCGCAGGTTGCATAGGTACCGCCAGGTCAGTCTTGTCGTTCGATGTGGTTTTCCAGAGCATCATGGAAAGGCACTGGCCTTGGCAGCATGCAAAGTCACTTCTCACAATCGACGGCCCGGTACACAGCGTCGCTGTTCGCTCGATGCAGTTTTCGAGTTCGCGAATATTTCCCGGAAACCCGCAGTTCATCAGTACCTCGATCGCACTGGCCTCCAGGGTGAGCGTACGGCCGTTCTCGCTACTGAACTTTCTGAGGAACTCTCGGGCTAGCAGCGGAATATCACTGCGTCTTTCGCGCAGCGGCGGCAATAACAAGGGAACTACGCTGATACGATAGTAGAGGTCCGCGCGGAACTCGCTCCTTGCGACGGCCTCTTCAAGGTTCTTGTTGGTCGCAGCTATGACTCGAACATCGACTTTAAGCGTGTGATTGCTGCCGACGCGCTCAAACTCCTGCTCTTGCAGAACTCGCAGCAACTTCGCTTGGAACGGAGCTGAGATCTCTCCGATCTCATCCAGAAATAGCGTCCCTTTGTCAGCAAGCTCGAAGCGCCCCTTGCGCGAACTTACCGCACCGGTGAAGGCACCTTTCTCATGGCCAAATAATTCCGATTCCAGGACCGTCTCAGGCAGAGCCGCGCAATTCAGTTTAACGAACGGTCGTTTAGCACGGGACGAGGACTCGTGAATGGCCTTGGCTACGAGCTCCTTGCCGGTGCCGGATTCGCCGCGCAGCAGAACCGTGCTGCTCGATTTGGCTACAACCGCAATCTTCTCGAGCAGCCCGCTCAGCGCGGGGCTGTCGCCGATGATCCCGTGGGCGTGAAGCTTCTTGCGCTCGCGAGCGGCCACCCCAAGCTCAACGATCTTCTGTGGCTGGTCTTTGTCCACTAGCAATCGTTCGCGATCGCAGGCCAACAAGCGATGTAGCTTCACTGTTTGCCCCACCAAGTTGGCGACCATAACGAGCAGCCGCGCATCGTGCTCGAGCCGCAGACTGGAACTATCGTCCTTGATACGGTCTACCGTCAGCGTACCGACCACCCTCGGATCAATACGAATAGGAATCCCAATGAACGATACGGGCATGCTGTCGGAGGCGCCGAGAAGCTCCCGGTCCGCAGCGCTGAAGGCCGGCTCGTCGGCTACGCTCTCGACAACAAAAGGCCTGTCTGTTGCCACGATCTGGGCGATTGCACTCTGCGGCAGGCACGTGCGGTAACGTTCGTCGCTGCCTTCACTCCAACCGGAGCCAACTGTAATTTCCGGGATGCCGTCATCGTCCAGTAGTGAGACGATGCCGTGTCGCATCTGCACAAACGATTGCAGCAGGCCAAGGACCTTGGCCAACGTGACTTCGAGCCGGCCAGGAGCGCTGACTATTTTCGATATTTCGCAGATGCCGGCCAGCGCACTCTCATACGACGGCTGCCCCGAGGGATTACACTCCGGCTCCGGTTGCGAGGCAGGTCGTTCCGAGGGTGGGATATGCAGCATGAGCCTATCTCCGTTGTCTTGATTATCCTCCCTTGAGCCATGTTGGGATTGGCGAGCTTCGTTCTGCATGTCACTCTCGATCTAGCCTCAAGTGTTGACGAGATGACATAGAACCGTGACACCTGATTATGGCACGACACCGCACTTGCAATGTGCCCTCATTTCACTTTTTGCGGATCGTGTGCGCGTCGTCAGCGGAGAACATACGCGCCGCTGCAAGGCAAGTCAGCTGGATCGCCAGAGCGGCGACTTTACAAATGCTGCCCACCATTGATCGGCACCTCGGCTCCCGTGACGTAACTCGCCGCATCCGAGCATAGGAAGAAGATGACCTTGGCCACTTCATCCGGGGTCCCCACTCGGCGCAGCGGGATACTAGGCACGAGACGGGCTTCCGTGTCTGGCGACAGCATGTCGGTCTTGATTTCGCCCGGCGCGATCGCATTCACACGAATGCCATGCGGCGCATAATCATAGGCCAGTTCGCGTGTGAGGCTCGCAAGCGCCGCCTTCGAGGTCGCATACGCGCTACCGGCGAACGGATGCACCCGTGAGCCTGCGATTGAAGTCACATTTACGATTGATCCTGACGCGGCTCTTAGCTCGTCAAACAAACCCTGCGCCAGCAGGATCGGCGCCACCAGATTAAGATGAAATACCCCCATCCAGGTCTCGGTTGACGTGGTCAATGACGTCATCCGATTCCCAGTGGGCGTTTTCGGTGACACACCGGCGTTATTCACCAGCGCGTGCAAGGGCGCACCAGCCAAGCGCTTCTTGACCTCGGTGATCGCACGCGGCAGCATTCGATGATTGCTGAGGTCGATCTGGAAATGATCGTCATTCCCTGGCTCCCAGGGGCATCGCTCGCTGTCGAAAGGTTGGCGTGCGCAAGAAATGACGCGCCAGCCCGCCTCCGAGAAGAGCTTGGCAGTGGCATGACCAATTCCGCGTGATGCCCCGGTGAGCAACATCGTCTTCCGTTCTCTACGATCATCACGCGCTTTATCAGCGTGAACGAGGCAATCAAAATGTGTTTCGGCCCGCGGCTCTCTAATCAGATCGTCATTCGGCAGATCGAGACCCAAGGCCGCCTCCTTACTGTTGCGCCGGCGCACGCGTAGCAGGATTTGCGCCACTGCGGTGCAGGTAAATCACTTCCGTTTTGCGTCCTAACGTCGCGCAGGCCGAGCATTTGGCGGATTTCGGACAGTCGTGGGTGTGCATTGTGACAACGATGGCACATCAGCTACGTAAGCTCTCTAGCACACTCGCCTGCTTCATCACAGGGGTACGGGCCGCGCTCGCTTTCTTGATCGCGCAACGAAATGAGCCTGAGACTTGTCGGCGCCTGGCCAAAGCAAAAGATCGCTCGGGAGCGACCACGGTCATTTTGCCGCGCTAACTCCAAAACTGACGTACCAGCCCCGCACGTCAGATTCGTCAATCGTCGATTTTGTTTGTGGCACCCCGTTCTGAGCAGAACTGGGATATCGCCGGACGGGCTGGCTCCAGGCACGAGCTGGCGAACTCATATGTTCATCCACGCTCGAGCACTGATCAGCTCCGATTTGTGGCTGACCGAAGGATGACGACGACGTGTTACGTCGGCTTAACGCTGCGCAGCACTTAGGGCGGTTGTTATCGACGTCACGGCTCAAGCGAAGGCACTTGGCCGTCGCTTCGTTCTGTTCTTCGCTGTAAGTTCTTGCCAACAGCATCGCGTTCGGCAGACGATTGTCGGCCGTACAAGAACTGGCAGTACTCTTGGATGCAAAGAGCGGCAATCAGGTCGATCAAGCGGGTTACAACTTTCATGAAGCGACGAGCTCTTGCGAGTTGTCTTCGATCAAGATCAACCTGCTCGGATCGTTCAACTCGAATTCTATAACGCGTGGAGCAAAGAGACGCGCATAGCGCGTGAAGGCGCTCGTTGGGGGGAAACGGATCACCGTGTCGCAGCGCGCAAGGAGATACATCTCGGTGAGGGCAGAAAAGCCACCCTCTGCTCCGAAGGCGGCGTCGTGCAACGGGCCGGCGTGAGGCGCCTGGAACTGTTTTGGAATCGCAAAAACATCGGGAATTATTGCCGAAACCTGCTCAAGGATGAGCGCGCTGTCCGTGCACAGGAACGCCCTCACAGGCTTTGCATGTGGTAACGCCCTCGCCTTGTCAATGGCATTACAGATCTGTCGAAAGGCGCGCTCCGCGTCCGCCCAGTAGGGAGCATGCCCCATAATGTCCTCACCGTTTCCATGCCGGACATGAATGCCGATCACGCTGTACGGCTCAAAGTGCTCGCGGTAGATGGCATCAATCCGAGCCTGAATTGCAGCTCGCGGCTTGATCCTCCGAAAGATCTCTCGCTCCGCCTCCTGATCGCAGCGCCACATCAGGCAGGCATCACATACAACTGTGCTAGCGTCACTATCTCTCTGACTTTGGAACAGTTGATCGAGTTGGTCGCGTTCCCGGAAGATCTGCTCGTCCGGCCGATAGACGCAATCGATAGACGGCTTGTTCCACCATGCCGGAAAGAATGGTCCCGGAAACGAACGTTTGTTGATGTCGTCGCCGCAAATCACCGGCACGCCGGCAATGTCTTCAACCGGTTCGAAGAAGACCGGGAAGGCATTGGTGAATGGTTCATCAAGATAGCAAGACCCCCGCCAATCGATGGCTAGCGTTCGCCCTGTCTGCTTTGCGAAACGCCAAGCCGCCGCCAGCGACCACAGACAGTCACCAAAACCCGTACGTCGCCGGGAAACTACGAACCTATCATTCATCGCACCACTAACCATCTCGATTGCCTTTTCGCGCGCTCCTGGTTGGACAAAAGACATCGATACAGACATCTCGGGTTTCTTCTCGCCCGGCGTCACGGTCTGAAATCGCGGTGCCGGCGAGCTGCGTCGGTAGAACTTCATAGCATGCCTATCCGTGATGGCCGCGTTCTCTCAACACTTTCTGTCCTTTCTTCAGCGGTCTTGCATCGACCTGCCCGAAGTCCGATGCCCAATGCGCCCTGTGCGTCGCATGGACTGGCCCCCTCACATGCAGGCATAGGAGGCGTGGCCATGCTCATGACTTACGGCTATCAAGTTGCGCAGTTCCGGTGTCAGATCCTACCGCCAATAGGCCTGAGAGAACCTCGCCGCCGCCGTTAATCGCAAGGACGAGACTTTGCTCGAACCCGGACATGGCAAACGCGCTCACGGCATGCGCTTCGTGGTGATTCGCGAAGGAAAGTCGGAACGGACCGATCTCTGCCCCGCACTCCCGTGCCAGCAGCTGCCGCAGCAACAGTTTGGCGTCCAACGTAACGGGCTGAGAAACAACAGGACGCTCGAGCATGGTTTTGCAATAGGCTTCAGTCGCGTAGAACGCGATGCGGTCGATCTCCCCGAGCTCGACTCCTGCGGTAGACCGGCAGTATCGGATCGGGTTGCAAGGAAACTTGTTGGAGTGCTTGACACAGTTGAGACGCTCCTCTTCGACAGCAGCAATTACGCGGCCATCCTGCACAAGAACCGAAGCGCCATCGTGAACAAATGCATTCGGCAGCTCCGGAGAGCTTTCATGGATTCTGTCAAGGTCACCGCTCAGTGCCGGGCACAACATCCCGTTCTCCATCGTCATGACGGAAAGGCCCCTTGCCGTCCCACCGAACTAACCTGGACAGTTACGCTCCGCCGGTGCGCGGGCCAGACAGCACAACACGACTTGCAAGGTCTGTCTCGGCCCCTAGCAACAGGCGCTCAGAGTTAGGGTGCTGGCGTCCGATGCAGATGGACCGAACAGGCGGCCATAGAGCTGGCTCGATCGCGGCCTCAAGGACATTGCAGAAGCCGCTGTAACAGACCAGGTCACTCGCGAGCTACCGCGGAAGGACTGATGACACTGCATCGATTGACTTTCTCCCTTTCGCTCAACTCACGTCAACGCAGCAGGCGCCGCCGAAATAGTGCTGTCGACGCGAAAAAGGGCAAGACCGCATAAACACAGAGTGCACCTACGTGCAGGGCGGCACTGTCCGCGCCGCGCTCAAGCATCGTCGGACGAATAAGGTCGACCGAATGTGCGAGCGGCAACAAGCTCGCAAAGTGCTGAAATGAGCCGGGCAGTTGGCTTGTCGGAAAGATCGCGCCACACAGAAACACCATGGGCGTAAGGACGAGCGACTGGTAAAACACGAAGTAGTCGTAAGTTGGCGCAAGAGATATGACGACCATTGCTAGGCTGGCGAAGACAAGACCCGTAAGGGCGACTGTTGGTATCGCACAAAGAATGGACGTCCAGGATGCATAACCGAGCGCTGCAGCGACAATCCCGATTGCTGTCCCCGCTAGAACGGACTTACTGGCCGCCCACACCAACTCACCTAGAACAATATCGCCGAGCGTGAGCTGTGTGAACAGAATTCCCTCCCAGGTGCGCTTGACACCCATTCTAGCAAAGGCCGCATATAGGGTTTCAAAGGTCGCGGAGGTCATCGCACTGATTGCGACCATACCGGCCGCCAAAAAGGCAATGTACGAAGTCCCCTCAACCCGTCCCACGATGAGTCCGAGGCCAAAGCCAAGGCCCAACAGATTGGTTATGGGATCTGCGAGATTGCCGAGAAGCGATGCAAGCGCGACTTTCCTCCATGCCAGGAAGTTTCGTCGCCATACCGCGACCCAGTTGTACGCGTTGGCCGGCATCACCGACGCATAACCATCATTCATCGCTCATTTCTCCATCTCGCGCCCGGTCAACCGCAAAAACACGTCTTCGAGATTCGGGGGCCGCTGCAGTACGCGAAGGTTCGCTTGCCCGCGCAGGTGCACGCGAACTTGCTCCGGATATCGCGCGTAACAAAAAACCGTCTCTCCACTCACTTCAATATGCCGCGCATAAGGTCTGATCAGCTCTCGGATATGATTGGGATCACCACCATAGATCTCGATCACGTTGCAGCCGATATGCTCGTCGATCAAGGCGTCTGGCTTGCCTTCGGCGATTTTGCATCCACTCTCAAGCACGCATAGTCGATCGCACAGGCGTTCGGCCTCTTCCATGAAGTGAGTGGTCAAGAGGATCGTCTTGCCACGCGCAAGCAGGGCGCGCAGGCGCTCCCAAATCAGGTGGCGTGCGTGCGGATCCAAACCAGTGGTCGGCTCGTCCATCACGAGTAGATGTGGATCATTAATCAGGGCACGCGCCAGCGTCAGCCGCCGCTTCATGCCACCGGACAACTCAGACACACGCACGTCCGCCTTGCTTTCAAGCCGCGCAAACTCAAGCAGCGAGGGTGCAACCGCCGCGATCCTGCGAGCGCTCATGCCGAAATAACGGCCAAAAACAAGCAGATTCTCTCGCACTGTGAACTCGAGCTCAAGGTTGTCGAACTGTGGCACCACCCCGACGCGTACACGCGCCGCACGAGCGCGGGAAGGCACAGGCTCATCGAGGACTGTAATCTTGCCGCCGTCGGGCGAGATCATGCCGAGGAGCATGCGCGCAATCGTACTCTTGCCAGCTCCATTCGGCCCAAGCAGTCCGAAGCACTCTCCGCGTCCGACCGAGAACGACAGATCGTTGACGATAAGCTTGTCGCCAAATGACTTTTTTACACCGGCAAGGTCGATCGCCACAGTGGACATGTTCATCTTAGGCTGACAGAAGTCGTTCCGTGGACGATGGCTTCTCGACGACGGTTTTGCTCCAGAGCTTGCCCTCGCACCAAACGTGCTCGACACGCCCCCATTGGCAAGCTGCCGCAGCGTCCGGAAAGAATCCCCGTCCGTGGAGGTTGGCGCTCGTGTTGCAGAGCAGCGGAATACCCGTGAGTTGCTCAAATTCGACGAGAAGCGCGGCAATTTTATGGGGAGAGTTGCGGGAAATTGTCTGCAGCCGCGCCGAGCCGTCAAGATGGACCACCGCGGGAACCTTGTCGCGCCAATCCGCCCGGGTTTGGTGATCGAACAGCATGTAAGGATCTGGCGTGCCCGGGCTGAAGATCTCCGGTGCCCGATCCTCCAGACAAATCGGCGCCACCGGTCGGAAGTGCTCGCGACGTTTGATGTCGTTGAGATGATCCTTCATTGCCCGGCTAGTTGGGGCTGCAAGAATGCTTCTACCGCCCAACGCCCGGGGCCCAAGCTCGGCACACCCGGAAAGAAAGATGACGGGCTTGTTGTCGGCAAGAATCGCCGCAAGTTCACTCAAACTGCAAGGAGCGGCCTCCCAGTCCGGCGGAACCTCGCTCTCCTGCAGGGCAGGACCACTGTAAACTGACCACTCCAAAGGCCCGAAGCCATTCTGCGCTGCCATAGCACCGCACGCCGCGCCGATTGCCGAGCCGCTGTCATTCGGAAACGGCGGCACCCAGACATCATCGAACAATCCCGTCGCGCGAAGCGCGCTGTTCCATTTGATATTGAGACCGCAACCTCCGGCGACACATAGATTTCGCGCTCCCGGAAGTGACGAATATCTTAGCAGAAGCAGCGCGATTTCCTTAACAAGAAGACGTTCCAGAAACACATGGAAGGAGGCGAGGACGTCCTCCGCTCGCTTGGCAGCCAGGCGCAACGCGCTTGCCTCGAAGAACGCGTGCATAGCTGCAAGAGACGATTCCGCATTGTTAATGTCTTCACGGTAGCGGCGAGCCTGCTCCGTGTCGGCCGCCAACCGTGTTTCATAAAGCTCCTGAAACGCTTCCACGATGCTTTCATCAACGGAGCCAAGCGCGATGTAAGCCATCAGCTTGCCGGCGATGCCCAGATCCCAACTGGAGCGGTTCGGCTGACGGTACGGCCCGAAGTGAAGGCCCGCGGCAGCATAGGCGTGGCCAATCATAGGAAACAGCGATCCAATGAACCGACCCCCGCGCGGTTCGACATAGTAAAGACGTGGAAAGATGCAGCCATCCCACACCAGACAGAACGAAGCCTTTCCCGCGGCTGCAAAGGGACTGGTGCCATATGCTGACGCGACATGGCCCGTGACATGCGGGTAGCTCTTATATGGAAACTCCTTGCCGCCGAGGAGGAGGCCGACGCCGTCGACGGGATCAAGGAGGCCCTCAGCATGACGCTCGACATATGGCGCGCCTTTTAGCGCAACCTGCACCGCTCCGCTTAGGAGCTGGAACTGCGATTCATTCTCCCCGTCCCATCCGTCAACGACGAACTGATCGATATCCCGCGGCTCCAGGCCATGCTCCGCCAAGGCGCGCACGACTGCATCGAGATTGTCAACGGACTGATAGCGTGGACTATTGCCGCGCTTCTCTTGCTCCACGCAAAAAAGAAGCCGACCGTCCTCGACGACAGCAATTGCTCCGTCATGTGTCAACTTTATTCCGCAGATGCGCATACGTACTCCTGGTCTAATGACCGACGTTTGATTGTTCTGACGTGGCGTCCGGTCTTCGAAACTGGACGATCAAGCAGTCTTCGTTTGCCGATCCGCTGGAGCAGTGCCGACGCTCGACCTCCGATAGGCTCTCCTTAAAGAGAGCGATCACCGTTTCGGCACCAGCAGCATGCCCCCAGCGTTGACATATTTCATCACGCGCGGACCCGAAAATCAGAGTGCCACTTGGCGCAAGCATACTCACCAGGTTGCGGATAGCCGCATGCATCTCGCCCACGTCTTTGAGGTAATAAAGAACCTCGGCCACGACAATTAAATCGAACTGCTCAGTGGTCGAGAACCGCTGAATGTCGCAGGTCACAAAAGTAATATGTGACCACTTACTGGTCCGCAGTCGCGCTCGCTCGATTGCCTGCGGCATGACATCCACCACGGTAAGCCGCTCGCATAACGGCGCAAGCAACTCCGTGAATGCACCGGCTGCACATCCTACCTCGAGGGCAGACGCAGCATCTCCGTTGCAACGCGACATCAGGAGCATTTGCGCGTATCGCTCCTGCTCGAACGAACTATTATCAAGGTGCCATGGATCGTCGGCAGCCAACTCTCGCTCTAATAGCTGATGGTTCAGGTCCAAAGTCATGAAACGACCACTTATTTGTAGACAGTCGAGCGATCGCGACCGGAAACACTCTCCGTGGTCGCCAGGCTCGACGGACGGTGCGATAACCCCGTCTTATGAATGGGAGTCGTTCCCACCCCTACGCTAGACGCACCTCGTCCGGCATTGGGACGCAGGATGACACGCTGTTTCTCCTCTTCCGCCGGCACATTGGTGACTTTTCGCGATAGCCAATCGCTATTGCTCAATGTACAAAGCGCATAGGCCTTCAATGGTAGCAAGAGAAGGATATTGATCGGTGTGTGGAGCGAGAAGCCGATAAACCGCAAGTCGCGAGCGCGAACCGCTGCCACACTGCACCGGACCATAGTCATTGCTGCAATCGTCAATCCCGTCCACCAGGGTATAGAGCCACCGAACACGAGCTCTGCAAGCGCAGCAAGTGTTGAAATCGCGAGGAGAAATGGGCCGAGATTTTGCCCGATAACATCTAGCGTCAAATAACCATCGAGCTCTGGGAGCAGGCGCAATGCAAGAAACGTATCTCGAAAGGTACTGCGCGCCCAACGAAGCTGCTGACGCAGATATGGCCCAAGACGGTGCGGAACGACTGTGGCTGCTATCGCGTCCGGGACGTATTCGGTTCGAAACCCAGCCTTGAGCATGAGTATCGTTAGATGGCGGTCCTCGCCGAAATCACTCGGCCTCCCACGGAAGAACTGCGCCTCGTATTGATCGAGAAGCAAGGTCAGCGCGGAACGTCGATACATGGCACAAGGGCCGCAACAACACATGACGGCACCGAAGCGCGCCTGTGCCGCGCGCTCTTCGTTGCACGCGAGCCAATATTCCATATCGATCAGCCTGGTCAACCAGGTCTGGTTACGATTACTTGCTATCAGTTGACCCATCGCCGCACCGACTTCCCGGTCACGCATCTTCAATACAAGCTTCGTGACGACGTCGGCAGCAAGAACCGTGTCGGAATCGACATTGAGCACCAGATCACCGGATGAGCTGCGTATTGCAGCGATCTGCGCTTTGCGCTTTCCGACGTTGTTTGCCAGCAAGATGATGCTGACTCTAGGATCGTTGGCATATATCTGGTGTACAGGCGCGACCACGTCGCGGTTTGCAGATCCGTCATCGACCACATAGACCTGTATCTTTCCGGCGTAGTCTTGACTGCAAATCGACTCCAGACATTCGGCGAGCGTGTTTGGATCCTCATTGAAGCACGGCACGATGACGTCCACAGTGGGAAGGACCACCTCCGCTTTTTCCAGGCTGTCCTGTAATGATGAGTTGATCGCCGGTCGGGCATAAAGCGCTTGCACGCTCTTATAGATAGTCGAGAGTACCGCATAACTTGAAACAGCGGCAGCACTGGTTGTCGCGAGCAGGTCCATTGGGTGTCAGTTCTTGTTCAGTGAAGTTGAGGAAGTGGACGGATTGCAAACCCGCGCCGTTGCAGTGCCGGAATCAGATATGCGAGCGCCGTGGTGGTCTGATCGCGCAGCGTTGCATCGGTGCCCAGTCTCTCCTCATCGGGAGGATACCCGTCGTGCAGCAGCACAATTGCACCCGGGCGAACGTTCGCCATCACCGAATTCACAATTGTATCAACTCCAGGGCGGGACCAATCTCTCGGGTCGACCGACCAGTGCAGAGCCGTGAGACCAGCGCTCGCCGTCATTGCAAGCACCTGTTGCGTCCATATGCCGTAAGGCGCTCGCATATGCCTGGGCGAGGCCTTCGGGCACGCCAGACGGATCGCCTCGCTCGCGGTCAGCACTTCATCCTGTAGCTCTGCAGGTCCGCATCTGGATAGATCAGGATGGGTCATCGTATGGTTCGCAACCTCATGACCTTCCGCAATCACTCGTCGGATGAGGTCCGGATGCTCGATCGCGTACGTACCGATGACGAAGAATGTAGCGGGAACTCGATGTTGCGCCAGCACATCGAGCACCTCTGGCGTACAAAATGGGTTCGGCCCGTCATCAAAGGTCAAATAGACAGCTGGACTTCCGCTCACGTCAGCGTAGTCGCAGCGGACAGTGAATGGTGTGGAGCGCTCTGTCACAACTCAGGCCCGTTCCGATCGATGACAGTCCCGGCCGGCCATTCGCTTATCGAGCGTCCCAGCGGAAACACCACCACTATCGCGTCCTCGAGGCGGGTCGGCGATAAATTGGGATAGACATCCGGCTGCGTGGAGCGGACGCGAATGCCATGCATCAGGGTGGCGAGTCCCTGCCTTTCGACCAGTCGCTTCATATGTTTCTCAAGCGCCGACCGAACCGTGCCAAAGCCGAATGGAACACCAAGCTCCTGCAGTACGGGATACATCACGCGCATCGCGTGGCTTATTCCGAGCCCTTCGAGATCCGGGCGCACCGCATACAACCCCAGTTCCGCCACAAGGAGATCGACTTCGCAAACTTTGATGAAGCGACGTAGCAGCCCAATGTGAGCCGCTACCCCGCGCGCGTCGGAACCAATTGCACGAAGCTCCGGTCTTGCGCCGGCCCAACTTCGGCTCCCCTCAAAAGGCTGCGCATTGAACGCACCCGTGGGCCCATAACTCTTGCGGAAGAACTCCGCGAGCTCGGCATGATCGGCGAGCCGCAGCTCGCTCTCCCAACGAAGGCTCCACTGCACTTGAGCGCGCGCAGAAGCACGTTCCGCAGTCGGGGATACGGCAATGTTCATGGCGAGCGTCCTTGCGCCTGTTGAATTGAACGGGAAGCGGTCACGTGATCTCTACCTGCAGGGCTGCCGATCAAGACTGAAATGCGCGGCTGTGCTTTGTCGGAGCTCCGCACCGCTGGCCTGCACCCGCGCCCCTCGCCTCTGCTCGCGCTAACGCTTGGTTCGCGCTCGTCATCCTGCTGATGTGCCATGCCCATGCGGAAGACCCCGGCGAGGCAATTGGATTAGCTAGAGCCGATCTGAACCAGGGAGCGCGCGCGCCCTCCGTTGCATCGCCGTCAGGAGGATTGACGGCTGCGGGCAAGCCACCGACACGCGATTCGTCGTCGACGACGCATCTGAGCGGCATCAGATCACACTGGCTCCTATACATCTTCAACAGACCCCAAAATACGCTGGACAGGCGAGCCGTTCGGAATGGCGCCTGAAATGTTTGGCAACCGCAATCTGCGCCTGCCGCCATTCCCTGACACTAGATTGATGCTGAAAGTGCTCTCAAGTGTACGCGGGTAAACCTCGAGTATTGAAACGGATGACAGCCCCATACGAAGGTTTATCGAGCCCCGCTCGGCGCTCAAGCGAGCGCACATCGCACGAAGACGCAACACGGCTCGCACGCCACGCCTGTAGACGCCCAGGACACGGACGCGGCGGTGCGCTCGCACGCCCAGGAGCTTTTCTTTGAGCTCACTTGAACGACCATAAACCATTGTGGTCTGCCTGGTCCGTTTTTCAAACTTCAGTTTGCTATCCAACATCCCGCAATTTGGTAAAATCGATTGTTTCGATAGAACACATCCACACGATGGATAGACTCACAACATGCGGTTCAAGGGACTTGATCTAAATCTTCTCGTTGCGCTCGATGCCGTGATGACGGAACGCAACCTCACAGCGGCGGCTCGCAAAATTAACTTGAGCCAGCCCGCTATGAGCGCTGCGGTCGCACGGCTACGCGCCTATTTTCGCGATGAACTATTTACTATGAGAGGTCGCGAGCTCGTCCCTACACCTGGCGCGGAGGCGCTTGCAGGTCCAGTTCGCGAGGCCCTGCTGCACATCCAACTCTCAATCATATCGCGCGACGCGTTCGACCCGACTCAGTCGAGTCGACGCTTCAGGGTCATTCTTTCAGATTTCATGACGATCGTTTACTTCCGCAGAATTGTGGACCGCATGGCACAAGAAGCTCCCGCCGTGCGGTTCGAATTGCTGCCATTTTCCGATGAACCCGATGAGCTGCTTCGTCGGGGCGAGGTCGACTTTCTCATTCTGCCGGAACTGTTCATGTCGAGTGCGCACCCTAAAGCGACGCTGTTCGACGAGACCCTCGTGTGCGTGGGATGCCGCACGAACAAGCAGCTATCCCGACAGCTTACGTTCGAGAAATACATCTCGATGGGGCACGTTACTGCCAAGTTCGGACGGGCACTGAGACCGAACCTCGAAGAATGGTTTTTGCTTGAGCACGGTCTGAGGAGACGAATTGAGGTCGTCGTGCAAGGCTTTAGCCTGATTCCGCCCATATTGTTAGACACGAGTCGTATCGGCACGATGCCCTTGCGGCTGGCCAGACACTTCGAAAAGCGGATGCCACTGCGGATCATCGAACCGCCTCTCCCCCTGCCCATATTCACAGAGGCCGTGCAGTGGCCCTCGTTTCACAATACCGACCCCGCGAGCATCTGGATGCGGAGGATATTGCTTGAGGAGGCATCCAACATGGCATCTGATGAGCAAAAGCCTCCAACTCGCAGGCGCTGTTAGGCTCACCGCAAGCTGCCGCTCCGAATAATCCAAGCACGCTACAGGCCCTTCGACGTGCTCGGTCCCCTTCCTCGCTTCCGCGTCTCCTGGGGAGGCACTGCCACGACCTCACAATGCAGCGATCCGTTGCGAAGACTTTTCCTGTTGTAAGCGAGGTGACTTCCCAGGTGTGGTTTGATGGGCTTGCGCTGCGTTCAGGGCTACCCTGGCACTATCGCGGATAAAACACGCCTCCATTACAAATGTTTAGCTTGGCGGATAAAATCGCTTGAATCGCACATTGCGTCAGGTTGTAGGTTGACCCTCGCGACTAGCGCTGCACGACGCAGCCGTCGAGGGGGCGCTCTGGTGTGCTCAGGGCGCTCACGGACGCTGGGGTGATTGCGATCGGCGAGCTGAACGGACCAGCTACGTGGTCGGCCGAAACCGGCGAGACGAATCAGCTTGGAGGGTCCTGACGCTTTCCCCCCGCCGCCGATCGGCTTACCGCTTGCTGTCCATTCTTGTTGTCGTTTCGCGAGCTTCTTGTCTTGATGGCAGGGTTGAGCCGATGTCCATTCGGGCGAGCCAGGACGATTGCTCCAGACGCAGCCGCCACCGCACGCTTTTTCGCAGCAAGGACGTTTGCGCCGGATAAGAAGAGATGCGTTTCAAAGGTCTGGATCTAAATCTTCTCGTCGCGCTGGATGCTCTGATAACTGAGCGCAATCTCACCTCAGCGGCACGCAGGATCAATCTCAGTCAGCCGGCCATGAGCGCAGCCGTTGCCCGGTTGCGCTCATATTTTGGCGATGAACTGTTTGGGATGAGGGGGCGCGAGCTTGTCTTGACCTCGCGCGCAGAAGCGCTCGCAGCTCCGGTACGCCAGGCTCTGGTGCACATTGAACTCTCAATTATGGCGCGTGACGTGTTCGATCCAGCTCGATCGAGCCGGCGATTCAGGATCGCCCTTTCTGATTTCATAACAGTTGTATTCTTAAGAAATGTCGTGGAGCGCGTCACGCGAGAGGCCCCCACCGTCAGCTTCGAACTGGCGGCGCCGACCGTTGAGCACGACGAGCTCCTCCGCCGCGGCGAAGTCGATTTTGTTATCCTGCCAGATTCTCTCCTGTCCAGCGCGCACCCCAGGGCGGCCCTATTCGAGGAGAGACTGGTCTGCGTAGGTTGCTGCACGAACAGGGAATTACATCGCGGACTTACATTCGATCGATATATGTCGATGGGGCACGTTGCAGTTAAGCACGGAGGTGCGCCCCACACGCCAATTGAGCAATCATTTTTAATCGATCTCGGTCCTACTCGGCGCATCGACATTCTCGTGCAGAGCTTCAGCATGGTCCCGCCCCTCCTTGTTGGGACGAACCGCATAGGCACGATGCCATTAGGGCTGGTGAGGCATTTCCAGAAGACCATGCCTCTTCAGATTGTCGAGCTTCCGGATCCATTCCCCGTCTTCACCGAAGCGGTCCAATGGCCCGCAATTCACAACAATGACCCGGAAAGCCTGTGGATGCGGGAAATATTGTTCGAGGAGGCCACGCGCATGGCAACTGCATAAGAGCACCCCGTAACCAACACTCCGGAAGGAACGGGCAGTGCCTGAAACTTCGCACCCGTCTCGCCGTTGCCGTAACGACGTTCGTGAAGTCTACGAACTTCACATTCCAACACTTGTCTCAACACACACAATTCCACCTGCCTGGCTTGCTCTCCTTGTCGCGGGATAAAGACCCTCCGGGCGCGCGGTTCGTGAGACGCTCTTGATTTCTTTCGCGCGTCGGCGTTAGGCGCGATATCACAACCGCAGTGTGTCTGGCTTTAGAGACGGGGACGGAGCAGCACGTTCGCGCTTAGGCCAGGCGTTTACGTTGCAACCGCGGCCGCCAAGCGCGTCTTTCGAGAAGGCCGGCACGGGGCTCCTGTCGTCAACTCTCCAAGTTAGTAGTTGCTCCCCATGAATGGAGGCGATCGGCCTTTTTGGAGCCGCAACAAAATGCATCGTGAGCATAGAGGGCGTCGATCATACATATCGCCCGGTTCTGCCGCGCTGTCGAAGCAAGCATCCGCGCTCGCGTGTGGCCCTATGGCATCACTCTACAGTACACCGCATCTCCGTCGCTCTGCGCCGCAGGTATGACTTCTTTTGGCCCTACCGCAGCCAAACGTCTTGACGACGTGCGCTGCCCTGGACGCAATTCAAACAAGGAGCTGAAGGTTGAAGCTATGCAGCAGCGTGTTCGATCCAGAAGAGCTTTCTGCCCTCGGACGACTTTATGACAGCGCCGTCGACGCGCTACCCCCATCGATGCGGAGTCCAGAAAATCGCACGGCAATCGCCAAGCTCATCCTGGAGCGTACAGCGGCTGGCGAGGCTCAACTGGCATGCCTGGCGAAGTTGTTGATCACCCTTACCCCTCAGGGTTGATCCGCCGCCATTCTAAGGATAGTCACCACTCTCGCGCTGGAGAATGGAAGACGATTCAGGCTGACGCTTAGAAAGCAGCTTGAATCATACGTGACGTCAGGTTGTAGGCTTCAAAATTGAACAACATGAACAAACCTACACCAAGAAGGCGTCGATGGCGCATTGGCGAACTTGCAGAGGCGACCGGAGTAACGGTACGCACGCTGCACCATTATGAGCACACAGGACTCCTAGCAGCCACAGAGCGTACTGACGGCGGCCACCGGATGTATGACCGCGAAAGCCTGCAGCGGGTTCAGCAGATTCGCGCGCTGCGTGAGCTTGGCTTCTCACTTGTCGAGATCCGTAAAGCCATGGAGGGCACGACTTCTCTCACGGACCTGCTGCACAAACATTTAGAGCGCATAGAACTTCAAGTAGCTCGAGCAACTCTGTTGCGCGACCGTTTGCGCAACATGACAATCGACGGCGAGGCGAAAGTAAGTGTGGATGAGCTGCCTGCCACTCTGAATGCCATGTCGCGAGTCGAGACGCGTAGTCAAACGACCGCATGCATCTGCAATTCAGCTTCAGAGCGCGAGGACCGGTGGCGGCGAATCCGTGACGACCTTCGCGATTGCATGGATCGGAGCGAGCCCCCTTGCGGTGAGCGCGCAAAGGCTGTCGCAGTTGCAGCACGCTTGCTGATCAGCGAAATCGCCGGCGCCGATTCACGCGCTTCGATGATCCTGAAGGTACTTGCACGACTGAGCGCCCCCCGCGCTCTGGCTGGTTGGGATCCCTGCCTGATGCAATATCTCGATCTCGCCCTTGGCGGGTTGGAGGATTAGCCGTACTGACCCGTTCATGGCCCTTTCCACACGTCGGTTGGAAGGCACCTGACAATGCTAGGTTGATCTGCCGCGCTCTGATGCGGGCTGAAAGCTTTATGAGCTCAAGCGGACAGACGGTCATGGCCCGCCGATGCGCGCCCCTGACGCACCCACGCCCCTCAAAAGCGCTTGATCCGAACGTAACGTCAAATTGTAGACTCTACGGAAATTGAAAGCTGGTCGAGCCAACGCACGTTTGGCTTGGAGCAGCCTTGACCTGCAGGGGTGTCTGATCACAACCACTTGGGATCACTTCAGTGAGCATTGAAGGCTATACAATTGCAAATACGCAGCGCGCTTCTGTTGCAAGTGCGGCGATTCTCTTCTGCGCTCTCGCCGCCCCGCTTGCGCGCGGTTCTGAAGTAAAGATCGCCGTGGCTGGTCCAATGACTGGAAGCAGCGCCGCGTTCGGCGCGCAAATGCGCGATGGTGCAGCTGCGGCGGTTGAGGAATTGAACGCTTCGGGCCTACTTCCGGATAATGCCAAAGTTATATTGAGGGTTGCTGACGACGCCTGCGACCCAAGGCAAGCTGTCGCAGTTGCGAATAAGCTCGCGACAGAGCGCGTCCTGTTGGTAGTTGGCCATTTCTGTTCCTCTTCGTCGATCCCGGCCTCCGACATCTACGCTGAAGCAGGCATCGTTCAGGTGTCACCAGGCTCGTCAACTCCTCAGCTAACAGAGCGCGGCCTTAAGACTGTCTTTCGGATCTGCGGCCGCGACGACCAGCAGGGAACCGTTGCCGCCGAGTACATTCACGTGAACCATCCCAACGAGAACATCGCGGTGATCGACGACAAGAGCACTGCTGGAAAGGGCATTGCAGATGTGGTCGAAGCCGAGCTTCATCGATTCGGACGACAAGTCAGTCGGCAAAGCTATGTTGCAGGTGAACGGGACTTCAGAGCGCTGGTCTCAAGAATGAAAAAGGATCAAGTGCGCGTCGCCTATATCGGCGGCTATCATACCGAAATCGGATTGTTTGTGCGCCAGGCATCAGATGCAAAAGCAGACTTCATAGTCATGGCAAACGATCCGCTGATGACCTCTGAATTCTGGGCGATTACCGGCAGCGCTGGGAATGGCACATTGTTTACCTTCATGCCCAATCCCGCCGGGAATGCCAAGGCGGCCGGCGCTGTCGCCGGACTCAAAGCTTCCGGCCTGTCCGCTGAAGGCTACACGCTATACGCCTATGCGGCTGTGCAAGCCTGGGCAGAGGCGGTGAACCGGAGCGGCTCCTTCCATGCTACGCGGGTCGCCAGCGCACTTCGTTCATGGCCGGTGGATACCGTGATTGGCCCGGTCCGGTTCGACAAAAAGGGAGACAACTCGGCTTCTGGATTTTTGGTTTACCGCTGGCGCGACGGCCGTGTTGAACGTGTCAAGAAGTACTGATTTGCACGCACCGCCGGCTCCCGCAAACGCAATGCATCACGAATGATGAGACCTCCCCAGAACGTTGTCGCAGCGATACTCGCCAGCTCTTTTATACTTGCTGCTTTCGGAGCGTTTTTCGCGTTGGCTGCGGCGCTCGCAGAGCTAGCCAGCGTCGATCTGACGGAGGCGCTACGTCCGATGATAGACAAATAGCAGCCCCGTTGTCCTGATCCGTCCGGCAGCACAGGCTGAGCGGTCGACTACAGTTCTGGCGGGTCTGAAGGCATGACTTTCTGCCGCCAAGTGATTGAAGGTTCAGGACGAGCAACGCGAAGCCAACGGACAGTCGCGCAATGGCTCCAGATGGGGGCCGCGTTCGCTACTTCGATCAAACTGATAGCCGGATCGCCATTGACGCATTCTCCTACCGATCGTATCGCGCAAGCTCGGGTCCACGCATTGAAGAGAGAGCGCGGACGGCATGAAGCAATCAGGACCTATTACATAGGCTATAGCCGGGTATTGCGGGTAACCGCAGCTGGTGGATCGTCGGCGCCGAGATTTCATCTGTCTCTTCGGCTCGGGACTACTGCAGAGCTTCTTCGGCGCCATTTCAGAGCTATTCGCAAACGTGCAGCCCTGCGACTTTTTCTTTGTCAATCATGATCGGTGATCAACGGATCAGCGACCCTGCCCGACATCCCTTAGACGTGGCTCTGAGCCCAGACCGCGGGAAACAGCAATTAGCCGGCTCCGATGAAGGCGGTTAGATTGCTCGCGGGCGCTATCAACGAACTGGATGCATCCCATCAACACTTTCGATTTTACTAATTCAAGCCAAACACCGCATAAATCGACGCCGGATTACGGAAAGAACAGTCCACGAATGTCTCGTGACAACGATACCTTGCAGCTTGGTCGCAGCCGCGTCTCTCGTGGCTGCATCACGCAATGTTTGACAACGAAACACGTGGGGCACCAATGCAGTGCGATGAGCAATCGCAGGCCGGCGCGCAGCCTATCACGTTGTCGTCTCTCGCCTTTGCGATGATACTTGGCGGCTCTAAGAAGACAGCTTTCACGCGCACTGTTCGGCGAAGGTAAATGCGTCCGCAGCATAGAACTCGGGCAGGTGAACTGTCCTTTGCACCGGTGCGGGCCGGACTTTTCGCTCTGACCAGGCCGATAGCACCAACAATCCAGCCGTGTCGCCGCGGCTCCAAGCAAGGCAGTACAACCACCTGTGTGACCCCAACTGGAGTCACTGCAGTTATCCGACGCGCGGGACGGCTCGATCACGGTATCAATAGACTTCCGGACCCTCTACAACGCTTGTCGGCTTTTCCATATACACTCATTTCCCCTTTGCGATGCTTTCGCGGGACATGTGTGCCGCCCTGTTTGGGAACCGTGCGCACCTCCTGTGCAGCAGCGATTCGTCCGGCCACGCATCCGCCGTCTGGCGAACGGGAAATGACTAGGCTTATTCCGCCTATCTTGCATTTCACCACTTTGGAGAAATACCGTGGAACTTGACCCTTCCAATTCTCGCATACAGAACCTCGAGGATCGCATCGACCTGCAACTCGACATCGTGGCCGCGCTCATGCGCGAAGAAGGCAACGAGCTCGAAGCGATCCGACTGCTCAATGCACTCATAGGCCAAATGATTACGGCGGAGCTGGAGCTCGGCCAGCGTGGTGATACGAGCACCGGCGACGGACGAATGCGACTGTCGCGAGACCGTGGCGTTTACCAGCCCGAGGACCTTCAGTTTTTGGGACGCCTCTTCGATCAGACTGTGGCGGCATTACCGGCAGCGCTACGAACTTCCGTCAATCGACTTACGATCGCCAAGCTGATTTTTTCACGTGCGGCGGCGGACTGAACTTTCATTTTGCTTTTTTCTGGACGTCGACGGCGCTGACCGAACGTTTATCGCTGGACCGACAATCGTGCCAAAAGTCGTCCGCACCAGATCGAGGGTATGCGGCTTATGGGCTCCCCGTCCATAAGCGGGTCGCGTCCGCTGGCTTTCTATATCGCAACTGCTCGCGACGACGTTCGAGAGCAGGCTCGCTTTATCTCGCGCCGCGGACGACACAGTTACGTTCGATCTGGCAAGACCTTGCTGTCCCTCGTCGCCCGTGGCCACAAAGAGCTGATAGCGCGGAAGCGCAGCCTCACACATACGCTCGAGACACCGGACCGCTATCGCCGCTTCCGACCGCTGCCTGCGCCGACCTTCGAACACGATCTACCAAATAAGGCAGCTACGACATGTTGGAGTGTGGCACCCTTCAAAGCTAATGCTCGGAACAGGGCGATCAGCCACTCCGCACGTTAGCAATTCTTTCCGCGAGGCACCCCGAATTGTCCGCCGCGCACTGGTGGCGCTGAGACGCGGCGCGCACCACCTGTCCGTATCCGAGAACCTCACATAGCTTTCCGATATCCCAATATTGGGGCTGGGCCGCTCACGTCCGGTTAGTCGTGACCGGTCTGGCGCGGATCTTCCGATTGCAGGAAGAATATCCACGATTTATTGTCGATGCCAATCAACTGCCCACTACGGTAGAGAAGAGCGCTAGAATCCCTGCTCTTTCACTCCTTTCGGAATTATTCGACCGCGCCTGGCAATACGACATTCGGTCATCCGACCTTCAACAACGATCTATAAACTTCCCTGAAGCACCGAGAGCAGCTCGCTCGGGGGTCTGCACGCTGATGTGTGCTTGCTACACGTCACGAAATCTCGGTTAGCTTTTGGGAGGGTACTCCCTTGTGTCAGGATGTCGAGGAGTGTTTTAGATGGATCAGTTTTCTTCCGACCAAGTGCAGGTGCCAGATGCTGTCGTGAGCGTCGCATTTGACAAGGCTTGGGGCTTCATCGAGAAGGATCCCTTGCTGGCACATAATCTCAAGGCCGTCCTTCATAGACGATTGCGCACTTACCTTGAGTGCTCGATAAGAAAAGGCGAACGGAATACTCTGACTCTGGCAAACGAGGCGATACGCAACTTGCGTGCTGAACTCGCGCCGTCGACCGAGCAATGAGCGCTTGCAGCCGTACCGCTGGGAGCGTCTGGCTGGGTAAACGCAATTAACGGGTCTACGCGATAGACAAATCGGGTCAGAGCGTGGTCGAGCAGACTTTCCTCTACTCATGCTCTGCCCGGCGCGCCCGTAATCAAGGCCTTCATTACCGATCCGTCTGAGCCGTCAGCATGCATGAAGTGTGTAAGCGCGGCCTCGTTCTGCCGTTTGCAACAGAAGGAGCCAAGCACCTCCCAACTTTGCGGTCGCATCGCACGCCATGATGAACGGCTCGTGTCCAAAGAAGGCGCCCGCGAGGCGCCACTGCCGGGCCGCAGCGTCTCGATGACTGTGGAGCAGCGGCATTTTGCGCGCTCAGCAATCTGACGCCGCGTACGATTGGACACCTTTCTTTCCAAGACATGTTGTGCGGCAGTTACAGCAATTCGCGTTCATATTGATAAACGCACGGCGCCGGGGGGCACCGAAAGGAAACGACACTCGAATGAAAAACATTCTGATTCTGACTGCAAGCATCGGCGCACTCGTTGCGGCCACTCCCTCCTTCGGCACGGACTTGGCCGGGCAGCCTGTCAAGGTCAAAGCGGCACCGCTGCCGGCCGCGGCCCCGATTACCGATTGGTCCGGCTACTATATCGGTGCAAATGGCGGCTGGGGAACGAGCCACAATTGCTGGGATTTTAATGGCGCCACTTCCGAGGGCTGCCATAATTCGACCGGCGGGACCATTGGCGGCCAGATTGGCTATCGTTGGCACATCTTCAACATGGTTTACGGCATCGAAGGTCAGGGCAACTGGGCCGACTTCAACGGCTCCAATATCAGCACCGCCTTTCCGGCAAACACCGTTGGCACCACAACGGATGCCTTCGGTCTACTCACGGGCCATATCGGCTACGCCTTCAATGCCGTGCTCCTGTACGGCAAGGGTGGTGCTGCGGTGACCAGCAACACCTATCAGATCAACTCGGTGACTACTGGCACCGAGATTGGCAAAACCAGCGATGTGCGTTGGGGTGGCGTGCTGGGCGCCGGTGCCGAAGTCAGCCTCACGCCAAACTGGTCAGCTGGCGTCGAGTATAACCACTTCTTCATGCAGCGCAGCAACATCAGCTTCCCAGCGGCTCTTGGTACGGATCGCGTCCACCAGGATGTCGATCTCATCACGGCACGGCTCAATTACAAGTTTGGCTCGCCCTTTGCGAGATAGAGACCTCCACGCGGTTGCGTGAATCGGAACCCCGGCCTGCGGTCGGGGTTCTTTCGCGAGTTGATCCCACAAAAACGGCGATCATGACATTGGTAGGGAAGGCAACAGCACCATTTGCGAAGCCGGGACACGAGGTGACTTACAGCAAGAGATGCAGTTTACCTCGGCGGTCCGGCCCTCTCAGGGCGAAAAGCGCACCTCTATTCCAGCCCAGTCAAGTACCAAGTTCGGCGGTTGATGGGACGGTATACACACGACACTCGCTAAGGACCTTAACCTGACTGCAGCTCCGGCCGCGCCATCCCCACTTAGGCTCCCTTGCGGAAACACAACTAGGCCGCACCTGATGCACAACTTATGAAGGGCTCGGTGGAAAACGGCGAAGATCTTCGCCAAGATCGTTGAGGCATGACTTCTCCGCTCTTCGCGATCATCTCGCTGCTCTACGCGTGGGGAGGGGTACTGCATTTCTGTTGCTAATAACTTTCATTGGTATGCCACCGCATTATAGAACAGAGGCCGGGTGGGGCACCCGCTTTCGGCTGATCAAGCGGTTGCGGCAATCTCCTCGACGCCTGGGTAGGCTCAGCTCGCATTCGCGCAAGAGCATCTGCAGGCTCGAATGTCTACTGAGCCACAAACTTCCTCGATCCTTGGTGAATGGACTGGAAAGCCAGGATGGGAACGCATTCATGCAATGAAAAGGCGCAAGATCTCCCACCCCGATCCTGCATAGACGGCTCGAGCTCGCAGCATCGAGAACATAGTGACTGGATGGTGACGCCTGACCAGGCGGGCTATGTGACACTGAGAGCTGCAGGTGCATCACATCGACGCGACCTGAATGAAGGCTAACGGAGTAGATATACGCGATCAGGCACCGATCGATAACTGCAAAGGCTATGTTCGAAAGAAAACAACCAAGCTGGTCAGGCAGAATAGACCATCCAGATAGCGTTACGTCTGATGTATCTGGCCAGACTTCGCCTTGCTATCGGTAGAACGTCCATAAGCGTTGTGAGTTGGTGAGAGACGCCGCCGAACCAAGGCGCCCCGACGCACTCGGCCGGGGGGCTGAAAGTGCGCCGGGTTCGCCCCAACATCATCAGTACATCCGTGATGATGCTTCTGGCAATGAGACAAGCAGCGTGGCGGAATTGAGGCTTATGCATTCGATTACTAGAGATCAAAGCGAGTTTTCGTCGGCTGCGCCGACGGACTTGAATCGCACGTCGCGTCACGTTGTACTATTGCGCTCCTCTCGCTCTCATCCAGGAAGCAACTTGTCTTCCGTGGCACGCCGGCTTCTGACGGGAGGCATCCGTTGAACCCTGTGAGCAACCAAATCGGCTTTTGCCTGGAAAAACCGGTTTGGAACTCTGCGGCAAGCTCAGCTGCTTCTGGTGAGACCTGCAATCCCTGTTTTCGTCGCAAAACTCACTAGCCCTCAGCGAATGCGGAAACGACGTGTGCTCGCATGAGCGATTGAACGTTGCGCAGGCTCGTCGGGCACGTCTAGTCGCTTCGACCGTGCTCGCATGAGAAATTCATATCCTAAACGTTCAGGATAGCCGTCAACGAGCGACTCTCACTCCCTCGCTCTGTCCCTGAGTCGCGTTCGCAGTAACATCGAAAACGGGACCAGATCTCAGAAACCACTACGCGGGTTTGACATATCGCAAAGACATTAGAGAGGGTATCCGTCAGCTTTATGCTGGCCTGAGCATTGGAAAGTTAGGACTTGCAGACCTCCCTTCTGAACAAGTATTGCGATGCTCGCCTGCCTTGGTACACCATCTATCCAACCGTACGGGATTTCTCCGCGATGGTCGGTGCCAAGACGTGTGAGACATGGCTGAGGCGACTGCCGCCCGACGAGCCCGTATCGCTCTACATCCACGTTCCGTTCTGTCGCTCTATCTGTTGGTATTGCGGCTTCCCTACAAGCCTCACTCGCAGCGAGCGACCGGTCCGCAATTACTTGGCAGCATTGCGAGAGGAGATAGGCTTGGTCGCAAAGCAAGCGCCGAGCGCTCTGCCGGTGAGCGACGTGCATTTCGGCGGCGGGACGCCGACGACCATTGCACCGCGCGATTTTCTCGCCTTGATGGAACTCCTGCGCCACTGCTTTGCGTTCAAAAAATCAGCTACCATCGCCATAGAAATCGATCCGCGTGGGGTCACGCCCGAGATGGTCGAAACGTTACAAGCGGCCGGGGTCAGCCGCGCGAGCATCGGCGTGCAAAGCTTCGATCCGGTGGTTCAAAGGTCGGTCAACCGCGTGCAGAGCGAGGTGCTGACGGCTTCTGTCGTCGAAACTCTACGCCAGCATGGGATAAACCGCATCAATTTCGACCTTCTCTTCGGACTACCGCATCAAACGGTGCGGTCCTGCGTGGACACGGCTCGGACAGCTCTGGCCATGCGGCCAGACCGGCTTGCAGTTTTCGGCTATGCTCACGTCCCCTCCTATATGAAACGTCAACGCCAGCTCGATGAGACGGCACTGCCGGACAATATTGCCCGCGCTGAGCAAGCCGCGGCCATTGCAAATACCCTGGTCTCGGCCGGCTACCGCCAGGTCGGGCTCGACCATTTCGCCCTGCCCAACGACGAGCTCGCCCTGGCGCAGAGAGCTGGTCGACTGCGGCGCAACTCCCTCGGTTATTCGGCTGATACCACCAAAACCGTAATCGGCTTAGGTCCGTACGCCATCGGCCGTTTGCGTGAGGGTTATGTGCAGAACGAGATCGCGACCACTTCCTATTACGAACACGTTCGAGCCGGCCGCCTGGCAACCTCAAAAGGCTATTGTCTGTCGGCCGAAGATCGCCTCCGCGCCGCAATCATCGAGCGTCTAATGTGCGATTTGCACGCCGACATACCAGCGATCTGCGCTGCTCACGGATTTGATTCGATTCCACTTCTCAAGTCTGCAGGCCGGCTGGGAATGCTTGCCAAAGACGGGATAGTGGACATTGAAAAGGGCTTAATTCGGGTCAAGCAGGAGCATCGGTTCGTCGTTCGTGCGGTTGCTGCCGCATTCGACACTTATCTCGACCGTACCCCCATTAGCTAAGCCACGCCTCGAGCGGAGTTGGAGACTCGAGTACACCTGCAACAGTCTCAACCTCAAGGCTCCGCTTTCTTCGGTCCTGCGATCACTGGTGCGCCTCCGAGAGAAACAGGCCCTTCTCGTTTGGACCGGCCGAAGGGTTTCCTGGCGCTGCTTGAACAGCCCGGGCTGCCGACAAAGCGTCGCGGGAGCAGCAGATGGGAGAGGAGTTAAACTCTGCAGCGAGTCGATTCGCGAGGTCAGGATCGTGATCTGATCCAGGATCCCTTTCAGGTCATCACGCTGGGCAACGGCCCGGCGCTTGAGTTCCGCGATCTCATCGTCAGCTTTCTGTTGCGCCTCCCTTATCCCGGACTGAACCTGTCTCCCGTGGTGACGGTTTGAAGCGACGTCCTGCACTTCTGGCGACTCGACAAATTGTTCAAAATGGCCCAAAGCCACGCGCCAGAAGCGAGCCGACGAGGACAAGCGGCAGCACCAAAACCGCGAGAATCCGTCTTGACGGCCTGTGCAGGAGCGGCCGCACGTCTGAACCGGCCGCTTGAGCAATCGACTCCATTGCTCCTCCCTCAACATCCTTCCAGCAGGCTTCTTTGTCGACGCGAGAGCCTACGATGCTAACGCGCTTCTAAGGGCTACCAGCTTCCACAATAAGCAATCGGCCACGTTCCCGATCGGCTGCTCCTGCTTCGATGCTATCCCCTTCGGCAACTCGACAATTTGCGCTCGGTCTCCATGGTAGAGTCCCGCAGCGAGCAATGGTTGTCGTCGTTTGGCCATGGCGATGGCGCAGCATTTTTTTCCTCATTCAGAAGAATCTTGCAGATTTTCTCGAGCGTCGCACGAATGCAAATCGTCCGCGGCTTCCTGCATTGTGTTGGATAGAGCAGCCTCGCCTCAGGCCTTGACGACTCACAAACTTCATCCGGGACACGCCACATAGGCACAACGGCTGAAAGGCCCTGCCGCGATGGCCGATCGGACTAGCTATCATTGCAAGCTGTTCAACTCCCAATTCCGGCGGGTTGCTTGAGATGACGGATAGATGGCAAGCGTGACCAACGAACGCCGCGCACGTCATGGACTCCGATGCAACACAGATTTTGCACTGACAACCGCGGTAGCAGCGCCAGCGACTTGCTCGCAGATAGGCACCAAAGCCGCTGTATGGCTGTTTCCTCTGGCCTCCTGTGCCATCAGGTTAGACCTTGTGGTGTGATTGCCGGACGCGCAAGTTCAAGGGCGCCTCGGCGAGCTTGGCGATTGTCTCGTGTTTCCGTGACAACGATGCCAATGAAGCGCTTCATGAAGCCTGACCTCACCGCCAAATCGGCTGACTCACGGTGAGCAAAGTGGACATTCGCAACGCTTTCGTGGCCATTGCAGCGAGGCGCTGCGCGCTCGTGACTAGCATCTTGATGAACCAACGCTCGGGGCTGGCTCTCGGCGCACCGCCCTCGTTCATAGCCGTGGTTGCGAAGCGGATCATCGCGTCGCGAGCTAACTGCTTTACAAGGCGTGGGTGGTTCTTGTCGGAACAATCGAGATCCAGCTCGCCGCCCTCGCCCTCGCCCTCAAACGCGGAAACCCTGAGAGCTTACTCTTGGTCAATCAGGCCGCACCGCATTCTATTCATGGCCGGCAGAGATGGAAGCAAGGTGCGCCGTGCGTGATTGCTTTCTTGAGACGAGTTTTCCGTGGGGATCCCCGGCGGACAAAGCACTTTCCTTCCATTTAAAGCCGAGGGGAAAGCAACGTTGGCTTGTTATCGCAGTTTCGCTAGCAGCTTATCTGGTCGACAATTCCGTACTGGCACAAAGCGCCAGCGGGCTTGATCCTAGTAGCCACCCTGTGGATCAGGCCAGCAAAAGACGAAAGGCTTCTGATCCGGCCGAAAAGCTCCGGATGGGCCTGGCAACCAGCCCGCGTTCCCCGGCGGCAGCACCAAATCCCGGAGCGCCTTTCGAAAAGCGCGCTCGTGCGGACAGAGTTACTCAGACTAGAACGCAAAAGACGGTCGATCCCTTCGCACGGTACGACAATCTGCGTGAAAAAGGAGTGTGGTTCAACATACCTGGCGCTGTGGACACGATCGATCAGGACAAGGGCGGCGTTAGAGCGGCGCTTGCAGATGTCGGCATCGGCTACATCGGCTGGACACACAACAGCTTTGCAAACAATCTGCTGCCGAATGCCGCCAGAAGTACTATCGCAAACCAGCTCTATATGGGCCAGAATCCGACCTTCGCGTCGGCAAACTTCATGATCGTCACCTACGATCTCAGCCGGCTTGGCATTTCCGACGGACAAATTGTCCTAGGGGCCGAGCAGCAACACTGGACGTGGGATCGCCCGGGACCAGATCGAGTGGGGCTCAATACGCTCGCCTACTACCAGACTTTCTTCGACAAGACACTAGAGCTTAAACTCGGCTATCTCAGAAACCAAAATGAATTCACCGGCACATTGTTCGGAGGGATTACAGGATCGAACATGTCTGCCTTGTTCCAGGGGGGCATGAGCACCAATGCCGCACCGACGCCTGCGGTCAACCTGAAGTACAATTTTGACCGTGGCTTGTACAACAAGGTCTCCGTCCAGCGCTCAATTAGTCCAGATGGTCCCTATGTCCAGATAACGGAGAATCCCACGGGCTTGAACTGGAGCACGCCCCACGCAGGCATTCTTCTCATTGATGAAGCCGGCTACAGGAGCAAGGCAGCTCCCGGCGTACCCGATACGTGGCTGCGGGCGGGCGTTGGTTTCAACACCAGCCGGTACACGAGTTTGACGGATCCCAAGCGAGGGAGGGAAAGCGGGAATAACTTTCACTACATCGCTGCGGACAGGCAGTTCTGGCAGAACGACCCAGATGGGATCCCATCTCGCGGCATCTATGGCGGCTTCTCCATTATGGAAGCTCCGCCGGACCTGAACAGGATCAGCCGGTATTCTGAGCTTCGTCTTTACGCGAGGGGAGCATTTGACAGTCGGCCCAGTGATCTGATTGCACTCGTTGCTAGCAACACGAGCTGGAGCAAATTTGCGGTGGATGCTGCCCTCGCCAAAGGGCAGCTTGCGCATCGCGACACAACAGCAATCACCGCAACATATACCGCCCATCTCGCTCCGGGAATATATGCAGGGGTGGGACTGTCATACATTCACAACCCGACAAGCATCACGCACACACCTCAGACTAAAAACGCGCTCAATCTGTTGCTATCTACGTTGATATTCTTCTGATCATCGCAACCGCCATTCTGCTACCAACTCCTCGTGACCCGAGGGACTTGAGCTCGGCGATCTCTTTGAAAAGGATCCGCCGCATCTGCGCTAGCCAAGCATTGTTGCTCGGCCTTGACGGAAAGTCGCTGACCCGGCGGTGACGTGCGCGAGTTCAGCGGGGACGCGAATAGCAACAGACTCGTTGAAGCATTAAAGTATCTACGGACCTTTCGCTCGACTGGGGGGCGTCGTGCCCATCGTGCGTCCAAGGCGCACTAGCGCTAATCTCAATCCTTCCCCAACAGAACCGGACTCTCATCAATCCCGAAGACGCCATACCCACGGACGCATCGATGGCGCTCCTGTGCAGGACCGCGCGCCGCACGAGGCTAATCGGCAAGAGGAGCATCAGGGTGGGCAGGATAATACGCCCGTACCGTCGGCTCTCCACGAAGGACAGGTCCTTGTCGGTCCAGAGCAGCTTCTTAAGAGCAGCTTCGCTGCCTAATGGATCATCTGGGCGACCAATCCATACCCTTGCCATGTTCCGTCCCTTCAAAGGAGCTTCAGCAGCTCGAAAGGACTTACGTGACGAGGTTCAGCGGCAATGGAGGATCCCCTGGCCTCTCGTTCTTCGTTGATCCTGAAGGGTTTACTGTTGACGAGGAGCAGTTCTCGAGGGGAGCTCGATCGGGGTGCACACGGCGTCGTCGAGAGACAGTCGTCTTCGAAACCAACCTCGGTGTCTGAGTACGAGCACTGGAGTTGTAGCACGATAAACCGACCGCCAGCACCATCGCCAACGTCACGCCTCACCTCTGCAATCTACATCGACTGGATGCATGGCCCATCAAGCGCGACCTCAGCGAAGACCGCGCGCGAACTGCCCGCCGAGCATTTGGAAGCAGTCAAGTTTGGTTCTTCAGCCACGTTCGGGATAGACGCGAACGCGCCGGCGTCCCTCGCTTTCCACCAACTCGCCCCTATAAGGCACTCCACGGATTTCGAAATAGGTCGGGCGCCCGACTTCGGGCATGATGCGCTGGCCTTCAAGGACGCGGACAAGGTAATCGGGCAGGAATCGCTCCCGGTGCTCCCATCCGCCCCGAATCAAGTACCCAAGATCGACTGTACCTTCGTCGGGTCGCGCGGCCCTGATGATCTGCGGGGGACGATAGAGGGGCTGCGATGGGCCAGCCTCGTTTATCCCGCCAGCGCGCGGGTGTTGGATCAGGCGAACATCCATTGGGCCTTCCGGCCCGACAGTCGCGGAATAGTGCTCCCCATTGATCGCAAACTGACTTGGCCCGAACTGGTTTGGCAGCAGATTGATGTTGCTCAATACATCGATCAACACGTCTGAAGCCGCCTGGGAGCCGTGGCGCCAGTCGGCGCCAACGATCGCTCCGATATCCCGCAGCTCCGGAGCCGGCCCCGGCGGTCCTGCGAACCACGAGGTGGCTGCAAATTCAGGTGCTGGCGCAGAGCGCGCATCGTCACGCAAGTCGTGCGGCGTGGGTGGATCCAGATCAACGAAGGAGTCGAGACCGCCATAGATGTTTGACGATCGGGGCCTCACCGATGACGGCGATGCGGGTTCTTGCATTTGCTGCCCAAGCCAGGCCCAGGCTCCCTGGCTGGGGGTGGCCGGAGTAGCAGGAAGCTCGAGCGGCGAATGAGCTTGCGCGGCCCAGTGCGGCGCTGGCACTGGTGAGGCGGGTTCGTGGATTTGCTCGCCAAGCCAATCCCGGGCTGCCGCGCTCGGCGTTGCCGGGGTTTCGGGAAGCTGTTGCGACGAACCGGCCTGCCAATCGCTGGGCGCTCGCATCGATGTTGTGGGCCCGTGGATCTGCTCGCCAAGCCAATCCCAGGCTCCCGCGCTCGGGGTAGCTGGCATTGCAGGAGGCGCCTGCAGTGAGTGCCTCTGTCGAGCGGCTTCCCAAGAACGCTGGCCCGGATCCTCAGGAGGCAGCAATGCAAGCGCCCTGTTCGCCTCCCGGATTTGCTGGTATTGGCCAAGCTTGACTAGATCAGCCTTGATCTTGCCGTCCTTGGTTTCCCGCCTGTACTTCTCGACATCCTGCTCAAGGGCTGGGGTGGAAAGTCTGCCAGCCATTGGCGGCCGATCATGCGTTTGCAGCCACTCACTGAGCCTATACATGCGGCGAGCTTGCCTGTCGATCGTCTCCGGCTCGATCCTGTGCACTGCCTTTTCCGCCGCCGACCACATGTCGATGAGGGTTGCGTCCGCGCGGTGGGGGGCCAGTCGGCGGAGATCAGCCGCCAGAGCGTTTCCGGCACTGACCTCACGGAGCTTCTTCAACGCCGCCTTGATGCGTCTGCTTCTGTCCTGTGCGTAGGTATCGACATCCTCATCCAGCTCAGCTTCCAGCTGATGGTTTTCCACCTCCGGGTTGTCCTGCTGCGCGTTTTCTGATTCCCGTTGAATTCGATCGGCAATTGAGGGCCTGCCAGCGGTGCTCAGGCGCGCGCTCAAATGGCGCAAATCGGCTGCGGCATTCTTGATCGTGCCGTCGGTGAGGTTACCCGCCGCCTTGTTTCTGAAATCTCTTATTAGCGCCTCGTCCTCCTCTGGGACAGCGCGCGTCCGGCCCGGCTGCCGAGCATAGTCAATGCGAAGATTCGTGGAAAAGGCATCCCCCTGCCCCGCGTTGCGCGAGTACTTTTCGCTGCTGCTCCCGCCAAAAGCCTTGCCGATTCCCGACTTGAAGCGTGACCATAATCCGCCGCTTTTTCCGCTCTTGGCCGACGCGGCAGACTCTGCCTCCGGAAAGCTGTAGCGCGCGCTGCTGAACAGATCATCTCGCAAGCTGGACTGCGGCACTTGCGCCGAAGCGGGAAGCTGGAAGTTGGGAATGTCTACGCTTCGCCGCGTGCCGCCCAGCGCACTCTCCCTAAAAGTGGAGTCCGGCGGCACCCGCATCGAACCGCCGAAATCCTCCCGCCGGACTGCTCGACGTCCTGCGGGAGCCGGATTGGACGAATTTGAGTTGCTTTCATCTGACGGATCGAGACTCAAATCCTCCAGCTGCCGTTCGAAACCGCCGTGCTCCCTTTGGTTGTCTCCTCGCTGCGCGGTCCGCTCTTGCAGGGCAGCGTACTCCCGCATCCAGGCTCCTGAATCGAAGAATGGGTCAACCGGATCCACCCTGCTCTCCTCATGTTTGTATAGGCCCGACAGCAATCGGTACGTCTAGCAAGAAACAGATTGTGGATTGTTGTAGCCGCAACCTTTCGAAAAGCTGACGAGATTAGGACATTGCTGCGCGATTGACGGCCTCGCATCGGCCGCCGCCTGGCGACAGGCGCTCCAATTTTTCGCACCTCTTCGCCTAGCCTGTTCCAGTCGAGGAATTCGTAAACCGATGATACCAATGGATGGTCCTGACGATCGTGCGAGGAATTCAAGCATCAGGCCGGATTTCTCGGCCGCTAACAATGTCTAAGGTCATGCGTGACGAGCATCTTCTACGCAACTTTGGCGCTCAGCTTATCCTGCTTCAATGACGGACAGCGACCGCTCCTTGACGCAGACCGGGAGGCGTTCTGGTGACCTGGGCTTCCATTTGTTGGTTTCGACTACGCTTATGAAGGACCGAATTGGCCTACTGCGGTTTACCAGGTCCGGCGCATTCGCTCGGATGCAGAACGTCCCTTTTGAGGGCTTACCGCGCATCCGCCGTTTCCGGGAAAACGTGGATCACATAGGGCTGCCCATGAGGGAGCGTAGTCGCCTAGACGAGAGGAACAGCGCGTTCAGACATGAAATCGCCCAGACAGCTTTTTCAAAAAGATGTGCAGGTTGTCCTGAGTTCTCGGTAGTCATCCCGAGCGCCTCTCGGCGCTCGGGATCGGACAGGCAGCGCGCAGTTCGAGGATGAGCTTGGCAAGCGAGCTCGGCAAATGAAGATCCGGCAGACTTCATTCGTTCGCTTCAGTCTGCCTCAGCCCTTGACTGCGGAACCGCAAGGCTTGTCGTGCAGCCTCGAACGCCTCGATCAAGTGCGTGCACGACTCCCGCATGACGGATTGGCCATCGCTACGGTACTCCAACACTTGCTTGCCGAGATGATCTCGCTGGAAGGACTCGAACTCAACTAGATCTGACGAACAGTTAACTCAAAGTCAAACCAGCTGGTTAGCCGCGGCAGCGCCCTGTCTGGTCTGCTCAACAACTTTCGACCAGTGGAGCTCTGATCCCGAGGAGCTGTTGAGCTGACGAAGATATGCCTCGCCTTGCGCGCCTTCATCGATCGGAAGACCGAAAGGCCCCCATTTTCCCGAAGTGCAAAAGCACCTTCGCGGCAATTGGCGAGGCTTTGACAATCGATTTTTGGCCCCGCTATAGAGCATTGATAGATATATCTCCGGCGTGATGAAACCTCAGCGTTCGAGGCCGCCACGCTCGGCCAGCACACGGTGCATGACTTCGCGTTTGATCTCACCGGCGAGCTCGTTTCGGACTTGGGCTCCGAGCACCCGCTCGGCATCCGGATCGCCTAGAAGACCGTGCTCGGCCAGTCGCTGATCCAAGCGGGTTTGAAACTCCTCGCCCATGGCTTCGACGAGCCGGTCTTGCATCGCTTCATATTCATCAGGAGCGATTCGCCTCAGCACCGTCTCCCACGGTTGCCAGCGGGTTGCCATGTAGTCAGTAAACTGGTTCGCTTCTTGCTCGCGAACCGACTGCAGCGCGCGCGCCGCATCATCGGATGTCACGTGAGAAACCGTCAGAAAGCGCATGTCAGGGGCGACGTGAATCAGCTCCAGCGGCTCGCGAAGAAGATTTTGATAGGCCAAGTAGACTTCGACGTCGTCTGAGTTCGGGTGGAGAGTGAGGAGCGAGTTGACCCTGTCGCGCGCGATCCCTTCCAGCGCGTCCAGGCGGAACGCAACGCGGCCGCGCTGGATCAGTTGGCCGAGCCTATTATCATACACCCCCTCCTCGACGTCAGAATTAAGGCGCGCGGTCCGCATACCGTTCCAGTGCAGAGTGACACGATCCTCGCAACTCGCGTTGGCTTCAGAAGCCTGTGTGAAAAACTGTTCGCGCAATCTCGGATTGGTCGCCGCCTGCCGCAGATCATCCGCCATGGCCTGCCGAAACTCGTGATTGCCATAATTGACGGTCCCACGTAGCCTTTCTAGGAACCGGGCGTAGTCTTGGGCGCCAGGCTCATCCGCAAAGTGCTGCCACTCGGCTAGCGCCGTCGGATCGTCCCCGAGCCAGTGCGCGGCAGCCTCGTCCAGAGGCAGCTGCTCAAGATGGGGTGCCGCGAGGTGAGCGCGGACTTCGTCCGGGAATGGGTTATCACCGAACTCGACGTTCTGCAGCGGACGGCCCAAACTCCCCGGTAGCAGATCCTCAGGCAGGCTGGTCAGCCGGTTACCGCTGACATCGATCGATTCAAGCCAGCTCGGAAGGGTTTCGGGGAGATTGGCCAATTGATTGCTGCTAACGTCGAGTTCAACGAGACCCCATGGGAGGGACTCGGGGAGTTCGGTCAGCTGATTGCCACTGACCGCGAGCGAGGTGAGGCTGCTCGGAAGAGCGTCGGGCAACCTGCTCAGTCGATTGTTGTTTGCGTTCAGGATCCCCAGCTCCGCCGGAAGGCTATCTGGGAGACTCGTCAACCTGTTATCGCTGACCTCTAAGCGATAGAGGCTCGCCGGAAGAGCGTCCGGCAAACTGGTCAACCGGTTGTCGCTAATAAAAAGTTCGTGGAGACCAGGTGGGAGGCTAGCGGGCAGGCTGCCTAGCTCGTTGTGCATGGCGCGGAGGTTCAGCAGTCTCGGCGGCAGGGCGTCGGGCAAAGCGGTTAAGGACAGGGATGACAAATCGACCAAGTGCGAGCGCATGTTGTCCGCAGCCCTGATTCGCGAGCGCCCCTGTCCGCGGTTTTCCGCTGAGCCCTGCCCCTCTTCGCCAACCCACTCGTCCAGGATCCGCGCGCGCGCGGAGCTGGGGGTCCGATACCCTGTCAAGCTTTCGACCAAATTGGCCAAGGCACGGTTGAAGCCGCCGAGGTAGCTTTCCCGCTCCCCTTCTTCAAAAGTATCCGGGGCAGAACCTGCGCTCCGCTGTGCCTGTCCTGTGTCCATTATCTTATCTCCCTCGTCATAAACTAAGAAATCCGCGTGCCGCTGCGCAAAGCCGCGGAGCAGCAGTTTGCGCGCTGGCGCAATAATCATTCGAGCGAGCGCACGTGCGCCCGCGCGGCCCGCCCTGGTCGAAGGCGGTTCAGCTTCACACGATTTGGAGGCGGCGAATGGATCGCTGCTGCTGCAACGTTTGCTGCCATTCCGTTGGCCGACAGACCCGGAGGACGCTAACGTGAAAGCGTTCTGCCGCTAGCACGGCCACCTGTCGATCAGCTGACGAGTCTCGCTGCAAAACGCCCAATCACTCGCAAAGACCAGCGTTGCACCGATTGCCTTGGCAAGTGAAAGGACGGCCGCGGAGGTGAGCGTTCGAGCGCCTGCCGGTCTTCGTTTTTCACGGACTCGGCCGAAAAGGAATCCCTGCCTGGCATTGAGGTAACGCACCGTGCCGCGCCCCCGGGCTCGATCTTTAAGCCGCTGCCGCGTCGATGCGGAAACGTGTAGGCGGAGATAACGGGCGGCCAGGGATTCACAGTTCCAAATCGTTGCACCGAAATTATGCCTGCTTCGATGCCATCGCTGCGGTAACTGCGATAAGGCCGTCAGCTTGCCGAAAGCGAAGTGTCCTAGGTCCTAGATGGCGCCGTCACGGGCTGAGTTGGCCCGGTTTGGTAAGGGAGTTGAAATGGATCCTTTTGAGACAGGACAGATTCCGCCCGGCGGAGGCATTCCTTCTTCATCTTCCCAACAAGAAGGGGCGGAAGACGGGCGGGGGGCGGCACAATGGGATGCATTCGTGACGGGTTTCGCAGCAAACTCCGGGCATTCAACCCATGCGGCGACCGAAGCACACGAGACGCTTGAGAATTGGGCTTCTGAACAGCACGTGGGTCCCCTCGAGGACCGGGACGAAGCGGCAAGGCGGGTCAATGCTCTCGGTGAAGACGCCATGCTGGATCTCCAGTCGCTGTCCCTTACCAGCCTGCCCAGACTTCCAAGCGAAATCATCGTGCTCGATGTGCCCTTCAACCGGCTTACCAATCTGCCTGACGAACTTCCGGCTTCGCTCCAGCGTCTTGATGTTAGTGGCAATCAGCTGAGCAGCCTGCCCCCGCTCCCAGCCGGGCTGAGAGGCCTCGACGTGAACTCGAACCGGCTGGAGAGCCTACCTGCCGTCCTACCTGCCGGGCTCCAATTTCTTTCCGCCAACTACAATCGGCTGCTGAACCTACCCGACGCCTTCCCTGCTTCGCTCCAATTTCTCCACATCAGCCACAATCAGCTGACGAGTCTACCGGTGGAGCTTCCTGCTATGCTCGAGTTTCTCGACGTAAGCCAAAATCAACTGACGGATCTGCCGCCGGCTCTCCCAGCTTCGCTCCGGTTTCTCGACGTAAGCCAAAACCATTTGACCAGTCTGCCCGAGAACCTGCTGACGGCCTTGGGCGACGATGGCACCCTAGTTCTCACTGAAAATCCACTATCTGAGCAGGTGCTGGCGAACCTGAGTACAATCCTCGGCGCGGAGGGTCATGTCGGCCCGACTGTCCACCTTTCGCACGACGACGAAAGTGAATCGTCCGGGACAGACGATGAGCAGGCGGACGCTCTCGCTGAAACAGTTGCAGAATGGCTGAAGGGCAATCCACAGGAGGGCGATCGGGAGGTGCTTGCCGCTTGGCAGAACTTTGCAGAAGAGCCGGGCGCTCGGGAATACGGACTTTTCCTCGGCAAGCTGTTCGAGTCCGTCAACTCCGGCAATGAAGGGTTTCGGCAATCGGTGGCCAATGATCTGCGTCAGGCGGCAAAAAACCCCCAATTGCGTGCCCAGTACTTTCAACTGGCATGGGATGCCAACCAGAGCTGCGAGGATCGCAGAACATTAACCTGGAACGGCATGCAGACCGCGCGCCTCATCGCGGAAGTCGAGAACGGCCTCTATGACAACAAGGCACGGCTTGCCGATCTCGTCGAATTGGGGCGCGTCATGTTCCGCATGGACGCGCTCGAGGCGATCGCGCGCGATAAGGCTCACTCGCTCGCCTCGGTTGACAACGTAGAAGACATCGACGCCGTTGAAGTCTTTCTTGCCTATCAGAACAAACTGCGCGAGCGGCTGGGACTACAACACGTCGCGCCGGACATGCGCTTCTTTGAGGTCTCCGACGTTACCGACTCTGAGGTTGACAGGGCAGAGACATCCGTGCGGGAGAGGGAGGCGGCCGAATTTGGCGACTATTTGGCAATGGATTGGCAGCCTTGGGACGATGTGATTCGCCGCATCGCACCTGAAGAGCATGCCAAGACGCAGGACCAGCTCATTGGTGCAATGGGAAAGGAGTTCGACAGCCGAATGGAGCAACAGCTCGCCGATCAAGGGCTGACCGGAGCTGAAGCTGGCCTCGTCGAAGATGCCAAGCGAGTGTTGGGTCCCGCAGTTCGCAAAGAGATCGCCCGTGAGATCAAGGGCGCTCTAAGAGATAAGGTGCTCAATGAGCACGGCCTCGCGCTCTGAAGCCGCGTTTGCCGTAGGATGCTGCTAATTTTGCTGCCGTTCCTCTGGTGCGCCGGTTGGTGGCCCAGAGGCGCGTAATGCACAGCGAGTGCAGCGGAGTGCCGATCGAGAAACCGGCGTTGCTGCTGTCTATCATGCTGCCGCTTGATGTAGGTCAGGTCGATGCTTGGAGTAGACTGGCTGCTAGCTCTCTACTGAAACCAGACGCATAGAAGCGCATGTCGTCGATCAATGTTCGGAGCTGTCGCGCACTTTTGCATTCTCCCATTTAGTTTTGACTTCGGGAACGATGAAAAACGACCATCATCCCGATCCAAGTGCTGTCTTTCCTCGCAAAGTGGCGCTTTGGACGCCATGGAGTACCTGTTGTCGGCAGCCGTTACCCGCGGCTCGCCCCGGCGGCGCCATGCAGGTCTGCTACCCTAACGCATGCTCTTGCATCAGGGCTCTCCTTGATCGGCACACTTGGAAATGTTGCGCGGCACTTGACATGAGAAGGAGTCCATTGACGGTGGTATCTTGAATGCCGACCGCCGGCGCCTGACAGGTAATTTAAGCCGACTTTGCCTGCATCTGAGCCTGAAGAATGACCTTCTGCGCTCGCTTGTGCATTCGATTTCGCCAATCTTCGACGGGTAGTTGGACAGGCTGCCAATAAGCGTGGGATAAGCGGATGATCGCATCCCGCCGCGAGCGATGGAGCGTCTTAACGAGCTCCTCTAAGCGTGGAGTGACAGCCGAAGCGCTGCCCCTCTCACGCCCCCGGCAGTTTGGTTGCTGGACACCACTCTCCATCATGTCCGCTCTCTCCGTCATTCATCCGAGGATCGCCGTTGTTCCCTCACCGTCAGCGTTGTTTTGTCTTCCATCGATATGGTTCCGCAGGCAGCCAATCTGTGGCACCCGCGAAGAACGCGGTCAGCGACCATTTCGCGGCTTCCCCATCTGTCAGTTGATGGGAGTAAGATTCCCGGCCTAAGGGGTTAGCCCCGACCCCGAAGGATCTATATTCGGCAAAATAGCTCGTGCTCAAGTTGTTGGTCTTGCCCCTATCCCATTCGCGCCAGCCCTCCGGAATGACCTGTGTATCTATCTTTGTCGACAGAAAGACCACTGTGGCATACGGCCGCCAGGGGCGGCCAAGCGCGATATCGCGCGCGGCAGGGTCGGCGCTTAGAGTGCAATGATCAAAAACATAGCCGCTGTCCTCGTCCGGTGCTGCCTTGCTCTGAGCGGTAAAGACGACCGCTTGATTGGCGATGCCGTGCAACTCACATTTCCGGAACCAGGCCTTGGCGTTGCCAAATACGAAATCGACATGCCCTTCGATGTAGCAGTTCGAGAAGTATTGACGTGACATTCTGCCGTTTGGACCCTTGCCGGCAAGCAGCGTGTCCTGGGCGCCGAGCAGGCGGACGCGCGTAACGACGTCCCTGTCTCCGGTAAGGGATAGTGCAACCGCCTGGGAGGGTGGATTGGCCGGGTTGAGAGCGTAGTCGTTCTGGATGGTCAAATTCTCGAGCCGGAAGTCATCGCCATTGGCATCCAGCGTCGCCGACCGGGCGGTTCCTCCTACATTGATCGCGCCATCGCCATACACAATGACGGTATTCTCCGGCTTGCTACCAGTGCCTGAGAGATGAACACCGGATTTGGAGATTTTGACCTTCTCACGATAGATACCGGGCGCGATCCGAACATCTCCGCCTTCCGCCGGCAATGCGTCGATAGCTTGCTGCACGGAGTGATAGGCTGCATTCTCGGCATGCGACACCAACAGTGGCTGAGCGTATGCTGACGACATGCAGAAACATCCCGTCAGAAGTGCAGCAGGGTGAACAAAAATACGCATGATCCTACACTTCGTTGAGTCAGCGGCACCTCGACGCAGTCGACAGAGCCTATCTCTGCGGGATAGCCGCAGCGCATGGGCAACACATTTTTCGCGCCAAATCAGAACCTCCACGTCACCTTCGCATTCCCGGCCCTGCAAACCGTCAGACAATTGCAAACAAGTCCGGACATGAGGCCGACCTTCGTCAGCACCAGTAATCTTGGCCCAGATGCTGAACTCACCACCCGAGTTCGGCGCCGGATGTAGTGCTTACCGATTGCTGTTGCGGAATGCCCTGGAACATACCTCCGAGCCGCGCAGCAGCGGTTTTGCAGCTTGTCCGGGCAGCGGCGGTGATACGTCAGAGTGTTTTGCGGTGACGTTCGCATGTTCAACTTGCCAAGTGGCGGAGTCGGCAAATCGGACATCTTCGAGTGTCACGTCAAGTGCATGCTCCTCGTCTACGCCGCGGATCAGCAACACACCGGTGTCGCCATGCACATGACGGAGAACGATTCGCCGATAGACCGGAATTCTCGTGCCTTGTGCGCGCGGATCATATTTTGCATCGAAAGCTAGCGGCCACCGGTTGCCCCTCAGGCACACGTACTCATAAGTCACGCTCTCGACCAGACCGCCTCGGCTAACATCGCTCTTGATGCGCAGGCCGGACGTCGTACCATCCAGCGTCAGATTATGCACCAATATGTCTCTGGCCCCGGAATTCACCTCACTGCCGATCGACATGCCATGCCCCCAGCCGAAATAGTTATCAATGATCGAGATATGGCTGCTTGAGCCATTGTCGCCGGCCTTGATTGCGACGTTGTCGTCACCCGTACGGATCAAGCTGCGGGTAATGGTCACATCCTGACTCGCGGCAACATCGATGCCATCGGTGTTGCGCGCATCCGCCGTTGAATCGATTATGAGGCCCCAAAACGTGGCACCTTGGACCCGGTTCATCGCGACATGAAAGTTGGGAGCGTTGCGCAAGGTGACACCAGAGAAAGTGATGTCCTGCGCATGATCGATCTGGATCAAGCGCGGGGCGTTCTGGTTGCCGCCCTGGGCTTGAGCGCGGCGCGCTAGCTGCCACCAGGTTTCCGCGCCGCCGCCAATTATTGCGCCCCCCTGACCATCGATGATGCCTTCTCCGTAGATGCCACCGCCGCTCGTTTTGGAAAAGCTGATGAATGGCCGGCATCCGCCGCCCTTTTCCGCAATACGACCACATTGTCCGAGGCCCTTGTCGTAAGCAGCAGGTTCGGGGATGGCGATCAGCGTCGCCCCGCGTCCGACCCATAACGTCACACCCGATTTCATCTCGAGTGGGCCCGACCGGAACTCGCCACGCCCTAAGTACACAGCGGCCCCGGAAGGACATTGGTCGATGGCATTTTGCAACGTGGTCGTATCTTGCTTGCCAGACGGCACGAGGCGTTCGCACACCGTATGAGGTGCAACAGGCTCGGTGATAGTCCGGCGGTCTTGCGCTTTCGCGCCGGGGACGACAACGATGCAGGTCAGTATGAACAATAGGGCCAAGTTGCGAAAAAGCTTTGTCATCGACCTCCTCGTGCTTTGTCAGGCATCCACGCCCCATCGGTATGGAGCCGCTGGCTAGATCTTGCCGCCGCGCGCGTCACTGGCGCGCGCAAGATGATACTTATAAGACGCAGCAGAGGCCCGGACCGTGTACCTGCGCAGCAGCACTTTGCAGATGCGCAAAAAACACGAAGCGTCATGCGATGGTTCAAAATCCGACAGCTTCGTCAATGGTCGGCCTTCTCGCGCCAATCAAGCGGGTCGCCGGATTCGGCTTTTTTTCATCTACAAAGTCGTCGGCGCCCAGTGCTTGCTCTTGATAACGATTTCGATAAGCGGCGCATCAGCCTCGCTGGGAGCAATTCGTGTACGCCCAGTACCCGCCGAAGCCGCGGCACTCACCCGCGCCTGACCTCGACTGCTGCTGCTGAAGCTCCGCGCTGTTCTTGAAGCGTCTGGAAAGCCACACCTGCGTGCTTGTTCTCCTTGAACACCGTGTTGACGAGCTGGTTTAGTGTACTCTCATCACTGGCCTGGAGCGACTGGCTGCCCTCACCGGGGAAATCCGCCCTCTTAAAGCATCTGAAGATACTTCTCAGCCGTAGATGGTGAGAGTTTCCGACGAGTAATTGGACCGCTCACCATCTCGTGAATGTAATCATGATTCGCGCGCGAGACATTCGACGGCGGATTGCGACCGCAGCATCGAGGCAAGGCCTGCCACGCGCGCTGTATTCAGTTGCAGCTCAAAGGCATCTTCTTTCGCCAGTCTCGGCTGCTGATCGTTTAGTCAGGCGTGCTGTACCGATGGTGGAGGGGCAGCACTAGATAGGTCGAAATTGTGCGAGTGCACGCCCGCCTCCCGTCCAGGATCGATGGGTTTATCCGTATTCGGAGAAGCTTTCGAAAAGCTGACGAGGTTACGGCCGGGAAGACGGATAAAACGACCGAACTGGCCCTGAGTAAGGGGGACAGCTCTTGACGTTCAATCCTGACATGTGCGTGAGCAGCCCTCCAGACAGGAGGCTTTAGTCAACACCGCGGGGAGACGTCCCGCATGTGGTGTTACTCCGCGCCCCATCCGCCGGCCCAACGCACCGCGACCACCAAACCGCTCGGCATAACGGCAGGCCTCCAGTTCGCCCGCCCGGTCCGTAAAAATGACGCCTCGCAAGCCGGTCGGTACTCTCGCCGTTAACTTGGGTTACGGCAGCTTTCAATGGTCTCATGATCGCCTGGAAAACGCCACGGCAGCTTCCTGGTGAGCAGGATCATCGATGCTTCGCGGTTCGCGCGGTAGCGTCACGTATTGAATTGTTTGGCGCAGAATTGTGGTGGCGTTCATCGATCCGCAATGAGATTGCTCGACGCTCAAGCCTCAGCTCCAAATCCGCCAATCCTGCCTTACATTCGGCGACGACCGATTGGGCACGAAGCAGCTTGACCTTGAGCTCGTCCATCTGCCTGACTATTTTCTCAGGATCCCAATCGTCCTGCAACAGCTCATTGACCATGTGTGGCCACCGATGCAAGGCCGGCGCTTAGCTCCAAGAACCCAGGCTTGGCATCTCGCCGATACGGGCGCTTGAGCCACGGGTTAAAGGTGGCACAAACGATCGTCCAGAAGCGTAACGTCTTAACCCCGGTGTGCACCATCTTGTTGAGGACCGCCATTATCGCGAGCCCGTTGTAGGACCGTCGGATTCTGGCTGGCAAAGCAAACGGCAATCCGAAGGTAGCAGAGTTCGCGATGCTGGCACGCGTTTTGAAAAGTGCATCAAGAGACCTCTGCCATGGATGAAGTGGGCACGTTTCATTTGAATACCTGGATCGGGTGCTGAAGGAATATCATGACCAAATTGGTGCCGTCACACATTCAAGCAACCGACATGCCAATGCCCTCGAGCATTTTCATAGACAGAATCATGTAGTTTTTCTCGCGCCATCTGGCTGCCGGCAGCTCTATTTGTCGCGACTGAAACAACCGTTGTTTTGAGCAAGACGGTGAAAGCCGCAACCACGAGTCTGTAGCAGCGCTCGCTACGGGAACCGATGTTGGCCAGAATGCTCCCACCATTTTCGCGAGGACGTTGTGGCGTGAGCCGCAGTGGCGGGCGTTAACGCCAGACTGACGGTGCTGTGCGGCTGATCGGCAATCTATCCGCAATGCAGAAGGGCGTTGGAGGCTTATCGCAATCTGATGCCACGGCTGTTCACGATACTGATCTCACGCTTAAATTCTGAAACCGCGTTTGGCCCCAGCCTGGTCGAAGATCAGTTCGTGGCCCGCTTGCATCCTACGTCGCGATGCTACGCACCTGCGCCGCTCGGAACGAACTGTCTCACCTTCAATCGGCATGGGCATCTTGGCGGGCGTGGGAGATTGAACCGTCGAGCCTAGAGTGAGTCAAGCACCCGCGTGCGAATACGCCAAGCTCAGGCCGATCGGGAGCCCGGACAATGTTCGAATGTCAGCGGGGTTTTCGGTTTCGCTCTTCTCGCTTGCTTGCCCGATGAGAGACTCAAGGCCTCCGAAATCTCCCGCAATTGATACTCGCGAGCACGGTGGAGCTGCTCATGCGGGAGCGAGACCGCCACCCGAAGATCCACGTCTCGCGAACAAGTCGAGTAGGCCAACCGTCCGTCAAAGAACAGATGGCGATTTTTGGTCCCCGAGCCTGAGCGCGGTGTGAGCGTCCCCTCGCGCTGGCTCAATCTGGCCCCGCCGGGCGATGATCAGGCAGAACCGCAGTATAAGATCACAAAAGGGTAATGGGGTTCACGCCTGCCGAGCAGCAGATCAACATGAAGCGTCGGACTGCGAAGAAAACGCACGCTAAGAAGCGCGCGGCGAAATGAAGGCCACCACTTTCGGAACGTAGCTGAAGCTTCCGTGCGGCTATTGGAGTAGGATCAGCGCATACCAGTCCAACCACACATACTATCAGCGTGATGTCGAAGATGAGATCGCATACCTGCGTTGGCAGATGCAGCAATTCGATAAGCTAAGCCGCTATGAGCCCAGGGTGCCGCCCATCTTGACTGACCGCGTCAACGCGGGACATCGGTTCTTCACTGACGACGAGCTGAGGGAGGCAATTGTAACCGACAGCGAACCCCGTAGCGGGATCCATAATCCTTTATCCGCGGCTTAGCTCGGATGGATACAAACGAGCGGGAGAGTTGGTCGGATCAGCGGCCGAGGAAAACCGAAGAGAGAGCAACCGCACGATGACCACTGGGGCGAGACCGATCGTGGCTGCCCGCCGTTCTTCCATGGGACGATCAGCAAGCGAGAATAACGCATGCGTTCGCGGTCCATTGGGAAATGGCCTACTTAAGCCGGGAGTGTCGCGGCTTTCTGACGAGCTGTATGATTTTAGAAGTTAACCGGAGTCAGCCAGATGGCACCTGGCCAGATCACGCGCATCACAAAGCGTCGCGAAGACAGCTATCGGAGCATTCAAGTCAGCGGCGCGCCGCTTCCACTGAATAGACGCTATCTAGCGCACGTATTGAGCTATGGTGACTGCCTTGTTTTCCACAAAGGAAGCGCCGGTGAGATCATGGCCTTCAAGATGGGCGTTTTGGTGCTGTCACACCAACCGCTGACCTGCCCTACTCTCCCAATTAACTGAACCTTAAGCTTGCAGAGTGATCCGCTCAAAACGCGCGACCCTGCGAGCGGGCCGCGAGTTAGGCCACGCACCCGTATAGCTTTCGAGCAGTCAGCACCCGTTCCGGCGGCTCTTGCACACAATCAACACCCACAACAGCACGACCGCTTGGGGGGCCTTCAGGCCAATCCGGACCACACAGAAATTCAACGAGAAGGAGCGGCATGGTAACAACGCTTTCTCCATCGGCTCATTCACCAAGATACTCAGCCACGCCGGGCTCCAAGCGCCCACAGGCAAGCGACCGTGATTGCGGTGAAAACGAGTAGAGCGCCAATTGCTAGCACAAATTCCATTGTCGGCTTCCTTCTATTGCGCGGACCACCCACCAGACGTTGTATGTGAAGGAATTCCTCCGCCAATCGACTATCTGGACACCATTGTCTGTCACTCTCACGGAGAAGGAGGTTGAGGTGCAATAATCAAGACCGCTATAGACTCCTGGGCACTTGGGCCTCAGTAGCCAATGCGACTCCGCACCGAAGTGATATATACTCGGTAGCGAACCGGCGATGTGGCATTCACTTTCGAAGTCGTAGCCGTTTGTTATGCTCCCAGTTACGCGGACTCTGATTCTGTTGTACTTGCGGCCTTCATGTTCGTATACGCTGAGGACGTCGCGCCCGAGCGCATGAGCGAACGCGATAGCCGCTGAAGCCGCTCGAATACGTTGCTCCATGTTGCCTCGCGAGCAGTAACGGGGCGGACCCGAAATGGTCTTGAAACATGTCAGGCCCGCCCCAGCATCACAGCCCCTGCAAGACCGGTGACGCTCACTGCACCCAAGCAAGCACCGTGCCTTTCTTCCAAAAGGCTGCTGTACCTCGCTTGGCTGTGTATACTTGTGCAGTGTGTCCTTTTGGTCTGTCTCCATGCCCATCAGGACGCAAAATGTTTGCAACCCGACATTCGCATATCAACGTTGAAGTCAAGCGCAGGTAAGTTCGCAATCGCACAGGAAGGCGATCGCATCGCTCCGGAAGTAGCGCTGATGCTTGCAGTCTACAACCCTGCCGATCCCAAGCAGCGATGGGAATTGCTATTCTGAGTATCGCCGACACTAAGCTGTGCATCGAGAACAAAAGCCGCGTCATGAAAGATGGCAATCCTACTTGGCTCTACCAGTTCAAAGGGTCAGTTGCTCAGCAGTGGAATTTTGTACCCCTAATGGACCCTAGGGTTGCAGAGTGACTGCCTCAAGAGGGGCGACGATTCGCGGCGCGCATAAACCGAATTCCGCTGATTACCTGCAAGGTAGCGTATGGTACGATCATGCTGCAGGCGCAGATCCGTGTCGTAACGCAAAGCACCAGAATGAGTTCATGGGCGCCTTAGCCCCCATCATTCTCGATGTCTCTCCGCCCTCCTTGGCGCTTGCGTTATCGATTGGCTTCTCCAAATCAAGCAGCATGTTCTTGACCCAGGTCATTGACGTTTCATTTTCCGCAACGGGAGTACCAAGAGCGGCAAAGCCGCGGCGGCGTACTTCAGCAACTTTCAAGTCAGGATAGTGACCCAGCCGAATTTTGGTGCGGTTGTTTGACAACCACCCAGGTCTTTCGGCTCTTGCGGACACGCAAGGCAAAGGCCAGCTTCTTCCGGTCCATATACAGACCGGGCTTCAGTGACTGAACGGTGAGATCTGTCGAGTCCAAGAATTGGCACGATCTGGCACGCCTCTCACGTGGATTGAGGCTGACAACTATGCCGAAGTATATCTGGGTCGAATTCGCGTAAACCACGGCATGAAATGGTGTTTACGGGCACTCTGTGGAATGGTGGAGTGGCTTCACAAAAGATTGGTAAGCTGGCGGGCAGTTGTCCTGAACAATTGCGTTTAGGATTACGGCAGCCCGTGACCGGCAAGACCGAATGCGGCAACTGGCGCATCGTCTTTTTTTGTAGCCAGCGGCAAAGCCCGTCAGCTTCTCGCAAAGTCTCCGGTGTAGCGGTACTGTCCTTGACAGAAGGAGCAGAGCGTGGACAATCCTCCGCGTCGAGCCCGACGGCTTTGATGGAGGTCCAGGACGAGTTCGTGCCTCAGGCGGCGCATGCCAGGCAATAAGTTCCGGACCATCTTCAGCAGGCAGTTCAGGCAAAGCAGAACGCGCCAGACCCTGCGCCAGAGCACGGTGCGGCGCTATGCTGACGCGCCTTTCTAGGGCTCGGCTCTCGTGATGAAACAATCACCGCACTCGAACCACAATCACTACCAGCCCGCACCGAGAAGTGTTTGTCACGGGACTGACGGCTCTGCGCCGACAGCGCTTCACCGGTGTCGCAATCCAAAATGCCTGGACGGCGCACGCCTCGGCTATGTCGCTTCAGCTGAGAAGGGGAGTGGTCACGTCAGCAAGACCTCACCATTAGCTGACAACTATCCTCATCAACCCGAGACAGAGACCCCGCTCTCGTCCAAGACGTCATTCGGCTTTCGGATCAGCCAACCCGGAGATCTTCAGCTGAGATCTTGCCCGTACGCCCGGCCTTGGGCTGATAACTTACGCGGGCCCCCTCTTCGAGAGTGGTGTAACCGGCCTTTTCCACGGCACTGACGTGCACGAAGACATCGGGGCCTCCATCCTCGGGCCTGATGAATCCATAACCCTTGGTCGGATTGAACCACTTCACAATACCCATTGCCACGTCGGCACCTCCATAGTGAACCGTTGTGATCTAGCGAAGAGTCTTCCGGCCATCAAGAGCAGCGGCAAAAAACAGCGCGGTATGGATGCGAAGGTCTCGTCTCATTTTTCTGTCGGATCGCCTAGCTGTCGTCCAATATGCAAACGATAGAGAAAGCCCCTGACGCGACCGCACTTCGCTTCCATTCCTGTGGATCCGGATGACGATTTGACCTTTCGCTTCGGTTGCCGCGGCGAACGGTTCACAAGACGAGTTGCACGCATCGAACACGCCCCAATAATCAAAAAACACGACGTCTGCATTGATGGTCCGCGAAGTATCGGTCACTAAGCCAGCAACGTTTCGTGAGAATCACCCGAACTTGGTTAAGCGCGCAGAGTCATAGTTCGTGCAACGTCTACCAGCAACGTGTTTTGGAATGCGTCTGCCGACCATCATTGCCGACTTAAGGTCCGGCCCGGCCGTCCGAGCTGCGTTTGGGTCATCACAGTTTCAGCACGCCAGCCGCTATGATCCACCACACTTTAGCTTGCGACACGTTTACGCCGCTAGGCTGGCAAACGGAGGACCGACATTGGGCCCCCCTGACCGTCCAGTTTCAAGAGTGTGATGCGCGTGCGCCGTTAGCTTGATTACCTTGTCCGCGTTGCGCCTCACTGTAACAATCAGCGATGACATGGAAGCACGCACTGTTCATAGTATCAGCACCTCTATCATCGCTGTCTGCTTGTATTTCGCCACAGCGCCACCGAAACCGCGGCTTAAAGAAGACCCAAACGCCGCGCCTTGACGACGCACTGCGTCCGGCTGGTGGTTTCCAACTTTCGCATCGCATTCTTGACATGAAAGTTGACGGTGTTCTCGCTCACGTTCAGGATGACTCCGATCTCCCAGGATGACTTCCCCTGCTCGATCCATCGCAAGCACTGTTTTTCTCGTTCCGACAGCACAACCTCTTGCACATCCGCCAATGATTTTCTCCTGGGTTCGAGAGAACAGGAATGGCATCAGCAAATGCCATACCACTCGGTGGCGCCGGCAAAGTATCGGCGAATCAGGACAAGTTCTTCGGCGATTGCCGTTCCATTCGCACGAGGCTGCCATCCTGCTGTAGCCCTATCAACGGGCTTTTGACATTGTCGTCAATCCGACGGCGGCATTACGACAACCGTGACTGTCGATATTTGCGTGTAATTCTATGTGAGCTCTAAATCTATGTGAGCCGGATATCACCCTTTCCCTAAGCACTCCTCCCCCGAAGGAGTGTGGGAATTCTCTCTCGGGACGTAGCACGGGCTCGCGAACCCGGGTCATTCATTTTGCATCCGAAGCCCTTCTTTCCGGCCTTAGGCGCTAGGCCAATCAACCCATAGCGAAAGCTCTGCGTTCGGCGCCAACCCTATGGCGATCATGGAAGCCTTTGCGGTCCCAATAAACTACCAATACTGGTCATTGAGCGGCATCACGCCGAAAAAATATGAGTAGCGACGTTGTTGGCAATCTAGGTCGGCTTACAGGATTTAGACATGCAGCATCAAGCACGAGCCGTTCGGTCCACCGCAGGTCAATAACCCGCGCGGCTCTCGCCTGTCGTAATGCTTAGTGTCCAGGTCTGCTCGAATGATGAGCTCTCGTTTTGATCGAAGCCCATGATGGCCTTTCTGCCACAATTGCGCAGCGCTCAGGATTTAAGGGGCTCTGGGCGTCTGGTCTGTCGATTACCAGCTCGCGGAGCTATCGTGATGCCAATGAAGCTTCTTGGAGCCAGTGCAGTCGCCGAGACTCTTGTTCTCGTGGCCAGGATCGCGGCGCTGATTGCCGGGCACGGATTGAAGCTATGCTCCATTCGATTGTGGCCTTGTGGTGCCTGCCATCCCGCGGTAGGGCATCCAGGCGTCGCACCAGGTCGCCGGCCCTGCCGACGAGTCCCTGCCCGCCTCGCTCGGCGTACTTAATGGTGTTGCGGACCCGGGTTTCGAGCTGACTGCGGAAGGCCTCGATCCTGTCGAACATCTCCCCGATCTGATCGAAGATGCTTTCGATGGCCAGCAGGTCGTCGGCAGCGGCCATTCGACCGTCCTCGATGTCGGCTGCCATGCTGGAAGCTGTGTACTCCTCGGCGAAGACCTGCATGGTTTCCAGGGTGTAGGAGATCCTCCGCGCGAGATCGACGATGGCGTCGCGGAAGCGGTACGGATGATTAACGGTGAGAACGGATTCGAAGTCCTTCAGCAGGAGTTATTCCACGAACTCCTCGAAAAAGGCTTCCAGCCGGGTAGCGACTGTTTTCGGCTCCATGACGGTCCGTCGGACGCGCTTCAGGTCGGCCAGAATGGCCCGCAGGCTCTTAGACTAGTGAACTGGGCGGCCTGATTGCGCGCCTCGCGGACAGCGAGCGCGGCTTCGCGCTGCTTGCGGTCGGTGATCTCAGGCCTCAGTTTTTCGACGGCCTCCGTTGAGGCGGATTTGCACGATCAAGCCGCCGAGTCGCTGCGAGAGATCCTTATTGAGGCTCGCGAGCCGCTCCGGAAAACGGGACCTTTCTCAAAACAGAAGCGAGCCAACCGCGAATACTATTACTACAAGATCTACACGCCCTCGGTGGCGAGGGATCGAAGAAGACACCCTCAAATATGTCGGTCCGACCGACGATCCCGAGATTGCCAAACGCGCGGAAGCTTTCCAGCGCGCCAAGATTGGCTATCGCGCGCGACGCGAGCTGGCAGCAAAGTTGAGGCGGGCCGGTTACCCTGCCTTCCCCACATGGAAAGTCTCGTCGTCAACGAACTCGCGCGCGCGGGACTTTTCCCGCTTCGCGCCACGCTCGTCGGTACGATGGCCTATCAGACATACAGCGGCGTAGAGCGCGCCGTGCATCGGCGGCCTGGTGAGCTCGCCGCCAGAGCGACCATGCGAGAACACGGTCGATTGAGATGCGCCGTTGAGCGAGCTTGATAGCGATGCGACGGGTTTCCTGGATCGAGCAGCGACGCCGCGCACGATCGAAGATGCCCGGATCGAGGCAGTAATCGTCCGCACCCTTGAGACGAAACTGCCCAAGGCCACTCACTGGAGCTCGCGCAGCATGGCGAGGGCCAGTGGACTGTCGGTCTCGACAGTACAGCGGATATGGCGCACCTTCGGCCTGCAGCCACATCGGTTGGAGACCTACAAGCTTTCAAACGATCCTAACTTCGTCGCCAAGGTTCGCGACGTCGTCGGCCTCTACGTGGTCCCGCCCGAGCGAGCCATCTGCTGTGTGTCGACGAAAAGCCACAGATCTTGGCGCCAGATCGGAGCCAACCCTCGTTCCGCATGCGTCCTGGTCAGGTGGAACGCCGCAGTCACGACTACAAGCGCCATGGCACGACATCGCTATTTGCGGCTCTAGCAACCGGCCGGGTCATCGGCAAGTGTTACGGGCACCACGGGCCACGGAATTCCGCAAGTTTCTGATGAGATCGAAGTCCCGTGCCGGATGATCTGGACGCCATCTCGTCAAGGACAATTAGGCAACCCATAAGACGCCGCTGATCCGTAACTGGCTGGCCAAAAGACCGCGCTGGCACGTCCATCTGACGCCAACCAGCTCATCCTGGCTCAATCAGGTCGAACGTTTCGTTGCCCTCATCACCGAGCGCAAAATCAGGCGCGGCATCTACCGCAGCGTGGCGGAGGTACGTACTGAGATCACGTCCTTCATCGAACAGCACAACGCCGACCCGAGCCCATTCCGATGGACCAAATCAGCTGACGACATTCTCAGCTCCATCGAACGCTTCTGCGCTCACAATCAGCCAAGACGCCATGAACTTCTGGTTTAGGACACTAGATTATGCGCCGATGTCCCGCGTACGGATTTTCGCCCGAAACGTCCGCGCGCCCATTGCTGCGCCGATCGCGTGCAATTTCCAGAGGAAAAATGAACCCCCAATGCAAGGCTGTCGAGTGACGGTGTGCTGCGTCCAGCGCGCTCGCGAAAATTTCGCGCTTCAGGCTGCGGTCATGTACTGCACGTGATGATCCCGCAGCTGAGGCGGTTATACCGGCATCGCTGTCTTCAGCAGCACAGCAGCTGCGATGGAAGTGGACCCGAGGCGACATGGGCTTGTGCATCGGGAAAAACGCTCTTGGTCAGCTACTCGTCAGCGAAGCGGTTTAGCCAGGAAGGCTGCGCATTCTCGACTCTTCTATCGGAGATAAATATGACGGGCATCGGCCGAGCTGGCAAATCGTACGTTGGAGCTGCAGGAGCCGACAGCACTGGGGTATCGAGCAGTTCGAGTCTGGAGTTCGGCCTCGTCCCTGGGGAACGCAGTCAATCTTTCGAGGCCGTCGTGGAGCGGATGCGCTCCGGGCCTCAAGATAGAACCGCGCCGCTCGTGAACCGGCAACCAACTTCGGATGTGGCGGCTCCAACAAGAGATGAGGTTAAGGCAGCAAAGCGAACGTTGGGCAGCCTGCTTGAGGACTTTAACACTTGTCGTAGGGCAGCCACGGGCGGCCGGACCTTGTCCGAGAGGCAAGAGCTGATCGATCAAGTCGTCAAGGCAGGCTCAGCAGTTCTGGACTACTACGCTGCTCTGCCCCCAGGTTTGGCGGGGCGCATTCTGCCCGACGATCGGGCTCGCCAGCTCCGCGATGAGACGCTGGGCGCGGCCGACGAAGGTAACGCCGTGGCTGCTACGATTTTCGATGACCTGGAGAAGAGCAGACACAAAGCGGCAGCCCTGCTCGGCAGGATCATCCGCACCGCTTCGCCTGACCAGCTGAACCGCGTGCTTTCAGGCGTGGAGCCCTACTATGAGCACTGCATGGAGTGGTGGAGAAAGAGGGCATTGCGCTCGGAGCGGATGCAGTCCGTCTGCGCGGCTACTGCCGACCTACCAAGCAGCACGCCCGAGTTGCGGAAGTCCGAAGAGGCGGCGCTACGACTGCATACCGGCTATGCACTCAATACGAAGTACAAGTATCTGGAATCGCAGATCACTCTCGCGCAGCTCTCCCTAGCGAGCAGGTTGGGACCAGCCGTCAGAGACGCCCTTATCGATGGAGACGGGCGGGTGCGTCTGCTCGGGACCTTCATCGAGGATGTTGTTCCGGCATTCGCCTCGACGGCCGAGGCGGTGATGAACCGCAACGGAGCGCCGCTTGACGCTGAGCACCGTGACGTTCTGGAAGGAGTCATGGAGCGGCTTTCGGAATTTGCGTCAGGAGTGAGCGGCATGGTTGCCAGCCTGACGGACGCCGGAGCGGGAGCCGATCTTCCGCTAGAATTGCTGGATCAGATAGTGGAAGGCGCGTGGCTTACAGCGGACGAAGTCATGCGGCTGCTGGCACTTCAGCCAAAGACACCAGCCACGATTGAACCGTCGGCTTGGGCTGTGCTGCCGGAACATACTGCCGGGGTGGGCGAAGGCACTGCAGCGCGCAGGAAGGGCAACGGCAGGCGCGCAGCAGCCGCAGGCGAGGGGAGTTCGACAGCTGGAGGCGCTGAGCCGCAGCTCGCCGGGTCCGACGCTGGCACGGGCTCAACACGCAAGGTTATCGTACTCTCGGATCTGGGTACAAAGAAACTCACGAGCGCGGAGGAGGCCCGCGCGCGGGCGTCATCGTCGGCGAGCGGAAACCTGCTGATGTGGCAGGCTCCGCCCTCCAGAGAAGCGCTGACGGGAATGCTCAAGCGATTGGACGAACTTTTGAAGTTCGATCTGCCCGCTCAGCAAAGCGCCGTCTCGCAAGCGCGTCAGATGAAACCCGAGGACGCCGACCACGTCCTAAATATCGTCGTCGAGCGCCTCCACAGACAGGCCGCCGAGATCGAAGCCTGTGTAGCCGCGGTGGAGGAGCCTCGTCGAAGTGGCTTGCTCACGCCCGCGCAAGTGCCCGAAGTACACGACAAGATAGTCCGGCTCAAGACGATGTATTCCGAGGTGCAGGGACAGGCAAACTCATTGAAGAGGCAAAGAGCCGCGATCATGATCGATTGCATGAAGAGCTATGGCTTTCCCTCGCAGAAATACCTTGAAGGGTTGCGGGCGGCCGGGGAGTTGGAGCCTCCGGATCCTCCGCGCGCGTTGAGCGGTGATCCGGGGACGCTGTTCGAGATTAAGCTGCGGCCCAAGGCACTGCGCAACGGTGCGGCGGCGAATCCGATGTGGGTGCACATCCATACGAAGCGGCCGGTACATGCGTGGCAGTTGGCGACGGCGGCTGACGCCGAATTCGCCGCTTGCCACGTGAAATCCAATGAACAGCGCGGCTACAATCGGCACTGGCAGAGCGCGCGAGCCGCGATGGGGCACGAAAACGTCGTGATCCACCGCGGCAAGCTCACGCCTGCATTCTGTAGGTCCTTGTTGAACAACGCAGTTGGCATCCTGTCCGACGTCAGATAATTCGAGACTGATCAGGCTTTTCGCGAAGAGAGGCTCTGGGCTCATCTAAGTTAGCATTACAGTTGCATTCTTCGTCTGAGGTGAGCGCGGCGAGCGTCGGCCTGGTGAGCTCGCCGCCAGAGCGACCATGCGAGAACACGGTCGATCGAGATGCGCCGTTGAGCGAGCTTGATAGCGATGCGACGGATATCCTGGATCGACCAGCGGATCAGGAACGATGTTTGGTGCGCCGGCGTCGCGTTTTTTTGTGCGCTGGCTCAGCATTGGCCCGATGACGGATGACGGCTATCATGGCGAAGGCCAGCATGACGAGTGAGACATGGCGATGCCAGCCAGGCCAGGAGCGGCTTTCGTTGTGATCAAGGCCGAGCTCGTTCTTGGCGGTTTCGAAGCTGTCCTCGATGGGCGAGCGATGGCCTTCTACCGACACCAGCTTCTGCATGGAGGTGCCCTCGGGGCACCAACTGGAGAAGAAGGCCAAGCCGCGGATCAGAAGACCCCGCGTCCATTCCCCGGCAAGGTCGTCGTTGTATTCACTGACGTCGAGATCGGCCCAACTCGAGATAGGCCCAGTCGTGCCAGCGCGGACCTTTGGTCCCTCCGCCTGACGGCGGCGCCAGGCGTTCTTGGGAAGGTTCTGCGCGATCGCGGAGGCGGTGCCGGCGACAGGCTGCGGCTTGCCCCAGGAACGGAACACGTGATTGGAAGCAACACTCAGAACATAGCCTTTGCCCGCCTCGCGCAGCAGGGTTTCGATCTCGCCCGTGCCATACACGCTGTCCGCCGCCACGAACGAGAACGGCGCCTTTGCGGCGCACGAGCGATCATTCGACGCGCGATCTTGGGCTTGGTCGCAAAGTCCACATCGCTCGGTACATGCGGTGCCATCAGGCGAGCGGGGGCGTCCGTCCATTCCTCCGGCAGGTAGAGTGTGCGATCGATAAAGGCATGGCCATGCCGCGACACATTGGAGGCGAACACTCCGATCTGGCAATTGGTGATCTTGCCCGCCGAGCCAGTGTACTGGCGTGCGACACCGCACGATGCCTTGTCCTGTTTTAAAAACCCGGTCTTATCGATAACCAGAACCGCGTCCTCATCGGCGAGCGTTTCCAGCGCGTACTCACGCACAATGTCGCGCAGCGCGTCGGCATCCCACTGCCCCCGACCCAGGATCGCCTGCTGGCGCCACGGGCCTGGATCGCCGGCCGCTTCAGCCCGCATCCAACCCGTCTTGCGCGGCTCGTTACTCAACAGTCCGTCGAGAAACCGCCCCGCCGAGACCGCCACCCGCTCCTGCGTAAACAGCGGACGGATGCGTTGCTTGGCATCTCGCAACGAGGAAGCCCACAGCGTCAGCGCATCTTCAACCGACGCGCCGCCAATCATCAGATTCCGAACATGGTCCCACCCAGAACTCACCGAAAATAGCAACTGTAATGCTAGGGCGATAGGGCTGCCGCGCCTTTCGGCGCTGGCTCCGTTTGCTTCAGGCGCTCTAGGTAGCCGCGCGCGCGCGAAATCACCGCCTCCACGACAGTGTCCAGGACGGGATCGCCGCGGGCAGGCATGGCTTCGACCTCGGCCTTCGCCACCATTGCATGGTGTGTCACGGCCTGAGCAATCTCGGAGACGCGGCGGAACGTCTGTGTTGGAGAGAGCTTGCAGTCGATGGCGAAGCGCTCCCAGTGGTTGCGTCCAAGCTGATCAGCCTGCTTCTGCCCGCCGATCTTCGGCGCCATGTTGCGTGTGATCTTCGGATATGGCGCCGCACAGACGATGTCGTAGCCTGGCGCCATGGCGGCGCCGCGCGCCGATAGCATCAGCGAGTAATTTTTGGCGTGGGAATCCGTGTTCCACACCATTGGATTGAAGATGGCAAGGTCGACGAAGCGGGCGGTCTCCTGTGCTGTCATGTGGCGCTGGGTCACGCCGACCATGTCGGCCAATGATGGTCCTTTTAGGCCTCTATCGTTGCTCTGGTACTTGGCAGCTGGCGGTCGGCCCAGGGCTTGGCAGAAGTCCTCCTGATGCAGCCGCCGCCACCTCTTGCCGTCATGACGGCGGTCATAGCGCTCAACCAGCAGGTAGCTACGTTCGCCTGCCGTTCCGGTCGTCACCTTCGGCGTCGGGATTCCGATCATGCGCGCGAGCGTCAGGCAGAATGCCTCGTTCTGGACGGCGCCAGGTAAGTGCTCGCCATCGGGCTTGATGATGTGGGTCGATGGCGCGCCGTCGATCGGTATGTACAGGGTGTCGCCATCCAGAGCGACGGCGAGCTTCGTCTGCACACCGGCAAGCGACATCGACACGCCATTTTCGCCGACGAGGAAGGGCTTGTGGGGTAGCTCATTGAGGATGCGCTCGAGCGCGGCCTTGTCGGGGATCTCTCGCCATTTTCCGGCGATGAGCCCGGTGCCAGGCTGTCCGACGGAGAGCGCGCCGGCGGTGTCGCGGCCCATCTCGGCAAGAAGACCGATGACATCGGCCGGCGACTTGCCGAGCATATGACCTACGATCCCGAGAGTTGCGTTCTCCGGCAGCAGATTTGCCGCCCATGGCAGAATTGCCGAGGCATCGTGGGACGCCCGCGAGAGCGGCATGGTGAGCGACACAGGGAAGGCGCCGGTCAGCCCGCGCCAGGATTCGGCATAGGTGAAGCCTGACGCTTCGTCAGCGCTCGTGATCCAGCCGACCTCTCGCGTCTCAAAGTAAACCGGAAGACGGTCCATCAGGCTCCTCCTCCTCGCTCTCGGGAATGTCCGGTGTCTCGGAAGTGTTCGCGCGGCGGGCTTGGGCGTCCTTGAGAACATCCTCGATGCGCAGCCCGAGCACGTTTGCCACGTGCAGGCTGCGCCCGAGCTGACAGGTGCTTTTTCCGGCCTCGAGGTCGACGATGAAGCGCTTTCCTGTCCCACTCACCATGGCCAGCTCGTCCTGCCGGAGGCCCTGGCGTTTGCGTTCTTCCTGGATGAGGCGACCGAATGCTGCAGCGAACTCGGCGGCTTGGCGCGCGACACCGGTCTCGCCAGGAGCGTCCTTTCCCCATGAGGGGGAAGTACCCTTTGGAGGCGTGTTCATAGCTCCTCTCGTCATAAGTTACCGATCGGGAACTTTATGAGCTGAAACGGGGAATGTCCAGCGAAAAGTTACCGAGCGGGATTTTTTACGCAGTTCCGATATGAAGAGGCAAAAAGGTTACCGAGCGGGAACTTTTAAGACAAAGGCCGGTTGGGCGACCCGGAAAGTTACCGATGGGGAATTCTGCTGCCAATACCAACTCGGTTCTTTGGAAATCGATGACGACGGGAGGGAATCCCCCCTCATCCGTCGAGCGAAACATGGTCCTTGGCGTCCACTCGATGTGGCGACCTCCTCACGTTTGGCGAATGAGTAGCGTCCTAATAGAAGTTTTGACGATCGCGAAATGTGTCGGGGTCATACCGCCCGCTCGTGCAGTTGGCAGACAATATTGTGCAACCCTGCGCAAACGCTTTCTCACCGCGGAAAGACAATCATTCCAGGCCATCAACAATCGCTGTCGATTTGGATCTATGCTGCGTGAGAACGATAGCACTTTACCTGAGTTAAGTGCCGCGCGCTTCGCAGCCGGGGTGGCAGCCGAGGCGACTGCTGCGTCACGCTGTGCGTCGATTGGATCTGCCGTTCCTGCGTCGCCGCGGCCTCTGACGGCGACTGCGCGGAGGAATAAGCAATTGGTCGCATCCGTGACCGCTTGCGTAGCGACTTCACCGTACGAGAAATAATTGGTTGATCAGGGCATGTCACGTAGCTCAATGCAGGCATGGCGCGGATTGACAATCCTCAATCAAGGAAGCCCATCTGGCAACTTACTTCCAGCTCGTCATGTTGTGCTTGGGACGCCAGGAATTTGCGCATCTGACGAGCTTCATCGAGTCCGACCACCCTCATCAGCTCTCTCGCCTTGCGTTCCATGAATTCAGATGAGCAATGTGAGGAGTTGAGATAATCAATGGTCTCTAGATATCGACTTCGATCAGCCCGTCCGCCGAACTTACTCAGAACAAAGCCGCCTCGATGCATAGGTGTATTCAAGGGCGAGTTGACGCGCATCTTCCACGAGATTGGCCGCGGCGCTATGTCCGCCGTCGATGTTCTCGTAATAGAAGTAAGGCTGGCCCAGCGCGGCGAGCTTCGCGGCAGCTTTGCGGCCGTGCGCTGGATGCGTGCGGTCGTCCTTGGTGGAGGTAAGAATTAAGGGAGCGGGATAGGTCTTGCCCGCCACCAGCTTCTGGTATGGCGAGTAGCCTTCGATCCACGCACGCTGCTCGGCAATGGCGGGGTCACCGTACTCGCCGATCCAGGAGGCGCCCGCGCCCAGCTTGGTGTATCGAAGCATGTCGAATAGCGGCACCTCGATGATCGCCGCGTTGAAGAGCTCGGGACGCTGGGTGATCGCGGCGCCAACGAGCAAGCCGCCCTGGCTGCCGCCAATCGCGCCCAGCTTGCGCGGACTAGTGATCTTCCGACGGATCAGGTCATCGGCAACGGCAATGAAATCATCCCATGTCGTCTGCTTCGTTGCCGCCTGGGCCGCTTGATGCCATTGTGGACCAAACTCACCGCCCCCGCGCAGGTTCGCAACGACATAGGCATTGCCCTGTTCGAGCCATAGCCGCCCCATCGGTCCCAGATCAGACGGCAGTTGCGACTCCTGGAAACCGCCATAGCCATGGAGAAGTGTCGGGATCGTGCTTGCGTTTTTGGGCCGCACCAGAAAATAGGGAATTGACGTGCCATCACGCGAAATGGCCTCGAGCTGCTCCACGACATGGTTCGACGCATCGAAGGCAGAGGGTGCCTTCTTCAATTCCTCCAAGCTTTTGCGTTCGGCATCAAAAGACCAAACTGAGGTTGGTCTGAGATAGCTCGAGACGGTGAATATGACCCGGTCGGCTTCATCGTAGGTGGCTGACAGGCTGACATTTGTATCTTCCGGCAGCGGGATCGGTGTCGCGGACCAAGCTCCCTGATCGTACTTGTAGAGGAACGCTTTACTCTGAACGTTCTCAAGGATCGTTAGAATCAAAAAGTTCCTTGTGTGAGTGAACTCGCTCAGTGCCTGCCGGGGCCCCGGCTGAAAGACGAGCGATGGTCTGGCGCGCAACGGATCCTGTTTCCATTCATCGAGGTCATACGAGATCATCGAGCCGGCCGTGAAGCAGATGCCCGCGGACGGTGACCAGTCCTCATCAAGTTTCACAAGCAGGCGGCCGCACGCGAGCGTGGCGATCTCGGCCTTCTTCGGCAGATTGAGCTTGACGGGCCCATCGGGGCGGAAGACCACATACTCGGACTCGACAGAGCTGATTGCGCGGGCGGCGCCGGTCGCATGAATATGACCCTCGCTGTCACGAAGCACGAAGGGGGACGCCCCAACGTCGGTGGGCTCGCCCCGAAAGATCTCACGAGCCTCACTGAGCGGCTGAGCACGTTTGAGCTCCTTCACCACAAAAGCATAGCCCGCTTGCGTCAAAGTCCCCTCGCCCCAGTTCCGTGCAACAAGGAGGGTGTCACCATCGACCCAGCTGACGTCCTGCTTGCCCTCGGGCAGATGAAAGCCGTCCGCGACGAAGGTCTTGGCGGCGCGATCGAACTCTCGTATGGACACGGCATCCTTTCCGCCATCGGAAAGACTAATCAGGCAACGGCGCTCTTCAGGCGGAAGGCAGCTGTGACCTTGAAAGACCCAATTTCTGTTTTCGGTGGCAGCTAAGGCGTCCACGTCGAGAATGGTTTCCCACTTTGGGTGTTGGCTACGATCGCTCTCACGCGTGGTGCGCCGCCAGACGCCGCGCACCTGGTTCTCGTCTCGCCAGAACTGCTCCAAACCGCCCCCTTCGAATGGAACATCTGCGATCCGATCTTTGGCCTGCAGGATGGAGAGCGCCTGTTCGTAGAAGCGCCGATAGCGAGGATCTGACTGAAGCACCCCGAGCGTCTTCTCGTTCTCGCCGCGAGCCCAAGCCAACGCGCCTCGCCCTTCCATCTCCTCGAGCCAAAGGAATGGGTCGTCAGTTACGGCGGCATCCGTTCGCTCCTGTGAAAGCGCCGTGGACGTGGCGCAAGCAATCGAAGGCAACACCGCGGAGAAGAGTGGTGGCGTGTTCATGGACTTTTCTCGATAAGATCGGCGGGCCACGCTGGCCGGCCCTGGCGCGTCAAGCAGACGCGGCGGAAACCATGGGAGCGCATGACATAGCGCGGCCTGCGCTATGTCATGCGCCGCTTACTGCAAGCTGCGTGCCGGCTAAGGAGTCGCAAGTTTCAGCCGTTCGGGGGCTGCACGACCGTGTTCCGTTGCGGCCATTGGTTCCCAAGCGGACATCACAGCGTGTCGGCGGACAGCCTGTGAGACAACGCCAGCATTTTTCGATCTTCAGTGGCAAGACTGGGACGCAGCGATGCTGCTTACCTCCGCATCCGAGGTTCTCCTGTTGGCGTCACCGGGCAGACTTGTCGACGGGCATCATCAGCACAACGATCAGCGCATTGATCAGCAGCCAGATCGACATCATGCTAAGGGTGGTATGCATGGCGATCTCCGACCCGTCGGCTGCAAGCATTGCCGACTTGGAGGAGCTTTTTCCTTGCGCAACACACGAAGTCACGCCGACAACTCGATTCGTTAACAGACTGCCGGGAGAATTGCGCACGCGACGTGAGAGTAAAATGCCCAAGAAACGACCTACGCTGCAACACGTCTTGGGATTGAGCCAACAAACAACATACAAGCACCAGATCAGGTTCTTCTGCGCAACAAAATGGCGAAATCATCAGCAGCAATTCTGCGCACCTGTCGTATCCACCTCGCGGAGAATGCATATGAGCTCTACATTGCGCAACGATTGTAGTCGCGTTGCACACCTCGCCTCCCCGTGGATACTGCAACTTTGCACATCATTGATGGCGCCCTCTGGTCGTGGTCTAACTCAGTCAGCTTGACTTCGGAGTCGCCTGCCTTTCCAGAGATACCCGGATCGCGGCTTCCGCCGCAAACATGTTTAGCTTATCTCGAATCCGCTACATCATCGGAAGAACCGTACATTCGCATTGGAGGTCAGCGAAGAGGTCGCTCATAGAGCCAACTACCCTTCGTGAGGATTGCCCGCACTTGGTAGCGCGCAGAGCGCTAGAGTATGGGGCAACGTCTAACAGCAGCACGCTTTCGAAAATCGGTTCACGGACTATCATTGCAGTCTTGTGCCCGGCCTAGGCTGTCTACACAGCCTTTCCGATGACAACGACTTTAGTACCTAAACCGCTACGACCGCCTCCCAATTGGGACACGCATCCGACCGCCGCGTCCGCAGCACGGGGACGGATCGATCAGAACATTAACACAGGGATCCGACAGACCATCGAGCTTTCAAGAGCGTTTTGCGCCGCGATCTCACCTCCCCAGGTGGTCCACGGCGCCCCGTGACGATCGGCGACGAAATAGAAGCACACCCTTCATAAACAGCTGCGGGCGCGTAATTTGCTTCACATTCCGCCGGAGCAACCCAAAGTCGCGCCTAACACTTCGCCATATTTGCATTAGGGGCAACCGAACCGATGCCGTTATCTTAGATAATACCCTGACGTCGCGCTTTGACGACGCACTAAGTCCGGCTGGACGTTTCCAGCTTTCGCATCGCATTCTTGACATGAAAGTTGACGGTGTTCTCGCTCACTTTCAGGATGACTGCGATCTCCCAGGATGACTTCCCCTGCTCGATCCATCGCAAGCACTGTTTTTCTCGTTCCGACAGCACACCCTTTTTCACATTCGCCATGATTTTCTCCTGGAGTCGAGAGAACAGGAATGCCATCAGCAAATGCCATACCACTCAGTGGCGCCGGCAAAGTATCGGCGAATCCGGACAAGTTCGTCGGCGATCGCCGTTGCATTCGCATGAGGCTGCCATCCTGCTGTAGCCCTATCGACGGGCTTTCGACATTGTCGTCAATCCGACGGCGGCATTACGACAAGGTGGCTGTCGATATTTGCGTCTAAATCTATGTGAGCCGGATATCACGCTTTCCCTAAGCACTCCTCCCCCGAAGGAGTGTGGGAATTCTCTCTCGGGGAGTAGCACGGGCTCGCGAACCCAGGTCATTCATTTTGCATCCAAGCCCTTCTTTCCAGCCTTAGGCGCGAGGCCAATCAACCCATAGCGAAAGCTTTGCGTTCGGCGCGCCTCCTATGGCGATCATGCAAGCCTTTGCCGTCCCAATAAACTACCAATGCTAGTCATTGAGCGGCATCACGCCGAAACGATATGAGCAGTGACGTTGGTGGCAATCTAGGTCGGCTTACAGGATTTAGGCATGCAGTATCAACCACAAGCCGTTCGGCCCACCGCAGGTCATCAATGCGCGCGGCCGTCGCCTGCCGAAATGCTTCATGTCCAGGTCTGCTCGAATGATGAGCTCTCGTTTCTGATGGAAGCGCATGATGGCCTATCCGCCACAATCGCACAGCGGTCAGGGTTCAAGGGGCTCTGGGCGTCTGGTCTATCGATTGCCAGCTCGCTGGGCTATCGTGATGCCAATGAAGCTTCATGGAGCCAGCTCGTCCAGAGCGTCGAGCGCATAGTGGACTCGACAGAGCTACCTGTGCTCGTTGATGGGGATGGCGGCTTCGGCAATTTCAACAATGCTCGCCTGCTCGCACGGAAACTTCGTCAGGCTGGCGCGGCAGGCGTCTCGCTTGAGGACAGCTGCTTCCCGAAGCTGAACTCGCTCATTGGTGAGCGGCATCCGCTCGCCGATATCGATGAATTCTCTGGTCGTCTGCGGGCTGCAAAGGATGCAGTCGCCGAAAATCTTGTTCTCGTGGCCAGGATCGAGGCGCTGATTGCCGGGCACGGATTGAACGAAGCTATCTTGCGGGCTCACGCTTATGCCGACGCGGGAGCCGATGCTATCTTGATTCATTCACGAAAGAGTACCGCGGACGAGATGCTTTCGTTCGTCACCGAGTGGCGGAACCGGCTACCGGTCGTGATCGTTCCGACCACATACTATCGAACGCCAGTCTCAGCCTATCGGGATGCGCGCATCTCCACGGTCGTCTGGGCCAATCACTCCATGAGAGCTGCGGCAGCTGCGATGCGGCGCGTCTGCGATAGTATCGCAGCTCAAGAGAGCGTTGCGAGCATTGAGCCTCAGATCGCACCGCTCAGCGAGATATTCGAGCTCCTGAGGTATGACGAACTCGCCGTGGCCGAAAAGCAATATCTGCAGCTCCGCTAGCCTATGGCAGCAGGATTTGTCACCTGAAGCTTCCTTTGGTCAAAATCTGCGATGAGTCCCTCACCTCTTCGTCGGCCCCGCACCAGTGTCACGCAATTGGCAGTGACATAAACTCCTGGAGAGGCTCTCGATATGGCGAAACAGCTTTCGCTACAGCTCGAGGAAGCACACACAGCGGCTGATGCAAGTGTATGCGCCGGCGACAATTCATGCTTGCCTCCTTCAATCGCGGAGTGGTCTGACAAGTCTGCGGCACCTGAGACTTAACAGAGGCCTTCCACGATGCTCGCAGAGCGATAGGCGGGATGAAGAAAGCGAATTGAAATGCCTGTGAATGTTCCCAAGCATGCTCTCATTCTTGCCGCTGGAATGGGCTCTCGTCTACGGCCGCTCACGGAGCTAAGCCCAAAACCTCTAGTTCAAATCCATGGCACCCCCATACTGTACAACGCGCTACATAACCTTGGGTGTCTTGGCGTGGAACACGTAACGATCGTTGTGGGGTATCGTAAAGAGGCGATCCACGAGGCCTGCGGCAGCCGCTTTGGCAGTGTTACGATTAACTACATCGAATCCTCCGTTTACGACCGTACTGGCAGCGCCTATTCGCTCTGGCTGGCGCGTGACGCACTCCTTTCCGGAGATTACTTCATTCTTGAGGGCGACGTCTTCTTCGAGGAAAATGTATTGCGGCAGCTGATCATCACTGAAGCGCCCAACGCTGCTGCTGTCGCTCCCTTCCATGAGCTGATGCAGGGATCGGCCGTCCTGTTGTCCGATCTTGGCTTCATTTCAGAATTTCGCTTGAAGCAAACAGCGCGAGATCTTATCGCGGGTGGCCCCCCTCTCTACAAGACGATGAATCTGTTACGGCTGTCCGCGTCTACTCTGCGGACAGAGGTCATTCCGGCCCTAGACGATATGATCAGGGCCGGAGCTACCCAGGCCTACACCGAGGAGCTTCTTTCCTATCTCGTGGAAACACGAGGCCTGCTGCTTGCTGCGGTGAGATGCGATGGTCTCAGGTGGTACGAAATCGATGACGCGGAAGATCTGCGTACCGCCGAGCGCATCTTCGCAGAAGCCGACTACGTTTGATCCTATCGCCCAGGGTGACGTTCGAGACGGTCACGGAAGGTTTGTCGCTGCGCGTCTTCGACATTCGCGGCTGCCTTCGACGCCGGGCGGGTAAGAACGGCCAAGAAACCGTAAGCTTGACGGAGGCCGCAATCAAAGCGGCCGCCCATTGTCTTAGCAGAACACGAGCGCTTGTCCCGGCATAGAATGTGAAAACACATCCCAAGCGATGTTGTAGCGAAACAGTCATTTTGGGCCAGCCGCTTTGACCGCAGGAATGGGACGAGACCTAGACCTTGGAGGAGATAGATGACTTCGATTTGCTCGCTTGCGCTTTCCCGGATCGAGACTTTCCTGCAAGCGACTGCTCCGCGGAACTAATCTCTTTGAAGTCGAATCTGAAGCTGATTCTTGGTGCGCAAAGTACATTCTCGCCAAATTTGATCGGAATACGGCCGGAGCAATCAAGGCTCTCTTTGACGAAGACCGGCGCCGAAGTGGACATTTCAAGCAGGCGCGCCTCCTGGGCGGAGGGCAGACGCGCATTTATCGTAACCCATTGCTGCGAGTAGTCGTCAATTCCGATGCGCCTGAGAGCTGTCGAGATCGAGTTGGTGCCAGAGAATTTGTCCAGCAGTCCGGGAGTGCGTTTCGCCGGAAAGTAGCTATGCGCGATGACGATCGGAATCTCGTCCTGGTAACTGAGCGTGTCGATGCGCAGCACATCGTCACCGGCCTGCAAGTTGAGGTAGCCGGCCAGTCGCTCGTCTGCCGGTACCGTTGCAGCAGACAGGATCTTACGACGTGCCAAGCGGCCTTGCGAGATGAGATTGTCGGTCAGCCGGGTTTGAGGGGAGAGAAGATAGGGTGTTGGATGTTCGACAACGAAGGTGCCTCTCCCCTGCTCGACACGAAGCAGTCCTTCCTGCTCAAGTCTCCGAATGGCGTATCTTACGGTGTGCCGGTTGACACCATATTTGAGAGCAAGCTCGACGTCGTTCGGAAGTTTTTCGCCTGGCCGAACACGGCTCGACGCAATAGCTTCTTCGATGTTCGATCGAACAAATTCCCAACGTTTTCCTTGATACATAGGCCAAATAGTCCGTGGTTCAGGTGCTCAACTGCGTCGGATTAGCGTCACGTCTATCGTTCTTCGGTTGCGCCAGCCGCGTTACGGCCGCTCCCCTCAGATAAAAACGCCGCCCGTAATGCTCCCGGAAGACAGTTGCGCGGCGCGCTGAAGAGGCAATTGAGACGCTCGCATCTTCGACATCATACTGACCTCCGTCCCCGCGATCTTGCAAAGCTTCATGGATGATACGGCCCTGCACAGTCGACGGTAGCGGCAATCTCAAGCTGGACAGGATCGTCGGTACCAGATCAACGATGCTGGTCGGGGCAGCAGCAACTCCGCTTTTAAAGCCATTGCCAGCAAGGATGCATAACGAAGACAGCTCGTGCGGCGAAAGCCCGCCGTGCATGCCAACGCCGATCGGATAGGCTCCATCGTAGTACACGGCGTCGGGCGGAGCGTTCCAATTGGCCGCGCTGCAATCGGCGAGAACAAACGACAGATCCGCGCTTCGCTGGTGTTCGGCCATGACAGCCGAAAGCGGGAGGGTGTTGGCGACAAGTGGAGAGCCATCGGCGGCCTTACGTGAGAAAGCCACGCCAAACCATGGCTGCTCGGAAAGGCTGTGATACATCTCTGTCAGAAGATGGCCTTCTCTGTCCCGGACCCAAATGTTGACAACCCTTTGAGCGGTTATTGCGGCGTCTACGTCGGGCGTGAGCTCGTATCCGACCTTGAATCCCGACCGCTGCAGGTGATTCAATACGGAGACCTTTTCTCCAATGATGGCGTGCCCGTGATCGGATGCAGCAATAAGCTGTACCCCCTCTCGCTCTCCTTTCTCGCTCCACCAAGCCAAAATGCGCCCAAATTGCCGATCGACCTCGTGGAGCACCTCACGGGCCGTAGGATGCTGAAGTCCGAACATGTGATATGTAATGTCCGGCTCCGAAAGCCACAGCAGGCTGACCTCCGGAAGCGCTGCTTTCGTGAGAAATGAAAAGAATAGATCGACGACACGCTCAATGGTAGCACGCGCCGGCCGCTCGTCGGCAGGGAGCACCGGAAAGCATGACGCAATCCGGCGAACGGCCGCGTTGTTACTGAACTTCGATGGGTCATGAACCCAGAACGCCGGCGCGCCAGCCTGCCAACTGCCCCAGCTCGAAAGTCCAAAAGAGCCCTGCGACTGAGATCCGATCGTCAGCATCGCACGACCATGAGCCGCCAAGACTTCGCCGATCGTAGTGGCGGTGAGGACGCCACCGCGTTCGCTGCCGAGCGTCAGGAGCGCCGACAGCGAAGATCCGTCGATGGACCGACCGCTTGCCAAAAAACGGTTGCCGATGATTCCATGAGCCGAGCTATGTCCGCCCGTGGCCAGCGCGGCCGATGAAACCCGCGTCTCACTGGGAAAAGATGAGGTATGGCGGTCAAGTCGAAGGCCGATTTTGGACAGCTCGGCGAGATTCGGCGTGACTGCGTCGTCTAGCTGGTCAGGACGAAGGCCATCGAGCATCACAATTACAAATTTCATTTGGCCACCTTCCAGCTCCGATTCCGCAGCCCCAACCTACGGGAGTGGCAGCCTTCTTGTCCAGAGCTACCTAGGCACCTAGGTTTGTCATGATGGTGTCACATGGTGTGAATTATATCTCGCGGCACTCGAACGGCCCCGCAGAAAAACATTGTGTGAGTCCCGCCCTGACCAAACGTGAGCACGTGGTCCAGAAGCTCTGCAATCGATAGCTGATGCTACTAAAGGATGTTCAATGACTGTTCGCAACCGACGCGAGGTTCTCAGATTTGTCGGCGGGCTGAGCTTGCTCCCATCGACCTCTGTCTTTGCCCAAGACGCTGGCCGAACGGCACTGCGCATTGCAATGCAGGATCTGCGCGTCGAGCTCGATCCGCTCCATCCCCGTGCTACGGCGCTCGTGAGCTTCCGGGTACTGGAGAGTATTTACGACAAGCTCTTTGCAATCGACTATCAGCGCAACGGGCAGATTCGGCCGATGTTGGCTGAAAGCATCGAAGCCCTCGACAGCACCACATATCGCGTGTCTCTGCGGAAAGACGTTCGCTTCCACGATGGCGAAGAGCTAACGGCAGAGGACGTCGCATTTACTTTTGGTGCAGAGCGTATGCTCGCAAAGGACAGTCCGGGTTTTGGCGTTGGCCAAATCAGCTTTCCATCGATGAGCGCGGTGCGGGCAACCGGCCGACATACTGTCGAGTTTAGCACCAAGGCGCCCGATCCTGTTTTTGTCAAACGCCTGACCTCTTATGGAGCCGGCATCGTCTCGAGATCGGCCTATCTGAAGGCGGCGACGTTTGATCAATGGGCCAGAGCTCCCATAGCGGCGGGGCCCTACCGGGTCGTTGAGGCCGTCGAAAACCGCTACATACGCCTTGAGGCGCACGACGGGTACTGGGGTGGAAGGCCGCCGCTGAAGGGAATCGAGTTTCGGATGGTGCGCGAGCCGGCGGCACGCGTCGCCGGCCTTCGCGCCGGCGACTTCGATATTGTCACGACCGTAGCGCCGGATCAGTTCGATATCCTCGCGGCTGACAACCGTTTGGACGTGGTTGGAGGCGACACGATGTCCTTCCGCACGCTGGTCTATGATTCGACCACGAACGAGGTGCTGCGGGATCCGCGCATAAGGCGCGCCATGAACCTTGCGATCGATAGGCAGACCATTGTCGATAGCATTTGGCGCAAGCGCATAAGTGTGCCGCCCTCCCATCAACATCCTGCTTACGGCGTTCTCTACAATCCTGACCGGTCAATCCCCCGGTACAATCCGGCAGAGGCGAAGCGACTTCTTGCCGAAGCCGGTTATAACGGGGCGGCAATTCCTTTCAAAACGGTCGGCAATTATTACACGGCAGAGCTTATTGAAACTCAAGCCATCGCAGCGATGTGGAGGGCTGCCGGCCTCAACGTCGATATCCAAATGAAAGAGAACTGGTCCCAGGTGGAAGACCGTCTAGGCCGCGGCGTGAACAACTCGTCCGATGGAACATACTACCCCGACCCAACCGCCTCGTTCGTCTCGCGCTGGGGGTCTCAAAGCAATTTTCAGAGGGGCGGGTATTGGCGTAACGATAGATTCAACGTGCTGGAGACGATCTTGCTAAGGGCGCAGGATGCGGTAGAAAGACGAGCCGCCTATCAAGAGATGCTCGACATATTCGACGAGATTGATCCACCAGGAACGGTGCTCCATTCGCTTGGCGAGTTCTTCGGAAAGCGCGCCAACATCAAGTGGACACCGACGCCGACGGGTTTGATGGATTTTCGGCCAGGCGCAATCAACATCTAGCCGAGAACGCCTTGGGCCACACGCAGAAGAATATTGTCTGCTCGGAAGGTGGAATCATGGACCAAACCACTTCGCATGCACTTGAAGCGTCTTATGTCCAAACCTTTGAGCACGGGAATGCCGGGCGCCCAGCGATTGCGGCTGGGAGCCCGCCGCTCCTGAGCATTGATGGATTGACTGTTGTTCTTGCAGACCGGCCCGAGACGCGCCTCCTGGAGGACGTTCGGTTCGAGGTGCGGAAAGGTGAGTTTTTGGCGCTTGTCGGCGAAAGCGGCAGCGGAAAAAGCGTCCTGTGTTCGACCATCATGGGAGTAGCAAGTTCCGAGCTGACATGTCTCGGCGACATTCACATCGAAGGCAGGCCTCTTACCGATGTCGATAGGCGCCTGCGCGCGATGATCTACCAACAGCCAAGTCTATATCTTAACCCCGTCCGGAGCATTGGATTCCAGCTTCGCGAGACCGTCCAGATGATTGGCGGCTTGAGCAAGCGAGAGGCGAGCGAAAGAGCTGCAGATCTGCTCTGCGATGTGGGGATCGCTGACCCCAGAGAGACGATGAGAAAATATCCGCACGAAATGTCTGGCGGAATGAATCAGCGCGTGATGATTGCAATGGCCCTCGCGATGAAGCCGAAGCTTCTCATCGCAGACGAGCCGACCTCAGCTCTCGACGTAACCACGCAAAAGCAGATCCTTGACTTGCTTGAACGGCTCCGCTCAGACATGGCAATCCTCTTTGTGACCCATGACCTCGGCGTTGCCCTGCAGCGGTCGGATCGCATCGGCGTTCTCTACGCCGGCCAGTTGGTCGAAATCGGGGGCACCGATCTTGTCGGTCGCACTCCCCTGCACCCCTATACGCGCGCGCTATTCTCCGCCGTGCCCCCGCTTTCAGGGCATCTTCGGCGTCTGCACAGCCCTGCAGGCAGCCTCCCTGAACCTACTCAGCGCCAGGCCGGCTGCAATTTCGCATCTCGGTGCTCCGGAACGATGGAGATTTGCCGACACACAAGGCCCCCCTTGCAGGGCATTCCACAACAAGTGGTGGCATGCCACAACTTGGAGGCATGAATGACGTTGCCAATCGGGCCTCCTCGCGTTCGCACACCGCGCCCGTCCACCGAGCCCATTCTCGAGCTGCGCAATATCGATTTTTGTTACCCGGCTGCTCGCCGCTCCACTGCGGAGGTCCTTGGCGGCGCCAGGCTGACCAAGATCAACATGAGCATCCGTCGTGGGGAAGCCCATGGGCTGATTGGGGAGTCCGGCAGTGGCAAAAGCACAATTGCGAAGCTTCTGCTTGGGCTGACAGCGCCACAAGCGGGCCAGATCTTTTTCGATGGCGAGCTGCTAACGCCGGCTCGATTGGCTGCGTTCCGCCTCCGTGTCCAACCTGTCTTTCAGAACCCTATCGACGCACTAAACCCAGCCACCCCGATCGGGAAACAAATTATCGCGCCCCTGCTTGTGAACTTCAAAATGAAGTCTTCCGGTTGTCAGGCTCGGCTCGCTGCCGCAATTTCCGCCGTTGGCCTATCGGGTGAGATCCTCGGCAAATTGCCACATCAGATAAGCGGCGGACAGGCGCAGCGGGTCAATATAGCGCGGGCGCTTATTCTCGATCCCGAGGTTCTGATCTGTGATGAGCCCGTCTCCGCACTCGACATGACCGTTCAAGCTCAGATTCTGAACCTTCTGTCGGATCTGCGTGAGAGCCGGGGTCTTTCCCTCTTATTCATCAGCCATGATATCAGATCCGTCGCCTATCTCTGTTCAGAGATCACCGTCCTAAAGCGCGGAACCATCGTTGAGAGCGGTTCACGCGAACAGGTACTGCTCGATCCGAAGACAGATTACATGAAGTCCCTGCTGAGGGCGGTGCCCAATTCTGAACTCGGCCTGGAAATGGAATCATTAACTTCAAAGCCTTGTTCGCAGCCAATAGGGCGTCGGCACTTGCCGGCGCAGAGGTGATAGCTGCATGAGGCGAAAAGCCCAGAAGGTATTTGCGAGCAAAATTGCCCGCGCACTTGTCACGCTTGTTCTGATGGTAACAAGCGTATTCATTCTTATGCGCTGCGCGGGCGATCCCGTAACCGTCTTACTCGGGCCGGATGCGACCGCGGACATGCGCGCCGCATACTCGGGCGAATTGGGGCTCGACCGCCCGATCCTGGTACAATACCTGGCCTATCTCCATAACGTCGTCCGAGGCAGCTTAGGCGTTTCTTACGTTTACCGACAGGATGCACTCGGCGTCGTCCTCAGCCACCTTACGTTGACGCTGATGCTCACCTGCTCTGCGCTTACGTTGGCAGCGGTCACGGGCATTGCGGGAGGAATCGCTGCCGCGGTGTTTCCATCGAGCTTCATAGGCCGTGCGTGCACGATCGCGAGCCTCGTGGGATTGTGCGTTCCCAGCTTCTTCCTGGCAATCGTCCTGATGCTGGTGTTCTCAATTCAGCTCAATTGGTTGCCCACCGGCGGGGCTGAAAGCTGGCGCAGCTTGGCTCTGCCGGCAGTCACCATGGGGGCCGCAAGCTCAGCCGTGCTTGCTCGCTACACGCGCGTGGCCGTTCGTGAATCGCTGGATAGCCAGTATGTGTTGGCTGCGTTTGTGCGCGGCATTCCGTTCTCGCGGATATTGATCCAACACGTACTGCCCAATGCGGCGGTGCCAATCCTGACCATACTTGGCCTCCTCATCGGCGGAGCGGTAACTGGTTCGACGGTCGTCGAGACGGTCTTCTCATGGCCCGGTATCGGAAATCTCTTCGTCACATCCGTCGGAAGCAGAGATATTCCAGTGGTCCAGGCAATTGTCCTGCTTGCTGGCACTGCGATGATCATGACCAACCTGGCCGTCGATCTCGGTTACACCTGGCTCGATCCGCGGTCGAACTCCTCGGAGACATAGATGAGTACCGTCTGGGCGCGTGATTGGACTTGGAGCGTCTTTCGTTCGTCGAAAGACGGGCGCGTTCCGCGAAGGCTACCCAAAATAGGATTCTATGGTGCCTCCATATGGATTGTCGGATGTCTGTTGATTGCCGCACTGGCCCAGGTGATCTCCCCCTATCATCCAGCACAGATCTCCTTGGATGCACGGCTTTCGCCACCACTGCTCTTCGGCGGCGCGCTGGAACATTTGTTAGGCACCGACGAGCTCGGCCGGGACGTGCTGGCTCGCTTGATATATTCGATCCAGATCAGCATGCTCGTTGCGGCTGGCGGGACCTTCATCAGTACGCTGCTCGGCGTTTCATTGGGCTTTCTCGCTGCCGAGCTTGGCGGACTGATCGACGAAGGAGTCATGGCGCTTGTCGATATGCAGGCTGCTGTGCCGTTCATGATCACCGCACTCCTTGTCATAACAATATTTGGCAATTCCCTGGCACTCTTTGTGTGCCTTGTGGGCTTGCACGGTTGGGAGCGCCACGCCCGCATCGCGAGAGGACTGGCTTTGACGGTCCGCAACCGGCTCCATGTGACGGCGGCGCGGACCTACAATGCTTCGCGGGTCCATATCTACGCAAGGCATATTCTGCCTGCCTGTGCACCTACCATCGTGGTCGGCATGACCCTTGGGCTCACCGAGACGGTTCTCCTGGAAAGCACCCTGAGCTTTCTGGGACTGGGGATACAACCGCCGATGTCCAGCTTGGGTAATATGGTGGGATTCGGCAGAGACTATTTGATGACCGCATGGTGGATCGCGCTCGCGCCGGGCCTCGTCATCGCAGCGACAGCGATCGCACTCATGACAATCAGCGAATCGCTGCGCCAGATGAGACCTCGCTAAGCTTCTTTCACATCCATCTAAGGTGCCGTCATGTCTCGTCCGGACTTCGAAAGCTCAACCAATCAACTGGTCAGGAACGTTCCTCTGTATCGGCAAAAGAGGAAGTTCACTTGTGGACCATCTTCCCTGATGATGGTCATGTCCGCGCTGGACCAGCGATATCAGCCGAATGAAACAGCTGAGCTCGAGATCTGGCGCGAGGCAACGACCATTCACGGCGGCTGCGGGCCGGTTGGTCTGGCATTAGCTCTCAAACGCCGCGGCTTCGCAACCCTCGTAGTCGTGAGCCATGATGGGCTCTTTCTTCAGTCTCGCGCTTCACAAGGTGGCGAGGTAGAGGTGATGCAGATTCTCCAGGAGCGAGATCTCGCCGAAGCATACCAGCGCGGCATCCCTGTTCATATTGGCACTTACAGCCCCGATGACCTCTCGAAATGGATGGCGGTGGGGTGGTATCCCATCGTGATGGTCAGCATCGAGTTCGAAGGTAAAACCATCACTCATTGGGTGGTGGTGACCGGGGCCGACCCCAATTGCGTGTTCTTCAATGATCCTCTCAAAGATCCCGCCGAGGCAGATGCTGCCACGCGCGTCGACCACGAGAGCTTTGCCAGCATGACGGAGTTCGGTCCCGACCGGGAAAGGGCGGTCATTCTTGCTGGACTTCCAAAAATGGCGAATGTTGCGCTTCCGCTGCCCAGGATTCGTGCTAGCGCTCAACTTCGGCCTGACTCGCCGAGCGTTTCTGGTCCCGAACGCTGATGTATTTTGGTAGCCGGTAAAAGCCCAACATAGCCACCATCAGCTGATTCAATCGGTGCCATCGGTCGGGCAGCGCCGGTATACGCCGCGTCCGACAGTAGCATAACCAGCGATCAGGATGGCCGGCCCTGCATTCCTACAGCGCGTTAGTCTCACATGGGTTTTCCGGAGGCACGAACGGTTAGGCCGCAATCATGGTCGACTACCTTCCACTCGTGTCTAAATGCATTAGGTCTAGTTCACCAGCAGTCCCAGCTGCCCTCAGAACGCATCATGCGCACTGGATCGCACGATCGCGCCGTCCATACATTCTCCATTTCGCCCTCTGGCATCCTCCCGCTCCGTACCGATCTGCTCGACGCCTACTGCTGATGAGTGCGGAATTCCGGATTGCCTTCGCCCCACGCATCCAATCCTACAAAGATCTATGAAGATAGTTCACGAAGGAAGACTTCTAGATTGCAGATCAACCAAAGTTGTTTTCCGAATCTATCGTTGGGCGCTTGAGAGTGGCGTGCATACCATCGTCGGAGAGCGCCAACATCGAGATAATCCGCGATCGCGGGACAGTCTTTGAAGATTAAATCTCGAAACGGCGCCGAGCTCTGGTCTGTCGCCCACTTACCTAACGGCAACGGAAACCCGAGCTTCTTTCTCGTGATCACGCTTGCGGGTATTCGATCTCTGTAAAGAGTGCGCAGAGCGGCCTTGGAAACGTCAAGCGTCTCGCTAAATTTCTCAATCGAAGTGAAGGCCGCCTGAAACGGGGCGAAGGCATGCTTCCAGCGCAGATGTTCGGAGAACGGCATGCGCAGAGCCAACGCAATGATACGATGGTCTGTGAAGGGCACTCGAGACTCCACCCCGGCTGCCATTGTGGTGTTGTCGACCATTTCCAGCAGCGCCGGCAAATGATGCCGTACAAAGAATTGCCTTATACGCTCGACCGGAGTGGCGCCGCCTGAATGGTAGGCGCTATTCATCCAATCGATCAAATCCGCATCGTGAACAATCTCCTTTCTCCATGTCGGTGTCCCCAGCTGCAGCTTCTCGGCTTGGGGAAAGTAAGTGTACCGCGCAAGAAAGAGGTCGAATTCGCTCGCCTTGAACTTGGGAAGGCCGATATGACGTCGCGCCGGGCGGCCAATGACGTCAGGCAAAGCGGCTAGCACTGCCTGTCGGCGAAGGTCGAAGGACAATCTGAAGATCCGGCTATATCCAAGGAATATCTCGTCGGCACCCTCGCCGGTCAGGAGAACCTTGTGAGAGTGGCCGACCGCCAGCGCGAGCAAATACATCGCCGCTTCGTTATGCATGCCGACTGGATGACCACGTAATGCGGTAAGGCGCTTAACGACATCCAGGCTAGTTGCCCCGGGCAGCCGAACCAAGACGTGGGCGAGCTTGAGGGATTTAGCGACCTCTACAGCATAGGGGCTTTCATCGTACTCATCATCGCATACGACGCCAGTGAAACATGTCGGCTTTTGCGAAGATTGCCTTGAAAGCTCGAAGGCCAAGACACTGGAATCGAGCCCTCCGGAAAGCAGCGCGGCGACTGGGGTGTTGGCCGCCAGATGTTCCTTCACGGCGCTGCCGATCAACGTTTCGAGAGAACTGCAATCACCACTATCATCGAGGCGCGCAGGATCCCACCAACGCGTGTGCTCGTGCGATTGCGCTGTGATCTTCAGCCAAGTGCCAGGTTGCAGCTTTTGAACATCTGCAAACAGCGACCTCTCGCCGAAGACGGCACGGTACGAGAGGAAGCTTGATAATCCAACCGGATCGAGCTTTGAGCGGACTCTTGGCCAATGCAGAATGGCTGACGGCTGTGAGGCAAAGACAATTCCATTATCTGCGGAAGCGTAGTACAACGGCTTAATTCCGAGCCGATCTCTGACGAGGAACGCTGTGCCGGTCTTTTGGTCGTGGATTGCGAAAGCAAACATTCCCCGCAGACGTTTGACGCTATCAATCCCCCAACAAGCAAATGCCTTGCAAAGTACCTCTGTATCCGACTCCGTGCGAAAGCGGTATCCGAGCCGGAGCAAATCCCGCCTTAGGTCTCGGTAATTGTAGATCTCCCCATTGTAAGTGACCGCCAAGCCGAGCTCATCATCGAGGAACGGTTGATTCGACCGAGCGTCCGGATCGACGATAGAGAGCCTCCGATGCGCGAAGGCAAACGAGGACGTCACGCAACTGCCACTCGCGTCGGGCCCGCGGTGGGCGAGCCTCTGAACGCAACGCGCGAGGTTCCGTTCGGTCACTGATTTATCGGTAATCCGCCCGATGAATCCGCAAATTCCACACACAGCTAGCCCTCCTCATGCGTCCTAAGCCGACGCCCAGGCGGCCGGGTCGCCGGCTCGCCGGCACCTCTCGATAGGCTGGATGCTCCAAAAAAACGCCCTCCAGAGCTAAGATCACGGTCAGGTTTCGGAGCCGCGGTGTGCTGGCAACAAACTGGCCTTCATTGACCTCCTCGAAAAGCGCGATCTCAAGTATTCCGAATTACCTGCCGCGCTGCGCGCCAAGTCAAACCTTACCCTTTGAGGCTAAACACGACGGATGAGCGTCCGAACCTCATTGGTCAGGACTCGTTCCACGAGCCACTTCGGAGGCTCAATCCGTGGTGGAAGATATAGCGCGCGGTAGAGCCGATCGAGTTCTTCGGCGCTGCGTGGAACGTCCGACGAATCCAAGAGTGCAGTCATCATGCGCATGGGATAGAAGCAAGGCTTGCGCTTATCTTGAGCGATCAACAAATTTTGGGAGCGGCGGGTAGCCGATCCGTCCAACAAACGCAGCCACACCTGGCAGAACAGCGCGTAGCCATAACGTTGGGCTCTGGTATCTAAAGAAAGAGCTGTCTCTGAAGGCAGGACGGGGAATTGCAACTCGCCGATAATATCCCCCCTGTCCACTCGCTCCGACAGATGGTGGACAGTCACCCCGAAGCTCTTCTCGCCATTGAGTATGGCATGCGTCCGCGCAAAACTGCCGCGATATTCAGGGAGCGGGCCTGGATGAAGATTGATGCCTCCTCGATCAAAGCCTGCGAGGATTCGGGCGGGGAAGATCTTGTTCCACATGACACTGACGAGAAATTTTCCGAGAGGAGGAACATCGTCTATCGACTCGAAGAACGGTATCCCGAAGCGATCTGCGACTTGCCAAAGCTCCTCACTGGTTTCATGCCGCCACCATGTTTTCTCGTACCGGGAAGCGCCGAGAATGCCCGCGATGTGGTCCTTGCCGCAGGTCTCGATGACAAACAGAAGACAGCGGGTCGCAAGTCCCCTGGTTCCGGCAAATACCACGCCATCAATTAAGCTCGACATTTCTCAGCCTTATCCGGGTCCTAGGCCACACCGATTATGCGCCCGTTCGACTCGCAATCAGCAGTCCGGCGGACCCGGTGACCGCTACGCAGATGGTGATGACATGCACAAGAGTGCCTGAGGCTTTGATCTTGAACGGGGCGATGTGGAGCAGCGATAGCGGTACAAAGACAGCAGGAAGAACGATGCCCAACTCAAGCGGCGCGATCGTGTGGTCAATTAGCAAGATCGCCGCGAGCACTGGCAGAGCGTAAGAGAGAGGTAGACCGGTCGAATAGCCGCGATCGTCCAATCCGAAATAGTCGAAATATGCCAGGCGAAGAGCCCCGATCAATATCATGAAGGCTGTGAATACCGCAGATGCTGGCAAATCGATGAAAGATCCGATGACAGTTGCCGGGATGACTGATCCAAAGATGAGGTCCGAGAACGCATCGAGAGATTTACCAATGGCTTTGGTGGCCGCTGTACGATTCTTGGTGCGCCGGGCAATTTCGCCGTCCACATCATCTGCGATAATGGCCCAGAGTCCGAGCGCTATTCCTGCCTCCTGGTGCCCTCTCACTACTAACCCCATCGCTGCTCCAGAACAAAGGATCCCCAGGGCAGTAACGGCGTTTGCGCGGTCAGATAGGAAGGCGATCATCGGACCTCAATATTGTTGTTTCTGCCGAAGGCGATCGCAATCACGCCCCTGCCGCCGCTTGCGTACCGCAACTACGCTTAATTGGGCGAGGTCCGCCAGGTTCGCAAACTGCCAGTCCTAGTAGGCGCGCTTAATGGTTCCTCGAGCTAGGACAGCCGCCGCGCGAAGTTGAGACAAGACGACTGCGAGCATCGGCTAGCTTGGCCCTTCTCCCATACAGGCGGAAATTCAAAGGCTCCAAAGCACCGTCACCGCGCGGAGCACTCCCTGCCTCGTCCTAGGCAAAGCCGCAACACGCTGCGGAACGCCCCACCTATGGTGGCGTCAATCGCGATGGCCAAATCAACGTGCCCCTGCTCAGCCTGCGCTGTGGTCATTCGAGTGCGGCTTGCGGGCCTGGGTCTGCGCACGTTGGTCGCAGTCGGCTCGCGCAGTTGATTGCGACTCCCGGATCTTGCACAGCACAGCTCTGCCGGATCGCGCCGACCTTGGCCTGGCGACCTAAACTTGTTAGGGCGATTTCTCCATCGAAGATGCCGCGACAATTGTTTACTATCCGGTCAAGTCTAGGTCGCGCTCACTCTGAGGTGGAAACACACTTCTTCAACGGCTCGGCTCTCGTTTTGATCGAGCGCTCACAAATGCGAATGAAAGCGTGCTTCCTATTGCGCAGAGAGCTAGAGATGCCAATGCGAGCACGATACCATAGTTGCTTTGGATTAAACTGAAGAAGAACGGCGCAAACGACGCCGTAGACAATCGGAACGTCGTGATCAATCCGACACGTGTTCCGTACCCGTCCGGCCCGAAGAGTGAGAGAGGCAAGCTTCCACGACAGATGCTGTTTAGACCAGAGCTAAACCCAAAGAAGGCAATGAAGATTAGAATTCCGACGAGCGTGTGAGACGCCAACATAATGACGAATGTGGCAGCCGAGAGCATAACACATGAGAGCATGGTGAGCTGAATTGGGGATATTCTCTCGGTAAACGAAGCTGCAAATAGCCGTATCGCCACCTGGGACGGGCCGAAGAGCGTCGAAACCAACGCTGTCCGCTCGATATCTAAACCGGTCGACGAAAGGATTGGGATCATCTGGCCGAGAAGTGCTGAGAAAACAAAGGTCGTTAGCGAAAAGCCGACCGATACCAAGACAAGATCGATCAGCTTGGAAAAGGAGCGGGCTTGCGGCCCATGGACTTTATGCTGATGTCCAAGTGTCACGGGGGGCCCGACGAGAGCGAAGTGGATTAAAGGGAGGGCGAGAAGAACATTGCAGCCTCCATAGATCCAACAGACCTGCCTCCAGGATATCGAAGCGAGCAACAGCGAGGTCAGCGGCCAAAACAGCGTTGACGAGAAAGCCACGATCAATGTCAATTGAGCAATTTGCCCTTTGGCATGAACCGCATCTCGCTGAACCAAAAACACGAATGCGGCCTCGTAAAAGAGAAAGGCCGACGCAAGTTGCATGCCGAATAGGGCGATCGCGAAAACGACCGCATTCCAAGATATTGCTGCGATTCCCAGACTAGCACCTCCAGCGAATGAGGCGAATCTCATGGTTTTGCCTGCGCCGTATCGGTCCATGAGCCGGCCGGCAATCAGCGACATCAGCGCACTGGCAAACAACGCCAAGGAGAAGCAAGCGAGTATCCACTCCTCTGTGACGGCGAGGTCACGGGAAGCGTCTTTTGCGATGGCCCCTACGCAATAATAAAGTGTGCCGTAGCTGATAATTCCTGCAGCACCCAGTGCCACAACGATCAGCCTATCATCCTCCCAGAGGCGTCGTGATCTTCTCGGTTCCTGTCGCATATGCCGAGTGTCTCACCTAATGCGGCTCACCTGAGCAAAGAAGACTCTGTTTGCAGCCACTTTCGTCCGAGTCCAGCCATGGTCATGATACGAAGTATGTGGCAAGCTGATTTTCAAAGCGTTTGATCGGGTAACCGTGACGCCTCAGCCGGTCTTGATGTAACCGTCCACACTAAGCACCTATCAAGCGGCCGGCATGCACTTGGATTTGCAGGGGGCCACGCCTCAATCAGCTTGGCCAGGCCGTCAAGACTAAGCGAGCATGGACATGGCTGATTTACTGTCCACCATGATTCTCCGCAGTTTGCTCGGACCTACCTAAAAAGGCCGCTGCCTAGCCACACCTTGTACATCTTACACTATCGGCGTGATTTGTTCGGGTACGCTCAGCGCGCCAAGTCGCTTGTCCGAACTGCCGCCTAAAGGTAATGCCGCTGTACTTGGGTGCGGATGCACCCAAGTGAACAATGCCCGTCAGGCTGCCATCGCGAAGCGTTCCTTCGAACTCATAGTCTAAGGCCAAGGGGTCTCCCGGCAATTGTGAAAACAGCTTCAATTTCGATCCAATTATGTCGCCTCGGCAGCTACCCGAAACCTCGGCGCCAATGTGCGTGCCCGCAACATCTTGGTGATCCTGTAGTAGCGTGAACGCATGGACAGCGCTGCCGTGAAGAAAGTCGATAAAGACTTGCCATGCTCCCGCTAGCTCCTCGAAAGCACCCTCTGGTGGTGCCGCTGGCTCTAACGGCGGTTCTGCAATGGCATGAACGATTGAACGGCCAACGATCTCGGCTTCAACTTTGGTCAGATTGGTCGGATCAACTACGATCCGTTGGGAGCCTTGCCAACAGTCGTGCAACACAATGCGTGGCCGGGCGCTGGCCAGCTTTTTGGTGATCAGGTTGGCGTTCACTGAGAACGTCCTAACGTCCCAAGCAACCGCTATTCGTGGATTGCAGAACGCAGAGTCCGGTTCCAGCTCTTGGACATAAAGGCCAGGTACGCTCAAAAATTCCCGCTTCATTATCGAAATACACTCGCGCCATCTTTCCATCGCACGACCGGCCCCTCCCTTTACCCATTGCTCCAACGCGACGTAAGCGCCAATGATCTCGTCTTTACCAACCTTCATTGACCGACCAAACGACTGGCCAGGAGGCCCATTTAGATACGCCGCTCTGCACAATCTTTCCGAGCCGAGTAGGAAACCGGTAGATTGCGGTCCGCTGATATACTTCCCGCCTGAATGAATCAGCAGATCGGCACCGTTTTGAAGCCAAACGTTTGGAAATTTGGGCCCCTGTCCGGCCGCGTCTACGATCAGCGGAATTCCCAGTTGTTTGGAGCGCAGCGCGATTTGTTCGAACGATAACGCCGACTTCGGAATATCTGAGGCAACAAGGCATATTGCTGCGATCTTCTCAATTTGAAGCTGATCCAGGTCTGAGGCACGGCCGATCGGAAGCACCATACAACCGACTGCTCGAATTGCATGTTCGTAAGCCATTCGCTGATCAGCAGCGACGACCACCATTTTCTCGCCTCGTAACGGGAGCTTCAGCATCTTTTCTGGATTGTTACCAGCTACGCAAGCAGCGACCGCCTGGCTTACTGCTGCGGCACTACCAGCGGTCACGAGCCCCCATTCGGCACCGGCGAGCGCCGCCAATTTCCGTCCGATCGCTTCCGCTAGTTCATCCAGAACGACAAAGCCCTGACCCGACGCTTCCATCGCGGCGACTACAGGTCGGGTTGGATTGCATCCACCGTAGGATGTACGCACGCCGGTGCAGTTAATGATCGGCTCAATGCCAAGGTCGCGGAACACTTGACCTGTGACGGGGCTGACATGCGCAACATCGCATTCAATATCCAAGCTCATGCATGCACCTCCTGTGAGGCTTTAGGGAAGAGCCGATGCGGATTGCATTCCTGACGTCAGGGAACCAACACAAGCCCGAGCGCGCACAAACTCTCGAGCCTGCTAGATCAGTACTCGCCGCACATAAAAAGCGGTTGAACCAACCTTAATATTCTTCACGAAGTCGGCTCGCCCATAGGGTCGAGGTCGCGAGCTCTGCCATCCGCGGCATCCAATAGCATGCGATTTGAAGCATGCGATTTGACGGAGGCCGGTCATGCCGCTGTGCCTCGTTCGTGCCCCCCATGAGGGTAAGCGAAACATGATTCCAAGCAGGCAACTCCTGCCGCACTGCAAGGAAAGCATCAAAACTCGTGCCACTTCGCTGATTGCGCCAGGCCCTCGTTTATTGCGTTTCCGTCGGTTCGGCTCTGCGAACCCGTTCCAACACCAGGGTCACGAACCCAACAAACCCGACAAAGGATGGTATCGTTCTTTTTACCGTTACCCGCTTTTGCCATTCTGATGATTTGAGCGTGAGTGCGTCATGTTGAGGCGTATCCGGCGTTGACGAGGTAGTTGGCGCATCCCGGGGGGCGTGAAACAGTCCAGCAAGACACCCGTGCGCGTCTACGCCGCGTTTACGGTTCGACGGCCTTTCGGAGCCGGGTCTTGAGCTTGGTGGAGATTTGCTCGATTGGAATGAGCTCGGGCTGTGGGGCGACAGGAAGAACAGCTTTGCGCCTTCCGGTCGGATGTCGCGCCGCGCTATCTTTCCTTTGTGGCTGCCGAGATTCTTGATGACGGCAGTGTCGCCGAGCAGGAGGGATGGCATCCACACCTATTCGACATAGGCCAGGACGCTTCGCCCTTGATCGGCCCTTCGATCACACCGGGAGCCCTGATGCGACCCCACTTTCGCGCGCTCTCTCTGGAGTGCTCATAGGCAACGGTTTCGTAATCAATTAGGGAGAACGACAGCCACAGGTCGCGCCAGCGTGCCTCCGGAAATCGCGATCACGTTTCCGCCAAAGGTATCCACTTCGGCGGCCGGAACGCTTGCCCGCAGAATTCTCGCGATCGCGGATCATTTCCTGGTCAGAGCGGGGCTCCCTGACAGAAGTCCATATTGATGCAGGTCGCTCTCGGTCGATATGAGCCGCAAGGAATGCTCCAACGAGGCCGTGGAGACACGCAGTCGCTTAGATGCGTCCAACACGCGCATTGAGCTCGGTTGAGCAGGGTCACAGAGTCCGCTGTCGGTGCTTCAGACGCGTTGAAGAAAACATGATCCAGCCGGTACCGACGGCAACGCCATTCGTCGGACTGGTTGAAGCAGCCCTCGACCTTTTGATCTCTCGAACTCAAGAGACGCAGAAAAATCGACTGAGGCTCGGCCGACGGGCCGGGAGGCTGAAGCGGCCGCGACAAAACCATCGAGTGTATCAACGCTGATCGGAGCCGGGATCAGCAATTAGCGGCGCACCCCCGATCGAGATTGGGCCTTCTGGCTTAGAGGGCTGGACCATTCTCTTCACCGGCCTCGATACAGGACGGGCTGCTGGTGGAGACGGAGCCTCGGGCACAGTTGTAGGGACGGGTGAATTCTGCAAAGACTCGATCTTGGCCGTCAATGCCTCGATCTGGTCCGCCATCCGCTTCAAATCGGCTTGCTGCGCACCCATGTTACGATTGAGCTTTGCAATTCCATCACTTGCCTTCTCAATTTCGTCACTTGCCTTCTGTTGTCCCAATCGGATCTCCCAGAGAGCTTCCTTTTCTTCGTGTGACAAGCCTGTCATCTGAGCAGCTTCACGCGCCGATGACGTCCCGGAAAGCGTCTCGTCGCTAGTCCAATAATAGGCACCCCCAGCGCACAGGCCAATGGAGACGGCCAAAAGCACGAGGATCCAAGAAAAGCGCCTTGAAGGCCTATGCAAGTCGGGCGGCAACTCCGAGGCGTTCGCTTGATCAATCACATCCATGTCCAGTTCCTATTGGCTTTTCTCGTTGACGCCATACCGGCCAACGGTCAAGCGGTACTGTCGGCGACAGCACCTCTTTGCGCAATATTGCCAGTGCTCAAGCTCAGTTCACGACGTGCTCCGAGAGCCAGCGCTACCTTGCTGCTGTTACGGCCACTTCCTTTCCGCTGAAACTCCAAGAGTTGGCGGGGGTGAGCACTGGCACACCAAGATGACGGATGACTTTCCTCGGGACTCCCACGATCTCTCCCCGAGGAGTGCTCCATTGTAAACGCAGACCTTCTTATGGCTTTGCCGATCCAGCGGCGACCGGATGAATACGGGGGCTTAACGCACCCAGCGAGGACTGATGCGACGTCGTCGAAGTCAGCCGGTTGCTTGCGAGACGCCGGGAGGCCTTCAAACTTGCTTTCCAACAAATCGATGCGCAATTGGCGAAGATCGCGAGAACCGATGTCGCTCTCGTCCTCTGGTTCTCGCACCGCGCCGACCATTTCGGCGACCGGGAGCGCTCGCCTCACATCAAAGTAGCCGAGCATCGGCCGCGCGGACGCCGCGACCACTCTTCGGGACATTCAGGCCGTAGGGCGCCGGGATCCGGCGCGACTTCGGGTATATGCGCCGCATTCCACTGCCGAATGCAAGATAAGGCAGCGAACGTCACCTCAAGTTGTACCAAATTACACGATCTATGTTGCTACCCTTACGCGACTTACTTCTTTCGAGGTTTGAATATGAAGAGACTTCTAGGACTTTTGCTGCTTGCCCAATGCTTCATGCTGTCGAGCGAGGCCACCGCGCAGGGTCTTCCTGCTCCTTCATTCTGGAAGAATGAACGGGGTTCAGAACTGTTCGTTTTGTCCGCCAACAGCGGGGCAATTCAAGGAACTTTCACAAACCACGCTCACGGTTTTGCGTGCCAAGGCATCCCCTATCCCGCATCCGGAGCCGTTAGCCCCAGGGGGTTGTATTTTGTTGTCACTTTTGCCCAGTGCAATTCCTTTACCCGCTGGGTTGGCAAGCTTAATGGCTCCAAAATGCCAACCTCATGGACGCTGTTCTACGTTGACCAGAACGGCAAGCCCAGCAAGTTGAAGGGCTCGGATACATTCACGCGCGTATGGTAGCCTCACTCTCCTTGCAACGTCTCGGCCTTCGATTGACGCTCTCGCGAATTTGGCTGGTCGCTGTGAGACGTTGAGGCTTGCCTTCGGAGAGCTCTGGGCTGTCCAGCGTCACTCAGCTTGGATGCTTGGCAGCCCAATATTCCGGCGTAGCCGATGAATACCATCAAAAGGCCCCTTCCCGCATTCGAAACGGCAGTTTAAGCTTGCGCCCACACTGTGCGACGTTCCGCGCGTTAGCATTACTCTTCATGTTCTTGTCTTGAAACGGAGCGCGGGGCTCAGCAGGGGTGCCGCTGATATATACGGCGTTCGTGTTGCGGCGTTTGGTTGACCGATGTGAGTTTTCAGCTCTCGATACTCAAAATTCTCGCCGGCCAACCGGAGGGCCGCGCCAGTCTCGCCGTCCTGAAGAATTACCTGACAGTGTTCTACACCAGCGGCCCGGAGTGGACGGCTCGCATGAAGCGGTTGGCCGGGCGGGCACCAGGTCTCAATATTTTCGGGCAGAAATTGGTTGAGCGAGATTCCGGGCACTGGATCATAACAGACGGGGGACGCGCCTTTCTTGCTTCGCTCGAACGAACGGCCCTGACGATCACTGAGGAGCGAGCGCTCAACGACACGATTGAGAAGCCGCTCGCAAGTAAACTTCCCGCGCCTCCTCTGACGTCGCGACGCCACAATGCCAGTCGAAGACATCGCCGCCGCAATCGCCCGTCCGGGCGCGAATGCCAGTCGCCATAGCCTGCAAAGCGGATTGCGATTGTCACGTGCACCCACCAGGTAAGGGACGGATGGTTGCGCGAACAACGGCCACATCGCGGTCATCTAACTTCAGATACTGACGTGGCAGCTGGCATGGTAGCGGGGTTTAACGCGGCGAATGGCTACGGTATCATCAAGCCTGATCATGGTGGAGTCGACTTATTCGTGCAAATCAGGGCGGTTGAGAAGGCCGGCTACGCCGCTCTTGCGGAGGGGACCCGGATCGCCTTCGAGCTCAGAACAACAGCTCAGGCAAAGTGCCCGTAGAAGAGTCTCCGCATTGGATGATTTTAGCCCTTCAGCTGCGGCGGGAAAATCTTGTTGGATCCGCTGCGCTTGGCCCGCGTGAAGTCCATCTCAGGCATCTGCCACGTTCCGCCCGCTTTTCAGACCATTCCTTGGGCGAAAACACCAGATCGCATATTTCCGCTGAGTTTTCAGGTTTCGCCGATTGCATCTTGTTCGAAGAGACGATGAGAGACGCCGCTCCCGTGCGAGGCTGGCTAGTACTCGGGCTCGAAGCGCGCAATTCTGTGCGGTCCATCCCAGAGTTCTACAGGATCGTCCTCGAGCAGGTCCTCAGCACGTGCCTTAGCCTCGTCCTCGGTGGCACAAACTAAACCAATCGTCAGAATGATTTCGCCCTCGACTGTGAGGACTACGCCCGAAATGTTTTCATCGACCGGAGTTACACCTGTTCCCCGTCTCTTCCTATCCTTTCGTTTTCAGAGCCTGTGATTTTGCAAACAAGCGCGATGGGGCTGCGAACAGCGCCCTCGATTCGGCGCGGCTACCGCAGGCGTATGTTAGCGAGGTATCGCACGCAAATCATCAGACTGCCGCCATCGCTGATTACCTTTGGCCTGACTATTGAAGCAGTTTCACGCGCAGTGTCGCAGTTGCGTAGTGCCGGCGTGCTCGATTTCATCGGCAATACTCAACGCGAGATCATGATTGTAGATCGGCAGCAGCTCGCGAGTTTTGGCCTGCAAAACTAGATCGTGGCGCGGGCGTACAAGCCTAGCGAGCGGCGATCAAGGCCGGCACAGCGACCACGGTGTTTTGGTCAGGTTCGATACCGGACGGATGGGATATCGGATTGGCATGGCATGGTGAGGCGGTGTCGGCGCTTGTGCCCGAGGACGACGAGAAGCTCACCTGGTCAGGCAGCCTGTTCGCGTGCCTCGATCAGCCCTTTCTTTGGCGTTGCCAGAATGCCTACCACCCTATAAAGGAGCCCGCACGCCGTTCGGGCCGTCTTTCAGCGGCCGCCCGCGGCGGGCCCGTAGCTCAATGGTAAGAGCCGGCCGCTCATAACGGTCTGGTTGCAGGTTCGAGTCCTGCCGGGCCCACCAAGAATATCAATATCTTGGTTAGGCTTCGCTGCCCTCAGCGCGACTACCGCACCAGAAACCGCACCAGATACGTCCACTTTTCGTTCGAGCGACGGTTCGCGCCTGGCAATCATCGTTTGGTCGCTCTGTCGACCGACGATTGAGATGAGGTGATCCGCGATCGGTCTGAGCCAAATCCTCAATCACCTGCGCATTGCTGGCCTCGCGCCAGCCAAAACAACGCCCGGCTGTTCCCGTCGAACTACCTGCACGACAGTTGGCTGGACCATCTCTACCGGTATACGGAGCTGGATCTCCGGCGCGAGCGGCTTCTTTTGTCGTGGGACTCATAAGAGTGTCAAAGGACACAAAAGAGTGTCACGTTTTTCGCCCTGTTTCTCGGCTAAAAGCACAACCTGTGAGCGACAAAAATCGTGAAACCCGCCTGATTTCGGACATTTCCGAAGTCCGCATTGCAGGATGAGGCCCTAGCCTTCTCCGCGCGGGCGATCTGGTCGGTCACGGGATTGGCTTCAGGGCGAGACAACGCCGCCCTCGACCGTAGAGCAGGATGTCGTTTTTGCGGGGCAGTCCAGTCCTTGCCCGTCATCGTCAAAACAAAGGACGCCGAGGTCATCCGGAAGCCTGCTTCTTGAATGCCTCGATCGAGCTCAAGGTGGAGATCCCCGGAGCAGCAATCGACGGAGCTCGATCTACAGGGCCGCATGTCGGCTCGACGAAATCCTGCACATGAAGTCCTGACACCATTGACCGCCTTCTTATGGAGAGCGAGTTTCTCCGTTGGACTCCGGCTCCCGTTGCACGCTGGCTACAAGGATGAGCCTGCACCGAGGCGGGATCTCGTGAAAAAGATCTTCAAAGCAGAGAATTGGTCAGCAGGGCATCCACATCATGGGAGCGCGCCCGCTCTCGGTCGACCTGGAGCTTTCATTTATCGGCCCGTTGGGCGCGGGAATTGATGGTTTTATCGAATTGAGAAATCGCCAATAGCCTTTCATCACCGTACGCGGACCGCGAACTAGTCTTCGATGGTGCCTGTGTTGCTTTTCAGCCTGGACGACATAAGGACGTGCAAGGCCTCCCCGTATCGAGGCGAATAGTTGAAATACTCCGCAGCATCGATCTAAGATCGAACTGGATTAAAATCCTCGAGCGCGAGGGCAAAAGATGCCACTTGTATTCGTTCATGGGGTAAATACCCGGCGCGGCGAAACTCTGGCCGAACAGAGAGTATTTGACGATCGCATCGAGTTGATGAAGCATCAGTTCGGCGGGACGGCGTTCGCCGATCGGGTGACTGCCGCTGACGGGCTTCGCACGTTCACCCCTTATTGGGGTGATCTTGGGATCAAATTCGCACGCAATCTCGCAAGCCTACCCAAATCTGGCGTTCAAACGCTGGCCCTCGCTCAACCCGCGTTTGCAGATCTGGCCGCCGCAACATCGGCCCGACTCGACCCTGAGGTCGCTCGCGATCCAGTGGCTGCTGCTGATCCACTTCTTGCAGTCGCAAAGTCTCGGTCGCTTCAGGCTGCCGTTGACTTACTGTTCGCCGGGGCGACGAATGCGCCGAAGCCACCCATGCTCGCGAAGGCGCTGACCGCTGCGCTGCCGGACGCCGCCCGATTTGCGCAAGCTGCAGAACGGTACGCTGCGGCAAACCCGGCGCCGCCCTGGCTCGCGACCGCTCCGAACGATGCCGCATTCGTCCAAGAACTGTATCGGGCGGCGAAGGACGCCGCAGCCATCCCTACCGCCCCGACGGCAGATCAAGCGACCGACACACAGACATTGGCGATTGGTGATGATGTTCTCACCTGGCTTAAGAATGGCGCCAGCGCGATCAAAGGCACCGTCAAGGACGCTGCAGCGGGCGTCAAAAATGCACTTACGGGCGCGGCGACCGACGTCGCCCGCACCGGCTTTCTTGAACTCTCGGGATATGTCCGCCCCAACGCTTCGGCCTTCGCCGGACGCTTCGTGGGAGACGCATTCACATATATGCAAAATCGCATCCCGATCATCGCGCGGGTGCTCGACTGCGTCCGTGAAGCGGACAAGGCCCGACGGCCGGGAGACCAAGAGCTTTATCTCATAGGCCACAGCTTTGGCGGTATCATTCTGTACGATATTCTGACCCATTTTGCGTCGGACATACACTGCGACCTCTACGTCACGGTGGGTTCGCAAGTCGCGTTCTTCGCCGAAATCGGACGCCTTGCCGCGGACAAGGATCTTGCGGCAGCCTTCGAACAAAACCGGCCTGCATCCCGGCCGGGCTCTGCCGCTCGCTGGATCAATATTTACGATCTCACCGACATTTTTGGATTTGGAACGATCGATGTATTCACGGGCGCGAAAGACTACAAATTCGAAACCGACGCTCTGCCGCTGGTCTCTCACGCTGCCTATTTTGACACGCCGCGCTTCTTCGCAAGGCTCCGGGAACGTGTTTTCGACGCGTTCGCGAAAGGTACTGACGAATAAAACCATCGGAGCGGTTCGATGGCGCTAATCTGGGCGCGCGGATTTTCCGACGGTAGGGCGCTCGCTCCGGCTTGGCTCGCATTAAGTCAGGCCGCGGCACGGTACGAGTCCACCCCTCCCGAACAAGTGCAACAATACGCTGAGGCAGCAATCGCTGAACGCGACGCGCGTCGGCGCTATAACGGCCTTGTCGCCGAGGCGACAAAAGCCTTGGCCGCCGAAGCGCAACCGCTGACCCACATCATGATCGTCGGCGTCGGCAGATACGACGCTGATCCGAATATTCCGGCGGTTACGACGTCGGTCAACGGCGCTCGAAAATTCGCGGAATGGGCCCTGACCAAGTTTATCAAAGAGGACCGGCCGCTTGGGTCGATTGAGTTCGTTTGCTCGACGGCTACCGGCCAAGCCGAATGGGCGCCTTCTGATGCTGCTGGGCAATGTCTGGGCCTCAGGGCGCAGATCAATGCTTTCCCGGCCGAACCGGCCACTTTCCAGAATATCAAAACGGCTTTTGAAAGCTGGCTGGCCCGTGCCGGTACAAAGCTCGAGAATGCGGCTATCTGGTACTTCGCTGGACATGGGCTGTTTAAGTCGGAGGCGATCATCATGGCGCAAGATTCGCGCCTGCCCACCGAAGACATTCCGGGCGCTAATCTGATCGCGCCAACGCAAACGCTCTACCGACTTCAGAGCCGAAAGCCCAGCGTGCAATGCTTCTTTGTCGATGCCTGCTCAGAATACAACGCTTATGTAATCAACAATCCGGTGGAAGTACCGGGTGAAGCTCTCTGCGGGGCGAATAATGGCCCTGCGATCCCGAACCGGGATGCGACAATCTATTTTGGGTCTTACGCTGGCGGCAAGGCCTACGGCCCCGCCAATGACGCTCCCTATTTTACCCAAGAGTTGATTGCCTGCCTCACAAAGCGTGCTGGCGATCCAACCTATGAAGGGAGTCAAGTCACCCTCTCCTCGCTCTCGCAGGCTCTTAAGGCTGCCGCGTCCTATCGGGCAGAAATCGAAAAGAACGACGGCATAAGCTTCGCAGAGACCAAGCCGGGAGTGATCGGAGGAAGTGGAGTGCTATGCGATCTTATCGGCCCGCAAGAAATCATTGTTCAAGTCAGGTGCTTGCCCAAGGACGTAATGACGCGCGCGAAGCTCTATATGACGGACGCAAGCAACGGGACGCGCATTGATCGCGCCAAACCATTGGGCGGGTTCTGGTATACGATTGTCGCTCCGGGCAAATGGGCGGCAAATGCCGACCTCGACAATGCGACGTATGTCTGCTCGGCAAATCCGTTTGAGCCAAAGCCGCCCGTTTTTGATGCCATGATCAAGACGCAAGCTGCCATCCTTGCCGGAAAGCCTAGGGGAACCAAAACGTGACCCGCTATCTTGTCGAGATCGCCGCATCGCATGTACCAGACTCGCTCGTCGGCGCCCCGCTTGCGATCGAGCTCTTTTCCCAGGAGGGACGGGCGCGCCGTGCGGTGCTCGAACTGTCGGGCGACCCTCTAAGGTATGAGGTCACGAAGGCTGGCCGCTACTTAGTCAGAACGATCCTTCCTTCGGGTCGCGTCATTTCGAGCGTGGCCGAGATGCCCGAAACGGCGGATGTAAACGACGAGGTAATCGCGAAAACGGTTCTCAATCTTGAAGAAACGGATGCGCCCACCGATTTCTGGCGGGACGCGCGCTCGTTTGCGCAGATCGTCGCGCAAATCAAAGAGAACGTGAGAGCGGGGGAGCCGGTACCGGCTTGGTTCAGCGCGTGGGCTGGCGGTTTCTTCACGCGCGTTAAGAGTCGCTTGGGCGAACTGGCCGCGAACGCGATATCGAGCCTTGTCAGCGTGGTACTTAAAACGAGCACTACAGAAGTCGTCATCGCCGAACGCGGCACAACAGATACGCCGATCGGGCGCACTTCAACTGAGAAACGCGCGACAGGTCCGGTCCTTACCTTTGAGTGCGGAAAATTCAAGGAATGGCGCGACGATCAACACGCTAGCAATCCGACCATCAAGCTGACATTGCTCGCGAGCGGACGGTGCGGTGAAGATGGCACGGTGTGGGCGCCGCCTGCGGCTGAGGCGCGTGGCCCACTCTACCTAAGGATTACCAATCCAACAAAAAGCTTTAGCTCCCTGATGATCTGGAAGCCCGGGGCGCGGCGGGGACCGGCGCGCCTTTCGCTGAACACGCGCACAGTCGGATATCGAAGCGGATCTGTGCTAGGCGCCACGCCTGATCCAGAAGACCCAGTTACGACGATGCTCTTTCAATACGTTCGGAACGGCGCCTTCGAGGAGGCCCGTTTAGGTTTGGATACCCTGGTTGGGCAGCTTGAGAATGCCCCCCAAAGCGCCGATCCAAATCGCGATATTTTGGCGGGCTATGTGCTCTACAAGCTACGCCACAGTTACGCCGATATCTTGATTCCCCGCCTCTGCTCCACGCTCCCGGATTTCTCCGATTGCCACATCTTGAACTGTGCGCAAATGATCGCTGCCGGCAAAAACGACGACGCGCTTGGACCGCTGACCGAAGCGATAGCGCACGGTGTGCCGATTTACACCGAGGGCATTCGCCTTCTTAGAGACAGCGCAAACTTTTTTCGGGATATCCGGCCCGACGACGAGCAGATTGGACAGCAAGTACGCAAGGCGCGTATTTTGGCGGCGGCCGCGAATTTGGATTCGACACTGACTTGTCTGCGCCTCGGTCTCGACCTTTCGACCGAATGGTGAGGTCAAGTCGGAAAGGGCGTCGAATAATAGAATGCGCTTCTCCGGCCTCGGTTTTCAAATGCATTCAACTTTCAGGCCCGCATTAAGCTTATCCGGGTGAGTGCGAACATCCGGTTCCTTGTTCTCGGCCACGGAAACACGTCGCATGTTCGAATTCCATGGCCGACAATTGCTGCAAATGACCGATGATTGCTCCTGATATCCACCAGGTGAACCAGGTCCGCAAAATGGCGGACATCGCGTTCAAAGCTCGCCGTTGGACGCTTGCGGCTTGCCATTTGAAGCATTGCGCGAGACTGATTGGCGAAATCTGGAAACGCGATCTACTGCTACCGGCAGAGCTTCGACCCCTTGCAAGGAACATTGAAGGGCTACTCGCCTACGCCCTTGCCAAGACCGCCGATTTTGAAGCCGCGGTACTGGCACTTGAGAATGGACCGACTCGGTATTTGGACGTTGTTGCTGCGACACGCAACATGACGGACTTCGTCGAGGTCAACGAGATCAAGTATCTTCAGGCGGCTCAAGATTTGTTTGTTGCAAAGGCTCGAGAACGACACCGCTTACCTAGGCACGACGATTTACCAAAGGCCATAAATCTGCAGTTGGTCATCCATAATACCGTGAAGGGAGCGGACGCAGCAAGATTGAATGCCATAAGCGCTGAACTAGAAGCATTCACGCGCGACAAGGCAAAGGCCGCGCAACTGATGAACGTCTTCTTTCCAATTCTCGAAGGGCGAAAGCCTGTTGAAGGCTTCGTAAGAGATCCCGAATTTCTGACGCGCGCCTTCGATCTCTTCAAAGAACAGGGCCAAATTCTACGGAGGTACGATTTCTCCAACGTTGTGGATCCCGTTGCGGGCGAGGAGAAACGAGCGAGAGAAACGTTGCGCGATTGCTCAAGCCGCCTATCCGAGGACTGGTTCGACGTTACTTGGGAGAATTGAAGCTGCGACAAGGCGTATCGAAGTCACCGCGTTCTTGCCAATTGTGTATATGATCACTTGTGAACATGGCTGCTTAAGTTTGATTGTCCATTCTGCCGAGCGCGAGCAGCGTCGCATTGAAGCCATCTTCATGCGTGACGTGAATGCCTCGAAGGTCGAGAAATTGGTAACATCATTCGCCGGACTTCGCTCACGCATCACCGTAAGAAGGCGTTTCGGCCTCGGGCGATGGGTTTCAGACCTGGAACGAAAACTCGTTCAGCTGTGGCCGGTCATGGCGCGAACCTTGAGGGCCCTTGAAGCGGCGGATTGTCGCGCCGCGGTCCTAGTGCCTCACGGCGAACTAGCCCGACTTCCCCTTCACGCGGCCCGTTCCGGCCTGGGCAGCAGGTCTTACGCGGCGACCGAACGTATCGCGCTCTCATATAGTCCATCGGCCGCGTTGCTCGCGCGCGCTCGAGTAGTTGCGGGGAAGTTTCCTGCACTGGATTTTTTGGGAGTCGCGGCGCCATTGCCAACGTCACAACGTCCGCTACCTTGGGCCAAGGCAGAGGTAGAGATCATATCGAGCAGATTTTATCGGACGAGTGATAAGATCATCTGGATGGCGCCCAGCCTCTTGGTTGGAAGTGAAGCAGAGCGTGACATGGTCATGAGCTCCCTGGGCGACTATCATCCCATTCGGCACTTCGCCTGCCATGCAAAGTACAATGAGTCCGATCCACTTATGAGCGGAATTTATGTCGCACACGACGACCTATGCTCCGTCGCCGACTTTCTGAGGAGAAGCAGCGCGTTCAGACTGACTGTCTTGTCTTGCTGTGAATCGGGCCTGGCTGGACCTGCCATCATCGGCGACAATTTTGGCCTGCCTGGCCTTCTTATGGCTACCGACACGGCAGCTCAACATTTCGACGAGTTCCAGATCTGAACGCGACGCTTCTAATGTTGCGCTTCTACGATCACTGGCTTGATGATGGCGAGCTTCCGCTCGTAGCGCTCGCAAAGGCACAGACCTGGCTAACGAGATCGTCCCGCGCCGACAAGTGTGCTTATCTTCAATCAAAGCGACAGGCCAACGACGCGCTCGTCGTTCCTGACAACGTCAAGACGACGGCGAGCGCCCATTATCGAAGCCTTGAATCTGAATTGCGGCAGACAAACGCGCTTGAGGAACAGGTGGCCAATCTAGTGACTGCGTCGACTTTCTTCATAACCGGCTTCTAGCAGTGCGCGGCTCGATTGTGATTTGAAACTTGCTATTTGACCCGAACAGGCGACGGCCACGGATCGGTACCTGGAGCGCGATGGACGCGGGCGCAAGGGAGAGACCATGGCTACCGCTCCGCTTGCGTCAGTGCCCCTCTGTCCCGTACAGCGACTGCGACATCGCCATGATAGAGCCGGAGGGCTCTACGGCGCCGGAGAGGGTCATGTGCACCGATGCCAAGACCCGCTGGATCATCGGCAGCCCGTCCATCGGGTCGAACCGCCGCGACGGTGACATCACACCTGAAGAGGTCATCCGGATGATCGGAGGCACTTACCGCCTGGCCGCTGTCGCCATCGACGTCGGGACGGAAGAGTTTGCCAGGCAGGCGCGCCGGATCTCCGATGAACTGCAGATCCGGCGGCGGTTGTGGCGCTGGCGGCGAAGATCGCGCAGTGAGAGCCTGGTCTCAACGAGGATATGACCGCCGGGCAACGTAACGTTGTCGCAGCGTGTCGTCATTCATGTTGAGAAGTCGTCTTTTCTTGGACACGTAGCGCTTCGTCGACGAAACCTCTTCCGAATCCGACTTGAGGTTTACGGCGACGAAGTCGCCCGTATGCTCTCCAACGGACTTGACCACAACATCGCCGGTCTTGGTGGTCATGAGATCGATCCCTTGTTTCCTGAGAAGATCCGTAATCTCCTCGCGAGGGTGTTCGTACTGATTGTCGTAGTTCGAGGAGCAGATGGCCAGGCCAGGTTCGAGATGCGAAAGGAAGGGCTTTGTCGTAAAGCCGTTATCCGCCCCGTGATGGGCGAGAATCATGACGTCCGTCTCTGACCGGAGAATCCGAGAGCGTCGTAGACGGGCGGAGATCATAGAGCATTCGACGTCGCCGAGGCTGAGTACGTTGAAGCTGCCTTTCCTGAGGTGTTTGACGGTGGAGTTGTTGTTGGCGCACTCCTCGTCGATATGCTTCGGATTGTAGTAGGTGTTGCGGTAGGCGACGGCGGAGGCTTTATCCAGCGCCTCAATGTACTTCGGCGTGATGTGCTCGATCTCTGGTATTCGATTGCACGGCGCTCGACGGCTCTGATAGTCGGCGATGATCTCGAGACAGCCTTCCCCATGATCGCTGTAGGGATTGTATCCGGGGCACTCGATCTCGGCAGGACGAAGGAGCTCCAAAAGTTCCTGAAGTTCGTGCTTGTTGCAGTGGTCGGAATCCCAACTGGTGATGTCGAGCGCGTCCGCATACTCGACGCCGCAGATGTCCATTTCGTGCATGAGCGTCCGCCGGTTCACGTCGGTCAATCGACCCTCGATGACCGTGAAGTGTCCACCCGCAAAGTAGGAGAAGGACGAACCAGGGCAACCGAGCTGGTAGGCGCGAAAGCGCGTTACTACACCTTTCAACATGCGATCGGCTCCCAAGAAAGCGAACGGCCAAAGTGTTTGGTGGCGTACGTAGTGAGGGTGATGTCGGCGGCTTCGTATCCATGTCGAGCGAGACGGTCGAAACCCTGTTCGCCAAGAGCCTTCAAGTCGGTTGGATGCCCCGCGGCAGCAGCGGCTTCTTGGTCAGGCTGAACTGCGTCGTAAAAGCCTACGGGCCGGTCCGCCGAGGCCTTTATGTCCACCTCTCGAACAGAATTTCCCATGCGGACCAGCACGCCAGGCACGGCCCCGGTCGTGAGATCCGCAACCAGCATTCGGCTTCGAAGCGAACGAAGCTGATCACTCGCGATGTCGAAGAGTCGAGGTGAAGCCAGGCGGCCGCTTGCCAGTGCGGCAAGTTTGGAGCGAGTCGGCGGGCCGAGGGGGCCCGAAGCATCGCTGCAAATGAGGAAGTCGGATCTCGCCAAGCCCTTTCCAGGCTTGTGGAAGAACTCGAGGCCGAGATTTTCGTAGGCACCACCGTCCCAAAGGCGCACCTCTTCGAAGGGTGGGGCTTTCTTGCGGGTCGGCTTTCTGGTCGCCGGGTCGGTGTCCCACCATCCGTCCTTCGGCAGCGCGATTCGCAGAGCTCCGATGGCGTACGGGACCGCTGCGGATGCGGCGACTGCCGACGACAACGGCACGTCGGGGTCGTAGTGTCTTCCGAATTTCCAGTCGCCCATCTCTCGCTTGGCAAAGCGCCAGTTCTTTCCCGTTTCAAAGCAGGTGGTGTTGATCAGCCAAGTCGGTTCGTCGGGAAGATCAGTCAGTTTGCCACGGACACCCCACCGCCGTTCTAGCAGTGTGGCCAACACTGAGGCACGATGGCGAAGCAGTCGCAGATTGAATTCCAAGACTCCGCTCCAGCCGATCGCGCTCAGACTGAAGAGATCGGTGGCGGATAGGATCTGTCGAAGTTCCGGGAAGATGGTCTGCTTGAATTCGGCCGAGGTCGGCCATCTCATGCCGGCATGGGATACGATGGCCGCGGTGATGAGGCTGCCGCCCGAGACTGTCGACAGGGCAGTAACCGTCTCCATGAGCTGTTCGTCGGCGAGGCGCTTCAACACACCGAGATGAAAGGCGGCGGCCCTCACGCCTCCACCGGAGAGGGCGAGGCCTAGTTTCAGCGGCTGCTGTGCGCCGAGATCAGGCTCGCTCATCGGTCGCCTCCTTGACGATGATCAGCGAAACGGGAAGATCGACGTCGGGCTTGGTAGCGGAATGGATTCGTACGCCGTCGTCGTTTGCGATTCCCATCAGCGCGGGCACGCCGTTCATGTCCAAAAGTTCGGCCAATTCGGCGAGTTGAAGGAGGTCCTTCGGGCTGGGCGTAGCCGCATAGCCTTTCGGATGAGAATGCCATTCGCCGACGTAGACTAGCTGTCCACCTGTCTGCTCGGTGATCGCAGCAATCCGCGAGCGGAGTCCAGACACGCCTCGTTCGAACTCGCTCTCGCTGCCCTTGCTGTCGGAAGGAGGTTCGAGTGCGACGCTGACATGGATGGAGTGCGCTTCCATATCCAAAACGCCGAGGAGGACGCCGCCTGTTTCCGCTGGCAGGTGCTGCTCTCGGAATCCTGTGATCGCCTTGGCCACGTCGTCGGAGAGGACGATGGACCAATCGTCAATCGCGAGACGTTGCCATTTTCCAGCGGAGGCGCTGACGCGTTCCACTGCGCCATCCTTCGTGCGCCAGATCGATATCGAGCCCTGTTCGGTGGACAGCGCACCCGGGATGGCCCCGGAGATGAGAGCCGACAGCAGCGCGGCTCGAGTTTCCGGCATCCGATTGGTCGCTTGCCTGCAGGCGCCCGAGTAGGGGATGGTCGCCTCGGAAGTGTGGAGATGTCCCCGCAGAGCGGGAACTTGAGCGACCATGGCGTAATGTTGCGCCTCCAATTCTCGCAGAGAGGTCGAGCGGTCGTTCGGCTCGGCGAGGAGCACCGCGTCGGTGCCGTCGGAGTTGAAGAAGAAGCTCAGGCGCCGCGTCATGGTGTCCGGCCATGCGGCCAGCCGACGGGATACGGCGATGGAGGCAGAGGCGTCCATGATCATGTCCGCCGTCTCCAGCTTCGATTTGACCGCGGCCTCCGTCGATGGGTCGTTGGAGAGAACATCCGCGGTTAGATGGCCGGACTGCTCCGGATATCTGTTCATCCCGTCCAGGAAGCGCGCGAGGGCGGCGGCCTTGGAGCGCCCTACCTCGGCTCTAGGCAGCACATGGCGCGGGACATTGTGAGGAAGAAGGTAGTCGCCATCGATCACGTCCCAGGTGTAGCGACCCTCCTTCGCGAGGTTTGCTGCCACGTGGGAGCCGACCGTGCCCGCGCCAACGAGCACGGCGCGTCGCAGGTCCACGCCTTCGGCTCCCGAAATCTGGGATGCGAGTTTTCTGTCGTGGCCGAAGTGAACCTCGCCGCAAACGAGCTCGACCGCGTCGGCGGCCGCACTGTCGCGCGTCGTTAGAGACCGGGCGTGAAGTCCATTAGCTTCTTCGAGGCATCCCATCTTCACGCCGATCTGGGCCACGGTCTCGAAGGTCATAAAGGCCTTCAGATCCAGGATCCCGACCTTGTCGCCGCTCTCGGTCGCGACGGGAAACGCAACGAGGATCCCGAGCCGCCATCCCAACTGGTCGGGGTCTCGCTGCGGCTGCGTCCCTTTGTTCCAAGCGTGGCTGGTCCATTCGAGGATCCTGGCCCGAATGAGCGCTTTGAGGCCAATGTCGCCGAGTTCATCTGCCAATTCGCCAAGAGTGCGAGGCGGGAAGCGTAGAGCTCCCATCTCCCGCCGCTCTGCGACTATCGCGATTAGGGCGATGCCGAGCCGTGGGAACGGAAGGGGCGTCGATGGCAAAGTCGCGATCAGAATCTCTCTGTTGATCTCCGCATCGGCGCGGTGAACTGCCAACTCCGTAGGCCCCGTCCCGGCCGCGTCGATAAGAGTGCGGTCGACGATGACGACTGGACCTGCCGCGACGAAAAGCGGCTCTGGTGCGCGCACGTCACCATGAAGCTCGCCACGTGCCGTCTTGCCGAGCCAGATGTGGATCCGAACCAGGAAGTCTGAGGGGGTCCAGTTTAGCTTGGCTTCAGTCCAGGGTCGGTCGTCGATGCAGAGGCTACGAGGATCGTCCCTGTGCCCGGGATTCGTGTGCGGGACGTCGGGAAAATCGTCCCGAAGAGCGAGAATCGTGGGCTGACGGTCGTCTGCAGGGAAGTGAAGAGCAAGGAGCTCGACGGCCTTTAGCGGATGCACGTAAAGCTGCGGCCGGTTCACGTGCACATCGACGATGATAGTCTCGTCGCCGGACCCGGAACGCCGAGCCTCGACGAAGCGGTATCCTTGCGTCCCAAAATCGCAGATCAAGCGAGCGACCGAGTGGGACTTCGCGTTTCGCAAAGCTTCCCACTCGACGGTCTCGCCGAATTGCTCCGAAAGCGGGCGCAACGGCATCAGCCAGCTCGCATCGTCCTGGCGGCTGCGTAGTCGCCGGGGATGGAGGCCATCGCAACGAAGGCGGCACCGGCGGTGGTGATGCTGACCTGGCTAGGCTTCGGATTGCGCAGCGGGGAGTTCTCCATGGTGACCTCGAACTGCCCGTCGATCGCGTTCACGACATCCTGGTAGTACGCGGCGGCCTGCCGATGCGGGGGCTGGACGTCCTTATCGCGTGGCGTCCCCTTGCCGGGAATGATCTCGCTGGTGGAAATCATGATGCCACGGGGCTCGGCGCCTTCTTCGCAGAGCCAGCGAACGTCTTCGATCGGCACGGTCTTATCGACGCCTTTGTCGGCCGAATTCAGCGACTTGTAGCTGCAGTGATGCGGGATCTTGAACACGTGCCAGCGCAGCCGATCCTGATTGCCGTGCGCCTTCGAAGTCTGGACGATGTGCCCGAGCGAGATGTCGTCCACGTCGGAGGCGAAGAGCACTCTGGTATCGGTTGCCCCTTCCCGGAACGTGGCTTGAAAAACCACGGCGTCGTCGTTCCGCTCCTCAACTTCGCGGTCGTTGAGCCGCCAGGCCATCGGGTTGTGGATGAATATCTCGATGCCGCCCGGGGCGTTCAGGTTGTCGAAGCCAGGCACCAACTTTCCGGCGTCGGTGACCAGATGACGGCGATCCTCAAGGCGGATCCCGTTCTTTTCGCAGAAGTCCTTGAGGCGACCAGGCCGCGAGAATACGCGGATGCCTTTGCCCTCGATGAAACGGTGGCGAGCCTCCTGGCGAATGATCTGGGCATCGCCGTCCAAACCCTCTTCCGTGAGCGCGGCCGCCGGCACCCAGAGTTCGCGCATCTTGATGCGGCCATCGCCCTGACGCGTCGAGAACCGTTCGAAATGGAAGAACTCGCCGGCGCGGTTCGTGTGATCCTTGTCGAGATGAGTGAACAGCACGACGTCGAAATAGTCGCGGTCCGCAGCCCGAAGGTCTTGGCGCAGCGCGGTTGGAAGGTCGATGCAGGGGTCGCTCGGATTGTCCGGATTCCGCATGTCGGCGTAGTCCACCAGGATTTTGCGGCCGTCCTTGAGATCGATGCGGGTACAATCCGCATTGTTGAGGGGGTGGAATGTCAGCGTTGCCAAGTTGTCCTCCTGCGGGACCGGCACGGCCGACCCGATCATGTTTTGTTCGCGCAAAAACTTTTCCGGCGGGCGCGAGCGCCTGCCGGTTGGTGATCTTGTCGGAGGGGAGCCCCCGCCCGAGATTGCTAAAAATTTAACGAAGTTCCATATGGACGCGGGGTTGTGACGTTTCAAGACCGCAAGCTACCGGAGAAATACTGCTCCCCAGCTTCTTTTATGCTGCACCGCAGCTCGATGATGGATTCCCATGATCCCGGTCAGGCGCGCGAAGGCCCGAACCCGCAATTGATTAGGATTTTTCGTGGAAGCTGGCGTTCGTGTACAACCGGCGCGGCGACGGCCCGAACGGAGTGCGAGGGCAGAATGGGCTATCAGGTCCTGATCGACGACAACTTCCACTACCAGGACGAATCCGAGCGCGTGAAGCACGGCATCTTCGCCACGTCGGAGGAAGCGGTCGCCGCCTGCCGATCCATCGTGGATGGGTACCTGACCGACGCCTTCAAACCTGGCATGAGGCCGACGCGCTGTTCGAGAGCTACACGCTATTCGGCGAAGAGTCGTTCCCGACAGCCCAGGGGATACGCCCATCAAGTTTTCCGCCTGGGACTACGCCCGCCAGCGGTGCTCGGAGATCGCTGGTGGATGAGGTTTCCTGATCGGCCGTGCCGCTGCGCTTGGTGATTCCGCGGGCCTAGGCGTCCCGCCTGCCCAGGAAGCGTCTCTTTCGACCCATCCTCTTCCTTGGCCCGTTTTTGCCGACGACAGACCCCTCAATTGATCCCGAGGGCCTTAAAGGCCGCCGTCTTCGGGTCTCCGTAGAAGATGGGGTCGACATGTTCCACGACGTCCCCCGTCACCTCCAGGAAGCTGCGCTTGTTCTCGATCGGGATCAGAGCCCGCTTCAAGGCAGTGCGGCCAGCAGCTCGCTTGGTGGCTGCGCGCATGATGGAAGACTCTGCCACTTTGATATCGACGCTTCCGCTTGTGAGACGGATCGGTTGGCCGCCAGGAAGCGCTCCAGTCATCTCCAGGAGCTTGCTGAGTCGGCGCGGGGCGCGGCGGCGGGACCGCCTTGTCTGCCCGCGGCCACCCGGAGGTGCGATAGACTCCGATTGAAGCAGAAAGACTCAGATCGAACGGTAAACGACAAGCTGCGTCGTTTCGCGTTGCTGAGTCTCGGAGCGAGAAAATCCATTAATTTCAGTCTGGGGATTATGGCTCCTTCGGAGTCTATTCTGGTTCAATCGGAGTCAGGTAGCGAGAATTAGGGTTCCATTGGGGTCGCTTGGTCGGTCAGGCGAGATCGTACTGCTACGGCGAAGAATTAGGGCGGTGATGTCGAAGGATGAAGGCGCGTATCTAGCGCGAACGCTTCCTGAAGATGCTGCTGGTACGCGCCTTTCGCCCTGGTCGGGTCGAAGATCAGATTCCAGCTGTGATTGGACACCACACTTGGGATCACGACGAATTCGTGCTTGGCCAGGAGCGCATCCCCGAACGCCTGCTGGCCTGCGCCTGGGATGCCCGGTCGCAGCCAATTGGCGTTCGGAACGTCGGCAGGGCGAACAATATGAATGTCAGACACGTCGGCGATATGAAGCGCGGTCAACACGTGCGGGAGAGTGTCGAGCGCTTTGAAGCCTTTGTGAACCGCCACTTCGAGTATCGCGGTCGCTGGATCAAGCGCGCAATACACAACGCGAACGCCTTTGCTGTTCCACCGGCCGCCGACCTGGAATGCGCCTTCGCCACTATCCCAGGTCGACGCAAAGCGCGCCTGATCGAGGCGCCAAGCGATGAGCTTGCCGCCTCCCAATGGCCCTACAGAAGGCGTCATGCATAGACGCCGTATGCGAGGCGTGTGAGGTACTGTTCAACGAGCTCGATGCCGGCCGGAGTGGCAAGCAGGTCGATCGGACGACGCTGGTCAAGACCGATGGCCGGACGCTCGAGCCACTGCTCGGCTTCTTCCTGCGAACCGAACACGTCGGTGGCCTTGGCCAGGATTTCGGCAAACTTCCAGGTCCGCCCACTTTGCTCCTGGCTGAGCGGCTTGTCCGGGGCGTCCTTGCGTCGCTGAAAGGTGCGAAGGCTCATTCCGAAGGCTTTTTCCAACGAGTCCGTTTGAATGATAAGGAGGTGACGGACGAAGTGGGTCAACGCAGAGCCTGGCAGTCCGTCCAGCAGCAGTTCGTGGGCGTCGAGGGCGCTTGTGATCCGGCGCGACAGGATGCGTGGCCCGCCGAGCAAATCGGCCACCTTCTGTAGATCATTGTCCGGCCCTGGTTTCTCGGCTGTGGCAGTCATAGTAGCCCTCGCGTCACGTGTCGCCAAATATACGTCACATGTCGCGACTAATCAAGCTTGGCCCTCCACGCGACACTCCCTCTCGTTTCGCATTCGATCTGACTCTGGAAGCCAGAAGCAGCAGGCGAGCCAGTCCGATCCTATTCTGGCTCCATCCGAGTCAGTCCAGCCGAATTTTGGTTCCATCGGGGTCGATCCGGCTAGAGAAGGTTAGGGCTGCGCAGCCGGGGCTGGAAGCGGGTCGGCTGGAGTCGGGCCGTTGACATTCGGATAAAAACACGTATTTTATGTATTATGTCGATGCGTCTATTTTCTTCTTTGGACCTCCAGCAGCAGTCCGGTGAAATCCAGCGAGCTGCTGCTCAAGCGCCGGTCGTTATCACCAGCCACGGTAAGCCGCGCGCTGTAGTGATGTCGGTCGAGGAATTCCGCAGATTGAAGACCCTGGCTCGCGAAGAAATCCCGTTCGAAGCGATTGCACGGCAGCCGACAGTGTTCGGCCCCGAACCCGACGATGTGCTTGGCTATCCCGAGCACGACCCGGTCGAGGCCGTCCATCACATGGCAAAGGATGCCGCTGCTGGCATCAACCAGGACCTGGTGCGCCGCGAAGCCGACAGGTTTGCAAAGCACTTTGTTCAAGGCGCCAAGTGAACGGTCAGGAGTTCAGCGATAGTCCGATATTCCTCATCATGGATGCGTCGCCGATTGTGATGCTGTCAGCGATCGAGCGCCTGGATTGGCTGATGGAGCCCTGCGGCACGATCTGGATGACCGACATGGTCATGGAGGAAGTCACGCTCGATCCGGACTCGGGTAAGGATCCGCGGAGCCGCAGGCTTGCCTACACGCGTTCGTGGATCGCCGCGAACAAATTCCGCATTCGCCGCGTGGAAACCGACACCTACAGAACGTACCAACTTGCGTTGGACGGCTGGAGGGCTCAGGGCTCGGATCCCGAGAGGAAGCCCAATTCCCGCGATCTAGGCGAAGCCAGCATTATCCAGACGCTGAAGAGCTTTCGTGGAAAGGTGCAGCCGCGGCAGCCAATCATCGTCCTTATGGACGAGTCCGATGGGCGAGACGCATTGAAGGGAATGCGCCGGATCAACCTCGATGTGTTCGGTACCCGCGCGTTCGTCGAGGCACTATACGCGCACTTTGGAATCGCGGAGGCCGAGCACGCCTGGCAGGCAATCTTGAAGGTCATCACCGCGGATGAATCCAAGGATGACGATGATCCGTTCATCGTTCGCCGAGCGATATAGGCCGAAGGCGGGTTAGAGCCGGTCGGACTTCCGACATTTCCCGCGGCGACAGACTCCGATTGAAGCAGAGAGACTCAGATCGAACCCGAAACGACACCGACAAAAACGCGCGAACCAAGGACAGTCTGGAAGGCCGATTATGAGCCAAGGACCTTCCTCAGCGATGGCCAGGGGCCCTTTTTCGAGGTCGCCAGGCGGCCGCATGTGTTAGCCTTGAACTTCCTTACAGAAAGGAAAATCCTTGACTAGAGGCGTGCATGATTACGAGTAAACTTACAACCAAAGCTCAAACCACGATCCCCCACGCAGTCCGATCCGCTCTGCATCTGAAGGAAGGGGACGAGATCGCTTATACGATCACTGGTGACAAGGTCATCATAACAAAGGCCGAGCTTGCTCAGGTTGATGATCCCTTCGCCAACTTTAACGAATGGGACAGCGAGGCAGATCGGAAAGCCTATGCCACCCTTTAAGCAGGGAGGCGTCCCGCGGCAACGCTTCATAAGACTAGCATAGACACAAGACGATCCATCCAAAGGGATCGCGAAAGTCGCCTATCTCATGCGTCGCGGAAAGATGGGAGCGAAACGACGCTTACGTAACAGACCTGGTGCCGCGCACAAGTTAGCCATTTATGCAGCTTAAAGTTAGTGGTGACTTACAACGGGCACACGCGCACATTGGTCATCGTCAAGTACTCGGCAATACGTAGAGAAACTCTAGTCTGCCCTGTCGCTTCGGAGCGAACCGAACATGTCGCGGACACTGTCCTCCGAATGGCGGGACTCGCGTTGGCGATCACGGTACTCGTCCATCATCCCCTCAGCTCGCTGCTCTTCGTAATCAGTGTACTCAGCGTATACCTCTTCCAGCCTCTCCAATTCCGGACTAACGTCCACACCAAGCGACGAGGCGAACAGCTCATAGGCGCCTCGAAGACCCTTGAAGTCTTCCTCTTTGCGGCATTCGTCGATATCAGAAGCGATCTGGTATCTTGAATTCTCGAACGCCGCCTGCAGCGCAGCCAGGCGCGGTGCGTTCCTAGGTTCTTCGAGGTCGAGCACGCTAACAATCTCGCTGAGTTCAACGGACCTGCAGGAAACTTGCGCCTGTTTTAAGAGCTGTTCAATCAGCTCTTGCTCCAGCTTTGGAGATCGTAATGGCTCCCACGAGACGCGCTCAAGAGCGCGGAGAGCATCGACACCATCGATGATCGAAATTGCCCGACCGCGCCAACTTGAGGACATGTCACCCCCAAGCGACTTAGCAATATCTCGCATTTCCTTAGTTCTCACCGCATCCGCGAGAGGGACGAACGCGGCGAAGCGCGCTTCTTCCGTCCACGCTATCAGGCCGGCCCCGTTCTGCAACTCAACCAGCCTATGCGACCTCGCTATGGCGCTTTCGATAGAAGCGGCAACGACTCCGCCGCTTTGGATAAGGGCTGCCTTAATGCCTTGGACGCCACTTTCGCTTATTTTCCAGACTCGTTCGATTTGGCTGAAATCTACAGCACCAACGACTAGATCGACTGCGTTCTCGGGCGCCCTACGAATGACTGCGTTGACCAGATCGATTACCGAGGGATCAAGAACTTCGAAGGCATTCCTGCCCGTCGGCCGGAGAAACGCATTTTGGAGTTCGGCCATCGCGGTCGCCCAATCTTCCGGCTTTCGTGGAAAGCCCCACCGCATCGCACGTGCTTTGTGTAGCTTTTTGAAAGTCGGTTGGAGGACTACGCCTTCCGCCTTGCCGCCATGGCTGTAAAGCGTGAGCAGCAGAGAGCGGCCAGCGTCGCTAAGTTGATGGTCGTAGGCATGCAACCAAACCTCGGAGGGGTCCCTGAGCAGGTTGCGAACAAAATCTTGGTACCCGCTCGGCGAAATAGATCGAATTCGGCTGAAGCTCGACAGCCATTCGATGAGACGCGGATTGAACTTTGGGTGCCGGACGACTTCGAGATAGAAATCGGATCGCAATAGAGCATCCCTGTAAGCGTCGGGCAGGTCACTGAAATAGAGATGATTGTACAGGATTTGAGCCTTCTGCCCGAAGTTGTAGTCCCCAACACGCAGGACGATCCTGTGGCCGTCGAGGCCAGCTTGACGGAGCCTTTCCGACGCGGCGACGGCTTGCCCAAAGATGTGCTCGCGAGTGGTTAGCACCAGCCGGGCATTCGGTGAGGCCCTTACCATTTCGATGAAGTCGGTAATGAGGCGGTCTTCGTTGCGAAGGAAACCGGATGCGTGATCGCCGAGGAACGTTGCGCCCATGAAATCGTCAAATTGGAAGATTTGACGCTTACCGCGCTGAAAGAGTTTCTGTCCTTCGGCAAGATCGCGGCGGATCACAACCGGCTCCCAACCGCGTTCGAGGTGCGTGTAGAGCAGCATGGAAGCCAGAGTCGTCTTGCCAACGCCCGGCGCCCCAGAAATGATAACCACTCTATTCTGTTCGAGGATCTTGAGGGCGTTCGAATAGGCGTCGCTCCGCACGTTGCGCCGGATAGTGGCGTGAATCTTTTCGATCTGAAACTCGGTCTGAGTGATGACATCGCTGTGCAGTACCCGGTCGAGGACCGCGCGGCTAGCAAGCCAAAGCTTGTAGTGCCTATGCTCAACTTCCGGATGCCTGCCAAGGAAATTGTTCAAGTCTTCTTGGCCAAGTACGTCGCCAATTGCCAATCCGCCGCCAAGGACTGCGGCGATCGCTTGCTTGTTGGCGGGCGAAAGGGGCACAGAGGTTACGAGTACATAGCGACTCGGCTTTAGCGCTGGGATCTTGCCTGCCTCAACCTTGAGATCGCGCAGGAGGCCGGCCAGTCCGGTCCGGACATAGTGCTTCACCTGAACCACAAGATTATTGCCCCCACGGGCATATCGCAGATCAATGCCGCCATCGCGGCCGGTCTTGAAACTTTCAAGCACAACGCCCCAGTCTGCCTGGAGGAGATCCCGAGCCAAGATTTCAAGGTCGTGAGGCGATAGTTGCTGAAAGTCGTATTGCATAGGGGACGTACTCCAGCGAGTCTCCATTTGACGGAAGGAAGCGCCGCTGCAAGCGCTCCGCACCAGACCGCTCATCGATGCCTGCGATGAAAATAGCAAACAAATCGCTTTGCGAGAACGTCGCGGTACCGGCCCCCCTGGCAACCCCGACGAGTTCTTCACCGTCGTCTTCTGCTATACTGCCCTGATTCAGAGCTGTTATTGTGCAACGCAACGTAAGGTCGAGGGCTGGTACCGCCTCTTTTTCTCTCTAAACCAACAGAATGAGCCGGAGTGCTCTGACTTCGGTCCCCGACTTTACGGGACGAGACCGCCTCCCAAGTTTTGCCTTTCAGTATCTAAGGAATAACACCATCAGCTCTATTCCGACTATGTCCACCGCGCAATTCGCGACCGCCTTCGCTCTCAGGCCAAACCTTGTGGCGTGGTTTCTCGGGGCCGGCTCATCGGCCGCATCAGGAATACCGACGGGTTACGCGATGATCCGCGATTTCAAGGCGCAGATCTTTTGTCGCGAGACCGGCCTCTCGAAGCGAGAAATCGACACTGCCGATCCGGTGTGGATCGAAAGGATCGACGCATTCTTCGAGCGGACATCGATCCTGCCGCCAAATGGCGACCCAACCGAATATGCAGTCGCTTTCGAAGCAGTCTACCCGCAGTCCCGACACCGTCGGCAGTACATCAATGATGCGATTTCCAAGGGCACGCCCTGCTTCGGGCACAAGGTTCTCGGAAGCCTCATTGCCAGCGGAAAGGTCAATTGCGTTTTCACCACAAATTTCGACCCGCTGATTGAAGAGTCCGCTCTTTCGGCAAATGCCATTTTACCGACCGCCAACCAAGTTCGTCCAACCGTTGCTGCGATCGACTCTTCCGACCGCGCGATGCGTTGCCTGAACGAATCCGACTGGCCACTGGTCGCAAAACTTCATGGGGACTACCAGTCGGTCGCCATCAAGAATACGGGTTCAGAGCTCGAGGAGCAGGACATCCGAATGCGGCACGTGCTGGTAGAAGCCGGCAAGCGCTTTGGTATGGTATTTGTTGGGTATAGCGGACGAGATGCCTCGATCATGGAGGCGTTGAACTCCGTTCTCGCTTATCAATCGCCGTTTCCGAACGGCTTGTATTGGGTCGCCTCTTCGGCCTCGCGCCTGTTGCCGGGAGCGACTGAATTCCTGAACAAAGCGCAGCTTGCGGGCGTCGACGTTGCTATCGTCGAGTGCGCAACCTTCGATGAACTGACCGCAGACATGGTCAAAACGGTCGACCTTCCGACGATCTTGCTCGATCGGGTGATGCTAGGCCGCACCACGCCGCGGCTCGTGCCCGTGAAGTTACCGACCGTCGAAGCGCGTTCATTCCCCGTTTTGCGGTATTCTGCCCTTCTCATCGAAGCCATGCCACGCAGCGCCAGGCGAATGACGCTCGCGACACCCACGACGTCGGTCGCCGTCAGGGAGTTGCTCAGAGAAAAGAGCTGCAAGGCGACCATCGCGGCGAACGGGCGCGAACTAGCTGTCTTCGGTAGAGATGAGGATATTCTAGAAGCTCTGGCATCACTCGGCGCGAGGTCAGCGGGAGAGGTAGCCCTTGATCCCGTCGCCGATAGCTGGGCATTGGGACTTCTCTACGACGCGCTCGTAAAAGGCCTGGCGAGACGGCGGCCGCTTATTCCCAGGTACAGGCGCTCTGGTCATTCGATAGTCGTTGCGGCGCCGCGTGATGGAGAAGATCCAGAGCGCGCCCGCCAAAACGGGCTGGTGCTTAGGAGGTTGCGAGATGCCTACGGAAGTGCATTGACCGGGACCGTACCGGAGCTCGGATTTCCCTACCAGGAAGGCGTCTTCCTGAAGTTAGACCAAGTCGGTGGACGCTGGTGGTGCGGCTTCGAACCTTTCACTTTCGTGCAAGTTCCGAAGCAAATTCCTCACCTAAGCGACGGTCCGGACGATCCGAGCGCGGTAGACGCAGATCCAATCGACGCTCCTCAGAATCGCGGGGGCGATCCTGTAGGCGACTGGCGCCGGGAACGGTGGGCTCTGCGCTACAATAGAAACTGGGCAGGCATCATAGATGCCTGGGCGCAGCTTCTCACCAATGCCGGCGACAAGAATAAGCGTGCCTTCGGGCTTGAGGACGGCACAGGGGTCGACGCGGTGTTCGAAGTGGCACCGATCACCGGCTGGAGTCGGCCGGGCCATCACCACGTCTATTTCGATAGGACGAAGTGATGAGCAATCCTGCTTTTGTGACGAAGCTTCCGCCGTTCACACTTCTGGACGAACCTCTTCTGGCATTCTCGCCCTCCGACCCCACGCAGGTAGATGTCCACCCGCTCCGGGGCCTCGTAAATTTTGGTCCTTATTCGAAAGGATCGTTCGGAGGATACACGTCGCGCGTACGAATCGCGACAGTGGGTCCGGAGAGTGCTTTCAAGCGTCGCGGCGAGCTCATGGCCTCGCTCCGTCAAACCCATCGCCCTTCCGATCGCTCTGAATATGTACCGGAGTATCCAGGCTTCGAGAGGCTCTTCCAGGTCGCACTTGAGGCCGCACCACGTGACGCACACATCAGATGGCCCGATCTCCTGCACCTACTTCCAGGCGAGGGTGACCCGCAAGCTCGGCTTTTTCTTGCTATGGAGGCCGCGCTCCGACGGCTCGATACGGTGCGAAGCGAATTTGACGTCGTGCTCGTCCATTTCCCCGACGGTTGGAATCCAGCCACACGCGGCAAATTCTTCGATGCTCATGATGCGCTCAAGGCCCTTGGCGCGAAATACAATATCCCCACCCAGGTGCTCAACGATCGAGCGTTCACCTTCGCCCATAAGGCATCCCTTGCGTGGCGCCTGGCGACTGCCTTGTATGTGAAGGCGGCCGGCACACCCTGGAAGCTGGCACCGCTGAAAGGTGTACCAACAGATACCGCCTATATCGGGCTCGCTTATGCGCTCCGCGGCGATCAGCGAGACGCGCACTATGTGACGTGCTGCTCACAAGTTTTCGACATGGATGGCGGCGGCATGCAGTTCGTCGCGTTCGAGGCGCGCGACCCGGTCGCTGACGTTGCCGAGGCCCGTAGAAATCCGTTTCTGAGCCGTGACGACATGCGAGCGGTACTCGCTCGCAGTCTCGAGCTTTATCAAGGCCGGAATGGCGGCAACCTTCCTAAGCGGATGGTCATCCACAAGACTACCGCCTTTAAGGACGACGAAATCGAAGGGGCGTTCGATGCATTGTCCGGCGTACCGGAGATCGAGTGCATCGAAATCAGTTCGGCATCCTGCTGGCGTGGAGTTTGGTTGATCAAATCTGGCCAGCGGACCCCTCCCACGCGACCGTCGGGCTATCCCGTGCCCCGAGGAACGATGGTGGTGAGATCAGGCAACTCCGCGCTCATATGGGTGGCGGGAAATGCTCCCGAGGTCTCGACCAAGGGGGACTATTATCAGGGAAAGAAGAGCATTCCGCGCCCGCTGCAGCTCATCCGCCATGCCGGCAGTGGCCCTCTTGAGCTAAACGCTCATGAGGCGCTGGCGCTGACCAAGATGGATTGGAACAACGATGCACTCTATGACCCCGTACCGGTGAGCATCCGCTACTCCCAAAAGCTGGCAAGGACGATTGCGAACGTCGCGGACCTGCCGAGAAACGTCTATCCGTATCGCCTCTTCATGTGAGACCAATTAATGGGCCAGGAGAGCAGGTCGAAGAGCGCTTCCAGGATCAGCAGCGAAGGTGGCGTTAGTAGGCAGGCAGGGACACCAAATCGTATAATCACAATTGCGATTTTGCGTCGACGCCTGGAGTGAACTGCAGCGTCAGGATGTGTTTTTGCCGGAATCCGGCGCATTAAGGCGAATCAGATCGTAATTGGATCAATTTGCAGGCGTGTTCCACGTTTGGGCAGAAGCCGGCTGCTTTGGCAACAACGACAATGGCGCGGGCTTTGCGGCCGGTCGCCGCCTCGGGGGCGGCGGCATCACAGGTGGAGCAATGCTGGTCGTGATTTCGTGTCCATCCGACTTGCGAAGCCGAATCTCAATGCGGCGCCGCTCTTTGATGTTTGCAGGTATTCCCTGAATGGCAAGCGTCTCATCCGTATTCACGAGTTGCGCGCCGGAGAGTGGGATTAGCTTGTACTTTGAAAGCGGACTTTGCCTCAGCACGCTCACAACTGACACTGCACGAGCCAATCCCAATCCGGCATTATCTGCTGGAACGAGGCTGGCCACATTTGTTGTATTCTTAAGGACGGAAGTCAGATTCCAATCGAGATTGGACTGGCGCGCACCGAGCGGCTGCTCGTCCGTGTGACCGACCACCTCGATGACATCCACATCGTACTGATCGATCAATTTCTGAACGTCCGGCACTTTGTTGAGAAGCTTGTCTCGGAACTCTGGCGTGAGCTCAGCACTGCCGCTCTTGAAGAAATAACCCTCGGCCTCGCTCAAGCTGATCATCGGTGGCCATTGATGGCCAGACGGGCCGTTTCCTGGAGCACCGCGAGCAAGCGCATCAAGTATGGCTTGAGTGGACGCAGGCGGCTCGCCTGGTTTGACCATGGCGCGGTTGATGGTAGCAATCGTGTTCGCATCCCGGACCGCCTTATCGACATCGATGCCGTCTGCACGCAGCGCCTTGATTTCTGCAATCCGGTCGCGCACTTCCTTGAGTGACAACCCGGATTTTTGCAGTTCATCTGCGGTCGCGCGGCTGTCTACCAGCTCGCGCCAGTACTTATCGATGGCCTGCGGATCGCCAGTCCCCGCGAGAGTTTTCAGCTTTTCAACGAGGGTCTCGTTATTTCGAAGAGCTTCCAAGAGATCCTGGTTACGCTGATTGTCCACCGATAGTCGCTCGACTTTCCTGTCCGCCTCTTCCCGCTTCACTTGCTCTTTGCGCAAGAAGGCGGCCATCGCTATGAGCAGGCAGAAGACCAGAAGCAGCATGATCTCCGCCATTGTGAGCCCGAGCACGAGCCCTTGGCGATATGAAGAACTCTGCCGCGTGATTTGACCGTTTGTGACTGACACGTTGCCGCCTAGGTGTTGTGGCCCCGACCCCAGGGACCGGTGGCATATCGTTCTGCATTCTCAGCGCGGATTTCTTTCGTAAGTTCGTTCAGTGCCGCCGCAAGGGCCTGCGTCTGCCGAAGATTTTCATCAATTGCCTTTGCCTGCGTCTCGCTGCTCTTGCTGAACGAGTTGACCGCGCGCGTCAGGCCCTGGATCATCGGTGCGAGCTTTATCTCGATGACCTGTTCCGGCGTTTGCAGGGACGCCAGTTTGCCCACCACGGCATCGATGGCCTTGACCATGCTTGCCGTGCTCCTCGTCAATCGGTCTCCCTGGTCGGTCAACTGCTTCGAAACAGCCTCAAGGGTCCGCACCACCTGATTATTCATCATGTTGAGCGCCTCGCCCGAGCGTTTCGACGCATCCTCGAGGGGCTGGCGGGCCGCTACCGCGAAGCCCTGCATTTCGCCGGCTAGCCCTTTGCGTGTTTCTCCGAGGGCCTCCTTAACCTCGTCGAGGGCGTCGCTGATTGACTGTTGGGCCATTCTCCGGAAGTAGCCGAATTCAAGAACGGCGCTCTCCAGCTCGCGCTTCACGTTTCGGGAGGCCTGGGCCAGCTCCATCCGCGCTGTCGCCTCGACCTCGACCGGATCACGGCGCATCTGGTTGAAGAAAATGCGAAGCGCAATACCGGCGATGGTCGACGCAATCGCAATCCCGAAATTCTTGACGATCTGCTCGGCGGCCCCATCGGAGGAAAATTGGTAGAGGGAGACGGCGAGGCTGGTCAACGTAAACAGAAAACCCATGTAGTAGAGGTTATCGCCGGACTGATCATCCCGTAGGCGAAACAACCGCGCCATCCCGAGCACGAGCGCGTAGCCGATCATAATCAGGACCGGGACGGCCGTCACTTGCACAGCGCTGAAATCATGCATTTTCGAGAAAATGATGTAGGTGCTGCCGGCCAGCACCACCGCAAAGAACAGCAGGCCGCTCAGGAGACCCGGAGGTAGACCCTTGCTGGCACCTTTGGGAGCCATCTCTTTACGCTCCCTGCAGCCGTTTGATGAAGCCGACCATGCCGCGGTTGTCGGAAATCCACTCCTGCCAGAACTTCATGAGCTGGAGATCGTCAACCACCGGCTTTCCATTGATCTGCCGAGTCACCAGCTCAACAAAGATTGTCGCACCACGAAGGTCGGTTTGATACTTCAAGTAGGCGGCGGATTGCTTGTAGCGCAGGTACGACAGGTCTCCGGCCCGAGGATACTGACTGTAATCCCTTGTGGACTCGATCATGTCCGAGATCACGTAAAGCGTTTTCTTGACGTCTTGCCTGGCATTTCCGGCGAACTCGTCAATTGCAATTTGTTGGATCGCGCCCATGATCGGCGAGGCATTGGCTCTTGCGGGGCCAACACTGCTCTTTATCGCTTCGCTCACAGGTTTTCGGAAGTTCTCAACCCAGCGTTTCCTGGCCAGCTCGCGATTGTTTGTCCATTCACTCAGACTCGTCCCATCGCCGGGGTTACACTTAGAGAATATCGACCGGCTGCCCGGCCCTGCGATATTGAGCACGCGAACATCGAGCTTATGGAAGGGGGGCAGCGTGGTCGCGATTTCATCGAGCAAGCGCAGCACCTCGCGACGCGTAGTCTCGGGCAGCTCGTCGGAAGTGTCGACAAGCACGACTGTCACCCCCTGCGGGCCGTTCGCCGGGCAGAGGCTCTGCTCATCCAGGACCGGTTGCCTCTCCGCAAAAATGTAGAAATAAGCCAGCGCGCCGGCGCAGGAGAGCGCAAGCAGGAGAAGCACGACTCCGATCACTCCCGCCCAGCCAATGCCGGGCGCGGTGCGCTTCCGGGGACGGGGTCTAGCCATTCTTGTCCTCCGGGAAGAACTGGTCAATCTCGCGGTACGAGCGCATCGCTCGTTCGAATGCTTCGTTAATGGCCTTGATCTGCTCTTTAAGCAGCCCCTGAGTCTCCTCGATCATCTGACGGAGCCGCTCGCGTGCGGTGGAGTCCGGTTCGCCGGCAGCATAAATAATCCGCTCCATTGTAAATGGCTTATCGAAGTAGGCTGGGGCGGGTGTGGATCGCGCCTTGCGGTTGGCCTCGCGATAGATCCCGAGTAGCGCGCGGCCGGCCTGCTCAATCTGGCTCTGATGCTGCGTGAAGCGCTGACCGAGCCGGCTCCGGCCCAGAAGGATGGAGTCATAGTCGGCGCGACGCCTGGATAAGTCGCTCGACGCTGCATTCATTACATCGGTCGAATCCTGGCGAATGTCCCGAAGCCGCTCAATCAGCTCGCCCTTCAAATTGGTGAACTGCTGGCTGGCCTCGATCCAGCGGCGCTCCAATCCGGCATAGCCGATGTAGGGATCAAAGAACGTCAGGCCATCGGCCATGGCCACTAAAGAGAAGACCAGTCCGACGCTGATGAAGACCCAGGAGTTGACATCGGTGAGGTCGAACGGGGACGTGAGCAGACGGTACAGGACGTCCTGCCCGACGTCGCCTTCCAGACTGGGCCGCATCTCGCGGAGGTGCCCGAGCGTCAGGTTCAGCGCCGACGCGAACGCCAAGTAGGCAAGAAAGAACACCGCCCCGACAAACTTGAGCAGGACGTTTCGATGGAAAATCGGACGAATCAACACCAGCCCCCAGAGAAAGCTCGCGAGAATATTCAGCGCCGCAAAGGTAGCGGCTTGTATTGCAGCACCGATGTAGCCGCCGGTGTTGGACTTCGCGAGAAAACCGGCGTTGACCACAACCTCGACAACAAACAAAATCGCGAGCAAACCGATTTTCAGGATGACCTTGCCGGAACTTGCTAACCGCGCCGGTCGCTCTAGGCGATGCCGCTTCCGGAATGCCTCCCGTTCCAGCTCGGACTCATTGAGGCGGCGACGATGCGTGAACAACTCGTCCCGGCCCATGGTCGCCTCAGCCTCGAAATCGCCAACGGCTTCGGGCGCAGCCTGCTGGATAATGGCAAAACGCTCTTCGAAACTGAGGGCGGTCACCCGTTCATCATAGGTATGCAGGTGGTCCAAATAGATGGTATGCGAGTCCTGCTTATGGGCCTCGATTCTTTCGACTATCAGATGTTCGACGTCGTCCAAGGTCTGGGCATCGGAAGCCGGCCGGTTCTGCGAACCGCGCTCCTTGCCCAGGCTGGTCAGCTTCAGTTCGTCGGCAATCCGGTCCACGTTGAGATCCAGAAAGACCGTCGTCGCGGGCCGATAGTCATGTGTCGGCTGGTTGAGAAGTGCCCGCAGCCGCGCAATAGGGGAAAGCCGGAATTCAGAACGGTTCATCACTGGTCCGCAACTAGAGCTTCGACTTGCGGCAACCGGCCGCTTGGGCCTCGGCCTCGCTGCAGAACCAGCGGCGTGAGGAAGTCGGCTGCATGCTGAGCCGATCGTAGAAGCGGCCGCCTGGGAGGTGGTAGATGCACTGGGGCGCGCTGGTCAGATTCCCTTTGATCAGACAGTTGGAGGGGTGCGGCGCCTCGTCCGTTGGCGCATGCGCGATCAACGCGCGCTGTGCATTGGTAGGAACCGCAAGGGCGCCCAAGACAACGGTTGAAGGATTGCGGTGGCGCCAATCCCACGGAGCGATGAAGGCACCGCTCCAAAGGCCGCGCTTATGTTCGCGGGCAAAGTCCTCGTCAGCGACGAAATCCGTGGAGTAGCGACGAAAGTCCAACGCCCAGCCGTTCCGGACCAGCCACCGGGAAACATTCTCACCATTTACCGTGCAGAAGCCCAACGAGCGCCGGTAGACGTCCTGGCCGGACAACTGACAGTTCCATTCATGGTTGCTGCTGAACGCCTGAAGCCGCTCTTTCGCTTCTAAGCCGCAGTTCCAGTTCGTGCCCGCAGAATCGAGGCAGATTTGCTCCGTTTCGGGCGCGTCAACCCCGCTGAACCGAATCTTGGTCTGTCCGATATAAACGGTGTCGGCATCCACAATTTGCGGCAGTCCTCGAACCTCCGCCGCTAAGGCAGGGTTGAGGCCCAACAGGAGGGCGAGCGCGATAACCACCCGGCGCATCAACAGGAACCCTGTTTTCAACAATCCTCGATAGTTAACAGTCTATTACACCTACTGCGCGAATGGCGAGAGTCGTTTCGTCCCTTGCTCGTATGGTTAATGCGCGAGATTTACTGCTTGGCATCGGCAGGTCGGCTTGGCTGCTCGCTTTGTAGGTGACTGCACATGGTCCGGGTCGATGGTCCGCACCGGCCGGTAGGTCGAGGTGAATGGCCCGCACCGCGTGCCGGCAAGGGCAATCACGCGCATCCCAGAGGGAGCCTTCGTGCGAACCCATCCCTGTCGCCGCCGCGCTGAGGACTCCGGACGTCGAATTCTCCCGACCGGCCGCCATGGCAAAGCCGATAACCAAAGGGAGACCTTATATGACCAACACCATCAAAATCCGCAGCTTGAACGAAAGCTTTCGCCGGACACTCGTCTTCGCCGGCACGCCCTAGTTACACCCGGTGTCCCGCCTTCCGATCGAGCGCCAGGCCTTGCTGCTGGAAATGATACGCAAGTTTCGACGGCCCCCCATGCGATGGACAAAGTTCGGCTTTGTTAACATTACACATCCGGCAGTTGCCCGCGTCTTGCTCCGCACGCAGTACATCACTTAATCTGCTGACTTAATTAAGTTCGATGGATTTATTTCATGCGTATCCTGGCCACCGCACTGTTTCTGCTCCTCGCTGCACCCGCCTATGCACAAGCCCCGACGCCGGATTTCATAGCGTCGCAGCTCAACCGGCTTCTGAACGGTCGCATGCCGCTTCCGCCGCCGGGACAACGATTTCCCGGGCAGCCTCAGCAGACACAGCCGGGTACTTTCCGACGCTGAAGGACCAGATCGAACGCGCGGGCTTCAAGCCGGACAGAAAGCTGCAGAAATGTCTCAATTCAGGCTATCTGCGCGCGGAAGTCGAACCCTTTCTGGAGAAGCTCAGGCAGGGCGAAGTCTCGCTGGAAATGCCGCCACCAGCTCGGGACGCCGTCATCGAGGAAGCGCGCCGGATTCTCGCGGAAGCTGAGCGTCCGATCGAGACCAAGCAGATGCTGTCGATGCTGCGCAAGAAAGTGCGCCTCGGGCCTTCGGACCAAGATCAGTTCTTCTACGCCACCATGAACGAGGAGCGGCAGGAGTTCGTCCACTTGGTCGGCGCGGGCTGGTGGTTGCGCCGGCGAGCGTTCATGGGCCGGACGTTTCCGGCGGATCGTGAGACTCCGAGCTACCACGACATGGTAGACGACGAGATCATTGCAATCGTCCGACAGGCCAAATGCCCGATGATGCCAGACGACATCGTGGCCGGCCTTGCAAAGAGGCGGATCGCGATCGCGTCGTCCGATCCGATTGTATACTTGCGCCGCATGGCCATCAGAAGGCCCGAGGTCGTGAGATTTCACGGCAAAGGCTACTGGGATTCAGCAAGGCCATGGCAGCCGGCAGGGTACGTGCCGACGGCAAAAAAGCGGGCTGCTTGAGAGGTGCAGATGTCGAGAACCGCAATTGCCGCAATCATGCTTTCGCAGCTCGCTAGCGGCGCCGCCGAGTGGAGCGCTGTAGATCCCCGAATTTAGCGCGCTCCTCCTTCAACGCAGCGAGCCTATTCTGCAGATGCAGAGCACTTCTTGTCTGGGAAACCCCAATTGGGCGTTGCGCTCGCGCAACTGACGAGACTTATTGAGCCAACTGAGGGTCTGTGGCGTTCTGATCGCGGGCGCCAACGGCCTTCGGCAGTCCACCTCTGGCATCATTTCATTTCCGCCTTGACCTTATTGGTGCAGACATGCGACGGCCGTCAGCATCCAGGATGCGTGCCTCCCCAGCTTCGAAGCGACCCTGCTCGCCCTGGAATTCTTCGCAAGCAACCGTATAATCGGTTCGGCCGAACCAAGTAGCTTCAAGGGGCACGTCAAGGTGGTTAAACGTCTGTTCGCGATCCTGACCTATCTAATGGTCTTTGCTATGGAGGGGCTCGCAGCAGAGTTTCGCGTTGTAGAGCCTGGGCGAGTGGACGCTCTGCACAATGGCAGTATCGATGTAGATGTCGTTCTGACCAGCAATCTGAAAGACGATAACGAGGTTGTGTGCAATTTCTACTTGGAAGGACTTATTCTCCCGGGCGACTCGGCTAAGTTCCGAAATTTCGTGCAGGCATCGCGGTGGCGTAAATTCGATAGCCCTCGCCTATGCCTTCGATCTCCGGGGGGAGCCTACGATGAAGGCCTCGCTATTGCACGCTACTTAATGGATGAGGCGATCGGCACAGCTATAGAATCGGGAGCAGTCTGCGGTTCTGCCTGCGCTCTTATTTTTATGGCAGGATCAGCGCCATGGAAAGGACAACTCAATCGATTTTTGCACGTTAACGGAGTGCTTGCGTTCCACGCTCCTTATCTTGATGCTTCAAAAATGGGCCCCAAAAACTATTCTGGTGCCGACGTTGCTGGATCATTTTCTCAGAGTGTGCAAGCAGTCAATGGCTTGATTAAACTCGGCAAAGATCGCGTACCGCATTTCTTTGATACTCAACTTCTCTCTGAGATGTTGGATCGTGGTCCCAATGAAGTGTTTGCGATCGATACTGTATCGAAGGCGATCAGGTATCGGGTTGCTCTTTATGGTGCGCATGCACCAAAGATGTCACCCCAGGTACTAGTCAACGCCTGCATCAATTATTTTTATGACGGAAACCTTGAACTCACCCCTCAAGAGCTGAGCCGCATCAAATCAACGACAATGAAACGCTTCCCTCAGGGTCTGCGCGCAGAATTCGATGTCGCCCCAAGAGGAGGATCGTGCGTCATTGATGTGGTGATGGGTGGTGGCGTGGCAAACCGATGGGCGTTCTATCCGAATTATCCTGGCGCTGGAGGCTTCGACGGACCGACGGGCATTACTCTTGCATATTGGTACTTGTTCCCGCCGTCGACGCCGATCGCTTCGATTCCCCGGCTGATGCAGTAGTGGGGCCAGCTCGGAGCAGCCCAAGGTGGCCTGCACTGCGTCGCACGGCTTGTGGTGCGCGCGTCCTTGAGTGGTCGAGAAGAAACTGGCGCTTGGTGGAAGCGTGTGTGATCCTCGCTCAATACTGGATGACCCGGATCGCATAGATTAAGCCCGGTTCCCTGCGGCTGTATCCAATGTATTTGACAGTAGCTACATTGCCACCGAACTGGCTAGCTGCCGCTCCCATATACTCAACTGGCTTGACGCAGATCCAATGAGCCAAATGCACGCTGATCTCATCTAGTGCGATCTGTTTGTAGCTGGCTTGACTAAGCCACGGGCCACCTATCAGCGTTTGGTTAGGGCCGCAATCCTAGATGATGGCAGCATACATTGCCTCTGCCTTCATCAGCTTGCCGTTCTCTGGCTTGTTCGGCTTGCTGCTTCTTGATTGCATCCAGGTCGTCGCGGTTCCAATCCACATCCCTGGTCCATCCCGTACTGGCGCTTTGCTGGGTCGACTGCATGTAACGGGTCATGCAACTGCCCACGAGTGAATTTTCTCGTTAGGACCAACGGTAACAATGATCTTGGCTGCCGCTATGGCACAGGATCCCTTCCGCAAAAGCAGTGGCGCTCGGGTTCAGATCACGTGCTGGACCTTGACGCCTACACGCCTACACAGCGTTGCTGCACCAAGTTTCGCATTGGCTGCAAGATGTCGCGGTACACGGCGCGATCATCCAAGAGTTTCTCCCGTTGCTCAATCGGGAACATGACGTAAACGCTGATGGTGCGAGCTGTGCAATCACCTGCTTGATTTCGGCCTGTGCCCAAGCGGTGGAGGCAAGGAGTAACGGAACCAGCCCAAATGATCGCCACATCACTTCTCTCCTGTGCAGTGCATTTATAGCAGGCTGAAGAAGTCTTCTACGAGCGCGCGATGAATCACATCAATTCATCCGACTTCTCGGATCGGCTCTAACGGAAGGACGTTTTGGCCTGAGAGGCCGGACCAGCCCTATCCGCGCTTCCTACTCAGGGCAGCCTCGGACCAAACCTGTCGGATCCCATCCTAGAGCCATAGCTGCGAGTTGTCGGTCAGAACCACTCGCGCTTAGTGCTTGGGTCGCCTTTTGCCGATCATGGGGCGATCTCTTCGGATCGTTCGCGACAAAACGCAAAAAGTTCGTTCCAACCCCATCTTCGGGTGGCGCGTTCTTTGGAGCCACACACGGCTTGCCCGTGGGATTGTTGTTGGGATTATTGTTATAGTTCTGAGCCAATACTGGCGCGGCGATTACTGCCCCCAGGGCAGCAGCGATGAGAAGTTTTTTCATTGTGATTGCTCCTGTGTGCCGATCGCAATTTCAAGATGTCGCGTAGCGAGGTGCTCACTTAATCCCCACTCCAAAAAAACGGCGCTGTGAGCTGCCCCGGTTCGGTTGCCGCCAGAGCAGCCAAGCGGCCTCGGCGGAGCCACGCTGGTCTGGTCCACCGATGATCAAGCCGGAAATACGACCCCCTTTGCGGGTTGCTCGGATAGGCCATCGATCACACCCAAGTGGCCTCAAAGAAAGCCTTAAATCACGTTGCGTCTGACTGAGACTCTCAAGAGTCCACACAGCCTAAGGTAAATCGCAAACCTTGCAGTTGATGGCAACTAACACCCAGCCACTGTTCCGCTTTTCGTAAATCATCACAACCCTCTGCGTCGTGCCGAGTGGTGTACCATCTGCGAAAATGAAATCGGCATCCAAGAATGCTTGGTAAACCGGAATGCCCATGGGCTTGATGTCCTGGCTATCGACGAACGTTGCCGATCTAGCCTTGAGCGATTGCCCCATCGCTCGGATGGTCCGAGTGGTAAGATCGGATACAACGGCTGAATTCGAAGGAGGACAGTCAAACATACACCAAGCAGATGCAACGGTCGGCATAGAGAGACCTGCGAAGAGCAGGATCAACTTGAAAACTGTTTTCCTCTGAATCATTTGATGATCCTCGACGTTTACTGTGGTTATCTCCCACCGAAATACATCAGCTGGACCAAAAGTCCGTAGCTGCTCGCCTAGGACGCAAGAGCCTACTTGGTTATTTGGTCGGCATTTTCATCTGAGTAGAATGCCTTCGCTGCAATAGCGCCTCCGGCGCAATTAACGCCAGGAAGGCGACAAATCGTTCCTGGCAAAGAGATTACGGTACGTGTCCAGACCGGAAGGCATTTTATCTCGCAATTGGCTTCGGTCAAAAGAATGCCGGTGAACTTTTGGCGTCACAATCTTTCGTGCCACAGAAACTCGCCGTTTCAAAACTCGACAGTTGTCCGGCGTATTTCCTCAGTTTCTTCATCGGTTGAACACTCTCGGTTTGACGATGCAGCGCGGCTCGCACAGTGACCATTGTCATAACCGTTCAGAACTGCGGCGACTCGCCCGTTTATCGGTCGGTAAGTATCCGAACCCTGGCCTGACTTTTTGCCTGATCGACGCCAGAGCGACTGAAGCATTGGTGAATTATATCACTTCGAAGCGAGGAACATAGCAACAGCAGTCAATCCGCCGACTCCGCTCTGGTTTTCCGTGTAAGCCATCTTGACCCATCTACGGTCATCGACTGCATGACGGCACAGCTAATGTCTCGCCATGCCAGCCGCGCACGGCACCGTCTACTGTCTTGGCCCACCAAAGGTTTCGGCCCGATGCACGATGTAGTACTACTGAGTCAGGTGGTCGCAGGAATTGAGGCTGAGAATCAAGTAATTGTTTAGATTCAATCTTTTGGCAGGCGGAGGGCCAGATGGATCTCGATCAGAGTGAAGCACGGTTCGCGTGGGAGCTTGGGAGCGTGCTCGGTCACGCGGAGCGGCTGAGGCCGTTGCGCGACTATTGCACGGGTCTGATGTTGCCCGGTGAACGCAAGAGCGTCGAACCGATGGCGGCGCGCACGGCGCCAGCCCGGACGGCGGCACAGCATCAGTCGTTACTGCACTTTGTCGCCAATGCGACGTGGTCGGACGAGGATGTGCTGGCCAAGGTGCGAGCGACGGTGTTGCCGGCGATCGAGACCAACGGACCCATCGAGGCCTGGATCATCGACGACACCTCGTTCCCCAAGCAAGGCAAGCATTCGGTCGGCGTGCATCACCAATATTGCGGGCAACTCGGCAAGCAGGCCAATTGCCAGGTCGCGGTATCGCTGTCGATCGCCAATCACTCAGCGAGCCTGCCGGTCGCCTACCGACTGTATCTGCCGCAGGAATGGACCAGGGACCGTGCCCGGCGGAAGAAGGCGGGCGTTCCGAAGGAGATCAAGTTCAAGACCAAGCCGGAGATCGCGCTGGAGCAGATCCGATGGGCGTGCGAGGCCGGCCTGCCGCGAGGCACCGCTTTGATGGACGCGGCCTATGGCAGGGACTCGCGGTTGCGCAACGGCATGACGGAATTGGGCGTGCTTTACGCGGCCGCTAGCACGTCGGACATATTGATGTGGCAGCCCGGCACCGGCCCGCGGCGCATGGACAAGCCGCTGAACAATACCGGCCGACGCGACGAGCCCGATCTGGTCTCGGCCAAGAAAGTGGCGCTCGGTCTGCCGAAGCAGGCTTGGCAGACGGTGGCGTGGCGGGAAGGCTCGGCCGAGCATTTGGCCTCGCGCTTTGCGCGCGTGCGCGTCCTTGTCGGGTCACCTAAAATGATCCCCGAGAAATTGTCGCTCGAATGGCTGTTGATCGAATGGCCACAAGGCGAAGCGGAGCCGACCAGATACTGGCTCTAGACGCTGCCGGAGACGATCGGCTTCGAGCAGCTCGTCGATTTGGCCAAGCTGCGCTGGCGCATCGAGCGCGACTATCAGGAGCTGAAGCAGGAGGTCGGGCTTGGCCACTACGAGGGGCGCGGCTGGCGCGGCTTCCATCATCACGCAACCCTGTGCATAGCGGCTTACGGATTCCTCATCGCCGAGCGGGCGACGATTCCCCCCTCAGGACCTCGTTCCACCGCGCCAGTCCAGGTCCCTCCGTTACCCGACAATTACCGACCCAGAGGCTCCGCCCTCGCGGCCTGAACGCCACGTCCCGAACTCGATCGCAACCTTGCGCGATCGCCTCATCAAAGGGCTCATCAAAACTCTGCCGCGATGCCCTTGTTGCGGCGGCACCGTCGCATCACGCATGCGCCGGCGGCCATGACGCAGTAAGAGTAGGCCGCGCTGCAATGCAACGGAGGGGATGGAGCTCTCGTCCGACACAAGGTGGGCATCATGTGAAGCTTGCCGCACAGCGCAGCCGCCTTGAATGCTGCTGGCAGATTGCAACACTTCACTTCGAGAGTTAGAATAGTACTTTCTCGTGCGTGTGGAAGCTGCTGCCGTAGCCGACGCATCTTTCGAGCCCAGCAATGAGAGCTACAAGATTGTTGAGTTTATCGAACTCGCGACGATTCCTTCGTGACCTCAGCATAAACCGCCGATTGTAAGTGCCGGTGCTAGAACTCCGCTTTTTTCAAATGACGGCCGCTTCGAGAGTCACGAACTAGGAGCCTGAGCGAACGATCAACGCGGCAAGAGGGTACTTTCCCGCTCGCCCTGCTCGCGTTTTACTTCGTTGTTAGATGATTGCTCTTGTGCTGCAGAAGACGAGGTCGAGACTGGAGCGTAACATGCCGAGAGCCACATCTCTGATTGGCGCGGCGGTCTACTCGTCTTGAACATCCTCGCTTGTGCGGCGCTAGACATGAATGTCGCTGTCAACAAATCCGAGAAGCACACATACGTGAACAGGGGGCGCAATACGCCCCGGCGACGATGCGAAGTTCAGGCAACTCATTCTTCCTTATCTCCGGTCCGGTCATCTGATTTGGCAAGTGAATATAATCAGCCGTGGAGGTGACGTGCGGGCAGCGATGAGCATCGGCGATCAGATAGTCAGCTTCAGACACGAACGGTCACTGCATATAACGAGCGAGTTATCATCGATAACCGGAAAGTCGCCACAGGGAGAACTACTTGTATCATCAGCGTTTACGTCAGTCTGGGGCGGCGGATCCTGGGCTGAGGATGAGGGTTGCCTCGAAGACCATTCCAGGTGCCACGTCGACCACTCCTGAGCCCGTTGGCAAGAAGCACCAATCGGCCAGCACTTTTGCTACGGTATCGGGCCCCTGAGTGAAGCCTGGTACGAGGAGGAGTTGTTAGGCTCGCTCGTTAAGGTCGGCTGTTCGAAAGGAGACGCCAGCAGCGGTTTGAACGTTGAACTCGGACAACCGCAGCGGTATCGTGTGGATCGCAAATCTTGCTATTTCAAGCGCACCAGACCTCACTGTCGCATTGTCTGTGCATTCTATTCGCAGTTCTTTGCGCAATTTATGAGAAGGACCGATGCAGCAACTTCGTCTGTTCATCGCAGGTCTGTTGATTGTCTTCTCTTCATCGATTGTCAGCGCTGAGACGAGAGTTGCCCCTGTCATCGGCAACTCAAAATATTTGAAAGCCTCTCGTCTGATCAACCCTGTCAACGACGCGGCAGACATCGAGGCGTCTCTGAAGCGTCTGGGGTTTTCAGTGTCAACTGTTTTGGATGCAAACTACGACGCGATGAGGCGTGCTGTCGGTGAGTTCACCAGGCGAGCGCGGGGCGCAGAATACGCTCTCTTGTTCTACTCCGGTCACGGTATGGAGATTGGGGGCGAAAACTGGCTGATTCCCGTCGATGCCGAACTACAGGCCGACACCGACGCGGAAACCCAGGCTATAAACATGAAAACCGCCATGTTGGCGGTTAGCAGTTCAAAGACGCTCGGACTCGTTATCTTGGATGCGTGCCGCAACAATCCGTTCCTTGCGCGCATGGAGCGAACCAACCGAACTCGTGCCGTGCAGCCCGGATTTGCTCACGTAGAGCCGGGCGACAACATCGTGGTAATCTTCGCGGCCAAGGACGGCACACCGCTCTTGATGGCTCTGGTCGCAACAGCCCGTTCTCGGAGGCCCTCATCCGCAACATCGAAACGCCAGGACTGGAGATTACGCAGCTGTTCAGGGTAGTGCGTGACGACGTCATGCAAGCCACAGGACGGAAACAGCAGCCTTTCGTCTACGGCACTCTCTCCAAGCAACTTGTCTATTTCAAGCCACCGGCGGCCGAACCTTCGCAAGACGAGCTGCGCTGGCAACTGTTAACGCAGGCCGCGGCCTCGCAGGAGTTTAACGAAAACACACCGACGCGCGTGAAGCATACCTTGGAACTGAAGGCGGTGGAGCAGTTCATTCGTGACTACCCCAACAGCAAGCTAACTCCTGTGGCGCTGGGCCGGATTCGCGCCTTAAAGAAACTGATAACCGAAGACCCGCCCACTCCAGATACGACACAAGATGAGGCCGCCTGGCAGCATCTTCAGGAGACGAGATCTGGAAGGCTTTTCGCGGCGTTGAGTTTGCCTGAGCGACTCCGGGCGGAACAGACGGGATTGGAAGAATTCAGGAAACAATACCCTAACAGCCGCCACGACAAGGAGGCGGCAGCTCGCTTGGCAGAATTGAGGGGCGCAATGGAGCAGAATCCATTGCCGGACTCGGAAGAGGAACATGCGTGGCGGGTTCTGAACGAAATCGAGGCTGGAACGCTATTCAAGAATATGGGAGACCAGCAACGCTTAGTGTTGGAAGCAAGCTCGCTCGAAGAGTTCCTCAAGCATTGGCCAAACAGCACTCATTCGTCTGATGCGCGCGTCCGACTTCAAAGATTAGAACAGAAGCTGGCTGGCAAACTGAATTCGGCAACTCAGAGCGGTGGGGCGGCCCAAAAGGGTGCCGACGACGCTTTCGTTTCGAATCTTTTGGGGCGTCCGGCCGGATCGCTGCGTCCGGACGAGCGGAGGCGTCTCGCTGCACTGGCCGAACATCGGCCCAACCTCGAGTTGGACATCCCTTTTGAATATAACTCCGCTATCATCTCTGCTAGAGCTCTCCCCGTACTTCGCGCCCTCGGACGAGTCCTCGGCGGCGAAAACTTCAGGCGGGCTTCATTGCTCGTTGCTGGACATGCCGACGCTTCGGGTGCAACAGAGTACAACCACGAACTCTCGCAGCGTCGAGCCGAGGCAGTCAAGAAATTCCTCGTTGACGAGAGCAAACTGACTCCAAGCAAACTCATTGCCTGCGGATTTGGGCAGGGCTACCCCAAAAACAAGAAAAATCCGCGAGCTGATGAAAATCGTCGAGTACAGGTAGTGAATTTCAGCGGATTCTGACTTCGAGAAATGAAACCGCGCCGATTGGGTGACTTTTGGACGCCGAGATTCTGGACGCACAGGCGACAGCGACGGCGGCATGACCTGCCACTGCGTATTTCCTCCAGAAGGAGTTAGAGTCCGGCCCGAAGAGGGACGGACAGATGAAGCGAGCAAGGTTCACGGAAGAGCAGATTATCGCGGTATTGAAGGAGCATGAGGCTGGGGCGAAGACAGCCGACCTGGCTCGCAAGCACGGTGTTTCCGAGGCGACGATCTACAATTGGAAGGCCAAATTCGGCGGCATGGACGTTTCCGAAGCGAAGCGGCTGAGGGCCTTGGAAGAGGAGAACGCGAAGCTGAAGAAGCTTCTGGCCGAGCAGATGCTCGATGCGGCCGCACTTCGCGAGCTCCTTTCAAAAAAATGGTAGGGCCCGCCGCCAAGCGCGCTGCAATCGCGCATCTGCAGGCCGTCATGAGCCTGTCGGAACGGCGGGCCTGCTCGATTGTGGGGGCGGATCGGAAGATGATCCGCTATCGCTCCAGCCGCCCGCCGGACGCAGTTCTGCGTGGCCGATTGCGCGATCTCGCCAACGAGCGGCGGCGTTTCGGCTATCGCCGGTTGTTCGTCTTGCTGCGGCGGGAGGGCGAGCCATCGGGGATCAACCGGATCTACCGGCTTTACCGCGAGGAAGGGCTCACCGTCCGCAAACGGCGGGCTCGCCGCAAGGCCGTGGGGACCCGTGCCCCGATCCTGGTCGAGGCGAGGCCGAACGCGCGCTGGTCGCTGGACTTCGTCCACGACCAGTTCGCCAATGGCCGACGCTTCCGCATCCTCAACATCGTCGACGACGTCACCAAGGAATGCCTGGGCGCCATTCCGGAGACGTCGATCTCGGGGCGGCGCGTGGCCCGCGAACTGACGGCAATCGTCCAGCGACGCGGCAAGCCAGGAATAATCGTGTCCGACCATGGCACCGAATTCACCTGCAACGCCATGCTCGCTTGGTGCAAGGACGCAGCCATCGATTGGCACTTCATTGCGCCGGGAAAGCCGATGCAGAACGGCTTCGTCGAGAGTTTCAATGGCCGGATGCGCGATGAGCTACTCAACGAGACCCTGTTCTTCGATCTCGATGACGCCCGCGCCAAGATCGCCAACTGGGTCGCCGACTACAATCTCCAGCGTCCCCACTCGTCGCTGAAATACCTGACCCCCGCGGCCTACGCCGCCCACCTCACCGCAACGGACGATCGGCTGCGCAACCCCGACCAGCTCCGCCGATCGTCCGTTGCTCCATCCGCGCCACTTGGCGCACAAAACCCCGAGACTCTAACTGCCGCTGGATGAAAATGCAGTGGCAGGTCAGGCAAGGTCAAAGGTCAGCAGAACCCTCGGCATACAATAAGCATCTGACTTACAGGGCTTTGCGGTATGCTGGCGATGGTGTGACGGTTTCGGCCAAATATATATAGAACTAATCTTCTTTCCGACGTGGTCGGCCAACTTGAGTTCTCTCTACGTTACGAGAAACACTATCGCAATTGTCTCAAGGGTTGGATTTCTTTTGGGAGAGGCTGAGTTTCCAAGAGGTTGCGCCCTGCGAGGGTTTGCCGGAGACTATCGATAAGGCCTCGCAGACTAGCGGAGAGGCAATGGAGCGATAACCACACAAGTGGTGAAGGTCCGTCTGCTCGCCTGTAGCATTCTTCCATTGAGAGGTGTTTTGTGAAGTCGTGTTCAATCCTCGTCCTCCTCCGGCGTCCGCAGCGGATCAGGACTCGGAAACAGTTCCCGCTCCCGAAGGGCCGCCCCGATCCCCTCAGCCGTTAGTTCGCCCTCCAACCGCAATAAGCGCGCCTCGGCCCACTCCAACATTCGGGCCAGTTCGCCGGAGGCATGCTTCATCAAGTCGCCGCGCGACCTCGCGACAAACGGTCTGAGCTCGTTGACCTCTGCTAAAATCGCAACGAGTCGCTTGAAAAACGAGCCGCGCTCTTCCTCCCGCTCCTCGCGCGCTCGCGCCAATGCTGCAAGACGTCGTTCCCGCTCCCATCGGCGCTCACGGCGTTCAAATTCTTCGCCCCTGGCTTTGACCCCAGCTAAATAGGCCACGATCCCGCCGACAATGGAGTTGATGAGATTTTCGAGTCGTTGCCGGCGTCCATCGGCCCAGTTGCGGCGTAGTTCGACATACTTGTTCTCGATTTGAAGGCCCAGTTCGCCGGATCGGACAAAATCGAACGCCGGATAGGCACGCTTGGTGTCGAAGGACCAGAGATTTGCGCGTTTGTCGCGTTCCCGATTCCGTTTCTGCCGCTCTTCAAGCGCGAGCTCCTTCACCGTCGGCACGTGAGCGCCTTTCGATCCGCTCAATCAGGGAAAACGTCAGGTCGTCCGGCGCGACTGCGACCCGCATGTGACCACCGAGCAACTCCATGGTCAGTCCACGCGAAACGCGCGAGCGCATCACGAATCGTGATCACACGCTCAACACTTTCTATGCTAATTTCGATTCCGCAATTGCCCGGCCCACTGGCGCTTACGACACCCTTGCGGTTAGGTTTGGCTTTCCGCAAAGCCTTTGCGGCTGGTGCGACTGATGGATGAACCTGGATCGGACGCATCTGCGCAACGGCGGCTAGGGGCAGCTTCATCTTTGGGGTGGCCTTTTGGCGCTGGCGTCCCCGCTCCAGGACCCCTCGAACCTCGGGCGCCAAATTGCGTTCTAAGCCGAAGATGGTGATCTGCTCGTGTTGCGGATCGGCCGGGCCGTGGAACGGAATCTGCCTGGCTTGTTTGCCTGCCGATTTCTTGGCCCAATAGCCGCGCGCCGGCGTCGGCACGCGATGCTTGTCGCAGATCTTTTTCAAGGCAACATCAGATATTCCAAAACCGTCAGCGACTTTGGTCATCGGCTGCGACCACACTAGATCGTACATTGCTCGCCGGGTGAGTTCGTGCTCGGGCATAGCGCTTGTGCGGACCAGTTCTGGCAATTGCAAATCTTCACGTCAGGAGGAACACCGATCGAAGGGTCCTTCCGAGGTCCACACCCCACACGGCCCAAACGCGCCCCAGAATTTCTCCAGAGGCAAAGCTGAGAAACTGGGTTGACACGATTGACACCTTGACAGCCTACCACAAGTAAAACTCGACGGCAGGTTCATTCTGCTACCTCTTAGGTACTCTTCGTCGGAGCAGACTTCCCAATGCTGACCACTGATAAGGTTTCGTATGAAATCTAATCAGAAAAGAGGGCTAGTGTAGCCGCTCCAAACTCCGCTGCAATCCTCCGCGACGAAGTGTATGTTACCTAATTGCGGTTGGAGGCCTGGGTCAAGGACCACATGAAATCGAGTTGCATGAATAGGCGTTCGCCATTTTGGTTGAGAAACCAGTCCGTCGGGGGCGGTCCAACGATGAAAGCAAAATTCAGACCCCCGCCGTTCTTATCGATGGTCGCGAACGCGTGGCACGTGATGCAAGATGATCTTGCTTGGATAGCTTCCAGCTTGCTGTTGGCAAGCTTCGTCGGAACGCCCTTCGTGTCAACGAAGTCTGTCTGCGTTCCCCTTAATCGATAGTTCTCCCATTTGGTCCCTTGGAGTCCGATGCCCGTCGGCGCCTGTTCGCAATCGTGGGGCGCCGTTGGGCATGCAAAACGATCGACCGACTTGAGCTCCCACGCTCCGCCCTGCTTGTTGTCGATATGCTCGAACGTCATCCACAACCAGTTGGGGAGGTCTTTGGTGCTGATGTGCAGCGCTGTCAATCCCCAGACCTCCTTGCTACCGCCCGCCCTGGAAACCTCAGTCCAGTGATATCTGCTCTTATCGGCCTCGTTTGTTAGCTTGCGCCAAGTCGCCTTGATCTCCTTCGTATTTGGAGGAAATTTCAGAATTTCGATTCCTTCATTGACCCTCTTGATCTGTCCTTCGATATTGAAGAGTTCCTTTTCCTTTATGAACGCATAAGCGGTCTCGTTCAACCGAACTTCGTTGCCTCCATCGGCGACAGGTTCGTCGAACTGTGGAGAGATCCCGGCCGACAATGGCCCTCTCGGACGAAGTGCAAACCCTGTCATCTTTTTAACGGGGGCTCGGACGAATTCTCGCTCCTCCCGGGCCACCACGGGCCCTGCACCGCCGCCCAACCAAGGGCCGGGATCCGCACCATCTCGCCGGAACACTGTGTCCGGCGCGTCGGGGCGAACGTTTCTCCAAGTTTCCCAGACGACAGGCCCTGGCGCTCCGAATAGTTTGCTGGAATCCGCTTGCTTGCCAGCGACATTGGCGGGCCAATTGAGAGCGACAAAAACCTTCCAGGCGTAACGATCGCTGTCGAACAAAGCCGCACTCGTGTCCTGCGGCTCCTTCCATGGCTCTGCGGCTGGCTGCGAATGGGCGGATGAGGTTGCACCCACGAATAAAGCAATTACAGTTCCGAGCAGTCCACGATTGACTCGCATAAAAACCTCCTCGTAAAAATTGCTCGTGATGAATTAAAGTCCGGGAAATTTGACTTTAGCCTGCGCCTTTGACGGTCCAGCGCCAGGTTTGAAATAGGTGAGTTCAGCGTCGGCGTCGGCTGGAGCTGCGGGAGCCTCAAACCAGAAATTATAGGAGGTCCCCCACCGGATGGCATTCGCCCCCTCGTTTTCCGAGAACGCCTGGGTTGACCAGCCGATCCGACCATCGCTTGTCAATGATACCCAAGGATCGTTCGACAGTGTCGCATCGCCGTGTGAACGCACCGCGCTGAATCCGATGTTTGAAACGGCAACACTTCCTATCGGAATGCTGAACGACCGGACGCCTCGCTCGCTGTTCATGTTGTAGATGGCATATTCATATCGATAAGTCGTGCGCGATAGTCTGATGACATTGCTGGCAACAATGACCGTGCCGTCATCCGGTGCGCCGCTCACTCTGCTGAATTCTGCATAAGGCCAGGCGCGAATAGCGGGTAACTCGCGGCGGGTCGGATGATTACTTGGATCGACATTCTCGATCGAGAATTTTCCGTCGACATTCCGCGTCACGCGCACTTCAAGATGTGAAACGTTGTTGTCGCCGTTGCCGGCTGCGGAGTCGTCGGCCGCGACGTACTGTCCTTCGACAAAATAGCGTGCGCCGGTCACCGCGAGATCCGACTCGCTTACTTGAAGCCCGTGGTCGATCCCCGAAGGCGATGGCTGAAACGCGCTGAGCTCCTGCGCAGCCTTCTGGCCGTCATAGAAACCCGTGGTTGGATTGATCAGGCGGCGCGAACCAAGATCGGGGCCCTGGTTGGTATTGGCGCCGTAGGGGTCAGAGCATCCTACGCCCAAACCGCTCCCGCTCGGATTGGCTTGGCAACCAAATCCGCAGACGTTCTGCTGAAGCGCCACGAATCCGTGCTTCACCCAAGACTGACCGATCTGGGTCATGCGTCCGTCGAGCAGACGGTACATGTTCATGGAGATAACAGGGTGCTTGTTGTCTGGGAGCTTCAGCCAATTGAGCACCGAATCGCCGGCATTGCAGGAAGTCGTGCCGACCGTCAACGCGGCGATGCCATTGGACTGTGCATACACGCGGGCGCCAACTAGCTCACCCAAAATAACATCCGGTCCTCCGGCGTTCGCCCGATGAGTAGGAGGGCAGGTCGCCAGTGCAAGTGTCATTAACGTCAAGCAGACTAAGCTTCTCATGGAATTCCTCCCCCGCCTGATGAAACATTGAACCGACCGATCTCAGCCCACCATCTACTCTTCCGTTGAGACGACGAGCGAATAGCTCTGTCCTCCTGTAGGGGATCCGATCTTCGTCGCGCGCACCGCAGCGCTCCAGTTGCCGGCGACGGGATTGTCGACAGTCACCTGTTCGACCACATTGCGATGGTCGACGCCGCGCCCGGCAACTTCGTTTTCCTTTCCGGGTACCGTATTGAGAATGAACGGCAGATGCTGCTCCGCGCTCGGAGAAACCAGGAGCAGATCCAGATCGTTGGTAAGCGCTTCGGAAGTGAAGGGGCCGGTTGCCCTGTCATCCCACGCGAGTGTTACTTTCAGACGCTTGCGGTTCGGCGGCACGACCACAACGCGTGTCTGAATTTCATTCTCACGAGCCACCGTCGCTTGAAAAAATGCTTTCTGATCCATCAAGGTCAGAGTCGGTATCAATCGAACGCGACCGAAGCCATAGACGAAATCGGGCCCTGGTCTTCCGAGGTCTTCCGCGCCGTGAATCAGCAAAGCCTTGTATGTTGAAGGGTAGACGTCCGACTTCTGGAAGCCGAGTTTACCCATCTTTTCGATCAAAAGCGCTACTGTGCCGGCTACTGCCGGCGCGGCCATCGATGTACCGCACATCCGTCCGATGCCGGTGGCCGGAACCGCCGACACAATACCCTGCTCCCCTGCTCCCAATTGCCGGCAGCCAGGCGCGACGACATCCGGCTTGATCCGTCCGTCCGCTGTCGGTCCCCATGATGAGAACTCCGTCATATTGTTGTTGTCGGCATCGATCGCACCGACCGTAATGACATTCTTGCCGGTCCCAGGGGGAGTAATCGATCGGAAGTTCGGAAATCCGAGCGCAAGGCTCATGCCGCAAATGCCGTCATTGCGAGCGTTCCCGGCCGAGAAGATGATTGGGATGCGGCGAACGGTCTGGTTGCCTCTTTCTCCGCTAGCGATCGCGTCGAATTCGGCGGTCCCCAGCGGCGAATAGGTCGCAAGTTGGCTACAATTCTGCGAAGTCAGATTCAGGCCCCACGAATTGTTCACCAGATCTATTGCCAGTGGCTTTTCGATCAGCAGCCCGAGAAGCTCATGATCTGCTTCGATAAAGTCGAATGAAAGAATTTCCGCCTTAGGCGCGATGCCCGGATAATGATCCTCCGTATCGCCTGTGGCAGCGGGTCCGGCAGGCGCTGACGCAGCGTCAGCCAGTATCGTTCTCTTGACCTCGTCTCCAAACGCCGGCAGTGCGCCTTCTTTATTTGATGCGCCGTCGCCGGCGATTATCGGCGCCGAAAATTCCCCATTGCCTGCGATAGTGCCCGCAACGTGGGTCGAATGCTGATGATCGTGACGCAATACGCCACGCTCACGATCCAGATCCACCGACAGCCGCCCGGTGAAGGAAGGATGGTCTTCGGCGACATGTCCACCGTCCCACACGCCGACACGGACGCCGGCTCCAGTCAAGAAGTGGGGGGCTTTCGCCGCGAGGTCAGCGCCGATATTCCGGTCGACGTGGGTGTTTTGCAGTGTGGGCGTGAACACCGGCTCGATGAACTTGACGCTCTTGAGCTTCGCAAGCTCTTGAATGGCGCTGACGCTCTTGACAGTCAGTTCGAATTTTTGAGTAAACGGGCTTACCCGTGTGATTTCTCCGAACGCTGCGATCTGGGGTTTCGCGGCTTCGAGGTTGACGTCTGGCCAAACCTGCACGCTGACTTTGATCGGAGAAGCGGCCGGCAGCGCGGCCCCTTCCTCTTGCGGCGAAGGACTGCCGAGAAGGGATGGATCCACCTTGATATGAGCGTTCTTCTCATCGAGCGCCACGACATGCTGGATAGAATTGATGCCTGCGGACGCCGTCGCGAGCTGGCTTGTGAGCGTCTGCTGAACCCTCGCCGTATAGACTGTGCCTCCGACAAATTCCTCGACGACGATGCCCTTGGCGGCAAGTTGTCGGGACTCTGCATCGGATAGCCGGCGTTCAAAGCCGAGGAGCACCCTGTCGCTCTCGATCGGCTTTGGCGCGGGAGCAGGAAGGGCGGCTGCCCCGCCGGATTCGTCCGTGATCGCCGGAGTTTGCTCGGGGCGGCCGACCTTTGCCGCCCCCTTTGCCTTCTTCAAACCCGGCAGGTCCTTTTGCGAGGGCGCAGCCTGCGCAGGTTTTGGGGCTTGCACGGGCTCAAGCGTGACCGGCCCGGTGCGCAGCTGAATGGTCTTACTGAAACCAGCATCCTGGGCTGCTACCGGAGCGACAGCACTAAGGGAAACAAGACAGATCATCAAACACCGGTGGCGCATGCAGCTACCCCTCGAGGTTGAGGCGTCTCCATTCGTCTCGTCGCGGCGGAACCATTGCTCCGGGCGCGAAGAACCTATTGCCACAAGCATCGGTTGGGCGGCGCCGCCATTTCGCGTCGAGCCCTGAACGGGATAGAATACACAAAGTCAGTCTGCATGAAGAACGGTTTGCCGTCCTTCAAATACCAGCTGGGGAACGGGGGCCCCCGTTCGTCGTCCCCCGTCTTGTCTCTCAATAATGCAAGCGCCATGGGCTGTGTTGGCCCCACCGTACCATCCGGCGATCCGTGCGCCGTGGCGTGACAGGTGATGCAGGAAGATTTCTGGAAACCGAATTCAATGTAATGGTCAGACAGTATCGACGCTTTTCCGGTCGAAGTGACAAAATCGGTCTGGGTGCCACCGAGAACGTAGTTTTCCCACACTGTCCCCTTCAGCTGAGCGGGTTGGCCGTGGTTATCAAAGAGTTCGAACGGGTTAGCCGGCGCATCCTTGTGGTGGAAGGTCGCCCAAAACCAATTCGGAACATCCTTGGTCAGAACGTGTAGCGTGGTCAGCCCGTATAACTTGTCGCCCTCTCGCGCCGTGTAGTAGCGGCGGGGCTTTCCCTCCCCAATCGCCTGCGGCGTGAACTCAAGCCAAACGGCCTTTACTTCAATTGAGTCTGCCGGAAACACAAGCAATGGCTTTTTCCCATCGACGAATGCCTTTGCGTAACGCCCAAGGCCATCGGAACTCCACAAGCAGTTCTGCTTGATAAACTCATAAGTCACCTTGTTCATATGGGTTTCGCCGATTCCCCCGCTGTCGGTGAATACTCCTTGGTTGGGTCCCGTATCGATCTGGATACTCGGCCGGGCACTGTCTCCCGCTACCCTCGGTTCGTTTCGCGCAACGTGAAAGGTTTCCTCTGGCGTCTGACCAACACCTCCGGTGCCAGTCGGGAGACTGAGGTCGGCCCATTGTGGGGGTTCGGAGCCATCACGTAAGAAAACTTCGGTACGCGCCAAGCGCCACGTCTCCCAAACCGAAGTTGTGCCAGGGGCCCCGAACGGTTTCGCGCAGTCAGGCGACCCCCGTGCGATCGTCTTGTCGGCAGAGGGATGATTGAGAACCATGAACAGATTCCACGCATGGCGGCTCGGAAAATCTAGCGCATCCACACGCTGCGGCATCGTCCTGCAATGATTAATCGATTCCGCCGTTGCCGCGCCGGAATCGACAAGGATGGCAACTCCCAACAATGGCCAAAGGAAATGTGATCTGCTCAAAAACTCTAAATAAGGCACCTGAAAATACCTTGCTGACTAAGGAGCGGCACATCTAAACTCAACTTGAGAAAACAATAAAGAGGTTTTTATCGTGACACGTGTAATTTCATTTACAGATGTGAAAACAATCCTAGATAGAGCGATTGATGCTTGGCGTGAGCGAAACGGTAGACCGCCACTTCTTTCGACCCATGGTCCGGAATTCGGATGGAATTCACTTGACGAACTTCTGCACAGCGAAGCATTCGGCAATCCGTTGATACAGCCGGATGTAATCGGAACGGACGCGGCTGCAAACGCCAATATCATTGCTGCGTTGACGCACGGCTTAACCGGCTTTCCTCGCATGCCCGTCGGAGGCCCCTTCCTTTCGGAAGAGGATGTCCAGACAATTGAAACTTGGATCAAGGCTGGCTGTCCACAGTGAGCTCGTCCGCGGACCATGACAAATGGCATCATCTCCCCTCACGCTCTCACCTTGACTGACAACAAACTTCGCGACCTAAGGCGACCGTTACGAAATGACGAAGCAGCCGGATGGGCGCGATAAGTACTGCGACGGGATGACGACCAGCGTGCCGGCGTCTAATACTCGTCGTACCGACTGCCGACACGGCGGCTACGTCATTTCGAACAAAATCGAGGACAGCACTACTAAGCAGACGGCTTGCCTGCGCAAACTCGTTCTCGGACCTCCCATAAAGCAGGAGCTGGCATACTCATAGGCGACCCTGATAGCGACGAAGACCTTTCAAAGGCTATAAAGCCTCATCGACCTTGGGCGTTTTAAACACGACCTGCGCGGCGAGCGCGGTTTTAATTTAGAAGCGTTGCGTGAAGTCACGGATCGGCGTCCGCTGGTTCAAATATCTTTCCGAGTCCCCGTCCGCCGATAGATCAGCTCGTCCTAAGCTATACTTTCGACTGCTAGCCTAGCGGGGAAGTCCTAGCCACAAATCACTACGCACAAATTTTCATGACCCGCGCGACAACAGATCGCAGCGTCAACATCAGCATCGCTCTTTTTGGGTGGACACATGAAGAGCAACGGTCCGCGAGTGCGGGAAACGTTATTGGTTCATTTCAGTATGAAGAAACACGTTGTCACCATGATTGAGTTTCGCAATCGTTTCATCCACAAGCGGACCCGGTTTGCCGGCATCCCGGTCGTCACGGCCCAGGACAACATCGTTGCCGATGAAATGCAGGTCGGCGTCAAGGGCCTGTTCGCTTCCATGTTCCTCAGGGATCTCGCGCACAAGACCCGGCGCGGCCAGGCGGGTGTAGTCCGCGACGGCCGCCATAACGGCGGTCGCAGCTACTTCTATCGCCCGGTGCTCGGCAAAGCCGGCGAGCTTGAGCTCGACGCCACCGCCATGTGAAAGAGGTTGAGGATGCCGCTCTTAGTCTCAATTTAATCATGGCAAATTTCTTGAGTTTGCGCCCTATCATCGAGTCTTATCTCTCATCAGAACCCTAGCCCCTTGCGCTCGCGCGGCGGTTGCGATTGGATCAAGCTTAGAACCCCGCCCCTCAACCCTTCATAGCCCATGTCCATCAGATTTGGCGTTCTACTCCTCGGAGCCGTGCCGGTCGGCACTGGACTGAAGGGCGCAGTGCGCGGGTTTGCGGACGTTCAGGGTACGGACGTGGCGGTCGTCGCCAAGAAGCTGCCAGACGCTGAAATCCTCGGCGAGATCTACTGCTCCCTTTTGTGCCGCGCGGTCGGCCTTCCGGCGCCCGAGCCCTTGCTCCTGAAGGATGAGGCCACAGGCGCGTGGATGTTTGGGTCCGTCGATCTTCCGCACCCCAGCTGCTCGCAGTTCCTGAACTTCGACCCCAAGAGCCCCCAGTCGCAAGCAATGCTCGGAGAATTGCTCGGAAAATGGCCAGCCCTCCCAAAGGTCGCGGCCTTCGACGAGTGGATCAACAACCGGGATCGAAACCTTCAGAACATCCTCTGGCAGGACGAGAACACGTTTGCCTTGATCGACCATGGGAAGGCGCTCAACCTCGATCCGAACTACGCCGACCGCAACGTGATGATCGAATGCTGGCTCGCCTTTGTGGCCAACGGCGATGAAGTGGCACAGCAGCGGCTGAAACGCGATGCACTTCGGTTTGCGGGCTTGTTCGATGACGCCCAGGCGCGTGATTGCGCCGCGGATCTCGTCGGGGCCACTGGACCTGAGCTGCCCCAAGCATTCGCCACTTTTGTATGCGATCGTCTAGCGAACATCGTTAACCACATCGGGCTAAGCTTCCCCAACTCGCAGCTTAGGATGCAGCTATGAGCATCAAACTCGATGTCCAAACGGCGCCTTCCTACCGGGCCAGCTGGGCGCCAGTATTCTTCGAACCTATCACGGGCTCGGGTGAGCGCATCACCGTGGGCATTGTGGTCTCTGATGCGGCCGGCGGAGAAGTGAAGCGAACGGTGCGCGATGAAGTTCTTTAAGGCACTATATGGGTCGAAGCGGGCACACCTGTCCCAGATAATCGATTTCGTGCTGACGGCGCTGCGGTCGCAAATAGGCGTGGCGCCCCCCATTATTCCGCTGACCGGCTTCTCACTTGGCTCTTGGCACGAGGCATCCTCTCGTGCCGAACGATATGGCGTGTTGCGTCAGGCCGTCTATCGATCGTGCTCCATGGCCAGTCTCGACGACCTCGATGCGCAAGAGGACCAAATCACTGCTCAAGAAGGCACCAAGCGGTGGCAGGCGCAAGTGCGGCAAAGCGTTATCGAGCGCCGCCCGGAGCTCGCCAACAATTTCAAATGCGATGTGCAACTCATCTCTAACGGCTTGCCTCCGCGCATCGGATTTCTTCACGAGGGTCGAGGCGCCAACTTTGCGACGCTGCGTCCGAATGGACTATCTGCATCGGTTGGCACCGTGCGCGGCAAGCTCTACGAGTTGGTCATGGTCAAGCGTGAAGGCTTTGTGAGCCGCGGCGCAGTGATCTTGGGCGCACCACGCGAAGACGACATCACTTACCCTGAGAAGGCATTGCAAGCGACAATGCGAGCGATCGCAGAGCTCAAACACGAAGCGGCCAAAGATGATCTCGAACTGATCCCGGCGCACAGCGTGCCCGAAGCTGCGGATCGGGTTCTGGCGCTGGCTGCATAGCCCACCCGCATTCACCCGCAGCCGGCCGAGGGTGTTCGCCATACCGCGCGTCGATCATGTGATTGCAATAAAACGATTCACGAATTGTTTCAGCGCCATCGATCTACGCTCGCGTCAGAGTCGCGAATTGAGTCCCATCAACGACTTACGCTGATCCGTCCACACGACGCCCAGATGCGCGCTCCGCGATTGCGGCCGGAATCCTCACCCGGATAGACTCGCCGCGGCAGAGGGGGCTTTGGTGTTATCCCGTTTAAAGCAGCGGATAGAAGTGCTCGCCGGTCTCGATCCGAAGATCGGCGGCAATGAGCAATTCCTGTTCGGGATGCTCATCGGCGCGGTCCTGACGGTTTGTTTCTATCTGGCCGCATTCTCGCCCCGCAGCTAGTTCCGCTCCAGTGACGTCGGGAACTCGCAAGGCGTTCACGCATTCCCTTTGCAAACATCCTATCGAGACGAACAGGAGGAGATAGGAAATGAAAATCCTATTAGCAACGTTTGTCGCGTTGTCGGCACTTACGACGTCGGTTTTGCCGGTCGACGCCCAAGGCTATTATCGAAGGGGCTATGGCTTGGACGAGTCGGGTCGGAGCACAGACCCGAATTGCTATCGTGGACGACACCAAGTGTACGTTTGCGGCGGCCGGGATCGTGATTTTGATGATGATCGCGGCTATTACGGCCGCCGCAGGTCGTCCGGCCTCGATCAGTATGGACGCAGCATGGATCCAAATTGCTATCGCCGCGGCGGCTATGTCTGCTGACGCTAGTTGGCCGATACTTCGGTTGGCCTCAGAAAGACTCGGAGCACCCCGGCGTCGATTAGAACGAGGCTGGCGATGGACGCTTGCACACAAGCCGCAAGAAACACGTTCATCTCACGCCCCCGCAGCGCTCATCGCACCTTTTCCGCGGCCAGGTTGCAGAATGTGCCGCCGGTGTTGAAAGCCCCGGTCACGCCGATGAACCGGAAGCCGGCAGCGTCAGCTATCACTACTCGATTTGTCTACCTCGGAGGACAACTGCACCTTGCACCACCGACCGACCAGGGCGGAGCTCAGAAGAGCTACACGATCGTGATCACTGTTGGACCGACCGCCATGTTGTCGATGTCGCTCAGGGACCGGCAGGTGCTTAGATGAGTCGACTCCTGTTTATGGCCGCCGTTCTTCTTGGCGGCACAAACGTCATTCATGCCTCTTGCTACGCCCCCTCGGCACCGTACTGCTCCGCGCGCTATGGAGCGTTCGACGATCAAGATGAGTTCGATCGGTGCCGCCGAGAAATGACGAATTACCAGATTGAAGCACAAGACTTCCTCGCTTGCATCCGACGTGAAACGGAGGAGCTAAAGCGCAAGTCCGACAGTGTCATCGACGAGTACAACAATGCGGTCGAGGGGTTCAATCGAAGGGCGCGAGGATGACATCCTCAAAGTCAGCTTCGCACATTCGATGAGCGGGAACTCGGGGCGCTGGGTTAACTCAGCAAACCGGGGCGGGCTGCATAGTCCACGTAGATCGTTTCACCCGGTTCATTTGACCGTGCGAAGGCCGCACCGATCGGGTTCGCGGCGGCCTTCGTCGAACCGGCGGGGTCGCCTCACTTGCGGTCCTGCGACATGGTGATCTGGCAATCCCATCTTCCGAGCGACCGCTTGCAGCGCTTTGGCATATTCGGGATTGCCACTCGCCCCTGCGGCGGGTTCGGCAGGTTGAAGCAAAGAGCGAGCTCGCCTTCCCCGTCCGCCAACTTCGCCAGCACTGGCTCGGGGCGGTACGCAGCGACGCTAGGGTCCGAATACAATTGGTCGACCTCGGCGTGAGTACGCCGCATAATCGTGCCGTAGACTACGCCGTCCGTGCTTGCGACCAGGGTGGCACGTGCACCGAGCGTAAGCGCAAAACGCTCGACATAGGCCTGCCTGACTTGGCGCGGCCGTAGCCCTTTGGCTTCTAGGGCCTGGGGATCCATAAACAATCCATAGAAGAAGATTGTGACCTGCTCCGCCATGAAGGCATTCTAGCCGTTCCTGGCGCCAAGAAAAGCCCGAGCCGCTAGGAAGCCGACGGTGTCTCAACGTTTGCGCCATCGCAGGACCCGGCACAGTTGGACACATCAACGTTCGGCTCGGGAATATCGCCGCGGCACAAGCGGAAGCGAAAAGCGGCGCGCGATGGGATTCGCATATAGCAAATGGCGCACGGCTTGAGCCGGCTACCTACAATCAACGCCACATCGTGGGCGGCTTCAGGGCCTTACAACCCGCCGTTCTCAACGCATCCGTCGAAAGTTGCCCCTTTACGGCGACCTCAAGGATCTTGGAGGCGACGTGCGTTCTGACGCCGACTTCGCTGACGGGAATATCCTCGCATACTTCTTCAGGCACCCGCTGCCTGTTCGCCCGACGACCGAGCCATGCGGCCGATCGGAGTCCGTGGCCACTCGCCGCCGGTGTGCGTCCTCCGCCATCGGCCTTTCCGCACCCACGACGCGCAGTAGCTCGCGCGCTCCGACCGACTAGGAATCGATAATTTGCGAGGCAGGATCGCTCAACGGCCCGTTACCGATACGATAGCCCCGGGTAAAAGCATTTCGCACGCAGGGCCGAAAATCGAGAATCTAGAATCTTGCCCGGCTGATGTGAACAAGCTCACACACAAGAGGTCGGTCAAAGGCTAAGTTAGAGCGGTTGCAGGCACCGAAACAATGGGGGCCTCATGAGCGCTCTACAGTCGCACCAGGTTTTGCCCAGCGCGGCGCCCTCGGCGTTGGAGCCATTCCGAGGGCTGACCGCGCATACGCAGCAGATTTTCGATGCCGCGCCTCTGCCGATGCTGGCCATTCGGCTTGACAATGGAAGGCTACTCTACGCCAACCCGACTGCACGCTCGGCATTAGGACTTCCCGAAGCAGGCGCAATTACCGTATGGGATCTCCTCCTGGAGGAAGCGCAGCGCGAGACCTTCAGGCAGCAGTTGCAGAAGCGTAGGCAGGGCCACAACGATGACTATGAGCTCACTTTCTGCCGCTTCGATAATAAACGCCGGATTGCCGTGCGGATCGCCGGTATCGCCCTCCTCGATGATCAGGGAGCGCTGTTCGCAAGTCTGGCCATCGTCAGGCCGGTCCACGTTTCGCGCGCGACCGAAGCCATTCTGAAGGAAACCCAGTCAGTGAAAGGTTGGAACGCAGTGTTCTCAGCCTTGGCCCGCCAACTTGAGAAGGTGCTTCCCTTCGACGAATTCAGCGTCGCCCTGATTGACGAAAAACGCCTACTCTCGAAGGTCATCTTCAACTGCGACCGCGCAATCCAGGCGGTTCCGATCCCTCAGAAATGGTACACTTTAACGCCCACGGCGCTCGATCGGCTACGGTGCGATCCGCTGATCGTTCCAAATATCCGCGACTATCTGGTGGAGGTTGGTCTCGCCGAACTGACAAAGCGCCCCGGCGGCGGCCTTATCCGCGGCCTACGATCATTCATGAGCGTGCCAATCGTGCGAGGCGGTCACATCCGCGCCGTCATCTGCCTAGTGAGCCGCCAATCGGCGTTCTACGACGAGCGGGATGCGACGTTCATCAGCGAGCTTCCTATCGACGGTGTCGGCCAAATGGCCCTTCATTATCTCGCGGTAGATGAAGAGAAATTCATCAAACGCTTCTCGCGCGACGTCTGGACATGCGACACCAATGTCAGGATCGCCGAGCGAATCGTCCACGAGCTCTGCCAACATTTCGACTGGCGGCACGTCAGCCTGTTCGAGGTTCGCCGCAACTCGGATCAGTTCGTGCTGCGCGCGCAGGCGGCGCGGCAAGCGATGGAGGCAGTCCCCTCCGAGCTTTTCCGGCCGATCAAGTTGGGCGCGCTAGGCGAGGCCTGCAGCAACGGTCGGCTGGCGTCGTACCCAGACCTGCCGGAGTCGGGCCCGACGCGGGTCAACGTGGCGCCGCTGCACCAGTGGACACGGTCCCTACTCTGCTATCCGGTGAAGATCAGAGATAGGGTGCGCTGGATACTGAACATCGAAGACGATTCTCCCCACGCCTTCGCGAAGGAGGAGATCGGGAGTTTGCGGCGGCTGTTCGAGACCGCATCGGTCGCGCTGAATGTGTTGGCAGACCGACACGTGCTCCGGGCAGTCGTGGAGGAAAGCTCACAGGGAGTCATGATAATCAACGAGGAAGGCATCGTGACCGGAATGAACCCCGAGGCGTGCCGTCTGCTCGGCGTATCCGCGCTCGGAAGCAGCGTCATCGAGGAGGCCGGAACCGGACGCCCGCTCGCCGACTTCGTTCCTGACCCCTACGTGTGCCAAGCCCTGATCGGCGTGATCGGCAGGACCGCCGAGGAAAAGATCGAGGTCCAGAGATCGGACGGCCGAGTGGCAGATGTACTGATGTCGGCCCGACCGCTCGAGAACAACTTCGGACGGCGCGCAATCTTCATCAAGGACTTAGCGCCGATGCAGCAGCTCAAGGAGCGTGAGTCGGTGGAGGCCGCGTTTCTCGAGCTGGCCGAGCAGGTGCGGATTCCGCTGTCGCTTGCGACAAGCCTGCTGAACCGGGCGCTGGCGAAGATCGCGGACAGCGCGGGCGCGTCGTACCTGGACAAAGCACTGCGCCAGCTCGCAAAGTTGCATATCACCTTCGATCGTCTGGCTTTGTGGCGGCCCGAACTTGACGCCGAGAATGTGCGCATCAACCTCCAAAACCTCGTCGAAGAGGCGCTGGGCGACCTTCCAAAGCCGGAGCGCAGCAAGATCAGCACCGCCATCCGCCCGAGCGACCTTTCAGCTTACGGTGATCCGTATCAACTGAAGAATGCGATCCAGTCCGTCCTCGCCTATCTCCTCCGTTTCTGTCCCGAGCAAGCCGGCGTGGATCTGACCGCTGCGCAGGAGAACGGGCGTATCGCGATCAAAATCTGGGGATCGGTGCCGGATTCCAGTTGCGCACAAGCCGCAAGCGCAGGTCCGCTTGAGACCATCGCACTCGGCGAGCCAATCGTGCGGCGTATCATCGAGAGGATGCACGGGGCATACTCTCGGACAAACGAAGGCGGTCGGACCGAGTTCAAGATCGTGCTGAAGGCCGCTACCCACGGGGGGCGGTCATGACTCAGTCGGTGCTGATCGTCCATCATGAGGTCGAATACCATCAAATCATCTGCGAGGCGGTTGAGGATGCCTGGGATCGCGAGGCGCGCTACGTTATGGCCTCCAACCAGATCAAGGCGATCGAACGTCTCTCTCAGCAACGCCAGGAGGAGCCATACGCGCTGTTAATCATTGATCGTGACATCGCCCGCGACGCCGCCTCACCCCGCGATCCGAGCGCGCGCGTCGGGCTCGACCTCGTCGATCACGCCATGGGGCAGAATCGCCGGCTATTCGCAATCGTGCTGGCAACCCATATCGACGATGAGACCAACCGCCGGATCAACCAGCACCCTTACTGCCGGGCAGTATCGTATGAAAAGATTGAAGACGACCTGCGTTCGACGCTCAACCAGCTCAAGGAACTGCAGCGGCGCCTCGACGCAGGGCTGCCTCCCGCTCCCGTCGAGCAGCCGCCGAGCTTTGTGCATGTCTCTGTCCGGGGCACGGCGAAGATGTGCGAGCTCAGCTATTTCGACAAGAACGGCAGCCACAAGCACGTTGATGGGCCGATCGAGCTCAATGATGAGCTGCTCGAGAACCTGACCCAGTATGCGAAGCACCTCAAGGACACGTTGGGTGAACGTTATGACCTCTGGGAGTTCATGCTTTCCGAATGCGGGGCAAAAATCGACAAGGCATTGACCTACAGCACCAAGGTCAATGCCGCCCTAATCGAGGCGATGAGCCTGGCAGACCTCGGTAACATCGTCTTCTGCTTTCATACTGACCGGCTGCACTTTCCAATTCTGTACGAATCGCTGCGTCGGAACGGCAGGTTCTGCGCACTGGAATCCACGTTCGCCCGTCGACTTCATATCGAACACCTGCGCGGCTATCCGTTGCTCTGGGGCGCTAAAGCGGGCGAGCAGCGGCCGCTGCGCTGCATTGTCATCGAGGCCAACGTCAAGGGGAAATTCGGCGACACGATATTGCGCCCGCTGCCGCATCTGGCGAGCGAGTGCGACGAGATACGGAAATTCGACTGCCGCACTGGCAATCGCCGGCGCGAAGCAAAACGCCCCGTGGAGGTGACCTCAGTCAGCACGAGCGAGCTCGACCCAGTAGCGTTCCGCGCTGAGGTGAACACCCAATTGCGTCACAACGGGCCGTGGGATGTAATCCACTATGCCGGGCACTCGATCTACGATGGTGAGGGCCTAGAGGGGAAAGGATACCTGTTCTACCCCGCGGAGCGGGATGGCGATGTCGAGGCGATCCCGCTGGATGTGTTCATCAACAGCCTGTCCCAGGTCGGACTGGTCTTTTTGAGCAGCTGTCAGAGCTCGAGCGAAAGCATCGTGTTCGGCTTGGCGGAGCAGAGCGTTCCCGCCATCATTGGGTTCCGGTGGCCGATTCGCGATGACCTCGCTTTGGCGTTTGCGAAGGATTTTTACGAAGCCATTATCGTCAGCGGAACGCATCTCGGCCCGGCCTTCGTAAAGGCCCGTCGCAATCTCAGTGACAACTATCCGCTCACACCGCACTGGTTCGCGCCGGTGCTGGTCGTTCAGAACACACCAGACGTGGAGAAGCAGACATTCCCGACTTCAGTCCTGCCGCGCTGGCCAGCCGGCGCTTCGGCCGTCGCAGCGTGAGATGGCCATCTGGCACGCTGGCCAGATCGGCGAACGAACCACCAAAGAGCGGACGCAGCTCACTCCCGCCAGTCCGTTGCCTCCAAAATCAACTCGTCGGCGAGCGGAGCCGGAGGTCGGGGCAGATCTCCGCCGCCACGAACCAGCTCGTAGTGCTCAATCGCGTCGATCCCGAAGGAATCGCGTTGCTGATCGTAACCGAGTTCGACAAGCTCGACGGCGATCGCGAGCGGCTTGCCGCCATTGACGGTGATCTCACCGGCCGAGCCCGATGTAATGGCGATGTTCGCGGAGCCGCCGGCGCCGACCGCTTCCGCGCCGAATGCCACCTTGGCCCCCTTATCGTCGGTGGCAACTACCGTCAGCGACGGCGTCCGAATTACGCCGATAGTGACTAGGTACTTGTTCTCCTGCCGGATCAGCGGGTGGTTCCAATCAAAGCGCTTGCCCTTGAGGGCGTTGCCGAGGGCGAGCGGCGAAACCGAATCCCTCCTCGCATCGAGCAACCGAAAGCTCAGCTTCCGCGCGCCCTTGGCCTGCATAGAGGCCTTTGCGTCACCGACCATAGATCCGAGGCCTGTGGCAGCGAGGAACGGACCCAGCAGGTGGAAGCCGGCGTCTAGATCGACGGCATCGGAGACCTGGTTTGAGAGGCCGGCGATCATCTCGTCTCTGGCTATGTCCGGCATCTTAAAGCCGCGCAGCATCAGCTCAGCGATCGGGCCAGGAGATAGAATCCCCTTCGGCGTGACGATATAGCAGTCGCCAACCGCGGCGCCTTCGCGCGGGATCGCGAGCAGGTGGAGATGGTACCGGTTGAAGAAGAATTTCGCGAGCGGATCATCGTTTGTGCGGCGACACATAGCTCGGCTCCCTTTGCACAGGAAGGCAAAATGATACACGCCTGCCGGGCACCTGAGCAAGTTTTCCACCGAACAGGAATGGAGGCTGACCTGCCCTGACACGCCGTAGGTTCCGGCGCAGGAAGTTCTCCAAACGGTTCCAAGATGCAAGGGCGTTCACGGCAGGCGCATCGGGCGATCTCTTGCCGATCGGAACCGCTAGTGCCCATCTTTTCGTGTGCCCGAACTGCAAGCGCGCTCAGCGAACCGACACAAAGTTTACACCGGTTCGTATCCCGCCTGACAAACTCGCGGCCCCTTCCGAGTCATAACAAGCGACAGGATTGATGATTTGCGAGCTACTTACGATGCTGCTTTGATCGCGGCATGCCTCGCTCTACATCACGCCATACGCCCACACACGCCGACGGCCGGCCGATGAAGATCACCTTCGGCGAGATGCGCGCGATGGGCTTGCGCGGCATCCTGGTCTACTGCCACTGCGGCCACCACGTCGCTTTGAGGGCTGATCGCTGGCCCGATGAGGTCCGCCTATCTGATATCGAGCCGCGCTTCGTCTGCGCCGGCTGCGGCAACAGGGGCGCCGATGTCAGGCTCGATTTCGAAAGCGGCAGGCCACCGCAATTCGCCAACTGACCGAGCTTACAGGCTCATGGAAAGGATGGCGACCAAGCCCAGGGCCGCTGCCCCCCACGCCAGTATATGAAACATCCAAGGTTTTATCCAAGGTTGCATCGTCGCCTCATGCTAGGGAGGCTGTATCGGGGTCAGGCGCGCTAGTTGCGATAGATCAATGTCCTTGGAAAATCATCGGTGCTCAGAGAGACAGAAGCGCTATTGCTGCGAGCACCGTGTTGAGGGCCCCAACTGCGATGATGGCGGCCGTCAAATTCGGTCATTCCTCATTGTACTTCCCCACGCCAACAGGGCGAAATCTTAGTGCAACAATTTAAGCGTGAAAAGGGTGGCAATGCTGACCCTGGGGCGCCACCTGAGGCGACCTTACTTATTCCGGCGCTGCTGCTGCCAGAGCGACCGAGCCAAACTTGTAGGTGTTCCGCTTATAAATACACGCTCGGAGAACAGAGCATGACCGATTAATATCACAGATTGTTCTGACCGGAGAACGCCCGCTGACATGGAGCTTACGACAGGACGGCCTCAGCTTGAGGCGTTGGGGTCTGCTCCGGCTTCAGGGGGGCGTTGGGGGTCGTCGGAGCAGAGAAGTAATCCGCCAGATTGCCACTTGTTCCCGACTCCCAAAGGCGACGGGAAGTCTTATCTTCGGCACATGCGTATGGCGTACGAACTCTGCTTGGCCACCGCCGCCAAGCAAGTCCCCTCGGGGCCCGACTGGATCCACGAAGTGAAGCACGACGGCTACCGGATGTTGGTCATTCGGGAGGACAGCCGCGTGCGCCTCCTGTCGCGTAACGGCACCGACTGGACGAGGCGCTACCCATGGATTGCAGAAGCGGCGCTGAAGAACCGGCAGAAGCACTTCGCAATCGACGGCGAGGCCGTCATCCTCGGTGTTGATGGGGTCTCCGACTTCAACGCCCTGCACAGCCGTAAGCACGACGACGAAGTGCAGCTCTACGCGTTCGATATCCTCGCAATGGGCGGGGATGATTTGCGGTCCCTTCCCCTTCATCTTCGGAAAGCAAATCTGCAGCAGCTATTTGCGCGCCGGCCGGACGGGATCACGGTGGCACCGTTCGACCGCGGCGAGATCGGGCTGGACCTATTTCGCGCGGCATGCCGCATGGGTCTCGAGGGGCTCATGTCCAAACATCGCGATCGGCCTTACCGCGGCGGTCGTCAGAAGCATTGGATCAAAGTAAAGAACCGGAGCCATCCCGCGATGGAGCGCGTTATGGATGCTGTGGTCAGCCCTTCTGCTTGATCCGCACAAGGTGAGCGACTGAGAGCAAAGCGGAAGTCTATGCCCTCGACGACCTTCGACGCTATGACCCGAACCAGTCCGATCAGTAGGAACAATCGTATCAGACCAACGGTTTGCCCGCCGGTCTGTGGCGTGATCTAGACACGTCATCCACCCGGGACGACTGCGAGCCTTCAGCCGACTTGTTGGCGATGGCGGAGTCCTTCGGCAGCGAGTTTACTATCGTTGAAGTGATGCCCGATGAGGGATCAACGACGGAGTTGTGGGTCGCCCTGGCCAAGCCCACTCAGGCGGTAACTCTAGTGCGACCCAAACCGGACCTAACTACTGCTGCTTGATAGCGGCATAAGCCCAACAATGGCGTTAGCGGAGTAGGAATTCATTCCGGAAGGCGAGCCATTCGCAATACTTGTTCGTATCGAGCCCAATCGTCGGCCCGCCTAAACGGAAGCCATCTGAGGCCGGAAATCCGGAGGGAGGGATTTAGCTGAAGAAGCTGGACGACGCTCTTACGCGCTTGATCCAGTCGATTATCGAGCGCGCAGCTGACTGCCATGACTCGAAGAGCTTCGGGGTTCAATCGCTCCCGCAATGATGCTTCTGCCCAATTAATCGCCTCTCCGTAGTGTCCCGCGAAAAAATGTCCATAGGCTAGCGCTGCCTGAAATGACCAAAGTAACGGATCGACCGGACTAGGTCGCATCCCGCGCAACGCACTCTCAATCGCGCGCTCGGGTTGACCGAGCCAGCCACTGATCCAAGCATTGTAACGCCAAGCAAAGGCGGAATTCGGATTCAGGTATAATGCGTTTTCAACCAGGGCAGCACCCGTTTCTACATCACCAACAACATAAGCAAACGCTAATCCGCTCCAGCTCAGCGCATCAGCATAGTTACTACCGAGATCGGCAGGGCGTTCCGCTTCTCTCGTCTCTTGATCGAGGTCGGCCCTGGTCGTCGGCTCGCCGGTTGGACGCATGTGATAGTTGTGATAACCATTGCAACCAGGGATTACCGACGGTGGGAGACTGGCTTATGCCGATCTTTTTCTGCGGGGACATCACTATCGACAATTACGAATTCTACGGCGAATTCGAGCCCAAATACCGAGCCGCCCTCGAAGCGAGTGCTACCTCCCAAAAAGGCGGTTCGCATGGGCCTGACAAAGTCATTGTGCGACAGTTCGGCGGGACCTACCTGCTGGCTCGGTTCACCGGAGTCGCATGGTCGGTGTGGTACGGAACAAACAACCAGAAGAAGCCGCAAATGGTGCGGCTTCAGCCTTGGACGAAATTCCACGACCGCCATTTGAAGAGGCGCCAACTAAGCCTTTTCAAGCAGCCACGTGAATTCGATTGCAATTGGCAACTTTCCTATCGACTACAAAAGTTCAAGGATGACCGCTTCCGCGTGGCACCGAGTGCCTATGAAGGGTTTACCTTGCCACTTGCTGACGGCGCGCCAGAATTTGTCGATTCAAAAGACCTTGAACTCGTTACGAGTAGCAAAGAGGTTCTCTTTGTTGTCAATGTTGTCAATGATCGCGGTGACCATGACCAGCTTGCCATAGACCTCGCGGATGCAATCGCAAACGAGGAACACTGCTGGGTAGTCATGAAAATCATCGATCCGCCGCCTTTGGACGAAGCGGAATCCAACCTCATGGCAGCATTGCTCGAAAACAAGAACATCCACCAAGTTATCGGTGTCATTCCCGCGGATGAGTTGAGAAAATCCGGCGTGCCCATCAGTCGCTCGCTGTCGTGGGAGCGTACTCTCTGCGATGTCGTTGATCACGTCCAACGCGACGGGCTCTTGCCTGGGAATACTCCTCCTCACCTCGTCATCACGTTCGACTACGACGCTGCCCTCTACTTGAAGACGAAGGCTGTGAACCGAAGGGAAAAAAAAGAGCGACAAGTCGAAGCCGGCGATTTGATTTTTTCGATTGGAGGCGCTGAGGGGGAATTTGCGAACACGATTGAAGGCACGATGCCAGGGGCGCAATCCGTATTCGTCAGTGCATTTTCGGCAATACTCCACCAGGAAGTCGACCAAGCTGCGCGGACCGGCACGAACCCGTTGGCGAATATCAAAGACGTCCTCTCGTGTGCGCTAATTGCCAAACGACGATTCTTGGAATCGGGATTCGCAAATACCGGTCTGCACCTTCCTTTCGAACTCGAATGGACGCGGATTGGCAGGGCGCGACGCGGCATGCCGAGACTAGACTATTCTGAGGGTATATTTTCCCACCTTGGTGAATCTTCTCAAGATGTGTCCGCAAAAGCACCGGACCCATTCATCCTTGATGAGCGAAAGATCGAGCAGCGAACGTTTCATAACCCACTGAAACTTGGTGCCGCAGTTGCCAAAACCGTGCAGAAGCACAAGCTAGAACATTATCCGATATTGGCGGACCAATTGCCGAACGAAGGCTTCAGCATCTTCGACAAAGTTGCCGGTAACAAAAAACTAGAGGATTTCAGGAATTATGTCCTCAAGGAGACTGCACCAAAGGGAGTGCCTATCTGCCAGTTCGGCAAGATCAAGACGGCGCATGTCCACGAAATCGAACAGCTGCGAACCATTGGAAAGTTGATGCAATCGTATCTTTCGCATCCGTCCGGTTCAAGCAAGCCGCTTGGAATTGCAGTTTTCGGCCCGCCGGGCGCTGGAAAATCGACGGCGGTCAAGAGCATCATCGAGAACCTTCCGAAAGCGTGCAAGAAACTTGTCCAGGACGCTCGCCACGAGTGCAATCTCTCGGCATTGGTCGATCCCGAAGACCTTGCGCATTATTTTCAGTTAGCGCGCGACGCTGCATTGCGGGGGAGCGTCCCCATTCTATTCTTTGACGAGTTTGACTGCGCGGTCGGAGGTGCTGAATATTTCTGGCTCAAGCATTTCCTGGCACCGCTCCAGGATGGCGAGTTTAGGTCCGGCCATATCGTCTATCCCATCGGCCGAGCGATCTTCGTCTTCGCCGGCGGCGTGTCTGAGACCTTCCCCGAATTTGCAGAGGTCATGGAAGAGAACCGAAAGGCGACGCATTGCTCGCCGGTCGCCAATTCGAATAATACCTCAAATTCCAGAAGAGGCTCGGAACCAAGCGATGAAAGGGCAAGCAAGGAGGAAAGCAGCGCGGGCTTGTCGAGCGGAGCAATTGCAGACAGCACCGCAGCTCAGGTCAACTTCAAGGGCGTTGACTTTCTCAGCCGCCTCCATGGCCATATCGACGTCTTCGGGTTGTCACCCAAAGATGAGGACAAGGCATTTTACCATTCTTCCGATAAGAAGTGGTCAGTGGTAGTCGATCGTTCCTATCTCATGCGGCGCGCCTTCATTCTTCGCAGCCTCCTGCAGTTCCATGTTCCTAGAATCTTCTCTCAAAGCTCACCTCAGGAGGCCCAGATCGACCGCCGTATCGTGGACGCGCTGCTTCTAACGAAAACATTCAAGCATGGAACGCGCTCTATGGAGGCAATCATCCGAATGAGCTCAGTGGAGGGCAAGGACAGATTTGAGCTCAGTCATCTTCCCCCCAATCGCCAGTTGGATATGCACGTGGACAGCGAAAACCTAAGGCATTGTCTGGACCACGCCGAGACTATCTGGAAGGAGTATTTCGAGAGTTCCCAGAAGCCGCCGGCCGTCTCTGAGAGGCCGTGAGGACCACAATCAGCATCACGGTCAATTGACGCTTCTTGCGTCGCCGAGGAGGGAACGACAAGGCGCTTCCGATGATGGCATAAGACTGACAAGGTTGATCGACAGGAGGTGAAGGACTTCGGTTAATGGCCCATCAGAGACCTGCCAGCAGCCCGTCACAACGTCTGCTGCTCAGCGGCTTGGCTGCCAAAACGACGCTCATGACCCTGCTTGTGTGAAAACTCAAAAATCGAAACGCGGCGAAGAATGGTATTCTCCAGTCCCACCTCTAAGTTTAATCCGCTTGCGCGTTGAGCGACTAAAGCGGTCTTGGACGAATAACTTCTTCTATCACGATGGCGCATGTTGGCGTTTTCACACAGCCAAGACCCAAAGCAGAAACCCGCCTGCCGGGTCCTTCAGAAGGTCGATTAGATTGGCCACAACTCTGTGACCCAGCATGGCAATCAAGTCGCTTAGGCGTTCTCTATCTCGGACGGGGCGGCTGCCGAGCGCCGGATCAACCAAGACACTTGCCTGCGACAGGCGCTTGATGATGATATTCGCGAGCTTCGCAATAGACCGAACTGGAGATTTTGCGTGCTTTGCTCCTACAGACTGATCACTCTGCCAACAGCCAGCCGGGTGTGTGACCGACCGAACGGTAGCGACCTCGCATGAACCAAGAGACGGCTAAAGCAATGACGAGGTATAGCACTGCTTGTAGTCCTCCCGTTGTGAGGAATATCGAGTTGATATAGTCGGGATAAGTGCGCGCCACCCAGACAATCGACCAAACCTGAAAGACAGCAAGGGAGGTGCAAACCATCAGCGCGCCCCACTGCCAGGCCTTGATAGATTTGGAGCGAGAGCCCGCTACAATGAAGTTCACTTCAACCCAAAATAATATCGAGACCCCCAAAAGGATTCCGCACGGCGTTGCTTGATCCAGAATGTCCTTTATGCCGATGCGATTGAAGAATAGCCCGTCGATTGATTGGCCGAGCATCACCTTTGACGCCAATTGTAGCTGCTTGGACTGGCTATACGGGTGAAAAGCGTCACCAAGAACATTGCCAGCAGCAAAGAGAGAAATTTGCGCAATAGTAGTTAGAAGCCAAGTCCAGTGCGCGCAACCTGAAAGTCTCTGGGTCAAGGAAGATCTCAATAGGGTCGCAACGACAATCATAAAAATGGTTGTCAGTGCGATTATGACTCCAAAATAGATCACAGACGCGATTGGCTGCTCAAATCTCAAAACCGATAGTAGAGCCTGCATTGCATTTCCTTGAGTGAGTAGTTCTCCGTAGCGAGGATTGAGTATCTGCATCAACTTGTTGATGCTACTGATCAGATAATTTGTTAGAGAGTATAGATATCCCAAAAAGAGAAATCGCAACAAGCTGGGTTGAAGGACGTTATGAGGCCTGAGGACGACGTCCACACGGTGCGGAAGCAGGGGATGAGCACTCAGGAGTTCGAACAACTTATCTCTGAGCGATGGTTGAGGTGGCGTTTTGCCGCTAGTAAGCGCCTCCAACAACGCGTCTCGACCAACCCACTGTGCGGCTCGCGCATCAGCCAAGATTTCGCGAGTGCGCAGGAGTGACCTGTATTCCATAAACAGCAACAATGCCCAAAAAGCAAAAACAGGTACCGTGATGGTCAACGCGCCGACCACTTGATCTGCCCAGTATCGCGCCCATCTCAGGCCATGCGATGAGAAGAAGAGCTTGAGGTCAGCACCGGGTACTCCAAGTGTCGGATCGGTGAAAAGATAATACTGCATTAGAACAACTCTGGCAGGATGGGCGACCAGCCAAACAACAATGATCGTCATCAAGACTAGATTTGCCTGGAGTAAGGACCGGGAAATAAACGCGTACTTGATGTCGCCGTTCCTGAAATGACCAAGCTCGTGAGCAATTCGGGCAAGGAAATTTTGCGGCCTTCTAATGGCCAACAAAAGCATGCCCTGTCCCATCAGGATTGTTCTTTTCCCGCGAAAGCCAAATGCTATCGCGTCGGTGTTCGTGATGTTCTTGTCGTGGAGAAGGATGTCTACTCTGACCCCCGATCTTTCGGACAATTGTGCAATTTTGTCCCGGACCGAATTGTAGGCATCGAGGTTCTGATAGGGTCCAAAGACGTTGTTTCGGCGGCGCGAGTGATAAAAGTAAAATATGCTCGCGAGAACGCTCAGGATGGCGAGCCCGTAGACGCCGCTTTTGGTGGAGTAGAGCCCCGGCTGAAAGCGAGCGTTAAAGGGAGTGGTGAAGTATTCTGGCCCAGGCAGGAACTGGCCGCTCCAAAATGCGATCATCAGTGAGGTTATCAGCAAAACCAAAAAATAAACGTTTGTGCCAGTTGGCAGGTTGTTCGGATTGAGCCTGTGGCACATCCCGTGTCCCGCGCTACCGTCGAAAGCCGTCGCGCAAAGTGGTCGTCAATCGCAACAATGCGGCTTCGTCTAAGTCGAGCGATTTGGCATCAACCGTGAGCTTGGCAATCAGTTCTTCCAGTTTCTCTGGCGCGATTGTTATCGGACTGGGCTTCTTGAAGCGGCTGGCGAACCAATCTCCCAAGCGCTTCTCCAAGGCAAGTCGCGCTTGCTCGGTTGCGCTCTTGATCAGCTGCCCTGTTGCGTCCTTAGCGTTCGCCCAAATGAAATTGAGTATGGGCTTGCACAATACCAGCAGAGCGGCAGAGATCGTGGCGAGGTCGTCTCCAGACGGAACGCCGAACCCGAGTTCATGATCTCGCCTCTTGCCTGATTGCTGCGGTGCCGCAGCAATTGCATCGAAAAAATCAATCTCTTCGGGAGCAACGGTTGCGGCAAGAGCTTTGCCGAGTTGAAGCTCCAACGCGGAATACACATGACTGGACGAGGTTGTCATCGAAGGACATCCAAACAAATGGCAATTGAAAAGGAAAAACAGTGCCATTATGCACGGATTTTGCGCGACTAACAGTTGAAAGTGCGACAGAGTTCGCGACCTAACATGGCTGACGTTGCGGCGCTGGCAAGACACAGATCTACGCACACCGTGTCCGTCGCCACCCGGGTCGACCCGGCGAACGCGGAAGCCGTAGCTCTCGCCACCTATCGATCACGGCTTGACAGTATCGGGTCGATATTCGCTTGGCCGACCGAAGGTCTGACCGTTCCTGTAGTGCGTGGGATCGTATCATCGAGGTCCGGAACTGGCCCGATGGCGACGTTCGGCTTGGCTCAGATATTGTCAGCTGATCGGAGCACAGCGGAAGTGACACGGCGTAGTTCAAATCGGCGTTTTGACCCTGGCTGTGTAAAAACGCGAAAGATCGAAACACGGCTAGAATTACATTCTTCAGTTCGTTCTCTAAGTTTAATGCGCTTGCGAGGTTGGACTGTGCTGCATTGCAAATTCGAATGCTCTGCCCGCCGCTCGGAACGGTCGCCGCGCCGGTGAGGCCGGCCAGCATCATTCTGCCGCGTGCAGACCTTGCTCGTGGGCTCATAACGAACCCCGCGCTTCACGAGCCAGCCACCCTCGACCATTCTCTGTGCCAAGGCATTGGAGCACACGGGCTAATTGCCGCCGGGATGATAAAGACCGTCACTGCGCTCGACGAGAAAGCCGTAAACGCGCGCGAGCCGCAAGGGCTTGAGCATTCCGGTGATGGACGCATCGCTTAGATACCAGCAAGAGATTTTGCAAGGCTCCAGAACCGGTCGCCTATCCTGAGAGAAAGAACGGTTTATGGCCCATTGCTTCCATTAGGGCGTAGCGAGTTGTCTGGGGCCGTCGGGGGTAAAGCGGAAGCACCCCACCGTTGGCCAAATCGGCGCTGTTGACCCGAAGCAGCACTCCAAAGGATCTTTCAGCCCCGCCGTTTCGCCCGAGTACATGTCGCCCAAAGGGCCGCCCTGAGACAGCGGCCTTACCGCTCCCTTGTGCCGGGCGCGTAGCCCTGCGAAGCGCCATAATACGGCTCGCTGTAGCCTTGGTAGTATGGTGCGGACCGGTAGTATTGACGCCACGCATAGCCAAAACCGGATGCTCGACCTGATGGGTTTATGCTGATGGGGATGAAGCACCGCGTGCCGGCGGTGCCCTTGATGTACAGTTGCTGCGTTCACGACCCCGCACAGGCTGCAAGACGCTCAAGGTCAAAATCGCACGCATCGCTTTCTTCCCTTTAAGGAGTTCGTCCCGCCTGCTCAATTTTTGCGATGATGCAGCGTTCCACAGAAATCGTTCTTGCACCGTTTGGTGGGGTCTAAGTGGTAGGCTCAAAGTGGCGGTTCTTTGTTGGTACTCCGAACAATGTTTCTTTCAATCGACCAATCGAAATCCTTCCGCAAACTTGGCGGCACGCTCTTTCGGCTGAAGCTGATCGAACTGTGCACGTGATATGATTTTTTCGCCTGGCCGAGCGGACACTCTTATTGAGGATACTGGGGGCCCCTCCACAAGCGTGTAACCATCACGCATTCGTTGCGCGCGAGTAATGGGATCGAGCCTATCGAATTCCGGTCGCGTGAGGATTTTTCCCCGGCGCGCCGCAGGCGAAGATTCCCTCTTGCCTGCAACGTCAAATACCGCGGGATATTGTTCGACATACTTCATCGCAACTTCCTCCAGCGTTGCCAAGCCGTCGGCTCCGCCTCCGATCAGAGACTTCCCGTCCTCCCCTCGGACTCGAATAACGCGTTGGCCATCGACCGTCTCAATGGCAACGCAGTCATCCAGGTGCTTCTTCAGCAATACCTCGCCGTTCTGTATCACGTTGCGCCCCGTCAAAACTCGATAACTTCCCTCTTGAATTGCAAGTCGCTTCTCATTTTCCTGAGTAATTTTCAGCTCTGTCGCTATTTTTGCGGTCCGGGTCGCAACGTATTCTTCAAGATCCGAAACATTCAGACGATGCTCTAGCAGTGCCATGAACACATTCCGCAGAATGTGTTCCATGCGCACACCCCATGCCTTTGGCCACATCTTCTTGAAGACTTCGATGAATCCGGAAGCAGCAAGAGCGATCCGATCCCCACGGACGCGACGAAGGGAATTGTATCCATACGGTTGCGAAGGATCGCTGGCATTCAGGTAGATCACCTCCGGCGCGCGTCTCGCCGGCACTTGAGCTGCGATGCGTTCCACCAGATCGCCGTGCGGGTCGATGACCGCAAGTCCGTGCCCGCGTTCGATATCCTGGAGCGCCCATGGTCTCGAGCAACGTCGACTTGCCCGTACCGGTCTTACCGATGATGTAGACGTGCCAGCGGTCTTCGTCCTTAATTCCAAAAACTCGCTGGTCGCCATGAAAGTCACCGCGTGCGAAATGTGTGAGATTGGGCGGATGTATATCTCCATGATCGGAGCAATCAGCCGACAATCCCAGAGGTGTGGACGTGCCAGATCGAGCCTGTTTATTGCTGCGTGCAGAACTTGCCTCTGCAAGATTGCGCTTAGCGCACGCCAACAAAATGTGATCGTCGATGCACAGAGCCACGCCTGCGCCTCACCCTCCTCCGCAGCCTCACGTGGCGCACGATTACAGCATGATTTTTGAAATCTATTTGGGCGTCTCCCAAAACGGAGACACCCACACATGGAGCGTTTTCTTATTGCCTTTAAATTGGAAATCGTAAAACCGGTCCAAATCCTGATCACAACGAGCCCACGTTCGTCCTGCCCGCTAGCTTGTCCACTGCGCAAGGGCAGCGCGGGCGACCAAGCAGGCGTCTGCTATGCCGAGCATGGCCATCTCGGTCACTACATCTGGACCGGACTTGACCGAACGAAGGCTGGTCAAAGGATCAGCGGCCGCATCCCGGTCTACAGCTTTGATGAACTACTACTGACCGTGCGCAACTTGCCACCTGATATGCTTTGGCGTCATAACCAAGCGGGTGACTTGCCGAGCGATGATCAGATGACGATCTCTCGGCTGCGACTGTTGGCGCTAGTGACTGCTAATTCCGGCCGGCGAGGATTTACATCTGCCCACTTTGACGTCCTCTCGAATGAAGAGAACCGTCTCGCCATCGCCAAAGCAAATGCAAATGGGTTCACGATCAACCTAAGCGCCGACTCTCTTGCTGAGGCGGACAAGTTCGCCGCACTCGAGATGGCGCCTGACACGGTCGTTCTCCCATCTGACATGATGCGAAATACGGCCACTCCCGAAGGCAGAAAGGTGGTGATCTGCCCGGCTATCACGCACGAGAACGTAACCTGCGCTACCTGCGCTCTCTGGAGTTGATGCTATCTCAAATTGCCAATCAGATAGTCATCCTTTTTGAGGCCCGCGGATAGGAATATATCCGCTAAGCGTGTAGCGACGCGTCACTGCCAGATCGTCGCACGTTTTAGATGTTCTGTACGTCGACATACCTGATTGCTAGAATAACCGCTGAAATTGTGTTGGTGCCATAGCGCAGTCCAACAATGACTGCGCAACGCAGACCTTAGTCCGCGAACAGCGTGAGCTGCGGCACCCCGGTGCTTCTCCATCTCGATTCCGGCGTAAGGTGGTGCACGACCCGATTATACAAATAAAACAACGCCTCAGCGCATCCGACGACTTGTGTTTGCGCACTGCATTGTTCGCCCGGACGATTATTTGATCCAGGAGGATAAGATGTATTTCACTCGCAGAACAGCTTACCGCTTGCGCGCCGTTCTTCTCGCTTCGACTGCCAGCATAATCGTATCCATTGCCGCTGCTCAGACTCCAAGCTGTCCGCCAGCGCCAACCATCGACCAGGGTCGATCACTCGTCGTGACGGATGGAGCTCTCGATAAGACCAAGTTTTCTTTCGCAACCACGATAAACGCGATCCTGACGAGCCTGCAAATACAGACGACGGCTGAGAACAGGGAGAACTTTGTCAAATCGCTCCTCACGTCGATGAACGATGACGACATGGTAAATCCCGTAAGCGGCTTGCGTATGAAAGTCGATATCCGTGCACTGGAGGCCGGTTTAGATCCTAAGAATCTGCTCGATCCCGCCGATCCGGTGGGTTTGGTTCCAATTGCCCTCTTCAATCGGCTCGACCTCGCTCCCCAAGATTGGTCAAACTGCGGAGAGCACCGCATCGTGTATGGCTTCAAGGCGCCGGTGCCAAAGGGCGGCCCAGATAGTCGCTTCTTCTTGATATTTGAGGCCCGGGTCGACAATGCGCATCCGCAGAAGAGCGGGTTCGAGGGTTGCCGAGCCGTGGTCAAATTCTGGCGCGATCTGTCTGACGAGAACGACGCGTCGAAGCGAGCAACCCGCCTTGAGGAGTTCTATTACAAGGGCGCGCCAGGCGTGTCAGGACCAGTCGTACAGGCCAAAAACTACGGAGGCCCGCTCGGCCAGGTTCGCGGCAATCTCTTCATAAACGCGCCGGGTAAGTTTGAATGGCAATTACGCGAATGGATCGTGATTAACTCCGGCGCGCCAACGCCCGCCAGCTTCACTCCAGTCACCGTTAAGGAAAACCCGTTAGCCGAACTCTACAGCGACACGACAGGATCTAACACTCTGGATGTTCCTTTGGAAACGACAGAGCGAACGGAATTCCAGACACAGTTCAAAAACACCTTCCTCAAGAGATTGGTTGAACCCGACGTCTCGCGTCAGTTCCTCACGAATGGCCAGCCCGGTTACGTACCGGAGCTTGACCCAAAGAGCACCGGTTTCGATCCAGGCAAGTACAAGATCGACATTCTCAATCGCATCGGCGCTCGGTTCGACAACCGCTTTAACGAATTCCAAAGCGTATCTCAGGGAAATAAGGATGATCCGAAGACGATCGCTGACGCCTCGGGGCCGATCTTCAAGGCGGGGGCGAGCAGTGCACTGAACGCCTTCGTTATTGATCCGCCACAGAAGCCTACCATTGATGACGTGCTAAATCGCGGAGGGGCCATAACATGCGGCGGCTGCCACCAATTCGCGGCTAACCGCCAAATCGGATCGGTGAGCAGTCAGCTTATTGCGTGGCCGCAAAGTGCGGGTTTCGTGCATGTGACGGAGAGCGGCGCGCTTTCACCTGCGTTGACTGATGTGTTTCTGCCATTCCGATCGGCTCGATTGCAGGAGGCCGCTTGTATCGCTCCCCCAGCCGCGGCGGTTGCTGAGGCGGTGGCGAGCGGACCGCGTTCACTTGTTCTGGAGAATGTTCGCCAAGCATATTGGCAGCAACTCGTTGCTGACGCCCGCGGGCAGAAGCTGGATCTAGCGCGCCGGGCAGTTACGCGCGCGGCGGTGCAGGCAATCGCTGAGCAACGGCAGGAAGAAGATCAAAAGCCTGGCTATTTCGTGACCAACCGCAGGCCCCATTAGAAGCTGTAGGACGGGTCGAGGCCCCGACCCGCCCGGAACAAACAGATGAGCATTCTGTAGGGCTTCTGACAGTTGAGAAAGCTTCTCAATCCTTCGTCTTGGCGGCTTCGAGGGGAGTGACTGCCAGTCAGAGGCAAGACTTCTGGGTCAGCCCACCACCTTTTCACGCGAATAAGCTCGACTTCAGCTTTAGCAGGTGAATGGATCGGGCGCCGCTCACGGACGGAGCAGTTGAAAACGATAAACGGCATCACCGTGGCCAGGGCAAATGGCGTCATGATGGAAGGAACAGCACGCGACCTCAGGCAGATTCGCCGTCAACTAAAGGCGCGAACGTAACACGGCAGCGGCGTTACAATATTGAACGCAGGACGCGAAGGGGGAGGAAGCGATCATGACCAACCATTCATTGTGTCGTTCGCGCGGCCTGTCGCTGGTGAGTGCGATCATACTCGGTGCGGTGCTGTTGCCGACAAGCGGTCTGGTCCCGGCATGGGCGCAAGACCATTGGAAAGTCCATCAAAAGCTGCTCGGCAAGCCCAAGGACGTTCAGCCCGATACGATGGATAAGGCCAAAGACGTGAGCGGCATCGCGTGCGACACGACGAGCGGTTTTCCGCGAGTGTGCCTTCTCGTTGACGACGAGAGCCAGGGGACGCAGGTGGTCATTGTCAGGGACGGAGATCTTGTCGCCGGTCCCTTCATCCGCCTGATGTACGATACCTGGGACGATAAGCCCCTGGAGCTCGACGCCGAGGCGGTCGCGTATGCGGACGGCTCGTTTTACGTGATTGGCTCCCATGGGCGCCCGCGTCATCATCCCGAGGACGCCAAGAAGGAGGCGAAGAACAGGGCCAAGGCCGCGGCGACACGGCGCATTTTCCGGATCAGGTTCGCGCGCGACGCCATCGATCGGGAAACCGGCAACTTGAGCGGCGCCGTCGAGATCATCCCGTCAATTGAATTGGCGCGGCTGATCCCGAGAGAACCGGAACTGACGGCGGCGTTCGACCGCGAACTCGCAGACAATGGCCTGACGATTGAGGGCCTCGCGGTCCGCGGCGGGCAGCTTTATCTCGGCATGCGCGGCCCGGTCGTTTCGAATACCCCGGCGAGCGATTGCGAGGTGGACGGCACGGCCGCGGTCCTGGTCGTACCGATCGAGACCGTTTTCACCGGCGGTTCGGACCAAACCAACTTTAAGCATGTGGATCTGGGCCGCGACACGCACCAGCGGACACGAGGAATCCGGGACATGGCGCCGTATGATGGCGCCTTCCTGATGCTGGCGGGACCGGTGAACGATCCGCCAGACGGCACACCTATTCCGAAGGGCGACTACAGTATCTATCGTTGGGACGGCCACAGCCGCAAGGCGACGCTCCTCGCGGATCTGGGCGGCTTTCCGGAGAAAGTGAAGCCCGAGGCGCTCCTGCCACTCGACCGATCTGGCAACAGCGTGCGCGCGCTGCTGTTTTTCGACGGCCCCTCGGAAGGAGAGCCGACGCCGATCCGTTTCGACCTGCAATAGCTCGCCGAATGCGACTTGCTCCTGGCTCATCCAATAGCGGCTCTGTTCTTGCGAGTGACGCTTGAGTCTGCTCGATGGGGGTATGCACGTCCAATCGGTCCTAAAGGATAACTACCGCTTCACCGGAATGGGCTAGCGATCTACGTCACCGGAGAAATAGCACAATGGCCGGCACATTTTTCTCGGCTGCCGTGATGGCGACGCTTGCATTTGGGCTGATCAAGTGGGGCTTCAGGTTTGTAGTATGGTACACAAGAGATGAGGACCCCCTATTTCGAAAGAAGCTCGACAAACTATGGGACGCTCTTCAAGAGCGTACCGCCGTTCAGGTAACCCGATCGTCTCTCCAGCACGTCGCAAACAGTATGCAATTCTTTACGGGGTCCAGTAAGGGGATGTCCGTCGCAGTCCTCCTGTTTTTGGTTACAAACTTCGTAGCGATCGCCGTTGCCGCTGCTGTGTGGCGCTGCAATATTATTTACTTCACTCATGGCGAGACTTGCTCAAGCTTCTTCGCATACTGGTATTCGTGGCGCTATCCGGCTGCGGAGGAATTCTCAGCATGCTTCGCCGCGATGATTGGACATCTGCTGCTTATCAGTTTTGCGTCACTTCTCCTTTCACAGTGGCTCATCCGCTTAGCTGCATCTGCCGTACATCTGATTTTGTTGGTCGGCCTCTTGATGGGTGCCATTGCGGTCATTGTCATCGCGGGCTTCGCCTCGTGGTGGCTCTACGTTGCCCTCAATCAGTTCACTATGTGGCAAGGCGAGTCAGTGCCTTGCGTCGGAGAGTTGTCGTATTTCCTTTCCGACACCACTCGTCAGAAATTAGAACTTATGTCCAAAAGGGTCGACCGATATGTAAATTCATATCCTGGGTTTGGGATATATTGGGTTGGTGCTTGGCTCGGCGCCATCTCTGCATTCCCGCTTGTGGTAGCTCTCCTAGCAAGCTGCACTTTGCTGCTGATCCGTTCAATGCCAAGGCTACTGAACGACTTCCTAGTGAAGTGCCTTTATCTGATCTCAACAGATAAGGAGCCGGTGCTTAGCTATGTTGGGACCATCGCTGGTGGGATTGCTGCTATCGCTTCGTTCGTTGTTAGTTTGTAGCGATCACGCGAGCTCTTTTCATCAAACACAGCGCCGAAAGCACACCGGAGGGCCGCCCGCTGCGGCTGTTGCGGGAATGGCTGTCAATGCCGGAGCGAGGGCCGTTCGCCCGCAATGGTTACTTCGATGTGATAGGGAACTAGAGTGGGAAGCGTTACAGGGTCTACGTCGGACCTTGGCCAACGTTTTGTGAGATCGACGAAAGGAATCATCTGCAGAAGAGGATTCTGCTCATGCCGGCTCCCTGCCGATCGGAGACGTCATGCTCGCCCAGAAGATCGCGTTGGAGGCACGCGAAGCTGACGTGCTCGCTGTTGCAAATAGGTTCACTCCTAGCGGTTTCCATTTCAGGCAACCCCGACTGCTCGGCTGACGTCGCATCATTGCGCTTCGAGCGGTGGCGCAAGCTGCCTACCAAGTTGGTTTGAGCAATTGCTACTCGTTCCCTCGCATATCAACCGGCACGCTGCGTCGGACTTGGAGCTGATCGACTAAGTCTAGTGCTGGGTTTGATCCAACGCTTTGAGCAATGCGTGGAGAAACGCGCTAGCATGGTCGTACTCTGCATCGCCATCAGCTACGGCCCGCGAGCGTGGGCCCAGTACGCTACCAACCCTCTCTGCCCCGAGGGCGTCAGCGCGCTCTGACCACTGATCCAGAAGTTCTTCGGAAAGGGCTTGGCTCGACGTGAATAATTCAGCAGCCTCAATGCGCCGTCATGCTTGCTGTTGTGTCGGGCAACAGATGCATAGAAAGCAAATAAGCCTCGGAAATCCTCGCGGGATACTGCTCGCTGGGCCATGAACAATGCTCTCGTGAAAACAATAATCAGCGAATAAAATAGAAGCATACAAGTTTTTCAGCGACGCCGAGCATAACCAACTTAAATCACCACTCCAATAAAGAGGGCGGAATTTTTTTAAAATGTAAGTGCGGGAATAACCCCGCTCACTGATGCCACTTGCATTTTCCGGATGGCCGCCCGCCGGCACGGCCGCGTTCCGGGCGCGGAGGCGAGCTGATCCTCCCAATAGCGATCAAGCCGCAGATGCAGCGCCATGGCCTTGAGCGTCTGGATGGCGCATCAGCCGGCGCAGTGCTGCTCACGCGAGATTGCTGTCAAAACGTAGTTTTGTTTCCCGAATTGGCTGGTTGCTGCCCCGTAGGCCCAATCGGTCAGGTCTCCAGACTATTTCTACGTGCATCGCTTCCTAGTTGCGAAATCGACAAATCTAGCGTCTAATCTGTCTGCTTCATTCGTCCTTTTGGATTATCGAGGTATTTCAATCGGAGGACGCAGCGTTTGTTGCGGGCGCGTTGAGCATAGCAGGCACGCGCGCATGGACGTGCTTGGTCAGCTCGTTGGTACGACGCAACCGACGCTGCACTACCTCCCGCCAGAGCTTGGTCTTGATCGTCACTGTCGGACCGAAATCAAGGAGTCAATACCAAGACGAGGGGAGTATAAGATGGACTGGATAGAGCAGTTGCTGGGTTTTAGCCCTGATGGAGGTGACGGTACTACTGAGGCGACAATTGTTCTTGCCGCCTGCGTGGTTGTCGCAATTGTCATTTTTGCTCGTGTGCCCAAGGCAAGGGGCTACGTCCGAAATCTGTTAGGGCTGAAGCATCGCGCATGATTGCGGCCCAAGGCAGAAACGCGGTAATAGCAGATCCGAATTATTGAAATGACCGAAGGTGTCCCACCCGGTCCTCGATATTGATTTTTTGTCACTGTCGACTGCACGAGGGCAATTGCGCCGCGCAGCGTGTCGCACTCCCCAACGTGTGTCGTGAATAGAACCAGGTTGAGGTCGCCGGATAGCGCGAGGTCACTCAGATGAGCAAGTCGACAAAGCGGAAGCGAAGCTCCTCCTCGCCATCCAAAAAGCGATATGTGCGCAAGACCAAACGCACTGCTGCACGTGCCTCTCCCTCATTCAAGCCGCTAAAGCTTAATAAGCAAAAAGTCGCTGCAAAGAAGAAGAAAAAGAAGACAGATGGAAGCGGGCCACTTGAGTGGCTGCTCCCGATGCTAGAGTCGAGCTACACCCCACTGGAGGGGCGGGGCGCACCGTCCCGCTCAGTCACCACGACAACTGCAAGCAGTCTCGATTCAACCAGCACGACCCTGATCGCGCCGGCCCAGCCCACAATCTGGCGCGACGTCCTCCTCGAATACAAGCAACGCAAGGCCGCCGCAGTCGTAGGGCCGGCGGTGGCGCCGGGCGCTCCGCCGATGCCATTTGTCCCAGGTGCGCGCAACTGGCTCCCGTTGGGCCCGAGTGTTGTGATGGATGGCCAAACCGTCGGCAATCAGCCGGTTGCAGGGCGCGTCTCGCGTCTCGCGGTCGCGCCGGGCGGCGCGGTGGTTTATGCTGCCTCGGCTAACGGCGGCGTATTTCGTTCCGCGGATGGCGGAACAACATGGCGGTCCATGATGGACCGCTTCGACTTGGATCCCACGAATTTTGCCACAGCAAGCTTGGTCTGCGGTGCGATCGCACTTGATCCGACAGACCCGAACCGGGTCTATGTTGGCACCGGCGAAGGGGACACGCTGCAACTCTTCCGCTCTCGCGTAACGGGAGCCCTTCCAGCCTACCGCGGGCTCGGCGTGATCCGCACCGACGATGGAGGCGCAAGCTGGGTCGTCGAAGCAAGCTCGCCGGACCTTGCAGGCGAAGCTTTCTTCGCGCTCGCGATCGATCCCGGCAATCGCGAGAATGTCATTGGTGCGACGACCGCTGGACTCTACCGCCGTGTACCTCAGGCCGGAGGTCAATTCCAATGGGTGCAGGAGCGCACTGGAGTGCACACGAGCGTCGTTGCCGCATCAAGCGGCGGCGCTACACGGTTCTTCAGTGCGCAGTGGGGACAGGGTCCCTCTCGGTCAACGGTGGTGCATTCGGACGACGGCGGAGCAACCTGGGCTACCACCGGCACTAATTTCCCAACTACCAACGTTGGGCGCATAGCACTTGCCGTGCAATCAGATAAGCCAAATCTGCTCTATGCATTTGTTACAACTTCGAGCGGATCGCTCCAGGGCGTCTATCGCCTTGATGGCGTGACGCAAGCCTGGAAACCCGTTAACGCTGTGCCCAACGTCCTGCCAGGAGGTCAGGGGGCTTACGACCTAACGATCGTCGTTGACCCTGCCGATACCAACCTAATTTACCTTGGCGGCGATCGCATGGACGCCCCGCCGTGGGGCGGATCGGTCTGGCGTTGCACTATCCAGGCGAGCGGTTCGGCCTACAAGGTGAGCAACTCGGCATCGATCGGTACCCATGCCCACGCCGATATTCACGTCATTTGCCACACGCCCGGCGATCCGAACGAGCTGTGGTGTGGATGCGACGGCGGGGTATTTCTCAACCGCGCCCCCAAAGGCACCGGTGAGTTCGTAAGTCAAAATAATGGGCTCGCGTGCCTCTGCAGCAATTTTATCGCGCAGCATCCAACAGATCCCAACATCCTGTTCAGTGGCCTGCAAGATAACGGCACGGCGCGGACGTCGTCGGGGCCGATCTGGACGCACGTCAGCGGTGGAGATGGTGGCTACTGTTTGATTAACTGGAACACGCCTAATCAGGTGCTCGTGTACATGAACGGGGTCGTGTATCGCTCCACGACGGGAGGTACATCGCACGCGGGCTGGACGCCGGTGTGGAACTTCGGTTGGGCGACGATGACGCAGCCAATTGTCGGTGTGCCTTACAATCCATCAAACCCATCCAGCGCAGACTTGGTGGCGGTCGCGGCTGGTCAGCTTGTATATCTATCGAACAACTTCGCGAGCACTTGGCTCTCGCCGATCACCCTACCTGGTGGGGCTTCGACGGGTGACGCGTTCGCACTTGCATTTGCATCGACAAACCGTCTGTTCATTGGGACGACGCGCGGGCAAGTGTTTCGAGCAGATCGCTTGGGCAATGCATGGCAGATTACGCGGCTCGACGACGCGCCCGCCGCGCCGCTCGGAGTATCGGGCCTTATCACCGATCTTGCAGTGGACTGGGCCGACGCGAATGGCGGCTCCATCTATGTGGCCTTTGGAGGAATGGGAGACCGTCGCAGGGTTTGGCACTTCGACGGAACACGCTGGGAAGTCCGGAGTGGCGTCGGCGGAACCGGCCTCCTTGACGTTGAGCACAATGCTCTGGCCGTTGACCAGATAGCTCCCAACAACGTCTATGTCGGTGCTGATGTTGGCGTCTGGCATTCTCCCGACGGTGGTCTCAATTGGAATCCTCTGGAGAACGGATTACCCGATGCGCCGATATTCGATCTGCAGATTCACCCGACTCAGCGGTTAATGCGGGCGGCGACGCACGGGAGAGGCGTATATGAAATTTCGCTGCAATAAGGAAACATTGAGCATGGTTCAGGGCTACTAGACGTACGTATCGGCAAAGACAATGCAGCTCGGACCGAAACCCGAATCTTCGCTTCGCGGCGGGAGATGATTTGCGGCCTGATAGCAACGACGCTGCCGTTCGGCAGATCGGCCGCACCACAAGAGCCGGCTACACTTGGGTCCGCAGCGCCGTTTGTTGGACTTGCACTGCTGCAAGGCGCGATCAGTTATGTCGGAGGCCGGTTGTCGGCCAGTGCGCTAGGCGATCCGGTCATTTCGGATGTACAGTCCTGGTTCAAAAACGCCATCGCTGAATTGGAGGCATTTGTCTCTGCTGAACTACGACGTCAGCTGGATCAAAGAGCGATGGAGCAGATGCGCGCGGATTTGCCGGGCATCAACACCAATCTTTGTCAGTACTCGAGCCTGCGTGCGAGCAATCGGCCGCGTAACAAGTACCTCCTTGAAAGATGCGACATGACGACCGCAAGCTTGCTCCCGCTGTCGCTATATTACGATCAGGCGCTCTTTGTCACGACGATCGCAACTTACCGACTATTTACGCCGCCGAGGATATTTCGGCTATCGGGCGCTTCGCCAAGGGCGCAGCAAGGTCCTTTAGCAGCCACTTGTTTTTGGCGATGGTTGATTCGGCAGCATTTTCCGCGCGCATGCGCTCAAGGTACTCAGTAGCCACTACACCGAAGGTGTTTGCGGCTGCAATCGATGCGGCGCTGGGTCAACGCCGCCCGCCAGAACCGATCGCGCGTCATCTCGCTTCCGGCGTGCCTGCGCGATAGTCACGTCTGGGAAGGCCCCGAGCGAGAGCATCTTTTCCTTCCGGTGAAATTGATACCGGAAGCGCCAGAGCTTGCTCCCATTGGTTTCGATCAAAAGATGGAGGCCATTGCCGTCAGGGAGCTCACGGGGCTTCGCGGCCAGCACGCCAACTTGGGTAAGCATGGGTCGGCTCCTGCATTACACAGAGCACTTACCCAGAATCCTACCCAAAATTTCAGGTGCTGTCACCGGCGACGATGAAGCAGCATATACTGGGTAGGTGATTGAAGTTTCCAGGTTTTCAGGTTGCCATGGAGAGCTATGTAGCACCATGTAGAGGAGGTGCTGGTGCCCAGGGGCGGATTGCGCTGCCCGACGTTTTGAGCTTTGAAATACCTAGAGAAATTCTAGCAACCGTAGAGAATGTTTACCAGCAATGTTACCCAGGTGAGCCCTGTAAAGCCGCCCTTAATCGGGTCACTCCTCAATCTGGTTATAGTACTTAACAGTGATCATCTTTACGACCTTGCCTCCGGCCGGTCCTGGACGCCCTTCAGGCTTTTGCGTCCTCCATTCGATGCCCTTGGCCGTTCTCCTTTGCCTCCGACCACGAACTTTGAATAGGTACTTCAAGTCGTACTCCATAACGGCCAGCAAATCTTCTCGCATGGGCACTTCGTCGAACCGAACGAAGAGTCTCATCTTCTCCCCGGGAGCAGCGTGGCCTTGCCCCAGAATGGGAGCATCCAGGTCCTTACCGTTGACCGTCGCCCTGAGCGCGAATTCTGCGAATACCAAATCATCGCTATTGTTGACCAGATCTACGAACAGCTCGGCAGACACTTTGCCCGTAGTGCGATTAACCTCAAACTTAAGAGTGGGATCGCCGGCGACTGGTAGGCTGCCGATCGGAGGACGCGGCGCCAGTGCTTGCCGAAGCCAGTCACCCAGGTCCAGAACCAACCAGAGCACTAAAACGACTAAGCCAACAAACCCGCTAAGAAGCCAGCCGATTAGTTGTAAATCAAGGGCGGGCAATTCGAGGAAACGTTGCGCCACCCTGAGTGCCACGGCATCCAGTCCAAGCAGATACGCGAGCGCCCGAGTGATGAGGAATACGAACAATCCCGCCACGATGCTGGTGAGAATCTTTTTCATGGCTTTATCTCAGCAAGCCTCTTCTCTGCCTCGGCGAGGAACAGCACAGTCGCCGCCGTCATGTGGAGCACGTAGGAGACAAGCTCGTCAGGCACTTCCGGTGCAGGCCCAGCGCCAGCACCATGCCCCGCCTGTCTGTTGCGCGGTGTCGATATTGCCGACTCAAGCACGCTCCTGAGCCCATTGAAGTGAGCCTGCCAGTATGCCGGCATGAGATTATTGGACATGCAAACATTCACGAGGTCTTTGGCTGCTGCCTTTGGATCGAACGGCCATTTTCGTTTGGTGCAGATAACCTTCATGGTGCTCTCAAAGCACTTGTAGCAATCCACTAAAGCTTCCTGCTTCTTGCCATGCCTAAAGTGTTCATACGCGCTCAAAAACTCGCCCTGCGCATTATTGAAGGCCTTGCCGCGCAGAACGGTTAATGCAGGTACCACCACCTCTTTATGGACTAGTTGCGAATCGACACGAACTATCTGGCCATCCGTGTATTGATAGCCGACGCCATACTCCTTGAAGCGGGCGTTGAGTTCTTCAAGAGCTTCCTTCGCGATCTTTGCGGCCCTGTCGCCGCGGCCAGCGTAGTTAAACTCACCACACACGTTGTTAATGACTCTAAAGCTCAGCTCAATCGCATCAAGCACTCTTGCGGCGTCCTTCTCCGCCAAAAACCATTCAGTAAGCTCTCGTTGAGCGTCGCGAGGATCGTTCGGGTCCATGTAGCGCGAGACAAGCTTGAAAACACTGTATTCCCGACGGAGCACCTTTGCTATCTCATGATACCACTGCCGCATATCCTCAGAGTGCCATTCGCTCAAGCTCGGCTCACCGATGGCATCGCTCCAGATATGAACAACCTGGGTGCGAAGTCCTTCAGGTATTTCGTCGTAAGTGAAGACATCAGGCGTTTGGCCCAGCTCGCGCTTCCTGCGCTTCGAGTAGAGGTCGAAAACAGCCATCGTTCAGCACCTTTCCTTCACGCCAAGCATACCTCCGCGGCACTGAGTCGCGAACTCGATCAAAGGCGTCTCAACTAATTTTAGGGTGAAACCCCGCGAAAGGTAGGGCGTGGGAGCTGCAGCGCGACTTCCCCCGTATGCCCCGCCACGAGGCCGGAAGCGTGGAAGGAAACGTGCTTGCCTCCCGACCAGCGTTGCGCAGCGGTCTTACGCCTCAAGCCTCAGCAGCAGATTGGCCACCGAGGACGGATAACAGCGACCGCCACACGGGGTCATCTCGCAACCATTCAGCTCGTTGGCGATAGCCTCCAGTGTGACCGCACCCTTTGCCAGGATGGCTGTCACCACCTCCGCGAGGTCTCGGGCGCTTGGTCCGCGTTGGCGGTAACCGCGCGGCGATGGCCGCTGCGTTGCCCTTCCCCGCCCTACTTAAGGCCGCCGCCCATTCGGGGTGCTCGTACGCCTGAACCCGCGGTGCGCCTTCTGGCCGGTCTACGTGATGAGCTTATGTGCCACCTTGAGGGCTTCTTATCCGCACGCAACCTGACCGGATTGCGGGCCTGCCTGGAAGGGAACGGGAGGAAGGGTGTGACGATGGACCTATAAGCCACGTTTGGGAGGCTCCCGTGCGGGAAGTTACTCGCCAACTTGATCCCCATTTTGCTTGGTGACTTCAGCCGCCCGCGACCCTACCGGCTGGGCACCGGCTTGATAGCCAAGCAGATTGCGGAAGTCGGTTTGCAACTCTTTGGTGGCTGGTCCAGAAAGTCTCTCTATCTTCTCCTGAATCTCATGCAACTTCTTGGTCCTGTCTGCGCTCAGGTCTCCTCCAGGATTCACTCCGTAGAGAAACTGGAAAAATGCAAACTTCAACTCGTCAGATATGGCACGCACCTTCTCGGCGGCGGATTCTGGCAGATAAATCTCTTTCGTTCGAAATGCGCGAATGAACTCGTTTGTTGCCTTCGCCGCTTTGATTCCGCGCTCTTCTCGTGACGTGCCACCGGCTGGCTCAAAGGCCTTAGTATAATCGGCTGTCGCGTCTATTGCATCTCGGAGCAGCGCATGAACTTCTGCCAAGACCTCGGCACGCTTCAAGTGAAGATGAGAAAATTCGACATTCCGCTGGGCAGCAGCGATGGCCAGCTCGCTTTTCAGCTGTTCAATCGCGACATCACCTTGGGCTTTGCGTTGCGCTTTCAACCTCTCAAGCTGTGTATCGTTGCTCGCCTTAAGGTCGGCCTTTAGAACTTCCAGCCTCTCCTCATATTCGCTCTTGATCGCCGCTTTGATTTTCTGCGACAAATACGTTCTTGCGACCAAGACGCCGCCACCGGCACCAACGAAGCACGCCAGCGCATAGGTCCCGAGAAGTTCAAAAATGGCCATCCCGATATGCACGGCATTGGCCGCAGCATCCCCAGTCATCTGAAGCTCTCCCTAGCCATCCGGAATTCAAGATATCGTGCTATATTTGCTACCTTTGAACGATTCGCAATGTCCGGCGAGGCGCCGCGGTGAACTCACGAGATGAATTGCTTAAACGCGTGCGAGATGATGTCGATACTATCGGCGATCTCGTTCGACGCGCAAATATCCCCCTAGAGGACGTTCTCGATAAGACGAGCCTTGATGCCCTCTGTGATTCGTTGAGGCTTGATGAGCTGCTGCCGGTTTGATGGACACCCGGTTAAGCTAATCCCACCTTGCGCTCGAACTCAACCGGGCTGAGATAGCCGATGGTCGAGTGCCTGCGGGTCGTGTTGTAGAATCGTTCGATGTAGTCGAACACATCGGCTCGCGCCTCATCTCTGGTCCTGTAGGTTTTGCTCTCCGTCCGTTCGGTCTTGAGCGACGAGAAGAAGCTCTCCATCGCCGCATTGTCCCAGACGTTGCCGGAACGGCTCATGCTGCAGACGATGCCGTGGTCGGCCATTAGGCGCTGGAACTGCTCGCTTCTGTATTGGCTGCCCTGGTCCGAGTGGTGCAACAGCGCATCCGGCTTACCCCGCCGCCAGACTGCCATCAGCAATGCGTCTGTCACGAGCTGCGCCGTCATGGCGGCACTCATCGACCAGCCCACCACCCGGCGTGAGAACAGGTCGATCACCGCTGCGACATAGAGCCAGCCCTCAGCCGTCCAGAGATACGTAAAATCGGCGATCCACTTCTGGTTCGGCCGCTCGGCGGCGAATTGCCGGTCAAGGAGGTTCGCCGGCACGGTCTCGAGCTGCCGATCGCCGCTGTCCTTCGGAAAGCGTCGGCGTCGCGGCCGCGCCCGCAAGCCTTGCAGGCGCATCAGCCGTTCGATTTGATGGAGGCCACAGTCCGCCCCATCGGCGAGCAGATCACGCCACACTCGGCGCGCACCATAGGTGCGATCACTTGCCATGAAGCTGGCCTTGACCTTGCCGCCGAGCTCTTCGTCGCTGCGGGATCTGGCGCTGGGAGAGCGGTTCAGCCAGGCATGGAAGCCCGACCGCGAAACCCCCAGCGCATCGCATAGCCATGCCACCGGCCAAAATCGCCCGGTGCTTCGCGATGAAGGCGAACTTCATGTCGCTTCCTTCGCGAAGAAGGCTGCGGCCTTTTTTAGGATGTCCCGTTCGGCTTTCAGCTTGGCGACCTCACGGCGCAGCCGCTCGATCTCCTGCTGCTCCGGCTTCATCTGCCCGTGGCCTGGGAAGGCCTGCACTGGGTCGGAGCCGAACTCCTTCACCCATTTGCGCAGAACATTCTCATGAACATCCAGGTCGCGGCCGGCTTGCGCCACCGACACCCCACGTTCCCTGACCAGCTTGACCGCCTCGACCTTGAACTCGCGACTGAACTTCCGTCTCTTCATCGCCCACCTCCGGCTTCATGAAACACCTAATCTCGGTGTCCATCAAACCGGCAGCAGCTCATGAGCCAGATTATTGGAGCGAGGAATTTTTCGAAACGATCTTCATTATCCGAGATGGCCTCTATCAATTCCGGAATGATCTCCGCGACAAGGACAACGAGGAAGGCACCTACTCGGCCGAACAGCTGCTCTCTGCCATGGACCGATTGTATGCGGACCTAGAGCGGGCGATGCGGTCCTTGAACCCTGAGGTGATAACAAATGCCCAGGCAGAGATCGCTGCGCTTATGCGTACTCCGTATATTGACGTGCGGCTCATCCAGCAAAGCGTGTCGGAACTCAAGGACGATGTTAATGAGCTGCTCACTCGAACACACATAACGTACCAGCACTTTGAAGTTCATCTCATGCGCGTGCACGATGCTGAGGTGCTTCGTACAGCAAAATTGGTAGTGCAACGCCTGAGCGCCACTGCCTTCGCGATCAAGCTTTCACTGGAGCAGGATGTAGTCTACCAAGGCATATTCCGGTTCTTGCAGCAGGGCGCAGACAAGATCGTTGGTGAGCTGAGCAATCTCGCTGAGCACTTCAAGCGGGCATACAAGGATGAGCGCGAGTTCACTGAGGATCTTTCGTCGCTTGTCGACAAGGGCAGCAAGATTTCGAGAGATATCGCGAAGCTTCTGCATCAAGTTTTCAGCGATAAGCCTATCGAACAAAAGCAACTCCAACTTAAGACTCGGAATTCCTCAACTGGCGAACCGATGGTTTGCGCAACGCGGCTCGGCGACTCCAAAGTTGTCCTTGGCGGGAAGGACGGGTGGATATACGTTCTGGACGTTCAGACCGGCAAAGTTTCCGACCGTCACCGCATTGGTCACCAAACCATCAATTGCCTCGCTCGGTCTTCGATGGTTGTGGTGGCTGGAAGTCAAGACGGACTTGAGACCATCAACCCGGTCACTCTGGTAAGCTTGGAGTATGACTCAATCTATCAAGAGAACGTCTCTGCGGTAGCCATAGCCCCTTGGGGCGCCGTGAGCGGGACCCGGGATGGAATTGCAAGACGCTGGAGCTTGAATGAGGCCACTCTCTCGAAGTACGGCGCAGAAAACCTCAAGCTGGGCAGGAGCATTCAACGCATGAGCTTGCTCGGACAGGAGGTAGTGGTCGCAGCGGGGCAGAATCTCTTCTTCATCGACCATCACTTTGCGGCCGATCGTAAGATACCGATTGATTTTACCATTGTGGACATGTGTCCGATGGACCACACCAGTCTGATCGTCTGCGGCGAGGGAGCGCTCGCCCAAGTTAAGCTCTCGGCGGGCAAGTACACGAAATACATTGCAGCTTCAGAATCTGCAAAATACACGTGCGTTGCTGGTATCGATAGCAAGACCTTCTGTGCTGGAAACGACGATGGAGTGATCACCGTCTTCGATGTTGAGTCTGAGGCCGAAATAGGTGCGGCCAATGTCCAGTTTCCGCTTCGGGGAATGATCCGAGTCAACAATAAGCTGGTCGTTTACGGCGGAGGCTGGAGGGGCAAGGCGCAGAAGACCATCGCCGTTCTTGACTGGGAAGAGATTATTCACAGATCGAAGGAGTTCAATCCCGAGCGATAGGCGGTGTCCCACCCGCCCTGTCCTCGGTTAGCCTCCTCCGTTCAAAGTTTGATCAACCGGCAGGTCAACAACGGTCAATAAGCCTTCAGTTCGTGCTCGCCTCGCCCTGAAGAAGAATGAAGGAAGCGCTCAGCTTATCATCGTTGCCACCCCCTGAAGCACAGCAGCGGCGGCGGCAGCGATAGCAGCATACGCGCTCCAACGTGACTGTGCCCGCGCGGTGCCCGCCAGATCATATGGACGGCCATCCTTATCAAGCACGAAGTTGTCCCGCCGTGCCGTAGTCTGCCCATCAGCCCAAATTTCAACGCGTGCCGAATAGAGCCAAAGGCCAGCAGCAACGAATGCACAGCCGGCCGACGCTTCGTTGACCAAAATCGTCCAATTCACGTAAGCTTGCATATCGCCTCCTCTAACCCTCCTTCTTAAGTGAACTCGCGCTTCGCCTCAGCTACGAAGGACTCACAGAGGTCGACGAAGTCGCTAACGAACTCGACCGCCGGTTTGCTGGCCCAGTCAGGATCGGCAAAAAAGAAACTTTGTTTCTGCGTCGATGGAGATGGCTGCAGGGTCGCGCTTGGGGGCGCCGACCCGGAGTTGCGTGTCTCAGTTGACCCATCTGCTCGGGTGATATTCATCGTTAGCGTAACGGTCATTTCAATAGATGTATCTATTTTAAGGTCAACGTTGGCGGTTGTTTCCTCGGGCGCCTGATGAAGAATGAAGTTCCGACGATTATAGAAGTACTCAAACGTGGGTAACCCGTTAAACTGCCTCCACGCTGTGTCGTGCCACGTCCTGTAACTACCAAATTTTGGAGCGAGTTCCTGACGCAAGTGCTCTACCGCCGCACGTGCATATACAATGGCGGCCTCCAAGTTCGCCGAAAATGGCATACGATCGCTTAATACAGATGATGCCCTTTGCAGCCTTCGCGCTTCGCTCAGAAAGTGCCGTGCCTTTGACAGAGTTAGTTCCGCGGCCAATTGCATATGCGCACTCATCGATCCTGAATTATTGATGCGGACAAATACTGCGTCTCAGTTCGATTGGCTACTGCGTTTGGATTGCTAGCGCGGCCCGGCCTCAATTCAGTTTAGGAGCGGCAATCTGAGAGGTCACCTCGTGGCGACGGCTTTCAAATCTCCCCCGTGCCCTCACCCAACTTGTTTGAACAAGGGCTCTCGCCAACGAGCACGGTCAACCTGTTTCCCGCCCTCCCTAGTCTTCGTGACAGATGTCACCTGCGCAGCCTGCGCTATATATCGAGCAGAATGAGCATCCAACAGGATCGCAGGCGAGACCAGTTTCCCACGCCCCTTCAGTGAGTCAATTTGACTCATACCCTCGTATCCTACTGTTAGTAAAATGTGCATTCTTGGAACAGTCTCCGGCAGCAGAAGCCCAAACGAATGAAGAATTCTCACCTCAAACTAGTCGCGCCGAACGCCGTAGATCGAACAGTCACGGCCAGGCGACTTCCCAACAAGGTGCTCCGGACGCGAGAGCATCTCACGGAGGCGGAAGTGGCAAAGATCATTGAGGCCGCCAAGACCAACCGATGGGGACACCGCGACGCTACTATGATGCTTGTCACCTACCGGCATGGTCTCCGGGCCTGCGAGGTGGTCGACCTCCGCTGGGATCAGGTCGACTTCCCTACTGCAACGCTACATGTCCGGAGGGTCAAGCGCGGTACCCCGAGCACACACCCCATCATGGGTGATGAACTGCGCTCACTGCGTCGTCTCCAAAGGGAGCAATCCCCCGCCTCACCGTTCATGTTCACCTCCGAGCGCGGCGCACCATTCGGGACAGCAGGGTTCGCCCGCATGGTCGAGCATGCCGGTCAAGCAGCCAAACTGCCCTTTAAGGTTCATCCCCACATGTTGCGACATGCGTGCGGCTATAGAGCTAATTTAGTTCGGCTCAATTCGGGGTTGATCTGATCCCAACTTGCAAATCGGACAAATCGTCGAAGGTAATGGAAGCCAAATGCGATTGATCAAGCCGCACTTGTAGCTCAGCCATCGCTGCGTCCTCGAGTTGCGGGCGAAACGTGGACGGATGTTTTCCATCCGGTTGTCAGAGGAGTGAAGCGCCGCTAAGGCCATTATGCCACCGCTAGGGCAAGGTTCGTTGACAACTCTTTAAATGCGAGGCCGGTTGGCTCCAGAACTCCGAACTCGAACGTGGGATTCTGCGGCCAAGTCAGACCATATTGCTGGGCAAATCGCTGGAACTGCCCAGGGTCGGTACGGAGGGCGTGCTCCAGTCGGTTTGTGGACGTTATTACTTTATCTGCAGCTAACGATGCACGAACGGATGTCCCGGCCCCTGTCATACCTCCTGCGGGCTTGTACACCCTGCCATCTATCTCCACCAAGGTGTTGATTCCTATCTTCCGCAGAGCATTGCGCTCATCCTCAGTGTATTTCTTCGCCAAGCCGATGATTTTTTGTCCAGCAGACGCTTTGAGCTCGTGGATTAAGCCTGCGTTCGGCCATTCGTCGGCCATGACCTTCAAGATATGGTCCCGGTTGAAGTCTTTATGCGTCATCACATCCAGCAAATATGCGTCACGCGTATGGAATACACAAAAAAGCAGAGGGTCGTCTCGTTTGACGAACCCATTTGGCTGCATCTCCTGCGAGATATGCAGATGGTGCACCTCCCACTCGATCAGCATGAGATCTAAATCCTGGCGCCGTGCTAGCTTTTTGCTTGAGGGCTCCAGGACCGTGGCTACACGAGTGCTCAGGTGTGGTTTCAGCTCTTCGCCCGTCTCGATCTTTGATATCAGCGCGTCTAGGTCAGCCTTTCGCTGAGTGGTAATTGGATTGGCGGCATAAGCTTTAGAAATGTGGACCTTGCGTGCATTTCGGAAAATGTGACGCCTCATCCAATTATGATATACGATCAGCAATTCACGTGCGTCTTTTCCGGAGATCTCGGAACACACGTCAGGATCATTTCGATCGTACGGCAATGAATCGAGTGCCCATTTTCTTATTGCAGCCTCGAGGTCGATAGCCATTCTGGTCATACCTTTCATGTCGTCTGGCGCTAAGCACTAGTAGTCGACATCGCGCTTAAGGTTTAGTTTCGGGAGGAGCCCGTCAGTGATCCGTTGATGTTATCCGCAGAAGCAGCCCCCACCCGATTTCCCTATCATCTCGGCCGAGCATCATACTTCATAGCGGGGATACTTGGCGAGAGCGGCCGCTTGGTCCTCAAGCTCAACACCATGATATCCATCCGCCACAGTGCGACCTTCAAGAGCGTGCCCGGAGATCACATCAAGCGTTCTGCGGTCAATGCCAGCCCTCACGCCAACGGGCTTGAAGCGGTGCCTCCAGCCGTGATTCGGCGCAACACCCTTATCCGGCACTACTCCGCGGGCAAACTCCGCAAGCCTATTCTTGATGCCCTGCAGTGGTCCAAGCACAGGACCCTGTTCGTCGCCATCCTGGGAAGGCCGCAGGAATAGATGACCAGGAGGTGCAGCTCTCACAAATTCCACAAAGCCCATTTCAATCAGGTGAGGATGCAGAGCCACGTCCCTTGCTTCGTTGGTCTTCACAGTAACTGCCTCGGGCGTGACCGTGAGATACCAGATGCTGCGGCCGTGCTTGTGTAGGTCCTCCTTTCGCAATTGGGCCATCTCACCGACGCGTGCCCCTGTATATGCCATGAGCCACGGCACCCATCGCTTGGCTGCAAATGTCTCCGGCATCTCTCCACCACGCTTCACGCGGAGACTTGACGCAAGGATTGCTTTCGCCTCTGCTTCGGTGAAGGCTTTGCTCCGTAACCTCCGTGGCTTCGTAGCCTTGAGCGTGATACCCTCTGCGGGGTTTCTCTGCATCTTCCCATTTGATACCGCCCATCCAAACACAGCCTTGAGCCCGGAGAGATCGCTATCCTTCACCGTCTTTGCAGAAATCGGCTTCCCAGTACGGGGGGTGATGGTGGCTAAGCGGTGATCCTTGAAGCCAATGACGTCATCCTTGGTCACGCGGCTGGAATCATCATGGCCGAGGAACGCGACGAAGGCTGCCATCGAGTTACTATAGCTCTCGTGTGTGCTCGGCTTAAGGTTGCGGGCCTTTGCCTCCACCCACCAGCCTTCAATCAACGCAGTCAGCGAGCTTCCTTTTAGGACCGATTGCTTGGTGGTAGCACTGTCCCCGTTCGGCGCGACCCAAGAAGGAAAGCGTTCCGACTTTGGGTCGGGAGTGTAGTCGCCTTGAGCATTTCGCAGGCGGACCTCGAACGCATCACGTAGCGCCAGCCAAAAAGCTCTCAGCAGCAGACCGCGCGACGTGGCGTCAAGATCTGAACATCAAGCCGCTGTATCCCGCTTTCTTCGGCGGGCAGCTTGGCCGCCTCCAGGACCAAGCCATTACGGTCGCCGCGCACGGACCGGATGGGCGCCGGGCGAATTTCTCGAATTTCTCTCCGGAGTACGTCGATATTGCCGCGCCCGGCTGTGCCATCGATCAGACTTCCCGACGAGGCGCGAGCGTCAAGAACTTCGGCACCTCGGTAGCGGCCGCTTTCGTGTCGTTCACCGCGGCTCTGATACGGTCGCTCGGGGTGGAAAACCCGAACGCGATAAAGAATCGGCTCATCGCATCGTTACGGTATGTACCGAAACTAGACGGGCTCGTCGCCGCAGCCGGCATTCTCGACCCTGTTAAGGCGGTCAGCGTCTACGAGGACATCGTCGAAAAGTCCGACAAGGGAGCGGCGTGGCTGACTGGACGGTGGAACAGACCGAATTTTGTCAACCTCTGCTCCGACAGAGACGAGCTCGAAGCGAATCGAATTCGCAAGATCACGGTCCTGCCGCAGGACCCTTCGCGTCTTCGGGTGCTCTACGAGAACGCCGATCACCGGGTGAGACCGTTCTTCTGTTCGCCCGCGGGAACTGGGATCGTGATCGACCAAATCACCGGCGGCACTGCGACCGTTCCGTGGAGCGAATTGTTCGATTTCGTTCCCGGCATGAGCTTGACGTAGGCCTCTTGCTGAATGGAAGCCCCCGCCCCCGCTAAGTTTGCCCGCCGGTCTCTAGTTCCGGCAGGAGCCGGCCCCGACGTGAACGTCGAATGATGCGGCCGCCGCCGTCAGGCTGATGTTGCAGATGGCGATCTTACCGGTGCTCGCGGGCTTGCTGCCATTGTCGAAAGCGGTGTTGTTCGAAGTACCCGGATACGGGTCGCCGGCATCACCTCGGTTGAACTGTTTTATGTCTTCGAGCTGGAGCAATCCATCAGCCTGGATGACCGCGACGCCTTCGTTGCTGGGATCGTTTGACAGTGTTGTTGAGCAAGCCGACTTGGGTCACCGCTTTGTTGATCCGCCATATGACGACGCCGGGACCCGTCAAGGAATCGTCGAAGCCCTTCTTCGTCCGGTACTCGAGGAGATAGTAGACATCGTTGGAAACGTTAATCCGCAACGCGTCCGGGAAGTCTTCGACCGGCCGAAGCGTCGCATGGGTCATGTCCTCAGTCACCACGAGCGGCGACACCCACCCGAGGAACGCGTTCGACCACACCGACATATGCGACGGCCGCTCCGGCGTCTTGTTGTCGCCTCCCCAGGAGCCCGCTCCCATGAGGTCCCAGGTTCCCACGCCTTGCGATTTGGCCGACCTGCCGGTGTTGTAGAGATCGGGAAGACCGAACGCATGCCCGAACTCGTGAGCGAACACGCCGATCTCGATCATGCGTTTTCCGTCGCAATCCAGCGCGGGCATGATGACGTAATCGTCTATCCTGATACGGCGACCATCCTTCGCCTTGGCTTTCGTCTCGTAATCCTTGCCGTTCAGATCCGTGAGCCTGAAACGGTGTGACCAGATGTTGTTATTGACCTGGCCGTCAGGGGCACCACACTCGCCTCCCCGCCCTGGATGGACGAACGCGACGAAGTCGACGTAACCGTCGTCATCGTCGGAGTTCGGCACGCCATCGGGTCCATCGTTGTCGTACTTCGAGAAATCGAGATTCTTTTCGGCTGCGGTAAGTGCTGCGACGAGCAGTTCGCCGAGCTTTGCGGTCGAGCACATGCCATTGCAAGGGATTCTCTTCGTGATACCACCCTGCTGCTGCTCCTGCACGACGCCTTCGTAGTAGGAACCCGGCTTGCTGGCTTTCCACCAAGGAAGTACCTGTCCTTCCACCGAAAACTGCCCGTACGAGATCTGCTTGTAGTAATCCGACATAGTGCCGGTGGGCCAAGGCCCTTTGAAAAGCTCTTGCTCGAGATTGGAGACTGAATAGGGGTCTTGTGCCGTGTCCTTGTATTTGAGCGCGATCACGGGGAGCGACCTGCGGCCTTTGATCAGGGTTCCTCCGCGTTCGTCCGCCGCGTCCACGGTCAATATGCCTGTCTCAACGGCGACACGATTGGCAACGATCGATTTTGTAAGATTCAGAAAGGTTTGGTGGTAAACCGACGGAAGCGATCAGCGAATTCCGTGTTGGGATACTCGCCTCCAGCGGCGGACGGCTCTGTAGCCCATGCGGTCGGGACCGAAACGGCCACAACGGAAAGCGTAAAGCTGACGAGGAGAAAATTGCGCATGACAAGCCCATCCGCGCACACCTATGAAAAATGTTGTAGTATAGCTCCAATGCAACCTTAAAAAGATGGCGATGTCAATCGGTTCATCGAGGAGATTTGGCTTGCCCGTCGTCTTCCAAGCTTCGCAGCCATCGCCTTGCTGCAGCCTCGGTTCCGGCGCACGGTCAGACGTCAGGTCCTATCCGCTCGTCCCAGGTGCTTACCCCTTCGCAAGTAATCCAGAACAAAGACAAACTCTTGAATAGCAATCTCGTAGTCGAGGGCGTCCTCGAGAACGAAGGCACGAACTACTTCACTAATTCGCGGTTGGTCATCGAGCAACCCGGCTCGGACAAATCGGTCGTCGTGCGTTTGAGAACACCGCTCGAAATACAACGGCCACCGAGCGGCCAACAGAGCATCCCGCCTACCCAAGCTGATTATCTAGGCAAGAAGGTGAAAATTCAGGGCGTCTTGAAGGAACAGTTCGTCAGAGGGCTGGGCCGAGCGGTCGTGCTGGAGAGCGCCCAGCCCCCATCGATCGAATAGACCTTCATCGTAAGACGGTCCCCGGGGCAAGCCTGACCGGAGCCTGTTGCTGGAGCATCCTGTTCAAGTTCGGATCTTCGAGAGCGGGATTGCGATAGGGCAGTTGTGGCACGCGTCGCACCCGTGGTTTGCTCGCGACATGGGGGGGCTCCGGCGTTACCTCGCCTTGCTGACCTGACGATGCGTCGGGCTGTAGCTGGGGCTGTCTAACCGGCCTGCTGTCGACGACGCGTACCGGTCCAACGACCCGCACGGCCAACGGGCCTGACGGCGGTGTCGGCTCCGACATCGATACGACGAGATGATGCACACCTTCCCGCTGATAACCGGCGCCGGAATCGACTGTATTGACGATGCTGAAGACGAATCCAAAACGGGACCCGACGCTGGCGATTACGTCTACGTCGACGGTGTAGCTCAGCCCACCGTGGTTCTCGGGCCGGATTTGGTCAAGAGTGGCAGCTATCCAGGCTGCAAGACCGAGATGGGTCTGGGAGGGATCGGGTCCTTGGCATTTGTCGCCATAGATGGCGATGGCTTCCGGAATCGAGACGGCGAAATCGACGTGCCCGGTGTGGGTGAACTTTCCGCTGAGCGACCCACCCGGAAAGATGTTGGGCAGCGTAGGATTCGGAATAGGAACGGTAGCCTTCGCATCTCCAGACAACGTGTCTATCAACGTCATATCTAACGACGTCTTCACCAGCCATTTCGAGAGTTGAAAGTGTGCAAATCGTGGGTCAGTGGCGACGGCCGCGATCTCGCATTGGATGCTCTGCTTGAATGTCTCGATCGTCGCGGCGCCGTGCCGCTCGTCCAATGGCAACAACGCGCAACCGCACAAACCCAGTGCGGCGCACAACGCCAGAACACTCTTCATCCTGCCCCCCTTGCTTAGCGCAAGGATGTCGCAACAACTTATAAATGTAAAGGCCCCGACAACCGCGCTGTTTGGAGATAGCCGTCTTGTTGAGGCTTGAAAGACATGAAAGGCATGCGAGACGAACGACAACGAGCTGTCTCGACGGGCTCTACCCCTCGACGTTGAGGCCAGGGAAACTCCTCGGTCACAACTCATGCGCCAATCTCTTCCATTGAAGAGAGATACGTTTCGCCGGCGACATCATCGATATCGAACTATAGCTAAGCGTTCCGCTTGGCCAACATTATGAGGCCCCTTAAAATACAATTGCAAATTGCCGTAAAAAGACGTAACAATCAGCCAGTCGATACCCTCGGTTTACTGCCAGGCTTTGAATTTCGTTTGCCGGCCCAAGATGCCGTTTGACCACATTAACGTTTGGCCGGGATCGACAATTATTTTCTGACGCGCCAGTTTCAGACGCCTTCGAGGTTCGGACAGAAGCGGCCGCGACGATCGCCTTCGCCCTTCTCTTTCCCACACTCGGCTGCGCGGACTGCCCTGCGGAGTCGCAATGGTTACCAAATACGCCGGCTCCCTCCTTTGATCGCCCGCCGCCACATCCGGAGCCGGATTGCGTCTTCTACAAACCGGCTTGGCACAATTTCCTTTTTGCCGCTCGCCCCGTGAACGGAAATCCAGCGTTCTTATCGTATCCGACGATCGGCGATGTATTTGGACCTCAGATCGCCCCTCAGTTCGCGGCGAAGAGGCTGAATTTGCTGGCGGTGGCGCCTCGTGGCCTGAAAGGCTCCAACAATTTCGACGTCGCGACGGTGCGAATTCCCGGTCCGAACGATCCGAGCTCGATAAACGCAGGCGTGCGCCAAGCCGGTTTCGCCGGCCTTCTGATTGATCAAGATGGCCAACCGATCTTCTACGCCATTCACATCAATCAGACGTTCGCCGAATTGGTGTCGGCAAAGAAGCTGACGACGAAGGCTGCGGTCCAGAGTGCTGCCCCTGAACTCGAACTGCCGAAAGGAGCTGTGGAGCTCAAATCGGCTTGGCGAGTCGTTCCGAAAAACAACCCGCCTGCTGATTACATAACAGTCGCCGAGGCAAGCGTGCCCACGTTGAAACGCGAGCTCGAAATTGGTTGTCGATGAGACCGCACCACCTCGAACCGAGACTGTCGCTCTGCTCGCACTCCACGTCGTATTCATTCCCGAGGGGCGCCCTGAATTCGTCTGGGCCACATTCGAGCACGTCGACGGTAATGGCATTCGCGCTCTCGCTCCGCCGGCCGCCGCTCAGCCATCGGTTGAGAACGGTTTACCTGGCGACTCGATGGTCCGATCAGCACGCAGGACTTTGTCTTGTACAAAAGCGGGACTATTGCATCTGCGGCCAATCAATTTCTCACCGAAGCTGCGATGGCAGCCGCATTCGATGAGAAATCGCAGACCTTTACGACCGGCGGGAAGCCAATTCAAACTTCCATCTACCGGATGTTTCCGGGTTCGAAATCTGTTGGGACGCGGACGGACGACGACGGCGAAATCGTAGACCTCAACAAATCCATGACCGCGCTGTTTGCGAAAAGCGCTCCAAACGATGCACGCCGCAATTATCGGCTCGTCGGTGCGATTTGGATGGACAAGCCCGATCAATTCAAGACAAACATGTCGATCGCAAACCCCGCGGGAATGGACACGAACAACCCCGGCAGCGATCGTCCCTGGCGAAGACGGACTCTCCAGTTTGGCCATGGAGTCTTTTACGCAGAACAGCTTCGTCAACTGCTTCAGCTGTCACGATACTCAGGCGGTGACGGACAGCAACGGAAACGTGATCTTGCAGGCTAAGACGCTGAACGTCAGCCACATCTTCTCTAAGTTCGTAGTCGACTCTAAGTGACGCCGGGAGGGGCACATGGGTTTCGACCAAGTGAAAGGAATTCTCGAAGCCGGCATTGCCGCTTGGGTGCAAGCCAAAGGTAGGCCCACGCAACTGGAAAACCACGGCGCGACTTTCAATTGAGACACCAAAGAAAACCTTCTCGCTGCGTCAGGACATGGAAAACGTCTCATTCAACCCGAACTTATCGGGCAAAACGGAGCAGCCACGAACCTAATAATCGATCTAAGGACAGGTATTGCCGGCCCGGCTTTACGTATGCCCAAGGGTGGGCCGTTCATACCGGATGATCAGATCAAGATTATCGATCACGCAAGGGTGCCCGGACTGACCGTCCCGAACCTTAGGAGAGGCGAGATGACTCTCACTAGAAGGACGTTGCTCTCCCACGCCGCGCTTATCGGTCTTCCTCAAGTCGTCGTCGGGACCGGCTAGAGCGGAGACCGGCGCCGTGAGAACGCGACAAAACATCAAGTCGTTCTCGCAGGATCCTCAAAAGGTCGCCGCCTTACGAGCCGGGGTCGGCAAGATGAAGGCCCGTTCACAAGCAAATCGGGACGATCCCCTCGGGTGGTACTATTGGTCGGCGGTCCACGGCACGATGGAGGACCCGGGCAACCTAGGAAATCTGTACAACCAGTGCGAACACACTCGCTTCAAGACCAATCCACTGCGTCCGAGTACCGTGGCGGAGCATTTCATCTCCTGGCATCGACCGTTTCTCTTTTTCTTCGAGGCGACGCTCAAGCGCGCCGCTCAAGAGAGGCCGGCGCCACGACGGCGTTCGAGCTGCCCTACTGGGGATGACGACGTTCGGCCAAAGATCCCGTTTTTTGGGTGCATCATGCCAATATCGACAGGCTCTGGACGGTCTGGACGAAAATGGCGGGCACACCAATCCGAATGATACCGCTTGGAAGCAAAAACCTTCACGTACGATCAGGAAGGGCGCTGTCCCGGGACGCAGTTGCACCAGCACGAACCTTATCACGTACGGACCATATTCTTCACTTTCCCATCCGATGTGCTTCGCATCGTTGATTCGTTTGGATCCCATCACGAACAGCAGCCGCTCGATATGCGGAAACAGCTCCGCTAAGGCACGCGAATTGGGATGCTTCAAGATCATGAGAACGCCGGACTCTTTCGGTTCGCCCTGGAAGTAGGAGTCGGGATCGGCCTGCTGCCAACGTCCACTGAGAGCGAATTGGGTCGCGAACATATTGCCGAGATTGGCAGGAAAAGGGCGACGGCCAGCAATTTTGCCCGGCCCGATCCGCTCGAGCACGTGGATCAGCGGCCGCGTCGGTAAACGGAATGTGTGGCTTCTCCTCTGCTGGCTTCGTAGTTGCAGGCTCTGTCGGCTTTCCGGCCTTGAATAGTTCGGCCAAACCGGCCGCAACGACTCCGATTACAGTTCCGAGCGTCATTCCGCCGGCGAAGAGCACGAGCCGGTCCGCCTCATTGTCGCTGATCTCGAACCTGGTCTGCTTATTTGCCTCATGGAGGCGCTTCATATCCTGCAAGCGATCGACGGTATAGGTCTTATCGTCCTGATCGATGACGTGTGATGTGTCCTGCAAAGGCCGAGGCGTGCGCTCGGTCGTGCGTACGACCTCACGGAAGCCGGATTGAACGAGCGGGCAAGATTTAAGGCTGATGCCCTTCGATCAACGTCAGCCGCCCGCACCTTGTTCGAGCTAGAAGGACATATTTCCGGAGCGCGGTCAGCCGATCTGAACTCGATCATCAGATATCATCCGCACCTGAAGCCGACGACAATGTGCTTCTCGTCCAGAAGAACATTGAGCCGATCGCCGCGCACGTCGGCGCTGGTCGGGATGCCCGGTCCGCTCGGTCTCACGGATTTCGCGCCAGCGATAAGCCGCGCTTCCTCGGCCAATTCTGCTGAAAACGGCTTGCCTATCATGCCGCGGCACGGGTCCGGGTCGCAGGCGGTGCCCGCCTGCGCAGGCACGGCCAACAGCAGCGCAACCAGCAGCGACCCGATCCTTTGACTCAAGGCACACGCTCCCACCTTCGATTCGCAGTGCGCAATCCTGTTGATACAACCGAGCAGTGCGGCTAAAGGTTGTGCATTGTCAATTTGGAATTTTTCCATGCAATTGAAAATCGGAAAGCGGTTTTTTGTTGCGGTCGCCCTCGGAACCATTTCATTCGTTCCGGGCAGTATCGCTGTCGTAGCACAGACCGGACTGCGGCCGGTCGATCCGATCACCGATCCCGGCGAATGCGTCGGGCCGGGCTGCCTCAGGGCGCACGACGCCGGGGCAGTAGCGGCGGGCGCGGCGGCACCGGCCCGCTCAGGTAGCGGCCTTGCTCCCGACATCGTGGATAGCGGCACCTGCGTTGGGCCCGGTTGCACGCGGCGCTTGAGCAGCCGGGCCGCTACGAGTGCAGCGTCGCCCGCCGGTGCTGCAGCTCCTCCGCCCCCGGTTGCGGGATCTGCCGACGGAGGCGTGAATGTGATCGTGGTCCCGGCGACCCGGCAGCCTCCCGGTACGATAGGTCCCAACATCATCGTCGCGCCGGGTACGCCGGTCGGCCCTCCACCCGCCCCACCGTCTCCACGATCGAGCGTTGATCCGGATCGGCAATCTGCGTCCGCGACGACGCATGTCGTACCGCAGGGCGCGACGGCCGTGATCATCTCTGACTCGAATGTCGCAGTCTCCCAGCTTGCGCAGCCAGCGCCGGCTGCGGCGGCGATGCCGCAGCACGGAGCCGGTCCGCAGACCTTCGACAGCGGCCTGACCGACTGCGACATTCCATTCGAAGAATTGGCGACGCGCGCAAAGTCCTGCATAGCCGGCCCGACTGCCGCCGGCCGCCGCTGCGAGCAATACTCCCTTTCGCAGTTCACTGAAGTCGTGCAGATGAGCCAGTACAATAGCGCCGCCGGCCGCTGGGATGCGCTGTGCACCGGCACGCTGATTTCGCCGCAATGGGTGCTGACGGCGGCCCATTGCCTGATCGGGGACGATCCCCCGAGCACGCGAGGCGCCGATCAGGGCGCCGACCTGATGATGGGCGTGGACGAACTCGTCCAATTCCGGATCACCGCGGACAACGCCGTCACGCTGACGGCGGCTGAACGCGAGCGCAAGCTGTCGCGCGCGATCGTCTATGGCCGCTATGGCGGCTCCGCCAAGACCAACAATGTCTACTACGCCGATGACTTGGCGCTGCTGCAACTGGCCTCGCCCTACCCTGCGGACCCGGTCGAAACGGCTCGCCTGGCGAGCGCAGGAGGCTTTCTTCCTGACGCGACGATCGCAGGCTACGGTTTCTCGAACGCCGACCAGGGCACTCTCGGTCGCTTCAATCTGACCTGGCCGGTGCCACTGCAGAAAAATGCTGGCGGCCAGTACAAGTTCAAGCCTGGCCCGGGCGACCATCATCAGAGCGCCTTTTGCCAGGGTGATTCCGGCGGGCCGGTGCTGGCAGGGCGCAATCGAGGATGTCGACGAACCGACAAGAGCAGGGAATTTCGTCCACGGTACATCCAGGGCGTCATTTCCTACAACACGCTGGTTCGTCCTGAGTTCGGCAGCCCGGAGATGCAATGGGCGCACGCCTGCATGACTGCGGAATCGATGGCTATGCAGGATGTGACGATCAAGGAGAGGCGAAACTGGATTTGCGAGCGAACCGATCTTGAAGCCGGCGGATGCTGATGCGCGAAAACGACGTCTTGCGGTTGTGCTAGCACAGGGGTATATTGACGATGTTTCAACTCTAAATTTTATGAGCGTGATATGCGTCGACATCTGTTCGCGTCCATTGCGGCGCTCTCTTTGGTGTTGTTGCCGGCCTTGTCGCATTCAGAAGAAAATTCGGCGAGCAGCCTGGCGGGGAAATGGACTTATCGAAGCTTTCACAACAACCCGACGCCGGTCGCGGATGATCCGAACACGGCTGCAGAGAAGGCGCTGGCGCTGATTTTCGCCGAAGCCGTCTTCTCCTTCGAGATCCCGACGAGCACCACGTTGAAGGGAGCGATCGAGTGGCCGGGTGGCGGGCTCGATCTGCAAGGCACGGTCAAGCAGGATCCCGCCACTGGAGTGCCCACGGTGGAGATCGTGGGTCTCGGGCGTCCCGGCACTGGCACCGCAAATTGGGAATATGACTATCGCGGCCAGCTCAACTATCGTTGGCCGGCCGGCGTCAACCAGGTGCCTGCGCTCGTCGGCAGCGTCATTCGTGCGAAGCCGCATGATGGGGCCCCAGCTGGCTATGTAGCCTCGTTCATCGCGGTGAAGCGGCCCTAGACGCGACGATCACCGGCTTTAAGGATTGCTCGCACCAGACCGATCATTCGAGGTATCGCGCCATGCCGGCCTGCCTATCATCGCACGCTCTCTTCTCGAAGACGGATTTTGGAAGGACATCTTGCTCCCGCCGTCTTGAGCAGGATTTTCAAGGGCGCGTTTCTGCTCGCCTTTGCTCAACTCGCCGGCACCGGGATCGCATCGGGGCAGGTCACGGAGCGCATTGCCGTCGACCCCCCGGTTGCCAATGTCGAGCGTCTATCGCCGCGTGTCGGTGCGCCGGCGCCGGCGGCGGCGGGAGCGCCGTCGCGAGCCGCGCCGGTGGCCGGCGGAGAAGCGGTGATCAACCTGAACATCCAATACACGGACGCCAGGATCTATAATCCGGGGCGCAATCAATACGACTCGGTGAAATTGCGCTCGTATCGCGACGTCCGGGAAGTCGAGGCTCCGAAAGTCCCGTTCGTCGCACCGACGATAGAGATCGACCCCGGCGAGACCGTACGGATCACGCTGAACAACGACAAGCTGCCCGCAGACTCGCGATGCCCGCCGACCGATCCGGACGTCAACAATCCGAACTGCTTTAACCGGACCAACCTACATGCGCACGGTCTGTGGGTCAGCCCCGCCGGCAACAGCGACAACGTGCTGCTGAGTATCAATCAGGGCGTCAGCTTTCAGTACGAGTACAACTTGCCGCCGGATCATCCGGCGGGAACATACTGGTATCATCCGCACAGGCATGGATCGACCGCGCTTCAGGTGTCGAGCGGCATGGCCGGCGCGTTGATCGTCCGGGGCAACCGCCCGCCGGGTCCGGATGGTCATGGCGACATCGATACCTTGCTGCGCAATAGCGATGGAGCAAAGTACCACGAACGAGTCATCCTGCTGCAGCAGATCCAGTACGCGTGCCGGGATGCCAATGGGCAGATCAAGCAAGATGCCAACGGTCTCTACATCTGTGCCTCGACGGATGTCGGGGGGATCGAGGGCTATGATCAGTTCGGCCCGACTACGTGGCGAAAGTCCGGCCGTTACACCAGCATCAATGGTGAAGTGATCCCGACCTTTGCCGGCGCCCGTGCCGGTGCGATCGAGCGCTGGCGCGTCGTCCATGCCGGCGTGAGGGATACGGTCAATCTGCAATTCAAGAAGATGCGGGCGAACGCCGATCCCTATGCGTTGATTGCAGCACAACAGCAGGAGGACTGGGTGACGCGCAACTGTCCCGGCAACGATCTGCTGCCGCAATTCGCCTTCGCCGCCGATGGGTTGACGCGTTCGCAGGTCGTCGAGCGCTCCACCAGCACACTTCAGCCGGGCTATCGCGAGGACGTGCTCGTGGTGTTCCCGGAGGCCGGCGAGTATTGTGTGCTCGACGGAGCGGCGCCCGCCACCAGCACCGTGAACAGCCAGGTGAAGAGCCGTCAGTTTCTCGGCAAAGTATCCGTTGCCGCGGGCGTCGCCGTCGCCGATCCCAAGGCGTACGTCCAGGCGCAGCTCGTCGCAGCTGCGGACAGCTTCATGCCCCTGTCCGCGCGCCAGAAGGTGCGCAACGACCTGACCAACGGCCTTCGCCTCGATTCATTCGTCCCGCACGCCGCGATCGCCGATACCGATATCAAGCCACCGCAACGGGAAGCCAAATTCGAGATCGGGGGGGCGGGTTTCCAGATCAACGGCAAGCCTTACAAGCCGGACCGCATTGACCAGTTGCTGCCGCTCGGCGGCATTGAGGAGTGGAAATTATCCACCGTCAATGCGTTCGGACATCCGTTCCACATCCACGTCAATCCGTTTCAGGTCGCCAAGATCATCAAAGACTCCACCGGCCAGGATGTGAGCGTGAGCGGCGATGCCGACGAGCCCCAATATGCCAACCTGAAGGGCGTGTGGAAAGACACGCTGTTCATCCGCCAAGGCTACACCGCCTACGTGTACACCCGCTATCGCCGCTACATCGGAGACTTCGTCTTGCATTGCCATATACTGGATCACGAGGACCAGGGCATGATGCAGAACGTCCGTATCGGTGTTCCCGACGGGACGGGTGGGATCGCGGCGGCACATCACAATCACTAAGCGCGACGAAACGCCAAATGGATGGAGAAAACTATGATCCGTGCCGCTCGTCCTTCTCCGACTCGCCGCGATCTGCTGGCAGCAGGGGCCGCGCTCGCGGTATCGCAGGCTTTTCCGTCCGTCGCCTCGGCCCAGACGCCAAAATTCCGCCGCTGGGAGATCACCGACCCGGCGATGCCTCCGCGTGTTCTTGCCAGCTACAAGGCAGGGATCAAGAAAATGCTGGCCTTGCCTCCGACCGATCCGCGGAACTGGTATCGTAACGCGATCGTTCATCTCCTCGACTGCCCGCACGGCAATTGGTGGTTCCTGGGCTGGCATCGCGCCTATCTCGGCTGGCTGGAGGTGACGCTGCGCGATCTCTCCGGCGATCCGGAATTCGCCTTGCCCTACTGGGACTGGACCAAGACGCCGCGCGTGCCGCCGGCGATGTTCGACGACGTGCTCGATCCCAACAATGGCGCGTTCATCCCGACGTTCCAGAAATTCAAGACGGCCTTCGAACCGGCCATCACGGCGCTCTACGCATCATTTTCGTCGGCACAGAAGGCCGCGCTGCCCCTCCGGCCGTTTCCGCTCACCACGCCGGCTGATTTCTGGCAGATCTTGGAGCAGATGTTCTTCGACCAGCCAAGCGCACGAGGTCTGACGGCCACCAATCCGGATCTCGATTCCAGCACGAGATTGGCGGTCAGGATGAGCACCATAAGTAGTGCCGTGCGGACGTCGCTGTTTGCCGGCAGCGGCGCTGTCGGCGCTCCGGCCGGCTTCCAGAGTGCGAAGGCTGCCAACCATAGCAGTGGCAGCATCAAGGGCATTCTCGAGAGCGGCCCTCACGACAACGTGCATGGCGCGATGGGCGGCGGCGGCGTTGCCTTCATGATCTCCATGTACTCCCCGGTGGACCCCATCTTCTTCCTGCACCATGGCAATCTGGATCGGCTCTGGACGGTCTGGACGCGCCGGCAGACTGCGTTGGGACGTCCAATCCTTCCGCAGGGCGCCGATCTCACCGCCTGGTCCGACGAGAAGTTCCTGTTCTTCAGCAATGCAAAGGGCGAGCCGGTCTCGCAAACCAAGGCCGGCGACTACGCCGCGACTGTGCTGTTCGACTACGACTATTCGCCGGGTTCGGGCGACGATCAGGTGCCTGCGCCGGGCCCGGTGGCCGAGGCTTCTCCGCAGGTATTTTCCGCCCGGGTGACTTCCGCAGCCGTCGGGGCGGGGACCGCAGCCGGCGGTATCGCCGACGTGCCGGCGGCTGCGCTGGCATCGAGTGCTTCCGCGGACAGCAACCCCGTCGTGGAGGTCACCCTGAACCTCGGTCATGACGACGCCGGCCGCCGCTTTCGCGTGCTGGTGTCCGCCGGTCCGGGCAGCGCACCGGTTGCGGCCGGCGCGATCACCGTCTTCGGCCATCCTCATCACGGCCCGGCCACGTTCACGGTGCCGCTGCCGGATTCGCTGGCTTCGGCCGCCGCGGGGGCAACCGTTCCGCTCGATGTGCGTGTCGTGCCGATCGGGGCTCCGCCTCGTCCCGCGGCGGCTCCGACTGCAGCCGCAGCGCCCGCACCACTTGTCAGCGCCATCCGAATTAGGACAGACTGACGACCGGATGCGAACTGGCTTGCCGACCGGAGTGCTTTTGATCTGCGCCAGCGTGCTGTTTGCGAGCCCGCTGATTGGGCAGGAGAGCGGCGTGATCGAATTGCAGGCGCTGCACCCGCTAGCGGCCGATGAAGCGGTCGAAATTCAGCTCGTGACCGGGCCGATGCCGCGCGGCGCCCGCCTGGAGGTTATGACCGAGCAAGGTGAACTCCTCGGCACAGTCAGATCACTTGGCATTCCGAATGCGCCCCGCGGCGAGACCGCCACGATTCCTGTACCACGGTCGGCTCTTGTAGAGGGGCGGTTGCGATTGCGCCTGCAGATCGTACAAAGCGGTGCCGCGGCGCGCCCACCGCAGCCGAGCGAAATCCGGCACGTCAATCTCGTGACCGTGCCGGCAAGCCGCTAAGGCATGATGGATTAGGCTTGATTATTGCCGTGAAAGAGGTGTGCTCCTTCTCCCGCTCAGCGTAGCGCTACGACCATGCCGGCGAAGCGACCGTTGATCTGCTTGAAGTGATCGAGGTCGAACGCAATCAGAGGAAGGCTGTTACCGCCGCGCAGAACCGCCTGAATTCCGCCGTAAGGCTACGAAAAGCCCCACGCAGGGCGAAGCAAGCCGCGAGGGCTGCGGCAAATGCGCGCTTAAGATGAAGTGATTTGATTGCATCCTGGAATTGTATTAGAGTTGCCTGATTGCATAGAATGCTGATGTTTCCGGTTGGCCCGCGCAGTTTTGTTTTTGCCGGGGGGAAGACCCATGGCTTTCAATTGGCATCCCACGACGGCTCCAGTCCAGACACGCTACGACGATATCTGGTTCATCAGCCCGCAGGTCGGGTGGGGTGTGAACAGTGCTGGCCAGATCGTGCATACCGAAGACGCTGGCACGACTTGGACGGTCCAGCACACGGTCGATGCCGATACTTGGCTCCGCTGCATGAGTTTTACGAGCCCGACCGACGGTTGGGTCGGCTCGATCACGCGGCGGCAGCGCCTGTGGAAGACGGAGGACGGCAAGACCTGGGTCGACATAACCGCTAGCCTGCCGCCACTGCCCAGCGCAATCTGCGGGATCTCCTCGCCCTCGAAGGGAGTCGTCTTTGCTTCTGGGACGCAATATCCGAATCGGGAAGCCGCGATTATGCACACGACAGACGGCGGCCAAACCTGGAATTCGATCTCTATGGCGGCGCACGCCAATCTTCTGATCGATACTTATTTTGTGGACGATCTGCATGGCTGGGTGGTCGGCGGCAACGGCGGGACCACCTACGACAAGTTGAAGCCCGTGATCATGTTCACCGCTGACGGTGGCAAGACCTGGGAAAACACACTGCAGAATTCCGGGATCAACTTCCCGACCGGCGAATGGGGCTGGAAGATCCAGTTCCTGACTCCGCAAGTCGGATTTGTGTCTTTGGAGAACGACACTGCAGCCGCAATTCTGAAGACGACTGACGGCGGCCAGAGTTGGAAGCGAATCCCGATCACCGATCCGCAGCGGAACGTGGAGTTGGAGGGGATCGGCTTCATTAATGAGAAGGTCGGATGGGTCGGCGGGTGGGGCCACGGCTTCACGTCAGGCAATCCAGATGGTACGACCAGTGGGACGATTGATGGCGGCGCGACATGGTTCGACGCCAACGGCGTCGGCCGTTTCCTCAATCGCTTTCGTTTCACCAAGACGGAACCGATCGTCGCTTACGCTTCCGGCGGAACGATTTATCAATGCATCGCGGCGGAAGGCGCCGCGCTGGCCGCATTGGCGGCCGCGCCGTGGATCGCGGAGCCGCCGATTCCAAAGGCGTGGGATACGCTCGACATCACCGCCCAGGTCCCTCAAGACGCAAGGCATCTGGCGATCACGATCTTCGATCCCAGGCAGACGTTGGTGAAGGTCGTGACGGACGAACGCACGCCACAATCGGGCGCGCGCACCTTCTCCTGGAATTTCAAGACCGATGACGGCGTGGATGCCGGCACGGGCCATTTCATGTACCGCGTTCTTGTCGACGGCCAGCCGACAACTGGCATGATCGTCCGCCCAGCGCGCGCAACTCCCGAGGCCCTCGGCGCGCAGGTCGCGGAGTTGATCAAGCGTTTCGCCCCCCGCGCCAGACGCGCGCATGACGACCTCGTACTTCCCGACGTCAACGGCAGGCCAGTATCACTGAAATCGCTGTTCGACATACCACTGGATTTGATGGCCGCGCTTATCCGCGGCGGCTGGATCATTCCGGGCGAGCCCGATCGCAGCATGTTTCTGGTTGCGATCATCGGGACAGGGCCCATGCAGGGCGTGATGGCGCAGGCCGATATCCAGCTGCTGTCAGATTGGATTGCGGCAGGAGCCCCGATCCCGCAAGCAACGAGCTAGTGGACTTCCGAGGGATACCGGAAGGGGGTGAGCAATGTTTTACATGCTGCTGGTGGTAAATGCGGTCATGCGCCATCGTCGCTCCATCCATATCTTTTTGGTTTTCGCCGTTACATGGCTTGCATCGTCTTCTTCCGCTGTAGGCCAGTCAGCTACGACGCCAGAATACGGCCCCGACGGCAGGCTGAAAGCGCCGATCGATTTCGAGGGTTGGATTTTTGTCGGCTCCAACTTGGGTCTTGCCTATAAGGAGGAGCTGCCGACTATGACCTCCGTCGAAGCCGCGCGCGCCGCCCCTCAACTCTTCCATAACGTCTACATCAATCCGGAGGCTTATGAGCATTTCCGGAGAACCAGGACTTTCCCAGAGCCGACGATACTCGTGATGGAAGTTTTTAGCGCCGCAAGCAAGGAGTCGGACGACGTACTGTCGAGCGGGGTTTTCAACGGTGAACGGCGCGGGTTGGAGGTTGCTGTCAAGAATTCGGCGCGTCCCGACGGCCAGACGACGCCATGGGCTTACTACGATTTCAGCGACCAACAACGGTCGTCCAACATTCGCGAGTTCGCACCGGCATTTCCCGACCAGGTCTGCGAGAGCTGTCACCGGCAGCATGCCAGCATGGATAACGTCTGGGTGCAGTTCTATCCGACCTTGCGCAAACTACTGAAGTGACAAATGTTGCATAGCGATTAACTGCGGAGGCTGAGATGCGGGACGACAATGGCAGATTGACGCGGCGCAACCTTCTCAGAACGACCTGCCAGGCGGGCGTTGCAGCCCTGCTTCCTGTCGGCCTCGAAAGTACGCCGGCCTTCGCCGCGATGCCGCAGCGCAAGAACATCGATGACCTCACGCCGACGGAGCTCGACAATTACAAGCACGCATTCAAAATTATTGTCCAACGCGGGCTCGCGTCAGCCACAGCCAAGGATGGCTACGTGTGGCAGGCAGCTCTGCACAATGATTTTGAGCGCGTCCGTCCAGACGGATCTATCGGCGCTTGTGAGCACCGCAGCGAGCTTTTCTTTCCCTGGCATCGGGCGCATCTCGCTGGCTTCGAGGCGCTGTTGCGCGCTGCGGATCCTCCGCGTACCGCCGACGTAAGCCTGCCGTTTTGGGATTGGACGAAGCCAGCGTCGGGGATGCGTTTTCCGACGGCCTTCGAGGACAGGACCTCGCCGCTATTCCATGACGGCCGCGCGCACGCGGTTACGCCTTTGACTCGTCGTATCCAGTGGGATGCGGACGAAATTAGAATCAAGATGGTGCAGGAAACGGATTGGCTCCTGTTCGCAGGTGAGCCGCTTGCTCCGGATGGATCGGGCGGCAGCTATGGATGGGTGGAGAAGGGGCCACACAACACCATCCACGGCGACATCGGCCCCACGATGGGAAATCCGGAGAGCGCATCTCGCGATCCGATCTACTGGTCGTTCCATGCATATATCGACCTCATCTGGGCGCGCTGGCAGCGTGTGCACACCAGTGCAACGTCTCCGCAACCATTCACGACGCCGAACACCAAAATCTGGGTCGAACCGTTCACTCCGGTGATGGCGGACACCGCTCAGACCGCGACAATGCCGGCCGGCTTCGCCTACGGTTACCAGTATGACTTCTCGATCGATGCGCCTGCCGTACCCGTCGCGAGCGCCGCCCGCACACAGCGGGATCTCGAGTCAGTGCAAGCTGGCCCGCGCATTACGACGACGCGCGCAGTGCGCGTTGCAGGCGAGAAGCGGCGAATCTTGCGTGTCCGCGACGTTGCGGTTCTGCCGGACACGACCTATGCGATTCGCGCCTATGTGCATCCGCCCGCCGTAAACATCTCGACGCTCGGCGAGCAGGAGCGCCAGCGCTATCTCGCCGACTCCGCGACAGTCTGGAAAGGGCACGGTCACGCGCATCATCCCACGAACGTGAACTTTGACATTACCAACGCCGTCACAGCGCTCGGGAACGAGTTCACCGTCACGCTGATCAGCGACGCTAAGCCGGCTTCTGATAGTCAGTTCGAAAGTGCGCGCGCAAGCGCCAACGAGCGGATCGCACAGCGGCCACTCTGGGGCACTCTGTCACTGGAAGAGCGATGATGGCTGACCGACGCCCGCTATTCGAGCTGCACATCCTGCCGATGTTTCGCGCGCTTGACGCGATACACATGTTGCGGCTGCCACCCGCAAAGCGCGTGGACTTGTCGAGTTACGACGACTTGAAAAATAAGCATCAGGACGTCCTTGACTTCCTGAACGCGGCAAGTCCGATGCCGCCGAAGTCACATGGGGGGCCCTGGCCGAAGGAATGGATCGACTTGTTCACGCGTTGGAAGACGACCGGCTTCGGGCGGTTGATCAAGCCGGCCGGCTCGAATTTCGATCTCGCCCTGACAGGACCGGACCGCTTCACCCTTAGTTGCGATGTTTTGCTACCTGATGGCAGCGCATCGGCCTGGTTCAGCATCATTCAGGCCACCGCAGACGCCCAGGTCTATGAGATCGTCCTTGAGCAGCCGGATGGGAATCCGCCTGCTCCGACGACCATCACGATCGAGGAGCGGCTTCGCGGCCCGCTCACGACGAATGAAGTCGTAGTGCTGGATAGCGCCGGGCGACATGCACTTAGCATTCCAACCAGCTAAGCCACACTCGAATGCGATTTCCGCGAGAGCGCAGAATTCAGTTCCGTTGAGCCTGTGGCAGTGAGGAAGTCAAACCCCTGCGCCCGCATCGACAATGCCGACGTCGTCAAATGCGGTCTGGACGGCTTTCACCTTTTGATCGCGGTGCCGATCGGACTGGAACAGCGGCCTTGTCGCCAATATCGCCCTCTCCTGCTGTCGATGAACTCGGAGGTGCGAGTTGGATGATTCACGAGCGTCGTGTAGAAAAGCCGTGCCACCTCGACAGGGGTGAATAGCTGCTTGCCGCCGGTCCTTGCGGTCAGAATGTTGAACGCCGCCTTGTTGCGAATGCCGCTGTTGGTGTGCACTCCACCGTGATCCTCGTCGATCGAAACACCGAGATAGTCGTCCCTATGAGCGGGCTGGTTGAACCGGGTCGGCTCACGAAAATCGCGAATTGGCAGCCCGGTTTCGGTGAGATCCTCACCCATCTCCCAATTCCAATTGTCGATGTTTGGGATGTGGCGGTTGGAAACAATGATCCCAAAGATGTCCGAGTAGGTTTCGTTCAACGCGCCCGACTGAAATCGAAATTCAAACGCGCGGTTGAACCGATCAAGCCATGCAGCAATTCGTGCGCGATGATGTCCAGGGCCGCCGCGTAAGAGCGGAACTGCCCATTGACCTGCCGCTGACCGTAGATCATCTGACCGGGGATCCAGGCGGCATTGCGCCACTCGCGCCCGCTGCGGGCCGCCAGCGGATCGCCTGGCTCCGAACATGCATTACGCAACGACCGCACAAAGTCCAGCTGCAGGAATTTCGTCGATTCGGCCACGCCGGCGGCAGCCGGGTACGAGGTCCTTGGCAGCCACGATTCCTATAAACGTCGCGGGTCGGCCGGCCGGATCAGCCGGTCCATTTGGTTTGAGACGATAAGGAACGGCATCGCCGCGCTCTTATGGAGAATCAGAGCTTCTGCGCGGTGGCGCGATAGCAGCGGGTTCGCATCATGACGACGTAAGCCGATACCAACGCTCTCATTGCCTGCGCCAATTACTGCGGTGGCCGGTAGCCTGGTGGCATGCGACACAATGGCGCTCGCTACCTCCACGGGCTTTACCACAAGGGCTTTGATGCCGCTGGATCAATGACTTGCCGCCGGAAATCCGCGTGTCTGCCTAGCGCATCATTACCACACGTTAAGGATGCGGACAGCTTGCGTTCAGAATCGATCCTTTAACCTTGGCGCGTGGTCCTCATACGCGTCGAGGGCAGCGGTATGAGGTTCAACACCGCCCTAATAGGATTGGCCATGGCCAAGCTTGGGAATAAGTCTTCTACCGCACGCATCTCGCATGACGCGCCGGCGTCACTCTCCCCCAACACTACCCCGCCAGTCGCGCGGATTTCGCACGATGCTGCGGCGCGCGCGCCGGGTGATGCCAGCGCGCGCATCTCGCATGACGCCGCGGCAATGGATGCCGTGGTCGTGCCGCTGTCCCGTGATGCCGCGGCGCCGCAGTCCGACGATGCTGTCGCGCGTATCTCCCGCGACACAGCGGCGACCGCAACGGACGATACAGCCGCGCGGATCTCGCACGATGCCGCTGTGATCGCGCCGGTCGAAGTTACGTCGCGCATCTCGCATGCCGCCGTCGTGACCGCTTCTGGCGATGCGGCAGTCGCCACTCCCGAGATCGCCGAGGCTTCGGCCGCCGCCCAAGCGGCGGCGACGGTTTCGCCGCTCAAGCAGTTGCTTGCCTGGGCGAGGTCGGGTGCAAGCCAGCTCATCCGCAATCCGTCGGTCCGCAGGGGGCTGGTGTTGGCGAAGGCGCTTGGCATCGCGGGTGTCTTGGCCGGTGGCATTCAGCAGGTCGCGGCCACCCACGCGCCGCAGTGGGTCGATCCGGCCGCCGAATACCTGTATCTGCGTCAGGATATGGCGGCGTTTACGAACGAGCCGGGCGAACAGCCCCCCGGCCAAGGCAAAATCAACACGACCACCAAGTTTAAGTATGAATTCCGCATCTCGAACCTCGATAGTGCCGGCGTGGTTCGTGGCCGCTTCCATGGCTATTCGGAGGACGGCAAACCCGATCCGCGCTGGTGGTACCTCACGGGCCGTTCGGACGGAAAGCGCGCCATGCTGACCTATCGCAACGAAAAGGGCGTCGTGATGGGCGAGTTGAGCCTCCTGCGTTCGAAGGATGGTTCGGTGTGGGCCGGCCATCTTGTCGGCATCGACCGGAGCATCTCAGACACGGACCTCGTGCAGAGCCCGATCATCGTTGCCCAGTCCGACTATGACTTGAACCGCCTGAAGTCGGATGATTTTCTGAATGAGAGCCCGGTGCTTGTGAAGGGCTACACGCACTAACACTTCAGCCTTCCACGTCGCGTGCACGTGTACGAAAATCAAAACCGGCGAGCGGTGACGCTCGCCGGTTTTTTTATCGCGGATTGGCATCCACAATCAAGCGGCTTCGGTCTCCCCTCGCCGCTTGTCGGTATTCGGCTGCAAGCCATTCAGGTAATCGGCCGGGGCGCGCTGCGCGTGCGATGAAGCGGTGAATATGGCGCGCTTGTCGTTCTTCATCACCTTAATCCACAATCCGACTAGGCGGCGTCCCTCACCTCCGGTGTCAGTTCGAGATCAGCCGAAAGGAACGCGGCCCCGAGTTCGGCGACAAGTTCTTCCACCGCATACTGGCCGAAGCGCCTGCGGCCAGATTCGCGATTGAGACGCTTCTCATCGCGCGTCCAATGCGTTGTCTCGTGCGCGAGGGTCGCGCCAGCAATCCACCGCTCCAGCTCGTAATCTAACTCTCCGGAGATCGGCGAATGATTTCCTGAGGCAACCCTGCAACCATTGCCTCGAACTCTTGTCGCCACCGTCGCGATGATCCTCGAGGGAGGCGATTGTCCCCTCAGTTCAAGTGAGCAGACGTGCGCATGCTCTAACGATCTCCGCGCTGGGCCGCGCCAAAGGATGGGCTCAAGGCGCTATCGGATTACCGCAAGCGCTCGATCGCCCCGCAGATATCCGAAAAGCGAAGCGGCTTTCCCGAGAGGCATGCCTTATGGCTGCGTTGGTTACAATCTAAGTCAAGAGGACGGGCCGGGTGTTAGCCTTCACTACAGGGCAGATCTACGCCGTCACCTCGCGCGAACCGCATCCCGCCTTTCGAGCATTCCGGACAATCAACATCTTGGCGCGGTTCGACCGGCTGCAACTTTCCTGCCAGGGCAGTGATATGCTGGTAGCGCAACGGGCGATCAGCTCGTAAACCCCAGGTAATCCATGAGAAAGTCATTCACCGCATGCTCTGAGGAGACCGCATTAAGACTGATCACGCTGGGATTTGGCTCCTCAATGCCATAGGCTTGGGCCTTCGTTCCGCATCAGTCTTGGCCTCTTTCGCGAGGAGATTGGGATCGATCAGCTGATTGCACCAAAGACAACCCACACCAGGACGAAGAGGTCGAATAGCACTGAATGCATCGATGACTTGCCCCTGCTCATCGGCCCGGACTTTTGAGCCCAGCTGAACGGCTGGAATGAGATATTGGTGGACCAACGCGTTCACGACCAGGCGTGCCCGCATCGAGTCCGCCGCAAGGAAGACGTAGTCGCAGCCTTTGAGGCGGTCCGCGACTGAAGCTTTCGCCACATCAGCATTGAAGTGGACAATATGCGCGGATGGGTTGGCTTACTGAATCAAACGCCGTGCTAACTGAACCTTGGCCGTTCGATTTTCTGCATGGGATTGCGATGCTCCGATCAATCGTGAGAGGTTGGACGCTTGAACCGCATCCTCGTCAACCAGCGTGAAATAGCCAACGCTTAGGCGGGCCAAATATTCCACAAGAGGCTACCGATCCCGCCGAGGCCGACCACCGCAATGTGGGCGCGCGACAAGGTCTCCTGGACTACGCGGCCAAACATCCGAATCTGAAGATCGTATTGATCGTCGGCGAACCCTGACGCGGATGGCGTAGGGACGGCGTGCCGATGCCCCAGCCTCGCGGCGCTGTCCGCCTGGGCTGGGCCTAACCCCTCAGATTTTGTCAACGGGCCCTATCGCGCGAGCCAGCCGGAACCGATGGCGCAAATTTCCAGCCTCTTGCGGGCTGATCCGGCCCTGGACACGAGGCCGGCGAGGCAGTCGAAGCATTCGTCCGCACACCCTGCGAACGGCTGAAAAAATCACTCAGGTAAGTCGCTACGTCAGCATTTGAGCTGCCATTGGCGGCTTTCAGCTGCCTGCAGACGCCTCTCCTCGACGGCTTTGACGATGTCGGGAATCACGTTCTCGTCCATCTCCTTGAGAAATTCCTGCAGCAGCTTGGCGTCGACGGGCGCAAGCCCCTGAAGCATTTCAGGTCTTTCATTGGTCTTGTCGTCTGCATCGCCAGCCATCGTGATCTCCCTGAAGTCTGAAATGGGCTTTCCGTCCTTCAATAGGCTATTTCGTCTTGGTCGGCTGCAAGTAGCGGTCCATCCGCGAGAACCCTACATGGCCGGCATCGGCAAGTTTCAGGCCACCCATTCCGGCAATGGTCTGGCCAACCTTCTTGCGGGCGAAAATCAGTGCACCGTCGCGGCCGTGCAACAACCAGAGGGGCATTGCTTCGCGCAAGCTGGCCCTGGCGTCGATGACTGCACGCGCCTCACAAGGCGGAGGTGTAAGCTACGAGTTGACCTTGATCAAATCTCAGCGGCCGAAGTTTGCCTGCCCCCAATGAACAGCAATAACCGCAGGCCGAATAGCTGCGTCGCACGCCGCACGTAAGCCACAGATGTAATCCCAGCTTTCGCGCGCCGCTCGTCTCCTGTACAACATCACGAACGGAACGTGCAATAGTCGTTTCATTTAACTACTGATTGCGCACGGGTTTCAGACCCGCGCCCCGTGGAGCGAGGCCCTAGGGTGGCGGGGCATGCGTGCCGTATCGAGGTCGATCAGCGTGAACCGTGCGACGTGTCTCAACGGTCGCTCATCCGACAAGCTGGAATGGCCATCATGTACCGTCGTGTCGGTCTTCTGCCGAATGCCAGTCCGCGCCGTAGAGGTGGATCATCTCGTGATGGGACCGATTGATGAAGGCGCGCTCGACGCAATAGCCGGCCGCGAATGAGACTACTATCGCAAGGCCACATGCGACGTAGCCGTCAAGATCCCACAAAATGCTGACGCTGGCGCTTGCGATAAAAGTGACAGCAATGACCGTGTTGCGAAACGCGTTGACCATGTTGCTCGCCAGCCAGTCGCGGAGGAACAACTTAACATTGCGTCGATGACGATTAGCGGCGAAAATGGCCGATCATTCGGCGTCTTTCTGCTGATCGAGTCAGCACTTTCTTGCCGCTATCTTTGCCGCGAGCCACTCGTCAATTTCAGTCTCGCCCCGTCCAATTCGGTTCCTAGCGCAACACGAGCAGCGGCAGAAAACGCGTTGGCGCTGCCAGTTCCGGCAGTTCACTACAGAACACGTAACGCCTACGAGTGCGTGACTTGCTTTGTCCTTTAGATCGGGGCGGCCGCGTGTTGAAACAGCATCAACACTACGGATGGGAACGTGTTGTTCATCACGTTCTTCTTGGACCGCTGGAAACACCAGCTGCAAGACAGGGCCATGGTGATCGCAAACTTCAAGTGCACGGGGCGGTGCGGCCTGCTTCCAGCCCATTCGCCAGGCTATCTCGGAGATCGCAGTGGTCGCCTCTTCCCGCGCAGCCTTGATATGGGTCGCTCCACACCTTCATCGTCGCGCATGAATCGGCCGCCGTCGCGAATATCAGAATAATATCTTTTCATGGATACTCAAACAGCTCCTTGCGGCTCCAAAGATCTGCTGCCATCGAGGTGCCCCCTAGCTCAAATCGAAATTGCGGCGGCGCTCTCGTCGTGTCCGAAGCAGTCCGGGCATGTCTTGGAGGCAGTACCTGTGTCCACCACGAGTATTCCGGGATCCGCTTGTTGCCTCGCTCGGAAGGCAGAACTCTGCGAGTTCCCTGGCTGCAGCTACGGCGCTCTAAATCAAGGCAAATGCGAGCAAGCTAGAGCAGAAAAGTGCGATGCCGACAGCGGTCAGAGCCAAGATTCCTTCCCTTCTCGGTTCAGAATGCATGTCTTCGTCGTTCTCACGGGCGAGTTTGCTGTTCTTTGGCAGCACTACAGCATAATGCATTATCGGCTTTCGCGCTCGCGAGCCGCGGATTCGTAGTTATCCCTCCGCGGCCCTTGTGAAGCATCGGAGCATGACGTTTCGTAGTTGCTCAATGGCTTTCGGATTGATGTCGTCAAATGTGCGGCTTTTTCATTCTTCTAGTGACCTTTGCGATCATGATGTCCGCACGCGGTCAGCTCCATACTGACTTCGCACCGCGACCAACTGCGCCCATGCCACCGGTCAATGCACCATAGCTCAACAACGCTTGGAGCCGCCGCAACTCGAGCTTCCAAACCTAAGGGGACGTAGCCACCCTCACACAGCGCTTTCGATCTGCACCGCAGCTTTCGTCGCGAGCACTCGGCCCGCCCTCTCCTCGGCCAGCCAGGTCTTTTACGAATGCAGAACTGACGCAGCGGCACCTAAGTCCCACGTCGAAGTATTTGGCGCCTAAGCTCCTGTTAAGCTCAACCTTCCGAAAGGGCCGACGTCTGTGGCAGCTGCGACTCGTTGGAAACCGGCGTCTTGCGGGAGTACCGGCCTCATCGCAGCGGTGATCGCCGGAACGGAAGCAAGATGACAGGACGCCGGAGCTGAGACTCTGGTAACTCTCACAAGTTCGATCTTCTGGCGCCATATCGCATCACACCAAGTGTAAGAGTGCACGGAGTCTGGTCGCTTGGGTGGACGGCTAGTTTTAAATCTGCCGCACTCTACGTTTTCAGGGAATGACCTCTTGTAAGCGGTCTGAACTAAGATTGCGTGGAGCGCCTTTTTTCTCGGAGACGGTCAACTCTGAGACCTGGAATGTTCACCTGACGTACGGCATCACTCTAATCGCTTACCGCCACATGCTCGGCGCGTGTCGAAGCGCATCGAGGCCAATCTGCTCGAGACGCTCGCGCTCACTCTCACCTTTGCTGGCGGCTTCCAGAAGCTTCGAGGCGACATATGCCCGCACGCCACCATCACTCCCAGGCACGTTTACACAGACCGTTTCGAGGATCTCACGCAGAAGTGCTGTGGTAGTGGCGTCCAACATCGGAGAATCCCCCCAACTTGAAGGGCGATGATAGCACAGCGCGCTTTCTAGTTGAATCGATCGAGTAACCGAAAAACCAATACCGTTTTGCTTCGATCGATCGTCTGCCTCAGCTCCCTGCACCCCGTGCTTCCGCCTACCCTTTCCCGATCTGTGCCTACCGCCTGCTGGGCCAATTCCGATGTAGTCTTGCAGACCTAGCGAGGCGGCCATCGCGCACGCGGGGGCCCTAAACGCCAAAATCCCTCGCTCGAGTAGAGATTTTCGGCGAATTCCAGCTGGGCGATTGTGCGAAGTTGCGGCGCATGTGCATCGAAGCTGTGACTACCGAGAGCGGAGGAATAAGATATCTGAGGACGACCCAATCAAGGTTCTCTTCGACATGGCCAGCTACTGGGCCACCGTCTGGGCCTTCATCGCGCTCTGCCTCTGGCTCGAACAACAGGTTCTCAATCGGTTGGACATCGAGTCGGGCAGCCTCCAAGTTGCCATCCTTCTTGTGAGCACACCGGCCGTATTCTTGGCGACAGTCCCTCGCATTCAGAAGAACCCCAAAGCGCGGCTGATTTTGGAGCGGGCCCGTTACGTCGCGCTCTTGGTCGCTGCGGCCTTGCTCGGGGCCTATCTTCACGCGAACCACACAGACGATTCGTATGAGAATGCCCTGCGGGAGGGCGCGGTGTTGGCCTGTGCCCAGATCGCGGCTTGCAAGGCGGCAGCAGCGGACTATGCGAACACGCGCTAGCGAGCTAAATCCGTTCCGGTTTGCGGGAGCAGTGCGGAAATTCTCTGCTCATTGGAGCGAGAGACCGCTTGGCCCATAGCCTCCATTCCGGCGGCAGTAATTGCTTCGTTCGGGGCCCATCCCAGCATCGCGTATCGGCCCAGCCTCTAGCCATACGATGGGTTGCAATGACAGATGTCCTCTGCTGTAGTTGTCGTTGGAAATTGTTCCCGTGTTAATTGATAGAGGCGTTTATGACAATGGTTTCTCTTGGTGCCCCATTGGCAGCTGGCACCGCTGACTTCGATACGTCCGGCAAAACCAAATTCAACATTCCTTACGGTCGCGACATCAGGAACGCGAAACCCGTCGTAACGGTCTCATTGACCGGTTTCCATATTGGGGGAGATCGTGGAGTGACCAGCCTATTTGTCGAGGTCACTCACGCCGACCAGAAGGGTTTCGACGTCGAGATCAAGCAAGCAACCGACAAGTCGGTAACTCGAGTCGCTATCTCCTGGATCCTGTTCGCGGCTGCAGGTTAAATCGGTGCCAGCCCGCTGATCACACCGGCGGGCCTTTCTTCCCGTCCGCGCCAGAGCGCGATGCTCAGCCCTCCATAGACCGTCGTGGATCCTATCAAGGTGATGGCGTTTGTAACGTTTGGCGACACCCGCATGTGCCCCTTAGCGGACGTGGGCGATCCGTTAGCCAGCCGGTGTCTGCTTCCAGCCTCCCTCTCCTCAGTAAGGTTTGGTCTCAGAACAAGGCATGCTATAATCCTTCGGGCAAAACAGAACCGTTTTTGACACCAGCTAGCCGGCAGGCTCATGATTGTCATTTATACCTACCCAGTGCGTTCGACGCTGTCTGCGGTCGATCGGTGGCCAGTACTCGTAGACAAATTCCGGGTAGAGTTCGGCGAGGAAAACGGGATTATCAGTTCGGTCTCTGTTGCAGTTCGTCTTGACGATGATGCGTCTTTGCCAAAGGTTTCGCCTTCGAATAATCCAAACGTCAAACTTCACGTCGATGTAGGCAAATCTGCCCACAATGAAGAAGTAACTGACTATCTAATGGTCGTTCAAGGCATGATGTGCCTGCTCGGAACGTTCACAATTGACTTTAACAAACGCCAAGTGAATTGGGAGCCAGAGAATGATGACGAGAGGGCCAAACTAGGCCTGTTTTCTTACAGCGTCACAACGGACAAGGACGTAGAAGATCAATCGCCCTTTACATTCGACTTTATCGCCAGGACGGTGTTCACCGCAGCCAGTTCTTCTCACTATGAAGTGCCGCTGACGTTTCTCCGACGGGGCCTTCAAGACGTGAGAAACGACCGGTTTATTGATGCGTTTTACAATTTTTTCTTTTTCCTCGAAACGCAATTCGCGCCAGGATTCAGCAACCCAAAGGTAGTAGTCGAAAAGCTGTTAGAGGCATCATCGGTAAAGGAGGCGCTGCAGGTTACGCGAGAAAACCTCAGCAAGCACCGGGGCCGCCTCCCAAAAAACGTACTAGTACCGCTGCTCACCTTAGGGGATCGTGAATTGATCACCCATCTGGTGGATACGCGGGGTAATCTTCACCATCACGCTCTCCGGCGGCCTGGAATCTGGCACCCGGAAAGGCCCGAACGATTTGAGGCAGAGGCCCTGATTTTGCAGTCCATTGCCCATTCGATTGCGCTGAATGAGGTATTTTCTCTAATCTACTCCCAAGATCAGGATGATGCGTTCATTAAAGGTGCAAGAGACGTTGGCGCTATGTTCAAGCTTGAGGCGAATATCACGACTCAGGCTGGAAAACTGCAGCCCTTTAACATTCATATTCCGGGAAGAAGACCGCACTACGACATGGTTGTGCGTGCCGATGACGAGGTCAGAAATATGCTTGAGGCGCAGCGACCCGTTATTTACCCCCTACGCTATACGATCGGACCAACTCCGAATGTCGTTTGCGCTTCGTACGAGTGTTTCCTACCGATCAAGAAATAGCCTCAACCCATCCCAACGTGATTGAACCAGAACCGGCTCAGCTTCTTCCCTTCGGAGTCAACGGCCTCCCACTCAACGAGCGCACTTTCGAGATGAGCTTTCTTAACGTGCTTCAAGAATTGATTCTCTGCTTGCCAAAGTACTGATGCGTCTCGCTCTCCGGCGCTCCATCTGTCGTCAGGGACATCCTTTACAAGGATACTGACGGAGCGAGCGAGCGGGATTATAATTCCCTTAGCGATCGATGATCTTGCACAGATCGCGTAACGAAATAGAATTACAACATCCATCCACTGAGCATAGTTCAAGGAAGTGGCTTGGAAAATAGCAATTTGTAAGTGTCGGAGACGATCGACACGGTCGGATGCGAACGACTTTTCGTAGCCCTGACGCCTGTGAGGGCGAAATCCCGTGGTTGCCCCCATGTGAGCCGCATATCTACCCACCCAGCCTCGCGGCGGCTTGATGGACGGAGAATGCATGGTTTTTGTCGGCTAACGGCGCCTTATGCAACTTCGACGGTGGGAAAATTCGCGATGGCGCTCGCCTTTGCCTTGATGGTCACGTCTCCGTAGCCCTCCGACACATTGCGCGGCGCGTGCCCTCGAATGGCATCCAGCACGCGCATCTCAACGCCCTGATCGATGCCGACGGTTTTTGAAGCGATGGCGCCAGCCGTAGCTTGGATCATGCGCTGCAGTCCGGCCGGCATCACCGGAGTACGACCAAGCCGAACCCGTTTTTCACTGAAAATCCGCAATCTCGCTCAAAGACGCAATCAATGTACGATCGTCGGCGTCTAGCATCCGGAGGCCTCTGCAAGTAGACTCAGTCAATTTCAGCGTGCTTATAGCGCGATCAGCTTAACAAGTCGCTGATAATGCCAACGATTTCGTCAGGCCATTGAACCGACCGAGCAGCGCGGGCGCCGAGACAGGTGGTTGCACAGCCCGGACGAAATTCAATTGGGGTCCCTCATGTGAGACCTGACCTGCGGGCAGCGGCCCTTCCCCGCGGGCATCACATTCGCGCCGGACCAACGCCAGACAACTGAATGGCCGTTCAGGCCTGGAGCGAGCCGGCATCGAATTCGATGCTTGCGACCTTCCGAACGCAAACAGACTAGCTATCACTATTCTCGCCGCCGTCGCTGAGCACGAACGCGATATGATAGCCGAATGTACGAAAGCCGCTTTGGGAGTAGCCCGTGATCGCGTGGCTCGGACAGGCCAAAAGGGGCATCCCGAAATTAGACGTTTAGGCAACCCAAATGGCGCGAGCCACCTGAAGCGGTATGGCAACTCTGCCGCCGTATCGGCATTGAAGGCGAACGCCGACGAAACAGCAAGGCGGCTCCGGCCGAGCTCGCTGCTCGCGGGACTGTTCAGTATGCTTTTCGGGCAGCGCATTGCCAAAACCGTCGCCTCGATGACCGCGGCCATGCGCCAGCTAGGTGAGGGTCGGTTCGATGTGGTTTTGCCGGGCCTTGGTCGAAAAGATGAGCTCGGCGATATGGCCGAAGCTGTGATTCGCCCGCAAGCCCAGCGATATCGGCCTTACGCAGGTTCGAAGCAGCCGTAGGGCAGGTGATCGAAGCCGTGTCGGTGCACGACTTAACTGCTGTTGGGTTAGTGACGAACACAGAGCGTGGGAGACGTGGATCATTTTGAACTGAGCGTCCCGCGGAATAGCTGCATCTAAATGGTTCAATTCGCATAAAACATGCGACGCATGCGCTAAATTGGAGCTCAATCAGCACAAGAAACGGGTATTTCAACATCCGGCTTGCGCGACTTGACCGTAGGCGCAAGCTTGGAGCTCCAGTGAGTGTGGGCACTCACTTTATGCTCTCTTCAGCCGCCCTTTGGGGCGTTTCCTCCCTGACTTGGCCGTGCGGAATTTTCGCACGGCCTTTTTTCGCAATGCGACGAAAGCAGATCGCTTACGTCAACCGCACAATTTTCGACCTAAGTTGTGGCCCTACGTTCGAGCCCACGATCGTGCTGCAACCTCTGCGAAGCTGCGAGGGCGTTAGTCAGCCAGGCCGCACGCACGCAACCATGTCAACGAGGCGATCGCGTGCGACTAGCGCCTCACGCGCCTGCGGGCGTTGTCGACCAGGTGAATGACCGCTCCAGCGCAGAGCTGGAGAGCTGGTGAAGGTCAGCGCGTTGATCCGCTTCGCGGTAGAGGCCAATGCCCTGGGACTCCGCGGGATCTTAGGGGCAAGGCTGTGAGGAACGACTTCGATCGCGTGCCCGTTCAAGCTCTAGCGGACCTCAGGCCGCGATGCAGCGTTTGTCGGAGGACTTCAATTCATTCCCAAGCTGCTTGAGACTGTATTGAAACCGGATTGTTTGCAGCATTTCGCGCCTGCTGTGCTGCCGCAATGCAGCTGCGAATGTGCGCATTCGGAGCCGGTAGAAATGGCGAACCATGTCCTTCTCCCCCGTACCGTTTCCAGACACACACTGTCCGACCTGCAAACGATCGGAGCGCAATGCTGCACACTAGTGCGCTCTTGGCACTGATTTGATGCAATCAACAACATATCGACGCTCAGATTCTGTGCGCCAGCGCCGGTTACCCTCCAATTTCTGCATAACCGCTCTCTCTGAGTGGGCTCTAGGACCTGATCGCCGGCATTGGCCGGGCCTGTGCATTGCACGTTCGTCGATCCTACTCAGTTCTATTGTTTGCATATCGTCCTCACTCCGTGCGTGTTGGAGCCTTCCAGTTCGCAGTGGCCGCGCGGAGCTCATCGGGAAGCTGATGGCATTCCTGCCCCCCAGGGAATGTGCCCTGACGGACATCGACCGCCCAGCGTATCAGCGCCTCCTGTAGAACCTCCTTATTCGCGTAGGCGCGAGCGAATTTTGGTCTTTTTACCCTCGACCAGCCCAAAGACGTCGTGGAGTACGAGCACCTGGCCGGACCAGCCTAGCCCAGCTGCAATTCCGATGGTGGGGCACGGTCAGTGCATCGATTGCGCGTTCCGCGAACTCGGCCGGATGCCCTTGAGGACCAAAGCGAGGCAGCCGGTCTCCTGGACGGTGAGCATCATCGATGCAGACGTAACGCTTCAGCTCTTGTCCTCCCCTGTACCTTGAAGCCCCATGACAATGACGCTCTGAGGGGTAGAACCAAGATGCCTCACCGGGATTTCGCAATCACCAAAGCGCGCACGATCCCCAGACGCTTGGCGCCGCCGTCGAGTTTCACGGCTCCGGCACCCCGCTGCAGGAAACCTCCGGCAGTGCATATTGTCTCATCGAGACTGAGATGAAAGCTGAGGAACGGCATGTCGGCCACACCAGGGCACGAGGTCTTGTGCGCAAGGCTGCTGCCGGGTGATGATTCATCATTGCCACACTGGCGGGAAACGTATCGTGGGCGTCCCGGGCAGACATTGCCGATACTATCAGCGACGAGAATGATGTCGCCCGCTGTGTCGGCGATGCGGCCGTGACCGCATCGTAAGCGTCGTCATCGCGATGGTGCGTCCCTCAGTTTTCCATTGCTGCAGGACCGAACGGTGACGCCCTGCAAAGGCGACTCCGAAGTGTGGCTCATGCGCGGAAAATCCTGCGACACTGATCGTTCGACCGGACACGGATAGCTTTTCGTTTAGAAGACGAGAGCGGCTTCACCTCCCGACGCGGAAGCATCGATCAAGGCACCTTCCAAGCGCGACGATACAGTTTTATTTGCTCGAACCACACGGAAGCCGCCGTCGATACGGCGCACTTTGCAACAACAGGAACAGAGCTTTGTTGGCTTCATAGCGCGCCGCGGCTCGGCTGCTTTGCGTTCCCGCCATGACCAACGAGCCATTCGTCGTGGAGATGGACCACGACCACCTTCGACGGCAACGTTCAAGGGAGACTTTGTAAATTGAAACTCGGTCGGACATGGCACCCCGCTCAAGCCATAGCTCCACCCACGATCTATCCTGTGCGCATAGAGTTCACCGGAGGCTGCAATGCCTTTCCCGAGCGTCGAATGCATTCGGGCAAGGCGGTCGATGATCGCCATCCGACAGACTGCGCAATGCGGCCAGACCAACTTCGAAGACCCGATTCTGCCGCTTCAGCAGTAGTTCCGATGGCCTCCTTGCCCGCCCACCTCGGCAAGGCTGATCGATGCGAGTGCCGGAGAGTGTGGGCGGCCGGCTAGAGTTCGCAAGCCGTTCGTGGCCAATACCATAATAGCCGCTCAACTCGCAGCCTGTCTGCGGCAAATGCCGAAGAACGAGTCGAAAGCTGCTTCTCCCAGCATCACACCCGTCCCTGTCCGTCGGTCAGGAAGTGTCCCGTCCTGCAGACAGACCTATCAGGCGAACGGGATCCATGCGAGAGAAGCCAAAAGAAATAGTGCGATGTGAGCGCATCATTGGAGGCGGTCGCGCAAGGTCGGCCGGATGGCCGCTTAGCCGTAGCGCGCTTCTTTAGCCTCTAGCATTGGAACGTATGATTGTTAGCCGTGCTCCGTGTCACTTAGTTTTCACAAAACCCTTGAAAGCGCCTCGCCCGCCTCCCTAGCCTATCGGGTGATGTCGCCCTAGGCATCGCCCGGCTAAGGCACTGTCCAAGTGAGCTCAGTTAGTGGCAGCTGTCAAGCTGCTCGCAACCAGCGCAACCATTTTTGGTCGGCCTCCCGCCGCGACTTGAAGCGGTCGACACACCTTTTGGAGCAAAGCGCCGTTCGCCAGCAGTAGTAGCGGATCAGCCCGAACTTCCCGCCACAAATAGCGCAGCACCTTCCACCATGGAAAGCGTGAGAGTTATTGCGCATGTTTGCCTCCTATTGGCGCCACTTAGATCAGTCCCATGCATTCTCCACTTCCACGTCACAGCGCCCGCACGTGACGTGCGGAGCCGCCAATTCCGGTTCTCGGGTATGCAAGAAGCAGCCGGCGCAGCAGAATGACCCTGATGAGTGTCTACTTGGTGCCGCCTCTAAGAGCCGTTGCGCTAAACTTCCCCACCTATAAATGCTATTTGATCCTGAATAATGCAATGAACGGCATTTGACCGCTCAAATCCTGCAATATTTTAGCTCTGCTTGAGGGTCTTCACCGCAAGAGATCATTCCGGGTCTTTCGCGGTTCTTGCTCGCCGGGCATCAGGCGAACAGATCGGCAGCTTCCCTGATCGTGGCATAAATCTGATCAAGATCTGCGGCTGTAACGCAATAAGGTGGCATCACGTAGATCGTATTCCCGAGCGGACGCAGGAGAATATTTCGGACATTGAAGAAGGCTTGCAGTTTCGGACCGATGCCGGCGAGATAGCCGGCGTCATTTGTTTTCAGATCAAGCGCAGTGATGGTGCCGGTCCGACGAACGTTTGCAAAGCGCGGATCTGTCTGAAACGGCTGAATTGCGTCCTCTTGCAGGGATGCGAGGGTTGACACGCGCGCGCGCGCATCGGAGTTCTGCCAAAGGTCCAGATTGGCCTTTGCGGCGGCGCAGGCAAGCGGGTTCGCCGTATATGAACTCGAATGGAAGAACGTCAAATTGCGATCTTTCGAATAGTGCGCCTGGAAAATATCAGCGCGACAGAGCGTCACTGCGAGCGGAAGCGATCCACCAGTGAGCCCTTTCGAATAGCACGCGATATCCGGAGTGACGTCGGCCTGCTCGCATGCAAACAGCGATCCGGTTCGACCCCAGCCCGTCATGACCTCATCTGCAATGAAGAGAACGCCCCAGTCTTCGCAGATCCGCTTCATCTCCCGCAGCACCCAGGCTGGGTACATCAGCATTCCGCCCGCCCCCAAAATCAGAGGCTCCAGGATTAGGGCCGCCGGCATCTCCTCCCGACACACTGAATGTAATGCACTCAGCGTGTCCCGCTCGCGACCTGTTGCCGGGAACGGGATTGGTGTGACGTCAAATAGCAGAGGTTCATAGGGTGCATTGAACACGCCACGGGCTCCGACCGACATCGCTCCTATCGTGTCGCCATGGTAGGAGTGTTGCAGCACCACGATGCGAGTCCGCTGTTTGCCGATGTTACTCCAATAGCCGAGCGCCATTTTCAGCGCGACTTCGACGCTCGTCGAACCGCTATCTGAGAAGAACACGTACTCAAGAGCAGGCGGCGTGAGCTGCAGGAGTTGAGCCGCAAGCTCCTCGGCTGGCTCATGGGTGTAGCCCGCAAAGATAATCTGATTGAGCTTGCCCGCCTGGTCCTGGATGGCGCTGACAATATGTGGGTGGCAATGGCCGTGGGTCACGACCCACCAGGACGAGATTGCGTCCATGATATGTCGGCCGTCGGCGGTGTGAAGGTAAGCCCCCTCACCGCGCGCGATCCTTGTCACCTCGCCTTGAAGCGCGTGTTGCGTAAACGGATGCCAAATTGGCGAGCTCGGGGTTGGCATGTCAACTGAAATCGTCAGCCCGGAATGAAGACTTGAATGCCGTCTGAAGCGCCTCTGGCGTGAGAGGCGAAAGCAGAGGCAGTCGTCCCAGCCAGCGCACACGGCCAATCTCACGAATGGCAGTCTGAGTTTCTGGATTGCGTTCGCCGATGAACGCAACGCCTAAAATCGTGATCTGCCGCCTTCGAAGAGCCTCGATCGACAGCAGCGAGTGATTGATCGTACCGAGCTTTGTGCCCGCGCAAACCACGACCGGAAGCTGCCACCTCTCAAACACGTCGATGTAGAGTGTATCCCCACTTAGCGGGACCATAAGCCCGCCGGCGCCCTCTATGACAAGAGGCCGTCCTTCCGTGTCTGGCGGACTTATGGAAGCCGCGTCGATGCGAACACCGTCCACTTCGGCAGACTGGTGCGGCGAAGCGGGTGTTCGAAGCCGGTAGAGCTCCGGCACGACTCGATCGGCTGAGAGACGAGCCAACCTTGTGACCGTTTCGGTATCGGTTTCTCCGTTGAGGCCGGCTTGTATCGGCTTCCAATAACTCGCGCCGATAAGATCGGCCAAGCCTGCGGCGAACACAGTCTTACCAATCCCGGTATCTGTTCCGGTCACCACGATGCGCATACTCATCGAGCCTTTCTCTTCGTTTCCTCAGCGAGGGCATCGACCATGGAGACCACATCATCCTCGTTGACGTTCAGCGTCAGTGAAATTCGCAAACGCGCTGTCCCCGCCGGCACTGTGGGCGGCCGAATTCCGCGAATATCGAAGCCCCGATTCTGCATCGCAGAGGCGAGCCGCATCGTGTGAGCATTGTCGCCGACCATGTATGGGAGGATCTGCGAGCTGGACGGACATCGCACGCCGCGGGCTTCCATCTTACGATGCGTGAACGCAACCAGCCTTAAGAGGCGCTGCTGACGCTCGGGTTCCCGCTGCAAGATATGCAGCGCCTCGCTGACGGCCACGGCAATTAAAGGTGACGGAGCGGTCGCGAAGATGAACGGTCGACAACGATTGATCATAAAGTCGCGTAGCACACCGGAAGCAGTGACAAGCGCCCCCGCGACTCCTAACGCCTTGCCGCAGGTATGTATAATCAGGAGATTTTCACGGCGACCGTAATGGCTGGTGAGCCCTCGGCCCTGCTCACCGTAAACGCCAGTAGCATGGGCCTCGTCAACGACCAGGAAAGCGTCGTAGCGATCGGCGAGCGCGACCAGATCATCCAGGGGGGCGAAATCGCCGTCCATACTGTAAAGGCTTTCCGCGACGATCCAGACCCGTCCCATTCCTCCATCCGCGCGCCAGTCGCGAATCGCACTTTCGATGGCTCCGATTTCGTTATGGCCAGCTATCCGAAACTCGGCCCTGCCGGCTCGCGCGCCCTCATGAATACTGGCGTGAACCAGAGAGTCGAGGACGAGCAGATCGCCGCGCTGTGGCAGCGTCGTCAGGACCGCAAAATTTGCGACGTAACCACTCGCAAAAAACAGCGCGGTCTCTGCGCCAAAGAACTGAGCGGCTTCCGCCTCGCATTCATGCTCTTCACAATTGCCGCGCAGAAGTCGCGAACCGCCAGAACCAAGCGGGGCGTCACGTTCGATGGCCGCCAAGACGGCCTTTTTCATACGCGATGCACTCGCAAGCGCCAGATAATCGTTAGATGAAAAATCACTTCCGGCACGCGAATTGAGACCGCGCAAGCGGTTGTCATCTTGCAGGGCGCGCAAGGCCTTGACGTAGGGTCCGAGTTTATCCATTCGCGACGAACTCATTGCGCACTCCACCCGATGCTGCCGGCCTTTCGGCAATAGCCGCCGACGACGGTCTTGAACATGCCACTCAAGTCTTAACGGGCGAGAATGCCATTGTTGCGGTCAACGAGCACGACACGCGGTTGGAACACCTCTGCTTCGGCTTCGTCGAAGCATGCATAAGCAATGACAGTAATTTTGTCTCCAGGCATCGCGAATCGTGCCGCAGCACCATTCAAACCAATGATACCGGACCCACGCGGTGCCTCGATGACATAGGTTGCAAAGCGCGCTCCGGTATCCATGTTGTAGATCTCGACGCGCTCATAGATCAGGACTCCCGCGGCGTCCAGCAACGCACGATCAATCGAGATTGATCCTTCATAGTGAAGATCGGCTTCGGTCACGGAAGCACGATGGATTTGCCCTTCATGAGGGTGATGTTCACTTCACACTCGCCAGTCAGCACCTCGATCCTCGGCGCTCTTTCGCTCGGCCAGCTCAGACTTGATGCCGAGCCGAGCGAACAAGTGCGCGTCGCGATCCAACTTGGGGTTTTTTGTCGTCAGCAGCGTATCACCGATGAAGATTGAGTTCGCGCCAGCCAAAAAGCACAGAGCTTGCAGTTCGTCCGTCATATACTGCCGTCCGGCCGACAACCGGACCACGCTCTTCGGCATCATGATTCGAGCAGTCGCGACCAGGCGCGCCACGGCGATGGGATCAGGACGCTGGGCGGTTTCGTTGACCGGCACGCCCTTGACCTCGTTCCATAGGTTGATCGGCACGCTTTCCGGATGGCTTGGGAGATTTGCAAGCAGCACGAGCATGCCGAGGCGATCCTCGATGCGCTCGCCCATCCCGATGATGCCTCCACAGCAGATCTTGACCCCGGCGCTGCGAACGTGCGCCAGGGTTTCGAGGCGATCTGCTAGCGTACGGGTCTTGATGATGCTGCCGTAAAATTCAGGCGAGGTATCGACATTATGGTTGTAGAAGTCGAGCCCAGCTTCAGAGAGCTTTGCCGCCTGGCTCGCGGTCAGCATACCGAGCGTGACGCAACTCTCCATGCCAAGACCTTTCACGGCCCTGACCATGTCGCACACCTGATCAAGATCGCGGTCTTTTGGACTACGCCAAGCCGCAGCCAGGCAGAAGCGAGTTGCACCTGCATTCTTGGCGCGTTTTGCTGCGGCCAGTACATCGCCACCATCCATCAGGCCGTGGCCTTCAGATCTGTAGCGAAGTGCGCGCTCTGGGAGCAATAGCCGCAATCCTCCGGACAGCCCCCTGTCTTGATGCTAAGTAGGCTAGCGGTCTCGACGTGATTTGGATCGAAGCTCTCGCGATGAACGTTCTGCGCCTGGAATATCAGGTCTGCAAACGGCAGCCCATACAAAGCTTCGGCCTCGACGACCGACCAATCAAAGCGGACAAGCACTTTGTTATCGCGATTGTAGCGCCTGGCTTCTGCGGCAGGATTCATGCATTCATCATTGTCAGCTTGGTAGGAGACCTTCTGAAACTCGATTGAAGCTCGCGCCTTTTCGAGGGCAAAGGTATAAAGGCCTACTCTCGCTCAAAGACGGCGGAAATGCTGCCAGATTGCATGATTTCTGCGAAACGAGCCCTACGCAATATCGATTTCGACTCTAAGCGAGATCATGTTGCGGCCGTTCGTCAGCAAAAGCTCGAGCACCAACCGCGGGCTGCGCGCCAGCGCCGCCATTGCAGCGAGCTCACGTTCGAGATAGTAAACCCAGCTACACTCCCCGGGATTCGCCGACCATCCATGATTCGTCACATAGTGTTGTTCACCGCCAAGGACCAAGCTCAGATTGAGGGCATAATCGAAGGTCTATCGATCCTCACGAAAATCCCACATCCACGTCGGCTGGAGATTGCCCGCAATCGCAAGAGCGACCCACTCGGGAACGATATCGATGTCATCGTTTACGGTGAATTCGACAGCGACGCCGAATTGGCAGCTTACAAGGGGCATCCTTTATACCAGGAATCAATCAGGCGTGCGCGCCCTCTTCGAGAGCTACGGTTTGCGGCGGACTATAGTGTCTAATGCACGCGGGCGCCTGAACGACGGCTGGGCCAAACCACAGTGCGGGCGTCACAAAATGGCGCTCAAATAGTCGCTTCTCGGTCGTCGGGCGAAGCGGCAAGTTCGAATTTAGCCAGTTCGTTGCTCTGACGAGGGGCCTCCTGAAGGAAGTTCTGCGACAAAACAAGAAAAACCTCCAAATATATACATGGCGAGTTCGTCTCGGCTGATTTTCCTCCTCTAAGCTCTTTAGTCTCGCTAAGCAGCTGGTGCGTGCCAGCGCCAAAGAGCAAGACCGAGCCGGTGAGTCGCAAGGCGCAGACAATCCGTGATCGACGCAGGTTGCACCGAGAAGGTGAAGGCAGCTTAACCGGGGAGTTCGGCCCGGACTTCGCTTTCCAAGGGCGCTCAGTGAACGCAATCGAGCTCGAAAAACAGATTGATCGCGCTTTCCTTCCATGGCGGGGCCTCTTAGGGGACCGCCTGCAGATAAAGCAACCGGCAAAAAAGGCGCCCGGCCAGATGGAACGGAACAATTCTCACAGCCCAGAGCAAATGGTTGTCAAATGCATGCCCGCGAATTTGGATGGATCGAACCTGCCGTTGCTATGCGGCGTCTTCGAAATCAACCAAACCTAACTTTTTTGGATAGCGCCGCCAGGAACGAGTTGGGGCGCTACTCATATGTTACCTGTGATCCATTCAGTAGCTACATGGTCAACAATGGACAAGCGTGTTGCAACGGCGTCGCTCTTGGGGGCAATCCGTGGGAAGCTCTCCGCAGTCTACTCGCTAGATATTCGCAACAGAACCGAACAGATCTCCCTCCCTTTCAGGGAGGTGCCGCCGGCTATTTGGGCTACGACCTAAACAGGACACTTGAGCGATTGCCGGCACCTGCGATTGCCGATCGCGCTTTGCCCGAGTGTGTCCTGCATTTCTATGACGTGGTCATCAGCTTCGACCATCGGGATCAAAAGTGCTGGATCGTTTCTACCGGATGGCCGGCTCAGGAGCCAGCGCCTCGACTTGAACGCGCGCGCCGTCGCGCCGACCAGTTCGCTGCCTTGCTTGACATGCCGACGCCAGCTCTAAAGGAACTCCCTAGCACATTAGGCGCATGGCAGTCCAACTTCAGCCTTGACGACTACATCGCGGCCATACAGCGCGTCATCGGCCTCATTTTAGCGGGAGACGTCTTTCAAGCGAACATCGCACAGCGTTTCATTGCGAGGGTGCCGACCTCATTCGACCCGATTAGCTTTTACTGCCGGCTTCGGTCACTCAATCCAGCGCCGTTTGCGGCCCTGTTGCGCTATGGCGAGCTCACCATAGCCTCAAGCTCACCGGAACGTTTCCTCAAGCTCGACGCACGAAACGTCGAAACACGCCCCATCAAGGGCACGATAGCGCGAAGCAATGATTTAGCGGAGGACCAGCACCGCGCGCAGGTCCTAGTCGCGTCCGAAAAGGACCGCGCCGAAAACTGCATGATCGTCGATCTTCTGCGTAACGATCTGTCGCGGGTTTGCACGCCGCACTCGATCGAAGTTGCAGGGTTATGCAACCTCGAATCCCACGCGTCCGTGCATCACATCGTCTCGATTGTCACAGGTGAACTTTCAGAGAGCCAAGACGCCGTTACGCTGCTGCGAGCCTGCTTTCCAGGCGGCTCGATCACGGGGGCGCCAAAGGTGCGATCGATGGAGATCATCACGGAAATCGAGCGAGTGGCTCGACAGGTCTATTGCGGGGCAATCGGCTTCATTGGTTTTGACGGGCATATGGATACCAGCATCGCGATCCGCTCCGTAACTATTGATGGCAATCAAGCCACGTTCCATACAGGAGGCGGGATAACAGCGATGTCGGATCCGCAAGCCGAATACGCTGAGACGCTCGCGAAGGCACAGCGAATCTTTGAAGCTTTTGGTGCTGAGGTACCTGGTCCGCTGTGATCCTCATTATCGATAACTACGACTCTTTTGTCTTCAACATCGGCCGGCATTTTCAGAGGCTAGGCGAGTCAACCGAGGTTGTCAGAAACGACGCGATCAGCGTCGCCGACGTGATCAAGCTTAATCCCCGAGCGATCGTTATCTCTCCTGGTCCCTGCACTCCAAGCGAGGCCGGAATATCTATGGACGTTATCCGCGAACTTTCTGGGCGCATCCCGATTGTCGGGATTTGCCTCGGTCATCAATGTATTGGAAGCGTTTTCGGCGCACTAGTGACGCGAGCGCTGCGCCCCATGCATGGGCGATCCTCTCGCATAATGCATGAAGGGGGCCCGTTATTCGAGGGACTGCCCTCCCCACTTTCCGTCGGTCGCTATCATTCGCTTGTTATCAAGCTCGCCTCGACCTCCACACCGGACCTCGTGGTGACAGCGCGGTCCGAGGAAGGCGAGATCATGGCTCTCGCACATCGCTATCAACCAACTTACGGCGTGCAGTTTCATCCGGAATCGATACTCACCGAATGCGGGTCTCTGCTGCTCAACAATTTCTTGCGGCTCGCAGCCAGTCGTTGAACCAAGGATTTAGGCCAAATCGACGTGAGCAGTCAGCTGAACATCGCAAAAAATGCCGGAGCAGCCAAGCTTCAGCGCTTGCTCGCGGGAACGGAATGAAAGACGAATGAGACGAGGCTCATCGGCGCTGCGGCCGCGGATGTCCTTCTCTGTGGCATAGAACTCGGGGATATGCTTGAGCGCTTCGCCCGCAATGAGCGCGGGGTTCGATTGCAGCCTTTTTTCGCGGGCACCTCGTAATTCGGGGGCCTTAGCTGATCGATCGCGTCGATCCTAAAAGCAGCGGCAGAGCCAAAGCCGTTAGGCATTCTCCGTACGCTCCAGTCTCCGTGTTCACTGTCAGGCCTCGTACGGGAACTCGGTTCAAGTTTGACGTATCCGGCAGCCGAACTCTATGGCGGGCGGCCAGAGCCGCCACTTATGGACCGCATGCACTCGATCGGATGGTCGACGCTACCTATCGCTTGAGGGCCGTCATGCAAGCTAGCCTCACAATTTCGATCACGACTCGGAAGCCGGTGATCATCATTAGCAAGGTTGCGGATAGGGGCGCGCCCGACGAGTCGACTGACGAACCTGAGCCGCCGGGTCATAGATGATGCATGATGACTCAGCTCTTGGAGCCTCCTTGGCCTGCCTCGGTACCGCTGATTGTGATTGGCAGGAACCGGCGCGGTAACTGGGTTGCCCGCGAACTAGGGGGCTCCTTTGGCGACCTTTTTGTCAACCCGCCCAAGCTTTGAAATATGCTCTGGTCGAGAACGGCGGCATGGCGGCCGTTTGCGCAAACGGGCAGCGGAATCGAACGGCTGCCGAGCGAGCGATACGGCTGGGCTCGGCTCAGCGCCTCAAAACCCGCGTCGCCGCGAACTGATAGCCGTACGATCGCCATGCCAGCGCCGGTGCGACTCACCCAGTAGCGCCGAGAAACAGCGCTTCGATGACACGCATCGACGAATTCGATCGAAAACCTCCAATCGGACCATATTTTTAGGCGGGTTATAGCCAGTTCTTTAATGGCCATCAGAATAGCTGCCTTCGCGCATGAGAGCTCGTGCCCTTGTAGCTTACAATGTGCGCCGGATCCGCGTCGAGCCCGGTATTTCGGAGAAGCAATTGGCTACGATGCAGGTTGATCGCTCCTATATGAGGCGGACTCGAGGCCGCCAACAGGCGAACCCGACAATCGATCTTCTCGATCGTCCGCTGCGACGCTCGGGGTTGCTGTCTCCGAGTTGCTGCCATCCAAGGGTGCCCCCCACTCGCTACGTTACGGTCGCAAGCCGAAGCTGGCTCTCAAAAGGACTTAGTCTCCCTGAAAGCACCGATCTGTTGATGCAGATCTGGACCAATATGTCGATCGGCCAGGCGATCATCACCGCGCGTTTATGGAGACGGCATCAACAATAGCAGTCTTGTTTCGGTGATTGTCGACAAACCATTGACCGACTGAAGCCTTTGTAGTCGAATCAACGGACTAACACAAAGTTATAAGAGATTCCCATTCTTCACTTCTGGAGGGGGAGGCGGTGGTTCGGGGCGTTGTCGCTATGGTGCCAATGGATTGTCGAGGCTCGGCAAGGAGCCGCCCTACTCATGGCCTTCGCTCTGTAGAACAACAGGTGTTGTTGAACAAGGGTCGACGGAGATCGTCGCCCGAGGAAGCTCATCCGGATCGATACCGCGTTAATCCGCGCACATTTTCTAATGAAGCTCTGGCAGGACTGGATCGAGTTCTTCCTGCTCGGGCGTCTTGGGTCCATCTTCCGCAAGGTACGCTGCCAGAGCCGCGATACCGGAGTCCGGTGGACGTCGAGCGGGTGCCGATTTTTTGAACGGCACTTGTCCCAACTGCTCGGCAGCTTCGACGCTCATGAGGTGGGGACGGATCGGTCTATCGACGGCGCACTCGATGGTGTGGAAGTCCAGGTGCCGTCCGGATCGATGTCCGACCAATGAAAGATCGGCGTCTGTTCGGATACCAATCCTGCGATCGTCCGCAGCGAGGGGTACCCGCCGACACACATGGTCGTTCCTAATCGGCCGGGGTCCACCTGGGCGATGTGCCGGTTGAAGCTTGCGAAGTTTTCGATCGTTAGAACGTACGCCGGCGGCTCCCGGAAGCGGACGCGATCTGCTTCCTTGGGAGTGATCCCTAGATACAGCGGAGAGATTCGGGAAAGGTCGGCTCTATCGAGGTCGATCTTGCCCGCGATCAGCAGCGGCGGTGCGAAGCGCTCAAGGCCCATTGCCCAGAGTGTTTCGCGTGGCCGCGCGCCAGGCGGAAACTCCAGGATGCCGCTCAGGAGCCGCACGACCGCGCCTTCGATCCGAGCGTTTTGCTGTGCCCCACCGTTCGTCTCGAGAAAGTCTTGTCGACGCCAAGATGCTTGTTGGCCAGGATGGCCCGGGCGAGAACGAATGCGTCGCGCAGTGTCTCGACAGCGGACAAAGCGAACCCGTGCCACGTTTTCCCCCGCCCCATACCTCGGCGACTTGGGAAGCGCTGTTCTTCAGACACTCGTGCATCGCCGACCCGGCGACAAGCCGCACGGCGGCGTCCTCGGCGATGCGCGACGCAGGGTACGGCGGAGATATCGGTATAGGATCGTAGACAGGACGGCTAATGCAGAAGGGCAGTCAATCCGTCGTGTTCTGCGGTTCACGGGCTGGGACTTTCAATCTCGATCTCACGCGCCACTTCGATGATGTTCTCTGGATGGCAACCGTTCTTGAAGAGGGCGTATTTCAGAGCTTCTACGCGGTTGATAAAAAGCCCGCCAAACGCGCCCCGTTTTTCGCACGCAACCCAGTTGCCGGCCCGATTTCTGCCGACATAAACAATCGGCGGAGCGCAGTCACTTGAACCGGAATCGAGGACTTGAATCACACCCCCTCCGGTCAGATGACCGCTCACACTCATGTGGAACAATCCATAGCGGAGGTGCTCCGGCTTGCGATCGTAAAGCGGCTGTCGACTTGTCGTGCTACTCACATCGCAGCATTCAACCAGCATCAGCGACTTCAAAGTTCGGCTATTGGCCGCCAATCGGCTGTGGCCTTGGCGGGGGCAAGCATTCCTCAACCTGGAAGCAATAGCTCAAACGGGAACGGAGTTCTCCTATCAGTTCTGACAGGAGAGATGGCGTTCCGCGACGATGCCCTGTTCGAGCGCGACAACGGCGAAAAATGAGCGTGTGTGTCTTGCGGGGTGTCGCTGTTGATTTGGGGGCAGACGATGCGGTCGATGCTTAAGGGCTTTAATGCGTCCTCACCACTCCGGCTGTTTGCAGATCTTGAATCATCTCGTAAGGGAAGATGTTCACCTTCGGTGCATAGTTGGCCCACGGCAACGCTATCGCATGATCGAGAGCGGTCGCCCCGAGGATAGGCGGTCCGGCAAGCGTCTGTCCTTCGGATCACGACAGCTGCTGGTATGCTAGTGGGGCGGCGGTACGCTCTCGTTTCTGCGTCACTCGCGTCCGTCACGGAATGCCTCCGGTATCCTCGTCAGCGCAAACCGGGGTGGCAGACGAACGATGATCGTGTCACGCTGCGCTCCCTCGCAAACTGTTCTGTGACTTTCCGCAACACCCGCGGCTTGTTACCCGTTCGATCGGGAGGTAAATGTCGCAACACATGAGGCGTTATGTGAAGCTGAAATTCTGCTTAATTAAGCCGGTTCACGCGTCGAATCTGCGGCGTAGTGGGATTGCTGCAGCCAGCTGTCATTGTGGAAATTGGGATTCGTTGAGCCGCTGCAGTCGCCCTGGTCGGAGCAACATCAGGCGCCGGCCAGGCAGCCGCGCCGTCCCGTCGAAGCAAGGGAGCTCGCCGAACCGCCGTCGGATCCTCTATACGAGCTGCGGAAGAAGCTCCGCCTCGAGTACATCGCGCGCATCGCGCCCCGCCCGGAAGATGTCAGACGATTCCTCGAAGGCCAGGTGCCACCATTCGCGACCAGGGAAGCCCGCTTCATGGAAATCGGTACCGTGGACGACTTTCTCGCCTTCGATTGCGCCCGCTGACGGGCGAGATTCCGGTGCAGGTCGCGGCCGGGTTCGATCTGGAACCGCGCCCAGACACGCGCCACAGCGAATGGCTCCGTTGCACAAACTTCCTGGTCAAGCGATCGAGCGCACTCCGGAAGGCGAGGGCGGCTCATGCTCAGTGAGTTCGAAAACTCGAGCGCTCCCGCGGCGCGGAAAAGGCAGCCAACCTCCGCAAAGCGCTGCACTTCCTTCTACGGCGGCAGTTCGTGTTCGCGGGAGATCCTCGGACCGGGACATTCTACAACACGATCATGGATGGCCGCTTCCGCGACGTAGTCGACGGCTTCTTCGATAGCTGCGGATACCGCGTCCATCGCGATCCGGAGGCGCAGTGGGCCGGCATCGTCGCCATGGACTAGGGGCGTACTGGCAGCAGGAGGTGAACGTCGGAGCGGTCGAGGACCGGGCCGTCGTTGTCGCCACCTTGAACGACCTGTTCGACCGGTACCGAGAGATGGCGCAACACGGCGGCGAAGGCGCGATCTCGCCTGCCCGCTTCCGAGACATCCTGCGCAAGGCCGCCCAACGCAGTTTGGTCGAGATCGGTGATTTTGACGACGAGCAGCAGGACTGCGAGATCAGGATCCGTCCGATGCACCATCGACTATCCCATCTGCCCCGCGCTTCATTACGCGAGCATAGCGCACAACTCAACGAACTAGTGGGTTTCATCCCCATCGGACTATCTTGAGGTGGTATGCACCGAGCTTAACGCCATCGCATTCGCAGCGATACTCACAAATACCAGGATCGCGGCGTCCACCGCAAGATATATCCAGCTTATCTCGAATCCGCTATATCATCGAAAGAACGCAACCTTCGCACAGGTAGTTCATTAAGCTAGCGACGCTTCGTGAGGATCGCCCGCATTTGGGTTGAGCGCGCGGAGCACTAGAATATGGTGCAACGTCTGAGCATTTACGGCAATCGTCGCGGTCGATATTTCAGCATCTGTGTGAGCTCGATACTACCCTTTGACTAGGCGCTCCTCCGGCCAGGGCTGAATGCTCTGTGAAGGGCCGAAGCACGCGGCGCGCGAGCCCAGATCTTTCATTTGCACCAAAGCTTTCCTTTCCAGCGTGTCGACTCGACGATCATCCGACCATAACGACAGGCTAGCGTTCGGCGCCAACCCTATGGCGATCATGCAATCTTTTACGCTCCAATAAACTACCAACGCTGGTCATTGATCGACATCACGACAAAACGATATGAACAGTGAAATTTGCGCCAATCGAAGCTCGGCCTTCAGGATTTCTGTATGCAGTATCAGCCACAATCCGTTCGGCCTAACGAAGGTCGTCAATGCGCACAGCCGTCGGCAGTCGAAAGGCTTCACGCCCAGGTCTGCTCGAATGATGAGCTCTCGTTTCTGATGGAAGCGCATGATGGCCGGTCCGCCACAATCGCCCAGCCTCAGGGTCCAAGGGGGTCTGGACGTCTGGCCTGTCGATTGCCAGCTCGCTCGGCTATCGCGATGCCAATGAAGCTTCATGGACCCAGCTCGTCCAGAGCGTCGAACGCATAGTGGACTCAACCGAGCTACCTGTGCTCCTTGACGGTGACGGCGGCTTCGGCAATTTCAACAATGCTCGCCTCCTCGCACGCAAACTTCCTCAAGCTGGCGCGGCGCGCGTCTCGCTTGAGGACAGCTACATCCCGAAGCTGAACTCTCTCATTGGTGAACGGCATCCGCTTGCCGATAGCGATGAATTTTCCGGTCGTTTGCGGGCTGTAAAGGATGCAGTCGCCGACAATCTTGTTCTCGTGGCCAGGATCGAATCGCTGATCGCCCGGCACGGATTGAACGAAGCCATCTTGCGTGCTCACGCTTATGCCGACGCGGGAGTCGACGCAATTTTGATCACTCGCGAAAGAGTACCGCGGACGAGATGCTTTCGTTCGTCACCGAGTGGCGGAACCGGCTTCCTGTCGTGATTGACGACGTACTTTCGAACGCCGCCAGTCTCTGCCTATCGTAATTCGCGTATCTCCACAGTCGCCTCGGCCAATCACTCCATGCGAGCTGCGGCAGCTACAATGCGGCGCATCTGCGATAGCATCGCAGCTCAAGAGAGCGTTGCAAGCATCGAATCTCGTATCGCTCCACTGAGTGAGATATTCGAGCTCCTGAGGTATGACGAACTCGCGGTGACCGAAAAGCAATATCTGCAGCCCAGCTAGTCCATGTCAGCAGGGGATGGCACCTAAACGTTTCCTTTCTTAAACCCGGCCGATCCGCCGCTGACTTCTCGTCGGTCTCGCTCCAGTGTCACCCAGCAAGGCCGCGACCGAACATCCTGGACAGCTCCGGATATGTCTAAACATCTGTCCCTGATGCTCAAGGAAGCTCACGGGGCGGCTGATGCAGGTGCGCGCGTTGATGACAATTCACACCTACCGCTTCAATGTAAGCGTAGCTCTGCGGCCCTTTTTGATTAACGCTTGACGCCTATTTTGAGCGCGTGGTGCGTCGCCGCGGCTTCCATACGTTCGCCAAGGCGTTGACTGCGGCCTCAAGGGCCTTCCTATCGACGACGTTGGGATCGAACCGCTCCGGGCCCCGCGTCTGAACGAGGAGATCCGGCCCGCGCACCTACGTGGTGCGAATCTTCCCCAATGCCGAGAGCTGTTTAAGGCTGGTGCGGACGTCACGAGGCCTGGCTCGAGGACCATCGCTATCTCAACATGGATCTGTTGAAGGAGCACAAGGAGGCGTTACGCCAGGCGGCCTCACGATGCTCAGGCCCACCAAAGGGATGCACGCCACCTCTCGGAGCCGCCGTCGCTCGCCAGCGCTACGCTTTTGGGCAAGCGAGCGACGGCGGCTCCGAAGGGATGGCTCGGCCGGATGCCATGATCAATTTTGCTGAACTTGACGCAGAGAACTAGAATTGGCGCGGGCGTGAGCTGTGTGGTCAGATTTTCTGCCGGAGCATCACGCATCGAGTCTCGGCGTGAGCTTAACAAAGTACAAATTTCGTCGAGTGCTTGCGGGTGCTAGGAACGACGCCGGGAAGCATTGACGCCCGGTCCGGCTGCGCACGAGGCGCGTCCGCGCGCTGGAAAATTGACAGAACAGGAAAGACGGTCTAATGACGCCTGGAGAACACCATAGACCGAGACGCCTGCAGTATCCGTACTGAACTTGTAAAACCGTCGGAGAATTGGATATCAAGTTGAGATTCCGAACACTTCTTCGACCTGCCCGGTGGCGGGAGCGGCATCAATGATAAGATCGGTATTAGTCACGAGAATGTTGTAGCGGCGCAGCGCTTCAGTGACCAAACGCTCAGCGAACTGATCTACGATCTCACCCTCGACATCTGCAGACAGAGTCATACAAGAACGGCATATCATCGATAAATATCGTCTTGCGGACGCACAGCATGGCTTCCTTCGGCGGGCAGAAGGTAAGCATAGCCGGGTCTGAAATCCTCTCTCGTGTGATGGAGAGCAATTGCATTGTGGTCCCCTCAAAGGAGTGAGCCGTCAGATCCAGCGTGCGCAGAATCCTGGCCTGCTTCTTGACGTATGTACCCTTACCGGCAACTGAGACGATCGCGCCAGCAGCTTGGAGGTCGCGAAGCGCCCGTTTAATCGTGATGAGGCTGACTCCGAATTTCTCTCCGAGTATGGCAGTGGACGGAATTGGAGCATCCGGCTGATTAGTCCCATTGGGGATGCGCTTCAGAATCTCCTCGCGTAACGTCACGTGGAGCGATGAGCTGGGACGGAGACCAGAGAACGTACTACCGACTTCGTTCCGCTCTCGCTCTGGCTCAACTTGTTCGTACTCCGGTTGCGGCCAACGGAGCTATCTCGATGGTCGAGCGACGCCCCGTGAGTGCGAACAGAGCTGGCTCCGGAATTCTGGACAGGGCGATAAGTGGAGTTTCTGCCTGACGCCGGGCAAGATTGACCCGCGAATCAGGAGAGACGATGAGCAGACGAACGTCGACACCACGCACCGGAATTCAAGGCGGAGGTGGCGTTAGCCGCGATCAAGGGCGAGATGACGCTGGCCCAGCTGGCTGAGCATTGCGACGTGCACCCGAACCAGATCACGCAGTGGAACGCCCAGCTTCAGGAAGCGGCGGCCGATGCGTTCGGTCCTGGCGGAGGCAACCGAATGAGCGAGCCCGCGGGCGACGTGAAAGCGCTGCACGCCCAGATCGGGGAGCTGACCCTGGAGAACGATTTTTTAGAAGGCGCGCTCAGCAAAGCCGGCCTGCTGAGCGCAAAGCGATGATCGATCGTGAGCACAATCTGCCGATCACCAGGCCGGCGGAAGCTTTGAAGATCAGCCGTGGCAGTGTCTATTATCTACCACGTCCCGTGCCGCCCGCCGACCTCGCAATCATGCAACGGCTCGACAGGCTGCATCTGAAGTTTCCTTTCGCCGGTTCGCGAATGTTGCGAGACCTGCTGGCTGCTGAGGGGAGCAAGATCGGCCCGCCGGCATGTCAAAACGCTGATGCGGCGGATGGAGATCACGCGCCCGAACCAGGTCTGGGCGATGGACATCACCTATATCCCGACGGCGCGGGGCTTCGTGTACCTGGCTGTTGTCCTCGACTGGGCTACCCGTCGGGTGCTGTCGTGGCGCGTCTCGATCACGATGGAAGCCGCATTCTGGTCGAGACGCTGTAGGATGCTCTCGCTCGCCAAGGCAAGCCGGACATCTTCAATACCGACCAGGGCTCGCAGTTCACCGGCGCGGCGTTCACCGGCGTGCTCGCCAGTCACAGCATCGCCATCAGCATGGACGGCCGGGGCGCCTGGCGACAACGTGTTCGTCGAGCGGCTGTGGCGCAGCGTCAAATATGAGGAGGTGTATCTGGCGTCTACGACACCGTGTCGACGCCCGCGCGGCCGATACCTCAACTTTTACAATGGCCGGCGTCCTCACTCTTGAAGGCGGCACCCCGGATCAAGCTTACTTCAACCCGCTGCCGTTCCGCGCGGCAGCTTAATTTTGGCGGAAGCTCCACTTTATCGACGCGGAATTGTGTTCAGAGAACCGGGACCACCTCAAACATGTCGCCTAGGAGCATGGCATACCTAATGCTTGGCACGCTTCTGTCAATCGTTTGGTTACGCCAGCTGGAATTGGGCCCGGTAGCAATCTCCAGGATACAAAAGACGGGATCTTCCTTGGCTTTTGCTAAGCCGATGAGATGTTATGAAACGTCATCGCTTTCAGTTTTTAATCCGAGGCTAATTTCGGAAGCGGCTCTGAACCCTGCCAGATCATGCTCCGTTGAAGAATGATACGCAGTTCGCTCGCGGAAAGCGTTGGACATGGCCACCGAGCGCGAGTATCAGGCCACTTCCTCCATCACGGACATTAGCCCAAAAAGCGCATCACCTGTATGAGCCAAAGTCGGAAAGCGTCGGTAAGCAACGACACCAGAGGCAGGAAACTTCAGTTCGACCGGTTCGGCAGCAACATCACCTAATGGATAGACACGTCCCGCCGGCTGATTCGCCTTGACTTCATCGGCCGGCTTGGCGAATGCCTCGAACAGACCGTCGCAAGGCGCGTAGATGGAGTTGCGCGGGCTTTGATATTTGAGAATCACGGACGAGCTGGGCTCGATGCGATCTATAGCTGGAAGAATTTCATATGCGTGCAGAACCCGTCTCAGGCCACGCTCAGCGATCCGCAGCCCCCGCTGGGAGAGAGTGGCCCCGAAGCCCAGCTCAGTCGTCAGAGCAGGAATTCCGTGTTGCTCAGCAGCAGCGTAGAGGGTTGACCCGGCACCTGCAGCCGGACCATCGGTAATCGCCCCAAATGGTGCGTCAAAGCTTTTCAAAAGCCGCAAAATCGCCGCAGCCTCAGCGTCGTTCCGGCCGGAGCGCGCGAGCGCGACCGGCAAATAGTCCAGCGACCGGCCTCCGGAATGAAGATCGATGACCACATCTGCCAGAGGAAAAAGTTCTGAAGTCACATAGTGAGCGATCATCGCGGTTGGCCCACCATTTGCGTCGCCCGGAAACTCGCGATTGAGGTTACCGCCGTCCAGCGGAGAATTCCGGCGACCAGCGCTAACGGCGGGCCAATTCAGAGCGGGAAGCATAATGATTCGACCGCGCAGATTTGCGCTTGAAGACAACGCCCGCGCGAGATTGCGTAGCGCGATTTGGCCCTCGTACTCGTCGCCGTGCGTTCCTGCTGTTAATAGTGCCGTTGGTCCGCTACCGCCGTTGAAACAGAGTATGGGAACAGGTACCCAGCCATAGGCGGATATCTCGGACGAATATGGGACGCGGGCATAGTCCGCCTGCATTCCAGCTGCCGAAAAATCGATCTTGCTCCACACGCGGCTTTTCATGATTGACCCTGTTCAGTAAGCGATCTGCCTGTCATCGCTCGGCAACGCAAGGGAGTTTTCTTCGCTTGCAGGTCGACGATTAGGGCGGGACCATGCGGGCTTGATATAGATCTTACAGATCGACTGGGCAATCGCTCGGGCGCGAGATGTCGCTCAGAAATTCAGGACCACTTTCCGTAACTCGAACGACTTCTTCGGTCTGATACACGCCGCCCGCCATCTCAAGCTTGGGTTCAAGATGCAGGACCATCTCGCGGCCACCAATCGTTCCAGCGCTGCAGAAGTTTTCTAAAGAGGACCCAACGGTTGCAACCAACGACGCGGAGCGGCGGTGGTCAAAACCTCCTATGAAGTCGATGGAGGCACTGGCGCAAAAGCGTACATCGCGTGTGCGGTAAGTTGTTCGCGTTTCGACGGGGGTGTCTGCACCAACTTTCCCAAAACGGAGGTCAGGCGGGCGAGAATGAAGCATTCGCTATTCGAGGAGCAAAAAGGATCAGCCCAAAGGGCGACACAACCACAAAGCCGAAGAAATTTATCGTGAATTCGCGGCATCACCCGCAACGTCGCGTTCATAGGAGCTTCGATGCTTTCCGTGGCGCTCACGACCTCTTCAGCTATTTCGCAACCTTAAAGGTGCCGCTGAAGGGAGAACTGGCGATTGGCGTCTATAACGCTTGGCCAGACGGCTACCTCAAAGAAGGCGAGATCTCCGGCCCACAATCGGAGATTTTGCGCAAAGTTGTGAAATCGCGTGATGATTGGTTTTGTTGATTTCCAACTAATGTACTTTGGCGCGTTGATCTCGAGGCCCATGGCAAAGCGGATCGAGGCTATTGCTGGCGGTACGTACGTCAGGCCCGATGCAACCGAGTGGCCTTCTCAATCCTGTCGGCGGGCCCTGCGCAACGCTATTCTGGTAAAAGCTGGGATCCACTCAACATTCACAGCTACCGGGACATGGCAGAGCACTCGATATCCACGTCCGTAATTTCTGCGGCAGCGCCTCTCTGGAATACATAGCGCCTGCGGGTGTGCTTAAAGGTAAGCGCTCGCGGGAACCCTTGCTTCGGGACTGGGATGGCTGTGCGAAGAAGCCTCCGGTTAGGACGGAGGCTTCGGATGGGATTGGACAGCAAAAAGGACGTCTATTTGGACGGCTCATCAGCGGGGTCGGTGAGCCGGCTGGAGATTCTTGAAGGGCCGTCAGGACGTCGTGTGCGGTCGGAAGCTGAGAGAGCTCGGATCGCCGCGGAGAGTCTGTTGCCCGGCGTCCAGGTGTCCGAGGTAGCGCGCAAGCACGGAGTGACGCGCTGGCAGGTCTACGATTGGCGACGGCGGCTTCGACAGCGAGGTATGTTGCCGCCGTGCGAGGCGTCTCCACCAACGTTTGCGCCGCTGGTTGTGGAAGATGCGTTGGAGGAGCGTCAGGCTCCGGCGGTCAAGCTTGAGATTGCGATCGGCGATGTCGTGCTGCGGACTGACACAGCCATAGATGCTGACCAGCTATCCCGGGTGATCCGTGCGGTGCGAGCGTCACGATGATCGCGGCCGGTGCTGATCTGAAGATTTACGTTGCCACGCGGCCGATCGATTTCCGCTGTGGCCACGACGGGCTTGCGGCTAAGGTACAGGAGATGCTTCGTCTCGATCCGTTCAGCGGCGCAGCCTTCGTGTTCCGATCGAAACGAGCGGACCGGATCAAGATTTTGGTCTGGGATCGAACGGGTCTGGTGTTGGTGCACAAACGCCTCGAAGGTTGCAAGTTCGTTTGGCCAACGATCGCGGACGGAGTGATGCGCATGTCGCCGGCGATGTTCGCTGCCTTGTTCGAAGGGCTGGATTGGAGATTGGTCCGCCCGGAAGAAGCACGGCGCCCGCAGGTGGCGGGATAACTGCGGCAGAATGACTCGGCAGCTATTTTGATCGTGGCACGGGCGACGGCGATGTGCTCGAAATAGCGCATGAGCATCGCGACACTGCGCGACGAAAACGAACGCCTAAAGGCGCTTCTGGCGCCAACGCAGGCGGCCTTGAGCGAGCATGGGGGCACTGGCGGCATCGGAGGAAGCGCGGCGTCGGCTGGAGGTCATTCTCGGCGAATTGCGACGCGACAAGTTCGGCTCGAAATCCGAGAAGTTACGACCAGATCAGTACCATTTGCCGCTCGAAGACGTGGAGATCGCGCAAGGCATTCTGGACGCGGCGCAGGAAAGAGCCGAGAAGGTCATCCAGGGTCGATCGCGCAGCGATCCGGATCGAGGCTCCCATCGCAATCGCGGCTGTCTGCCTGCCCATTTACCGCGAGTGGAACGGATCATCGAGCCTGCGAGCACGCTCTGTCCGTGCGGTTGCGGCGCCATGACGAAGATCGGCGAGGACGTCAGCAAGCGACTCGACGTGATCCCGGCGCAATGGCGCGTGCTGGTCACACGCCGCCCGAAATACATCTGTCGCCGCTGCTCGGGCCCTGTCGCGCAGGCGCACGCACCGGAACACATCGTGCCCGGCGGGCTGCCGACCGAAGCGGCTATCGCTCATGTGATCGTCTCCAAGTTTGGCGACCACACGCCGTTTTATTGTCAGGCCGAGATCTATGCGCGTCAAGGCATTCGGCTTGATCGGGCGACTCTGGGCAACTGGTCCGGCCGCGCCTGCTTCCATCTTCAGCCCATCGCGGACCACATGCGCCGCCACCTGGCCATGGCGGATCGCCTGTTCATGGACGAGACCACGGCACCGGTGCTTGATCCGGGGCGAGGTCAAACGAAGAAAGGCTACTTCTGGGCGATCGCGTCAGACGACCGTGGCCACAGCGGTCCAAGTCCACCGATCGTGTTGTTCCGATATGCCCCCGGTCGCAGCGGCGCCTTCGCGGAGCAGTTCCTGGACGGCTTTGGCGGAAGCTTGCTGCAATGCGATGCCTGTGACGGATATGACCGGATGACCGAAGTCGTTCGACCGCAAGGGCCTTGGACGCTCGTGCATTGCTGGAGCCATTTGCGCCGGCGCTTTGTGAAATTGGCCCGCAACAGCAAGTCGCCGATCGCCGAGGCCGCCATTCGGCACATCGCCCAGCTTTACGCTATCGAAGCCATGGTGCGCGGCGCATCGCCGGACATCCGGCTGGCCGCGCGCAAGGAGCACTCGCTGCCCATGGTCGCCGCGTTGAAGTCCTGGTTCGAGAAACAGCTGTCGATGATCTCCAGCGGCTCGACGCTCGCCGAGGATATCCGCTATGCGCTCAATCATTGGCAGGGCTGACCCGCTTCCTCGAAGACGGGCGTCTCGAGCTCGACACCAACCCGGTCGAGAACGCCATCCGGCCGATCTGCTTGACCAGGAAAAACGCGCTCTTCGCCGGACATGAAATCGGGGCGGAAAACTGGGCTTTGCTCGCCTCGATCGTCGCCACCTGCAAACTCAACGACGTAAACCCTGCTGCCTACATCGCCGAAACACTCGAGGCGATCATCGACGGCCATCCCCACAGCAGGATCGAAGACCTCATGCCGTGGCGATTCCGCAAAGCGTCAAGCCCGCATCAATAGGGTGACGGCTAAGCGCTTACGCTTAAAGAGCGAATTCAGCTATTCCAATACCATCCGACTGGGCTGGCGGGTCGACATGCTTGTCAATGCGTCGGGAGCGATTGTCGGCAGTTTGGAAGATCCTAACGCCAAGGGATTGGAGCGCCCTTCAAGGCTTAAACGGCAACGAAATAACTAACTCCTTCGCATTTCGACCTGAGGACAAACAATTCCGTGACTTGATCGACGAAGGCCTCACTCAGACAAAAATCGTGAAGCTCGCAAAAACGATCACGAGCTACGGCTTCCCTGAGCGTGACGCAACGTCTTCCGACCTTACAAAAAGACCTTTGCGGAAGCGACTACCGCCAACGACCCAAATTGGCTTCGAGACCTACCGCTCGAGGGCCATTGGCCGGTCCTCTCCCGGTGGTACGTATCGCGATGGGTCCCCGCAGCAGAAGCGTTTGATTTTAGGGCCCAATGGTCATGACCTGGACCAACAACGATACGCTATGCGTTGTTCCGCCACCTGCGTCTCTCCAAGGTTTTGCCATCTCTCGCTACCGGTTTATCGAGCTTCAACGATTGTTCTCCCAAACGCTGCGGCCTTGTGCCCGTGAGATGCATGAGCCGCCAAGCCTCATGGGCCAACGCCGTCAGCTTGCGCGTCAGGCGTTTCCCTTCCGTCTTGTGCTTC
>NZ_LBJA01000002.1:0-2605 GCF_028128695.1 Bradyrhizobium sp. CCBAU 25360
TCTCGTGTCGATGCGTACGCCCGAAACCGCATCATGCAAGAAGGAGATCTTGTCCGGCTGGACATCGGCGCAACTCTTAACGGTTACTACTCAGATATGGCGCGGACCTATGCAATCGGAGATCCTGGCGCCCTTGCAAGAGACCGGTACAGTGCACTCTTGAGAGGCGAGCGCATCGAATTGGAGTTGGTGCGCCCCGGCATCGCTGCCAGTGCCATCTTCGAGGCAGCAATGAAGGAAGTGAGATCTGGCGCCTTGCCTGATTATCAGCGCAACCACTGCGGCCACGGAATCGGATTGCGGTCCCATGAATTCCCGTTGATCGGGCCAAGCAGTGAGACAATTCTGAAACCTGGTATGGTGCTCTGTGTCGAAACCCCCTATTATGAGATCGGCTGGGGCGGGATGATGGTTGAAGACACCGTGATAGTGACCGATACAGGCTGTGAGTTGCTGACTAAGTCGTCCCGGGAACTCTGCCGGTCCCATTGAAACATGGCCATCGAAACAGATCGGATATCGTCGAGTACGCTCGACAACCGTATGTCTAAGAGCCAATCGCTCGAACGTGGCCTCGAAATTTTGGAAGCCGTAAACCAAGCTGAAAGGCCCATCGGCACGCGAGAATTGGCCCGCCTTCTCGAACTGAGCCCTGCAATCGTTCAGAGATTGGTCAACACGCTCTCGGAGCGGCATTATCTCCAGCGCGATCCCGATACGAAGCGCTACACCATTGGCTATCAGACCCTGATTTTCGGTGCATCACTAATGCGCCGGGACAATCTATTGGTCGAAGCGCGCAAAGAACTTGAGGAAGTCACAAGGAAGCTGCGGGTCGATTCTTATATGGCGACGCTGCAAGGGCGACGAGCGATATACCTGATGTGGCTGGCCGGCGACGCTCCCGTCTCCGTTCTCGCCGAACCTGGAGGCGAACTTTCCCTGCATTCCACAGCAATCGGAAGATGCATTCTGTCCTCCTTTTGCGATGAAGAGGTCCTCGAAATTCTGGGACCGGGCCCCCTGCGCCGGATCACAAGCAAGACCATTACAGATCCTTACCTCGTTCTAAACGAAATCCACCTGACAAAGGAGCGTGGTTTTGCCGTAGTTCAGGACGAGAATATCGACGGCATCATTTCGGTTGGTGCATTGATCAAACAGCCGACGGCCGGTCCGCGCAGTGCTATCAGCCTTTCATTTTCTCCATATTTCTCCAAGGATATTGATATCGAAGAAGCTGGGGCAGTAATTACGGCCGCGGCAAGGCGAATAAGCAGAATTGCAGTTTCGTAAGCGTGTTGATCCTTGGCATAGACGCTTGCGAGTACAATCTCAAGATTAGCTGGATTGCTGCTAGGGCGATCGTGCCTGGTGGTTCAGCTGAACTCTCTGGTTAGGACCTGCAGCAAGCTCGAGATCGGAAGTGCCTTTCCAATATGCGAAGAACTTTATGTGAACTTCTGCACGATGTGCGGCGGTAGCAAGCAGCAGATTGACAACGACCTCGCGCTTCTTTCGCACTGTTGCCCGACGGATTTCAATTAGCGGAACCATGAGGTGAATGTAGTGGTGCTTGTCTGTCAGGACCCACCTGCACTTTGGGACGACGATCGGATGTCCCGCTTCAGGATGACACTTTCGATCGAGCGGGTCGAGCCGACACAGCATGTTACACGAAAAGCGAAAGGACAATTCCCGGGACGCGTGGCTGGCTTGAACGTAACGGCATCAACGAGCTGGACGTACTGCACCAGAGGGACCCTTCGCAAGTGCCTCCGCAATCGCGAGGCACTTTGTTCCTCGACCTCTCGCTCACTAGCCGAAACTCCGCCTCTGCCGCGAATAGACCACCGATGATCACAACGGCGCGCTGACCTCTTCGCGTTGAGATGACGATTGGGGCTGCTCATCGCGAGCGGCGCATCATGCAATGCGTGCTGCGAGTGTGCGAAACGCATAATCGGAACGGACCCCGCGGGTTCATTCACCTGCTAGCCTCCGCGAGAACGCGACCGCGCTCGTACACTATCGTAGTGTTTTCATGTTCTTCTTTTCTGCAGGTTAGCCTGGAACGCGTGAGTCGGCGACACAAGCGTGGTGCGGTCTTCAGCCTGGCGCGTCAGCGGCACTCCTGTAGATCTCATCAATATTCTCCAGGTGACCCAGTAGGGCGGCATTACGTAAGTCGTTGCCGAAGCGGCGGCAGCAGCAAATTCCGTCTGTGAAGGAACATCTGGAGCTTGGCACCGATCCCAGCGAGATCCCCCCGGATCGTGGGCCATTTGGCTTTGCCCTCACAGATCCGGGCAGGCGGCTTTCCCGGACCCGGCTCTTCCCGAGGGTAACCCGGGTCATATCCGCGCCTGCGCCTATGTGCGAGTGATGCGTGGAGTTGGCAGGCGGAAGCGTGCCGTCAGGGTCTCGAACTCCGGCCAGCCCATGCGCCAGCTTTTCTGGTTACGCCGTCTCAGACAACACAGCCAGGTCCGACGCACTTCGCGGTATAAGCCGTTGAGCGCTGGACTTATGCGGCCTGCCATAATAGCCATAGTGCCCGCGCAGAACGGCGGCGAACCACTCGTACTGCGTAGCCAGTGGCGCG